>NZ_CALUYL010000001.1 GCF_944324995.1 uncultured Mailhella sp.
TGGCGTCCCCAGGCGGATTTGAACCGCCGTTGACGGCGTGAAAGGCCGCTGTCCTGGGCCGGCTAGACGATGGGGACGTGCTGCGTTGGTGTTAGTTATCGAAAAGGCTCGGTGTCGTCAAGCTTTTTTTCTTCCTCGACGCGCTTTTTTCTCGCCTTGCCCCGTTTTTCAAATTCCTCCCACGTCTGCGGATCGCGCCGCTGCCACGCGCCTTCGTCGAACATGCGTCGTTCAATGGCCGCGGCGGCCTTTTCCAGTCCCGTGCCCTCAAGCGCCGACACGGGTATGGCGTCCGGCCTGTCGAGCAAGAGCGGCACGCGTTCGCTCACCGGCACGGCGTCCCACTTGTTGAGCAGCGTGATGCGCGGAACGGTCTGCAGTTCCATTTCCGCCAGAATGCGTTCCACGGATTCCATCTGCTGATCCCGCTCGGGATGGGAGGCGTCCACCACGTGAATGAGCAGATCGGCCGCCTCCAGCTCTTCCAGCGTGGCGCGGAAGGCTTCGGTGAGCTCGCGGGGCAGCGAACGGATGAAGCCCACCGTGTCGGCCAGCACGAGTTCCCGTTCCCTGGGGAAGCGCAGGCGGCGGGTGGTGGGGTCCAGCGTGGCGAACAGCTTGTTTTCGGCAAGCACGTCGGCCCGGGTGAGCGCGTTGAGCAGCGTGGACTTGCCGGCGTTGGTGTAGCCCACAAGCGCCGCCAGCGGCAGCCCCTGACGCGCACGACGCGCCCGCGTGTGAAAGCGCTGACGACGCAGTTCCTCAAGATCCTTGCGGATGCGCGTAATGCGCTCGCGAATGCGGCGTCGTTCCAGTTCCAGCTTGGTTTCGCCGCGGCCCTTGTTGCCGAAAATGCCGCCGGCAAGTCTGTCGAGCGAACGATGCCGTCCGGCAAGACGCGGCAGCGAATACTGCAGCTGCGCCATTTCCACCTGCAGCTTGCCTGCGCGGGTCACGGCGTGACGGGCAAAAATATCGAGAATGAGCTGCGTTCTGTCCATGACCCGGCGCTCCGTCAGCTCCGAAAGGCTGTTGAGCTGCGCAGGGCTGAGTTCCCCGTCGAAAATGACGAGCGACGCCTGCCCCTGAAGAGCAAGCACTTCCAGTTCCGCCAGCTTGGCGCGGCCGAGAATGTGACGCGGATGTATGGCCGCCACGCGCTGAATCATGGTGCCGGTCACCTTCACGCCGGCGGTGCGGGCCAGCTCGGCCAGCTCGGCCAGATGCCGTTCCTGCACGGCCCGCGGCTCCAGCGACACCGAAACCAGCACGGCCCTTTCCCCGGCCTCTTCCTCGCCGGTGCTCACGGCGTCGTCGATGACGCGGCCGAACTCCTCTTCCAGGGTTTCCGCCTGAAGCGTGAAGTCGGTGTCCACGCGATCCCAGGGCTGCATGTCGCCCACCGCGTAGCCGGAATCCTCCTGCCCGGGCGCGGGCGGCATGAGGTGCGCGCTCTGGAACATGCCGGGCTGCCCCCACTCGTCCACGGTGAGCACGCTCACGGAGTCCAGACGCAGGAAAAGCAGATCCATGAGGTCTTCGTGCGAGAGGCCCTCGGGAACAAGATGCGTATGCAGAAGGCGCAGGCCGCGCAAACGACCCGCGCCCGTGCGCACATGGGGAAGCTCGGGAATGAGAATGGACGAAGCGTCCCCCACAATGACCATGTTCACCCGGCCCTGCCTGTCCAGCGCGAGGCCTATCTGACGGGAAAGCAGGCGCGAGAGCGCCGCCAGTTCTCTCGCCTGTTCGGAGCTGTAGCCCCCCTGCGGAGAATAGCGGCGCTGCCCCAGCCTGTTGAGAGCCTTCAGCTCGCTGGGCTTGAGACCGGCGGTGTTGCCTTCAACCCGGGCGGCTATTTTACGCCTCCGGCCATCCAGGTGGCGATCATGTCGTCGTAGTTGGAGGTGGTGCGGAAGGTGGCGGCCGCCATGCGGCGACGGAATTCGAGGCTCACGCCGCCCTTTTCGATTTCTTCCATGGCCTCGGCGTAGTAGGAAGGATCGGAAAGCACGAGAATGCTGTTGAAGTTCTTGGAGGAAGCGCGCAGCAGGCAGGGGCCGCCGATGTCGATTTCCTCCACCATGGCGGCGGGATCAAGATGCTTTTCCAGCGCGGACTTGAAGTCGTAGAGGTTCACGACCACCAGATCGAAGGGCTTGATGTCGAGCTCTTCCAGAGTCTTCATGTGTTCGGGCACGTCCTTGTTGGCCAGAATGCCGCCGTGAATGCGCGGATTCAGGGTTTTGACGCGGCCGTTCAGGATTTCCGGGAATCCGGTGACTTCGCTCACGGCGATCACGGGAAGGCCCTGATCCTTCAGAAATTTCATGGTGCCGCCGGTGGAAACCAGCTCAACGCCCTTCTTGTGGAGAAATGCGGCGAATTCCGCGAGACCGTCCTTGTGCGTCACGCTCAGAAGAGCGCGCCTGATGGGAAGAAAATCCATCGTAACCCCCTTTATGAAGTCCTGTTATAGTGCCAAAGGAGGCCGCAAATGGCAAGCTCCGGCTCTGCGGATGCCGGATGCCCGGCCGCTTTCCGCCTGCCTTTGCAGATCCTGTCCGCCCGCCGCCGATGTTGCGCAGGTCTTGCCGCAGCCCGCCCGTCTTTCCGGCGCTCAGCGCTTCCCGGTTGCGAATGCAAAGGCGTTTGCGAAGTATCCGCTTGACAACTTGCCCCGCGCCTTGGAAAACATACTGTTCCCGCCGGGAACTTCATCAAGGAGAACAGCCATGACGGATTCCTTTGCCGATCTTTTTCTTGAAGCCATGCGCTACGAGCACTGGCTCCGCTTCTATTTTCTGGAAGACGCGGAAGACGAACCCATGCAGGCCTCCCCGGAGCGGGAAATGAGCGTGGAATCGCTGGACGCCCTGCTTGTGGTTCCCGCCGAGTTTGCCGAACGTTCCCATGCAGAGGAGCCCGCGCTTGCGGAGATACTCGACGCCATGCAGGGACAGAAGATTTCCATGGAACACTCCCGCGACATTATTTTCGACTGGCTGGGGGAAAAGACGGGCATCCGCCCCGGCACCGACGCCTTTGAAGCCGAGCTGAACGCGCTTGCCGGCGATGCGGACTTCCGCCGCCGTCTGGACTGCTTTCACGGCTGGGTTCAGGAACTGGCCAACAACGAACTTGATCTGAACGGCAACGCCCTGCCCCCCGGCGCGCCGAAGGACGAAGCCGTGCCTTCGTTTGCCGAATGGAACAAGGCGTTTCTGTTCTGGTTCAGCATGCAGAAGCCCCTGAACGCCCTCGGATAAGCAGGGCTCACGACGGCCGATGCAGACGCAGAGCGCGACGCTCTGAAAAGCGCCCCGGTCAGGCCGCGCGGACGAGAAGAAAGCGGCCTCCGCCGGGACGGGGGAACGTCTGGAACAACGTCCGCCGCAGGGCGTCTGCGCTGAAAACTCCCAACGCCCCGCGCGAGCGCAATGCCTGGCCGCCGCATCGTGGTTTCCGTGTTCACCGTGCCGGACGCTCCGCTCGAGCGCCGCGCTTGGCGGCCCCTCGGATCGGCGTGACACACTCCCGCAAATCCCCGCGTGTGCGCTGCACATCGGCAGGTCGCCGCACGCTGTCAGACATGACGCCGCAAATCCCCGCGCCCCGCAGCGCGTTGCTGCCGCCGTCGAAAAAATACGCCGCCGCGCCGCCGGAAAAGCGCGGCAGACCTCCGGCTTCCGGACATGAAAAACGCCGCCTCCCGACATCGGAAGGCGGCGCGTTCATTTATTTATGGGCCGAAGGGCGAAAAACTACATGACGCCCTGTTCGATCATGCTGTCGGCCACCTTGCGGAAGCCCGCAATGTTGCCGCCCATCACGTAGTTGCCGGGCTGGCCGAATTCTTCGGCGGTGTCGTGCGCGGCCTGGAAGATGCCGGCCATGATGCCCTTGAGCTTGTTGTCCACTTCCTCGAAGGTCCAGGAAGTCATGCCCGCGTTCTGTTCCATTTCCAGCTGGCTGGTGGCCACGCCGCCGGCGTTGGCGCACTTGGCCGGGCCGTAGCAGATGCCCGCCTTCTGGAATTCGGCCGTGGCGTCCAGGGTGGAAGGCATGTTCGCGCCTTCGCTCACCAGGATGCAGCCCTTGGAAAGCAGATTCTTCGCGTCGGCAAGGGTAACTTCGTTCTGCGTGGCGCTCGGGAAGGCGAGGTCCGCGCCCACGTTCCACACGGGATGCTCGCCGGCGGCGTAGTCGGCCACGGGAATGTAGGTGGCGTCCTTGCAGAGTTCGGCGTAGCGGGTGAGGGAAGCGCGTTCGTGTTCCTTGACCTGCTGGAGCACTTCAAGGTTGATGCCGGAAGGCTGATAGATGCTGCCGCGGGAGTCGGACACGGTAACGGGCTTCGCGCCGAGCTGATACAGCTTCTTCACGGTGTAGATGGCCACGTTGCCGGAACCGGACACGGCAGCGGTCTTGCCTTCGATTTCCTTGCCCACGGCCTTCAGCATGTTTTCGGCGAAGTACACGTTGCCGAAGCCGGTGGCTTCGGTACGGGCGAGCGAGCCGCCCCACTTGAGGCCCTTGCCGGTGAGCACGCCTTCAAAGCGGCTGGTCAGGCGCTTGTACTGACCGAAAAGATAGCCGATTTCGCGGCCGCCCACGCCGATGTCGCCGGCGGGAACGTCGCTGAACGCGCCGATGTAGCGGACGAGTTCCGTCATGAAGGCCTGGCAGAAGCGCATGACTTCGGCGTCGGACTTGCCCTTGGGATCAAAGTCGGAACCGCCCTTGCCGCCGCCGATGGGGAGACCGGTAAGGCTGTTCTTGAAAATCTGTTCAAAGCCGAGGAACTTCAGAATGCTCTGGTTCACGCTAGGATGGAAGCGCAGACCGCCCTTGTACGGTCCGATGGCGGAGTTGAACTGCACGCGGTAGCCGTTGTTCACCTGAATGCGGCCCTTGTCGTCGGTCCAGGCCACGCGGAATTCCACGAGACGTTCGGGAACCACGATGCGCTCAAGAATGGCGTTTTCCTGGTACTTGGATTCACGGTCGAAAAGAGGCTGCATGGAGAAGAGCACTTCTTCCACGGCCTGCAGGAATTCCGGCTGATGAGGATTCTTGGCGCGCACGTTTTCCACAACGCTCTGCACATAACTGTTGCCCATGACTCGCTGCTCCTTGAAAAGCTGAAAAAGGGATGGCTTCCGGGACAGGCAATGCCCTTTTGCCGAACCTGAATTAGTACATTTTTGTAAAAACCGGACATTTCCCGGCGTTGACGACTATCGAGTAGCGCTATTTTCTCCGGGAATCAACCTCTTTTTGTGACAAAAAAGAAATTTTATTTTATATATAATTATATGATATCATTGAATTTAACATTTATGTATAATTATGTTTTTATTTTTTGTAATATTTTCAATATGTTGCGTTGTAACATTTTTGTTCTTTTTGTCCAGAAAATGACGATCATCCGCCCTTCCGTTTCAAATTTGTTGCGATGCACACGGCAGAAAGCAAAAAAGGCTCCTGCTGCAGAGGCATTGCAGTCCACATGCAGAAACTCTTTTCCTCCGCGCTCCCGATTTTCGGAAACATACGACCTTCCGCAACGCAAAACTGCTGCGGCGCAACGATTTTTGACCATGCTTCCGATACGGAGCAGCTTCCTTCGCGTCTCCGGGAACGAGCCGTGCCCGGGCCGCGGCGCATAAAAAAACATCCCCCCGGCTCCTTTTGGAGAACAGGGGGGACGTCGATCCGCGTCTGTCGGCGGAAAATCAGTTCCTGACGGCGTAGCTCAGAAGCGTTTCCAGAAGTTCGCCGAAGTCGATGCCCGCGGCCGCCGCTTCCTTGGGAACAAGGCTGGCGCTCGTCATGCCGGGCAGGGTGTTCACTTCAAGCGCGAACAGTTCGCCCTCGTCCGTGAGGCGGAAGTCGGTGCGGCTGTAGCCGGAGAGCCCCAGGCAGCGATGCGCGGCAATCGCCGCTTCCTGCACCCGGGCCGTCAGTTCCGGCGCGAGGGGCGCGGGGCAGATTTCGGCGGCGCCGTCGGCCGCGTACTTGTCGTGAAAATCGAAAAATTCCCGCTTGGGCACGATGAGCACGGGAGCCAGCGCCTTTTCCTCGCCGGGACGCCCCACCACGCCGCAGGTCACTTCCTGACCGGGAATGAGCGTTTCGATGAGCACTTCCTGATGTCCGGCAAAGAGCGTGTCCAGGGCGCGGTTCAGTTCCGCCTCGTCGTTCACGCGGAACAGGTCGATGCTGGAGCCGCCCGTGTTCGACTTGATGAACAGCGGGAAAGGCAGCGACGTCTTCCATCCCGCAGCGGGGCGCACGGGCAGAAATTCATAATCGGGCGTGCGTATGCCAGCGCGCACAAACAGCGCCTTGCCCGCCGCCTTGTTCAGCGCAAGGAAGGAGCCTGCCGGGCCGCTGCCCTGATAGGGGCATCCCGCGCGCTCGAGCAGCGCCTGCACGAGGCCGTCCTCGCCGGGCTGGCCGTGAAGGTTCAGGAAGGCCGCGTCGTGCGCTGCCGCAAGTTCCAGCAGCTTCTCGAAGCCGTCGGAAAGATCGAACAGCGTCACCTCGTGCCCCCGCGCCGACAGCGCCTCGGCAATGGAAGCCGCTCCCTTCAGAGAAATCTCGCGTTCCGTGGACCAGCCGCCCGCAACGAGAAGAATACGCATCTTGTCCATTTAAAGGATACCCACCCTTTCAAATATGGCCCGCTCCACGGCCTGTACATGAGCATAGTTGGCGGCGATGTTGTCCACCTTGTCGGCGCTGATGCCGTAGCGGACAAGAAGATCGTCGAATCGTTCCTTGATGGTCACCACCTCGGAGTGACGCACGCGCTTGTCGGCGTAGGCCACGATCACGGGCAGACGCATGGGGTCGCGCACATCGTCCATCGAGGTGCCGCTCCAGGGCCATTCCACGTGAAAGAGCACGGCCTGCGCGATGAGCGGATTGCCCGTTTCCTCGCGCACCCACGCCGCGCCGAGCTGCGCGTGACTGCCCCCGTGCCGGATGGAATAACTTTTGGCCAGATCGTGCAGCAGCGCCGCGGCCCGCGCCAGCGGAACGCTGAGAGCGCGCCCCGCAGGTATGATGCCGCGCTCCTCGGCCCGGCGGACGATTTCCGTCGCCACGCCGGCCACCGCGCGGCAGTGATCGCGGATATGCGGCATCATGTCGTACTTGTCCCACAAGAGAGCGCATTGCTCCTCGTCGGGCACCATCCATGAGGGATCCGCGGGAAATTCAAGAGCAGGCAGCATGAAATCACCTCGAACGTAAAAATCAGACCCGGCCGGTATGACCGAAGCCTCCGCTTCCGCGCGTCGTTTCGGAAAGCGCGTCCACCGCGCGGGGCTCAAGGCGGCACACCGGCTGAAACACGAGCTGCGCCACGCGCTCGCCCCTCTTGACCACGACGGGCTTTCCCGACGTGTTGAGCAGCCACACCACGATTTCGCCGCGGTAGTCGGCGTCGATGACGCCGACGCCCTGCGCCACGACCAGCCCCTTCACCGCTCCGAGTCCGCTGCGGGAATACACGAATCCCGCCACGCCCGGAACGCGCGGCTCCACGCACAGCCCGGAAGGCACCGACGCCCGCTCGCCCGGATTCACGACGATTTCCTCCTCGTCGAAGCAGGCGCGCAGATCCATGCCCGCGGCCTCGGGCGTGGCGTAGCAGAGCCCGTCGCCGTACACGCGGGCGGCGTCTCTGAGATAACAGACATGAACTTCGGCCATAGCCGGAACCTCTCCTGTCGGCATGCGCGGCGCGTCTCTCTTCACACGACGCGAAAACGACGCCATCCGCACGGGAGCAACGAGAATAGCCCGAAGCCGCCCGGGGAGCAAGCGCCGGAACGCGACTTTTCCTCTGCGGCAAAAGCGCGTGCTCGGCGTCTATGCCGCAGGCGTTCTGCCGCGCAGGCCAGGACGGCGCAAACAACATCTCCCCGCGTTCCGCTCGCCGAAGAGGCGGCGCAAGCGCTTTGAAACGCGCCCCGCCGAGGCCCGAAAGCCCGCAGCGCGAACGCTCCGCCCACGCTTTGCAAAACATCCCAGGTTATTGTATTCTTGACATAAGCCTCCACTGCCACTATCGTCCATTTTTCGCCGTTTCCGCGACCTGCGGAATCCAGGTAAAACGTCCATGGCTCATCCTAAATCCACAATCGGGGACGCCCCGGCAAAAAAAGGTTGTTAGAATGTCTCGTGTAACATTTGTCGTTGACGGCGAATTCATGCGCAAACGCATCATTTCGCTGAAGGCTTTTTATTTCGACGGTCAGGGCATCCGCCGCCACTGCCTGTCGCACGTCACCCCCGGCGAAACCGTAGGCCGCATTCTCTTTTACGACGCTCTTCCCTTCACCGGCAAGGGAGAACATCCGCTGAGCGGCCCCGTCGATTTTTCCCAGACTCCGCTCATCGCCCGCAAGCAGCAGTTTCTGCAGTCGCTGCGCGTCACGCCGGAAATCACGCTGCGCCTCGGCCGTTCCGCCTGGCAGGCCGGACAGTGGCAGCTCGACGCCAACCGTCTCGGCGAACTCATGGCCGGCGAAATCAGCGTGAACGACATTCAGGCCGGCGACATCTATCCCGACATCCGTCAGAAGGGCGTGGACATGCTCCTCGGCCTCGACATCGCCGCTCTTGCCTACAAGCATCAGACGGATCGCCTCGTCATCGTGGCCAACGACGCCGATTACGTGCCCGCCGTGAAGCTGGCGCGCGAAGAAGGCATCAAGGTCGTGCTCGATCCGCTGTGGACCCGCGCCGCCGAAGATCTGCGCGAACACGTGGACTACGTGTGCAACAAACTGCCCCGTCCGCAGCACTCCAACTACCCGCACGGCATACATATTTTCGACGATCCCAAGGAATACAACCCCTGCCCCGACCAGGAACAGCACGAAAGCCCTGAAGGGGAAGAATAGAAACACTGCGGCCTGCCCGGATGACGGACAGGCCGTTCTGCTTACTTCAAGGAGAAGTATATGTGCGGTATTTTCGGCATCATAGGTCATGAAGACGCCGCCCGGCTCACCTACTTCGGTCTGTATGCCCTGCAGCATCGCGGTCAGGAAAGCGCGGGCATTGCTTCGTGGGACGAAAAGGAAGGCGCCTGCCATCTGCACGTGGGCATGGGACTCGTGCCCGAAGTGTTCCGCGAAGAAGACCTGCGGCATCTCACCGGCGAAACGGCCATCGGCCACGTGCGCTACTCCACCACGGGCAAGCCGCAGCTGCGCAACGCCCAGCCGCTGCTCGTGCGCGTGAGAAACGGCATTCAGCTTGCCCTCGTCCACAACGGCAACCTCACCAACGCCGCCGCCCTGCGCCGCGAACTCGAAAACGACGGCTGCATCTTCCAGACCACCATCGACAGCGAAATCTTCGTGCACCTCATCGCCCGGGCCCTTTCCTGCGGCTCGCTCGAACAGGCCATCATCAAGGCGTGCAGCCGCGTGGAAGGCGCCTACAGTCTGCTGCTTCTCAGCGAAGGCCGCATTTACGCCATACGCGATCCGCACGGCTTCCACCCGCTCAGCATGGCCAAAATGGGCGACTCCTGGGTGTTCGCCTCCGAAAGCTGCGCCTTCGACCTGCTCGAAGCCGAATACGTGCGCGAAGTGCAGCCAGGCGAAATGATCGTCGTGGAGCCCGGCGCGCTGGAATACCGCAGCGTGCGCCTGCGCGACGACGACATTCCCGTGCGCCAGTGCATCTTTGAACTCGTCTATTTCGCGCGTCCCGACTCCCGCATCTTCGGCGAAGACGCCTATCAGTGCCGCAAGTGCATGGGCCGCAACCTCATCCGCGAATCCATGGCCGACGCCGAATGCGTCATTCCCTTCCCGGACTCGGGCATCTACGCATCCCTCGGCGTGGCGCAGGAAGCCGGCGTGCCCTACGAACACGCCCTCATCCGCAACCACTACGTGGGCCGCACCTTCATTCAGCCCTCCCAGAGCATGCGGCAGTTCAGCGTGCGCGTGAAGATCAATCCCGTGCGCTCCATGATCGAGAACAGAAGCCTCTACGTGGTGGACGACTCCATCGTGCGCGGCACCACCATCCGCACCCGCGTGGCCAAGCTGCGCGAACTCGGCGCCAAGGCCGTGCATTTTCGCGTGAGCAGCCCGCCCATCAAGTACCCCTGCTTCTACGGCATCGACTTCCCCTCGCCCAACGATCTCATCGCCACCAAGTACACCCCGGACCAGATTGCGGAAATGCTGGGTCTCGATTCCCTGCACTATCTCTCGCTTGAAGGTCTGCTCGCTTCCGTGTCGCATCCCGAGCAGTACTGCACGGCCTGCTTCACCGGCAACTATCCCACCGCCCTGCCCGAAGTGCAGGACAAAATGGCCCTCGAATACCATCGCAAGGGCGACGTGCGCTTCCAGGGCTGAGACATCCCATGATGGAGCGTCCCGCCCCTTCCGCCATTCCCGCGACTCCCGGCGTCTATATTTACAAGGACGCCGGGGGCCGCATCATTTATGTGGGCAAGGCCCGCAATCTGCGCCGGCGCGTGCTCTCCTACTTCCGCCCCGCCGATCAGCTCACGGCCAAGACCGCAGCCATGATCGGCCGCGCGGCGGGCATCGAATTTCTCACCACCACCACGGAAAAAGAGGCCCTTCTGCTCGAAGCCAGCCTCATCAAGAAGCATCGCCCGCACTACAACATCTGCCTGCGCGACGACAAGCAGTACGTCATGTTCCGGCTCTCGGAAAAGGATCCCTTTCCGCGGCTGGAAATCGTGCGGCGCATGAAGCGGCGCGACGGCGCGCGCTATTTCGGCCCGTTCACTTCGGGACTCGCCGCCAGAGAAACCTGGAAGACCATCCATCGCATTTTTCCCCTGCGCCGCTGTTCCGACAGGGCCATGAAGAACAGGGAAACGCCCTGTCTCTACCATCACATTCATCTGTGCGCGGCCCCCTGCACCGGAGAAATTTCCGCCGAGGCCTACGCCGACATGACCCGCCGCGTGACGCTGCTGCTCTCCGGCAAGTCCACGGAACTCATCGACATGCTGCGCAGCGCCATGGAAAAGGCCTCCGACGATCTGGACTTTGAACGCGCGGCTTCCCTGCGCGATCAGATTCGCGCCATCGAAAAGACCATCGAAAAGCAGGCCATCGTGCTCCAGAGCGGCGGCGACATGGACGTGCTCGGTCTGGTGAGCCTGCCCGACGGACTGGCGCTCGGCATCGTGTTCGTGCGGCACGGCCTCGTGCAGGACCGCAGCGCCTTCTTCTGGCCGGGCCTCGGTCTGGAAGACGCCTCGGAACTGCTGTGGAGCTTTCTTGTGCAGTTCTATCACGCCGGGCGCTCCATTCCTCCGCGCATCATTCTGCCGTATCTGCCGTGGGAGGAAGGCCCGTCGGGTTCGGCCCTCACCGTGGATTCCCAGAGCGCGCTCGTGGCTCCCCATGCTTCGGCGAACATGGGCTCTCCGTTTCTTGCAGGCGGCGGCGTCACGCCCTGCTTCTGCGGCGAAGACACGCTCTCCGCGCCCGCGCAGAACGAAACCGAAACGAAGCGCGCGCCCGGCCTCATTGAACAGGCCGCCGCCCTGCTTGCGGAACAGGACAGACAAAGCGCCGCGCCCGCGCCCGACGAAGACGACGAAAACGGCCGCCAGACCATGGAAGACGTGCTCGCCGAACTTCGCGGCGGCCCGGTGCGTCTTGCCGTGCCGAGGAACGAAGAGGAACGGCATCTTCTGGACATGGCCCGCAGCAACGCGCGCGAATCCGCCAAAAACCGCAAGGACGATTCCCTGGCGGACAAGCTCGCCGCGGCCTTCCGCTTCGACAGGCCCGTCGTGCGCGTGGAATGCGCCGACGTGTCCCACACCGGCGGCGAATCCACCAAGGTGGGCGCGGTCGTGTACGAAGACGGCCGTCCGCTCAAGGACGACTACCGGGTATGGAACATCGAGGGAGCCGGAGGCGACGACTACGCCGCGCTCTCCATGTGGGCGAAAAAGCGTCTGGAACACGGCGAGCCCTGGCCCGATCTTCTGCTCATCGACGGCGGACGCGGACAGCTGGCCGCCGTGCACAAGATTCTCAGCGACGAACTTGCGGAAGAGGACGGACGTCTTCCCTTCCTCGTGGCGGGCATTGCCAAGGCCAGGGACGAACGCGGTCACGCCGACCGCCGCGCGGGCAACGTGGCCGACCGCATCTTCGTGCCCGGCCGCAGCAATCCCCTGCCGCTCCGGGAAGGCTGCCCCGAACTGCTCTTTCTGCAGGTGGTGCGCGACGCGGCGCACGACTTTTCCATCGGACGGCATCGGCAGGCCCGAGCCCGGCAGGCCTTCAGCGGCGAGCTTCAGCAGCTGCCCGGCATCGGCAGGGAAACGGCGCGCCTGCTGTGGGAGCACTTCGACTCCGTGGCCGACATGAAGGCCGCCACCGAAGCCCGACTCATGGAACTGCCCGGCATAGGAAAAAAGAAGGCCGAAGCCATCCGAAGCGCGCTGCAAAAGCTGTAGCCCCCCGGAACTTCGCGGCCCGGGCGTTCTTTTCCCGACGCCGCTCCGGCAAACGCCGCGTCGGCCCCTGCGCCAACTCTCCAAACCTCGACTCGCCCCTGCCTCCGGCAGTGCAGGCAAGACGCTTTTGCCGCGTGCATGACGTCCGGTCGCCCCTGCGCCCTGCATCCCAAAAGAGGCCGGCCCGCCTCCGGCAAGGCGGCCGTCCGCACGGCCCACACCGGAAGCGCGGCGTGCCACGCCCTGCACGATCAACGCGCGCCCGCGCCGGGCACTTTGCTCCGACGCTATTCCGCACAAAAAACGCCGCCCCTGTTGACAGAGCGGCGCTATCTTTCTAGAACTGAGCATGAGTCGCGCATCGACACGCCGCATCCTTTCCGGCGCGCCGTCGCTTTCCGATCCCCTTGCCGCGGAACGTCGGCCGCGGTTTTCAACGTCCGACACGGAGGCCCCATGGGATTTCTGCTCGCTCTTATTTCTTCCGCCGCCTTCGGTCTCATTCCGCTCTTCAGCCTGCCCCTTTTGCGCGACGGCATGTCGGCCGAATGCGTGCTCTTCTACCGCTTCCTCTTCGGCGCGCTGGCGCTTTTCCCCGTTCCCGTGCTCCGGCACGCCCGCCTCGCCGCCCCGCCGCGCGAACTTGCGCGCCTCGCCGTGTTCAGCATCATGTACGCCCTCGCCGCCCTGCTCATGTTCCAGGGCTTTCACTACCTGCCGAGCGGCGTAGCCTCCACGCTCCAGTTTCTCTATCCGCTCATGGTCATGATCATCATGATCCTCTTCTTTCACGAAAAGCCTTCCCTCATCACGGCGTGCTCCGTGCTGCTCGCCATTCTCGGCGTCTTTCTCCTGAGCGGTGGCGAAGGCGAAGGCTCCGTCAGTCCCAAAGGCATCGTTCTGCTCCTCGTTTCCGCGCTGTGCAACGCCGTGTACATCTGCGGCCTGCACGTTGCCCGCATCCGCAGCATCTCAGGCCTCAGCATCACCTTCTGGGTGCTCTTCTTCGGCATGCTGGCCTCCCTCACCAACGCGCTGGCTTCCGGCACCTTCCAGTGGCTGCATTCCTGGCAGGAACTCTGCCTCGCCGTGCTCCTCGCCGTGGTCACCGCGGCCATTTCCAACCTCACACTGGTGCTGGCCATCCAGCGCATCGGCTCCACCATGGCGTCCATACTCGGCGTCATGGAGCCTCTCACCGCCGTCACCGTGGGCATCTTCGTCTTCGGCGAACCCGCCACCCCGGGCGTGTTCGCCGGCGTGGCCGTCATCTGCGCGGCGGTGCTTCTCGTCATGGCCGGGCCGCAGCTTCTCGCCCGTCTGCGTCCCGGACGCGCCTGACTCCCGTTTTCCCCGGCGGTTCAGCGTCACAGCAATATCCCACCCCGGCCTTTCTTTCCAAATCTTGCAAAAGGCGCGCCGCATCCGCCCCTTTCTGCAACATAACGCCTCAAAACGCGTCCGGCGGTCCCTTTTTTCGTCCGTTGCGAGCGCCATCGGCAGACAACGAACGCGCATTTCCGCTCCTGAACCGCACAACAAGCGTCCTCCGAACGGCGTCAGGCGCATGCAACGTCATGCAAAAGCCCTGCGGCGCAATGCATCACGGCCTTCTGCACCTTCATCGGCAAGAACGCCGTCATCTTTCCTGACGGCAATATTTCGCGAAACAGTTTGAAACGTGACAAAAAACAATGCGTTCCCTATACACTGAACTTGTGGACCACATGCCGACAACAACTTCTCTTCACATTCTCTTCAAAAGGAACACATCATGACCAGAAAGACCATCGCCGCTTCTCTCGCCGCCGTTATCTTTGCCGCCAGCCTTCCCGCCGCCGCCATGGCCCGTCCCGACTTCCACGGAAGATACCGCGACTGCCCGGCCCTCGCCGACTGCCCGGCCCAGACCCAGCTCACCGCCGATCAGAAGGCCCAGCTCGACAAGTTCCACGAAGAACACTACAAGGCCGTCACTCCCCTGCGCGACAGCCTCAGAGAAAAATACATGACCCTGAACGCCCTGTCCGGCAATCCCAACGCCAGTCCCGACGAAATCCGTCAGCTCACGGCCGACATCACCAAGCTCAGAACGCAGATCCGCACCGTGAACGACGACTTCTCCGCCAAGCTCGTCAAGGCCGGACTCCCCTGCCCGCGCAACGGTCGTCACGACGGCTACGGCATGGGCTACGGACACCGCGGTTACGGTCACGACGGCTACGGTCACGGCATGGGCCGCGGCGACTGCCTGCGCTAGCCCCGTGCGGGGAATCCGCCTCCTCCTCGCGGATCGCCTTCCCCGCCGTTTCCCTGCATCGACGCCGCACTCCTGAGAAAAAAGGCCGACGGACATTCCCCCCTGTCCGTCGGCCTTTCTTTTAAACATCCGCGCTGCGGACTCTCCATCCGCAAGAACATTCTTTCGCCACGATAAAACGCCGCGCCGAACGTCGAAACATTCCCGGAGTGAATCAAAAACACGTCGCGGCCCTTTGCCGCGGCACGTCAGTCGTTCCGACGCTGTTCCTTGAGCGCGTTCAGTCCGCCAAGCGCGTAGCAGGTCATGCTCTCCACCACGCTCTCCGGTTTCTCCATGAATTGCGGCAGCAAAATCGACTGTACTTTTTCGGGAAAAAGCACAAGAAACATGCACGGAAAAAGCAGCATGGCCGAAGCGTGCGCAGCCTGTTCCGAACCGGGCTCAAAGCCCGTAATCTCGCACACGAGGCTGCGCACCACGCTCAACTTGGGCAGCACGCTCTCCACCAGCGGCGCAGGCAGATGCGACGACGGCGAAGCCACCTCGCGCAAAAGCACGGGAAGCCCCCAAAGCTCCGGGGCCTTCAGCGCGGCACGCACAAAAAGTTCAAGAAAGGCGCGCAGCTTGGCTTCCGAATCGGCGCCGGAATCCATGACGGCGTTGAGCTCCTCCAGACTGACGAGCTGCCGATGTGCTTCCACCAGCACCTCTTCGTACAGCGCTTCCTTGCCGCCGAAATAGTAATTGACCGCCGCGCCGTTCACCCCGGCCCTTTGGCAGATCTCCCGGGTGGTCGCCCTGGCGTAGCCGAGCTCGGCAAACACGCGCCCCGCAGCCTCAAGCACCCCCCCCCGGGTGGAAAGGCCGTCTCTGCGCGGCGCGCTCCGCCTGCGCGGAACGTATGCGTATGCCTGCTCATGTTCCATGAAAAAACGGTACGGCAAAATATTTCAAACGTCAAATTCAAACATGAAATTGAACTTTATATTTGACTTTTTCACGCAAGGTTTCTACCCTGAAAAAAGAGAAAACCTTTCCTGCCCTGAGCATAAAAGAGGGCTGAAATGAAAAAGATTATCCTCATTCTTGCCGCGATGGCGCTCCTTGTCGGCGGCTGGCTGTTCTGGCGTTTTTTGCCCTCCGACGAATCGCCGGACACGCTGAAGCTCTACGGCAATGTGGACATCCGGCAGGTGTCGCTGGCCTTTGAACAGGGCGGACGCGTCACGGAACTTTTTGCCGAGGAAGGCGACCGCGTGACGCGCGGTCAGCTGCTCGCCCGGGTGGACGTCACCGGGCTCAGGCTCGAAGCGGACAAGCTGCGCGCGGACATTGCGGCTCAGGAACAGAACCTGCTCAAGATGAAGAACGGCAACCGGCCGGAGGAAATCGCCCGGGCGGAAGCCGCGCTGCGCACGGCCGAGGCCTCTCTTGAACAGGCGAAGCGCAACGACGCGCGCATGGCCAGCCTGCGCCGCGGCAATTCCGTGAGCGCGCAGGAGCGGGAAAACGCCCAGACCTCGCTTCGCGTGGCGCAGGGGCAGCGCGACGAGGCGGCCCACACGCTCGCGCTTCTGCGCGAGGGCTATCGCGACGAAGACATCGCCATGGCGGCGGCGCAGCTTTCCTCCGCCAGAGCGGCGCTCGCCGTCATGCAGCACAACATTGAACTCGGCGAGCTCTTCTCGCCCACGGATGCGGTGGTCAGCTCCCGCCTGCTGGAACCCGGCGACATGGCCTCTTCGGCCACGCCCGTGTTTCTGCTTTCCCTCACCTCGCCCAAGTGGGTGCGCGCCTACGTGACGGAGCCGCAGCTCGGGCGCATTCGTCAGGGCATGAAGGCCGACATTCTCACCGATTCCTTCCCCGAAGCCGTGCCCGGCCGGGTGGGCTACATTTCGCCCACGGCGGAATTCACGCCGAAAAGCGTGCAGACCGAAGACCTGCGCACCTCGCTGCTCTACGAAGTGCGCATCGTGGCCGACGATGCCGACGACCGCCTGCGTCTCGGCATGCCCGTGAGCGTTGTCGTTCATGAAGATGCGGCGGGAGTCCGCCATGACGACTGACGACGGAACACGCCTTTATCCGCGCACGCCCGGCGGCGGCATCGTGGTCAGCGCCCGCGCGCTCGGCAAGACGTTTGCGGGAAAGAACGCGACCGTCACCGCGCTTGCCTCGCTTGATCTGGACGTGCCCGCCGGAGCCATGACGGCCTTCGTGGGGCCGGACGGCGCAGGCAAGACCACCTTTCTGCGCATGATATGCGGCCTGCTTGCGCCTTCGAGCGGCACGCTCTCCGTGCTCGGCCGCGACGCCGCAAGGCAGAGTGCGGACATTCAGAGCCGCATCAGCTACATGCCGCAGAAGTTCGGTCTGTACGAAGACCTGAGCGTGATGGAAAACCTGAACCTCTACGCCGACCTGCACGGCGTGTCCGCCGAGGCGCGGAAAACGCGCTTTTGCCGCCTGCTGGACATGACCGATCTTGCCCGATTCACGGCGCGCCCCGCGGGCAAGCTCTCCGGCGGCATGAAACAGAAGCTCGCCCTGGCCTGCACGCTGGTGCGCTCGCCGGAGCTGCTGCTGCTCGACGAACCTTCCGTGGGCGTGGATCCGCTTTCCCGGCGGGAGCTGTGGGCCATCATTGCCGGCATGGTGAAGGAGGAGAGGCTCTCCGTCATCGTGAGCACGGCCTACATGGACGAGGCCGAGCGCTGCGATCACGTGGTGGTGCTGCACGAAGGCCGGCTGCTGGCCCAGGGCACGCCGGAAGAACTGCGCCGACTGACCGCCGGGTTCTGCTTCTCCTCCGACGTTCCGCACGGCGTGAAGGCGCGCCGACTGCAGGCCTGGCTGCTCGATCAGCCCTCGCTCGTCATGGACGCCGTGCCCGAAGGCAGCCGCGTGCGCTTCGTGCTCGCGCCCGAATGCGGCAAAAACGGCATTCCGGAAGCGCTGCTTGCGCCTTCCGAAGGCGTGCTTCGCCTTCGCCCCGAAGACTGCCGACCCGTTGCACCCCGCCTCGAAGACAGCTTCATGTTTCTGCTCCGGCACAGGGACAATCCTGCGCCCGACTCCTCTTCCGACGCTGCCGTCGGCTTGCTCGAGACCGAAGCCGGAGCCCCCGGCACGGATTCCGGAACACCTGAACCGGATGCCGGAGCAGGCCGACCGGAAGCCGAGGCAACGTCGCGCTCCTCCGGGGCAACGGTTTCTCCCAACAGCGACGCCTCGCCGGACAATCCGGCAAGCGACGACGAACCCGTCATTGAAGTGCGCGACCTGGTGCGCAAATTCGGCGACTTCACCGCCGTGGCCAGCACGTCCTTTTCGGTGCGACGCGGCGAGGTGTTCGGCCTGCTCGGGCCCAACGGCGCGGGCAAAACCACCACCTTCCGCATGCTCTGCGGTCTGCTGCCCGCCACCAGCGGCTATCTGCGCGTGGCCGGAGAAAACCTGCGCAAGGCCGCCGCGCACGCCCGCACCCGCGTGGGCTACGTTTCCCAGAAATTTTCCCTGTACGGCAATCTTTCCGTGCTGGAAAACCTGCGTTTCTTCGGCGGCGTGTACGGGCTCGGCCCCTTTGCCCTGCGCAGGCGCATCCGCGAAGTGCTGGAAGAATTCGACCTTGCCGGGCACGAACACGATTTGAGCGGCGCCATGCCGGGCGGCTTCAAGCAGCGTCTTTCCATGGCCGTGGGCATGCTGCACAAGCCGGAAATCCTCTTTCTCGACGAACCGACGAGCGGCATTGATCCGCTGGCCCGCCGCGTGTTCTGGCGGCGCATCACCACGCTGTCGGACGAAGGCACCACCATCATCATCACCACGCATTTCATGGAGGAAGCCGAATACTGCGACCGCATGCTCATTCAGGACGCCGGACGGGTGCTCGCCCTCGGCACGCCGGACGAAGTGCGCGCCCAGGGCGGCAACGCCCCCACCATGGAAGAAGCCTTCATTCACATCGTGGAGCGCTCGCGGGCCGAACGCGCCGCAAAGGAGGGCGCATGAACGGATTCCTCCGCCGCCTGAAAGCGCTCACCATCAAGGAAATCAGGCAGATATCCAGAGATCCGAGCAGCATCATGATAGGCATCGCGCTGCCCATCATCCTGATTCTGATTTTCGGCTACGGCCTTTCCCTGGACGTGAAGAATGCGCCCGTGGCCGTGGTCATGGAAAAATCCACGCCGCTTGCGCGCGACGTGCTCGCCGGACTCAACGGATCGGCCTATTTTTCGCCCCGCTACGCCGCCTCCATGCACGAGGCCGAAGTCATGCTCAAAAAACGCGAGGTGGACGCCATCATACGCACCGGCAGCGACTTCGACAGCCGCTTCGCCCGGGGGGACGCCGAGGTGCAGCTCATTCTGCACGGCGTGGATTCCACCACGGCCACGCTCATCGGTCAGTACGTCTCCGCGCTGCTCTCCCTGCGCACGCAGATGAATCTCGACCGGCAGGGAAAAAGCGCCCCGCAGGGAGCGGGCGTCGCCTCGGTGCAGAGCCGCATGTGGTTCAACGAGGCCGCCGACAGCACCTGGTATCTGGTGCCGGGGCTCATCGTCATCATCATGACGCTGGTGGGCGCGTTTCTCACGGCGCTCATCATGGCCAGAGAGTGGGAACGCGGCACGCTGGAAGCCCTGTTCGTCTCGCCCGTGGGCCGCGCGGAAATTCTGCTCTCCAAGATCATTCCCTACTTTCTGCTCGGCATGGCCGGACTTCTGCTCTGCCTTGCGGCCGCGCGCTGGCTGTTTTCCGTGCCCATGCGCGGAAGCATGATCCTGTTTCTGCTCTGCTCCTCGCTGTATCTCATCGTGGCGCTCGGCATGGGACTGGCCATCTCCTCCGTGACGCGCAGTCAGTTTCTTTCCTGTCAGATTGCGCTCGTGGTGAGCTTCCTGCCCGCCATCATTCTTTCGGGCTTTCTCTTCGATCTGCGCAGCGTGCCCCTCGTGGCCCGCGTGGTGGGCAACATTCTGCCCGCAACCTACTACATGGAAATTCTGAAAACCCTGTTTCTCGCCGGAAACAACGCCTCCATTCTTCTGCGCGACTGTGCGGCCCTGCTCTTCTACGCCGTGCTCTTCATGGGAGTCGCCGTGCGCTTCACCCGAAAAAATCTGGACTAGCCATGCGCTTTCTTCTCCTGCTCCGAAGACTCCGCAGTCTCTGCATCAAAGAGCTGCTCATCATTCTCAAGGATCCGGCCAACCGGCTGGTGCTCATCGTGCCCGTGGTCATCCAGTCGTTCATCTTCGGCTACGCGGCCACCTACGACCTCAACTTCGTGCCCTACGTCGTGTGCGATCAGAGCCGCTCCACCCTCTCCCGCGACCTCATCGCCCGCCTCGACGGTTCGGAAAAATTCTCCCGTCAGGCCACGCTCGACAGCACGGCCGAGGCCGAAACATGGATCTACGACGGCAAGGCGCTGCTCGCCGTGCAGATAGGCAGCGACTTTGCCGACAAGCTTCTCTCCGGCCAGAGTGCCGACATTCAGGTCATTCTCGACGGCCGCAATTCCACCACGGCCTCCATCGCGCAGGGCTACCTTGCCCAGATTGTGGAAGGCTGGAACGCCGCGCGCGGCATCAAATCTCCCGTGTCCATCGTCATGCGAGCGTGGTTCAATCCGCAGCTCGAAACGCGCTGGAACATCATGCCCGGCATGCTGGCCTCGCTGAGCATCATTCAGATCATGCTGCTCGCCGCCCTTTCCGTGGCCAGAGAACGGGAACAGGGAACCTTCGATCAAATGCTGGTCACGCCGCTTTCGCCGTGGGAAATCCTCATCGGCAAGGCCATTCCGCCCATCGTGGTGGGACTCGCCCAGGCCGCGTTCATTCTCGTGATCTGCGTGCTCTGGTTTCACATTCCCTTTGCGGGAAGCTACGTCGATCTCTTCATCGCCCTCGGCGTGTTCACCCTGAGCTGCGCCGGACTCGGCCTGTGCGTGTCCGCCATTTCCCTGAGCATGCAGCAGGCGCTCGTGTACTGCTTCGTCACGCTCCTGCCCATGATTCTGCTCTCCGGTCTGGCCACCCCCGTGAGCGCCATGCCCGAAGCCCTGCAAGTCGCCACCTATGCCAATCCGCTGCGCTTCGCTCTCGTGTGCGTGCGCAGCATCTATCTCGAAGGCTCCACGCTGGCCGACGTTGCGCAAAACTTCGTGCCCATGCTGGCCGTGGCCGCCGTCACGCTTCCGCTCGCGGGCTGGCTGTTCCGAAACCGGCTGAGCTGAGGCACTGCGTCCGCAACGCTGAGGCGGAAAAAACGACCACTCGCCAAAGCGCCCGGCGCATGAAAAAGCGCGGCCGAAACGACCGCGCTCAACAATCGTGTGCAACTCCACACGTGCATAATCCGCTCAACAAGCCCGAACGGCTCTTTCCTTCCGATATCCGGTTCGTGCGCCCCTGAAAGTGACGGCCGAATCGTGAACGTTTTCCCGAAAAGACCGGCGCTTCCGCGCTTCCCGGCGCAACATCAGGACCGAGCCTGCGGCCGCAGATCAGCGCTGCATGAGAGCGGCCATGTGATTGCAGGGGCCGTGCCCCTTGCCCGGCGCAAAGCTGTGACGAAGCGCCAGATTGAGAAACTCCTGCGCCCTGGTGACCGCCACGCGCAGCGGCATGCCGAGCGCAATCTGCGCGGCAATGCCCGCGGAAAGCGTGCAGCCCGTGCCGTGACTGTTCTGCGTGTCCACATGCGGCTGACGAAGGGCCACAGGCTCGCATCCCTTTTCCAGCAGCCAGTCGGTCACAAAAACTGGATTGCCCTCGCAGTGACCGCCCTTCATGAGCACGGCCCGTGCGCCGCTCTTCAAAAGTCGTTCGCCCGCCTCGATGATGTCGTCCTCGGTTTTGATCGTCATGCCGGAAAAAAGTTCGGCCTCCGGACGGTTGGGCGTAAAAAGATCCGCGCGCGGCATGAGCCGCTCGCGCAGCGTGGCTATGCCCTCATCTTCCATAAGCTTGTGACCGCTCGTACTTACGCACACGGGATCCACCACCAGCGGAAAGGTCTGCGCGTCCAGAATGTCGGCCACCGCGTTGATGATGCCGGAATTGAACATCATGCCCGTCTTGGCCGCGTTTACGGGAAAGCCTTCCAGCACGGTGTTGAGCTGAAGCGCCACAAACTCGGGTTCCGGCGCATGAATGCCCGTCACCCCAAGGCCGTTCTGCGCGGTGAGCGCCGTAATCACGCTCATGCCGAACGTCCGCATCATGGTCATGGTCTTCAGATCGGCCTGTATGCCGGCTCCGCCGCCGGAATCGGACCCGGCAATGGTCAGAACATTCGGTATCTTCTGCATGAAACGCTCCTTTTTCCCTGCACTTTTCTTCCTGAGATGCACACAAAAGCCTTGCACCGTCAAGTTTCTCCCGCCGCTGAACCCCTAAAGTTCTTGATGGAACGCGTTTTTTTAGGTACAAGAAAACCTAATTCTATTTTTTCCCGAAAGGAGTCCGTGGATGCACCGTTTCAAATTCATTTCGGCCCTCCTTCTGGCGATGCTGCTTGTGCCGAGCATATGCCTCGCCGAAGGTCATTTCCAGCTGCCCAATGATCTTTCCATCATCTGGGTTGTGCCCTTTGTCTGCATGCTGCTTTCCATAGCCATCTGCCCCCTGGTGGTTCCTCATTTCTGGGAGCATCATTTCGGCAAGGTGGCCCTCTTCTGGGGACTGGCCTTCCTCGTTCCCTGCGCGCTCGTCTTCGGCTTCGGCAACGCCTTCTTCATCGCCGCCGAAAGCATCCTGCTTGAGTACGTGCCCTTCATTCTGCTGCTGCTCGCCCTCTTCACCGTGGCCGGCGGCATCCGCCTCAAGGGCACCCTCGTGGGCACTCCCATCGTGAACACCGCCATCCTGGCCGTGGGCACCATCCTCGCCAGCTGGATGGGCACCACCGGCGCCGCCATGCTCCTCATCCGTCCGCTGCTGCGCGCCAACGCCCACCGCAAGTACCGCGTGCATCAGGTCGTGTTCTTCATCTTCCTCGTGGCCAACATCGGCGGCTCCCTCACGCCTCTGGGCGATCCGCCGCTGTTCCTCGGCTTCCTCAAGGGCGTGAGCTTCTTCTGGACCACCGTGCATCTCTTTGTGAAGACGCTGCTGATCTCCGTCATCCTGCTCGCCCTCTACTTCGTCATCGACACCGTGCTCTTCAAGAAGGAAGGCAGCCCCGTTCCCGCCGACGCCGCCGGCTCCAAGGAAAAGCTCGGCTTTGAAGGCTGCATCAACTTCGTGTTCCTCGCCTGCATCGTGGCCAACACCCTCATCTCCGGTCAGTGGAGCGGTCCCACCTTCCACATCTTCGGCGTTCCCATGGAACTGCAGAACGTCGTGCGCGACATCATGTACATCGTGATCGCCGTGGCTTCCTGGAAGGCTACCGACATGGGCTGCCGCACCCGCAACAACTTCACCTGGGCCCCCATTGAAGAAGTCGCCAAGCTGTTCATCGGCATCTTCCTCAGCATGATTCCCGCCATCGCCATCCTGAAGGCCGGCTCCGACGGCGCTCTCGCCGCCGTGGTGAACCTCACCACCGACGCCGAAGGCCATCACGTGACCTCCATGTTCTTCTGGATGACCGGTCTGCTGTCCTCCTTCCTGGACAACGCTCCCACCTACCTCGTGTTCTTCAACACCGCAGGCGGCAACGCCGCGCAGCTCATGGCCGACGGCGAAGTGCTGGCCGCCATTTCCGCAGGCGCGGTGTTCATGGGCGCCAACACCTACATCGGCAACGCGCCGAACTTCATGGTGAAGGCCATCTCCGAAGAACAGGGCGTCAAGATGCCCAGCTTCTTCGGCTACATGGCCTGGTCCGTCGGCATTCTCTGCCCGCTCTTCGCCCTCATCACCTTCCTGTTCTTCATGTAATCTTCATCTGAACTTCGTCAAAGGGGCCGCGTCCATTCCGGGCGCGGCCCCTTTTCTTTTACCCAGTCCACCCCTTGAAGTGACGATTTTTTGCCCACAAAATGCCGCCGCAGCGTCGAACGCACTGTTCCTCGAGTACCCGTCGCACTGCCGGCAGGACGCCCGCCCCGAGGATCCGGATGACGCCTTTCGTCACGTGCGACGGCGTTTCCGACACACCCCCCTTTCCGAGCCAACGCCCGCCCCCTGCCGACGCGAACGCTCCTCCGACCGCCAAAGCTCTCTCCGCCTCGACGCCCTCGGCCTCCGCTCTCTTTCTCCGCTCTCTTTCTCCGCTCATCATGCCCTCCCCGCATGCCTCAAGAAAGCTCTCAATCGCCGCCCCCTCATGCCTCGCACCCCCTGTCTCCGAAACGCGTTCAGCATCCGGCCCTGCCACGCCCGCCGACTCCGGCTGCCCACGCCTCTCCCCTCGGACTCCCCTCCCGCAGGCGGCGCAAAAAAAAGCCCCCTTTCCGAAAAGGAAAGAGGGCCCGGGCTCACGCCCAAAACTCGCAGATGCGCGCCTTACGCTTCGGGATCGAAGTCTTCGGGGAAGTCGGCGTTGGTGTACACGTTCTGCACGTCGTCGAGTTCTTCCAGCGCGTCGGTGATGCGCATGAGCTTCTGCGCGGTGTCGGCGTCAACGGGAACCAGCATGCGGGGAACCATGGCAAGCTGAGCTTCCATCATTTCCACGCCCTGGCCTTCGAGAGCTTCACGCACGGTGTTGAAGTCGGCCATGGAAGTGCGCACTTCCCAGGTGTCGTCGTTGTCCTGCACGTCGTCGGCGCCGGCTTCGAGCACCATGTTCATCACGGTCTCTTCGTCCGGATACTTTTCCTTGTCCAGGGTGATCACGCCCAGGTGATCGAACTGGAACGCCACGGAACCGCTTTCGCCCATGGCTCCGCCGTACTTCGTGAACACGTGACGCACTTCGGCCACGGTGCGGTTCTTGTTGTCGGTGGCGGTTTCCACAATGATGGCCACGCCGCCCGCGCCGTAGCCTTCGTACATGATTTCGGTGATGTCGCCGCCCGCGTCCTGACCGGTGCCCTTGCGGATGGCGGCTTCAATCTTGTCCTTGGGCAGGTTCACGGCCTTGGCGGCGGCGATGGCGGAACGCAGACGGGCATTGCCGGCAGGGTCCCCACCGCTCTTGGCGGCGATGATGATTTCCTTGGCGGCCTTGGTGAACGCCTTGCCTCGCTTGGCGTCCTGAGCACCCTTGCGAAGTCTGATGTTTGCCCATTTGTTATGTCCCGACATGTAAGCCTCCGAAACAGAAAAATGTTTATCCCTGAACAGGGCCCTTGAACCCCATGCCGACTTCAAAAATTTCCTTGCTTTCGGCGCGGGAGCTCTTGGGTTTGAATGTTTTTACCGTGGCAAAGCGCGCGCGGAGCGCCTTTGCCAGCTCCTGAAAATCCGGCCCCATGAATATCTTGGCGATGAAGCCGCCGCCCGGCTTCAGATAGCGGTCGGCCACCTCCACGGCTTCCAGACACAGCTCCAGAGAACGGGCCTGATCGGTGAACTTCGTTCCCGTCGTGCGCGGGGCCATATCGCTGATGACCATGTCGAACGGCCCCTTTTCTTCGAGAAGAGCCTCGAACTCGGGCGTGCGTTCAAAAACGTTTTCCTGCAGGAAGGTCACGTTCGGGGGAAAGGTCGTATCGGTGCTCTGCAGATCGCAGGAAAGCACGAGACCTTTCTGACCTACGCGCTCCGCGGCGTACAGAGACCACGACCCGGGAGCCGCGCCGAGATCGAGCACCTTCATGCCGGGCCTGAAAAGGCGGAAAGCCCTGTCCATCTCCTTGAGCTTGTAAACGGAGCGGGCAGGGTAATGTTCCTCTTTGGCCTTAAGAAAATAATAATCGCGATATACTTTCATGGCTGCTCGGGACTGTGTACCGTATTTCCTGGCGGTCGCCAAGTAAATTCCGGGCGGAAATTTTTTGCGGGAAATCTTGTATCACAAACCTTTTCCCTTTTCCAGTGTCTTGACGGGCCTTTTCCCGGCAAGGCAAAGACGGCTTTCCGCCCCATGGAAACGGCCGGCGCTCCGCCCCGCCCGGGCCGCGCGCAAAATTTGGACTTGACTTCTTATCGAGAATAATTATTGTTTATTTGCTGCCGCGAAAAACATTTCGCGCAAGCCAACCATCTTCTACCAGGAGAATGAGTCATGCCTGCAAGATATGAAGTATATCAGTGCAAACATTGTGGAAATATTGTTGAAGTGCTGCATGGCGGCGCTGCTCCCCTCATCTGCTGCGGCGAACCCATGAAGCTTCTGCGTGAAGGTTCCACCGACGGCGCCAGCGAAAAGCACGTTCCCGTCATTGAAAAGACCGAAAACGGCTACAAGGTGAAGGTCGGTTCCGCCGCGCACCCCATGGCCGAAGACCACTACATCGAATGGATCGAACTTCTGGCCGACGGCGTTTCCCACATCGCCTTCCTGAACCCCGGCGACGCCCCTGAAGCCGAATTCTGCGTGAAGGCCGACAAGGTCACCGCCCGCGAATTCTGCAACAAGCACGGCCTGTGGAAGGCCGAATATCAGGGCTGATCGACCATGAAGAAGTACATCTGCAACGTCTGCGGCTACGAATACGATCCCGCCAAGGGCGATCCCGATTCCGGCATCGCTCCCGGCACCGCCTTTGAAGACATCCCCGAAGACTGGGTCTGCCCCGTCTGCGGCGCCTCCAAGGCCGATTTCGAGGCCGTGGAAGGCGAAGAGCCCAAGGCCGAAAAGGGCGAGAAGGACATGTCCATGTGGCAGTGCCAGGTAGGCAACTGCGGCTACATCTACCGCCCCGAAAAGGGCGACCGCAAGGGCAAGATTCCCGCCGGAACCCCGTTTGAAGACCTGCCCGACGACTGGCACTGCCCCGTCTGCGGCGCAAGCAAGAAAATGTTCAAAAAGCTCGCCTAGCGGGCAAAGAGAAGCATTATGGTTCACTGCAAAACTTCCGCGAGCGCCTGCGCGGAGCAGACCATGCTCGGCGCCGGCGTCAGGTTTGAACGCATACGCCGCATCACCGGCTATCTGGTCGGCACGCTCGACCGCTTCAACGACGGCAAGCGCGCGGAAGAACACGACAGGGTCAAACACTGCAACATGGAAAACTGGCGCTGAGCCGCTCTCAAGGAGACACACCGATGGAAAAGTACATCTGCAACGTCTGCGGTTACGAATACGATCCCGCCAAGGGCGATCCCGATTCCGGCATCGCTCCCGGCACCGCCTTTGAAGACATCCCCGAAGACTGGGTCTGCCCCGTCTGCGGCGCTTCCAAGGCCGACTTTGAAGCCGCGTAATTGCTGACAAGATTGTCCGCGGGCAGCCTTCTTCGGAAGGCTTCCCGCTTTTTTTGTTTTACCCCGCCGAGGAAATCATGAGACCTGTTGAACTGAAAAAGGATATTTACTGGGTCGGCGCCGTCGATTTCGACATCCGCAACTTCCATCACTACAGCCGCTCCCCCGAGGGCAGCACCTACAACGCCTATCTCGTGTGCGACGAAAAGAAGGTGCTCTTCGACACCGTGAACGCTCACGAATTTGAAACCCTGGCCAAGCACATTGCCGAAATCACGGATCCCGAGAGCATCGACTACATCGTGTGCAACCACCTCGAACAGGATCACTCCGGCGCGCTTCCCCGCATCGTGAAGCTCTGCAAGCCCGAAAAGATCTTCTGCTCGGCCATGGGCTACAAGTCCATGACCAATATTTATAATACCGAAGGGTGGCCCATCGAAGTGGTCAAGGACGGCCAGCGCCTGAACATCGGCAAGCGCAACGTCACCTTCCTCGAAACCCGCATGCTGCACTGGCCCGACAGCATGGTGTCCTACCTCGAAGAAGACAAGGTGCTCTTCAGCAACGACGCCTTCGGTCAGAACATCGCGAGCTCCTACCGCTTCGCCGACGAATGCGACCGCCACCAGCTTCATGAATCCATGAAGCGCTACTACTACAACATCGTGCTGCCCTACTCGCCCCAGGTGCTCAAGACCCTGAAGCGCGTCACCGATCTCGGCCTGCAGTTCGACATCATCGCTCCCGATCACGGTCTCATCTACCGCACGCCCGAAGACGTGAAGTTCGTCATCGACTCCTACCTCGAATTTGCCCAGCAGAAGCCCAAGAAGCGCGCCGTCATCGCCTACGAAAGCATGTGGAACGGCACCGCCAAGATGGCCGAAGCCGTGGCCGACGGTCTGGAACAGGAAAACGTGCCCTACGTGCTCATCAACCTGCAGACCTGCCACTGCAGCGACGTGATGACCGAACTTGCCGACAGCGGCGCTCTCATTCTCGGTTCCGCCACGCGCAACAACATGCCCATGGTGAACATGATGGCCTGCCTCGCCCATGTGAAGGGCCTGCGTCCGCAGAACCTCGTGGGCGCCACCTTCGGCACCTACGGCTGGTCCGGCGAAGCCCCCAAGATGATGGCCGACGCCCTTGCCGACATGAAGGTCGAACTCGTGGGCGAACCGCTCAAGTGCTATTTCAACCCCAAGAAGGAAGATCTTGAGAAGTGCCGCGAACTCGGCGTCGCCGTGGCCCGCGCCCTCAAGGAAAAGTGCGGGGACTAACCGCCTGAAACCTTAATCGCCCGGGCGCTTCCGTTCTCGCGGAAGCGTCCGGGCGACATGGCCGATTACGGCAGAGACTCGTCCTTCCTACGTCGCCGACGAGCACCAAGGAGCAAATCATGGATCTTATCCTCCTCTCCCGCCTTCAGTTCGCCATGACCGTGTTCTTCCACTTCATCTTCGTGCCGCTCACCCTGGGCCTTTCCGTGCTGCTCGCCATCATGGAAACCCTGTACGTGCGCACCGGAGACGAAGACTACAAGAGAATGGTCAAATTCTGGGGCAAACTCTTCCTCATCAACTTTGTTCTGGGCGTGGTCACGGGCATCACGCTTGAGTTCCAGTTCGGCACCAACTGGTCCCGCTACTCCGCCTACGTGGGCGACATCTTCGGCTCTCTGCTGGCCATTGAAGCCACGGTGGCCTTCTTCCTCGAATCCACCTTCGTGGCCGTGTGGACCTTCGGCTGGGAACGCGTGAGCAAGAAGGTTCACTGCTTCGCCATCTGGATGGTCGCCATCGCCGGCAACATTTCCGCCCTGTGGATCATTCTCGCCAACGGCTTCATGCAGCATCCCGTGGGCTACGTCATCCGCAACGGCCGCGCGGAACTCGACGACTTCCTCGCCGTGGTCACCAATCCCTACGCCTGGGGCGAGTATTTCCACACCGTTTCCTCCGCCTGGATGCTCGGCGGCTTCTTCGTGCTCGGCGTGGCCGCATGGCATCTCGCCCGCAAGAATGAAACCTCCCTGTTCACCAAGGCCGTGCGCGTGGCCGCTCCCTTCACGCTCGTCATGGCTCTGCTCGTCGGCCTCGCCGGCCATCAGCAGGGCATGAACGTGGCCGAATATCAGCCCGCCAAGATGGCCGCCATGGAATCTCACTGGACCACCCAGACCAGAGCTCCCATGTACCTCATTGCCTGGCCCGATCAGGAAAACGGCCGCAACCTTGTGGAAGCGCTGCCCATTCCCGGCCTCATGAGCTTCATCGCCTTCAACGACGTGAACGCCGAAGTCAAGGGCCTCAGCGACTTTGCCAAGGAAGACATTCCGCCGGTGCTGCCCACCTTCCTGTCGTTCCGCATCATGGTGGGCCTCGGCTGCCTGTTCATTCTCGTGGCCGCCTGGGCCTGGTGGCGGCGCAAGGATCTGGCCGCCGACACGCGCCTTGCCAAAATCCTGCCCTGGATGATTCCGCTGCCCTACATCACCATCATGCTCGGCTGGACCGTGGCCGAAGTGGGCCGTCAGCCCTGGATCGTGTACAATCTCATGCGCACCTCGGACGCCGTGTCCCCCGTGCCCACGAGTTCCGTGCTCATTTCCGTCATCGCCTTCCTTGTGATCTACACGCTGCTCGGTCTCATCGACATCTGGCTGCTGTATTCCAACTCCCGCAAGGGTCCCGAACCTGTCAAAGCCGCTGAGGAGGCGTAACATGGAAACGATCTGGTTCTTCCTCTGGACGCTTTTGTGGGCCGTGTACTTCATTCTCGACGGCTTCGACCTCGGCATGGGCACCCTCATGCCCTTCGTGGCCGCCAACGACCATGAACGCCGCGTCATCTACAACGCGCAGGGCCCCTACTGGGACGGCAACGAAGTGTGGCTCATCACCGCCGGCGGCGTGACCTTCGCCGCCTTCCCCAACGCCTACGCCGTCATGTTCAGCGCGCTCTACGCTCCCCTGCTCATCCTGCTGTTCTGCCTCATCTTCCGCGCCGTGGCCTTTGAATTCCGCGGCAAGGGCGATTCCTGCACCTGGATCTTCAGCTGGGACGTGTGCATGACCCTCGGCAGCTTCCTGCCCGCGCTTCTGCTCGGCGTGGCCTTCGCCAACCTGTTCATGGGCATTCCCATCGACGAAAACGGCGTGTACCACGGCAACATCCTCAAGCTCCTCAATCCCTACGGCCTGGCCGGCGGCGTGCTCTTCGTGGTGATGTTCTGCTATCACGGCGCGCTCTGGCTGGAACTCAAGTCCGAAGGCAATCTGCAGGCGAAGGCCCTCAAGGCCGCCCGCGTGCTCTGGCCCGTGCTGCTCGCCCTGGTGCTGCTCTTCCTGGCCCTCACCGGCCACTTCACCGAAAGCTTCACCCGCCTTGCGCAGCATCCCGCCGCCTACGCGGCCCTCGCCCTGGCCGTCATCGGCCTCGTGGGCAGCCGCCTCGCCCTCAACAACTGCACCCTCGTCGCCTGGCTGTGCAGCGCCCTGTTCATTCTCGGCCTGACCTTCTTCGGCGTGTTCGGCATGTATCCCGGCATCATTCTTTCCAGCATTGATCCGGCCTACAGCATCACCGTGTTCAACGCCGCCTCCAGCCCCCTCACCCTGAAGATCATGCTCACCGTCACGCTCTGCGCCGTGCCCGTGGTGCTCCTCTACCAGGCCTGGGTGTACTGGACCTTCGCCCACAAGGTGACCAAGGAAGTGCTCAAGGACGAACATTCCTACTAACAGGACAACGTTCTTCCACCTTTCCGGGGCCGACGCGCTGCTTGCGCGCCGGCCCTTTTCTTACCCGGAAACGTCCTGCTCCGAACAGACGGACTTTCCGGCGTCCTTCGGCACAGGCGCAGAACAAAAAAGATCCGCTTTCCGACTCGACCGAAGAAAACATAGCGGAAAGGTAGGAATTTTTATTCCGTCGCCCCTTTCCGGCCTTGCCAAGACAAGACAAAAGGTTATCGTAAGTAACAGGCCCAAGCGGCCACATCACCAAAAGCGAGGACACCATGTCAGCATCCAGTGAAGACGCGCCCAAACCCAACCTTCAGGTCGCCGCCCGCGTGGAAGAGCTTCTCCGGGAACAGCTTGAGGAAATGGGCGTGAATCCCCGCAAGCTGAAGCCCGAGGAAATCGCCGCCAACATGACCTGTCACATCGCGCCGGACAACAGCATGACGTACCTGTGGAAAAACGAGCCCATACTCCACGTCACGCCCGAAAAGCGCGAACACGACGGCGAAACCTCCGTTCTCTGGCGCATGTTCACCAAGGACGACATTCCCTCCCTCCCAGATCATTCGTGAGGCGTCTATGAATATTCTCGATACCATCGGGCACACGCCGCTCATCTATCTGAACCGCGTGTCCGCAGAACTTCCGGCTAAAATCTTCGTCAAATACGAAGCCCGCAACCCCGGCGGCTCCATCAAGGACAGAGCCGCGCTCGGCTACGTGCGCGCCGCCATCCGCGAAGGCGCGCTGGCCCCGGGCGGCACCGTGGTGGAAGCCACCAGCGGCAACCTCGGCATCGGTCTTGCCGTGGTGTGCGGCAAAATGAATCTGCGTCTCATCCTCACCATGCCTGCATCCGCGAGCAAAGAACGCATCGCCCTGCTCCGCGCCATGGGCGCGGAAGTCGTGCTCACTCCGGCCGAAGAAGGCATGCAGGGCGCGCAGAACAAGGTGGAGGAACTGCTCGCCTCCATTCCCGGAGCCTACCGTCCCAACCAGTTCAGCAATCCCGTGGGGCCGCGCGTTCACTACTCCACCACCGGCGTGGAAATTCTGGAAGACTGCCGCAAGGAAGGCTTCGTGCCGCAGGCCTTCGTGGCCGGCATAGGTTCGGGCGCTACGCTCATGGGCGTCAGCCTCCGGCTCAAGGAAGCCAATCCCTCCATCCGCTGCTTCGCCGTGGAGCCCGCGGAATCGCCGGTGCTTTCCGAAGGCCGCAGCGGTCCGCACGGCATTCAGGGCATAGGCGCGAACTTCGTGCCCGAAGTGTTCGACCGCTCCCTCGTGGACGGCATTCTCACGGTGAGCACCGAAGACGCCATGGAAACGGCCCGCATGCTCATGGCCCGCGAATCCATGAGCTGCGGCATCACCTCGGGCGCCAACGTGCGCGCCGCCATGAATCTGGCCCAGCTTCCCGAATTTGCGGGAAAACATATTGTCACCGTCGCTCCCGACACCGGGGAACGGTATCTCTCCACTCCTCTCTTTTCCAAGGAATAAGCGTTCATGACCCCCTGCCATCCCGCCCCAGACATGGAACTGGCCCTCTCCCGCATGCGCGAACTCGATGAAGTGACCGAAGCGCTCTGCCGTCCGGAATCGCTCGCCACCGTGCTCAACGCCAAAGACTGCTCCACTCCCCTGCCCTCCCAGGAGGTGCTCAAGGAAGTGATGGAGCGCCTCAAGGCCGTGCTCTTCCCCGGCTACTTCGGCCCTTCCCACGTGCACAGGGAATCCCTGCGCTACCACATCGCCGCCAATCTCGATTCCATCTTCCGCCTGCTCAGCGAACAGATCCGCAGAGGCGGCTGCTTCGCCTGCGCCGACTATGTGAACGACTGCCGCGGCTGCGACGTGGCTTCCAAGGAAATGGCCATGAAGTTCATGCAGCGCATTCCCGCCATCCGCGACATGCTGGCCCAGGACGCCCGCGCCGCCTACGAAGGCGATCCCGCCGCCACGAGCCCCGGCGAAACGGTGTTCTGCTACCCCTCCATGCTCACCATGATCCATCACCGCATCGCCCACGAACTCTATAAGCTGAACGTGCCCATCATTCCCCGCATCATCGGAGAAATGGCCCACTCCCGCACGGGCATCGACATTCATCCCGGCGCGCAGATCGGCGAAAACTTCTTCATCGATCACGGCACCGGCGTGGTCATCGGCGAAACCTGCATCATCGGCAAGGGCTGCCGCCTCTATCAGGGCGTGACGCTCGGCGCGCTCTCCTTCTCCAAGAACCCGGACGGCACGCTCGTCAAGGGCATTCCCCGTCATCCCATTCTCGAAGACAACGTCACCGTGTACGCCGGAGCCTCCATTCTCGGCCGCATCACCATAGGCAAGGGCTCCGTCATCGGCGGCAACGTGTGGCTCACCCACAGCGTGCCCGAAGGAAGCCGCATCGTGCAGAGCGGCCCCAAGGCCAAGCCCGGCGAAAGCCTCACGGGCAAATGCGAAAAGCATCACGCTTCCGAAGAAAAGAAGCACGACTGACAAAACGAGGGGCCCGGCAGAAGCCGGGCCCCTCGTGCGTTTAATGCAGGTGTGCGATGAATGCGGGAGCGCGGCAAACGCCGCCTTCAAAAACGGGCGTTCGTTCTCCGGGCCCTCCGCAAGCGTTCCCCCCGCCTTTCCGCCCCCTCTTCCTTCCTGCCGAAAAAACACGCCTTTCCGTCAGGCTCCTGAAATTCTGTCATGTTCCCGTCACACTTTCGGGCCATACTGCCGCAAGCAAAGGAGCAGATTCATGACAGCAGACATCCTTCACGTCGCCGTGGCCGGCGGCGGAAGCTGGGGCACGGCCCTCGCCCATGTGCTGGCCTCGGCCGGGCACGACGTCACCCTCGTTCTTCGCGATCCCGCCGTGGAGAGCGCCGTCAACGAACGGCACGAAAATCCGCGCTATCTGCCCGGCAAGGCGCTGCATCCCGGCGTGAAGGCATCCCTGTCGCCGGACGCCATACGTCGCTGCAACCTGCTCGTGCTGGCCGTGCCCTGCCAGCATCAGCGGGCCTGGCTGGCCTCCATGCGGCCCGTGATTGCCGAGCGCTGTGTCATCGTCAACGCCTCCAAGGGGCTGGAAAACGGCACCTGCCTCACCATGAGCCGCGTGGTCATGGAAGAACTCTCCGCCCTCTCTCCCCGCTACGCCGTGCTTTCCGGCCCGTCCTTTGCGGCGGAAGTCATGGACGCGCAGCCCACGGCCGTGGTGCTCGGCTGCGAAAACGACGCCCTCGGGGCGCGACTCCGGGAAATCTTTTCCACGCCCTTTTTCCGCTGCTATTCCAGCTCCGACGTCACGGGCGTGGAAATGGGCGGCGCACTCAAGAACGTCATGGCCATTGCCGCGGGCATCGGCGACGGCCTCGGCTTCGGCTCCAACGCCCGCGCCGCGCTCATCACGCGGGGGCTTGCGGAACTCTCCCGCCTCGGCACGGCCATGGGAGCCCGGCCCCTCACCTTCATGGGCCTTTCCGGCCTCGGCGATCTTGTGCTGACCTGCACGGGCGGACTTTCCCGCAACCGTCAGGTGGGCATCCGCCTCGGCAAGGGAGAAAAGCTCGACGACATCGTCGCCTCGCTCGGCATGGTGGCCGAAGGCGTGAAAACCGCCTCTGCCGCCCGCGCGCTGGCAACAAAGCTGAACGTGTCCGCGCCGGTCACCGAAGCCATGTGCCGGGTGCTCTACGAAAACGCCGATCCGGCGGCGGCCGTGCGCGAGCTGATGGAACGCCCCCTCAAGGAAGAACTGGCCTGACGACGCGACCCGGGCCGCTGCCCCGAAGCCTCGAAAATTCCGCCCTGAGCATCCGCAAAACGCTCCCGCCGACGCTCGGGCGCTGCGCTCCGGGCAGGCTGCACTTTGAACAGGGATTTTTCTTTCACGCGCCGGGCGGCTGCGCTCCTGCGCAGACTGCCTTCTGAACCCGGCGTCCCCCTGCGCTCTCCCAGGCGACGCGCCATTCCGCGCAGGACAAAAAATGCGCGGCGGCTCGGGAAAAGCCGCGTCCGTCAGCCCCTCCTCCGTGGCGCAGCATGCCGTTGACGGCCGCCCCGATCTGCGCAAGACGGTGATGCCCCGCGGGCGCGAAAGGCCGCCCTTCCCCGGAGAAACGCTCCGCAGGAGAAGGAAGGGCGACCCGGCAGGCCATGCTTTGCGCCGAAGACGGCAAAAGCGTCCGCGCTACTCCCGACCCGAACGGGCGTTCTTCAGTCTTGTGATGTTGCGGTGCGGCGGCTCGCCGAACAGCCTTTTGTATTCCCTGTTGAACTGCGTGGGGCTCTCATAGCCCACGGCCAGTCCGGCGCTGGCCGCGTCCACCCGTTCCGAAAGCATGAGGCGCTGCGCTTCAAAAAGACGCAGCCTTTTGTGAAACTGCAACGGACTCAGACTCGTCACTTCCTTGAAATGCCGATGGAAGGTGGACGTCGCCATGTTCACGCGGCGGGCGAGCTCCTCCACCTGAAGCGGCGAACGATAATTGTCCCGCAGCCAGGTGACGGCCTGCGCAATCTGCATGCTTTGCGAGCCCAGCGTGTGGAAACGGCGCAGAAACTCGCCCTGCGGGCCGATGAGCATGCGGTAGTAGATCTCCCGTATGATCATGGGCGCGAGCACGGCAATCTGTTCGGGCTTGTCCAGAAGTTCCGCCAGACGCAGAAAGGCGTCGAGCACGGAAACGTCCACGTCCGCCACCGACACGCCCTTCATGCCGCCTTCTCCGCCCGATCCCGGAGTCGGAGGCACTTCGGCGGCCAGCCGCGCCAGCAGAAATTTGTCCACTTCCAGCGAGAGACACAGAAACGGCGCTTCCTCCGTGCCGTCCATGACGTAGAAGGAGCTCGGCACGTCCACGCCGACCACCAGACACTGTCCCTCGCCGTACACGTATTCCTCCGTGCCGATGACCGATTTCTTCCGCCCCTGGAGCATGACCCCGATGCACGGATGATACAGACTGTTTTCCAGCACGTCGTGCGCCAGCCGCCGGGACAACGACAAGCCGGGAATCTCCGTCTGACGGTAGCCCGGCTCCGGCATGTGACGCAGCACCAGTTCCTTGAGGCGGTCGTTGATTCGCTTCCATTCTCCCATACGCACCTCCATGCCGCGCGCAGCATCATTTCCAGACTCCGCGCGGCGCTCTCCGGAAAGAATATCCGCCATACTACCCCCGCGCCGCAGTCTCACCTAGATACGATTCCCCTTTTTTCTTGCCCGATTCTCTCATTGCGGCACAGAAAAGTCCATTTTCGACAAACGCCGCGTTTTCGACTACAAGGACATGTCCCTGCAACATCAATAAGGCCTTCATCATGGAACTTTCCCTGCTCGTCATCGTAGTTTTGTGCCTGTTCTTCTTTATCGCCGGATTTGTGGATTCCGTGGCCGGAGGCGGCGGACTCATTTCCACCCCGGCCATGCTTCTGTGCGGTCTGCCGCCGCACACCGCCCTCGGCACCGGAAAGTTCGCCAGCACTCTCGGTTCCCTCACCTCGCTGTGGACCTTCGCCCGCAATCATCTCGTGGTGCTGCGCATCGCGCCCGCAGGCTTCGTTTCCGCCTTCGTCGGCGGCATGGCCGGATCCGGCCTCGCCATGCACGTGGACAGCGCCATGCTCGGCAAGCTGCTCATCTTCCTGCTGCCCGTGGGCATGGTCATTTCCCTGTTCTCGGGAAAACTCGTCAGCGAAGAAGGCGAACTGCCGGAAAAGCATCTCTGGCTGCGCGTCATTCTCATGGGATTTTTCATCGGCGCGTATGACGGATTCTTCGGGCCGGGCACGGGCAGCTTCTTCATCATCGCGCAGCATCTCGTGCTGCGCATGGGCCTCGTGCGCGCCTCGGCCACCGCAAAAGTGTTCAATCTCGCCTCCAACGCCGGAGCCTTCGCCGTGTTCGCTTCCGGCGGAGTGGCCCTGTATTCTCTGGGCATTCCCTGCGCCGTGGCCAACATTCTCGGCAATCAGCTCGGCACGCATCTGGCCATCCGCATCGGCACCCGCATGGTGAGAAACTTCCTCTACGTCACCCTCTGCCTGCTGCTCGCTTCGCTCATCTACCGCTTCTTCATCGCGTAACGCCCCCGACCGCAATATCCCTCTGGACACCGCTCCTGAATGATGGCATTCTCTTAACAAGAATATTTACTATCAACCTAAAGGAGCCCCATGCTCTTCATCGAGAAATGCAAGGAAGCCGTGATCTCGGTCGTGCCGATCGTGATTCTGGTTCTCCTTCTTCATCTGACAGTTGCGCCCCTCGGCGACGCCCTGCCGAGATTTCTCGCGGGCGCAGTGCTCTTCATCATCGGCCTCGGCCTGTTTCTGGTGGGCGCGGACATCGGCGTGCTTCCCGTGGGCCAGAAGGTGGGCTCCACGCTCACCGGAAAGCGCAATCTCACCCTCATGCTTGCCGTGGGCTTCGTGGTGGGCTTCATCATCACCGTGGCCGAACCCGACGTTCAGGTGCTGGCCGCGCAGGTCACGGGCGTGGCTCCGGTCATCGCGCCCATGGCGCTCGTGTGCATCATTGCCGCGGGCGTGGGATTCTTCGTGGCCGTGGCCATGGGACGCATCATCTTTCAGCTTCCTCTCAAGCTGCTGCTGTTTCTCTGCTACGCCGCGGTGTTTCTCTGCGCCGCCTTCACGCCCGATCTCTTTCTCGGCATAGGCTTCGACGCAGGCGGAGCCACCACGGGCCCCATGACGGTGCCGTTCATCATGGCGCTCGGCGTGGGCGTGGCCGCCGTGCGCGGCGGCAGCGGAGCCGGAGACGACAGCTTCGGCTTCGTGGGACTGGCTTCGGTGGGGCCCATTCTCGCCGTGCTCATGCTCGGGCTGTTCGCCACCCCCGCCTCGCCGGAAACGGCCGCCGCCGCGGAAGAAGGTTCGCTCGGGCTCGTTGCCCATTTTCTGCACCTTCTGCCCGAAGTCACGCACGAAGTGGCCATGGCTCTCGGCCCGCTCGCCGTGCTCTTTCTGCTGTTCCGGCTCTTTCTCATCAGACTTTCCCGCCGCCAGACGCTGCGCATGGTCATGGGCCTTGTCTATACGTTCTTCGGCGTCATTCTGTTCTTCCTCGGCGTGAAGGGCGGCTTCATGCCCGCGGGCGACGCGCTCGGCGCGCTGCTCTCCGCGCCGGAACACCGCTTCTGGCTCATTCCCGTGGCGCTGGTGCTCGGGGCCGTGGTGGTGTGCGCCGAACCCGCCGTGTGGATTCTCACCGAACAGGTGGAACAGGTTTCCGGCGGCGCCATCCGCCGCATGCTCATGCTGGCGGCCCTTTCCGCCGGCGTGTCCCTGGCCGTGGGCATTGCCATGTTCCGGGTGATCTCGGGAACGAGTCTCTGGTTCTTCCTCATTCCCGGCTACGCCGCGGCCATGCTGCTCATGCGCTTCTGCCCGCGCATGTTCACGGCCATCGCCTTCGATTCCGGCGGCGTGGCATCCGGCCCCATGGCCTCCACGTTCATTCTCGCCTTCATGCTCGGCGTATCCAAGGGCGTGGGCGGCAATCCCGCCGTGGACGCCTTCGGATGCATCGCCATGATAGCCATGACGCCGCTCATCGCCATTCAGCTTCTGGGCATCGTTTTCAGCCGCAAGACGGGAGACCGCGCATGACCACCCAGCTCAACGAACAGGCAGGCAAACTGCTCATTGCCGTCATAGAAAAACACAAGTGCGACGCCGCCATGACCGCGGCCAGAAAAGCCGGAGCCCCGGGCGGCACCGTGCTCATGGGACGCGGAACGGCCCAGAGCAAATGGCTGCGCATTCTCGGCCTCGACGACGTGGAAAAGGAACTGCTCTACACCCTGCTGCCCGCCTCGCTGGTCCGCCCCGTGATGAACGCCATACGCAACGCCCCGGCGCTCTCCAGAACAAGAGGCATACTCTTCACCATCGACGTGCTCGAAGCCTTCCGGCGTCACGATTCCACGCCCGCCGCGCCTTCCCAGACTCAGGAGGACACCATGTCTGACAACAGCCCGGAACAGTCCGGCTACGAACTTCTCTCCGTCATCGTCAACCACGGCAGCGCCGATCAGGTCATGGACGCGGCCAGAAGCGCCGGCGCCACGGGCGGCACGGTCATCCACGCGCGCGGCACGGCCCGTCCGGACGACGCCTCCTTCTTCGGCATCACCATCGTGCCGGAAAAGGAACTCGTCATGATCCTCGCGCCGAAGGACAAAAGCGCCCGCATCATGGAAAGCGTCAAGGCGGAATTCAAAGACGCCGAACCCGGTTCCGGCATCGCCTTCCGCACCGCCGTGGAATCCTTCGACATGCTGGGCTCGCCCCGTCGATAATCCTGCCGACGATATTGCCGAACATGATCCCCGTCGCCTTCCCGCGGCGGGGATTTTTGTTCGCCTCCCCCGGCCCGGCAAAAAAACGCTCCGTTGACAGCCCCGGACGTCCCTTTTATTTAAGCAATTACTTAATTAAAACTTCGGAAGACGCCGCGCTTCTGCCGCGCTTCCGAACAACGCGCCGATTTTCATGGACAACGATCTGCTTTACCGCGCCCTTGCCGACGACACCAGACGCAGGCTCATTCGTCTGCTGCTGAGCGGCAGCTGCTGCGTTTCCGCCCTCGCCGCCCGCCTGAACATCAGCGAAAGCGCCGTATCTCAGCATGTCGGCCTTCTGCGCCGCGCAGGTCTGCTTGATGGAACAAGACGCGGACGCTTCATGCACTACGCCGTCAACCGGCAGCGCCTGCTCGATCTGGCCCGGGAACTGGAAGCGCTTGCCGCAACGCTCCCTGCCGACAAGGAGGACGAAGCCGCGCCGCGAGCCTTTCCCTGCGACGAAGCCATGCGCCGCCGCTGTCACGGCGCAGGCAAACTCCGCACGCTGCCCATGGCTCCGTCAACCGTCGAGGAACATTGACATGTCCACCGCCGCCCTCTACCTCGTCACGTTGCTTCTGCTCGCGCTCTCCTTCCGAAAGGACAGAAAAAAAACGCGTCAGGCGCTCGTCAAGGCCTGGAAATCGTTTGAAAACATTCTGCCCCAGTTTCTGGCCATCCTGGTGCTCATAGGCCTCATGCTCGCCGTGCTCGACAAAGAGCTCATCACCCGTCTTCTGGGCGCGGAATCCGGGGCGCTCGGCATGGCCATCGCCGCAGTGATCGGTTCCGTCACGCTCATTCCGGGCTTCATCGCCTTTCCGCTGGCGGCCTCGCTTCTTTCTTCCGGCGCAGGCTACGGGCAGACGGCCATGTTCCTCACCACGCTCATGATGGTGGGCATCGTCACTCTGCCGCTGGAAGGCACCTTCTTCGGCAAACGTCTGGCCCTGATGCGCAATGCGCTGGCCTTTTTCTACGCCGTCGTTTCCTCCGTCGTTCTGGGGGCGCTGCTGTGATCGCCGCCGTTCTCCGCCGCTACCGCATGTTTCTGGCGCTTTTCGCCTTCAATGTCGCGCTGCTCTTCCTTGAACCCGCCGTCGGGAAAAAGGCTCTGGCCCTGACCGGAGACAACGTGCTCGAAATGCTTTCCTTTCTGCCGCCCATCTTCGTGCTGCTCGGCCTTCTGGACGTGTGGGTGGACAGAGAAACCATGATGAAATACATGGGCGAAGGCTCCGGCGCGCGGGGCATGCTGCTCGCCTTTATTCTCGGCTCCGCCGCGGCGGGCCCCCTCTACGCCGCCTTTCCCATGGCCGCGGTCATGATGAAAAAGGGCGCGGGCATGCGCAACGTGTTCATCTTCATCGGGGCCTGGTCCACCACGAAAATCCCGCTCATTCTCTTTGAAAGCGCCACGCTCGGCTTCCGCTTCATGGCCATGCGCCTTGCCTTCAACATTGTGGGCATCTTCCTCATCGCCCTCATTCTGGAACGCGAGGCCAGGCGGCATCCCGTTCCCCTCCCCGCGGAACCATCCTCCGAGCCCGGCAGGCATTGACGCTCCTTCGCCTCTCCTCTATGCTTCCGGCAATCTCGTGCGGGCGCACCGTCCGCCGTCCGGCCCGAAACGCGCCTCTTTTCGGCGTACTTCCCAAACGCCTCGCGGCACAAATCTCAGGCGGATCATCATGCGCGGCAGACTCGTCTATGTCATGGGAGCCTCCGGCGCGGGCAAGGACAGCCTTATCCGCGAAATGCTCCGCCGTTTCCGCGGGCTTCCGCTGGCCGCGGTCAGGCGTCACATCACCCGCCCCGCCTCCTCCGAAGGCGAGCGGCACATCGCCGTGTCCCGCGAGCGCTTTGAAGAGCTCGCCTCCGCGGGACGCTTTTCCCTGCACTGGACAAGTCACGGCCACCGCTACGGCATTTCCGTCCATGCGGATCTCGCCCTCGCCCGCGGCGTTTCCCTGCTCGTCAACGGCTCCCGCGCGGCCTTTGCCGAGGCCGTGCGCCGCTATCCCGATCTCGTTCCCGTGCTCGTGACCGCAAAGCCGCATCTTCTTCGCGAACGCCTGCTGGCCCGGGGACGGGAATCCGGCGCGGCGCTGGAAGAGCGTCTCGCCGGAGCGCTGCTCGCCCTGCCCGATCTCGATTCCCTGCCCTGGATACGCATAGACAATTCCGGTCATCTTCACGAAGCGGCGGCGCTTCTGGAGCAGGAACTCCGATCGAGACTCCCGCTGTCAGGCCCAAACGGGCACCGCGGACGAATCTCTTTTCCCGACTGAACGCATGCCGGCGCGGTTGGCCGTTCGGCTCTCATCATCGTGTTTTCACGACTTTTCCCGACAGGCAGCGCCGTATTTCCGCCTCCCCGCTTGACAAAAAACAACGCCTTGTCTATTTCAAAAATAAGTTTTCGAGTCGGTCCGGCTACAGCTCTGCCATGCCGTTCCGACCTGAGTTTCTGCTCACAGGGTGGTTCTGGAAACGGGGCCGCCTCCCGTATGCCCTTCGGGGTTGGAAAGAAAACGCTGCGCTTGTTCCATGCCCGGAAACGTTCCGCATCATGGTTCTGGTGTTTTCGTATGTGAGCAACACCGGAATCGCGCCTTTGCGCGGCATGGAGAATCCCATGAAAAGATTTCCCCTCTTCCTCTGTGTTGCGGCCGTCCTCATTCTTTCTCTGCCCTGCGCGGCGCAGGCCGCCAGAGCCCTGCACGTCTATTGCGGGGCAGGCATGACCAAACCTTTCGGGGAAATAGCCGCCGCCTTCACCCAAAAAACGAAGGTGAACATGGAAGTCACCTACGCCAACGCCGGTCAGATACAGTCGCAGATCAACACCGCCCAGGAAGGCGACCTCTTCATTGCCGGCGCTGCGGAAGAGCTGAAGCCCATAGAAAAATACGTCTCCGCAAGACGCGATCTCGTCAAGCACATTCCCGTGCTGGCCGTAGCCAGAGGCAATCCCAAGAACATCAGGGGCGTGAAGGATCTCGGCAGAAGTGATCTTCGCGTGGTGCTCGGCGACGCCAAGGCGACGCCCATAGGCAAAATTGCGGACAAGGCCCTTGCCGACGCCGGTCTCGCCGGCAAGGTGAACGTGGTCAGCCGCGGCGTGACGGCGCCTTCCATCTTCAACGCCCTGAACGTGGGAGAATGCGATGCCGTCATCGTGTGGAAGGAAAACGTTTCTCCGGCCATGGACATCGTGCCCGACCCGGTCATGGACGCCTACGTGAAAACCATTCCCGCAGCCTCGCTTTCCGTTTCCGACGATCCCGAAGGACAAAAGCTGTTCCTCGATTTTCTGAACTCCGGGGAAGCTCACTCCATCTGGGAAAAATACGGCTACGTCGTGCTGAACTGACGTTTCCAAAGGCCGCCTGCCCGGATCAGACGGCCTTTCCCTCCCTTTTCCGCGTTGCTCCGCCGACGCGCAGGCTCCGTCCGCGCCATGAAACAGAAGCTTTCCCTCTTTGACGGCGCAAGCCTTCTCATCGCCTTTCTGACCGTGCTCTTCCTTACGGCGTCCATCTGCACCATAGTCGTGGGAGGTCTGCCCTTTCTGCCCGCGGCCTTTCGCTCCGAGGAAGTGCTCTTTTCCATACGACTCAGCCTCGTCACCTCCACGCTGTCCACGCTGCTCTGCTTTCTGGTGGGCATTCCCTGCGCCTATGCGCTGGCGCGATGCCGCATGCCGCTGCGCAACTTCTGCCGCATCGTGCTGGAACTTCCCCTCTCCCTGCCCTATCTCGTGCTCGGCCTCTGCCTGCTCACGATGTTTTCCTCCGAAGCCGGCAGACTGCTCAAGCACTTGGGCATCCGCGTCATCTTTGAACCGGCGGGCATAGTCATGGCGCAATGGCTGGTGAACATTCCCTTCGTCGTACGGCTCATGCGCACGGCGCTGGAAGAACTGGACGGCAGACTGGAATTCATTGCCGGAACGCTGGGCGCTTCCCGCTGGCAGCGATTCTGCACCATCACCCTGCCCATGAGCCGCAATGCCATACTCATGGCCGCCATTCTCACGTGGTCCCGGGCCATTGGAGAGTTCGGCGCCACGCTCATGCTCGTGGGCGTGACACGCATGAAAACGGAAACACTCCCGGCCAGCATCTACCTCAACATCAGCACCGGCGACAACGGCATGGCCATGGCCGCAGCCATCATTCTGCTGATCATTTCCGGCGCGGCGCTCATGCTCTCCACGCTGCTGCAGCACCGCGCGGCCAGCCGCATGGAGGGAGCTGTCAGACCATGATTCCGCTTGCTTTCGACAGCTTCTGCCTCACCCGGGGCAGCATGCGCATTCAGGACATATCCTTTGAACTCGGCGAACGGGAAATCTTTGCCATTCTCGGCCGCACAGGCGCGGGAAAAACCCTGCTTCTCGAATCAGCCGCCGGATTCTATGCCCCGGAGAGCGGCAACATTCTGCTCTACGGAACGCCCGTGCAGAGCATTCCCCTCACCGAACGCCGCATAGGCTTCGTGTATCAGGACTACGCGCTCTTTCCGCACATGACCGTGGAAGGAAACATTGCCTACGGCCTTCGGGTGCGCCACGCGCCACGCGCCGAACAGAAAGAAAAAACAACGGCCATAGCCGAACTGCTCGGCATCGGGCATGTGCTGAAAAACTATCCGCAAACGCTGAGCGGGGGCGAACGACAACGCGTGGCCCTTGCCAGAGCCCTGGTGCTCAAACCCCGACTGCTGCTGCTCGACGAACCATTCTCCTCGCTCGATCCTTCCACAAAGCAGCGGCTTTACGGGGAAATAGCACGCATTCCACAGAAATTCGACTGCGCCGTGCTCTTTGTGACCCATGACTTCCGGGAAGCGCAAATGCTGGCTTCCCGCATAGGCATCATGGCAGAGGGCAGAATGCTCTGCATACGCCGATCAGAGGATCTCTTCGCCCGCAGCAGCAATACGGAACTCAACACCTTTCTCGGTCTGGAGGACGCATGACAGCCCAGGAACTCTATCGTCGTCTCAAACAGGAACTCGAACGGATTGTCCGGCTTCATCATCTGAATGAAAGCCCCATCATGCTGAAAAGCCGCGGTCTTTCCCCGGAAGAAGCCATAGGCAACACCAGGCGCAAGGACTATCCCATTCTTGCAGGCAAGGAAATCATGCTTCAGGCGCAGTTCGGTTCCGCCCTCGGTCAGGCGTTCACAGACGCTCCCTCGGACTTCTGCGGCACGCTGGACGACGTGCTGGCCCTTGATCCGGAAAACGACCCGCACAGCCGAGGACTTCTCGTGGCCACGCTGAACGCCGTCATGCGCCACACCGGCGACATCGATCACACCGTTCACTGCCGCAACGACGATCTCGAACTCTGCGCCGAAGCCTGCGCCGCGCATATCCGTGAACACTTCGGCGCGCCGCGCATCACGCTGACAGGCTATCAGCCCGCCCTCACGGCCCGCCTCTCCCGGGAATTTCCCCTGCGGGTGCTGGACATGAATCCCCAGTTCGTAGGCGACGTAAAGTCCGGCGTGACCATTGAACACGGTGAAACAGGCTACCGCAGCGCCGTGCTTGAATGGTCGGAACTTGTGCTCTGCACGGGCAGCACGCTCTGCAACGGCACCTTCGTCAACTTTGTGGACATCGGCAGACCGGTCATATTTTTCGGCATTTCCGGGGCTGCCGCGGCCCGCATTCTTCATCTTCCCCGCTTCTGCCCGAAATCCTCCTGACGCCTTCTCCGCCTGCCGCTCCGAACGCGCCGTCGGAACAAGGGCGCGAAGCGCTTGCGCCCTCACGCCTGACGTCCTATCCTGAAAGAGCCGGGATCTGATGAGTCCGGCTCTTTTTTGCGTCTGAAAAGTCAGGTTCCGGCCTTTTCATGGACGCTCAAGCCCCGTGAAAAGAGGCCGCGCCTCCCCCCGTGCGCAGGCGGCATGCGACGCCTTTTCCCCTGAACGCCCCTTCCGCCGCGAACCTCCGCCTTCCCGGGAAGAAAAATCGGAAAATTTTTCAGAATCCGCAAAAAATTTTTCCGATGTAAGGAGCGTGTAAGTTTCCGATGCTTTACTGTCCTCAAGTGGAAAAGGCAACAACGAAAAAACAAAACATATACTCTACGGAGGCTTTTTTATGACCATGCATCCCGCTCTCCTGAACGACCGTCGTTCTTCCGATTCTTCCCGCAAGTCCCGTCTTCCTCTGGCTCTCGCCGCGGCCCTTGCCCTCAGCCTCACCCTCGGCGTTTCCGGCGCTCTTGCCAAGGGTCCCGACGGAGGCTACATGCAGGGAGGAGGCTACACCGGCCCCGGCCCCGCCCTCAGCACCGTGAAGCAGGCCAAGGACATGCGCGACGACACCCCCGTCACGCTCAGAGGCCACATCATCCGTCACCTCGGCGACGAACGCTACGTGTTTGAAGACCAGACCGGCACCATCAACGTGGAAATCGATCACAAGCGCTGGAGAGGCCAGAACGTGGGCCCCAACGACCTCGTGGAAATCTCCGGCGAAGTGGAAAAGGACTGGCGTGAGCTGGAAATCGACGTCAAGAGCATCGTGAAGAAGTAACAGTCACGCGGCGCGCTCCCCCAAAGGAGCGCGCCGGAACCCCAAGGAGCACCATGCGCGTTCTTCTCATCGAGGATGACATTCTCATAGGCAACGGACTCAAAATGGGCCTGCCCGCCATGGGCTTTGCCGTGGACTGGTTCAAGGAAGGTCCGCTCGGCATGAAGGCTCTCGCCTCGGCGGAATACGACGCCGTCATTCTCGATCTCGGGCTCCCCGGCATGGACGGACTCGACATTCTGAAAACGTGGCGCTCCTCGGGGCAGGACGTGCCGGTGCTCGTGCTCACCGCGCGGGACGCCATCAGTCAGCGCGTGGAAGGACTCAACCTCGGCGCGGACGACTATCTCGGCAAGCCCTTTGATCTGGATGAGGTGGCCGCCAGACTGCGCGCTCTGGTGCGTCGCAGGCACGGCGTTTCCTCGCCGCAGCTTGTCCACGGCGCGGTGAGCTTCGATCCGCTCACGCGCACGGTTTCGCTGAACGGACAGCCCGTAGCCTTGGGACAGAAGGAAGTCATGCTCGTGGAGCTGCTGCTGCTCAACAAACACAGCGTGCTTTCCCGCAGCGCCATTGAAGAAAAGCTCTATCCCTGGGGCGAAGAGGTCAGCAGCAATTCCGTGGAAGTGCTGGTACACCGCCTGCGCCGCAAGCTGGGATCGGGCTTCATCAAAACCGTGCATTCCGTAGGCTACACATTAGGAGACGCCTCATGACACCTCCTGAACATGCGGAAACGCGTTTCGGCAAGGTCGGAAGTTTCTGCCGCCGCACATTTTCGGCGACGGGACAAAAAGCTTCCGGCCTTTTTGTTCGCGGCCTCCGACTGACCGACAGACTCTGGAACCGCATTCTTTCCCTGCCCGTCAGCCGCAAGAGCCTGCGGCTGCGGCTGAGCCTGTTCTTTTCGCTGTTCATGCTCACGGCGTGGCTGGCCGCCGCTCTGTTCAGCTGGCATACGTGCCGCAGCTACATCAACGAATTTTTCGACTCCCAGCAGATGCTCGTGGCGCGAACGCTGGCCGTGGCCGATCTCACGCGCGCGCCGGACGAGCTGCCCCACATCGGCGAGATGCTGCCGGGAGTCAAGAAAAAGGGCATCGGCAAGCTTGAAGACGAAGCCATCGCCTTCGCCATTTTCTCTCCCGAAGGCGAACGCCTTCTCTCCGACGGTCAGAAAGGCCGACGTTTCCCGTTTGAAGGCTCGCGCCGGGGCTTCGTCAACGAACCGCTGATCCATGACGACGACATCTGGCGCATTCTGTGGATGGATTCCAGCGACGGGCGCTACGTCATCGCCGTGGGGCAGGAAGAGGAATACCGCAGCGACATGGCGCTCGAAATGCTGGAAGGTCAGATTCTGCCGTGGCTGATTCTTCTGCCCGTGCTTCTGGCCGGGCTCTTCGTTCTGCTCACGAGGGAGCTTGCGCCTCTGCGCAGCATGGCCGCGGCGCTGCGTTCCCGCGATCCGGAAGACACCTCGGCGCTTGATCTGAGCCGCATGCCCTCCGAAGCCCTGCCCATGGCGGAATCGCTGAACGGCTTTTTCGCCCGCACCAAGGACATGCTGACAAGGGAGCGCTCCTTCATTTCCGACGCCGCGCACGAACTGCGCACGCCCCTCGCCGGACTCCGCATTCAGGCGCAGGTGGCGGCCCAGCCCGGCATGGCGGCCGAAACAAGAACGGAGGCGCTCTCGTTTCTGCGTCAGGGCATAGACCGCTGTTCCCGCCTCATCGATCAGCTTCTCGCCCTCTCCCGGCTCGAAGCCTCGCACATGCCCGGCTCCAGCCCCTCGCCGAAAGACCTTGTGCTCTCCCACGTGGTCTGGAGCGAACTTCTGGCGGACTATCTGCCGTCCTACCGTTCCCGGCTCGAATCCTCAAATCTGCGGCTCGAATCGCAGCTCTCCTCGCTCAACGCCGGAGTTCAGGGCAACGCCGCCCTGCTCTCCATGCTTCTGCGCAATCTTCTGGAAAACGCCGCCGCCTACACGCCGACCGGCGGCCTCATCCGCGTGACGCTGGAACACGACCGCCTCACCGTGCAGAACGACTGCGCCTCTCTGCCGGAAGAGTACGTGGCAAGACTCGGCGAACGCTTTTTCCGCCCGCCCGGACAGGAAAAATCCGGCAGCGGTCTCGGCATTTCCATTGTGCGGCGCATTGCGTCCATCCACGGTTTCCGCCTGAACATCAGCATGGAAAAAGACGCCGTCGGCTTTTCTCCCTGTTCCTTCAAGGCCGAACTGCGCTGGTAGCCCGCCCTGCGGGCGCGACTGCCGGGCAGCAAAAAACAATCGTCGGCCTGCACGAAAAAACACCGGCGCGATTTCCCGAAACAGGGAACTCGCGCCGGTGGCGTCAACGAAGATCTGCGCCGTTACGGCATGGGCATCAGGCGGAATCCGACCCGCGGAACCGTTTTCAGAATCGGCTTGTTCCGAAGCTCCAGATTGCTCCGCAAAATATGAATGTAGGTGCGCAGCGCGTCGCTGTTGGGCGGCGTGTCGCCGTAGAGCGCGCTTTGAAGCTCGCTGCGCGTCACCACGTTGGGCGCGGCCTTCATCAGCCGGGCCAGCAGGGTGAAGGCCATGGGCGGCAGGTGCAGACTTCTGCCGTCGCAGGTGACGGTGTGCGCCTGCGGATCCAGCTCAATGCCCGCCCAGCTCAGCTTCATTGAGGAGAAGTGCGCCTTGGCCAGACGTATGGACGCCAGCACCCGCGCTTCCAGTTCCAGCAGATGCAGCGGACTGGTCACGATGTCGTCGGCCCCGCTGTTCAGATACATGGGCAGGTTTTCCAGCGTATTCTCCGGCGCGAGCAGAATGATGGGACAGCTCACGTTTTCCAGACGCAGGCAGGTGTACAGGGGAATGCCGTTCTGATCGCTGAAGCGCGCGTCGAGAATGAGCGCGTCGTACGAGGAGGTTTTCAGGCAGTTGCGCACCTCGTCGCTGTCCGCGGCGCTGTCGAGCTGATAGCCCATAGGCTCCAGATAGGCGAAAATATTCTTCATTATCGACGCATCGGAAACGCCGACAAGCAGATGAAGGTCGGGTACGGAAAGCTGTTTTTTTAGGCTGTACAGCATGGAGCAGCTCCCTGATCGGCTATGATATGAAGAAAGGAGGAGGCTGCCGAAAAAAAACTGACCGGTCTATGCAGGAACACGCTGCTGACAATTCGTACTCAAGGCAGGTCTGTGGCTGAAATATTAGGCTATGGTCTGATATTCGTCAAGATTTCCGAAGTCGGCACAGGCAACAATCCTGAAAAGGCATGTTTCTTGTCCGCAATTTTGGAACAGTCATAAAAAAAACAGCGTGACTTGCAAAGAGCTTCAACAGAGGTCGCACATGGATTCTGGCGACATGACCCCGCCTGCGCGATGCAAATAGCCGCCGGCACGCTCTCCACGCTGAGAAAACAGGCTCCGCGCCCGGTGGGGCGTTCATCCGCCGCTCGCCGCCTCAAAGAAAAAAAGCCGCTTCGTAAGGAGCCGCGGCATCGTCCGGCATCGAGTAGAAAAAACGGGAGGGAATGCCCATTCCCTCCCGCACCATACTCCATCCGGGCGGACTATGTCCGCGTCGGATTAGAACTTGTAGGCAAAGCTGAGAGCGGTGCTCCAGCCGTCCTTGCCGATGTTCTTGCCTTCGGCCCATTCGCTGTGATCAGCGCGATCGTAATCGGTGATCATGTAGGCGAGTTCGAGGCAGGCGGTCAGGTTCTTGTAGATCTTGTAGGTGTTGGCCAGGTTGAATTCAACCACGGTGTCGGAGGTGGTCATGTATTCCCAGGGAGAGAGTTCACTGGCCCAGACGTTGTCCTTGTTGGTGCCCTTGAACATGGTCACGGTGAACTTGTGGTTCAGGTTTTCCATGAAGGAAACGTCTTCCACGCCGAGCTGCACGCCCCAGGTGCCCGCTATGTTGTGACGGGTGGTGGTGTCGTACAGCGCGAACTCGCCGGAGCTGTAGCCGATGGTGGGATGGAAGCGGCCGTTGAAGGTGGGAATCCAGCTCTGACGGGCGTACTGCGCGTCGTGATCGTCGCCGGAACCGTACCAGGCACCCAGAATGGGCGTGCCGTAGGCGGTCTTGTAGGAAGCCTTGCCCTGAACGTACCAGCCTTCGCGGTTCTTCAGAGTTTCGGTTTCGAGGGTGTCGGCCTTGCCGGTCAGCTTGTTGGTGTAGCTGAACACGCCGTCGCCTTCGTAGTTGATGACGCCGTAAGCGCCGGAGAGCTTCAGCACGAAGGGATCAAAATAGGTCAGCATGGCGGAAGCGCCGGCCCAGAAGGCGTTGCCGTCGGAGGAAAGCACGCCGAATTCGTCATTGTCGCCCATGGCGCCGACGTAGTTGGCGTCGGTGGAAGAGCCGATGTTCGCGCCCTTGTCGAGAGCGGCGTACATCACATAGGGCGTGAAGGAGAAGCCGTCGAACTTGAAGGCCGCAGCCAGGGAGAAGAAGTCGGACTTCTGAGATTTGTCGGTGTCGTAATCCACACCGCCGGCGCCCTTGGCGGGAGCGTAGGCGCCGCGCACCCAGAAGGCGGTCAGATCGAGCCAGTCGGCCACGGGAGAGGTCACGACGACGCCGTCGCGGCCCTGCCAGCCGGGATGCATGATGGCGTTCTTGCCGAAGGCGTCTTCAGGCAGACCGATGAGCTGACGGCCCATGCGCACCTTGACGTCGGTCTGGGGAATCATCCAGTCCACATAAGCCTGACGCATGCCGATTCTGGTGCTGTTGCCGGAAGTATCCGCGCCCCAGTCGTAGATGCCGGTGCTGTTCGGGCTGGTGCCGACCTGAACCTGGAAGTAACCGGAGAGGTCTTCGCTGGCGGTAAGGGTCATGCCGAGACGCAGACGCTGACCGGCGTTGTCGAAGTTGTCGCCGGTGGCGACGCGTTCGCCGAGAGCAAAGTTGAAGAGATATTCACCGTCCATCTTCATATCGACGGCGGAAGCCGGAGCGGTCGCGGCAAACACCATGCCGGCGGCCAGAAGAAGCGTAGTCAGCTTTTTCATGATAATCATTCCTCTGAAAAAAAAGTGGTTGACGCAAGTATGGAAAATCCCTCTTTTTCCATGGAACGACCCTGCAACAGGCGATGATAAGAATTTGTTAATAAATCATGAACAATTCAGGAATAAATCACGACAACTCCTTGCTTTCATTGAAATAAAAAAATTTTTACAGCATAATTTCCATGACTGCGGCCAAAGCCTTCTGCGCCGTCTATTCTTCTCTCCTCCGCACTCCGACGCCCGGAAGCCGCGTTCAGGCCCCGCGACGCCCGCAAGCGTCTCTCAGGCAGCTCAGACGCCTTTCGTGAAGCGGCCGCCGCTCACGCCCGAACTCTTTTCCGGACGGCAACGCCGACGAAAAAGGCCGCCCCCGAAGGAGCGGCCCCAAAGCTTCGAAAAAGCTCGCGCTAGATGCGCACGCCGAGGCTCTTCACCACGAACGACGCAATCTTTTCGCGTTCCTTGTCCACTTCGCCGTCCTGAAGCGTGCGGTCGGCCTTGCGGAAGGTCAGGCGGCAGGTGATGTGACGATCAGCGCCTTCCTTGGGTTCGTACACGTCCAGGAGCTCCACGCTCTCCATGAGATTCGTCTTCGCGCCGCGAACGGCGGAGAGCACGGCGTCCACATGCATGGCGCGGGGCGCAATGAACGTGATGTCGCGGCGCACGGCCGGATACACCGGCAGCGGCTGGAACACGGTTTTGGCGCCCTGCGAGGCAGTGCGCAGGTAGTCCATGTCGAGATCGGCGTACCACACGGCCTTGCGGGCCAGATAGGCGTCGGCCAGCGCGGGCTTGAGGCGGCCGATCACGCCGACCACCGTGCCGTCGGGCATGGTCATCTGCACGGCGGGAGCAAGGTAGGGATGCGTTTCCTGCATGGCGAACGCGGGCTCGGGCAGATGCAGGAAGCCGAAGAGCTTTTCCACAATGCCCTTCAGATCCACATAGTCCAGATCCTCGTCCTTGTGGGCCCAGGCTTCGTCGTAGCGGGAGCCGTAGAGCACCATGGCAAGGTGACGCACTTCCTTCACCGTGGTGTCGCTGGAAGGATCCAGAGTGAAGGCTTCCGCCACTTCAAAGAGGCGGACGCCCGCCGCGCCCTGCGCGATGTTGTGACGCACGTTCTGGAACAGGCCGGGAGCAAGTTCGGTGCGCAGCACGTCCTGCTCGGCGGTGAGCGGATTCATGATGTTCACGCGGCCTTCGGCGGGCAGACCGAGGAAGTCGAGATCCTTGTTGCCCACGAAGCTGTAGTTCACGGCTTCGTTGAGGCCGAGGCCCGCGGCCCAGTTCTTCACGCGCATCATGAAGGCGTGGCGGCTTTCCGGCGCGCCGAAGGAGGAAAGGGTCTGCGGAATGGAGGGCAGCGTTTCGCCGAGGTTGTCCACGCCCTTGAAAATGGCCACTTCCTCAATGAGATCGGCTTCGCGGGTGAGGTCATAGCGCCAGCCGGGAGTCTTCACGCTCCACTCGTCGCCCGCGCTGCGGTCCACGGTGCAGCCGAGGCTCTCCAGCGTCTGCGCGCAGAAATCGTCGGTAAGTTCCACGCCGAGCAGATCTTCGGCGCGGCTGCGGCGGAAGCGCACCACCGGAGCCTGCCAGGGATTCGGCGTGCATTCGCACACGCCGCGGCACACTTCGGCTCCGGAAAGTTCGGCCATGAGCGCGGCCGCGCGATCCAGCGCAAACGACATGTTGGTGGGATCCACGCCGCGTTCGTAGCGATAGGAAGCCTCGCTGGTCAGGCCGAGACGGCGGGCCGTCACGCGGATGGAGCTCGGACGGAACACCGCGCATTCCAGGAACACGCTCTCGCTCTCGTCGGTGATTTCGGTTTCCAGACCGCCCATGACGCCGGCAAGCGCCACCGGCTTTTCGGCGTCGCAGATGAGGCCGTCGCCGGCCTTGAGCAGACGCTCCTGCCCGTCGAGGGTGGTGAGCTTTTCGCCGTCCACGGCCGGACGCACGATGATGCGGCCGCCCGCCAGCTTGTTGTGATCAAAGGCGTGCAGGGGCTGGCCCAGTTCCATGAGAATGTAGTTGGTCACGTCCACAAGGTTGGAGATGGCGCGCACGCCCACGCCGTGCAGGCGATAGCGCATCCAGGCCGGAGAGGGCTTGACCTTCGCGCCCTTGATGATGCGGCCCATGTAGGAGGGGCAGAGACCGCCGTCCTTCACCTCGACGGGCACGGCATGGCTCATGTCCTCGCCCTTCTCTTCCAGATGGAAGGAAGGCATGGTCACGGGCAGGTGCAGGTACGCGCCCACAAGACGGGCGAAGCCGTACACGGAAAGGCAGTCGGCGCGGTTCGGCGTAATGCTGATGTCGAGCACTTCCTTGTCCAGCTCGTAGGCGTCCACGAACTTTTCGCCGGGCATGACCTTGCGGCCGGATCTGTTTTCTTCGGGCAGCACGAGAATGCCGGAATGATCGTCGGCAAGACCGAGCTCGCGTTCGGAGCAGATCATGCCGAACGAGGGCACGCCGCGCAGCTTGGCCTTCTTCATGACCAGGCCGCCGGGAAGCGTCGACCCTACGGGAGCCACGACCACGAGCTGACCGGCCGCCACGTTGGGCGCGCCGCACACGATGTTGAGGGGCTCTTCCGCGCCCACGTCCACGGTGCAGACATGCAGGTGATCGGAATCGGGATGCGCCTCGCAGGTGAGCACGCGGCCGGTCACCACGCCTTCGATTTCCGCGTAGGGATGCACCACTTCTTCCAGTTCGAGGCCGAGCATGGTGAGCATTTCGCCCAGCTCTTCAGCCGTTCCGGTGTACGGAACAAATTCCTTCAGCCAATTGAAACTCAGCAGCATATGTTTTTTCTCCTCAGAGGATGAAACCATTCTGGTCGTTCCGGATGCGTCGCCCGCAAAGGCGGCGTTTCCGGCCCTCTTCCGCAGCCCGCGGCAGTCAGCGAGTCTGTGCGGAAGACGGGAGCAGGGAAGGCGCAAAAAGTCCTTCCCGACCGCATATTCCTTCCTCTACGCAGGGAACTGATGGAGGAAGCGCACGTCGTTTTCAAAGTTCATGCGCAGATCGGTAAGACCGTATTTCAGCATGGCGATGCGCTCCACGCCGAGGCCGAAGGCGAAGCCGGAAACCTCGTCGGGATTGTAGCCGACGGAGGCGAACACCGCCGGATCGACCATGCCGCTGCCGAGAATTTCAAGCCAGCCGGAGCCCTTGCACACGCGGCAGGGCTGACCGTTCACGTGGCCGTGACCGCCGCACTGGGTGCAGGACATATCGACTTCCACGCTGGGCTCGGTGAAGGGGAAGAAGCTGGGACGGAAGCGCACGCGGGTCTTTTCGCCGAACACGGCGCGCACGAAGGCCGTGAGCGTGCCGCGCAGATCGGCCATGGTGACGTGCTTGTCCACGAGCAGGCCCTCTATCTGATGGAACATGGGGGTGTGGGTCACGTCGGAGTCGCGGCGGTACACCTTGCCTGGTCCGATGACGGCAAGCGGAGGCTTGCGGTTCATCATGGTGCGCACCTGCACGCAGGAGGTGTGGGTGCGCAGCAGCACCTTGTCGGTGATGTAGAGGGTGTCCTGCATGTCGCGGGCGGGATGTTCCGGCGGCATGTTGAGGGCTTCAAAGCAGTTGAAGTCGGTTTCCACCTCGGGGCCGCCGGCAATTTCGTAGCCCATGTGCTGGAACACGGAGCACACTTCCTGCATGGCCAGCGTGATGGGATGCAGGGAGCCGTTCCACAGGGTGCGGCCCGGCAGGCTGGGATCGAATCCGGCGAGGAAGGCGGCCTCCCGTTCCTGTTCCTGACGGGCGAGGCGGGCTTCAAAGAGTTCCACGAGGCGCTGCTTCACCGCGTTGGCGGCCTGACCGAAGGCCGGGCGCTGTTCGGGAGAGAGCTCGCGCATGTGCGACATGAGTTCGGCAAGCTGCCCCTTGCGGCCGAGAAAGTCCACGCGGGCCGCTTCCAGTTCCGCTTCAGACGAGATGCGGTTCAAGCGTTCATCGAGCTTGCCGACCAGTCCGTTCAATTGTTCAAGGAAATCCATGGCAAGGCCTTGTGGCAGGCTGCGCCCTGGGCGCGCCTGAAGGAAAGATATGAAAAAGGGGGTGCAGAGCCAAGGCCCTGCACCCCCTTGCGGGGAAAAACTCCCCAAAAAGCTTCATCTGGTGCCTCGGGCCGCAAGGGCCGCGGGCTGTTCCGAAATGGGAACTTACGCCAGCTTGGACTTGGCCAGTTCGACGATGGCGGCGAAGTCGGCCTTTTCGCGCACGGCGAGGTCGGCCAGCATCTTGCGGTTGATTTCCACGCCGGCGAGCTTCAGGCCGTTGACCAGGCGGGAATAGGACAGGCCGTTGATGCGGGCGCCGGCGTTGATGCGCTGGATCCACAGGCGGCGGAAGGCGCGCTTGCGGAGCTTGCGGCCTTCAAAGGCATAGTTCAGAGAACGTTCGACGGCTTCGCGGGCGATGCGATACAGACGGCTGCGGCCGCCGCGGAAGCCCTTGGCCATATCCAGATATTTCTTGTGCCGACGATGGGCAGCAAGACCTCTCTTTACACGCATGGAATATCCTCCACATTCAGTCCCGCGAGGCGGAGATCAGGCCAGCGGGAGTTGAGCCGCAAGAGGCGGCGAAATTTGAAAATCTACGCGACCTGCACGGGCAGGACTTAGGCGTAGGGCATGAGGCGCTTGACGGCCTTCAGGTTCGCGCTGTCCACGAGAGCACCCTTGCCCAGACGGGCACGACGCTTGGCATCCTTCTTGGTGAGGATGTGGCGCAGGTTCTGACGACGACGGCGGAACTTGCCGCTGCCGGTGGTGCTGAAACGCTTGGCGGCGGAACGGCTGGTCTTGATCTTGGGCATAACCAACTCCTTGGTATTCGCGACGCGCCGAATACAACGCGCGCGATTTGGGCATCAGAAAGAACCGACTATGCAACATTTTCGCATAATCCGCAAGTAAAAAATGGGGCCCGAAGCGCGAACGACAACGCTCCGCGCGCTCTGCCGGTTCCTTCCGGGAACGGAAGCATCTTCCGTTCATCGCGGTTTCCCGCGAAAATTCCTCCGGCGCGACGGAACAAAACGTCCGCCGCGCCGGGTATGAACTACTTCTTGGGAAGAGGAATGAGCAGCATCTGAAGGGTGCGGCCTTCGGCGCTGGGAGCCTGTTCGACCTTGCCCACATCGGCGGTGTCGGCGATGATCTTGGTCAGAATGGATTCGCCGCGGTCCTTGTGCACGATTTCGCGTCCGCGGAAGAACACGGTCACCTTGCAGCGGTCCCCGTCTCCGAGGAAGCGGCGAATGTGGCGCAGCTTGGTTTCGTAGTCATGATCGTCGGTCTTGGGACGAACCTTGATTTCCTTGATCTGCACTACGGTCTGGTTGCGTTTGGCTTCCTTCTTCTTCTGCTGCTGTTCGTACTTGAACTTGCCAAAGTCCATGATGCGGCACACGGGCGGTTCCGCATTGGCGGCCACTTCCACGAGGTCGTAGCCGGCCTCATGGGCCATGGCGATAGCATCGGAACAGGGAAGAATGCCGACCTGTTCACCTTCCGGACCAATCACCCGTACTTCACGGGCACGAATCTGCTCGTTGCGGCGCACGCCGTCCTGAGGCACGTCGCGGCGAGGTCTCATGTTAGGCGAAGCTATAGCTCATACCTCCACGTTTGAACGGTTCCTCACTGTCCGCCTTGATCATGGCGATCACGTCCTCCACGGAGCGGAAGCCGATGTTCTCGCCGGAACGCAGGCGGACGCTGAAGCCTCTGTCGGCCACTTCCTTGTCGCCCACCACGAGGACGTAGGGAATCTTGGCCATCTGGGCTTCGCGAATCTTGAAGCCCAGCTTTTCGTTGCGCAGGTCGGTTTCCACGCGGATACCGGCCGCAACGAGGCTGGCCTTCATTTCCTTGACATAATCCATCTGGGCGTCGGTCACGTTGACGATGCGGGCCTGCACGGGAGCAAGCCAGGCAGGGAAGGCGCCGGCGTAATGTTCGGTGAGAACGCCGATGAAGCGTTCCAGCGAACCCAGAATGGCGCGGTGCACCATGACGGGACGATGACGTTCGCCGTCCTGTCCGACGTACACGAGATCGAAGCGCTCAGGCAGGGTGAAGTCCACCTGAATGGTGGAAAGCTGCCATTCGCGGCCGATGGCGTCGGTGACCTTGATATCTATCTTGGGGCCGTAGAACGCGCCGTCACCTTCGTTGATCTGGTAGGGCTTGCCTTCCTTCTCCACGGCCTTGATGAGCGCGTTCGTGGCGTTTTCCCAGTCCGCGTCGGAGCCGATGCTGTCCTCGGGACGGGTGGAAATGAAGATGCGGTACTTGAAGCCGAAAAGATCCATCAGGTCGGCGGAAAGATGCATGACGTTGATGATTTCGTCTTCCAGCTGATCGGTGGTGCAGATGATGTGGGCGTCGTCCTGGGTGAACTGGCGCACGCGCAGCAGACCGTGCAGCGTGCCGGACTTTTCATGACGATGCACCACGCCGAGCTCGAACATGCGCACGGGCAGATCGCGATAGCTGTGCAGGGTTTCGCCGTACATGAGCATGTGGCCCACGCAGTTCATGGGCTTCACGCCGTGAACGTCGCCTTCGATTTCCGTGAAGTACATGTTTTCACGGTAGTGATCGTAGTGACCGGAACGCTCCCACAGTTCGCGGCGCAGAATCTGCGGGCCGCGCACGAGCTCATAGCCGCGCTTGAGATGTTCGCGCACGAGGAAGTCTTCGAGAATGGTGCGGAGCATCATGCCCTTGGGCAGCCAGAAGGACATGCCCGGGGCCACGTCTTCATGGAAGGAGAACAGGCCGAGTTCCTTGCCGAGGCGGCGATGATCGCGTCTCTTGGCTTCCTCAAGGGCGTTCAGATATTCCTTGAGGGCCTTTTCGTCCGCAAAGGCCGTGCCGTAAATACGGGAGAGCATGGGATTCTTTTCGTCGCCGCGCCAGTAGGCTCCGGCCACGGAAAGCAGCTTGAAGGCCTTGACCGCGCCCGTGCCGGGAATGTGCGGTCCGCGGCAGAGATCAAGGAAGTCGCCGCAGCGGTACAGAGACACGGTGTCGGCATCGATGCCCTCGATGATCTCCACCTTGTAGTTCTCGCCCTTGTCGCGGAACAGGGCAACGGCGTCGTTCTTCTTCATCACGGAACGCTCGAAGGGAACGTTCTCGGCGATGATGGCGCGCATTTCCTTTTCAATGGCTTCAAGGTCGTCGTGGGAGAAGGGACGCGGAGTGTCGAAGTCGTAATAGAAGCCGGAGTCGATGGACGGGCCGATGGTGACCTTCACGTCGGGGAACAGTCTCTTCACGGCGGCGGCCATGACGTGGGAAGTGGAATGACGCAGCAGCTGAAGCCCTTCGGGGTCCTCAGCCGTCACGGGGGCGGCTTCCAGCGCATCGGCGGGCATTGCAGCAGAAAGATCGAGCAGCGTTTCCTTGTCTGCGGTCTTCACGCGGCAGGCAAGAGCGGCCTTGAACCGTTTGCCGGAAAGAGCCTGCTTCAGCACCTCGGCGCAGGATGCGCCGTCGGCGGCCTCAACCAACTTTCCTTCTACGGATATCTGCATGGGAAACTCCAAAAATCACAGTTGATAAAACAAAAAAGAAAAGGGAGGCGCTGCCTCCCTTTCCGATGATTTTTTGTGGTAGGCACGAGCAGACTTGAACTGCTGACCCCTTCCGTGTCAAGGAAGTGCTCTGCCACCTGAGCTACGCGCCTTTATTGTTCGGTGAGGACGATTCTTATAGACCTTTCCCCGGTTCGTCAAGCATTTTCTACAAGAATTTTTCACTTTCTTCCCCGCGGCGGGCCTCCGCGGGCCCTGCTTCGGGCAGGTTTGCGCCCTCCCGCGCGATGAAAAGCGCGCGCAATGCTTCCGCTTTTTCCCGGGCCGCCGCCCGCCCTCCCGACCGGCGAAAACGCGCGTCCTCCAGGCGTTTTCCGCCTTCTCTCTCGAAGCCCCGTATTGCGCGAAGGACATTCCTGTGCTAACAGCGCAAAAACGTACTTTTAATGATGGAGGATCAACATGTCCGCAAAAGCCGCCGACTTCTCGCTAATTCTCAAACTTCTGGCCGGCATCGTGATAGGCTCCCTCATAGGCACCTACCTCGGCAACAACACGCAAAGCCCTCTGCACCACATCATGGACGCCGTGGTCTCCCTGCGCTACATCTTCGGCCAGATCATCTTCTTCCTCGTGCCGCTCGTCATCGTGGGCTTCATCACCCCGGCCATCGTCCGCCTCGGCCAGAACGCCAGCAAAATTCTGTTCACCGCCGTGGCCATCGCCTATCTCTCCTCCATCGGCGCGGCCTTTTTCTCCACCGTTTCCGGCTACATCATCATCCCCCATCTTTCCATCGCCACCTCCACGGAAGCGCTGCGCAAGCTCCCCGAAATCGTGTTCCGGCTCGACATTCCCCCGCTCTTCAGCGTCATGAGCGCCCTTGTCCTTGCCCTCTTCTTCGGCGTGGCCATCACCTGGACCAAATCGGAAAACCTGGCCCGCATCTTCGCCGAACTCGAACGCGTCATGAGCTCCCTCGTGGTGCGCATCATGATTCCCATCCTGCCCTTCTTCGTGGGCATGTCCTTCCTCGGCCTCGCCTATGAAGGTTCGCTCAGCCTGCATCTGCCGGTGTTCATCTCCATGGTGCTCATCGTCATCGTGGGCCACTTCATCTGGCTTGCCGTGCTCTACGGCATCGGCGGCGCGCTCTCCGGCCGCAATCCCTGGGAGGTGTTCCGCTACTACACTCCCGCCTATCTCACCGCCGTGGGCACCATGTCCAGCGCCGCCACCCTGCCCGTGGCCCTCGAATGCGCCCGCAAGTCCCGCGTGCTCAGCAAAAACCTCGTGGAATTCATGATTCCGCTCGGCTCCACCGTGCATCTGTGCGGCTCCGTGCTCACCGAAACCTTCTTCTGCATGACCCTGCATCTCATGCTCTACGGCACGCTGCCGAGCGTCGGCGTCATGATTCTCTTCTGCCTGCTGCTCGGCATCTTCGCCGTGGGCGCTCCGGGCGTGCCCGGCGGAACCGTGGTGGCCTCCCTCGGCATCGTGACCGGCGTGCTCGGCTTCGATCAGAACGGCGTGGCCCTGCTCATCGCCATCTTCGCCCTGCAGGACAGCTTCGGCACGGCCTGCAACATCACGGGCGACGGCGCGCTCACGCTCATGCTCGAAGGCATCTTCAACCGCAACGAACAGCTCGGCGAACTCCAGCACAAGAACGAGGCGTAACCATGAGCATGAACGAACAGGAACGCTCCATCTTTCTTTCTCTGCTGCACAAGGAAGTCGTGCCCGCGCTCGGCTGCACGGAACCCATCGCCGTGGCCCTGTGCTCGGCCCGCGCGGCCGAGGAACTCGGCAAAACTCCCGAACGCATGGACGTGGCCGTGAGCGCCAATCTTCTCAAGAACGGCATGGGCGTCATGGTGCCCGGCACGGGCGAAATGGGCCTCGGCGTGGCCGCGGCCGCAGGCGCGCTCGGCGGCAAAAGCTCCCTCGGGCTGGAATGCCTGAAGGATCTCGACGAAGCCACGGCGCAGGCCGCGCGCGACATGCTTGCCAAAGACGCCGTGCGTCTGCACCTGGCCGACAACGATCAGCTTCTCTACTGCCTGGTCACGGTGCATGCCGGAAACGAAAGCGCCGCCGCGGAACTTGCGGGCAGCCACGACAACATCACCCGTGTGTGGAAAAACGGCGAACTCGTCCTTGAAAAGAATCAGGAGAGCGCCGACGCCGAAAACGCAGACAAGCCCTGGCCGCTCACGCTGGCCAAAATCTACGAATTTGCGGTTACGGCCCCGCTTGAGGAAATCAGCTTCATTCTGGAAGCCGCGCGCATGAACCGCCGCGTGGCCGAAGAAGGACTCCGTCAGCAGTACGGCCTCGGCGTGGGCAAGATGATGGACATGCAGATCCGCAATCACATGCTCGCCGACGATCTGCCCACCTTCGCCACCAAGCTCACGGCCGCCGCGGCCGACGCGCGCATGGCCGGCGTGATGATGCCCGTCATGAGCAATTCCGGCAGCGGCAATCAGGGCATCACCTGCACCATGCCCGTGGTGGCCTGCGCCATCCGCACCCAGGCCGACGACGAAAAGCTCGCCCGCGCCCTCATGGTGAGTCATCTCACGTCCATCCACATCAAGCATCACCTCGGCCGCCTTTCCGCCCACTGCGGCGCCATGGTGGCGGGCACGGCCTCGGCCTGCGGCATTGCCCTGCTGCTCGGCGGCGGCCTCAAGGACATGGAACGCACCGTGCGCAACATGGTGGGCAACGTTTCCGGCATGATCTGCGACGGAGCCAAAAGCAGCTGCGCCCTCAAGGTGGCCACGGCCGTGGGCGCGGGCATTCAGGCCGTGCTGCTCGCCCTCAACGGCACCGTGGTGCCCGGCAATGAAGGCATCGTGGACGACGACATCGAGGCCTGCATCGCCAATCTCGGACGCCTCGGCTCCAAAGGCATGAAGGAGGCCGACAAGGTCATTCTCGACATCATGCTGCACAAGTCCTGATACCGGACAAACAGACGCAAAACAGACGGGGCCCGGCGCTCCGTCTGTTTTTTTATGCAAAAAAACGCCCCGCTCTTCTCCCGCCGCCGGAATGTTTCTTTGCCGTCACGGAGAAATTCCTGAGCGCCGCCCCCCCCTCAGACCGCCAACGCGCCGCCCGCGTCAGGGCATCCGCAAGAAACGACAGGCTTATTTCAGAGAAATCTTATGTCCTGCCCAGAGGTCTGCCTTCTTTCTTCTGGACAAGCACAAACCGCTATTTTATCGTGAAAGGACTTTTTGCTGCTGCCCCGACAAACGGGAACAATGCACATTCTCATTTCTACAAGGATATATCCCTATGGGCATGACCGTAACTCAGAAAATACTGGCCGCGCACGCCGGACTCGAAAGCGTGACCGCAGGCCAGCTCATTGAAGCGAAGCTCGACGTGGTCATGGGCAACGACATCACCATAGCGCTGGCCGTTCCCGAATTCCGCAAGGCCGGAGCCGACAAGGTCTTCGACAAGGACAAGGTTGTGGTGGTGCTCGACCACTTCGCTCCCAACAAGGACATCAAGGCCGCCATGCAGTGCAAGGTCTGCCGCGAATTCGCCCGCGAAAACGAACTCACCCACTTCTTCGACGTGGGCCGCATGGGCATAGAACACGCTCTGCTCCCCGAACAGGGCATTGTGGCGCCCGGCGAAGTCATCATCGGCGGCGACTCCCACACCTGCACCTACGGCGCGCTCGGCGCGTTCTCCACGGGCGTGGGCAGCACCGATCTCGCCATGGGCATGGCCACGGGCGAAAACTGGTTCAAGGTTCCTGCGGCCATCCGCTTCAACCTCACGGGCAAGCCCGGCAAGTGGGTCTGCGGCAAGGACGTCATGCTGCACATCATCGGCCTCATCGGCGTGGACGGCGCACTCTACCGCTCCATGGAATTTTCCGGCAGCGGCGTGGCCAACCTCTCCATGGACGACCGCTTCTCCATGACCAACATGGCCATTGAAGCCGGAGCCAAAAACGCCACCTTCCCCGTGGACGACGTGTGCCGCGCCTACCTCGAAAAGCACTGCAAAAAGAACTGGACCGCCTACGAGGCCGACCCCGACGCCGAATACGAAAAGACCATCGACATCGACCTTTCCGCCATCCGTCCCACGGTGGCCTTCCCGCATCTGCCCTCCAACACCCGCACCATCGACGAAGTGGGCGACGTGGAACTCGATCAGGTGTTCATCGGCTCCTGCACCAACGGCCGCATGGAAGACATGGCCATGGCCGCAAGCATTCTCAAGGGCCGCAGGATCAGCGACAGGCTGCGCGTCATCGTCATTCCGGCTACGCCCTCCATCTACATGGAATGCATGGAAAAAGGCTACATACGCACCTTCATGGAAGCCGGATGCGCCGTGAGCACCCCCACCTGCGGCGCGTGCCTCGGCGGCCACATGGGCATTCTCGCCGCGGGCGAAAAATGCCTTTCCACCACCAACCGCAACTTCGTGGGCCGCATGGGCCATGTGGAGTCGGAAGTGTATCTGTGCAGCCCGGCCGTGGCGGCCGCTTCGGCCATAGCGGGCCGCATCGTCAGCCCTGAAGCAATCATGGACAAGGAAGGTAACGACTGATGCAGAACGCGCACGGCAAAGCCTTTGTTTTCGGCGACGACGTCAATACCGACGTCATTCTCCCCGGCAAGTATCTCAACGTGACGGACCCGAAGGAACTCGCGTCCCACTGCATGGAGTCGGAAGATCCCGACTTCGTGAAGAAGGCGCATCCCGGCGACATCATGGTGGCGCACAAGAACTTCGGCTGCGGCTCCTCCCGCGAGCACGCGCCGCTCTCCATCAAGTACCTGGGCATTTCCTGCGTCATCGCCTCCACCTTCGCGCGCATTTTCTTCCGCAACGCCCTCAATATCGGCCTGCCCATTCTCGAATGCGACGAGGCGGCGAAAAACATTCACGACGGCGACACGGTGAGCGTCGATTTTGAAACCGGCGTCATCACCAACGAAACCACGGGCCGGACCTTCCAGGCCGAGCCCTTCCCGCCCTTCATGCAGAACCTCATCGCCTGCGGCGGTCTGGTGAACTACTCGAAGGCCAAAATAGAAAAACTGCGCGCCTCGCGCTGACCCTGCCTGCCGCAGCGGACGGCAACCGCGCAGGCCTCACAGGTCTTTTTTCCACGAAATGCGCCGGCGGCGCTTTCGCAACCTTTTTCTTCAGCCATAAAGGACAACGCCATGGCAACGTATCACATTGCGGTCATTCCCGGCGACGGCATCGGCCCGGAAATCGTGACCGAAGCCCTCAAGGTTCTTGAAAAGGTCGGACAGAAGTTCGGCCATGAATTCGTGTTCACGCATCTGCTCATGGGCGGCGCGGCCTACGACGCCGTGGGCACCTGCTTCCCCGCGGACACCGTGGACGTGTGCAAAAAGAACGACGCCGTGCTGCTCGGCGCGGTGGGCGGCCCCAAGTGGGACAATCTGCCCGGCCCCGAGCGCCCCGAAAAGGCCCTGCTCAAAATCCGCGAAGGGCTCGGCCTGTACGCCAACCTGCGCCCCGCCATCATGCACAAGGCCCTGAGCGGCGCCTGCCCCATCAAGCATGAGAACATCGGCGACAGCATGGATCTCGTCATCGTGCGCGAACTCACCGGCGGCATCTACTTCGGCGAACACGGCTGGCGCGAAGGCAAGTACGGTCAGGAAGCCTACGACGTGGAACGCTACAGCGAAATGGAAATCCGCCGCATCGCCAAGGTGGCCTTCAACGCGGCCATGGCCCGCAAGAAGAACCTCGTGAGCGTGGACAAGTCCAACGTGCTGGAAACCTCCCGTCTGTGGCGTCGCGTGGTCAACGAAATGAGCGCCGACTACCCCGAAGTGACCGTTTCCCACATGTACGTGGACAACGCCGCCATGCAGCTCGTGTATCGTCCCGGTCAGTTCGACGTCATTCTCACGTCCAACATGTTCGGCGACATTCTTTCCGATGAAGCCAGCATGATTACCGGATCTCTCGGCATGCTGCCTTCCGCCAGCCTCGCCGACGGCTCCTTCGGCCTCTACGAGCCGAGCCACGGCTCCGCCCCCGACATCGCGGGCAAGAACATCGCCAACCCGCTGGCCACCATCCTGTCCGTCTCCATGATGCTGCGCTACAGCTTCGGTCTGGAAAAGGAAGCCACCGCCATCGACAACGCGGTCACCGCCGTGCTCGAAGCGGGCATCCGCACCTGCGACATCGCCGAACCCGGCATCACCCCCGTTTCCACCACGGAAATGGGCAAGGCCGTCTGCGACAGAATCTGACCAGCATCTGCTGATGTAATTAAAAAGGGAAGGAGCAATCCGGACATCGGAAAGCTCCTTCCCTTTTGTGTGAAGCGCCTTCAATATTTTTCGATCAGACGTCTATCTTCCCGCCGATAACCGCCTGATCGCCTCGAAAGACAAGGGCGACGCCGCTTGACTCCCCATAAAAATATTTTCTTTCAACAGAGCTCGGTTCGTTTGCGCCTTTATCCCGGGCCGCCTCAAAACTACGCCCTGCTCTCCTCATGCCAGGGAAGCGCCGCTTCGCCTTTCGTCATCAATTTTTCCGTTTCCGCAAGCGACCGGCGCATGGCCCGAACCTTTTCCGCATAATGTCTGCGCTTTCTGCCGAAAAGCAGCAGCGAGAGGAAAAAATACCAGACATACTGTCTCCGCTGAGCGGCATAGCCCTCTACGCTGCGGGCACAGTCCTGGCGACAGACCTCCTTAATCTGCGCCGCGTACGGACAGCAAACGGCATACTTCCAGAAATGAGCGGCTGCCTTACGGAACGCGCCGCCCTTGAGCCAAGGCTTGCCGCCCCCCGGATAATGTACAATGGCCGGATGATGCACGGCATCGTTTCCGCCCGCCACTGGGGCATAAAGCTCCTCATTCTGCCACATGGAATTATATCGAGGCGGAAGAAAACGCACCTTTCCATAGAACAGACTGTTCAGCACATCCTGATCGTGATGCTTGGCTCCCTTGAGCTCCGCCTGTTCCATAAGGAAAGAAAGCGAAAAATCCCGACGAATGAGATCAAGATTCAGCAAAAGGACTCCGGCGTTGAAATACGCACCGGTATCCGGCATCTGCAGCACCTGCTGCACATGATGACGAAAGCTCATGCTCATGTCCCGGATGATGTTGTAGTCCCGCACGACGCCGGCATAGCAGTCGGAAATATCCGTGCCGTACAGCACCGCCGGATCTTCGAGAACAACGGTGTCGCCGTCGATGTACAGCACCTTATGATAATCCTTCATCAGATCGGGAATGAAAAGCCTGTAATACGTAGCCAGAGACAGCCTGTGCCCCGTTTTGAGTTTGCTCATGTCCCACTGCTGAAGGAAGGGCTCCACATCGTGCACGCGGATGGAAACATTATTCCTGTCCTCGGCAATCGACTGAAGAAGCGCCGTGTACTTCTCATTGAACCTGTTGGCAAGCACAACGATATCGTAGCACTCATCGGCGGACGCATTCTCCACAATGGACTGAATGCAGACGACAAGCGGAATAAAAAAGCCGTCGTCGGCGCCGAAAACAATGGGAACCGCCCGCTTGAACACGGGAGGAAGCAGGGTATGTTCAGACATTTTGCTCTCCGTCACAGAAAAACACAGCCGAACTTCATTCTGAAAAGAAATCCAGCTCTCCTCATGGCTGCAAAATCGAAAACGTCGACCGACGCACTTCATCGTCTGCCGCATGCGGGACTCTCACGACCTACAGACGTCCCTTTTTCGTACTCCGAATCCAGTCACTTCCCAATGTCCGCGAACAGACGAGGCCTGTCAAGACGGGGCGACAACATTCCACTCTTGAGCGGGAAAAAACCGGCTTGTCCATGCACCTGTCGAATCTGCCACCCCGCACGCCATTAAACGCCGAGGCCGACGCCCGTGCTCCGTCAGGAGCAAAAGGCGTCGGCCTCGTATTTCAGGCGCAGGGAGAAAATCTCCCCCGCCCTGTTTAGTCGTTTATCGCGTTGTTGATGCCGGTTTCGATATCAGGAGCGATGATGGGACGTTCCTCAAGGTCTTCCAGGAACTTGTCGGGGCGTTCCTTCTGATCCGGAACCTCGATGTTCTGGTTGACGTATTCGCGATAGCCGGTACCCGCAGGAATGAGGCGGCCGACAATGACGTTTTCCTTGAGGCCGCGCAGGTAGTCGTGCTTGCCCTTGAGGGAAGCTTCGGTGAGCACCTTGGTGGTTTCCTGGAAGGAGGCCGCGGCCACCCACGACAGGGAGCTCAGAGAGGCCTGCGTGATGCCGAGCACCAGCGGTTCGGCCACGGCGGGCTGACGGCCCTCGGCAATGGCCTTGTCGTTCTCTTCCTTGAATTCCACCTTGTCGACCTGCTCGCCCACGAGGAACGTGGTCTGGCCCGGATCGAGAATGGTGACCTTCTTCAGCATCTGGCGGACGATGACTTCAATGTGCTTGTCGTCGATGCCCACGCCCTGGAAGCGGTACACTTCCTGGATTTCGTCCACGAGGTAGCGGGCCAGATACTTTTCGCCGCGGGTATGCAGAATGTCGTGCAGCTCCGGATGACCTTCGGTCACGGGCTCGCCGGCCTCCACATAGTCGCCGTCGGAAGCCGTGATGTGCTTGCCCTTGGGAATGAGGTATTCCTTGGCTTCGCCCACTTCAGGCCGCACGATGAGCTTTCTCTTGCCCTTGGATTCGCCCGCGTATTCCACGATGCCGGAGATTTCCGACACCACGGCCATTTCCTTGGGTTTGCGGGCTTCGAAGAGCTCGGCCACGCGAGGAAGACCACCCACGATATCCTTGGTCTTGGAGGTTTCGCGGGGCTTACGGGCGATGATGTCGCCGGCCTGCACGGCCTCGCCGTCCTTCACCATGATAAGGGCGCCCACCGGCATGGTGTAGGTGGCCGGAATGGAGCCGGTGCCCTGCGCCGAGGTGCGCGACTTGATGGTGCCGTCTTCCGCCGTGATGTCGATGGCCGGGCGGAAGCTCGTGGTGCGGTATTCCATGATGGTGCGGGTGGACTGGCGGGTGGCCTCGTCCATCTTTTCCTGCACGGTCTTGCCTTCGATGATGTCCTTGAAGCGGATGAAACCGTCAACTTCCGTGATGAAGGGTTCGTTGAACGGATCCCATTCGGCAAGCATCTTGCCCTTCACCACTTCCTCGCCGTCGGAGACGTAGAGGCGGGCGCCGTTGGGCAGGATGTACTTTTCGGCTTCGCGGCCCTGATCGTCCACGATGGTGAGCTGACCGCTCTTGCCGATGACCATGGCGATGCCGTCGCGGTTGATGACGGACTTCACGCGGGTCAGGCTGATGCGGCCGGAGTTCTGGGCCTCAAAGCTGGACTTGGCGACCTGAGCGGACGCCGTGCCGCCGATGTGGAAGGTACGCATGGTCAGCTGCGTGCCGGGTTCGCCGATGGACTGAGCGGCGATGATGCCCACGGTTTCGCCCACGTTCACGAGATGACCGCGGGCCAGGTCGCGGCCGTAGCACAGGGCGCACACGCCGCGTTCGGCCTGACAGGTCAGGGCGGAACGGATGGTCACGGTGCCCACGCCGGCTTCGTCGAGGGCGTTGGCCACCTTTTCATCCACCAGGGTGTTGGCCGGGAACAGCAGTTCCTTGGTGGTGGGATGCATGACGGGGTACAGCAGCACACGGCCGATGATGCGGTCGCGCAGAGGCAGCTTGATTTCGTTGCCTTCGCGCAGGGCGGTCATTTCGATGCCGTCCACGGTGTTGCAGTCTTCCTGAGACACGATGACGTCCTGCACCACGTCCACCAGACGGCGGGTGAGGTAACCGGAGTTAGCGGTCTTCAGAGCGGTGTCGGCCAGACCCTTGCGGGCGCCGTGCGTCGAAGTGAAGTACTGCAGCACGGTAAGGCCTTCACGGAAGCTCGCCGTAATAGGCGTTTCGATGATGGCGCCGGAAGGCTTGGCCATGAGGCCGCGCATGCCGCCGAGCTGTCTCATCTGGTCCGCGTTGCCTCGAGCACCGGAGTTGGACATCATGAAGATAGGGTTGAAGCTGGTGTCGTCGGCTTCGCGGCCCGTCTTCGGATCGACCACGTGATCGACGGAGATTTCCTTCATCATTTCCTTGGAAATGGTGGTGGAAGTCTGCGACCACACGTCAACCACCTTGTTGTACTTTTCGGTACGGGTGATGATACCGTTGCGGTACTGCTGTTCGATGTCGTCCACTTCGGCCTGAGAGGCGGCAATGATGGCCTTCTTGCGGGCAGGAATGGTCATGTCCTTGAGGCCGATGGAAATACCCGCGCGGGTGGAGAACTCGTAACCGATGTTCTTCAGCTGGTCGCACAGGATGACGGTGTTCTTGATGCCGGCGGCCTTGTAGGCGATGCCCACGAGCTTGCCGATGGCCTTCTTGGTGAGCACCTTGTTGACTTCCTCGAAGGGCAGCACGTGAGGCAGACGTTCCCACACGAGCACGCGGCCGCAGGTGGTGTCCACGAGATTGCCGTCTTCCATGCGCACGCGGATGCGGGCATGCAGGTCGAGCTGCTTGGCGTCGTAGGCGGCTTCCACTTCCCAGGGGCCGCAGAAGACCATGCCTTCGCCCTTGCAGAAGGAGCGGTCCACGGTCATGTAGTACAGGCCGAGAACCATGTCCTGCGAAGGAATGATGACAGGGCTGCCGTTGGCGGGCGAGAGAATGTTGTTGGTGCTCATGAGCAGCACGCGGCATTCGATCTGCGCTTCCACGGAAAGCGGAATGTGCACGGCCATCTGGTCGCCGTCGAAGTCGGCGTTGTAGGCCGTACACACGAGCGGATGCAGACGGATGGCCTTGCCTTCCACGAGCAGGGGTTCAAAGGCTTGAATGCCCAGACGGTGCAGGGTAGGCGCGCGGTTCAGGAGCACAGGGTATTCGCGCACCACTTCGGCGAGAATGTCCCACACCACGAGTTCCTCGCGTTCGACCATCTTCTTGGCGCTCTTGATGGTGGAAGCGTAGCCTCTCTTTTCCAGTTCGGAATAGATGAAGGGCTTGAAGAGTTCCAGAGCCATCTTCTTGGGCAGACCGCACTGATGGAGCTTGAGCGAAGGACCGACGCAGATAACGGAACGACCGGAGTAGTCCACGCGCTTGCCGAGCAGGTTCTGACGGAAACGGCCCTGCTTGCCCTTGATCATGTCGGACAGGGACTTCAGCGGACGGCCGTTGGTGCCGGTGATGGCGCGGCCGCGGCGACCGTTGTCGAACAGGGCATCCACCGCTTCCTGAAGCATGCGCTTTTCGTTGCGGATGATGATGTCCGGCGCGCCGAGTTCCTTGAGGCGCTTCAGACGGTTGTTGCGGTTGATGACGCGGCGGTACAGATCGTTGAGGTCGGAGGTCGCGAAGCGGCCGCCGTCCAGCGGAACCAGAGGACGAAGATCCGGCGGAATGACGGGAATGACTTCCAGAATCATCCATTCCGGCTTGTTGTTGGATTCGAGGAAGGCTTCCACGATCTTCAGGCGCTTGGTGAGCTTCTTCTTCTTGGTCTGGCTCTTGGTTTCCTGCGATTCTTCGCGCAGTTTCACCTTGAGGGCAGGCAGATCGAGCTCTTCGAGAAGGCCGCGGATGGCTTCGGCGCCCATGCCCACCTTGAGGGCTTCGTCGCCGAAACGTTCCAGAATCTGAAGGTACTGGTCCTCGGAGATGACCTGCATGCGGCTCAGGTTGGTGGAGCCGGGATCGAGCACCACGTAGGAGTCGAAATACAGCACCTTTTCCAGATCGGCCATGGTCATGTCGAGCAGGGTGCCGATCTTGGAAGGCAGGGTCTTCAGGAACCAGATGTGGGCGACGGGCGCGGCCAGTTCGATGTGGCCCATGCGCTCGCGGCGCACCTTGGAGGCAATGACTTCAACGCCGCACTTTTCGCAGACGATGCCGCGGTGCTTCATGCGCTTGTACTTGCCGCAGTTGCACTCGTAGTCTTTGACGGGACCAAAGATCTTGGCGCAGAAAAGACCGTCGCGTTCAGGCTTGAACGTACGGTAGTTGATGGTTTCCGGCTTCTTGACTTCGCCGTACGACCATTCCCGTATGTTTTCCGGCGACGCGAGCGTGATCTGAATGGAATTCAGATTGCGGATGTTCGACACGCTGGAGGTGGCCGCCGTGTCACGGACAGTAAACAGATCGTCCAGACTCATCTATATCTCCCTGGCAAGAGGGTTGGATTCATCTTTGCCTGAGCAGGAAAACGGAGCATCCGGTCTCCTGCGGAAAATATCCGCGCCGCACCGGCCAAAAAAGGCCGATGCGGCTCCCGGGGCGACCCGGGCGGATTCCGGGGCAGCGCCCCGTCTTATTCTTCAATGACAGGGGTGTTCACGAAGAAGCGGGGCTTGGCCGGCTTCTTGGGTTCTTCCTGTTCAAGATTCACATTGAGGCCGAGGGACATGAGTTCCTTGACCAGAACGTTGAAGGATTCGGGCAGACCGGCTTCAAGGAAGTTGTCTCCCTTGACGATCTTTTCATACATCTTCACGCGGCCGGCCACGTCGTCGGACTTGACCGTCAGGAATTCCTGCAGGAGGTACGACGCGCCGTAGCCTTCCAGAGCCCACACTTCCATTTCACCGAGACGCTGGCCGCCGAACTGGGCCTTACCGCCGAGAGGCTGCTGCGTCACCAGGCTGTAGGGGCCGGTGGAACGGGCGTGAATCTTTTCGTCGACGAGGTGATGCAGTTTCAGGTAGTACATCACGCCCGTGGTCACGCGGTTGGCGAAGGGTTCGCCGGTGCGGCCGTCGTACAGCACGGTCTTGCCGTCGTTGGGCAGACCGGCTCTTTCCAGCCACGACCAGATCTGCTCTTCCTGCGCGCCGTCGAACACGGGGGTCTTGGTGATGATGCCCTTGCGCAGGCCGAGCACGGCCTTGCGCAGCTCCTCGTCGCTCATGCTGTCCACCAGTTCGTCGATGGTCATGCCGTCGGCGCGGGCGGCGGGCAGATCGGCGGCGAAGATGTCCTTCACCTCGCGGCGCAGCTCATCCATGGCCACGCCGTTGTCCACCATTTCGGCGAGCTGACGGCCGAGTTCCTTGGCGGCCCAGCCCAGATGCGTTTCCATGATCTGACCGATGTTCATTCGGGAAGGCACGCCCAGGGGGTTCAGCACGACGTCCACGGGACGGCCGTCCTTGAAGAAGGGCATGTCTTCTTCGGGCAGGATCATGGAGACCACACCCTTGTTGCCGTGACGGCCGGCCATCTTGTCGCCCACGGAAAGCTTACGCTTGATGGCGATGTGAACCTTGACCATCTTGATGACGCCCGGAGGCAGATCGTCGCCTTCGGTGGCCTTTTCGCGCTTGGAGTCGTAGAGCTTCTTCACCACTTCGAGCTGGCGGTCGTAGGCTTCCAGCATGTGGACGATCTGATCGTTGACGTCCTTGTTGCGCAGGATGTCGGCCAGACGCTTGATGGGCAACTCCAGCATGACGTCCCAGGTGAGTTCGCTGCCGGCCGCGGCCAGCACTTCGCCCTTGCGCTTGCCGGCGATGTCCACGGCGAGCACCTGACCTTCCATGAGAGGACGCATGCGTTCGCGGGTGCGCTCGGTGAGGGCGCGCACGTGATCGGCTTCCTTGCGGTCGAGCTTGGCGATTTCGTAGGCTTCGATTTCGCGGGTGCGGTCGTCCTTTTCACCGGAACGGCGGTTGAACACCTTCACGTCGATGACGGTGCCTTCGATTCCCGGGGGAACCTTGAGGGAGGTGTTCTTCACGTCGCGGGCCTTGTCGCCGAAGATGGCGCGCAGCAGCTTCTCTTCAGGAGTGAGCTGCGTTTCGCCCTTGGGCGTGATCTTGCCCACGAGAATGTCGTCGGGCTTCACGGACGCGCCGATGCGGATCACGCCGCTCGCGTCGAGGTTGTGAAGCATGTCGTCGCCCACGTTGGGAATATCGCGGGTGATTTCTTCCGGTCCGAGCTTGGTGTCGCGGGCGGCAACCTCGAATTCCTCGATGTGGATGGAGGTGTAGATGTCGTCCTTCACTGCGCGCTCGGAGATGAGCACGGCGTCTTCGTAGTTGTAGCCGCACCAGGGCATGAAGGCCACCACCAGGTTCTTGCCGAGGGCCAGTTCGCCGTTCTCGATGCCGGGACCGTCGGCGAGCACGTCGTTCTTCTTCACGCGCTGACCGGGGTAGCAGGTGGGCTTCTGGCCGAAGCAGGAGTTCTGGTTCGACTTGTGGTACTTCAGAAGATCGTAGCTGCGCACGCCGCCGCGGTCTTCAAGATAAAGGTTGTCGTAGGCCACGATGACGCGTTCGGCGTCGGCGTAGCGGACCACGCCGTCGCCTTCGGCGAGCAGGCAGGCGCCGGAGTCGCGGGCCACGTCGTATTCCATGCCGGTGCCCACGAGAGGACGTTCGGAACGCAGAAGCGGAACGGCCTGACGCTGCATGTTCGAACCCATGAGGGCGCGGTTGGCGTCGTCGTGTTCAAGGAAGGGAATGAGCGCGGCGGAAATGGACACCATCTGGCTCGGCGAAATGTCCTGCAGGGTGACTTCGTCGCGGCTGGCCATGAGCACGTCGCCGCCGGTAGAGCGGACGGTCATGTTCTCTTCGATGAAGCGGCCGTTTTCATCCACGGGAGCGTTGGCCTGGGCGATGATCTGATCCTTTTCGCAGGAAGCGTCGAGATGCACGATTTCATCGGTGCGGCAGCCGTTGCGGATCACGCGGTAGGGCGTTTCAATGAAGCCGTATTCGTTCACCTTGGCGTAGGTGGTCAGAGAAACGATGAGGCCGATATTCGGGCCTTCAGGCGTTTCAATGGGGCAGATGCGGCCGTAGTGGGAGGTGTGAACGTCTCGCACTTCAAAGCCCGCGCGCTCACGGGTAAGACCGCCGGGGCCCAGAGCGGAAAGACGACGCTTGTGCGTGACTTCCGAGAGGGAGTTGGTCTGATCCATGAACTGCGACAGCTGGGAGGTGCCGAAGAATTCCTTGAGCACGGCCGCCACGGGCTTGGGATTGATGAGATCGTGAGGCATGAGCGAGGCCACTTCCTGAATGCTCATGCGTTCCTTGATGGCGCGTTCCATGCGCACGAGGCCGATGCGGTACTGGTTTTCCACCAGTTCGCCCACGAGACGCACGCGGCGGTTGCCCAGATGGTCGATGTCGTCGGGCGCGCCGTTGGTGTCCTTCATGGTCACGAGCACCTTGATGGCCGTGATGATGTCCTCGTCGGTGAGGGTGAGCACGTCCTTGTCGGTGGTGAGACCGAGGCGCAGATTGAGCTTGTAGCGGCCCACGGCGGACAGATCGTAGTAGTCGGGATTGCGGAACAGATTGTCGAAGTAGCTGGCCGCAATTTCGGGCGTGGGCGGAGAGCTCGGACGCAGACGACGGTAGATTTCCTCCTGCGCCTTCTCGGTGCTCGTGGTCTTGTCGAGCATGAGGGTATCGCGGATGGAGGAGGAGGTGTCGGCGCCCTTGGTGTGCAGAATGCTGAGCGTGGTCACGCCCGCTTCCTGAAGCTGATCGAGCAGGGAAGGCGTCACTTCGTCGGCGGCTTCGGCCATGATTTCGCCGGTGGCGGCGTTGACCACGTCTTCGCCGAGGAACAGGCCCTGGAGAGAATCGGGAGCCACTTCGATGAATTCGATGCCGGCTCCGGCAATCTTTCTCCAGTCGCGCTTGTTCAGCTTCTTGCCGGCCTTGACCACCACGTTGCCTTCGGCGTCGAGGATGTCGTTGTAGGCGAGACGATCCTTGTCGTTGGCGTACAGATCGGCGTCGGCGCGCATGAACAGACGGGAGCCGTCCAGACGATACTCTTCCTTCTTGTAGAAGGTGTCGAGAATCTGATTCTTGGACATGCCCATGGCCTTGAACAGGATGGTGGCGGGCATCTTGCGGCGACGGTCGATGCGCACGTAGAGGATGTCCTTGTGGTCGAAGTCGAAGTCGAGCCACGAACCGCGCATGGGAATCACACGGCAGGAATAGAGCACCTTGCGGGAGGTGTGCGTCTTGCCGCCGTCGTGCTCGAAGATGATGCCGGGAGAACGCTGCAGCTGATTGACGATGACGCGTTCCGTGCCGTTGACGATGAAGGTGCCCTTTTCGGTCATCAGCGGAAGCGTGCCGAAATAGATGTCCTGCTCCTTGCCGTCGCGGTAGGTGCGGGCGCCTGTGGCTTCATCGACGTCGTAGATATCGAGACGTACCTTGATGCGCACGGGAGCTTCGTAGGTCAGACCCTTGGAGATGCACTCGGCCTGGTCGTACTTTGGCTCGCTTATCTCATAGCCCAGATATTCCAGGCTGGCGGTGCGATTAAAATCTTCGATGGGGAACACCGACCGGAAGACTCCTTCGAGTCCGACATGAGGATCGCGTTCCGATTCCTTGCGGCCTTCCTGAAGGAAGGCGCTGTAAGAGTCCACCTGAAGATTCAAAAGGTGCGGAATGGGAATGGACACTTTGATTTTGCCGAATTGCTTCGTAAGCTGACCCATTACTTTACCTCAAGAATGGCAGTTGTCCGGCCCTGCGCCGGAAAATTGACGTACGGAAGAAAGCCTTGACACAGAAAGGCAGACGCGAAAAAACAGGCAACAAAGCCCCCCTTTCCATGCCTTGGAAGGGGCGTTGCCTGCGGTTTATGGCATCTGGTTATATGGAGCGTTCAATGTGTGATGCCTGCATATCCGTCCGTAGAGATTATCCTAATGAGTCAGTCAGACTAACCCCTTATCAGGCAAATAGCAAGTGTTTTCATGACACCTTTTCCATATTTCAGGATAGCTCATTTTTTTCTAAAAAACAATTGCCGTTTCTGTTGACAAGTGAAATTTTTCTGCTTTTTCTCCATTTTTCCGAAAAAAATCAATGCAGCAGAAAAAGTTCGATCTTCAATTTCCTTTGTCGAAACAACGACGGCCGCACGGCATTTGCTGCCGGGCCGACGTTCATGCCGCATAAGTTCTCATCCGTCCGCCGAAAATGAGGGAAAACGCCACAACTTCGCCGGACGGATTCGTTTCTCAACCTATTTTCGGAGAAAATACCACGAGGCTTGCGCCCTGGCCCGCATTTCTGCGCCGCGCCCGCCCCTTTTCACGGCACTCTGCTCCTTTTTTAAACACTTGAGCGGGTGCTGACCTGTGCAAAACCGTTGCCGCATCCGCGCAAGACAGGCAAACGAACAACTGACGAAGGCGAGTTCTGGATCAAGTACACAGCGCACGAAATATGATCGTGGGGACAAGAGAAAGACTCGGATGCATGTTTCCTCTTTCCCCTGTTGCCGTGAACAGACCTGCCCGCCCCACTCCCCGACCTTTTCCTGATTGTCGTGCCCCTCACGTCCCGGGACAGGCGACCGACTGTTCAGCGTCGAGCGATTCCATGCCCTCATTTCCGTTGCCGCGCTCCGGGGTGACAATGACGCCCTGCACCGAGGCAACTCGGCCTGCCTGCCCTGCTCCCGGCAATGATTCCTACATCGCGGCAAATGCTCTTCTCCTTCCCCCGGTTGAGCTCTCGGCAATGACGCCCCCATCAGGCAAGATTCATCGAGAAAAAACGGCGGCCCGGCCTGCAAGGCATTTACCCAGTTGCGGGGCAAAGCGCTTTCGCCGACCGAGGCTCTCCCCTCCGCTCTCCCCTCCGCGCTTCGCTGCGCACGCCCTCCATTGCCGAGCTTTCGGCGCAGCCGCAGTCCGTCGAGCTCCCCGCACCTGCCGACCTCAACCTTTCCTTCTGGACCGACGGATCCGGAGCGCGGAAGCGACGCTCTTCGGCGGCTGCTCTCCCCCAAAAACGTTTCGACACCGCCCGAAATCACCGAAGACCGAGGACGTCAGGAACCGACCGATTCTCAGCATCTCTGCCGAAGCACATCAAAACACAACGACTCCGTTCCGGCGGAAGAGTCCCGCCGAGTCCGCACCAGCTCGCCCTGCCCGCGCAGACTTTCCCCCGGCGCAGGAATAGCCGTTGCGGACGTCACGGCATGGTCTCCGCCCCACAGGCTCGCCGCAACGCAGAGGGCATCCCCCGCTCGCGGGACGGACGCCACGTTGTCCACTGCGTCTTCATCATGCCCCTGGGCATCCCGGGGCCGAAGCCCCCTCCCCGCCCGAACAACCGTCTTGTGCTCCCAACCTCTCACAGCGGCAAGCCGATAGGCACGCGCCCTTTCGCTCCCTGGGCACTTCGACGAGACGCCGTGGAGCGCAGCACGCGGCCCCGCTGTTACTCCCGCCGTCACTGTTCCGCCCTTTCGTTCCGGCGTCGCTCCGAAATTTACGGTCGGTCGAAACGGCGCAGCCCCGGCTATGCCGAAAGTCCGTCGAGACGAAGCGGCCTCTGGCGACAGAGAACGCGCCCCTCTTCGGACAACAAAAAAGCCCCCTCGGGCTGAGGGGGCTTCATATTCACATCGCTGTGAAGGGAACTTACTTGATTTCGACGGTAGCGCCGGCTTCGGTGAGTTCCTTCTTGGCGGCTTCGGCGTCTTCCTTGGAGACAGCTTCCTTCAGGGTGGAAGGAGCGCCGTCAACCTTTTCCTTGGCTTCCTTGAGGCCGAGGCCGGTCAGAGCGCGGACAACCTTGATGACGCCGATCTTGTTGGCGCCGACTTCCTTCAGGATAACGTCGAATTCGGTCTTTTCTTCTTCAGCAGGAGCAGCGGCAGCGGGAGCGGCGGCCACGGCAACGGCGGGAGCGGCGGCGGAAACGCCGAACTTTTCTTCGAGTTCCTTGATGAATTCAGCCAGTTCGAGCACGGTCATGTTGGAGATGAACTCAACAACCTGTTCCTTGGTGATATCGGCCATGGTAATGACTCCTTAAAAAAATTCTTTGACTTTGATGGTTTGGGGCGAAATGGCAGCCAAAGGCGCGAGTTACGCGGCCTTCTTCTCTTCGATAGCCTTGAGGGCGTACAGAAGAGGACGAACCATATTGGCCATGAGAGACACAAAATTGGTGGGCACGGCGTTCATGGTCGCCAGGGCCTGAGCAAGCAGCTGTTCCTTGGAAGGCAGCTTGGCGAGATCGGCCACCTGAGCGGGGGTCAGAGCCTTGCCGTCGAGGCTGGCCTGACGGATCTCGAGCTTGTTGTTGGTCTTGGCGAAGTCCGTGAGAGCCTTGGCCACACCGACCGGATCATTGAATCCAAGGGCAATGGCACAGTTATCCTTCAGCGAAGAAGAGATGGAGCTGTGTTCGGTGTCTGCTAAAGCGATGCGGGCAAGAGTGTTCTTGACGACGTGATATTCGCCGCCAGCGGCGCGCAGCGCCACACGGAGCCCGGTCAGCTCTTCCACCGACATACCCTTGAAGTCGGTCACAACCGCAAACGAAGCACGAGAGGTAACGTCTTTGACCTGCTCGATGATTACGGCTTTTTCAGACCTGTTCTTCACGTGATGCTCCTCACGATTGGGTGTTTTGTCTTGTGGAATGCCGAGCCAAAGAATCTGTCTGAGCAGGATATTAAGGCTTGCGCCTCCTGCCGTCTTCGACCCGAAATTCCTTCCCTAGCCTAAATATTGGAAAGGCGGAAGGCATCCCTTGCGGGATGCCTCTCACTTAGCCTTCGATGAACTTCTTGCACTGGGCCATATCGACCTTGAAGCCGGGGCCCATGGTGGTGGAAACGGTCATGGAAAGCATGTACTGGCCCTTGGCGGCGGAAGGCTTCAGACGAACAACCGCGTCGAGCAGAGCCTTGAGGTTGCCGAGGATCTTTTCAGGTCCGAAGGAAACCTTGCCGAGGGGGGCATGCAGCACGCCGGCCTTGTCAACCTTGAAGTCCACGCGACCGGCCTTCAGTTCCTGAACGGCCTTGGCAACGTCGAAGGTGACGGTGCCGGTCTTGGCGTTGGGCATCAGGCCGCGGGGGCCGAGCACACGACCGACCTGGCCCACGAGAGCCATGACGTCGGGAGCGGCGACGGCGGCGTCGAATTCCAGCCAGCCGCCCTTGATCTGGGCGACGAGGTCTTCAGCGCCGACCACGTCGGCACCGGCGGCGCGGGCTTCAGCCTGCTTGTCGCCCTTGCAGAACACGGCCACGCGAACGGTCTTGCCGAGGCCGTGGGGAAGGGAAACAGCACCGCGGACCATCTGGTCGGAGTACTTGGGGTCGACGCCCAGGCGAAGGGCCACGTCAACCGTTTCATCAAATTTGGCGAAGGAAGCGCCAAGGGACTTGGCAACCGCGTCCTCCACGGAAAAACGCTGGGTCAGATCAACGCCTTCCAGCGAATTGCGATATTTTTTTCCATGCGTAGGCATGATGGTATTCCTTTCTTTGCGCTTGTCGTCTCGAATCTCCTGCCGACCAAAGCCGGCAGTACGGCCGAATCCAACGAAATAGGCGCGGCGCGATGAACGCGCCCACATATCACACGTACGGACGCCGTCTTGCCGCCTGAACGTTATTACTTAACGTCCAGTCCCATGCTGCGCGCGGTGCCCATGATATTGCGCACGGCGCCTTCGAGATCCTTGCAGTTCAGGTCGGGCATCTTCAGCTTGGCGATTTCCTCAACCTGAGCCATGGTGACGGAACCAACCTTGGTACGGTTGGGCTCGCCGGATCCCTTTTCAACCTTGGCGGCCTTCATCAGCAGAACGGGAGCCGGAGGCGTCTTGGTAATGAAGGTGAAGGAGCGGTCGGCATACACCGTGATGATCACGGGGATGATCATGCCCTTCTGATCCTGAGTACGAGCATTGAATTCCTTGCAGAACCCCATGATGTTCACGCCGTGCTGGCCCAGAGCGGGACCAACGGGCGGAGAGGGGTTGGCAGCACCAGCAGGAATCTGCAGTTTGATCTTGGCAACTTCTTTCTTGGCCATTGTCGTTAATCCTTATTTTGCGGTCTCAGGCACAGGCCTGACTGCTGTCGATGAAACAATCCAGAGCAGAAATATCTCGGTGAAGGGCTCAGCCCTTGGTCACCTGGATGAAATCGAGTTCCACCGGCGTCTGGCGGCCGAAAATGGACACGGACACTTTGAGCTTGCCCTTGTCGTAATTGACCTCTTCCACCACGCCGTTGAAACCGCCGAAGGGGCCATCAATGACCCGGACCTCGTCGCCGCGGTCGAAATTGAACTTGGGACGGGGCTGTTCCTGACGGGTTTCCATCAACGAAAGAATGCGTTCCGCTTCACCAGGACCCATAGGTGCAGGACGATTTTTCCCTCCCACAAAGCCGGTGACTTTGGGGATATTCTGAACCAGATGCCAGGAAAGGTCGGTCATCGTCATGCGGACCATGACGTATCCGGGATAGAATTTTCTGGTGGTAGTGCGCTTCTGACCGCCCTTGCCGAGTTCGATGACTCGTTCGGTGGGCACGACCACATCGTGGATGCAGCCGTTGTCTTGGCCGGTGCGCATCAGTTCCCGGATCATCTGCTCGACTCTCTGTTCAAAACCGGAGTAAGTGTGCAGGATGTACCAGTGACCGGCATCCTGAGCGGCGGCAGATTCAGAATGGACAGGGATTTCGGTGATGCTTTCTTGCTCAGCCATTGTATTTTACCCTTGCGGATGTGGAGAAAAGTGTGAACGGAATCATCCTCTTAGGCAAGGATCAGACGAACCACACTGGAAAGGATGAGATCCACCACTCCGAGAAGGATGGCCATGACGGCAACAAAGCCGAGCACCACCATGCTGGTGGTACGGGTTTCTTTCCAGTTGGGCCAGCTGACCTTGCGCAGCTCAACGCGAGACAGGAGAAGATAATCCCTGAATGCAGCAAAGCGCGCCATCAGTCCGCGATCTTCGCCAGCGGACTGGCCAGACTTGCTGGAGGCAGTGGCGGGAGCCGCTTTTGCCTGGGAATTCGCTTCCGCGGCGTCACTCTGTTTTTTGCTCATGTTAGCCTCAAAACTGAAAAGACAAAAGAAATGGCAGGCCAGGAGGGATTCGAACCCCCAACATGCGGTTTTGGAGACCGCCGCTCTGCCGTTGGAGCTACTGGCCTGCGCTATGAAGCACTACTTCGCTTCGCGATGAGTCGTATGTTTCTTGTCCCAGGGGCAGTACTTCATGACTTCAAGACGACCGGTAGTGTTCTTCTTGTTCTTAACCGTGGCGTAGTTGCGGCGCTTGCATTCCGTGCAAGCGAGCAGGATGTTCACGCGCATGGTATTACTCCAGGATTTCAGTCACCACGCCGGAACCGACGGTGTGGCCGCCTTCGCGGATAGCGAAGCGTTCACCGGGAGCCATGGCGATGGGATGGATGAGTTCAACGTTGAAGGTGGCGTTGTCGCCGGGCATGACCATTTCCACGCCTTCAGCCAGCTTGATGACGCCGGTGATGTCGGTGGTGCGGAAATAGAACTGAGGACGGTAGCCGGAGAAGAAGGGAGTGTGGCGGCCGCCTTCGTCCTTGCTCAGAACGTACACTTCAGACTTGAACTTGGTGTGAGGGGTGATGGACTTGGGAGCGGCGAGAACCTGGCCGCGTTCCACGTCTTCACGCTTGATGCCGCGGAGCAGAGCACCGATGTTGTCACCGGCCTGGCCCTGATCGAGCAGCTTGCGGAACATTTCAACGCCGGTCACAGTGGTGGTCTGGGTGGGACGGATGCCCACGATTTCCACGGTGTCGCCGACCTTCACGATGCCGCGTTCCACACGACCGGTCACCACGGTGCCGCGGCCGGAGATGGAGAACACGTCTTCGATAGGCATAAGGAAGGGCTTATCGGTTTCGCGAACGGGATCGGGAATGTAGGTGTCGCAGGCGTCGAGCAGATCGAGAATGCACTTGGCTTCAGGAGCCTGCCAGTCGTCGCAGTTCAGAGCGTTCAGAGCGGAGCCGCGGATAACCGGCACGTCGTCGCCCGGGAAGCCGTTGGCGCTCAGAAGTTCGCGCATTTCCATTTCGACGAGGTCCAGCAGTTCGGGATCGTCGACCTGGTCGCACTTGTTCATGAACACGATGATGTAGGGCACGCCGACCTGACGGGCGAGCAGGATGTGCTCACGGGTCTGGGGCATGGGACCGTCGGTGGCGGCGACCACGATGATGGCGCCGTCCATCTGAGCGGCACCGGTGATCATGTTCTTGATGTAGTCGGCGTGGCCGGGGCAGTCAACGTGAGCGTAGTGACGCTTGTCGGTCTCGTACTCAACGTGAGCGGTAGAAATGGTGATGCCGCGTTCCTTTTCTTCGGGGGCCTTGTCGATGTCATCGTAAGCGATGAACTTGCCCTGGCCCTTGAGGCCGGCGATCTTGGTGATGGCGGCAGTCAGAGTGGTCTTGCCATGGTCGATGTGACCGATGGTGCCAATGTTGACATGCGGCTTAGAGCGATCAAATTTTTCCTTGCCCATGATGGTCTCCCTAAATGGTTACTTGCAGTTGTGGTGCCCTGTTTGAGCAGCGGACGCCGTCCTGCCCTCTTAAAATCAGAGAGCAGCCCTAAAACACGGACTCATGACGCGCCAGAGAAAAAGGGGGAGCAACAAGAAACAAAGTGGCAGGTGGAGCGGGAAACGAGATTCGAACTCGCAACCCTCAGCTTGGAAGGCTGATGCTCTAGCCGTTGAGCTATTCCCGCCTGTGTGCCGTAGTCCCCTGACAGCGCGCACTGCCTCCTACAGCTATACCAGCGTAAAGCTGGTGGTGGGGGGTGGATTCGAACCACCGAAGTCTTACGACGACAGATTTACAGTCTGTTCCCTTTGGCCACTCGGGAACCCCACCACGCTATACAAAAACGCTTTCGCGTTCTTGCCGCAACCGGAAGAAGGAGCGTGACCTTCACCGGCCACCCGAATCGGACGATCCGGGAAATATGGAGTTCATCCTCTTTCGTCACTCCAAAATATGGAGCTGGCGATGGGAATCGAACCCGCAACCTGCTGATTACAAATCAGCTGCTCTGCCAGTTGAGCTACGCCAGCAGCAGGTATGGGAACTTATCCCGAAACATTCTCCTTGGCAAGAAGAATTTTCTTCTTTCGGTCGTTCCCCGCAAACAGCAAAAGACTTGTACCCAAGAGCCGAAGCTTTGTAAAGTCTTTTCTCACGCCTTTTTCAAAAAATTTTCTCCGCAGCGCTCTGTCGGGCCCTCCGGAGCGGAAACATCCCGCTCCGGCCGACGGCCGTTCCCCGCTCAGAAGCGGTAGAGCACGCTGAGGTGTCCGCCCAGACTATCCCGCTCGCCCGCGCTTCCCACAAGCGCAAGATCCAGCGTCAGCGGCCGGGACGAAGGCTCCACAGCGAGCCCCAGCTCAAACACGCCGCTGTCGCCCTCTAGCGACGCGTCGGGAATGGAAAAATCCCGGGCCACGGCGCGGGCCGTGCCGCTGTATTCATGCTCCCAGGCCGCGCCGACGTAGGGCTTCATGCTCTCAAACGCCGTCAGATCAAAGCGCACGCCGAGGCGCAGACGCCGGGAATCCACGTCGTCGAAGTTCACGATTTCCCCGTTCATGTCCGCGCGATCGCCGCCCTGATGCGTCCAGAAGAACTTGCCGTAGGTATCCACGTTCACGACGTCGGCCAGCGACAGCACATGCCCCAGGCCCACATGCGCCCCATAGTACGGCGTGGAAAGATCGTAGTCCGCCGGACGGTCCATGTTGTCCCGAAGATCGTCGCTGTGCCACTGCGTGTCCACGTTGCCGAGGCGTCCCACGCCCTCCGCGTACAGTCCGGCCAGAGGCCCGGTTTCCACGTCGTATCGAAGCAGCACGCCCGCGCCCGTGTACTGACTGTTGCCCCGACCGTTGACGTCGCCGGAAGCAAAACCGTTGAACGTGTCCAGATGCGCCCTGCCGAATTCAAAAAATCCGCCCGCGAGCACGCGTCCGCTCCCGGAACGGAAGCTTCCCGTCAGTCCGGTCATGCCGGAAAAGCCTTCGGTATCCGCTCTGGAACCCGTGTGATGCCGCGCCGCGCCGCCGTACACGGCCGCAAACGGATGCCACTCTTCGTCTTCTTCGCTGTCCGCCGCCTCGCGGGCATGACGCATGCCCGTGTCCGCCGCAAGATCGCCGCCCTGATTGAGCAGTCCCGACGCCGCGGCCCGGGCTTCCGTAAGCGCCGCAATGCGGGGATTCATGCGCATTTCCTCCAGGCGGAGCTGCACCGCCGTGCCCGTGTTCTCAAGCACGCCGTCAAAATAGGCGGCGTAGCCCTGCAGAAGACTCACCAGCCTCCCGGCGGACGCCTGTCCCACGGCTCCTCCGGCGTCGCTGATGAGCGTGAACGTCTCGCCCAGATAGGCACGCCCGCCGGTAATGACGTCGGGAAGCTGCGCCGTCACCGTGGAACCGGCAAAATCGCCTTCCTGCGCATCGGTCACGGTGAGCATGGGCACGTCCACCGGAGCCCCCGGCGCGGGAAGCACGAAGTGCAGATTTTCAAAGCCTGCCGCCCTCGCCACGCTGCCCTGCCAGCTGTCCACAAAAAGCGTGTTGCCGCTTCCGGCCGCCGCCACGGGCGCGCCGCCGATCCAGCCGCCGTAGAGCGCGGCGTCCGCGGAAAGGTCCGCGCCCGTTCCTATAATAACGGAATTGTGCGTCGCCGCGCTTCCCGCCCCCGCATCGCCGCCGTAAATGCTGCCGCCCACCGAAGCGCTGCGCACCAGCACCGTGTTGTAGCTCGCCGAGGAATCTTCCGCCTCAACCAGACCGCCGATCACGTCGCCGGCCACGCTTCCGCCGTCCACCACGGCCACGATGTTGGAATCCGCGCGGCTGCCAGGCGTGGAACCCGTCACCGCGCCGCCGACCGCGTCGCCCTCCACCGTTGCGCCCGAGCCTATGACCACGCGGTTGCCGACAAGCGAGGCCGGAACGCTGCTTTCCGGCGCAAACGCGCCGCTCACGCTGCCCGCCACGGAAGCGTTGAACACGCTCACCGTGTTGTCCGAAGCCTCGGCCGATCCGGAATCACTCTGCACCGACGCGCCCACCACCGTGGACGAGCCCTCGCCTCCGGAGATCGTGACGACGTTGCCTTCGGCCAGCGCCTTTCCCGTGTAGCTGTGAACCTCGCCGCCCACGACGTCGCCGAACATCCCTCCATGTATGGAAATGACGTTGTTTTTCGCCGTTGCATCGCCCTGCGCCACGGCATAGCCGCCGTACATCAGGGCGGCGGATCCGCCGTTGAGGCTCACCGTATTGCCTGCGGCCAGCGACACGCCCTGCGCGGAACTTTCCGCGTAGGCCTCGCCGCCCACGACGAAATTGAGCGCGGCGCTGCCCCCGACGCTCACATGATTGTCCAGCGCCTCCACGGAGCCGCTGCCGCCGGACATTCTGGCATAGCCGCCGAACACCTGCACCCACGGCCCGAAACGAAGCGAACCTTCCAGCGTCACGCTGTTGCCGTCCGCCATCACGCCGCTGGTGTAGCTTCGGGCGTAGCCGCCGTAAATGTTGTCGTTGAAGCCCGTCAGGCCGCCGCTGACCGTCACGCTGTTGTTCATGGCCTCGGCCGAACCGTTGCGGCTCAGGGCCGAACCGCCGTACAGATCCATGGACACCGCGCCGCCGGACACGTTCACCAGGCTGTCGTTCGCCACGGCGTCGCCGCCTTGGGAACGAGTGCCGTACACGTAGGCGTAGGAATCGCCGGAAACAACGGAAGCGCTGCCGCTTCCCGTCAGATCGGCTGCCCGGGCCGGCGTGCCCGCAAGCAGCGCCGCCAGCAGCAATCCTGCCCATGCCGGCCGCAACGCCGGTCTTCCGATGCCCGAAAAACGCTTCCGCCTGAACTGAGTCATGAACATTCCCCCCTGTCGAGTCGATGGCCGCGCCGTTCGACGCCTCCGCCTACGACTATGGAGAAAGGCAGAACTGATTGCCATGATTTATGTTTTCTTCTCAGGCGTGCGAGTTCTCCCGGGAGAGTGCAAAAGAGAACGAGGCAAGACGCCCGTGCCCGCAAAGACGACCGCGGCCCTTTCCCCTGACGGAATGAGTCTCCGACGCCTCTCCCTTCCGGAAAAGGCGCTCAGCCTTTCCGTCAAGAAGAAAACATGCCCCTCAAGCCCCGGCGTGCGCGGAGCGTCAATGCGGACGATGCAAAATTTTTCGCCGTCACCGCAAAAACTGACGTGCCCGGAAAGAGCCGTCATCCGGCGATTTTCAGGCGACCGGCGAATCCGGTCCGCCGAAATTTCCCCTCAAACGCAAAAAAAATTTCTCTGCGGCGTTGACACCTGGAAAATCGTTCCTATTGTAAAGGTATGTTTTTCAGGGACGCATTCCCACGGAAGGCGTTCATGAGAAACAGAATCAATCATCTTCCCGCAAGATGAAGAATGTATCTCCATCCGGGAATAAAAGAACGCGGAACGCTTTTCCGCCATTGATGCATTGATTCTATTTATGGCTGGAGGTTTTTATTATGCTGCCTAGTATTTTTGGTGAAAGACTTTTTGATGAATTTTTCGGCGATCCTTTTATGCCTGCCTTTAATCGTCATGATCCTCTGTTCGGCAAGAACGCAAGAAACCTCATGAAGACTGACGTGCGGGAAACGGAAAACGCCTACGAGCTCGATATTGATCTGCCCGGCTTCAAGAAGGACGAAGTGAAAATTGAACTGGACGGCGGTTACCTCACCATCAGTGCGGCCAAGGGGCTGGACAAGGATGAGGAAAACAAGAAGGGACAGTATCTGCGCCGCGAACGCTACACCGGCGAATGCAGCCGCAGCTTCTACGTCGGCGAAGCCCTTGAACCCAAGGACGTTTCCGCTACCTTTGAAGACGGCATTCTGAAGCTCTCCTTCCCGAAGGCTCCGGAAAAGAAGGAACCCGAAAAGAAGACCATCGCCATTGCCTGACAATCTGACTGATACCCTGACGCCCGTTTTCCTCCTCTGAAAACGGCTTCCTCCGTCAGATATGCGCAAGGCCCCGACAGAAGAAATTCTGTCGGGGCCTTTTGCGTTTAATCGCTGCCGCGTCCGGCGGCTTCCGTTTTTTCAGCGCTCTGCCGACGCTCCGTTCCGCGCTCTGCGCTCGTTCGTACAACAGGCTCCGGCCTATCGCCGTTTTTCGTTCCGCGCCTGCGCGTGTTCATCTGTCGGCGTTTCTGCGCTGCACGTCCGCCTTTGCCGCAAAAACGCCGCTTCTTCCGCGCCGACGCCACACCGCGCCTGCCGGGCAGAGCGCCGTCATTCCTTCGACGCGGTCTCCTCCTTTTTGCCTTCGCCGATGCGCTTCACATCCGCCGCAGCGGAATACACAAGCCGCTTCGCCTCCGGCGAAGATTCCATGAAATTCTTTGTCAGCAGATACAGCGTCTTATAAAGCAGGAAGAACATAAAAAGAGGAATGACGATAGTCGTCAGCACAAAAATACAGAACACATGAAAAAGTCTGTCCGTGGCGTTGTCGGCGTAGTTCAGAATTTCGCCGGCCTTGGCCTGAAGACTTTCAATGTTGATGCTGTGCAGCGCGTTCTTCACCGTATTCAGGATGGATTCAAGCTTTTCCATCGTGCCGGAGAACCATCCGCTGTCGGCATCCTCGTCAACCACGCCGGGCATGTCGGTCTCCACCTCGTCCATGCCGTTGATGGCTCCGGCGGAAGAATCCACCTCGTGCATCTGTTCCGCGTAAATCTCCCCCAGATAGGCCTGTTCCACATAGCTGCCGACCAGCGCGGTGACCGGGAAAAACAGCCAGCAGATCAGCGCCGTGTTGGCAAGGAACACGGCCGCCGAACGACTCCACGCGAAACGCCTTCCCGAAAGGCAGTAGAGCAGCGCAAGCCCCACGGCAAGGGGAAGCATGATCTTGAAGCTGACCCAGGAAATCATGCCTACCAGCAATTTTTCCACAAGCATCAGGCCCATGACGGAAAAAAGCGCCGTGCTGACACGTTCGATGGCGTCGTTCACGGCGGCCAGCATTTCGCCGGGGGCCACGCTCATGCCCAGGCCGAACGGCGTTATCGACACCTCAATGCGCTGCAACGTGGAAACCGTCTTGTCTATGACCTTGGTCAGTACATAGGCCTTGGCGGCCTTGCTCAGCGTTTCTTCGCAGTACTCTTCCGAAATTTTTTCCGCGGCGCCGATGATCGGCAGCCGGGCATTGACGCCGTTGCCCATGTGCACGGGCAGCGCAAGCAGCGCCGCCAGAAGCACGGCAAGCCCCAGCGCGAGCAGAGCTTTCCTGTTCTGCATGAATGAATCCTCCTGTTCCCTTTGGTGTCGCCCGGCCGCAGCAAAGACAAGCGCGCCCGAACGCCCCGGCCACCATAAGACGACAGCCGCACGGCCTCAACCGTTGTCGGACAGGAAAAAGCAGGAACAGGCAAAGCAGAAGAGCTTAAACGAAAAACCCCTTACAGCATGCACCGTAAGGGGTTGTATTCTCTGGTTGCGGGGAAAGGATTTGAACCAATGACCTTCGGGTTATGAGCCCGACGAGCTACCAAGCTGCTCCACCCCGCGTCGTGTTCGCTATATATAGACCGGAGCCCCGAGGCTGTCAACAGTTTTTTTTCGAGAATTTTAAATTTTTTTTAATTATTTTTATCCGTAAATAAGCAATGGCTGACTTCCGGCTTCTTTTATGCTAAACTTTTCACCATCTCACCCATATAACAGGCTAACACTATGAAATTCTGGGAAATTTCCGATTCCTTCTGGGAAGTTGTCAAACCGCTCATCCCGGAAACCGTCCGTGATCCGGAAAAGGTTTATCAGCGCATCGCCGGCGGCGGACGCAAGCCGCTCGACTATCGCAAAGTCTTTTCGGCCATCGTCTATGTGCTGAAAACCGGCACCCAGTGGAAGTCTCTGCCCAAGGAATTCTACGGCAGCCCCAGCTCCATCCACGCCTACTTCAAAAAATGGGAAGCTCAGGGACTGTTCAGCGAGCTCTGGAAGAAAGGCCTTGCAGAATTTGAAGAAATGAAGGGCATTGCCTGGGAATGGACCCTCGACACCACCCGCAGCGCCAAAGCCGCCGCCGGACGCTCCGCCAAGCTCGAAGACGGCTCCGACGCCCCCGAAGAATGCCGCATCTGGAGACCGGTCATCAGCCGCAGAAGCAGGGAACGCGCCAAGGCGCTCTGCGACAAGGCCACCGCATTATTTACGGATACATTCAAATCTTGATTTAAACTATCAACACGTCCTATCGTTTACCGCATGGCTCAGGTCAGCCTGTCTTTTTTTCTCAGCGGCAGCAGGAGTTATGCGATGAACCGTTTCTTCTCCGGCGCTCGTCTTTGCGGAGCGCTCCTTGTTTCTCTCACCCTTCTCTTCCCGGTGTCCCGCGCGCAGGCGGAGGGGTTCGCCATCATGGAAAACAGCGCCCGCGGCATGGCGCTCGCCGGCGGTCTTATCGCCCGCGGCGGCGATCCTTCCACGCTCGCCTACAACCCCGCGGCCATGACGCTCCTCGACGGCACGCAAATGCAGGCCAACCTCGCCGTTTCCCAGTTCTACTGGGGCGTGGACACCAGAACCCTCTCGGGGCAGGATACCGGAAACTACCACAGCGCTCATCAGACCTGGCCCATCCCCTCCTTCTACATCACCCACCAGATCAACGACAATGTCTGGTTCGGTCTGGCTTCCTACACCCGCTTCGGCCTCGGCGTGAAGTATCCTCACAACTGGCCGGGAGGAGCCAACCTCCATAGCGTGCAGCTCATCACCAATTCGCTCAATCCCAGCATCGCCTACAAGTTCAACGATCATCTCTCCATCGCCGCTGGCGTGGAAATGATGAGCGCCTCCATGCAGATGCGCAAAAATCTCGACGTACAGCGCGACGGCCTCGGCGACCTCAACCTGAACGGACACGGCGTTTCCTTCGGCGGCAACGTGGCCCTGCACCTGCGACTCAACGATCAGTGGTCCATGGGGCTCACCTATCGCGCGCCCATGAGCCTCAAGGTCAACGGCAAGACCCGTTACGACACACAGTTCGGCAAGATGTTCTCTCCAGACAGTCCGTACTACAAGCTCCAGAACTCCCGCCTGCGCGGAACCCTGCATCTGCCCGATTCCATCGGCTTCGGCGTGGCCTACAAGCCCACGGAAAATCTGAGCTTTGAAGCCGACGCCGTCTATACGCTCTGGAGCCGTTTCCGCGACTTCAACATCTACATGAAAGACCCGGTCAACATGTGGGAAAATTCCGACAGGCACTGGAGAAACAGCTGGACCCTCGGCATTTCCGGCGAATACAAGCCCGTGGACTGGATGGCTCTGCGCCTCGGCTTCATGTATGAAACCTCGCCCATGAACCTCGGCAACGCCGACTACATGGTTCCTTCCAACGGCCGCAACTACTACACCGCCGGCGTGGGCTTCTTCTACAAGAACTGGACCATCGACCTCGCGTACATGTACATCCACAACCACGTGCTCGACTACACCAATTCCGCTCTCGGCAATCCCTCGAGCGGCGTGGTGCCCGGTCGCACCACCCATCCCCATGCGCACAACTTCGGCATCGGCATAGGCTACAAGTTCTAATTCGCCGCTGCATCATCAGCACGCGCTTTCCCCGAAAACGCGTCCCGCGCCTCATAAACGACAACCCCGGAGAACCATCGTTTCTCCGGGGTTGCTGCTGTTAACTTCAATGGCTGCGGGAGCGACGCCCGCGTTTCTCTCTCGGCGTGAGGCCCGGCGTATGCGAAACACGCGCCTCATACCGGAAAATGCACTCCCGTGCAGGAAGAGCAAGCATTCCGCGCTCTTCTCCGCGCCGGACGCGCTTTTTCTCGCGTCTAGGCCTGGTTGGCCAGCTTTTCGGCAAAGGCCTTGAGCTTTTCGCCGTCGTAGAAGTTGACCATGCGCAGCGGCACGGTAGCCACTTCTCCGATCTCGCCCCCATCCTTTATTTCCAAAAAGAGCAGCACCACGTCCCACGGCGCAAAAAGGCGCGAACCGTCGGGCATGTTCAGCCCTTCGCGCGCCAGCGCAAAGCAGAACGCCGAAAACTTTTCCGCGCCCGTGCGGTACAGGCCCGAAATCATGGCGCAGCGGCCGTCGTATTCCGCATATTTGTCCGCAAAGGAGCGGTACAGCTCTTCCATCTGCTCGTCCGTGTACGGCGGCTTCAGCTCCATGAGCGAATCGCAGTACGGCTGGCAGTAGTCCCGGGCGCAGAACATGTCCGTCCACGGCTCGTTCCCCGTGGGGGAAGAATTCTGCACGAACTTCTCTTCCGCCATGCCGATGAAGGGCCGATAACTGTCCTTCTTGTCAAAAATGCTCTCGGGAAAGGCTTTTATCTCATACCCCTCCCCTTCCTCACGCAGAAAAAGCCTCACCCGCTGCCCCGGCTTGAACGCGTCTTCCACGCCGTCCAGAGCCACGGCCTGCGCCATGAGCGGATACCGGCCCCACAGACTGCGCTGCAAAGGACCGAGCAGAGAGTACGGCCCCACCGATCCATAATACGCGGTAATCTCCTGCACGGAGAATTCTTCGCCTTCCTTTACGTTTTCCCATCCGTTGAACGCCATATCCGCTCCCTGAGTTCCATGTTTCCGGGTTTTGCCCTGTAAACGCGTTCTACAGAAAATTTCCCGGCGAGAAAAGAGCGTGCTCGAACCGCGCGCAGTGCGTCACCGCGCAGACAAAACGTTCCCTCTTTCACCCGCCACGAACAAAAAAAGCACCTGCGTTTTGCAAGTGCTTGAAATATCTGGTACCGGAAGTGGGACTTGAACCCACAAGGCATTGCTGCCGGCGGATTTTGAGTCCGCTGCGTTTACCAATTCCACCATTCCGGCCCAGCTGCTTCTATATAGATTTCAGGGCGTGAGGTCAACCTTTCCGCAGGCGGAACGCCTTTCAAAGGCCGAGATCCGCCGCTTCTCTCCCCTCCGCGCTTGCCTTTTTACCCCGAACACGCTACGCTCCATGCAAAATACGGATCTCACATGAACGACACCTGCCAAACCACAACGCACAGCGGCGACAGCCTGTTCTCCGACATGGAGGATTCCGGCTGCCAGTCTGCCGACGTTCCTCTTGCGGGGAACGCAGAGGCAGGAAGCGTCATGCCTTTCCGGTCGCGCGCCTTTTGCGGCGGCTCTTTCCATTTTTCCGTCAATCCGCCCCGCGTGGGGGCCCCTGTTGAGCCGGAGCCGACGACTGTCGGCGCCTGCCGTTGCGGCATGGTCAATTTTCCGGCCTGAACCCTTTTGTAAGGAGTATCGTCTTGGACGGCGAATCCCACAGTACCGTGTGGTCGAAACTTGGTGCTTTCTTTTCCGGCAAGTCTTCGGAAGATCATCTGGAACAGGCTATCCGCGAAGCGCGCGAAGACGGCGAGCTCAAGGCGGAAGAAGGTTCCATGCTGCTTTCCATCCTTTCTCTGGACGAGCTGCAGGTGCAGGACATCATGACTCCCCGCACCGACATCGACTGCCTGCCCTCCGGAACCACCATTCGCGACGCGGCAGGCGCCATCGTGGAAACCGGCCACTCCCGCCTGCCCATCTATAAGGAAACCCGCGACAACATCATCGGCATCGTCCACGCCAAGGACATGCTGAGCTCCCTCATGCAGGCCGATCTCCAGTCCTCGCCCGTGGACAGCATCATGAGTCAGCCCTTCTTCGTGCCCGAAACCAAGATCGCCAGCGAACTGCTTCAGGAATTCCGCAGCCGCAAGAATCATCTGGCCATCGTGGTGGACGAGTACGGCGGCACGTCGGGACTGGCCACCATCGAGGATCTGCTGGAAGTGATCGTGGGCGACATCGAGGACGAGCACGACGCCCCCAAGGAAGAGGACATCCGACCCATCGGCGAAGGGAAGTACGAACTTTCCGGACGCGCCTACCTGGAGGAACTCGAAGAGCTGGGCATCCATCTGGAATCCGACGAGGTGGACACCATCGGCGGCTACCTCAGCCTCGACGCGGGACATGTGCCTCAGAAGGACGAGGAGTTCCGCATAGGCGGATGGCTGTTCACCATTGCCGACGCGGACGCAAAGCAGATTCACACCGTCATAGCGACGCGCGAGGAATAACGCCTTTTCAGGGCCATGGGCACACGCTCATGGCCCTTGTTGTGTGCCCTGCGCCGCGCTTCGCCCCGCGATTTTCCGCAAAAGGCGCTCCTTCGCCGCGCATGCCAAACGGACGAAAAACGCCGGGCGACCGGCGCTGCGTTTTCTTTCCGCAGCGCAGAACAAGGACGCGCATGGAATCCTTCAGCTTTCCGCATCACTCGACGCCTCCGACGCGCCGTTTCCGCGGCGTTCTGCAGAGCCGCCGCACAAAAACAACGGCCGCCTTCCGCCCGAAGGAGGGGCGCAACGCTTGATTATCTCGGGGCAACGTGTAATCATACGCAAGTTTAAACCTACTTTAGGAGCGGAATATGCCTAAGCGTACAGACCTTAAGCGCATTATGGTCATAGGTTCGGGCCCCATTGTCATCGGCCAGGCCTGTGAATTCGACTATTCCGGTACCCAGGCCGTGAAGGCCCTCAAGGAAGAAGGGTACGAAGTCATCCTTGTCAATTCCAACCCGGCGACCATCATGACCGACCCCGGTCTGGCCGACCGTACCTATATTGAACCCATCGAACCCGAAACCGTGGCCGCCATCGTCCGCAAGGAAAGGCCCGACGCCATTCTGCCCACCCTCGGCGGTCAGACCGGCCTGAACACCGCCCTTGCCCTCGAAAAGATGGGCGTGCTCAAGGAATGCGGCGTCGAACTCATCGGCGCCAACGCCAAGGTCATTGAAAAGGCTGAAAGCCGCGAGCTGTTCCGCGCCGCCATGGAAAACATCGGCATCAAGGTGCCCCGCAGCGAAATCGCCCGCAACATGGAAGACGTGCGCCGCATCGCCGCGGAAATGCCCTTCCCGCTCATCATCCGTCCCGCCTTCACGCTGGGCGGCTCCGGCGGCGGCGTGGCCTACAACCAGGAAGATCTGGAAGAAATCGCCGCCGGCGGCCTCGACGCCTCCCTCACCAGCGAAGTGCTCATCGAACAGTCCGTGCTCGGCTGGAAGGAAATCGAAATGGAAGTCATGCGCGACCGCAAGGACAACTGCGTGATCGTGTGCTCCATCGAAAACCTCGATCCCATGGGCGTTCACACCGGCGACTCCATCACCGTGGCTCCGGTGCAGACCCTCACCGACGTGGAATACCAGAAGATCCGCGACGCCTCCATCGCCATCATGCGCGAAATCGGCGTGGAAACCGGCGGTTCCAACGTGCAGTTCGGTCTGAATCCCGAAAACGGCGAGCTCGTGGTCATTGAAATGAACCCCCGCGTGTCCCGCTCCTCCGCTCTCGCCTCCAAGGCCACGGGCTTCCCCATCGCCAAAATCGCCGCCAAGCTCGCCATCGGCTACACGCTCGACGAAATTCCCAACGACATCACCCGCGAGACCATGGCCAGCTTCGAGCCCGCCATCGACTACTGCGTGGTCAAGATTCCCCGCTTCACCTTTGAAAAGTTCGCCGGAGCCAAGGACGAGCTCACCACCTCCATGAAGAGCGTGGGCGAAACCATGGCCATCGGCCGCACCTTCAAGGAAGCGCTGCAGAAGGGTCTCCGTTCTCTGGAAGTCGGCGCGCCCGGCCTCGGCAGCCACTTCCGCGATCCGCTCCCCTCCATGGACGAAATCATGGCCAGGCTGCGCACTCCCAATTCCAAGCGCATCTTCGCCCTGCGTCACGCCATCCTCGCGGGCATGAGCGTGGAGGAAATTCACGCCGTCACCGCCATCGACCTGTGGTTCCTGCGCCAGATACGCGACATCGTGAAGATGGAAGGCGAGCTTCGCGACTTCGCCCTCGGCAACTCCATGACGCCGGACAATCCCGAGCTCGTGCGTCTTCTGCGCCGCGCCAAGGAATTCGGCTTCTCCGACAAGCAGCTCGCCGAAATGTGGAAGCGCCCCGAAAGCGACGTGGCCGCCCTGCGCAAGGCCACGAACACCGAACCCGTGTACTACCTCGTGGACACCTGCGCCGCGGAATTCGAGGCCTACACCCCCTACTTCTATTCCACCTACGAAACCGGCCGCGAACTGGAAGTCCACGATCGCAAGAAGGTCATCATTCTCGGCGGCGGCCCCAACCGCATCGGTCAGGGCATCGAGTTCGACTACTGCTGCTGCCACGCGTCCTTCGCCCTGCGCGACGAGGGCGTGGAAGCCATCATGGTGAACTCCAACCCCGAAACCGTGTCCACCGACTACGACACCTCCGACCGCCTGTACTTCGAGCCGCTCACCTTTGAAGACGTGATGCACATCGTGAAGACCGAGCAGCCCGACGGCGTCATCGTGCAGTTCGGCGGACAGACCCCGCTGAACCTCGCCGTGCCGCTGCAGCGCGCGGGCGTGCCCATTCTCGGCACCAGCCCCGACGCCATCGACCGCGCCGAAGACCGCGAACGCTTCCAGGCCCTCATTCAGAAGCTGCATCTGCTCCAGCCGCAGAACGGCACCTGCATCTCCCTCGACGTGGCCAAGGAAGAAGCCGCCCGCATCGGCTACCCCATCATCGTGCGCCCGAGCTACGTGCTCGGCGGCCGCGCCATGATGGTCTGCTACGGCCCCGACGACCTCGACGACTACTTCCACAACGTGGTGGGCACGGATACTCCCGAGCACCCCATCCTCATCGACCAGTTCCTTGAAAACGCCATCGAAATGGACGTGGACGCCCTCGCCGACGGCAAGGACGTGTATGTGGCGGGCATCATGGAACACATCGAAGCCGCGGGCATCCATTCCGGCGACTCGGCCTGCTCCCTGCCGCCCTACTCCCTGCCCGACAGCATCGTTGAGGAAATCAGCCGTCAGACCGTCGCCCTCGCCAAGGAACTGCGCGTGGTCGGTCTCATGAACATCCAGTTCGCCATCAAGGACGACAAGATCTACATTCTGGAAGTGAACCCCCGCGCCTCCCGCACCGCGCCCTTCGTGTCCAAGGCCACGGGCGTGCCGCTGCCGCGCCTCGCCACCCAGATCATGCTCGGCAAGACGCTCAAGGAACTCGATCCCTGGTCCATGCGCAAGACCGGCTACGTCTGCGTGAAGGAAGCCGTGTTCCCCTTCAAGCGCTTCCCCGGCGTGGACATCCTGCTCGGACCTGAAATGCGTTCCACCGGCGAAGTCATGGGCGTGGCCCGCACCTTCGACGAAGCCTTCCTCAAGAGCCAGCTCGGCGCAGGTCAGACCCTGCCCTCCTCCGGCAAGGTGTTCATTTCCGTGAACGACCGCGACAAGGAATTCGTGGTACCCATTGCGAAGTCCTACGCCGACCTCGGCTTCGAGCTGCTCGCCACCCGCGGCACCGCCACCCTTCTCAACGACGCCGGTCTCAAGGTGCAGCCCGTGCTCAAGGTGCATGAAGGCCGCCCGAACATCGTGGACATGATCAAGAACGGCGAAGTCGCCATGGTCATCAACACGGCGTCCGGCAAGCGCACCAATCACGATTCCCGCGCCATCCGGCAGACCACGCTGCACTACGGCGTGCCCTTTACCACCACGATTTCCGGCGCCCGCGCCATTGCCCGCGCCATCCAGCATCAGCAGAACGAGGCCCTTCACGTGGAATGCCTCCAGGACTACTATGCCGGATCGCCCAAAGGAGAACGCGCATGAAAGCTCTGCTCGCCCTCGAAGACGGCTTCGTCCTTGAAGGGGAATCCTTCACCGGTCCCATCGAACTGACCGGCGGCGAAGTCATTTTCAATACCGCCATGGCCGGCTATCAGGAACTGCTCACCGACCCCTCCTACGCGGGGCAGATGGTGTGCCTCACCTATCCGCTCATCGGCAACTACGGCATCAATCCCGACGACATGGAATCCGAAAAGGTTCACATGTCGGCGCTCATCGTCAAGGAATGCTGCAAGGAACCTTCCAACTGGCGCGCCACGGAAAGTCTGCCCGACTTTCTCATCCGCGAGGGCGTGCCCGGCATTGAAGGCATCGACACCCGCGCCCTCACCCTGCACCTTCGCAAGAACGGCGCCATGCGCGGCTGCATTTCCACCAGCATTCTCGACCCTGAAGAACTCGTGAAGAAGGCGCAGGCGCTGCCTTCCATGGAAGGTCAGAACCTCGTCACCCGCGTGGCTCCCGACAAGCCCTACCGCTGGGACGAGGCGACCGGACGCCCCGCGCCCGTCGCCCTGAACGCCGACGGCTCCTACGACTGGCCCGCCGGCAAGGCGCTTCACATCGTGGTCTATGACTTCGGCATCAAGTGGAACATCCTGCGCCTGCTCAGCAGGCAGGACATGGAACTTCTCGTGGTTCCGCCGTCCTTCACCTGCGAACAGGTCAAGGCCGTGAACCCCGACGGCGTGTTCCTCTCCAACGGCCCCGGCGACCCCGCCACCCTCAAGCCGGAAATCGCCGAGATCGCCAAAATGGCGGAAATCTTCCCCATCGGCGCCATCTGCCTCGGCCATCAGCTTCTCGGCCACGCCCTCGGCGGCACCACCACCAAGCTGAAGTTCGGCCATCACGGCGTGAACCATCCGGTCAAGAACCTGCTCACCGGCCGCATTGAAATCTCGTCCCAGAACCACGGCTTCTGCGTGATTCCGCCCGAAGGCGTGGAAAAGGTGTACGTGAACCTCAACGACGGCACGCTGGAAGGCTTCCGCCATCCCACGAAGCCCATCATGACCGTGCAGCATCACCCCGAAGCGGCCGCCGGTCCCACCGACAGCCGCACCTTCTTCGCCGACTACAAGGACATGGTGATGAAGGCCAAGGCCGGAAAGTAATCCCCGCGCATTCCGGATCGAAAACCCTTCCTCTGGAATGAACCGCGCACGAAAAGGGGGAGAAAGAACACGCCGTTCTTTCTCCCCTTTGTGCATTAATTTTCCCATGTCCGGCAAAAGCCCGCCCTCCGCTCCTTTTATCCGCCTCCGGCAACGAGGTCAGACGGCATGAAAACGGCCGACAAACAGCTCCTGCTGACGGAAATTCTGCTGCTTCTCGGCGCGGCCGTCAGCTCGCTCATGCTCGCCTCATCCATCCAGCTCTTCACCTTGTACTTCTTCCCCTACTTCATCGGCGCGCTCATGGCCGGAATACGCCCTCAGGGCCGCGTCTGGTGGAAGCAGGCAGGAAAAGTGCTGCTCTACGCCTCCGTCATTCTCATCATCGAGCTGTTCGGTCTGGTCCAGATCTGGCATGACCCCGACGAGGGAGCCTACCTGACCGACCGCGAACTTGCGGGCGTTATTCTGCTGCTGTGGGCCGTGCATGCGCCCGTGCTCATCGGCAGCGTGTCCTATGTGGTGAGCCGCCTCATTCCGGACAAGTCATAAGCGCCCGGCGGCTGCGCCCGCCCTGCCGCGGCATCCCCAGACCTGCACCCGGAGCGCTCAGGGCGGCCCTGCTGCTTCATGGCTGCGCACATGCGGAGGCCTGCGCCCGCAGCGCTTCTGCCTTCCCCGCCGTTTTTTCCGTTCGTGCTCCCGACCTTCCCCGTTCCGGGCCGCGCCCCCGGAACATGCCGACGCGCAAAACCGTGTCCGCACGTCTTCCGTTTCGCGCAGAACACATTGGCTTTTAGCGGAAAAAGCCTTATCTTCCCGGAAAGGAACACAGGTTTCGCGCCCCTCTTTTGCGGACGGCGAGATCTGCGCTCAGGCGTTCCCCCAGCGCGGAGCGCGCTCCTTTTTTCCGCGCCGGACAGGCGCAACAAACGAGGACAACATGAACAAGGAAACCTTTGAGGCCCGCCGGGAAAAACTGCGCCGCCTCATGCACGAAGAAGGGCTCGACGCTCTCATCGTCAGTCAGCCCGCCAACCGCTTCTATCTCTCCGGCTTCGAGCTGCACGACTGCCAGTGCAACGAAAGTTCGGGCTGCCTCATCGTCATGAAGGACGGCAAGGACTGGCTCTGCACCGATTCCCGCTACGAAGAGGCCGCAGCCCAGCTCTGGGACAGGGAGAGGGTGTTCATCTACCGCGGCGCGTCCTCCGAAGCGCTCAACGGTCTGCTCAAGAGCCTGTGCGGCTCCGGCGTGGTCGGCATGGAAGCCGAACACCTCGCGTGGAGCTATGTGCAGCGCCTCGAACCCGGACTCTCGCTCAAGGCCGCCGACGGACTGGTGGAGCAGCTGCGCGAAGTCAAGGACGACGAGGAAATCCGCCTCATCGCCGAATCCGTGGCGCTCAATCACAAAATGCTCGAATGGCTGCCTTCCGTGCTGGTTCCCGGTCAGGATGAAGCGGGCGCGGCCTGGGCCATTGAAAAATACTATCGCGAACACGGAGCTTCGGAACTGAGCTTCCCCTCCATCGTGGCCATGAACGCCAACGCGGCGCTCCCCCACTACGCCCCGGAAACGCCTTCCGTGTTCACGGAAAACTGCATGGTGCTCGTGGACGAAGGCTGCCGCCTGAACCGCTACTGCTCCGACCAGACCCGTACCTGCTGGATAGGCGACAAGCCCTCTCCGCGCTTCACGGAAATGCTCGACCGCGTGCAGGAAGCGCAGCGGCGCGCCATTGCCGCGCTGCGTCCCGGCGCAACGGGCAGGGAGGTGCATCAGATTGCCGTGGACTACTTTGCCTCCTGCGGCATGGATCAGTACTTCACCCATTCGCTGGGGCACGGCGTGGGCCTGGAAACCCACGAAGGGCCGCGCCTCAGCCCCACAAGCACGAAGCCTCTTCAGCCCGGCATGATCGTGACCATCGAACCCGGCCTCTACTTCCCCGGATGGGGCGGAGCCCGCTGGGAATACATGGCCGTGATTACCGAAGACGGCTGCCGGGTGTTCTAAGCCCCGCAGGCAAAGGCGACGAGCGGCCCGGCCTCGCTCCCCGCGGCGGAAAAACGCCGTCCGCCCCGCAGAAGGGCGTCGGATCCCGGAGAGAAGCGCCACGCCTGCCGGGCTGCGGCGCTCTGGACGATTCCGGGAGCATGATTATCTTTTCTTTGCCGGAGAAGAAGCTGCCCTCTTCCGCGGCGACACATCCACTCTTCAGGAGACTCGCATGATTCACCCCGAAAAGCGGCATTTCATCATTGTAGCCAAGACTCTCGGCATTCAGGTTCTGCTGTTTGTCGGCATTCTGTTCGTGGTGTGGGGCTCGCAGAAGCTCTACACCCTCATTGATCCGGTGAAGTTCCCCGTCTATCAGGCGGAAATCAAGGACAACATGACGGATCAGGAAAAGGGCGCGGCGCTCCTTTCCTCCCTCACTCACCGCATGGACGCGGAACTCTCCTCCACCTTCGGCTGGACGGCCAACGACATTCTGTTCAACCGCTGGATCATGGACAACCGCGCCTATCGCCAGTTCGGCACCTACGTGGCCACCAAGATGCTCTTCGACCACTATTCCACGGTCATCGCCAAGCTCGGCAACAACGACCGTGAAAACGATCTGCTCTACAACGCCCGCCTCAACTACTTCGCCATCAGCCCCCAGCGCTGGGGCATGCTCTTCATTCCCTCGGCCGAAGGCTCCTTCAAGAAGGCCCTTTCCATGACCGAGCAGTACAAGAAGGATCTGCTGGCCGGCAAGGCCGTGTACAACTGCCGCACCGACGACATTTATTCCGCCTTCAATCTCATTCTGGGCGAAACGGTGTTCGGCTACGCGCTCGGCCTGCTCAACGACAGTCAGGATCTGCCCTTCTACACGCTGGACAACCGCATCTATGAAGCGCAGGGCGTCATCCTGGTGGTGCGCGACTACCTCAAGACCATGTATGAACTCTACCCCGAAATAGGCACCAAGAACAACGAACAGAACATGGCCGAGGCCATGCGCTACATGGACCTCATCTGCAATTACGATCCCATGTACATCACTTCGTCGTTCAACTCGGGCGAGCTCATCATTTCCTACCTGCTCTTTGCCCGCAACCGTCTCACCGACATCCGCGACAGCCTGAGAATCTGATTTTCCGGCGTCCGCCGTCATTTCGGCGCGGGAGCGATCTCCCGCGCCCGCCCGTCAACCCCAGGGGAAGGAACGCGTTCCTTCCCCTTTTTCCGCAGGCGCATCCGCCATGACAGAACATCATTTTCCCCTCTCTCAGGAAAGACTCGCGGCCCTGCGCCGACTGTTTCATCAGCACCCCGAAACCGGCATGGCCGAATTCTGGACCACAGCCCGCCTGGCCGAAGAACTGGAAGCCTTCGGCCTTTCGCCCGTAGCGGGAGACGCCGTCACCGCGCCCGAAGCCCGCATGGGCGTGCCTTCGCCGGAAGTCATGCGCGACGCGCTGCAGAGAGCCGAAGCCGAAGGCGCCTCGCGCGCGTGGCTTGAGCGCATGAACGGCACGACCGGCCTTGTGGTGGATCTGCGCCCCGACCTGCCCCTCGGCACCGTGCTGCGCTTCGACATCGACGCCGTGAGCGTGCAGGAAAGCGCCTCGCCTGAGCACCGCCCGACAAAGGAAGGCTTCGCCTCGCTCCACGACGGTCTCTGCCACGCCTGCGGACACGACGGCCACATGGCCGTCGGTCTGGGACTCGCCGCCGCCCTCGCTCCCCTGCGCGCCGAGCTGAAACACAACGTGCGCCTGCTCTTTCAGCCCGGCGAGGAAGGCTGCCGCGGAGCGCGCGCCATGACCTCCGCCGGATGGCTGAACAGAGCGCGGCATTTTCTCGCCGCGCACATCGGCATGTGGGCCGATCAGGATCACGCTCTCGTGTGCGGAGCCCGCGGCTTTCTCGCCACCACGAAGTTCGACGTGGAATTCCGCGGCCGGGCCGCCCACGCCGGGGCCGAACCGGAAAAGGGAGCCAACTCGCTGCTTGCCGCGGCAAGCGCCGCCCTCAACATGCATGCGCTGCCCCGCCACGGTCAGGGCGACTCGCGCATCACCGTGGGCATGCTCGAAGCCGGAAGCGGACGCAACATCATTCCCGATCACGCGCGCATGGTCTGCGAAACGCGCGGAGCCACCACGGCCGTCAACAACTACATGTTCGAGCACTGCCGCGCCATCATCGAACACACGGCCGCCATGTACGAACAAGCCTGCTCCGTCCGCCTCATGGGCGGCTCCGACAGCGCAGACAGCGACGATTCGCTGCGGCGCGTCGTCCGCGAGGCGGCCCGCGCCGTGCCCTGGTTCCACGAAGAACTCATCCGCGATTCCGCGCCCGGCTTCGGCAGCGACGACGCCTGCGTTCACATGGCCGCCGTGCAGAAGCAGGGCGGCGACGCCGCCTACTTCATGCTGGGAAGCCGCCTTGCCGCAGGACATCACGCCCCGGACTTCGACTTCAACGAAGACGTGCTTTCGCCGTCCGTGGAACTTCTGACACGCGTGACGCTCGCCCTCGACAGGGCGTAAACGCCTTGACGATGCAGGGGCGTCCCGATTTCGGAACAGATTGACTTGACGGGGAAAAACAGCATATTTTTGCCATAGTTTTTCTTCGTACGCGCGTTCCGAAGAGAAGTTCCGTCATCCCTGCGCGACAGCATGACGCCGCGCAAACATTCAAGGAGAGAACATGAAAAAATTTCTGTCCTGTCTGGTCACCGGTCTCGTCAGCGTCTTTCTTCTCGCCTCCGTCGCCCTCGCCGAGGACGTGAAGACCGATTACTTCACGCTTGCCCTCTCCGACGGCTGGACCATGCCCAAGCCCGTGCAGAGCGCCAACGGCGCAGTGGTCGCCATCGTGCAGTATCCCGACGGCAAGGGCGCAGTGAGCGTGACCGTCACGCCGGCGCCGCTTCCCGCCAAGGATCTTGCCGTCCAGACGCTCAACAACATGAAATCGGGCGGCTTCACCGTTTCCGAGCCCGTCGCTTCCGGCGACTCCTATGTCGGCGAATTCTCCCAGCAGCAGGCCAGGGGAGTCAGCTACTTCACCTCCAACGGCAAGCTCGGCAGCGTCATCACCATCGTCGGCACCGACACCAAACCCGGCAAGGACTTTCTGAACAAAAACTTCAAGTCTGCCGATGCAAAACTCTTCCCCGCCTCGTTCTGATCCGCAACAATGCCCCTGCGCAGAAAAAACGCCGTTTCGGCATTGATCTGCGCGGACGGCAAAGATTCCGAAAGCCGACGATCCGACGCCCTTCGCAACGGACGCCGGCTTTTCTCTGATCCTCAAGCGACGACAACGCTCCGATACGACCGGCAAACATGCATTGCGACAAAATTCCGCCCCTTTCGACTGCAAATGCCCCATGCACCGCGCGAGGTGAAAGGTCACAACCTGTCGCTCGCGAATAAAAAGCAGGAACTTGCGGCACTTCCGTGCAACACCGCGTGCCGGAAAAGCCTGTTCACAATGAACTTTCCGCCGGAGCCGACAAAAATCACTTTTCTGATTTTTTCTCCTCAATTTTTTTCGTTCACTGTGAAGAAGCACTTTGTGCAATTTTTATTTTTTATAATATCAAAGGGGTATCACATCTTTTTCATGACGTTGTCTTGAGAAAAAAACTACACGAAAAAGATTCGTCTTTAATATCAAAAACCCCTTGCCTTAGTTGGGGTTTTCCCTTTATCTTAGTAGCGTAAAAATTATATCTAGTCCGTTGACTTTTATAACCCTTCGGGGAGGGTATGTCATGATTAGTCCCAATCTCGTCAAAGACCTGAGTGCTCTGCTGGGCGCTGAAAACGTGTTCACCAGCGAAGCCGACAGGCAGTGCTATTCCTACGACAGCGCCGTGCTGCCTCCCAAGGTGCCGGCGCTGGTTCTTCGTCCCACGCAGACGGAGCAGATCGGCGAAGTCGTCCGTCTGTGCTATGAGGCGGGTCTTGCCATCACCGTGCGCGGCGCAGGCTCCAACCTTTCCGGCGGCACCGTGCCGGATACCGTGGACAGCGCCGTCATCCTCACCAACAGCCTCCAGAAGATCCTCGAAATCAACACCGAAGATCTGTACGCCGTGGTGCAGCCCGGCGTGGTCACCGCCCAGTTCGCCGCCGCCGTGGAAGCGAAGGGCCTCTTCTATCCGCCCGATCCGGGTTCCATGTCCGTGTCCACGCTGGCCGGCAACATCGCCGAAAACGCCGGCGGTCTGCGCGGCCTCAAGTACGGCGTCACCAAGGACTACGTCATGGGCCTGGAATTCTATGACTACGAAGGCAATCTGGTGAAAACCGGCTCCCGCACCGTGAAGTGCGTGACCGGCTTCAACCTGGCCGGTCTCATGGTCGGTTCCGAAGGCACCATGGGCGTCATCAGCAAGGCCATTCTCAAGCTGGTTCCGCCGCCCCGCGCCTCCCGCGCCATCACCGCCGAATTCGCCGACGTGCAGGACGCCGCCGACGCCGTGGCCGCCATGATCGCCGCCCACGTCGTGCCCTGCACTCTGGAACTGCTCGATCAGGCCACGCTGAAGTATGTGGAAGCCGACCAGAAGATCGGCCTGCCCGTGGACGCCGCCGCCATGCTCCTCATCGAAGTGGACGGTCATCCCGGTCAGGTGGCCGACGAAGCCGCCATCGTGGAAGAAGTGCTCAAGAAGTGCAACGCCACCGGCATTCATCTGCCCAAGGACGCCGAAGAAAAGAACAAGCTGTGGGCCGCCCGCCGCAACGCCCTGCCCGCGCTTGCCCGCGCCCGTCCCACCTGCGTGCTGGAAGACGCCACCGTGCCCCGTTCCAAGATTCCTGCCATGATCAAGAATCTCAATGAAATCGCCGCCAAGTACAAGGTGGACATGGGTACCTTCGGTCACGCCGGCGACGGCAACCTGCATCCCACCATTCTGTGCGACAAGCGCGACAAGGAAGAATTCTCCCGCGTGGAAGCCGCCGTCGATGAAATCTTCGACGTGGCTCTCAAGCTCGGCGGCACGCTGTCCGGCGAGCACGGCATCGGCACCGCCAAGGCCAAGTGGATGGAAAAGGAAACCAGCAAGGGCACCATTCTCTTCTCCCAGCGCATGCGCCGCGCCATTGACCCCAAGGGCCTGTTCAACGCCTGCAAGATCACGGGGATGTAGTCATGAGCGATATCTCCCGTCTTGCCAAGACATTGATGAAGCTGGACGACAAGCTGGCCGACTGCATGCGCTGCGGTCTGTGCCAGGCTGTCTGCCCGGTGTTCGGCGTCACTCACAAGGAAGGCGACGTGACCCGCGGCAAGCTTGCGCTGCTCGACAACCTCGCCCATAAGATGATTCAGGACCCCGACGCCGTGGAGGAACGCCTCAACCGCTGCCTTCTGTGCGGTTCCTGCCAGGCCAACTGCCCCTCCGGCGTGTCCATCATGGAAATCTTCGTCGAGGCCCGTCAGGCCCTCGTGGACTACCGCGGCCTGAACCCCATCAAGAAGCTCGTCTTCCGCGAACTGCTCACCCATCCGCAGCTGTTCAGCGCCATGATGCGCACCGCCGCGCCCTTCCAGGGCCTGGTCATGCGTCAGCAGGGCGCCAAGACCTACGACATGCCGCTTCTGAGCAAGCTCGTGGGTTCGCGCCACATCGCAAAGCTGCCCGCGAAGTCCCTGCACGCCAAGTACGGCGACCTGCACACCGAAGGGCAGATCGGCATCAAGGTGCTCTTCTTCGCCGGCTGCATGGCCGACAAGTACTACACCCAGCTCGGCGAAGCCTGCCTCAAGGTGCTCAGGCATCACGGCGTGGGCGTGGTCATGCCCTCCAAGCTCACCTGCTGCGGCATTCCCGCTCTCGCTTCCGGCGACCGCAAGGGCTTCGTCATGGAAACCCGGAAGAACCTTGAAGTCATCGGCCGGGAACTCGTGGGCGGCGGCATCAACTACGTGGTCACGCCCTGCGGCTCCTGCACCGCCACGCTCAAGGAATGGTGGCCCTACTTCATTCAGGAATTCTCGCCCGATCAGCAGAAGACCGTGCGTGCCGTGGCCGACCGCGTCATGGACATCAACGCCTTCCTCGTGGACGTGCTCCACGTGGATCAGATGGAACCCGGCGAACGGCATCCCGGCGACGTCACCCGCGTGACCTTCCACGATTCCTGCCACCTGAAGAAGAGCGTCGGCGTGTCCGAACAGCCCCGCAAGCTCATCCGCATGAATCCCAACTACGAGCTCGTGGAAATGGCCGAGGCAGACCGCTGCTGCGGCTGCGGCGGCAGCTTCACCCTGTTCCACTACGACCTGTCGAAAGAAATCGGTCAGCGCAAGCGCGACAACATCGTGCGTTCCGGCGCGTCCGTGGTGGCCACCGGCTGCCCCGCCTGCATGCTGCAGATTTCCGACATGCTCTCGCAGAACAAGGATGAGGTGCAGGTCAAGCATCCCATTGAAATCTACGCGGAAACGCTGCCCGACTGACATTATCGGGGAGAGCGGCCCCATAGAGCCGCTCTTCCCGTCTTTACCGCACATTCAGGCGGAAACTGCCTAAGGAGTAACAATGACTCAGGATCAACTCGTTGAAGTGGTGAAAGCCAAGGCTCCCTCTGTTCCTGTGACTCTCTACGAGGCCAAGGACTTTGCGGACGCCATGCAGTACGCCGTGGACGTGACTGAAAAGAAGCGTCACTGCGAAATGCTCCTGCCCGTGGAAGGCGAACAGTACGGCCCCGCGAGCGAAAACGGCTTCCCCACCCTTCTTGACCGCTTTATCGCCGCTCCCGGACTGTCCGACGAAGAATACGCCGTTCTGGAAGAAAAGGCCGCCGGAACCGACATCCATCTGCTCCGTTCCGGTCTGCGCGATCACATGGGCGGCTTCGACACCAGCATCACCTGGGCCGACGGCCTCGTGGCCGACACCGTCACCTGCGTGGTCAATTCCAACCGCGAAGAAGTTCGTCTCGGCACCATGGTGGCCGAAGTTTCCATCATGCTGGTGCGCAAGTCCACCCTGCTCAACAAGATTGAAGACGCCAACGATCTTCTGCTCGACCTCGTGAACCGCGGCGGCGCGTCCTACACGGCCTTCATCACCGGCCCCAGCCGCACGGCGGACATTGAACGCGTGGGCGCCCTCGGCGTGCACGGCCCCCTCGAACTTCACATCGTGCTGCTGGAGGACTAAATTATGGCTGACGCCAAAGACATGAAGGAATACCACGGTCAGATTCAGGAAGCGCTGGACGACAAGTTCCTCCGCGCCACGCTGGACAAGTTCGCCGTCGAATACAAGGCCAACCGCACCCGCATTTTTTCGGGCATGGACGTGGACGGTCTCATCAAGGAAGTGGCCGACATCAAGGACAATGCCGCTCAGCACATGATGGAGCTGTTCGCCCAGTTCAAGGCCGAAGCTGAAAAGCGCGGCGTGCACGTGCACCTCGCCTCCACCGGCGCCGAAGCGAACCGCATCATTGCCAAGATCGCCAAGGAAAACAACTGCCACAACATCATCAAGTCCAAGTCCATGACGGCGGAAGAAATCCACCTCAACGACGCCCTCGAAAAGGAAGGCTGCCGCGTGGTGGAAACCGACCTCGGCGAATGGATCATTCAGCTGCGCCATGAAGGGCCTTCCCACATGGTCATGCCCGCCATTCACCTTTCGCGCTATCAGGTGGCCGACCTGTTCACCGACGTGACCCACGTTCAGCAGGACAGGGAAGACATTCAGAAGCTCGTGAAGGTGGCCCGCAAGGAACTGCGCAGCGAATACGTGAAGGCCGACATGGGCATTTCCGGCGCCAACTTCGCCGTGGCCGAAGCCGGCCTCATCGGCACCGTGACCAACGAAGGCAACCTGCGCCTCGTGACCACCATGCCCCGCGTGCATGTGGTGCTCGCCGGTCTTGAAAAGCTCATTCCCACCGTTGCCGACGCCCTCAAGGTGCTGCAGGTGCTGCCCAGAAACGCCACCGCGCAGGCCATCACCTCCTACATCACCTGGATTGCCGGCGCCAACGAATGCGCCGCCGGTCCCGACGGCCGCAAGGAAATGCACATCGTCTTCCTCGACAACGGCCGTCTCAAGATCGCTCAGGATCCCGCCTTCAAGGACATCCTGCGCTGCGTGCGCTGCGGCGCCTGCGCCAACGTCTGCCCCGTGTACCGTCTCATCGGCGGCCACAAGATGGGCTACGTGTACATCGGCGCCGTGGGCCTCGCGCTCACCTATCTGTATCACGGCGCAGACAAGGCCCGCGCCCTGGTTCAGAACTGCATAGGCTGCGAATCCTGCAAGAACGTGTGCTCCGCAGGCATCGATCTGCCGCGCATCACCATGGAAATCCGTTCCCGCCTCGTCAAGGCCGACGGCAACAGCGCCGCCGGTTCCGTGATGAGCATGGTCATGAAGGACCGCGACCGCTTCCACAGCCTGCTCAAGTTCATCAAGTTCTCGCAGAAGCCCCTCACCGTGAAGGGCGGCAAGTTCATCCGTCATCTGCCCGCCGTGCTCATGGGCGGCGATCAGAGCTTCCGTCAGCTGCCCGCGCTGGCGCCCAAGTCGTTCCGCCAGCTCTTCAAGAGCGTGGTGAACAATCCGGCCCAGCCCAAGTTCCGCGTGGCCATCTTCTCCGGCTGCGCGCAGGACTTCGTCTATCCCGAGCAGCTCGTGGCCGCCGTGCGCCTGCTCAACAGACACGGCGTGCATGTGGAGTTCCCCCTCAAGCAGACCTGCTGCGGCCTGCCCCTCGAAATGATGGGTCAGCGCGAAACCAGCCTGCAGGTGAGCTCGCAGAACGTGAACGCCTTCGAGCCCGGCAAGTACGACGCCATCATCACCCTGTGCGCGTCCTGCGCCGGTCACCTCAAGCACGCCTATCCCGACCTGCTCAAGGACACCCCCGACCACTACCGCACCGACATCTTCGCTTCCAAGGTCATGGACTTCACCTCGTTCGTGTACAACAAGCTCGGACTGCGTGAAGACGACTTCGTGAAGTCGGATGAAAAGGTGACCTACCATTCGCCCTGCCACATGCGCAACATGGGCATCACCGAAGAACCCCGCGCGCTCATCAAGATGGTTGCCGACTACAAGCCCGCAGCCGAAGAAGACGTGTGCTGCGGCTTCGGCGGCACCTTCTCCGTGAAGTTCCCCGAACTCTCCGCCGAAATCGGCAAGAAGAAGCTGAAGAACAGCGAAGAGTCCGGCGCGTCCCTCGTGGTCACCGACTGCCCCGGCTGCGTCATGCAGATCCGCGGCGTGGCTACGGCCAATGATTCTCCCATCAAGGTCGAGCATCTCTCCGAACTGCTCGCCCGTCACATGAAGTAAACCTGCATTCGAGGCCCCGTCCCCCGGGACGGGGCCTTCTTCCCCGCCGGCCTCCGAACGAAACTTCCCTCCGCAACGCGCGGTCTCGAGAACCCCCTTTCGCCGGAGAGCCCCGCGCGGACACCCAACAAAATATTCCCGACGACGGATCGCGTCGCGGCCGCCTGCGTTCATCGCGGCGCGGCTTCCGTCTTTGCATCCAAAACACCCTTTTTCCGCTCCTTCGGAGCCGCAAAATTACGCTGTCAGGTCCCAGGCATCACGCTTTTTCCTGCATAATCCCGTTTACCTTCTTACAGATAGAGGAGAGCACTATGAACATTGAACTGCTGGCATTGTTCGCCGTCGCACCGCTTCTGGTGGCGCTGGTTCTCATGGTCGGCCTGCGCTGGTCGTCCATGCGCGCCATGCCTCTGGCATGGGCCACGGGCGCCGTTCTCGCCATTATCGTATGGCAGCTGCCCATCGTCCGGGTGATAGCTCTCACCCTCGAAGGCTTCATCACCGCCGCAGGCGTGCTCATCATCGTCTTCGGTGCTCTGCTCATCTACTACACGCTCACCTACAGCGGCGCCATGGAAACCATCCAGGCCGGCATGAAGAAAATCAGCCCCGACCGCCGCGTGCAGACCATCATCATCGGCTTCATGTTCGCCGCCTTCATCGAAGGCGCGGCCGGCTTCGGCACCCCCGCCGCTCTTGCCGCTCCGCTGCTGCTCGGTCTCGGCTTCCCGCCCCTCTGCGCCGCCGTCATCTGCCTCGCCTTCAACAGCATTCCCGTGACCTTCGGCGCCGTGGGCACCCCCGTGCTTCAGGGCTTCAAATCCATTGAAAGCCTCGCCATGACCGCCCTCGGCGTGGGCGATCCCGCCGTGGTGTACAAAACCATCGGCGAATACGTCACCCTCATGCACCTGCCCATGCTCTTCATCCTGCCCATCTTCCTGCTGGGCTTCATGACCCGCTACTACGGCAAGAACAAGTCCTGGAGCGAAGGCTTCGCCGCCTGGAAGTACTGCCTGCTCGCCTCCGTCTGCTTCGGCGTGCCCTACTTCATCCTCGCCTGGGCCGTCGGTCCCGAACTGCCCTCCCTGCTCGGCGGCATCATCGGCCTCGGCGTGCTCGTGAAGCTCACCCAGAAGGGCATCTGCGTGCCCGAAGGCACCTGGGACTTCGATTCCAACGACAAGTGGGATCCTTCCTGGATCGGCGAAATCAAGCCCTCCGACGTGACCGAATACAAGGAACACATGAGCCAGTTCATGGCCTGGCTGCCCTACGTGCTCTGCGGCCTCATCCTCGTGCTCACCCGCGTGCCCGCCTTCCATCTGAAGGGCCTGGTCACCGACCCCATGTTCAACATCGGCGCTTCCAACATCCTCGGTCAGGAAGGCGTGACCTCCTACATCGCCATCATGAACCTGCCCGGCACCATTCCCTTCATCCTCGTTTCCATCATCACCATCTTCCTGCACGGCATGCTGCGCAACGATGAAATCGGCAGCAACAAGGTCAGCAAGGCCTGGTCCACCGCCTTCACCAAAATGAAGGCCCCCACCATCTCCCTGCTCGCCGCCGTGGCCCTCGTGTCCATCTTCAAGGGCACGGGCGTCAGCGAAGCCACCAACCACGTCTCCATGCCCATGGCCCTCGCCCAGTGCCTCGCCGACCTCGCCGGCGGCGCATGGCCCGCCCTCGCCTCCTACGTCGGCGGCCTCGGCGCGTTCATCACCGGTTCCAACACCGTGTCCGACATGCTCTTCGCCAACTTCCAGTGGGATATGGCCAGAACCCTCGGCTACACCGTGCCCCAGCACTTCGTCATCGTGGCCGCTCAGGGCGTCGGCGGCGCCATGGGCAACATGATCTGCATCCACAACATCGTGGCTGCCTGCGCCGTGCTCGGCCTCATCGGCAAGGAAGGCGACATCCTGCGCCGCACGGTCATTCCCTTCGTTCTCTACGGCATCGCCGTCGGCATCGTAGCCTTCATCCTCATGTAGGCTCGCTCCGCTTTTACGCCAAAAGGCCGCCTTCGGGCGGCCTTTTTTGCGTCCGGCGACACCGCTTCCGCTCTTTTCTCCCCGAAGCGTTGGGAGTACCCTTGCCAACGACGCGAAGATGCATGCAGTCCCGCAAATCAAAACGCCTTCCGCCGCGCACAGGCAGCGCGCCGCGCCGAAATCCGTCGACGCCCGCAGACGCCGCCCGTCAGGAGAACGCATGGAACAGCATTCCTTTTTCGATACCGACGCCTCTCAGCCGCTGGCCGCCCGTCTGCGCCCGCGCACGCTGGAGGAATTTTTCGGTCAGGAGCACCTTCTCGGCAAGGGCAAGGTGCTGCGCAGGCTCATTGAAGCCGATCAGATATCCTCCATGATCTTCTGGGGGCCTCCGGGCGTGGGCAAAACCACGCTGGCCCGCATCATCGCCGGGCACACGAAATCAAACTTCATCGACTTTTCCGCCGTCACCAGCGGCGTCAAGGAAATACGCGCCGTCATGCAGCAGGCCGAAAAGGACAGGCAGTACGGACGGCGCACCATGCTCTTCGTGGACGAAATACACCGCTTCAACAAGGCGCAGCAGGACGCCTTTCTGCCCTCCGTGGAAAAGGGCAGCATCGTGCTCATCGGCGCGACCACGGAAAATCCGTCCTTCGAGGTGAACGGCGCGCTTCTTTCCCGCTGCAAGGTGTTCGTGCTGCATCCGCTCTCCGAAGAAGACATGAAGGCCCTGCTCAGGCGCGCCCTGCACGATCCCAGAGGCTTCGGCCGTCAGACCATCGACATGCCGCCCGACATGCTGGACGTCATTGCCGCCTTTTCCAACGGCGACGCCCGCTCCGCCCTCTCCACGCTGGAAATGCTCGTGCTCAACGCCGAAAATGAAAACGGCGTGATCACCATCACCAGGGACACGCTGGAAGCCTGCACCTCCCGCAAGTCGCTGCTCTACGACAAGAAGGGCGAGAAGCACTACAATCTGATTTCCGCGCTGCACAAGTCCATGCGCAATTCCGATCCGGACGCCGCCGTGTACTGGCTCGCCCGCATGCTGGAAGCCGGCGAAGATCCGCTCTACATCGCGAGGCGCGTCGCGCGCTTTGCCAGCGAAGACGTGGGCCTCGCCGATCCCCACGCGCTGGACGCCGCCATCTCCGCCTATCAGGCCTGTCACCTCATCGGCATGCCGGAATGCTCGGTGCATCTCACGCAGGCCGTGGTGTACCTTTCCCTCGCGCCGAAATCCAACAGTCTCTATGTGGCCTACACCCGGGCCAAAAAGGACGCGCTCTCCATGCTGGACGAGCCCGTGCCGCTGCAGCTTCGCAATGCCCCCACCAGACTCATGAAGGACCTCGACTACGGCAAGGGCTATCAGTACGCGCATCACGCCGAAGAAAAGCTGACGAACATGCACTGCCTGCCCGATTCCCTGCGCGGCAGAACCTACTACGCGCCCACCGATCAGGGACTGGAGGCCCGCTGTCGTCAGCGCCTGGAAAACATCAAGGCCTGGAAGAAGGCCCACGAGGCGAATCCGCCCGCGCCGGAGGAAACAAAAAGCAGCGCGCGCAGGGCAAGGAGCAAGAAACGCAGCGAGGATGTTTCTTTCTCGGAAGGTTCATAAAAGTTTTACTCATAAAACTTTATTTGACAAATCATACCATTCCCCCTAGCCTGAACAAAGCCGCCGCACCTTCAGCCAGGGAGTTTTTCTTGTCCACGCCGCCTTGCGACGACCGACGGATGACGCCGAGCCGCAAACTTCCGTCGCGTTCCGAACTGATCCGACTCACGCTTCCGCAGATGGGTCTCATGTTCTGCCATCTGGCCATTTCCATGACCGACGTGTGGACGGCGGGAAAGATCAGTCCGGAAGCGCAGGCCTCCATCGGCGTGGTGGCGCAGATATTCTCCCTGCTCATGCTGCTCACCTCGCTCGTGGCGAGCGGCTGCATGGCCACGGTAAGCCAGTCGCTCGGCGCTGGACTTCCGCTCCGCGCCAATCGCTACGCCGGGCTCATCATCATGCTTTCCGCAGGCATGGGCACGCTGGTGGCCGCCCTCGCCCTGCTCTGCCGGCCGGTCATTTTTCATCTCATGGGCATTTCCGACGATTTGCGGCCCGTGCTCTCCGTGTTTTTCACCGCCTACTGCTGCCAGCTTCCCTTCTACTACGTGCTCGTCATGGTGAATTCCATTTTCCGGGCCTACAAGAAGGTGCTCTTTCCGCTGCTCACGATTCTCTTCATGACGCTGGCCAATCTGTTCGGCGATCTCGGCTTCGGGCTCGGACGCTTTTCTCTTCCGGCCTTCGGCGCGGCGGGCATAGCCTGGACCACCTTTGCCTGCGCCGTGCTCGGGCTTTTGAGCAATCTTGCGCTGGCGGCCCGCTACGGCCTTCTTCATCGCCGCACCTTTGCGCCGTGGCGCTGGAACCGGCGCGCCATGCCGTATCTTTTCCGGGTGGGCATGCCCGCCGCGGCGGGGCAGATCATCACCCATCTCGGCAGCCTGACCACGCTTGCCATCGTCGGCCTTCTGCCCGACAGCACCGACGCCCTGGCCGGCATGAGCGTGGGCGGACGCGTTCACGCCATGCTGCTGTTTCCGCTGGGCGCGCTGCACATGTCCATGGTCATCGTGAGCGGGCATCTTCTGGGAAGCGGAGAGAGAACCGGACTGTACCTGTTCGGACGCCGTGCCGTGCTCAGGCTCGGGCTCGCGCTCGTGCCGCCTTCGCTTGCGCTCTGGCTGCTGCGCGATCAGGCGGCGGCGCTTTTTTCCGACAACGCCGCCGTGCTGGAACAGGCCTCGCTGTTCCTCTTCTTCGCCTGCCTCTACGTGCCGCTCACGGGCATGACGGGCATGATGAACGCGCTTTTCTCCGGAGCGGGAGCCACCATTCTGTCCTGCCGGGTCGGGGCCGCCACATGCTGGGTTGTAGGCATTCCCCTTTCCCTGGTCATGGGACTCGGCCTTCATCTGGGCGCAGGCGGCGTGTACGCCGCCGGAGCGGCCACGCAAACGGCGGCCTTTCTCTGGACGCTGCGCATCTTTTACGGAAAGAAATGGCTTGAATACGGCCTGCGGAAACGTCAAACTGCCTGAAAACACGGAGGAGCCATGCCGGAACAGCTCAACAGTCCGCCGTCCGCACCGACGGAACACAAAGCGCTTTCTCCCGCGCTGGAAAACTATCTTGAAATCATCTTTCTGGAAGAAGCCCGCGAGGGCGCGGCGCGCGTGAGCGCCATAGCCGACGCCGCCGGGGTGAGCCGTTCCACCGTGACCACCATGCTCAAGGTGCTCAAGTCGCTGGGCCTTGTGGACTACCAGCCCTACGGACTCATCCATCTCACGGAAGCGGGACGCGGCATCGGGCGCGACATTGCGCACCGGCACATCATTTTCCGGGAGTTTTTCCTTCAGGTGCTGCAGATTGAGGAATCCGAAGCCGACGCCGTAGCCTGCGAGCTCGAACACGTGGTGCCGCCGGACGTCATCCGCCGCTGGGGACAGTTCGTGCTCTACCTGCGCGGCCGGGACTTCTGGAAGAACTGGCAGGAAGACTACCGCAAAGAACGCGCCTCGCTGGTCGGAGCCATGAATGAGACCTTTCACAACATGGGCGCACTCGACAACCAGGAAGAAGCCAGAGAGCTCGCCCGAAAATACCGGTAGGCACGTCTCTGCAGGGGTGCGGCACATCGACGCCGCAACATTTTCTTTGCTGCGGCATGGAGGGGCAGCCTCAGGCGGACGCGCACCTCGCGCCCGGCGGGGCGACGGAGCGAATCAGCGCAGGCATCGGCGAGTTCTCGGCAAGGCTCGGCACAGCCTTGCCGCGCCATCAGCGCTACCCGTCCGTCAGACGGTAATGCACCGGAATCAGCACCTGAAATCCGCCCGTCTGTGCCACGGAAAGCCCCACCAGCTTTTCGCCCAGCCGCTTTGCCGCGGCGTCGAGCACGGCTTTTCCCGAACCTTCCGACAGCGAACACGCACTCACGCGGCCGTCCGACGCCACATGCACCAGAAGCCGACACGTGCCCTCCGCGCCGGAGCGACGCCCCTGCCGCGGGTACTGCTTGTGCCGCTCCACGGCCTGAAGCAGCACGGCAAGCGCCGCGCTTTTGTCCGGCTCGACCTTGGCGCTGCCCGCCGCGCCGGGCATGGACGCCGCCGCCTTTCCCGGCACCAGCGCAGTTCCCGCCGCGTCGGAAGCCCCCTGCGCCGCGCCCCTATCGACCGTTCCCTGCTGCACCGCCTTCGGCTGCGGAGTTTTCACCGCTTCGGCTTTTGCGGGCTTTCGTGCAGGTGCAGGCTTCGCCCTTCTTTCCGGCTTCGGCTCCATCTTCGCCTCCGGCTCCGGTTCAGGTTTCGGCGCAGGCTTCGGCGTGGCCGCAACCTTCGGTTCAGGCGCAACCTCAGGCTCCACCTTCTTTTCCGGCGCTGCCGGTTCAGGAATCTCAAACGGCGAGTCCTCGGCCAGCAGTCTTTTCACTTCCGTCTGCGGGGCCGGAGCCGGAACAAGCGTCCGGAACTGCGCATGCACGAGAGCCGTTCCGCCCGCCTGCACCGGGGGCAGCGTCAACGTCTGTTCCGCCAGCAGCGAAAACACGCTGAGCATGGTGAACGACATCACGCCGCACATGCCCGCGGCCGCCACGTGGCGACTTCGGCGCAGTTGCGTTGCGCCGAAGGGCGACCGCAGAGGACAGGTCTTATAACTACCGGCCTTCCGCCGGTCTGGTGCTGATGACAAAATGGCCTCCCTTCTTCACCTTGGCCCGATCCACGACGCTCACAAAAGCCTCGAACGGAGCCTTTTGATCCACGTACAGATTGAGCAGCGCTTCCGGCCGCTCCGAAAGCACGGCGTCAAGCTCGTCCTTTTCTATCCGGCGGCCTTCGTAATGCAGCGAGCCGTCGGCTTTGATGGAAATCACCTGCTCGCGCCTGTTGTCGGACGCCTCGGCCTCGCCGGAAGCCGGGAGCAGAATGTCCAGCACGGGGCGGCTGAAGGTGGTCGTCATGATGAAAAAAATGAGCAGCATGAAAATGGTGTCGATGAGCGGCGTCAGATCAATGCTCGGCTCGTCGTCCAGACCGAAATTAAACATCATCGTCCTCTCCGCGGGGCCTGCCGCCCTTTCGCTTCTGGCAGAAGTCCAGCGCCCGATAGCTGTATTCCACCACCTCGATATGAAAGCCCTTGAAACGCAGCATCAGGAAATAATAGACCATGAGCGCGGGTATGGCCACGCACAGCCCCATGATGGTGGTTATGAGTGCCTCCCATATACCGTTGGCCAGCATGGCCGTGTCGGGGGCTGCGTTCTCCCCGATGGTCTGAAACACCGTGACCATGCCGAGAATGGTGCCGAGCAGCCCCAGAAGCGGCGACAGCACGGAAATCAGCCGCAAATAGCATATCTCGCGGGTGAGCTGCTCGAAATTGCGATGGAAGAGATAGGCGATTTCCGCCCGGATGTCTTCCGAATGGCCGGAATGCGTCTGCACGATGTCGCGCACGATGCAGATGAGCGGATTGTCGCCCTCGTAGCTCATGCACTCTCCGCTCCGCTCCTCGTTTTCCAGCTCGGGAAAGGTGCGGCGAAAATCCCTCCAGACAAAAAACAAAAACGCGTAGCTTTTAATGGCAAGGTACACGCCCGCGCACGCCACCGCCGCAAGCACCACGCCCGCCGGGCCTATGGCGTCGTATATTTCCGACCAGTTCATCTCCTTGTCCTTCCCTGACCGAAGCCTGCGGGAAAAGGCGTCCGGATCAGGCGTCCGGCCCGCTCCCGCAGCTTCGCGGCCTTGTTGAATGTTGCTTCAGCTCCGCCCCGCCTCCGGAGCGGGAAAACGCTACCGTTCCAGAAAACGGCGGATGAACGCCTGCGCGCGGCGGCAGTCCTCGTCGTCGGGATGTCTGGCCGCCTCCGCAATGCGCGCCTTCCGCTCCTCGGTCATGGGGTGCACGTCGCCCGCCATGCGGGCCATGATTTCCAGCACCTTCGGATCCACCCTACCCTGACAGAGCCAGGAACCGAGCACGACGTTGCCGCGCGCGGGCTCCAGCGCCAGCGCTTCGCCGCGCGCCATGCACTCCCTCGCGTGATCGGAATCGGGCCACGCGCCCAGCGTGCCGAAAAAGGCCAGTCTGGCGTTGCGCACGCCTTCGAGCCAGGCGCGGGTTGCGGCGTCGGGCATGCCCCTGTCCACCCAGTAGCCCACGGCCACCACGTCGTACTGATCCACGGACGAAGGCGCTTCCTCCACGGGAAGAAGCTCACATCCGGGCATGACCCCGGCCATGGCCTGCGCCACCTTTTTCGTGTTTCCGGTTCGCGAGGAATACACCACAAGCGTTTTCATCATCATTCTCCTGACAATAGTTTTCATTTTCAAACATTGACGCCGCCAGACCGCTGCGCGCAGCAACGCCGGACGTAAAACCGCGCTCCCAAACGGCGGTCACACGCCGGTCATTTTCCGGCGAAGCGCAAAGAACGCCGCGCGCACCGAGGGCAGAATACGGTGATGTTCCCTCCCCGCGTACACGGCAAACGCCACGCCTCCCCGCCCGTCGAAAAACTGCACGGAATGGCTCTCCAGTCCCATGAAGGGCAGGGAAAGAAAGGCGATGTCCGCAATGAGATCGGCCCTGATGTGCCCGCCGAGGGCTTCGCCTGCGGCAAGATTGCAGTATCCGTTTCCCGGCGAGCCCGCAGGAATGCGCCCGGAAACTTCAAACACGTGCCCTTCGTGCTGCACGATGAACGTCGCCTTTTCCCACTCGCCGAGCGCCTCCCATATGCCGGCAAAATCCCCGCCGGAGGCAAAGGCGCACATGCCTTCGGGCAACGCCTGCGCCGCCTGCTTTTCCGTGACGTTGAACATCCCGGCCAGCGAGGAAAGCATCCACGGCTTCCGCTGTTCAAGGGCGGCCGCCAAGCTCTCGGCCAGATTCGATGATGCGCGCTCGTCCTTCATAATGCCTCCTTCGCCTGATCGGCGCGCGCCGCTTCCCCGGAAGGGCGAAACGGCAGACGAAGCGCGCGTGAACAGGAACGTTTCATAAGTTCAAGATCGTGGGTAATCACCAGCACGCAGACGCCCTTTTCCGCAAGAGCGTCCAGCGCCCGGGCAATGCGCTGCATGTTGCCGCCGTCAAGGCCGCTGGTCGGCTCGTCGAGAATGAGCACCTCGGGACTCTTGGCCAGGGCGCAGGCAATGACAAGGCGCTGCTTTTCCCCGCCGGAGAGCGACTGCGGATGCCTTTCCGCCAGCGCGGAAAGTCCGAAAAGCTCCAGCAGTTCCGATGCTGATACTTCCGGCGCTGCATTCCCGCCGCCGGATGCGCGCCTTTGCCGTTCGGCAAGGCGAAGACTGACGGCAATCTCCTCGGCCACGGTTCTCATGTGCAGCTGATGATCGGCGTTCTGCAGCACGATGCTCGCCCGGCGCAGAAGCTCCCCGGAAGAAAGTTCCCGGCCGTGCAGGAAAAAGCGCCCCGACTGCGCCTTGTTCAGCCCCGTCAGCAGACGGGCCAGCGTGGTTTTTCCCGCGCCGTTGTCGCCGATGACGGCCGTCACGCCGGGCCCGAGAGAAAAGGACACGCCGTCAAACAGAGGCCTGCTCCCCCGGTAGGCAAAAAAAAGCCCTTCCGCGCGCAGTCCGGCGTCGGCGGGCGCGGACTCTTCCGGCAGCTGGGCGCGCATATCCTCCACACGGCACTCGCGCAGTCCGCAGCCGCGCCGGAGTCCTTCATCCTCAAGCAGGGCGAAGTTGCCCATGGCGCAGATCTCGCCGTTCTTCATGATCAGCACGCGGTCGGCCACGCCTTCGAGCCAGTAGAGACGATGATCGACCACCAGCACGGCCATGCCGCTTTCCTTGAGCGTGCGCAGCTTCCGCGCCAGCTCCGCCGTGGATTCGGGATCAAGATTGGCCGAAGGCTCATCGAGCGCAAGGGCCTTCGGCTCCTGGGAAAGTATGGAGGCAAGCCCCACCTTCTGCTTCTGCCCCTCGGAAAGCTCATGCACGGCCTGATGCAGCACGCCGCAAAGACCGAAGGATTCCGCCGCGCGCCGCACCTTTTCCCGGGTCGCTTCGGCGGGCAGGCCCCGCCATTCGTGAACGAAGGCAAGCTCGTCCTCCACGCCGAGCGCAAAAAACTGCTGTTCCGGATCCTGAAAAAGCGTGCCCACGCTGCGGGAAATCTCCCGGACGGGCGTCTCGCCGGTACTGCGGCCGTTCACCAGCACCCGCCCCTTCATCTCGCCCCGGAAGCAGCCGGGGCACAGACCGTTGGCCAGGCGCATGAGCGTGCTCTTGCCGCATCCGCTCGGCCCGGAAACCAGCACGAGTTCCCCCGGGCGCACGCGGAAACTGACGTCGCGCACGGCGGGCCTGTCGGAAAACGGATAGGTGTAGGTAACATTTTCAAAGCATATCATGCCGTCATCTCCAAACTTGCGGCCGCCGGTTCAGTGCATGGCGGGCGACGAGGCGCTTCCCCAGCGCGCGTGACAGTACAGGGCCGCCGCAACGACGGCCACGGCCAGAACAACCAGTGCGGTGTCGCGCGCAGACCACTGTGGGCGTCGGAAAGGCACAAAGCGCCCGCCCGCCTCAAGCCCCTTGAGCTCGGCGGCAATGCCCAGTTCCTCGGACGTGCGCAGGGAGCGGAAGAGCAGCGGCGCCAGCAGAAGACGCAGCATCATGAACGGATGCCGGAACATTTCTCCCGGGCCGAGGCTGCATCCGCGAATCTTCAGCGTTTCGGCCACCTGACGAACGTCGTTCATGAACGTGGGAATGAAACGGATCATCACCGCGCCCGGCAGATACACGCAGAACGGCAGGCGCAGCCCCTTCAACGCGGTGAGCAGCGCCTGAATGCGTGAAGCGAGCGCCAGAGGCAGTACCACGTTCAGCATGACCGCGCTGCGCATAAAAGGCACCACAAGGCTTTCCGGAGAAAACGGCATGCCGGAAACGGCGCGGGACACGCCCCACGAACATGCGGCGGCAATGCCCATCATGAGCGCGAGGGCCGCATAGGCCACGGCCAGCGCGCGAAAACGGCGCACGGACAACGCGTAGGACAGCGATGCGGCAAACAGCACCGCCTGCCCCTCGAAGGAGCCGACGACAATCGTCGCCGCAGACGCCAGCAGCGTGACGACCATGCGGGCGCGCACGTCGAACCCGCTCTGCGGGGCCCCCTGCTCATCCGGCAAAAAACGTTCCAGTTTCATGGCCGACGCCCCTTGCGAGGCGGGCGCGAAGCCTTCGCCTTCCGCGACGCCCGCCCTCCTACTGACGAATGATGCCCGCATGACGCAGCTCCCTGACGGCCTTCACGCCGGAAAAAAGTCCTCCCACCGAGCCCAGATAGCCGATGGCGACAAAGGGAATCACCATGACCATCATGGCCGGATTCTCGCGCATGAACAGCCAGGAAACGCCGAGGGAAAGTGCCTTGCCCATGGCATCGAACACGGCCGCGCCGAGCACGGCGTTGCCTGCGCCCGCCTTGTCTCTGCCCGGCCACATGGCCGCCTCGCCCGCCAGCGCGCCGATCAGCATGGGCGGCAGCAGCGTGACGCTGGCGCCGAGCAGCAGCATGCTGACGAGCATGTTGATGACGGTGAACAGCATCAGCGTGCCCGGCCTGCGCACCTTGCAGAGCATGACCACAAGCAGCGTGGTGAACACAAGATTCTTGCCCGCGAGACTGACGGGATTCATGCCGCCGCCCGCAAGCGCTATCAGCAGCGTGGACACCTTGGACGCCGCGGCGAACACGCCGACGACCACAAGTTCCTGCGCGCTCCATCGGGAAAAAAATCGAGTCATGAAATTTCCAGACCTCCGACCGGAAAACGAAACAAGGCAAGGCTGCCGCGCCGTCCGCTTTTTCTCCGAAACGGGCGGCGCGGCAGGGTATTCATCAGAACCGGTAGCTCAGCTTCACGTTGGCGTGAAGACCGGGTTCAAGAATGGCCGTATTGTACTGATAACGCTTGTCGAAGATGTTCAGCACCTCGGTGAGCAGCGAAAACTGCTTTTCCGGGCCGAAGTCGAAGCCGAGGGCAATGTTGGCCGTGGTGAAACCGCCGAGATCGTAGTTGCTGCTGCCGGAGGAGGAGCGATACACCGTGGCGGACTGGCTGCGGCCGTACACGTCGGCGCGAAAATCCAGGTCTTCGGCCAGAGCCTTCGCGTAGCGGACGCCGTATCGGCCCACCCACTCGGGAGTGGCGGTATCGTAGGTTTTCCAGCCGTTGCCGTCGTCGTACTGACGGCGCATCCAGGTCAGCGAGGCGTAGGGGGTCACGTCGCCGAACGGGGTGGAAAAACGATAGCCTGCCGCAAGTTCCGAACCGAAGGTGGTGGCGTCGGCCACGTTGGTGTAGGTATAGACGCTGCTGCCGGAACTCACCGGCACGGAGGCTATGTAGTTGTCGGCAATGGAATAGAAGAAGGCAAGATCGAGATCCAGCGCGCCGTGATTGTAGCGGGCGCCGATTTCAAAGTTGTTGGACGTTTCAGGATCCAGATTCGGATTGCCGTAAATGGTGCCGCCGCCCATGGCCGTGCCGATGTATTTTTCCGTCAGGTTCGGCACGCGGAAGCCCTGCGCCCAGCTTGCGCGCAGCGCCAGATCCTCAATGCCCGTCCACACGAGTCCCACATTGAACACGGGGCGGGAATTCGTGTCGTCGCCGAGCGCGCGCTTTTCCACCGCGCCGGAATAGTCGAACATGGGCCGCTTCATGCCGCCCATCTGCATCGTGCCGGTGTAGGGATTGGAAACTTCTTCGCCGCGCGTCAGCTCGGTGCGCACATGCGTCCAGCGCACGCCGTAGGTGAGCGCCAGATTCCAGGGCAGCTGACTTTCCATGGAGGCGAACAGCGACTGATTGAGCTGATTGCCGTCGTAGTATTTGTCCGTGGTCTTGTTGATGAGAATGCTCATGACCGGGGACATGGAAATGCGGTTGTTCAGATAGGTTCTGCCGTCGGAATTGAGCCTGTCGTAGTTCAGCTCATACCCGGCGATGAGATAGTGATCCGCGCCGAGCTGCCAGTCCGTCTGCAGCGAGATGCCGCGGCTGCGGATGATGTTGTGCGCAAAGTTGTCCATGACCACGTCGGCGGAGGCGTAGGAAACGGGTCTGCCGTTCATGCTGGTGCTGCCGGGCCCGCTCGCCTGCCCCACATAGTTGCGCATGTCCTTTTCGTTCTTCTGATAGTAGGCGTCGAAGCGCACGCGGGCCAGGTATTCGCTGATGTCCTTCCCTTCCGCAAACAGGTAGTACTTGGTGCGCGCCCACTTGGGAACACGGACGAAGAAACGGTTGCCGTTGCCGTTGTCCTTCATGGACGTGGAATTGAACGCGCCCTTGTAGTAGTCGAGCCCCGCGCCCACGGTGAAATGTTCGGAAAAGTCGTAGCTCAGGAAGGCGGACGCGTCGGTCTGGCGGAAATTCGTGTTGTCCAGCTCGCCTTCGGGCGTGTGGATGTTTCCCTGATCGGAATGCGAGCCGGACAGGCTGTACTTGAAGCCGTCCAGATTGCCGCGCACGGCCATCCCCTCGGAAAAGCCCCGGGACGCGCCGCTGAATCCGGTCCACACCTCGCCTTCCACGGGCTTTTCGCCGCCCTTCTTCGTAATGATGTTCACCACGCCGCCGATGGCGTCGGAACCGTACAGCACCGACGCCGGTCCCTTGATGACCTCGATGCGTTCAATGCGCGAGGCGTCGATGAGCATGGGCGAGCCGGACATGGACTTGTGCTCGGAAATCTTCTGCCCGTCGATGAGCACCAGCGTGCGGAAGGCGTCCTCGCCGCGAATGGAAATGCGCTTCAGGCCCTGCGAGCCGTCGTTCTGCACCTGCACGCCGGGCACGTCCTCCAGCAGTTCGCCCACGGTGCGCGCGCCGGATCTGCGCACATCCTCGGCGGTCATCACCGTCACGCTCATGGGCACCTGCTGCAGTTCCTTCTCCACACGCGTCGCGGTCACGTACACGTCGCCCGCCTTCACGGTCTCTTCCGCCAGGGCCAGCGGGGCCGGAAGCAGCGCACAGGCAAGCAGCACGGTCGAAAACGCCGTCCAGGTCATTGTCGTCTTCTTCATCATCCCTTCCTTTCGTTGCGCGGCCTTTTAAATCCGCGCTCTGTTCCTCAGGTTCCCGGCCCAAGCGCATGCACGGACTGCCGTGGCCGCGCCCTCTGCCGGAACCCGCGCCCCTGTCCTGCCCTTTCCGGCAGGGGCGCCAGATATCAGTGTTTCGTTGCCTTCTCCAGCTCGTGCTTGAGAAAATCCTGCATGAGCTGAGAAATGTTCACCTGCCAGAACTGCCCGGCAAGCGTGAGCACCATCTTTTCCCCGCGAAGCTCCACCAGTCCGGCGCGGCCCCACTGCTCCAGAAGCGGCTCCAGCCATGTTCGGAGCGGCAGCCTGAACGTGTTCTCCATGTCGGCGAGATCCATCCAGCCCTGTTCCAGGGCCGCAGCCACGGCGCGAAAAAAGTAAAAGTGAGCGTCCGGCCGAACCAGCGTCGCCACGGGCTTTTGTCCGGCGCTCACCGCGTCCAGCCACGTCTGGTACCGGCTCTCATTCATGTAGAACCAGCCCGCGAGATTCCCTCCCGCGCCCGGCCCGAAGGCCAGACAGTTCGCGCTGCCCTTCACCTTGAGATTGTACAGGTTGCGCTCCCGGCTGGTGCGCGCCCAGTGCGTGAGCGAGAGCCGACGGTAAAACGCCTTTTCCAGAACATCCACGGCCGCGGCGAACATGGCCGCCTGCTGCGGAATGTCCGCTGCGGGAGGAAGTTTGCCTTCCCGTATGGCCCGGCCGAGCGGCGTCCGGTCGTACACGTTGAGCTGATAGCAGTCCATGCCGTCGAGCCCGGCGGAACAGGCGGCGGCAATGTCGTCCAGCCACACTTCCATGCTCTGCATGGGAAAGCCGAAAATGAGATCCACGATCACGGCGGCCTGATTGTAGCTCTTCAGGCGCTCCAGCCTGCGGAACACCTCTTCCCGCGGGGCCAGACGCCCCATGGTCTGCCGTATCTTCGTATTGAAGCTCTGCACGCCGAGCGAAAAACGATTCGCGCCTCCCGCAAGACAGGCTTCCATTTTTTCCGGACCGAAGTTGTGCAGCCGCCCTTCCACGGTGATCTCGCAGTCGTTGGCAAGCGGCAGATGCCCGCGCACGGCCCTGAGCAGACGTTCAAGATCGCCGCTCTCCAGCGCCGTGGGCGTGCCGCCGCCCAAGTACACGGCATGCACCGGCCCCTGACTCTGCGCCGCGCGCCCCTCCCAGAGCCGAAGCTCCCGAACAAGAGCGTCCACGTAACGCGCGCTCTCCTCCCGGGAATAGCCCCGGTTGTAGAAGCCGCAGTACAGACAGTGCGTTTCGCAGAACGGCACATGAATGTACGCCACGCTGTCGCCCCGGCGGGGCTCGTCGAGCAGCGCCTCAAGACGCGCCTCCCGCTCCTGCGGCGCAACCAGCCTTCCGCCCACGCCGGGATGCACGGCTATCTTGCCGTCAAACGCGCGGGAGAGAGGATCCGCATCCTCTCTTGCAAAATACTTCTCCACGCTCCAGTCGTCCGACTGCGGAGCGGAAAACGCCGCGCCGTTCAGGCGAGGCTCTTCGGAATCAATCCGTTCCCGATCAAACCGTTCTATGGCGGCGCTCATGAAATCCTCTCTCAACGTTTTGCCGCTGGGCAAAAGTTATACTCATCAAACTTTTTCTGAGCAATAAAGAAATTGAAATTCAATGTCAACTTAAAAACGCAATTTTCTCTTTGCCTTCAGGCTGTGCCCGCAGCTTTCCCTTGAGGAAAACATGCGGACCGGAGGAAAAATCCATTCGTTTTTATTGACGATTTTCACGAAAAACGAACACGGCCCACAAAGACAAAAGGCCGCCGACCTTTCGATCCGCGACCGAGCTTGCGACGTTCTGAAACGCCGCGCTGCGAAGCTTTCCGACTGCGCGCACCTGTGCCGGACCCGGCCCTGGCCTCATCCCGTCCACGGCCATGAAAAGACGTTACGGCATGTTCCGGGCGGCCCAACGCCAGCGAGGCATCGCCTTCCTTCCCCGCCTGCCAAAAAGCCGGAACAGGACTTCTCCTCCTGCTCCGGCCTGTGTTCTGTCTGTCCGCAGCACTCCGGCAAAAACGTCGCACCCGGCGTCAGCGCGGCTTACAGCCCTCCCGGCTTTCGCCAGAGCGAGGGATGAAGCAGAATCAGAAGCGCGTAAAATTCCAGACGCCCCGCAAGCATGCAGAAGGAAAGAATCATTTTGACGGCCTGCGGCATCCATCCGAAGTTGTCCACGGCTCCCACACGGCCAAACCCCGGTCCGGCATTGGAAAGGCACGTCAGCACGGCGGAAAAGCTCGTCAAAAAGTCGATGTTCCAGCAAAGAAGCAGGCCCGTACACAGAAACAGCATGAGCATGTAGGTAACGAAGAAGACGCCGCTGCCGGAGATGATCTTTTCCGAAAGAGGCCTGTCCTGAAATTTGATGGTGTACACCCCGCGCGGATGCAGCATGGAAAAGAACTCACGGCGCAGCACCTTTCCCAGAACCATGATGCGCATGATTTTGAATCCGCCGGCGGTGGAGCCCACGCATCCGCCGACGAAAACGGCAAACAGCAGCATCGGCATCGTGCCGAGAGGCCACAGACTGTAGTTCTCACTGACGAAACCGGTGCTGGTGATGAGGGAAACTATCTGGAACATCGCGCCGCGCAGCAGTTTTTCCGCATCGGAAAAAGACTGCACGGAGGCGCTGTTCTCCGCATACAGAAAGCCTGCGGTAAGCAGCGTAAGCACAGTGCAGAGCAGCACGAAGAAACGGCACTCCTCGCTTTTGCCGTAGGCGTTCCACCTTCCCGAAATAAAACGAAAATGCAGAGTAAAGTTGATTCCGGCCAGAAACATGAAGACAATGATGATCCACTGAACGGCCGGGGAAAACGCCGCCGCCGAAGCATTCTTCGTAGAAAATCCTCCCGTGGCCAGCGTGGCAAAGGCATGATTGACCGCGTCAAGAACATTCATTCCCGCCATCATCAGGCACACGACCATGACGGCGGTAAGAACGCAGTAGCCGCTCCACAGAATCTTGGCGGTATCCTGAATCCGGGGAGCCAGCTTGTCCGGCGTGGGGCCGGGCACTTCGGCCCGGTAGAGCTGCATGCCGCCGACGCCGAGATGCGGAAGCACGGCCAGAGACAGCACGATGATGCCCATGCCGCCGCACCACTGCGTGAGACTGCGCCAGAACAGCAGACTCTGCGGCAGGGCCTCGATATCGGAAAGAATGGAAGACCCCGTCGTGGTAAAGCCTGAAACGGATTCAAACCAGGCGTCCACGGGGGTCATGAATCCCGTGGACACATAGGGAAGCGCTCCGGCGCAGGTGGCGGCTATCCAGCACAGGCCCACGCAGGCCAGCGCCTCGCTGTTGCTGAGTATGGTGCGGCGTTTTCTGCTCCCTGCGCGCACCAGAAGAAGGCCGAACAGCACGGACGCCGCGCAGGTCAGCGCAAGAGAAACCGCGTGCCCGTCGCCGAAGCCTGCGGAAAGAGCCAGAGGAAGGATCTGCATGACGCCGACGCAGGCGATCATGATGCCGACAAGGTAGATGATATTCCAGAGCGTCATAGATCCGAGCCTCCGCACTCGGAGGCCTCCGCATCGCCAAGGATGCGCTCCAGTTCCGCAATGTGCTGCTTTTCCGCCAGAATCAGCACGCGGGCGTCCGACTGAATGACCGTGTCGCCCTTGGGGATGAACACATTGTCCCCCTGAACGACGGCGAGGAAGAGCACGCCCTTGGGCAGGCAGATGTCGCGCAGACGCCGGCCGCAGAGCGCGGAATTCTGCTCGACGAAGACTTCCATGGTTTCGGCGGCTTCATTGCTCACCGCCACCGAGGCCAGCACGTTGCCGTGCCGGATGTAATGCAGAATGCTGCTCACGGTGGCTATGCGCGGGCTCACGATATGATCGATGCCCACGGTTTCCACCAGCGGCAGATATTCGGCCTTGTTGATGCTGGCCACCGCCAGCCCGGCGCCGAGCTTCTTGGCCAGCATGCAGGAAAGAATATTGGACTCCTCGTTCTCGGAAACGGCGACAAAGGCGTCCATCTCGCCTATCCTCTCTTCTTCAAGAAGACTGCGGTCTCTGGCGTCGCCGTGCAGAATCAGCGTAGATCCGAGACTGGAGGAAAGCTTTTCGCACTCCCCGGCATTGCCGGCGATCAGGCAGACCTGCACGTTCATCGACTCCAGTCTTCTCGCAAGCGCCGTTCCGATGAGTCCTGCGCCGTAAATGCACACGCTGCGCACGGGACGGCGCTTCTGCTCCAGCGCGCGGAGTATGGAAGGAAGCGCCGCAGGCTCGTAGATGAAATGAACGATGTCGCCCTGCCGTATGACATCGGAACCGGAAGGAATGATGAGCCTGTTCTCCCGGTAAATCGCGCCTATCATGACGCGCTCTTCCTGCATCACCTCACGGAAGCGGAAAAGCGGCAGATCGATGAGGGGGCCTCTGTCCACCTTCATGCCCGTCATGCGGATGCGGCGATTGGCGAATTCGTGATATTCCACGGAACCGGGCATGGTGATGAGGCGGGATATGGACCGGACGATTTCCTCTTCGGGATTGACCAGAAGGCTGAGCCCGAGACTTTTTTCCAGAAAGCCCGGCAGAAGATGATAGTCGGGATTGCGCACGCGGGCCACGCGTGTGGCCTGAGGCGCCAGCTCTCTGGCGAACATGCAGGCCATGATGTTCACCTCGTCGGAGTTCGTCACCGCAAGAACCAGCTCGGCCTTGTCTATTCCGGCGTCCCGCAGCACCTGCGGGCTGGCCCCCGAGCCCGTCAGCGTCTGCACGTCAAACGCTTCCTGTATCTTGCGCAGCTGCTCTTCGTCATGGTCGATGACAATGACCTGCCGCTGTTCCTCGGCAAGCCGTCTTGTCGTATGAAAGCCGACTTCTCCTGCGCCGATGATGACGATTCGCCCGGAGGAAGGCGCAGATTTTTCCTTAAAAAACATGACTACCCCATGTAAAGGTGGCTGATGAAGACCTATGCCATACGTGCATGAAACATACCATCATGACCATATTTTTCAACGTGTCTTACCGAACACTTGTCTTCCTGCAATCATGCATGTATTTCCTTCATAAACAAAAAATAAAACACATGTCATCATATTGCATGCCTGTGCAGCAGTCATGCAGAAAACTTTTTACAAGCATAATTCATCATCATTCGGCAACCTGTTGAACAGAAAAAAGAGAATGTTTTCCTCCGTCTGTTGAAAAGCAGCAGGTTGGGCTCTTCCCATTCAGAGTCGTGACCGGCAGCATACGTCAGACTCCGGCAACGTGCGTCCGGCAGCCTTTCCGGACGGATACCCCCCGGCCTTTCCGAGGCATCCGCCCTCATGTTGCGCTGAACGCCCCGCCCCGCCGGGACATCCCTTGCTTGACAGAACAGGGCACTTCCCCTAGAAAAAACGGCGGGGGCGGTTAGCTCAGTTGGTAGAGTATCGGTCTTACACACCGACTGTCAGGGGTTCGAGTCCCTTACCGCCCACCAGCATTTGACGTTCCGAAGAAAAGCCGTGTGTTTGCATGGCTTTTCTTTTTTAACAAGCGATCAATGCCCTCAGGCCTGCGGCATCAGAGCTTTTCCCACTTGCTGAAGCGCAGGCAGGAACCGCCGGAGAGCATCTTCATCTTGCGTATGGGGCAGTAGGCCGGGGCCGAATCGCAGCGGATTCTGACCACGCCCTTGAACACGTGAATCTCGGGAACGCGCCTGCCTTCCCACCAACGGCAGGCTCCGCACTTCTTGTCCTGGGGAAAAATGGTATTCGTCGCCATAACAATTTCTCCTTTGCCGCGCCTTCCGCACAACACGCGGACGCTCCATGCCTCCCCGATATCACACCCGCACGCCCTTCTCAACGTGGACGCACGGAAAAGAGCCCCGCGCGTTGCCGCATGTTCCTGCTCCCGAGAGACACTCCGAAGAGATCACGCCTTCTCTTTCCGAACAAGACGCGTCTTTCCGCTGCCTGCGCGGCTCTCCTGGCGTTCCGCTTTCCGCGTCGCCGCCCCGCGCAGGTCTCCGAAGCCGCCTTCTCGTCAGGACGCCTTCCGCCGCTCCATGTCGAGCACATACTCGACTACGTTCCAGTATTCGGAAACGCCGCCGAGGCCGGTGGTGGCGTCGAACACGAACATTTTTCCTTCGGTCGGACGCTCCTTCGGTCGCATGATCCAGAACGGCTTGCAGAGCAGACGGGACGACGACTCCGAGCATCGGATGTCCGCGCGCGGGCCGAGGGGAAGATTGCAGCGTCGCCCCCACGCGGAAATTGCAAACGCCTCCGCCTTTGACGCCGCCTCCGCCTCGTCGAGAACGGCTGCGGCAACATGCGCAGACGCTTCAAGAGCCTGCCCGTCCGCTTCCACGCGCGCGGGGGCAAACGCAGGCTCCGCATCGCCGTGCTCAAAAACAATCCGCTCTTCGCAAACTTCGGGAAACGACGACACCCGAAGGCACTTGCCCGTGCGCGCATCGACCACAAGCAGCATTTCCAGCGGTCTTTTTCCGAAAAAGCGCCAGCTCGCCTGCCCCCGCAGATGAAAAAGCCGGTAGGGGTAATATAAAAGATCGAGCCGAACCTCCTCCCGTCTTTTGCGCAGAAAGGCATACCGCGCACAAAGCGCCTCCGCGTCCCACGCAAGGCCGGAAGAGTTCAGCGTCAGCGTCGTCGTGTCCATGAGTCACCAGCATGCCGGAAATGCGGCCTGACCGAATCAAGAAAATACTGAAAGCGCCTGTTCCGAGCGCCCGTCGCTCAAGGCTCCGGGGCCGAGTCAGGCAGAGCGGCAAACGGAAACTCCGCCCAAAATGTTGCAGGGGCCTTCCGACGAAGCGGCCGGAAAGCCCCTGAACGATCAGAGCTGACGGAACTTTTCCCACAGCTCGCGGATGTCCGGATCGAGCTCGCGCTTTTTGAACACGGCGTTGACGGCAAAGAAGATGAGCGGCGCGCCGATCAGCCCCACCAGAAGCGCGGGGATGCCCGTGGGCTTCTGCAGCCAGATGGTCCACACGGGAATGATGATCATGATGCTCACCATCTGCGCCAGCGCGGCCTGTTTGGAAGCGCCGGGAATGAGGATGACGCCGATCATGGGCATGAGGAAGGTGAACACCAGGAAGCCGAAGGCGAACACGCCTATCCAGAAAATGATGGTCGGCGGCTTGACGGCAAAGAGCAGCGGCAGCAGCACGAACACGGCGGCGCCCAGACGGTTGTAGAACATGGGATGCCGGGTGTAGCGCTCCGGAATGGCAAGCTTGAAGATGTCTTCCGTGAGCGACGAGGCCGCCACCACGATGGAGCCGCTCACCGTGGACATGATGGCGGCGAGCACGGCGGCGAGATAGATGCCGCCCGTAATGGGCGAGAGCACCTTGGGAATGAGCAGCGGAATGACCATGTCGGGATTCTTCACCTCGCCGGGCGCAAGCACCATGTGACTCATCATGCCGGTGGTGGCCAGCGTCCAGGCGAGAATGGCGGAGAACACCACGCACACGATCATGGCCACGCGGGCGGTGCGCACGTCGCGCATGGAGAAGATGGCCACGCTCTGCTGAGGCATGGCAATACCCACGAGCATGGTGATGGCGAGAATGATGAACAGATTGGACCAGCTCATTTTTCCGCCGCCCGTGACGTCGAGCAGATTGGGATCAATGGAGCCGAGCGCGGCGTTGAGCTGGGAGAGCAGATCCGCCGACACGCCGCCGAAGGCCGCCTGGGCCGTGGCCGTGAAGATGGCGATGGAGCCGAGCACCATGATGATGCCCTGAATGAAGTCCGTCCACACCGAGGCGAGATAGCCGCCCATGACGCAGTACACGCCCACGACGACCGCGCCGATGAACAGCCCCGAAAGATAGTCCAGACCGAGAATGGTGGAAAAGATTTCTCCCGTGGCCTTGAACTGCGCCACGAGCGAGCCGCCGAGGCCTATGAGGATGGCCACGGCCGCCACAATGCGGATGGCGCGGCTTTTATAGCGCTTTTCCAGCATCTGCGGCAGGGTGAGCACGTTGAAGTGATCGAAGGCCAGCTTGAGGCGCTGCCCGAACACGCGGAAGGAAAAGAAATAGCACAGCGGCGTGCCTATGCCCATGGCGAGCGAAGACCAGCCCGCATTCCAGGCCATGCCGGGGCTGCCCACGAGCTTGACGCCGCTCTCCCAGGTGGCCGCGAACTTGAAGGCCGTGAACCACGGCCCGAAGCCCTTGCCGCCGAGAAAATAGTCTCTCGAATCCCTCACCTTGCGGGAGGCGAGGTAGCCTATGAACAACATGAGTCCGAAATAGACGACGAGTATGGCAATCATCATGGCGCGCCCCTTCTAATTCCTCTTTTTCTTATTGTCGGGGCGGGTTCTGCCCTGAAGGCACCACCAGATGCCGTAGCCTATGACGAACACAAACTGCACCAGAAACGCGCCGATGTAGAGAAGAAAGGTTGAAGTGGGCATATTGGCAATCATGAGCGAATCTCCCGCGTTGTTCCGATGCGTTTGCAAACGGCAGGCCGCCCCGGAGGGCGGCCGCGCCATCAGATCTTCCAGGGCAGAATGGGACGGCGTTCCCGGTCTGCGGAAACGGCGATGGCCCCTGCCGGGCAGTATTTTTCACACAGAAAACAGGACTGGCAGTCCTGAAGATAGGCGATGTACGGATGCTTGTCCTCGTCGGCCCGCAAGACGTCCTGCGGGCAGTAGGTGACGCAGCGCAGGCAGCGGATGCACTTGTCGTAATCGATATGACGGATGCCCATTAGATGTTCTCCCCAAGTTTTCTGGCCGCGGCAATGGAGGCGTGAAGTTCGCGCTTGTGCTCGGGACGCAGCGGATAGCGGTCGATGGGAATATCCTTCGTGCGGAGCGCAAGTTCGCCGTTCTGCTGTTCCACGAGAATCCATTTCAGCCAGTTCTCGTTGTCGATTTCCGGGTAGTCGAGGCGCAGATGCGAGCCGCGGCTTTCCTTGCGGTACAGGGCGGCGGTAAGCATGACTTCCGCGCTCAGCACCATGTTGCGCGCCTCCAGGGCAAAGCGCAGGCCGTGCGCGTCGAGCGCGCGCAGACGGGGCACGTCGTACTTCTTGATTTCCCGAATGCGGTTCAGCGCGGCGAGCATTTTTTCTTCGGTGCGCAGAATGTACACGTCGTAGGGGAAGAGCGCCTCCTGCACGGCGATGACCACATGGGAAGGATCCACGCCCTGCGGATGCCTGAGCGGCGTGGTGAGCTTTTCCACCACCTGCTCGATTTCCTTCTCGTCCACGTCCGGTTCGCCCACTGTGCGGGCGTATCTTGCGCTGGATTCGCCCACCACCGCGCCCGTGGTGGACGCCGCAGGCATGGCGTAGGCGCAGAAGCCCTCCACGCCCGAAGTGGGGCCGAACGTGGCGTCGCCCGCGGCGTACAGGCCTTCCAGCGTGGTGCGGCCGTCGAGATCAATGTACAGGCCGCCGCCGAAGCCCACGTTGCCTATGAGCGCGGAAACCCAGCTCAGCTTGCCCTGAATCACCTTGCGGTTCTTGTCCACGTAGCCCGCCTGTTCGTAGGAGCGGTACATGAGCGGCAGCGTGCGTTCAAACAGTTCCCAGTCCTTGGGCGTGAAGGAGGAATAATCGAAATAGAGCGGGCCGCGGCCGAAATGCACTTCCAGGGCCATGGAGGCGGAAATGCGCCACAGGTTGCCGTGGGAGGCGTATTCCGGGTCGTACTTGGCGGTGAAGTCCTCGCCGAGAGCGTTGACGAACTTGGCGCCGAGCCCCTGCGAAACGTTCATGCCGTGCGTGGCGAAGTTGCCGTGCGTGAGCTGATGGCAGTTGAATTCGTAGTTGGCGAGCGCCGCACCGGCTTCAAGGCCCATGATGTGCGCGTCGCCCGTTTCCATGTGCAGATCGGCGTAGTGAGACTTGTAGGCCTGCGCGCCGGTGGTGAGCACCACGGCCCGGGCCTTGACCACGTACACTTCGCCGGTCACGCCGTGGAATCCCACCACGCCGCGGATGACACGGTCGTTGCCTTTTTCATGAAGCAGCGCGTCCACCATGACGCGATCCACGATGGTCACGCCCTTTTCCTTGCAGACTCTGCGCATGACTTCCATGAACTGCGGCCCGTGGAACATGAGCGTCTTGATGGGGCGCTGATCGGAAGACCCCTGTCCTTCAATGCGGCGATAGGTGCCGTCTTCATTCTTTTCAAACACCACGCCCCAGGATTCCAGTTCCTTCACCCTGTCGCCGATGGTGTCGAAATGCTTTTTCAGCCAGTCCTGATCGTTGATGTAGAAGCCTTCTTCCACGGCCTTGCCGTACCACAGGTCGAGGGAGTCCTCTTCCTTGAGATAGGCCTTGAACGAACCGGCCCCGAACGTGCCGCAGCCGCTCTTGCCGACATAGCCCTTGTCCAGAAGAATGACGTCGGCGCCGTTTTCCGCCGCCTTCACGGCGGCGAAGGTTCCGGCCGGGCCGCCGCCCACGACAACGACATCGCATTGCAGAGTTTTCATACTGTTCTCCATGGTGAGAGCGACAGACGCTTCCGTCCGAAAAAATGCGGAAAGACGCCGGGCCGCTTGTTCGAGAATACATGACGCAGCCGCGGAGCTCAACAACATTTTACGCTATTTCGCTGCGATACGTTTATGTTTCCCCCAAAGAACCCCCTACCTTCATAATCAACGCAAAAGCGGGCCGGACGACGTGTTATTTACAAAAAAGTTCTTCTTCGCGATCCAAAAAACGAACAGGATTCCCGCTCTCCCGCGCGCTGCTGCAGAAGATTGCGGCAAAAGCATCGGAAGGCTTCCCGCCCATCGGCATCGAAAAGCGTTCGTCACTCCATGCCGGAAGCGTCCTCCCGCGCCTCGTTCTCCCGGGAAAGACCGTATTTGCGCATTTTCGCGTACAGCGCGGAACGACTTATTTTCAGCACGGCCAGCGCTCCGTACCGGCCGTCGATGCGCCAGCCCGTCCGGCGAAGCGCGGCGAGGATGCATCGCTTTTCCGCCTCCTCCACGGAACAGACGGGCTCTTCCCGCTCCGCCGGAGGATCGTTGCGCCCGCTAAACGCCGCGCTTCTGACGGGCGCTTCATAGAAGCCCTCCTGAAAGGCGAGCGTGCGGCCGCCGCTGAGAATGACGGACTGCTCGACCACGTTGCGCAGCTCGCGGATGTTGCCCGGCCACGGCCACTGTTCGAGCAGACGGCAGTTGGCTTCGGAAAAATCCTGCACCACGTCGCGGCCGTGCCGGTGGGCAAAATGATGCAGGTAGTAGCGGGCCAGAGGAAGAATATCCTGACGCCGTTCCCGCAGCGGCGGAATGTGGAGACAAATGACCGCCACCCGGTAATAGAGATCGGCGCGGAACGCGCCCGTGCGCACGGCCTCGCCGATGTTGCGGTTGGTGGCGGCCACCAGCCGGAAATTGATGCGTATGGGCCTTGTGCCGCCCACACGCAGAAAACTCCGCTCCTGCAGCACCCGCAGCAGCTTGGCCTGCCCCCTGGGACTCGCCTCCGTCAGCTCGTCCAGAAAAAGCGTGCCGTTCTCGGCAAGTTCCACCAGTCCAAGCTTGCTGTTCATGGCTCCGGTGAACGCGCCTTTTTCATGCCCGAAGAACTCGCTTTCAAAAAGCTCGTCCTGCAGGCTCGCCATGTTGATGGTCACAAGGCGGCCGCTTCTGCCGCTCCGCTCATGAATGCGCCGGGCCAGCATTTCCTTGCCCACGCCGGATTCGCCGTTGAGCAGCACAGCCGCATCCGTGCCCGCCGCGTTGTCCACGTCCGCCAGAAAATTCCGCATCGTCGGGGAAACCCATATCATTTCCCGCGTGCTCTCGCCCGGGGCGGAAACGCTCTGCGTGCGGCGTTCCGTTTCCAGCGTGAGCATGCACGGCCAGGTAAGCACCCGGGCTATGTCGCGCAGAAGCGTTTCGTCCAGCACCGCCCGCAGCTTTTCGGGAAACGTGCCCGCAAGGCAGAGCACGTATAATCCATAGGGCCGGCAGTCCAGCGGAAGCCCGACAAACATGCCCGGCACGCTCTTTTCGCCGTCCGTCACGCTGTCCAGAATGACCGGCTCCCCTTCCGCCACAAGTTCCGCCATTTCCTCCACCGTGGCGGGCCCCAGAAAACCTTCAAGAGCAGAGCCGCTTTTTTCCACAAGACGCAGCGGCGCGGATGGCTGAGAACGATGATACAGCCACCCCTCCGACGCGCCGAGCAGCCTTCCCGATTCCGTCAGCAGCATGCGGGAAAATTCCTCAAACGACAGCCCGGAACGCCGGGGCGCAAAATTGTCGCGGAACGCCTCCACCAGCGCGTGGGCGGAAACGGCGCCCTCTTCTCCCGCGTTCAGATACGACGGCACCAGCCGAAGCAGCCTGTCGGACCAGAAGAACGGCTTCTGGTACCTGTAGGATCGCCAGGCTTCGTTGACGAGCAGCGCCGCCTCCTTCTCGTTCTCATCCAGCAGCAGCGAGGCCAGAAAAAGACGCGTCTGATCCGCTTCGAGCGTGTTGTGAATGGCGTCCAGCAGGGCAATGCTCCTGCGGTAGGCCTCCACGGCCCCGGCCTTTTTCCCCGCCCGTTCCAGCAGCCGCCCCTGCACGCGGAAGGCCACCCCGCGCAGCAGACGGTTCGGCCCCGAAAGACAACGGGCCAGCTCCTCTTCAAAGGAATAGCACGGCAGAGGCGGCAGTCCCTTTTCGTGCATGCAGGCCAGCAGTTCGAGAAACACGCCGTTGAGATACACCGGCCGCTGATACCCCTGCGCCTCGGCCTTGCGCAGGGCGGGCAGCAGCACCTTGAAGGCCGCCTCAACGTGCCCGGAAAACATGTGATAGCAGGCCAGATGACGCAACGTGGTCACGGCGCTGGCAATGTCCGTCTTCCTCGTTATGCCGGTGAGGGCTATGTCCAGCTGTTCCAGCGCCTTTTCGCTCCTGCCCATGCGCAGATACACGAAGGCAAGCTGACTGCGCATGTTGCGCGAAAGCGAGGAGTCGCTGCTCACTTCGGCCTGCCGGAGTCTCGTGAGCAGAAGCCTCACCGCCAGATCGAAATCCCTGCGGTTGGCCGCCGCAAATCCCCAGTGCCGGGCATAGAACATTTCAAAGTAGCGGCGGCGCTGAATGCGCATTTTCCGGCTGGCGCGGGAGAAAAAGTTCATGGCCTGTTCGTAGTCGCCTTCCAGAAACGCGAAAATGCCGAGATAGGGCACGGCCGTCTCCACGAGAACAGGATCCTTCACCGTATCGAGCTCCGCCCTGCCCCGGGCCATGATTTCATGAAAATACGCGCTGTTGTGCTCGGGAATGTTGCACACGTTGAGCGAGCCTATGAGAAGATCCATCAGGGCCGTCTCTCCCATGTCTCCGGTGCCGAGCGCCGTTTCCCGCGCCTGAAAGAAGAACTGCGGAAGCCCGGGAATGAAGATGCCCGAACACACGATGAACAGATTGAGCTCCCGGCACAGCCCGAGAAAGCGCTTTATCTGCAAAAGCGAGGAAGGAGAAAGATTCCGCAGCCTCTCCAGCGCGAACATGAGCATGGCGCGCATGTCGTCCGTGGAAAGCGCACGGATGCGCCGCTCGCCCTGCTCCAGAAACGTTTCCAGAGCGCCCAGCTCGTCCCCTTCGGCAAGGCTGCGCAAAAAGCGCTCGAAGGGAGAGGTTCCGGCAAGAGAGCGCAGACGCGCGGCCGCCTCTTCGTGCCCGGCCAGCAGAACGTCCAGCGCCTGCCATTCCGCCGCTTCTTCTCCGGCCGGAGCAAAGCAGCCCCGACCCGCGGCCGAAGGTTCGAGTCCGGCCAGCTTCACCAGCATTTCAGGACGCCAGTGCCTTCCGAAAAGTTCCCGCAGAAACGCTCCCGTTTCCGTGCTGTTTTCCCAGTCCGTCTTCTGCTGCCGCATGCTCCTTCTCCTGTACTGACAAGCGCCCTGCGCACAGACGCAGGCCCGCTCATCGTAACTGTATTTTTTACGCACAGCAATAAGACGTTTTGTATTTTTTAAACACGAAATACCCCTGATTCACAAAGGGCAAAAACAACAAACACCAATAAATAAAACATATTATAATTATGGCACGCTTCTTGCTACATAAGGGGCAATTCATCTGAAACAACCATCGGTCCTGCATTGCAACCCGCCAAGGAGATTCCATGATTCAGAGTATCGACCCCGCAGCCTGTACCGGATGCGGCACATGCACCAAAACATGCCCGCTCGACGTTTTCCGTCTTGACACGCAGCAGGAAGAGCTGTCCCCCTGCATGGCGGCCTGTCCCGCCGGCGTGGACATCCGCAGGAACAACTATCTCATCCAGCAGGGCAGGCTCGACGAGGCGGCGGAAAACTTCCTGAACGCCAACCCGTTCCCGGCCATCACCGGACGCGTCTGCTTCCATCCCTGCGAATCCAGGTGCTCCCGCGCCAAGGTGGATCAGGCCGTGAACATCAACGCCATCGAACAGGTGCTCGGCGACCGCGGCATGACGCTTCCGCAGAAGGAAAAGGTGCAGCGGCACATCACCAAGGTGGCCGTGGTGGGCTCCGGTCCCGCCGGACTGTCCTGCGCGTGGTTCCTGGCCAGCATGGGCTATCCCGTCACGGTATTTGAAGCCCGTCCCTTCCCCGGCGGCATGCTGCGCTACGGCATTCCCGCCTATCGCCTGCCCGACGCCGTGGTCACGGGGCAGATTGAACGCCTGGAACGCCTGGGCGTGACGTTCTGCTGCAACACCCTCGTGGGCGACAACGCCGACGTCAGTCTCGCCGATCTGAAAAAGCGCGGCTTCAAGGCCGTCATGCTCGCTCCCGGCGCAAGCGCCGCCAAGAAGGTGGACATCGAGGGCGCGGACGCCGAAGGCGTTCACTGGGGACTCGATTTTCTGCGCGCCTGCCGTGACGATGAAAAACCGGAAATTTCCGGCGACGTGGTGGTCATCGGCGGCGGCGACGTGGCCGTGGACGCGGCCATCAGCGCCAAGCGCCTCGGCGCGGCCCGCGTGTACATGGCCTGCCTTGAAAGCCGCGACGCCATGCCCGCGTACCCCCACAATCAGAAGGACGCCGAAAACGAAGGCGTGGAATTCCACTGCGGTTTCGGCCCGGCGCGCATTCTCACCGAAGACGGCCACGTTTCCGGCATAGAGCTGCACGCCTGCACCCGCCTCAAGGACGAGGAAGGACGCTTCGCCCCGCTCTTCGACGCCGACTCAACGCTGCATCTTGCCGCCTCCCACGTCATTTTCGCCATCGGCCAGACTCCGGAACTGAGCGGCTTTGCCGGCGAGGTAACGGTGGAGCGCAACCGCATCGTCGTGAACGACGTCACCTTCGCCACGTCGGCATGGGGCATTTTCGCCGCGGGCGACGCGGCTTCCGGCCCGGCCTCCGTGGTGGCCGCCATTGCGGGCGGCCGTGAATGCGCCTGCTCCATCGACCGCATGCTGAAAGGCGCGGACCTCACCGGCGAACGCGGCAGAAAGCGCCCCTGCGTGCCCGAAGACAAACTGCCCGGCGAAGGCATCCGCCACGAAGTGCGGCACGAACGCGCCGCGCTTCCCGCGGACCCGGAACATCCCTTTGCGGAACACACGAAGCCTCTGGACATGGAAGCCTGCTTTGCCGAAGCGCTGCGCTGCATGACCTGCGGCAGCAAATCCCGCATCACCTACACCGACGACTGCATGACCTGCTTCAACTGCGAGCTCCACTGCCCCTCCGGTGCCATTTTCGTTCATCCCTTCAAAGAACGTTTTGCCCGAACCCTTGACCAGATTGAAGTCGCCAAGAGCTGAACCCGGAGGATATCATGAAAGAAACCAGAGGATACGAATACACGACCGACCTTCTCGTCATCGGCTGCGGCTTCAGCGGCATGTGGGCCGCCATGCGGGCCAAGGACTTTCTTGACGACGTGCTCGTGGTGGACAAGGGCCCCCGCGACTGGGGCGGACTCGGCGGACTTTCCGGCGGCGACATGATCGTCAAGCAGCCCGACATGAACCTCGACGACCTGCTCGACGACCTCGTGTACTACTACGACGGCCTGGCCGATCAGCGCATTCTCGGCCAGATTCTCACCCAGTCCTACGAGCGCTTCATGGACTTCGAAAACTGGGGACACAAGTTCGTGCGCAACGACAAGGGCGAACTGTGCTTCATTCCTCAGCGCGCGCTCGATCACATGCGCTACTACTATTATCATCCCTACGGCATGGGCGGCATTGAAAAGGCCCGTCTGCTCAAGCAGGAATGCGAAAAGCGCGGCGTGCGCCGCCTCGGCCGCACCGTGATCACCGACGTCATCACCGACGGCGACCGCGTCACCGGCGCGGTGGGCTTTCATGCGCAGAGCGGCGTTCCGGTCTTCATCAAGGCCCGCGCCGTGCTGCTCGCCACCAACACCGGCGGCTGGAAGCCTTCCTACCATCAGAACACGCCGGCGAGCGAAGGCGTGAGCATCGCCTGGAACGCGGGCTGCGCCATGCGCAACTTTGAATTCTGGAAGGTGTGGAACGTGCCCGTGGATTTCGCCTGGGAAGGTCAGACCGGCCTGCTGCCCAAGGGCGCGCGCTTTCTCAACAACAAGGGCGAGGACTTCATGCGCAAGTATTCGCCGAAGTTCGGCGCCAAGGCCGATCCGCACTACAACACCCGCGGCATGGTGTGCGAAGTGCGCGCGGGCAACGGCCCCATCGTGTTCGACTGCAGCCAGATGAAGCCCGAAGACGTGGAAACCATGCGTCCGCGCGCCGGATGGATGGGCCTCAACGACAAGAAGCTGCGCGCCATGGGCATAGACTTCTTTGCCCAGAAGCTCCAGTGGATGCCGCAGGTGCGTCACACCTACGGCGGCATTGTGGCCGACCTCGACGGCTCCACGGCCGTGAAGGGTCTTTACGCCGCAGGCCTTGCGCGCAACCCCGATCCCGGCGTGTACATGGGCGGCTGGGCCACCTGCATCACCGCCACCACCGGCTACTGCGCGGGCGAAGCCGCCGCGCACTTCGTGCAGGGACACGACGCCGTGGCCTTCGACAGAGCCTACGCCGAAGACAAGGTGAACGGCCTGCTCAAGTATCTGGGCAGAGACGGCATCGCCCCCAAGGACGTCATCGCCGACATGCGCGAAGTGATGAGCGCCCCGGACATCGCCCTCATGAAGACGGGGCAGGGCCTCACCCGCGGCCTCGACCGCGTGGCCGAAGTGCGCGAGGAATTCGCTCCGCGCATGGGAGCCCGCGACGCCCACGAGCTGGCCAAGCTCTTCGAGGCGCAGTCCACCATTCTGCTCACGGATCTCAGCCTCACCGCCGCCCTTACCCGCAAGGAATCGCGCGCGGGCCACTTCCGCGAAGACTTCCCCGAACGGGACAACGCCCACTGGCTCAAGTGGATCGAACAGAAAATGGTGGACGGCAGACGCGAACTGCACACCGTGCCCGTGCCCGTCAACGAATATCCCATCAAGCCCTACCGTTACTACATGGACAACTTCACCTGGCCTGAACACCGGCATGCAGGCTAGTTCCGTCCGCAGCGGAACGATATCGGCGCGGCCGTCCCCCGGCGGCCGCGCCTCTGCCGCGCATCCTGCGTGAAAAATATCCCATCTTTTTCGAGGAAAAGCATGAGCACCGCAACTCCCGCGCACAAACGCCCCCTCTCCCTTTCGTACTACATTCACACCGCCGTCTGCCTCATCATCATGTTCGGCGTGGGGCAGCTTCCGCCTCTCGCCCCGCTCACGCCCCTGGGCATGAATCTTGTCGGCATCTTCCTCGGCGTGCTCTACGGATGGATCTTCATCGAAATCGTCTGGCCCAGCCTCGCCGGACTGCTGGCCATGATGCTCATCGGCGGCATGACTCCGGTAAAGCTGCTCAACAACAGCTTCGGCCACCCCATCGTGCAGATGATGTTCTTCATCTTCGTGTTCTGCGCCACCATCAACTACTACGGCCTCTCCAAGTTCATTTCGCTCTGGTTCATCACGAGAAAGTGCGTGTGCGGAAAACCGTGGCTGTTCACCTTCACGTTTCTGGCCTCCATGTTCATTCTCGGCGCGCTCACCAGCGCCTCGCCCGCAGCGCTCATAGGCTGGAGCATCCTGTACGGCGTGTGCGAAGTGTGCGGCTACAAGCGCGGCGACGGCTACCCCACCATGATGGTGTTCGGCATCGTGTTCGCCACCCAGATAGGCCAGTCCATGATTCCCTTCAAGCAGGTGGCGCTCACCGTGTTCAGCGCCTATGAAACCATGTCCGGCAGCGGCATAGACTACGCGAAGTACATGATCATCGCCTGCCTCATCTGCGTGCTCTGCTCGCTGTTCTTCATTCTCATGGGCAAGTACGTGTTCAAGCCCGACATGTCCAAGCTGCGCGACCTCAGAGCCGACGATCTGGACAGCGAAGGCGCGCTCAACCTCAACAACGTGCAAAAGACCATTCTCGTCTTTCTGTTCATGCTGGTGCTCCTGCTGCTCGCGCCGAGCTTCCTGCCCGCCGACTTCTTCCTCACCCGATTCCTCAAGGCCATAGACAACACCGGCGTGGTCATTCTGCTCGTCACCATCATGGCCTGCATCCGTGTGGACGGAAAGCCCCTGCTCAACTTCAAGGTCATGGTCGATTCCGGCGTCACCTGGGGCATCGTGCTGCTGCTCGCCTTCGTGCAGCCGCTCACCATAGGCATGGCCGCGCCGAGCAGCGGCATCACCGACTTCCTCATGGGCCTCATCATGCCGCTCTTCGGCGAAAGCTCTCCCATGACCTTCGCCCTCATCATCGGCTTCGGCGCCATGCTGCTGACGCAGGTCATGAACAACGGCGCCGTGGGCGTGGTGCTCATGCCCGTCATCTACAGCTTCAGTCAGGCCACCGGCATGGCTCCCGAAATTCCGCTCATCATGGTGGTCATGTGCGTGCACTTCGCCTTCCTCACCCCCGCCGCCAGCGCCAGCGCCGCCCTGCTGCACGGCAACGAATGGAGCAACACCGCCGTCATCTGGAAGACCGCGCCCATCGCCATCATAGGGGCCTACCTTTCCACCGCCGTAGTCACCATGCTTCTCGGTCCCGTGCTCTTCTAGCCTCACGCCTGCCGCGCCGTGCCGGACAGCGCGGCACCAACGGGGAACCTCCCCATTCCCCATCGGCGGACGGACCGCAAGGTCCGTCCGCTTCCGGCCTCCGCCGCTTCGACCGGAACACTCTCCCGGCCGTCCTCCGAAGCGCGCAAAAGACGCGCGGCGACTTCCGTCTCCGCGCGTCTTCCAGAGGAGGACTCAGGTCCTTTCTTTTTCCGTTTTCCGTTCCCGTTTACGTCGGAAAATCTACAGCGCCGCCTTGCCCGACTCGCCCGTGCGGATGCGTATGACGTTGTCCACGGGCAGAATGAATATCTTGCCGTCGCCGACGGCCCCGGTGCGGGCGTGTTCCAGAATGATCTTGACGGCGTCGTCCACCTTTTCCTCTTCCATCACGATTTCCAGCATCATTTTGGAGCGGAAGTCCACTTCCATGCGCTGCGAACGATAAATTTCGGTATGGCCGCGCTGACGTCCAAATCCGCGCACTTCCATGAGCGTGGCGCCGCCTATGCCTATGGAGCTCAAGGCTTCCTTCACGCGGTCCACGGTTTCCAGTCTAAGAATAACCTGCAACTTTTTCAGGGAATTTTCTTTCTGCATGACAGTATCCTCATCAGTCGGTAGTTATATCTGGTAGCCGGATTCGGAATGTTCCGAAATGTCGAGACCCGTCACTTCCTTGTCCAGCGGCACGCGCAGGCCCACGAGCATGTCGGTAAGCTTGAGCAGCACGTAGCTGACCGGGAAGCAGAAGCCCACCGTGGCGATGACGGATACGAACTGCACCCAGAGCTGATGGGGATTGCCGTACAGAAGTCCGTCCACGCCGTTGACTTCGGCACAGGCGAACACGCCCGTCAGCAGCGCGCCGAGCACGCCGCCCACGCCGTGAATGCCCACGACGTCGAGAGCGTCATCATAGTTGAAAAGTCTCTTGAGGAAAATACCGCCGTAGCAGACCGCACCGCCGAGCAGACCGATGATGATGGCCGCCCAGGGTTCCACGAAGCCGGCGCCGGGAGTGATGGCCACAAGGCCCGCCACCGCGCCGGAAGCCGCGCCGAGCACGGTGAAGTGACCGGTGTGCCAGCGTTCCACGGCGAGCCAGCCGAGGATGGCGCAGCCGGCGGAAAGATGGGTGGTGACCAGAGCGTTGGCGGCAAGGCCGTTGGCCGCGAGCGCGCTGCCTGCGTTGAAGCCGAACCAGCCGAACCAGAGCAGTCCCGCGCCGAGCACGGTCATGGGAATGTTGTGCGGCAGACCGGCTCTGCGGCCCATGGTGGAACGCTTGCCGAGCACGATGGCGGCGGCGAGAGCGGCCGAACCGGAGCTCATATGAACCACCGCGCCGCCGGCGAAGTCAAGAGCGCCCATCTGCATGAGCCAGCCGCCGCCCCACACCCAGTGGGCCATGGGGCAGTACACCACGAGCAGCCACAGCGTGGAGAAGAGCAGCATGGCCTGAAAATGAATGCGTTCGGCGTACGCGCCGGAAATGAGCGCGGGCGTGAGCGCGGCGAACATGCACTGGAAGGCCATGAAGGCCAGCGCCGGAATGGAGCCGCCGTTGAGAGGCTCCTTGCCCACGCCGAAGAGCATGATGTTTTCAAAACCGCCGATAAGGCCGTGAATGTCGGGACCGAAGGCCAGCGTGTAGCCCACGATAGGCCAGAGCAGCGCGCCTACGCCGAGAAGAACAAAGCTGTGCATGGTGGTGGAAAGCACGTTGCGCGAGGCCACGAGTCCGCCGTAGAACAGAGCGAGTGCCGGCACCATAAGCATGACCAGCATGGCGCTGATAAGAACAAAACCGGTATCAGCAGCGTTCATAGATATTTCCTCCTTCATCCAGAACGTCAGATTCTGTTCTTGACGATGCATAAACCGTGCCAACTCCCCAAAAATAATTCAACGCGGCAAAATAACTGACATCTTCATCAAAACGCCGATTGCCGCATTGATACAATAACGTTTCGGCACAATCCTGTTTCCCGCCGGTCGCCCTCCTGTGCGTTTTTGTGCCCGGAAATATTTTCTCCAATTTTTTCAAAAGGAAAGATCGGACAATATTTTTTTGTATCAATCCAGAAATAACGATGAATCCTTTTCGTACCCCGCGCCTCAAAAAACGACGGGCTCCGGGGCCTCAAACTGTGTTCAAGGGAAAACGCCGGGCCCGCCTTCCGGGAGGCAGCGCAGCAGCCGACCGGAGCCAGGGAAGCCGGAGCAAATCGCCTGTCGCCGGATCTCTCCCCACAGGTTCAGCAGCACGACGAGCCGTCGAGCGGCCGCGCCTGCCTCTGAAAGAACGCTCGCCGAAGCCGGAGCAGCATCCGCCGCATCGGAGCGACGCCGACAGCCCCAAAGGCAAGACGCCCGGCCATCTCAAAAGCCGGGGGCCCAAACGACGGCGCAAAAAAAACGGGACGCTCCGGCCAGCGAAGCATCCCGCGGATGAAAAAACATGAAGAAAAGGAAACTGCGAGGAACGGCGCGCCGTTCGGCCTCGCCTAGTGCATGGAGCAGGCTTCCAGCGCCTTGTCCAGCGTGGCCGTGTGATCGCGCAGACGACCGTAGGCAAAAAAGTACCGATGCAGCGTCCACGCCTCAAGGTCAAGGATGTCGAGCTTGCCCTCGCTCTGATCACAGAGAAAGGGGCGCAGAGCCTCCACCACTTCGGCGTCGGGAAACACCTCGCCTTCGTAGCTGATGCGCAGAAGATCGCCCTTCAGCTCCACGGCGTCGGGAATGTACCAGTCTTCAAGCACGGCGCGCACGGCGCGATAGGTTTCCTCCGTGGCGGGATTCAGGGCCCCGTAGGCCTTCACGAGCACTGGTCTCATAATTGCTCCGTATCCGCCTTTCCGCAGAGAAAGGCGTTCAGACTGAAACGCCGCGTCCGGAAAACCGGACGCGGCGCAATGTTCACACTTCAGCGTCGAAGCGCAGAGTCTTCCGCCCTTCGCGATGCCGGACCGCGGCGCAAAGGCGCGCCGGACGCCGTCAGCATCGGGAAGGCGCAAGCGCTCTAGCGCATGGCTCCCATGATGGACATGGACGCGTTCTTGAGCACGTCGGCCAGCGTGCTGGACAGGGTCTGTTCGGCAAGCGCCGCGCCGGGAATGCCGGTCTTTTCCTGCTGGGAGGCAAAGCTTCTGGACACCGTGGCCTGCTTCTGGCTGTAGAGGCGGGTCTGGATGCGGATGACGGCGTCGTAGCTGCTGATGCTCTTTTCCGTGAGCCACACGCGTTCGACCACGCCGCCCACGATGTAGTCGGGCTGTCCGGCCTGGGCCTGCGCCATGCTGGTGGCCAGAGACACCTGTGCGCCCTGACGCGCGAGTTCGTCGGCCAGAGACTGGCTCACCCATTCCGCCACGCTGGAGCTGGGCTGGAAGGGGCTGCCGTCCTTGCGGGCGCCGATGTCGATGCGGCCGCGCTGATCTTCAAACACGACCACGGCCACGCGCGGAGCCGTGGCCACGGGCAGGGCGGCCGTTCCGCTGGGATTATAAAGCAGGCGGACATTATTCTGGGCCAGGCAGCCGGTGAGGGCCACAGCGGCGAACATCAGAACCGCACACATGGACAGGGAAAGACGACGGAAATGAATCATACCTCAACTCCTGAAAAAGGGATTTCACACCTTAGCCTTTTTATGTCCGGGACGCAACGCCGGGCCGATCTGCTAAATTCCCATGCGCACCTGATAGAGACGGCCGCCGCGCAGCACCTGAAGCAGTATCTGCCGCTTGAGAAAATCCCGGCGGAACGCGTCGAGAAACGCCTTGCGCGAACCGGTCGCCCGGCCGGAAACCGCCGTGACGGCGTCGCCCCGCTCCAGCCCGAGACGGGCCGCGGGAGAATTGGGCCGCACATCCGTCACCACCGCGCCGTTTCTGCCGTCCTTGACGGCCATGCCCCAGCGGCGCAGCGCAAGCGAGGATGCCGTGCCGTCGTCGAAGTCCGTCATGGTCAGGGTGACGGTCTTTTCCGAGCCGTTGCGCCAGAGCTTCAGCGTCACGGGGGCGTGAGGCTGATGGTTGCGCAGCAGGGAAAGATACTTGTCTCTGTCGGTCACGGCATTGCCGGAAATTTCCATGATCACGTCGCCGGGGCGTATGCCCGCCTTGTCCGCCGGGCCGTTGTCGAACACTTCCGTGACGAGCAGACCTTCGGCTTCGGGCAGGCGCAGATAGCGGGCCGTGCGCGGATCCACGTTCTGACCGATGAGCGCAAGCCACGGCGTGCTCACATGGCCCTGATCGAGAATTTCGTCCACCACGCGGCGGGCCTTGCTGATGGGAATGGCGAAGCCTATGCCCTGCGCCTTGTCGTAGATGGCCGTATTCACGCCGATGAGCTCGCCGAGGATGTTCAGAAGCGGACCGCCGCTGTTGCCGGGATTGATGGCGGCATCGGTCTGGATGAGATCGGTGAACACGCCGTCTTCGGCTTCAATGGTGCGGTCGAGGGCGGAAATGACGCCCGTGGTCACCGTGTGCGAAAAGCCGAAGGGATTGCCGATGGCAATGACGCTCTCGCCGGGCATGAGATCGGTGGAATCGCCCATGGCCACGGAAGGCAGATTCTTCGCGCCCTTGAGGCGCAGCACGGCGATGTCGAAATCCGGCTCCGCGCCCACCACGTCGGCGTCGAAGGTGCGGCCGTCGAGAAGGCGCACCGAAATGGCGGACGCGCCGTTCACCACGTGGGCGTTGGTGAGCACCAGCGAGCGGCTGCCGTCGATGATGATGCCGGAGCCGATGCTCTGACTGCGCAGATCGCGGCCGGGCATGTTGAAAAAGAAGTCGAAGGGGGTGAGTTCCGCAGGGGAGCGGCGCTCCACCAGCGTGCTCGTGATGTTCACCACGGCCGGAGCCACGGCGCTCACGGCGCGCACGGCGGGAGTCACGCGGGCCTGCTGACGCGCGGTCAGGGCCGGGGCGGCCGCAGGGGCGGCGGCGCAGCCTTCGGTCACGGGAGCAAGGCACAGAAGACAAAGGAATGCAAGAGAACGAACGGTAATATTGCTCATGGCAAAGACCCTCCGGAAAGCGGAGGTCTGTCGTTTTATCGTTGCGGAACCGGAGAGCGTCGGCGCGCGAGGCTATCTTCCGGGAGCCGGACGACGGGGTTCACTGTTTCCGGGCGCGGGCGCTCTGCCGCCGTCCTTGCGGGGCTCGGGCCGACGCTGCACGGACGGGCCGGAAGGCTTGCCGGGGCGGGCAGGCGACACATGGGCGTCGGGGCGCGGCGCGGGCCTGGAAATCTGCGGCTTCGGCGCAGGCGCGGGTCTGTTCGCCTGAGGCCGCGGAGCAGGCCGGTTCGCCTGCGGACGGGGCGCGGGAGCGGGCTTGTGGACCTGCGGGCGCGGGGCCGGACGGGGCGCGGGGCGCACCTCGTGACGCACGGGGCCGGGATAGGACTCCGCATACGTGTATCCGGGCTGCGGCGGAAGGCAGCCGGCCAGAAGGAAAAGACATCCTGCAACAATGGGCAGCGCGCGCATGGCATACCTCCAAGATGATGGAACAGGCGGCGCAGAAGGCGGACTTCCGAACCGACAAGCCCGGCAAGACGCCCTGCGGACGTTTCGCCGAGGTTCTGCGCCGCGAAAAAACGCCGCGCCGCAAACGCTCACGGCGCGAAAGTCTCAGCCGCTCGAAACGCCCCAGAGAAAACGCCCGGACAGCGCAAAGCTGATCCGGGCTTTTCCGAGGTCCGCCGAAGCGGCCTCACGCTAGCGGCTTCTCGGGCCCCAGTAGGGATGATAGTCCGGGGGCGGAGGCCTGTGCCCGCGGGGCTGATCGTATTCCGGGCCGTCGTGATGAGGCGGCGGGACGGCGCATCCGGCCAGAGCAAAACTTACGCAGAGAAGCGCGATAAGACCAAAACGAATCATGACAACTCCTTTTGTTTCCACCTTGCCGTTCACGTCCGCTTGAAGGTGGCCGTGGCTTTCAGCCCGCCTTCCGGCCTGTTTTCCAGCGTCACGTCGCCGCCGTGCATGCGGGCCATGCTCCGGGCGATGGACAGGCCGAGTCCTGTTCCGCCCGTGCTGCGGTTGCGTGAACGTTCCACCCTGTAGAAGGGCTCAAACACCTTTTTGAGTTCCGACTCCGCGATGCCGGGGCCGCTGTCGGAAATGATCACGGACAGCATGTCGTCGCCGTCCCTGACGTCCACGACCACGTGACCGCCGTAGCGCAGCGCGTTGTCCATGAGATTGGCCAGACAGCGCTTCATGCTGAGCGGACGCGCCTTGAGCGGACGGATCGAGAACATGGCCTCGGGCGTCTGAAGACGTTCCTCCATGCGGATATCCTGCCCCATATCCTGCCGGTCTTCAACCAGACTTTCAATAAGGGACATGACGTCCACCACGGCGACATTCTCGCTCTTGCTGCGCGCGATGTCTATGGTTGTGTCCATGATCTGCTGCAGCTCCCCGATGTCCTTCTGCAGCGGGCCGCGCTGACTTTCGTCGAGCTGCTCCACGCGCAGGCGCATGCGGGTGAGCGGCGTGCGCAGATCGTGCGACACCGCGGCGAGGGTGCGTTCCCGCTCGTCGAGAAATTCGCGGATGCTCGTCTGCATGCGGTTGAAGGCCTGCGCGGCTTCGCGCACTTCGGTGGGACCGGTTTCGGGAAGGGCAGGCGTGTGGATGTCGCGGCCGAAGCGGTCGGCGGCGCGGGCGAGCCTGCGCAGCGGCTTCACGCAGAGATAGAACGCGAGGAAGCTGATGACCACAAAAAATATCTCGATGGCCATGATGCTCGTGAAGGGGAAATACGGCATGGGCGGATAGCCGGGCGCGGAATCCTCAATGACCACCCATGTGCCGTCGTGCAGCGGAACCACGGCCGTGGCCTGATACACGGAAGGGCCGCGCTTTCTTTTGTCCTCGGTGAAATACTGGCACACCGACTGTCCGAAGGATTCCATGGGGCTCGGCAGGTTCAGTTCGCGCACGGCCAGCATGCCGCGGCGGGGCACGTCGTCGCCGTGGCCGTCGCTTTCGTGCATTCTGCCGTGACGGCCCATGCCTCCGCCATGTCTGCCGCTCATCATGCCGCCGGAGCTCCCGGGCATGTCGCCGTAGAGGCGCGACAGGGACACGTTGAGCATGTATTCCATGAGCGCGGACACGTCCTTCATATCCTCATGCACGGACAGGGACGGACGCGAACTCGTAAACGTGACGAAAAATCCGCGGCTGTTGAACTGCTCGCGCAGCACGAAGCGGATTTCCGGCGAGGTGGAATCGAGCAGCGCGGCCACTTCGGCCATGCGCCGGGCCCTGTCGGCCATGAGGCCGCGCATGAAGTAGAAGTGGCGGGATTCTCCCGCGTAAATGGTGGTAAGCAGCAGCAACGCGAAGAAGCCGCCCGAAAAAATAAGTATGAGCTGCGCCAGAAGGGAATCGGGCGAGAGTCTGGAAACAAGATGTCTCAGCCCGGAAAGAAAGCCCTTCCCTTCCGCGTGCGTCCGGCTTTCCGCGGCAGCCATGAACTACTCCACGGTGATGGCGCTGGTGAACACGTAGCCGTCACCGCGCACCGTCTTGATGAGCTTGTTTTCGCGGCCCTTGTCGCCGTCGCCGGTGTCGCGCAGGCGGGCGCGGAGGCGGCAGACCTGCACGTCGAGGCTGCGGTCGAAGGGACTGCGGTCGGTTTCCTGGCCCTGAAGCTCGTCCTGAATGAAGTCGCGGCTGAGCACCTTCTGCGGATGCTCAAGGAAAATGGTGAGCAGACGGTATTCCGCGCCGCTCAGGTTCACCACCATGCCGCCGGGAGCGATCAGGTGACGGGCCGAAATGTCCAGGGTCCAGCCGCTGAAGTGATAGGCCTTTTCCGGGCGTCCTGCATCGGCGGGAGCGCCGGGCGCGCGACCGGAACGGCGAAGCACGGCGCGGATTCTGGCCAGAAGCTCGCGCGGCTGGAAAGGCTTGACCACATAGTCGTCCGCGCCGAGTTCCAGGCCCACCACGCGGTCGGCGGTGTCGCCGAGGGCCGTGAGAAAGATGACCGGCACGGACGAGGCGCTGTCCATGGCGCGCAGGCGGCGGCACAGGGAGAGTCCGTCCTCGCCCGGCATCATGATGTCGAGCACGATGAGATCGGGCACTTCCTGTTCAATGCTCTCGAACATGGCCTTGCCGCCGTCGGCCACCCGTACAAGAAAGCCGTGCTGGCGCAGGTACTCGGCCATGAGGTCGCGGATATCCTGATCGTCGTCAACGACAAGAAGGGACAGGGCAGGCATCTGAGAAGTATCGGTATCGGGCATGGTAAGGTCCTCCAGAACATTCTGGAAAGACTATAGCCGGGAGCGGACTTAATCGCACCCTTTTTCCTGTTACAATATGTTGCAGGAAGCTTGCCGCTTCTTGCCTCACAGAAGGCGCAGCCTTTTTTCCACTTCGTCGATGATGTAGCGCGGCGTGGACGCGCCTGCCGTGAGCCCCACGGTGCGCACGCCGGAAAAATCGGCGGCCTTGAGCTCGTTGGCGGTTTCCACGAGCACCGTGGGCACGCCGCGCATGCGGGCAAGTTCGGCCAGACGCTTCGTGTTGCCGCTCGACTTGCCCCCGGCCACCACCATGGCCTGCACGCGCGCCGCAATTTCTCCGGCCTCCTCCTGACGCTCGCGCGTGGCGTCGCAGATGGTGTCGAGCACGGCGAGCGATGAGCCGAACCGCGAGGAGAGGCGACGGTGCATTTCATCGAAGATGAGGCGGTCCTGCGTGGTCTGGGCGGCGAGCACCAGCGGGCGGCCGTCCAGCTCCGCGCCGGAGAGCAGCGCGTCCAGATCGGCCAGCGAGGAAAAAATATGACTTGCGCCCGCGGCGTAGGAAATGAGACCCCGCACTTCGGGGTGCGACGCCTCGCCGTAGAGCAGCAGCTCGCGGCCGTCGGCCGTGGCCTCGGCAATGGCGAGCTGGGCGTTCTTCACGCGGGGGCAGGTGGCGTCCTCCACGCGGGCGCAGCGTTCGCGCAGTCTCGCCTCCACGTCTCTGGGAATGCCGTGCGCCCGGATGAGCACCGACATGTCGCTTTCGGCCTCCTCCACGGCGTGCAGGCAGCGCACGCCCTTGCGTGCGTAGTCTTCGAGCACCTGCGGGTTGTGGATGATTTCGCCGAGCGTGGCCACGCGCTGACCGGGGCGCGAGGCGACGATGGTGTCGAGCTTGTGCAGGGCAAGCGCCACGCCCATGCAGAATCCGGCGTGACTTGCGCGGATGACGTTCATGAAAATCCTCCGTCAGGACTGCCGGACGCGCTTCACGCGCCGCAGGAAAGGAGAGGTGACAAGGCGGAAATAGTCGCGATGGAAGAACCAGGCGATGACGAGCCACGAGGCGACGAACAGCACGCCGCCCACGGCGAGCACGACAAACTGCTGAAGCAGAGCGTTCCAGCCCTGCATGAGCCTGAATCCGTCGTGCATGACGGCGAGCATGATGCCGCAGCCCGGCATGGAAATGAGCGCGCTGCGCCACGCCGTGCCCCAGATGCCGGCAAAGGCTCCGGACGCCCAGCGGCGGCAGGCCACCGCCATGAGCACAAGCGCGTACAGCGCAATGGAGGCCGTGGTCACCAGCGCCACGCCTCTTGCGCCGAGGAGCGGAATGAGCAGCATGTAGCCCGGCACGGCGAGCAGCGTGACCACCGTGCCCACCACGGCAGGCGTGACGGTGTCTTCCCGCGCGTAGAAGGCGCGGCCCGTCACCTGCTGCAGAAGCCAGAACGGCACGGCGAGCATCATGATCTGCAGAAGCGGCGCGGCCCCCCGCGTTTCGGCGACGGAAAAGCTGCCGCCCTCGAAAATGAATCCGAGCACCGGGCCGGAAGCGGTGATCATCCAGGCCGTGACGGGCACGGCCACGATCATGCTGTTCGTCATGGTGCGGCGCAGGGTGGCGCGAAATTCGTCCATGTCGCCCCTGGCGGCCAGAGACGCGAGGAACGGGAACGACGCCACGCCCGCGGCCTGCGCCACCACGCCCACGGGCACCATCATGATGCGCCGTGCGTAGTTGAGCAGGCTCACGGCTCCGTCGCCGGCCATGCTGCCGAAAATGCGCACGAACTGCTCGTCGAGCACCACCACGGACTGACCGATCATGAGCGGCAGGGCCATGAGCAGAAATTTCTTCATGAGCGGATGCAGAAGACCGAAGGAAAGGTGAAGCCCTCCGGCCCGCACGGCCGCAAAAGGCAGCGCGAACGCGCCGAGGGCGGCGCCTGCAAGCACGCCCCAGCAGAAGCCTTCCATGCCCTGCGCCAGTCCGAGCCACGGCAGCCCCACGCCGAAGAGCAGAATGCATCCGTTGTAGATGAGGGGCATGAGCGCGGGCACCGTGAACTGATGCCGGATGTAGAGCACGGCCGAAAGACACGCGCCCGGCAGGAAGAACACCTGCGCCGGCAGCACGATGCGCAGAAAATCCGCAAGACGCGCGCACTGCTCCGGCGTAAAGCCCGGAGCCACCAGCGGCGCAAGGCGGGAGGCCGCCGCCCACGCGACCACGGAAAGCAGACCGATGGACAGCGTGGCCCAGGAGAACACCACGCCAAAGAAGCGCCAGCCGTCGACCTCGTCTTCCTCGAAGCGCCGGGAAAGCAGCGGAATGAGCGTGATGGAAATGTAGCCGCCCGCCAGAAGATAATTCAGAAAGTCGGGCACGACGAAGGCCGCGAAATAGATGTCCGTTTCGCCTCCGGCTCCGAACTGCCAGGATATGATCTTGTCGCGGAAAAGCCCCATGAAGCGCGAAACGAGCACGCTGAACGCCATGATGAGGGCGGCCGCCCCCATTTTCTGCCGAGATGTAAGTGCCATACTCATACCGGAAGCCCCACGGCTCGGGAAACGGACAGAATCCTCACGCTCTCCGGCGGAATGACCACGTATTCCCGACTGAGCGGTCGCCAAGGATCCGTCAATTTTGCATAGGGCAGGCAGAAGAGCGCGCCCGCCTCCAGACTGCAGTCGAGAAAATGCAGCCCCTCCATATCCATATAGTGTCCCACCGTCCAGTGATCCACGTAGGGCCGTTCCGAGGGCGGGGCAATGCGCAGAAAGCGAAATATCGACACCAGCGGCATGGGCGGTCTCGCGCAGGAACGCAGCGCCTCCCACACCTTGTCGCATGACGTGTCCGGCGCAAAGGGCGCGCTCACGCAAAGGCCGGGAAACTCGTGCCGGCGCACGTCGTCGAGCATGAAGTCCACCAGAGAAACGTAGTCGGTGCGATGTTCGAGAATTCTTCCGAACATGTCCGGATCGGCGGCCTGCGCGTACAGCGCGCGATTGAAAATTCTCCGGGCCTGATGCGGACCTATGCTGAACAGCACCTGCAGCGCGTTGAGCACTGCGTACATGGCGCAGAAATTGTCGATTTTTCCCTGATAGAAAGGCTGCATGGCGTACTCCCGGACAGGCACGTGAAGCAGGAGGACCCGTCGGCCCGCACCAGGAGCCATCCTTCTGTTTTCCCTTTCTTAGGGGATAACGTGACGATGATATCCCGTCAAGAAGCTGGACAGCCCGCATTTCCCTGTGTATAGTGTCGGAGTGAAAGGCATATTACCATAGCTTGATATAAAGATATGTCCTTTCCCGGATGCCTTTCGCTCACGGTGTCCGGTGCATGCCGCATCCCTCCGAGCGCCCCGTGAACTTCAAGGAGACTCCATGATCCCCCCTAAAGGCAAATACCTCTTCACTTCCGAATCCGTCACTGAAGGTCATCCCGACAAGGTGGCCGATCAGATTTCCGATGCCGTGCTCGACGCCCTGCTTCAGCAGGATCCCGATTCCCATGTCGCCTGCGAAACGCTGGTGACCACGGGCATGGCCATTGTGGCCGGCGAAATCACCACCAAGGGCTACGCCGACCTGCCGGCCATCGTGCGGCGCACCATTCGCAACATCGGCTATCTCGGCACCGACATGGGCTTCGACGCCCAGACCTGCGCCGTGATTTCCTCCATCGACAAGCAGTCTCCCGACATCGCGCAGGGCGTGAACCGCGCCAAGCCCGAAGATCAGGGCGCGGGCGACCAGGGCATGATGTTCGGCTTCGCCTCCAACGAAACCGACACGCTCATGCCTGCTCCCATCTACTGGGCGCATCAGCTCTCGCTCCAGCTCTCGCGCGTGCGCAAGAACGGCATCGTCGATTTCTTCCGCCCCGACGGCAAGACGCAGGTTTCCTTTGAATACGTGGACGGCAAGCCCGTGCGCATCAACAACGTGGTGGTGTCCACGCAGCATTCCCCCAAGGTAAGCCACGACGACATCGTGGAAGCCGTGAAGAAGGAAGTCATTCGTCCCATTCTCGAGCCCACCGGCTACTTCGACGAAAAGGACTGCGAAATCTTCATCAACACCACGGGACGCTTCGTCATCGGCGGCCCCATGGGCGACTGCGGTCTCACCGGCCGCAAGATCATTCAGGACACCTACGGCGGCATGGGCAACCACGGCGGCGGCGCGTTCTCCGGCAAGGACCCCTCCAAGGTGGACCGCTCCGGCGCGTACATGGCCCGCTACGTGGCCAAGAACATCGTGGCCGCCGGTCTGGCCGACCGCTGCGAAGTGCAGATTGCCTACTGCATCGGCGTGGCCGAACCCGTGTCCGTGCTGGTGCACACCTTCGACACAGGCAAGCTGCCCGACGAACAGCTCACGAAGGTCGTGCGCGAAGTGTTCGATCTGCGCCCCTACTTCATCTGCAAGCGCCTCGATCTGAAGCGCCCCATCTACAGCAAGACGTCCTGCTACGGTCACTTCGGCCGCGAACTTCCCGAATTCACCTGGGAAAAGCGCGACGCCGTGAACGATCTCCTCACCGCCGCCAAGCTGTAGTCTTCCCTTTCTGAACGCGAAAGCGGAGGAAGAACATCGTTGTTCTTCCTCCGCTTTTTTTTCGGAAATCCACCCGGCCGCCCGCAATCCGCGGAAACGCCGATGCGTCACGCCCGGCGCATCGCCGCGTCGGCCTGAACGCAGGGCGGAACAAAAAACGTTTGCCTACTTCAGCACGCGCGGTTCGGTGAAGGGCACATGGGAGCCCACCACCAGCCAGCCGCCGCGACGGGCGCGGTTCAGCATGTCTTCACGCACGCGGGCCGCGGCCGCGGGATCCATGTCGAAGCTCGTGGAGACCGCAGGGTTCGCTTCCTGCACGTCGAAGGCGTGCAGAAGATCGCTCCAGAAGAGGAACGTGCGGTCTTTTCCGGAAACCATGATGCCCACGTGTCCGGGCGTGTGTCCGGCCTCGTCCACGGCCAGAACGCCAGGCAGCTGCGCGCACACGCTCTCTCCGGCTTCAAACGTGGCCACGCGGCCCTTGTACGCGGCAGCAATGTTCGCCACGTTCTCGAAAATCTTCACCGCGCCGCCCTTCGCCGCCTGACGGTTCGCCTCGCTGGTCCAGTACGAAAGCTCCCTCTCGGGGAACAGCACCACGGCCGACGGGAACGCGGCCACGCCGTCCTTCACGAGACCGCCCACATGATCGCCGTGCGCATGCGTGACGATGACGTGCGTCACGTCCTTTCTCTCAAGTCCGGCTCCGCGCAGCGCCGCGTCCATCTGGGCATCCGTCCAGTCGAAGCCCGTGTCCACCAGCGCCGCCACGCCGGGGGCGCGCAGAAGCAGCACGTTGAGCACGTTGTGAATCGCGCCGTCGGGGTAGGCGTCGGCCACGGCCTTCTTCTGCTGCGCCGTGCCCGGCAGCAGAATGGACGCATTCAAGTCCTTCTGCACCAGAGACACGACTCTGACGTTCACATTGCCCACGGAAAGTTCATGAAACGGAATGTCCCCGGTCTGCGCGGACGCGTTGCCTGAAGCAATCATCATAACGACTCCCAACAGTTGAACAACCTTTTTCCACATAACGACCTCCCTGATCAGCGGGGAATGCCGCCGTCGCCGTGCGGCAGTGCGGCATGATTTTTCTGCCGAAGGCGGACGTTCCGGGTCTCCTGCGGCAGCGCCGCAGGCTTGCGGCGCAACACGTCTGCCGACATCCAATCGGGCGCGCTCCCAGCACGCGCCCCGCTCTGCCGGTCTCTTCCGATGCGCCCGGAACGGATCGCCCTGTTTCCATGATACGGCAAGACGTTCTTCTCCGCCAGTCTTCCTTCGCGGGGTTCAGCGGCCAAAAAACTGAAAAAAAAGCCCGCGTCGAACGACAACGCGGGCGCATGTTCCGGCGAAATTCCGGGTCAGATTTCCAGTTCCCTGAGTCTTGCCTCTATTTCGTCGCCGCGCTCAAGCAGCGCGAGCTGCTCTTCCTCCACCTGCGGCAGGCGGGCAATCTTGGCGTTGAAGGCGTCGGGATCGCGGCTGAACAGATCGGGATCGGCCAGCGCCTCTTCCAGCGCCTTCTGTTCCTTTTCCAGCGCGTCGAGCTTTGCAGGCATTTCCGCCTGTTCCTTGAGCAGGGCTTCCTGCTCGCGCTGCTCCTTGTAGGAAAGACGACGCTTCTTCGGCGCGTTTTCCTTCCACGTTTCCCTGGACGAGGCCGCCTTCTTCTCCTCCGGCTTCTGGCGCTGACGCAGCCAGTCGGTGTAGCCGCCCACGTATTCGCGCACCTTGCCGTCGCCTTCCAGCGCAATGGTGCCGGTCACCAGCTCGTCGAGGAAGGCGCGGTCGTGGCTCACCACGATGACCGTGCCCTTGTAGGAAGCCAGCATTTCTTCCAGAAGTTCCAGCGTTTCGGCGTCGAGATCGTTGGTGGGTTCGTCGAGCACCAGCAGGTTGGAAGGCCGGGTGAAGAGCTTTGCAAGCAGCAGACGGTTGCGCTCGCCGCCGGAAAGAAGGCCCACCGGCGTTCTCAGGCGGCTGGAATCAAAAAGAAAATCCTGAAGATAGCTCGCCACGTGACGCGGTTCGCCGTTGATGGTCACTCTGTCGTTGCCTTCGGCCACATTGTCCATCACGCTCTTCTCGTCGTCCAGCGAGTCGCGGAGCTGATCGAAATAGGCGATCTGCAGTCCCGTGCCGAGGCGCACCGTGCCGGAGGTGGGCGCAAGCTCCCCGAGCAGCACACGCAGAAACGTGGTCTTGCCCGCGCCGTTGTCGCCGATGAGGCCTATCTTTTCGCCGCGCTGAATGATGACGTTTGCGTCTTCAAACACCTTGTAGCCGTCCGGCCAGACAAAGGACACGTTCTTCATCTCGGCCACCAGCTTTCCCGACTTCTCCGCCTCCTGCACGTTGAGCGTGGCCGTGCCCATTCTTTCCCGGCGGGCGGCGCGCTCTTCGCGCATCTTCATGAGCTCGCGCACGCGCCCCATGTTGCGGGTGCGCCGCGCCTTGATGCCCTGCCGTATCCACACTTCCTCCTGCGCGAGCTTCTTATCGAACGCGGCGTTCTGCATGTCTTCCGCGTGCAGACGCTCCTCGCGGCGCTCCAGGTAGGTATCGAAGCCGCAGTCGTAGCAGTAGATCCTGGCGCGGTCGAGCTCCGCCATGCGCGTGGCGAGACGCCGTACGAAGGCTCGGTCGTGGCTGATGAACACCAGCGTGCGCGACTGCCGGGCCAGATACTCTTCCAGCCAGCTGATGGTGCTGATGTCCAGATGGTTGGTGGGCTCGTCGAGAAGCAGCACGTCCGAGGCGATGAGCGCCCGGGCCAGCGCCACGCGGCGGCGCGTTCCGCCCGAAAGCGTGGAGAAGTCCGCCTCCGGATCCAGCGCCAGGCTGTTGATGACGCCGAGCACTTCGCCGTGCCGCTCCCACACCTCGCCGTGTTCCATGACGAGATCCGCCTCTCTGGCCAGATCGGGCGGCAGAAGATCGCGCCTGTCCGAGGCGATGAGGTGCGCCGCGGCCAGAAGGTGTCCTTCCTTGCCGAGCGCGTCGGCCGTCACGCTGAACACCGAGCCCTTCCAGTGATCGGGCACGGCCTGCTGCACGTAGCCTATGCGCAGCCCCGGTTCCTCGTGACGCTCTCCGGCGTCCAAGGGAAGGCGTCCGGCCAGCACCGACAAAAGCGACGACTTGCCCACGCCGTTGCGGCCCACGATGCAGAGCCTGTCGCCCTGCTCCACGAATATTTCGGTATGATCCAGAAGCTGTCTGTTGCCCAGCGTAAGGCTGGCGTCCTGAATGGAAAGAAGTGCCATGAGATTCTCACAAGTTGCCGGGCCGAAGCCCATACCATCCGCCGCGGCCGGAACAGCCGCGGCAAAAAACATGTCCGGCGGCCTTTCAGCCGCCCCCTGCGCCCTTGCCCTGCCGGAAAGGCGGCCGGGCTAGTGCGCCTCGCCCCAGTTGCGGCCGACGCCCGCATCCGCCACCAGCGGCACATGCAGTTCCAGCCCCCAGGCCGAGGTGTCGGTCATGAGCGAGGCCAGGCGCGAAGCCGCGGCTTCGGCGTTTTCCTCCGGCGCTTCCACAATGAGTTCGTCGTGAATCTGGAGAAGCATTCTCGCCTTCATGCGGCGCAGTTCCCCGTCGTTGTACACGGAGAGCATGGCCAGCTTGATGAGGTCGGCGGCCGAGCCCTGAATGAGCGTGTTCACGGCCTGCCGCTCCGCGAGCGCCCGGGCCTGACCGCTCTGGGAAAGCATGTCCGGCAGCGGACGGCGACGCCCGGAAAGCGTGGTGACGTAGCCGTTTTTGCGGGCCTCCTGCTCCACGGAGTCGAAGAATTCCTTGATGTGCGCAAAGCGGGCGAAGTAGCGCTCGATGAACATGCGCGCCTCCGAAAGCGGAATGCCGAGATCCTGCCCGAGCTTGCGCGCGCCCATGCCGTAGATGAGGCCGAAGTTGATGGTCTTGGCCCTGCGGCGCTGATCCGGGCCTATCTGCGCGGGATCGACGTCGAAGAGCAGCGCGGCCGTGCGGGTGTGGATGTCCTCGCCGTTGCGGAAGGCGGAAAGCAGGGTGGGATCCTGCGAATAGTGGGCGAGCACCCTGAGTTCCACCTGCGAGTAGTCCGCGGAAATGAGCTTCATGCCCGGCCCGGCCGTGAAGCAGGTGCGCATGCGCCTGCCGAGCTCGCCGCGCACGGGAATATTCTGCAGATTGGGATTGCTGGAGGAAAGGCGTCCCGTGGCCGTGGCCGTCTGATTGAAGGTGGTGTGAATGCGGCTGTCCGGCCCGGCGAGGCGCGGCAGGGGCTCAAGGTAGGTGGAACGCATTTTTTCCAGCTTGCGGAATTCAAGCAGGGCGTCCACCACGGGATGCTGCCCGGAAAGCTTTTCGAGCACCGCCTGCGACGTGGAAGCCTGCCCGCCCTTGGTGGACCTGGCCGCCGCAAGGCCCAGCTTCTTGAAAAGAATCTCTCCTATCTGCTGCGCGGAGCGGATGTTGAACTGCTGCCCCGCCTCCTGATAGATGCGTTCGGTCAGCGCGTCGAGCTCGGTCTGCACTTCGTCGAGAAAATCCCTGAGCGCGGCCTTGTCGATGGTGATGCCCGCGTTCTCCATGGACACCAGCACCGGAATGAGCGGCATTTCCATGTCGTGCAGCAGGCGCAGCAGCCCGTCGTGTTCGAGACGCTTCACCATGTCGTCGTAAAGAGAAAGGGCGATGGAGGCCGGGCGCTCCATGGGCAGGCCGCTCTTTTCCGCATGACGGGCGGAAAGGCTGGGCCAGCCGTAGTCTCTGTCTTCGGGCGCGAGAAGATAGGCGGCAAGGCCGAGATCGAAGCAGCGCGACGGCGAAATGGTGCCCCAGGCCGGATGTGCGTGCAGAAGACGCTTCATGTCCGGCGTCACGACAAGGGAGGCGGCGGAAGCCCAGGCCACGAGCGCCCGGGAGTCGCCGGAATAAAGGCTCTCCTCTACGTCGGAGCCCTTGCGCACGGCCACGCACAGCCCGTGACTCTGCGAACGGTTCACCACGGGCGCAGGCGTGACGGCAACCATGAGCCCGGCGCACACGGGCAGACGCGAGGCGTCCTGCACGTCGTCCATGGCCGGAACGGGCGCGGGTTCGTCGAACAGGGAAAGCTGACGCGCCGTGCGCGCACCAGGCGCGGCTGCGCCGGAAACGTCCTCGGCCTCGCCCTGAAAGGCCACCACGCCCTGACGCATCAGGCTGTCGAGCTCGCGCAGAAGCGAATTCATTTCAAATTCCCGCAGGAAGGTGCGCGCGTGCTGACGATCCAGCGGCTCCACGGCGAGCTCTTCCAGAGGCTGCGCGCAGCAGTCGGTGTGCAGGCGGGTGAGCTCCCGGTACAGGAACATGGCCTCTTCGTTGCCTTCGAGCTTCTTGCGGATGGAGGGCGGCACCTCGGCCATGCGGTCGCGCACGTCCTCAAGGCTGCGGAAGTCGCGGAACAGCTTTTCCGCCGTTTTTTCGCCTATGCCCTTCACGCCGGGCACGTTGTCGGCGGTGTCGCCGATGAGCGCCTGCACGTCCGGCCACTGGGAAGGTTCAAGACCGGTTTCCGTGCGGAAGGAATCGAGAGTGAGCAGCTTTTCCTCGCGGGAGGCGGGATCCCACATGACCACCTCCGGCGACAGGCACTGACGCAGATCCTTGTCCATGCCGATGATGACCACGGGCCGCTCCGAACCGTACTTTGCGGCCAGACTCGCGATGCAGTCGTCGGCCTCGCAGCCGTCGGACACCAGCACCTTCATGCCGAGCGCCCGCACCAGATTCTGCAAAGGCTCTATCTGCATGACGAGCCCTTCCGGCGCCGGAGGACGGTTGGCCTTGTAGGCCGGAAAGATGTCGTGCCTGAAATGCTTGCCGTGCCCGTCCATGATGAACACGAAATGCTTCGGCCGCTCCTCGCGCAGCAGCTTGAGCAGCACGCGCCCCACGATGTGCAGCGCGCCCGTGGGAAAGCCATCGGAACGGGACATGCTGGAATTGGCAAAAAATCCCCGGAACAGAAAGGCGTTGCCGTCCATCACGTAGAGGGGTTCTTTGGTAAAGCCGAGGCGCTGCTTCAATGACATGGCGTGCTCCTGAAAAAAGGTCTTCCGCATCCTAGCCTGATGCGCAGGCCGCCGCAAGTGGCGCGTTTTCGTCTGAAAAACAAGGCGACTTGCGTCGCGCCGCATGCCTTTTCAGCCGTGCGGGCACCAGAGATTGCAGAGCGCAAGGCTTGTCATCGGCAGGGAATTTTTATATCGTTGACGTTCCTTTAATAAGGGGAGCAACGGACAGGAACGCCTGCCCGTCCATGTTTCGGTTTTTCCACTTTCAGCCTACCTGTCGGGGGTATGTATGACTTTCATTTCTCTGGTAATCGTCTTCGCGTGTGCGGCCTTTGCGCTGTACTACGCCTTCAAGACGGCCAAAAACATCCTCGCCGCCTCCACCGGCAATGAGGATATGCAGCGTATTGCCGGCGCCATTCAGGAAGGCGCTCAGGCGTACCTCAAGCGTCAGTACCGCACCATCGCCATCGTGGGCGTGGTTGTCGCCGTGCTGCTGCTTCTGACCATGTCCTTCCTCACCGCTCTCGGCTTCGTGCTCGGCGCCGTGCTCTCCGGCCTCGCCGGCTTCATCGGCATGAACGTGTCCGTGCGCGCCAACGTGCGCACCGCCGCTGCTGCGGAACAGGGCATGGTTCCCGCGCTGAACATCTCCTTCCAGTCCGGCGCCATCACCGGCATGCTCGTGGTCGGCCTCGGCCTGCTCGGCGTGTCCGTGTACTACGCTCTGCTCGCCATTTTCGGCGTTCCCACCGAAAACATCATGCAGGCCCTCGTGGCCCTGTCCTTCGGCGCTTCCCTCATCTCCATCTTCGCCCGTCTCGGCGGCGGCATCTTCACCAAGGGCGCCGACGTCGGCGCCGACCTCGTGGGCAAGGTGGAAGCCGGCATTCCTGAAGACGACCCCCGCAACCCCGCCGTCATCGCCGACAACGTGGGCGACAACGTCGGCGACTGCGCCGGCATGGCCGCCGACCTCTTTGAAACCTACGCCGTCACCGTGGTGGCCACCATGCTGCTCGCCTCCATCTTCTTCGACGGCGCGCTCCAGACCAAGATGATGATGTTCCCCCTGCTCATCAGCGGCGTGTGCATCATCGCTTCCGTGCTCGGCACCTTCTTCGTCAAGCTCGGCGACGACCGCAAGATCATGCGCGCTCTGTACAAGGGCCTCATCGCCACGGCCGTCATCTCCGCCGTGCTCATCGCCCTCGTCACCATGTTCGTGTTCTGGCACGAAGGCGACATGACCATTCAGGGCATCAGCTTCAACGGCTTCAGCCTCCTGCTGTGCAGCCTCACCGGCCTCGTCGTCACCGGCCTCATCGTGCTCGTCACCGAGTACTACACCTCCACCTCCTATCGCCCCGTGCGCAGCATTTCCAAGGCGTCCACCACCGGTCACGGCACCAACGTGATCCAGGGCCTCGCCGTCTCCATGGAAGCCTGCGCCGCGCCCGTCGTCATCATCTGCGCGGGCATCCTCTTCGCCTACACCCAGGCCGGTCTGTTCGGCATCTCCCTTGCCGCCACCACCATGCTCGCCCTCGCCGGCATGATCGTCGCCCTCGACGCCTACGGCCCCGTGACCGACAACGCCGGCGGCATCGCCGAAATGTCCGGTCTGCCTGAAGACATCCGCGAAACCACCGACGCCCTCGACGCCGTGGGCAACACCACCAAGGCCGTCACCAAGGGCTACGCCATCGGTTCCGCCGCTCTGGCCGCCCTCGTGCTCTTCGCTTCCTACACCGAAGACCTGAGCCGCTACTTCCCCAACCTCGACGTGACCTTCGCCCTGCAGGATCCCTACGTGCTGGTCGGCCTGTTCATCGGCGGCCTGCTCCCCTACCTGTTCGGCTCCATGGGCATGAAGGCCGTAGGCCGCGCCGGCGCCGCCGTCGTGGTTGAAGTGCGCCGTCAGTTCCACAACATCCCCGGCATCATGGAAGGCACCGGCAAGCCCGACTACAGCGCCTGCGTGGACATGCTCACCCGCTCCGCCATCAAGGAAATGATCGTTCCTTCCCTGCTGCCCGTGCTCGCCCCCGTGGTCGTGTACTACGTCATCAAGGCCTGCGGCGGACAGGCTGCCGCCTTCGCCTCCCTCGGCGCCATGCTCATGGGCACCATCGTCACCGGTCTGTTCGTGGCCATCTCCATGACCTCCGGCGGCGGCGCGTGGGACAACGCCAAGAAGTACATCGAAGAAGGCAACTTCGGCGGCAAGGGCTCCGAAGCCCACAAGGCCGCCGTGACCGGCGACACCGTCGGCGACCCCTACAAGGACACCGCCGGCCCCGCCGTCAACCCCATGATCAAGATCATCAACATCGTTGCCCTGCTTCTCCTGCAGGCCCTTGCCTAAACGTTGAACGGGGGCGGATCTTCCGCCCCCGAGCGCAAAAGAGAAAGCCGCGGCCCGTCCGCGGCTTTCTCTTTTGCGCTCTCGCCCCTCAAAATAAAAAAAGACACATCATTTTTCGCCGTTTCACGCCGCCTTTGCGGGAGGGCGCCGCAGCCTCCCTGCCGCCCCTCCCGCAAAGGTGCGCTCCAAAACATCCGCCGCGCGTTGCGGCCTGCGCCCCGGGCGCCAAGCATCCAAGGAGTCCCATGAAAGCCATCGTTTCCAGCGTGTCAGGCAATACGCGCATGTATTTCTTCCTCTTTCTGCTCACCTTGGGCAGCACGATAGGCCTTCAGGGCTCATCCCTTCTCTACACCAACTACGCCGTGGAAGTCGGCGGCTTTTCCGCCGCGGACAACGGCTTCGTCGTGGCCCTGCGCGAAGTGCCGGGATTCCTCTGCTTTCTCGTGGCGCCGCTCATGCTCATCATGCGCGAACACAGGCTCTGCGTGCTCTCCGTCGTCGTCTGCGGCGTGGGCACGGCCGTCATCGGCATGTTCTCCTCCTTCTGGGGCATCGCGGGCGCGGTGTTCGTCATGTCGGCGGGCTATCACTTCTTCGAGACCATCAATCAGTCGCTCATGATCCAGTACTACGACCTCGCCAGCACCCCCCTCATCATGGGACGCATGCGCGGTCTCGCCGCGGGCGGCAGTCTCGCCGTTTCGCTGCTCGTCTTTTTCGGATCCGGGCATCTTTCCTACGAAGCCATGTTCGCGCTCATGGGCGCGGTCGTCGTGGCCCTCGGTGCGGCGTGCCTGTTCTTCGATCCGTCCAGCCCCAGAGTCGCCCCCCAGAAAAAAGGCATGGTCTTCTGCTCGCGCTACTGGCTCTTCTACGCGCTCACCCTGCTCATGGGCGGCCGCAGGCAGATCTTCACCGTGTTCTCCCTGTTCCTGCTCGTGGAAAAGTTCGGCTTCTCCGTGCGCACGGTGGCCATTCTCTACATGGTGAACTACGCGGTGAACTGGTTCTTCAATCCCCTCATCGGCCGCATCATCAACCGCATCGGCGAACGCCGCCTCCTCACCATCGAATACACCTCCGCCTTCTTCATCTTTCTCGGCTACGCCTGGACAGACAGCGCCCTTCTCGCCGGCATCATGTATGTGCTCGACAGCCTGACCTTCAACTTCGCCATCGCCGTGCGCACCTTCTTCCAGAAAATCGCCGATCCCTCCGACGTGGCCCCCAGCATGGGCCTTGCCCAGACCATCAACCACATCGCCGCCGTGCTCATTCCGCCCCTCGGCGGCTGGCTTTGGGTGACCTTCGGCTATCAGCTGCCCTTCTACTGCGGCATGGGCCTCACGGTGCTCTCTCTGCTGCTCATTCAGTTCATGGACAGGGAAATAGCCCGGGCCAGAAACAGAGCCTGAGCCGGTTTCCGCAAAGCCTGCCCGAAACGAAGCCCGAGCGGGCAACGTACTCGCGCCGACGCGCCGTTCATAAACGCTTGAGGCTCAGGCCGCGCTGGTGTACGCTTCAAAAAGCATTCAACCGGGAGAAAACATGAGCGAAGTGGTACGTTTTGGAGTTTCGCTGGAGCGCGACCTGCTCACGGCCTTTGACCGTCACAGCGAGCGCAAGGGGTTTGCCAACCGTTCAGAGGCGCTGCGTCACTGCATACGCCGCGAGCTGTCGGAAGAAATCGTTTCCGATCCCGACGCGCCCGTGGCCGGCGTGCTCACGCTGGTGTACGATCATCACGACAACGACCTGCCCGGCCGTCTCACCTCCCTGCAACACGAAGCGCACGGCCTGGTGCTCGCCACCATGCACGTGCATCTCGACGAACATCACTGTCTGGAAACCATGGCCCTGCGCGGGCCCGCCGCGGCCGTGAACGAACTGGCCGACAGGCTCCGCTCCTCGCGCGGCGTGCTGCAGAGCTCCTGCGCCCTCACCGCCATCGAAGCCGCGCCCGAGCACCATGTCTTCCACGACCATGCCCATAAATAAGGATCACGCATGAGCACAATTTCGGAATCCGGCGCGCCCCTCACGGACGTACAGAGCAGCCCCTCCAGCGTGGCGCTCGACATCGACCGCGTCGGCGTCAAGCATGTGGAACTGCCCCTGGTGGTGAAGGACAGAGACAAGGGCCGCCAGCACACCGTGGCCAGCGTCGACATGGGGGTCGATCTTCCGGCCGCCTACAAGGGCACGCACATGAGCCGCTTTGTGGAAGCCCTGGAAAACTGGCGCGAGGCCAGCGCCGAAGAGCTGGACTACACGTCCATGAAGCGCCTGCTTTCCGACGTGCTCACCCGCCTGAACGCCCACAGAGCCTACGCAAGATTCAGCTTTCCCTATTTCCGCACCCGCCGCGCGCCCGTTTCCGGGCAGGCCGCGCCCGTGCGCTATCGGTGCCGCCTCACCGGCGAACTGGAACAGGGACAGGAAGGCCCACGCTTCCTGCTGGAGCTCGAAGTGCCCGTGACCACCGTGTGCCCCTGCTCCAAGGCCATCAGCCGCGCCGGAGCCCACGGTCAGCGCGCCATGGTGCGCATGGGCATACGCATGAGCCGCTTCGAGTGGCTGGAAGGCTTCATCGACATTGCCGAGGAATCCGGTTCCGCGCCCATCTACACGCTGCTGAAAAGACCCGATGAAAAATTCGTGACCGAACAGGCCTACGACAACGCCCTCTTCGTGGAAGACGTGGTGCGCAACGTGGCCACCAAGCTCGAACAGCACGCCCACGTCACCTGGTTCCGCGTGGAAGTCGAAAGCGAGGAATCCATTCACGGCCACAACGCCTTTGCAAGCATAGAGCGCTCCGTAACCAGAGCCTGACACCTCTCTCCCGCAAAAAGACGCGGGGGAATTTTTTTGATTTTATTTTTTTAAAAAACGGACTATGCTCCCATAAAACGGCATTTCCACAACCTCTCCTCAACGAGGCGTCTCATGAGAACCTGTCACGCACACAAGTCAGCCGGCGGCGGTCTGATCCCGCCATGGCGTCGTCATGCGTCTGAAAGCGTTCTCCTTCTGCACGGCTTCTCCGTCCGGCAGCCCCGCTGAGGCTTCGTCGCCGATTTTCCTCCGGGCCCCTTCCGCCGACGGCCCGCCCCTTTCAGAAGCAGCGCCTTCTCTTCCGCCCCTTGTCCCGGTCTGCATCCGGGCTCTCCGGCAATATGCCGACACTTCCTTTTCCCCGAGTATCTACCGTGAGCGACTATCAGATCTTCATATACATCGCCATTGCCATTTATCTGCTTCTCATGCTCTACATCGGCCTCATCTGCGCCAAACGCAACAGCAACGCCCATGAATACTATCTGGGCGGCCGCAAAATGGGCCCCATCGTCACCGCCATGAGCGCGGAAGCCTCCGACATGTCCTCCTGGCTGCTCATGGGCCTGCCGGGACTCGCCCTGTTCACCGGCATCGCCGAACCCGGATGGACCGCCATCGGCCTGGCCATCGGCACCTATCTGAACTGGCTCATCGTGGCGCGCCGCCTGCGCGTGTACAGCGAAAAAATCCACGCCATCACCATTCCCGACTTCTTCGCCCGCCGCTTCCATGACTCCAGCAGTCTGCTCGTCGGCATCTCGGCGCTCATCATCGTCATCTTCTTCATTCCCTACACCGCCGCCGGTTTCGCTTCCTGCGGCAAGCTCTTCTCCACGCTCTGCGGCCTCGACTACGTCACGGGCATGCTCATCGGCACCGTGGTCATCGCAGGCTACACCATCCTCGGCGGATTCCTGGCCGCCTCCATGACCGACCTCGTGCAGTCCATCATCATGACGCTCGCGCTCTTCATCATCGTGGCCTTCGGCATCCACATGGCCGGAGGCTGGGACGCCGTGAAGGCCTCCGCCAGCCTCGAAGGCTACATCAGCCTCTCGCACGCCACCAACGTGGTGACCCACGAAATTTCGGAATACGGCACCCTCACCATCTTCTCCACCCTGGCCTGGGGCCTCGGCTACTTCGGCATGCCCCACATTCTGCTGCGCTTCATGGCCATCCGCGACGAAAACGAAATCGCCATCTCCCGCCGCATCGGCTCCACCTGGGTGGTCATCGCCATGGGCTGCGCCATCTTCATCGGCGTCATCGGCTACGCCATGATTCAGGCCGGAGCCCTCGCCCCCTACCAAACCGGCTCCGACGCCGAAACCATCATCATCAAGATCAGCAGCCTGCTGAGCTCCTTCGGCGTCGTGCCCGCGTTCATGGCCGGCCTCGTGCTCGCCGGCATTCTGGCCAGCACCATGTCCACGGCTTCCGGTCAGCTCCTCGCCGCTGCCTCCAGCGTGTCGGAAAACCTCTTCAAGGGCGTGTTCCACATCCAGATGACCGACCGCTCCACCATGCTTTCGGCCCGCGGCACCGTGCTCCTCATTTCCATCATCGGCACCGTCATCGCCTGCGATCCGGAAAGCTCCATCTTCCAGATCGTGTCCTTCGCCTGGGCGGGCTTCGGCGCGTCCTTCGGCCCGGTCATGCTCTTCGCCCTGTTCTGGCGGCGCTGCAACCGCTGGGGCGCGCTCTCCGGCATGGCCGCCGGCGGCGTCATGGTCTTTGTGTGGAAGTACCTCGTCAAGCCTCTCGGCGGCGTGTGGGGCATCTATGAACTGCTGCCCGCCTTCCTCGTGGCCTGCGCCGTCATCGTCGTGGTGAGCCTGCTCACCGCCAAGCCCGACGAGAACATGCTCAAGGACTTCGACGCCGTGAACAAAGCGAAATAACGATCCCCAAATCTGCATCAAGGAAGGGCCGCCGGATACATCCGACGGCCCTTCCTTTCGTTCTCCGGGCAAATTCTGCGGGAGCGCAACGCTCTGCCCGTCTCTTTCCTGTTTCGAGCGGAAACGCCCTCTCAGAGCGTTTTTCCGCCCTGCTCTTCTCCGGCGCCAAAACAGAAAGCCGACCCCCGGGAGCAGAGGTCGGCCGTCTGAGAAGGCGGGAGAAACGCCGATGCCCGCCGTGGTGCGGAGCCGTTTGCGCCTTGCGGCGCAGCGCCTGCTCCGGGCGCTCGGGCGGAGCGCGAACGCCCCGCCCGGACAGGATTCCTTATTCAGCGGCAAACTTTTCGCGCTGAACTCTCATGGCCTCGGCCTGCTCTTCCCAGCTGGAGAAGCCTGCCTGCTGGAGGGCGTCGAACACGGTGGCGTCCCAGTCCCAGGAGGCGTAGGTCACGGGCTTGTGGAACGTGCGGCGGAACTCGGCCAGCTTGTGACGGGCGTCGTGTTCAAACGGCGTGCTGAAGCAGGCGGAAAGCTCCTTGTGAAGGCGGCCAACCTCTTCGTCGTACCAGGCGCGGATGGCCGCAGGTTCCGTGAGCTTGGCGGCTTCCTCGTAGCCGTGCTTTTCCAGCAGCGCGCGCAGCTTGGCGGTATGCTGCCTGCCCAGCCACGCGCCGAGGCCGGACGTGGGAATGTTTTCCGCTTCCACGGCGGCGAAGTCGGCCTTGGTGCGCATGTAGGTGTCGGGCACCACGGAGGCGGACACTATGCCCGCAATGGCCACCATGCCGCGCAGAATGACGCTGTTGGCCACGCCCTGACCGCAGAAGCCCACCTTCTTGCAGAACTTCTGACCGGTGAAGATGGTGGTCAGAATGGCCCAGATGACGGCCGGATCCTCTTCGTCGTAAATGTGCGAGAGTTCCGCGTTGTCGCGGTCGGTGGCGAGCACCATCTGCGTCATGTCGTTGGAGCCGATGGAGAAGCCGTCGAACTCGCTGATGAACTGCCGCGCCAGAATGGCGTTGGAAGGAAGTTCCGACATGAGCAGAATCTTGAGTCCGTCTTCGCCGCTGCGCAGACCGTGAACGTCGGCCAGATAGGAGCGCATGGAGCGAGCCTGTTCCAGCGTGCGCACGAAGGGCAGCATGAGCATGAGGTTCGTGCCGCCGTAGAGCGTGCGGGCGCGCTTGAAGGCCTCGATTTCCCAGTCGTGAATGTCGCGGGAAACGCCGCGATAGCCGAGCATGGGGTTGTCTTCGTTGTGCTCGAACAGGCAGCCGCCGAGCAGGTTGCGGTATTCATTGCTCTTGAAGTCCGTGGTGCGGTACACGATGTCCTTGCCGTAGAAGGCCATGGCGAACAGGGCAAGGTTGCGGCCGAGCGTGCGGATGTAGTGATCGCGGCCGCTCACGTGGCCGTTGGTCACGATGAGCTGCTCAATCTTTTCCGGAATGCTGCGCACTTCCTCGATTTCCTTGCCGAGACGGGTGCGGGCGGCCACGCTGCGGCGTATGGAACCTATGCGCATGAGCACTTCCTGCACGAGCGGCTTCTTGGAAGCCGCGGCCATGGCGGCCTTCACGTCTTCCTCGGTCACGGTAGAACCGGGTTCGTCCGCGCCCATGACCACGCGGATGTGCGTGCGCAGATCGTCGGAGGTCTGAAGCACTTCACGATTCATTTCCGCGCGCTGCATGTACTCGGCCATGAGGGCTTCGGCGCGGGGCACGCTGGAGGTGTTGGCGTAAAGCGAAGCCATGTCCATGAGCTGCACCACGTAGGGCTTGAGCTGCACTTCGGCAAAGGGCGCGGGCACCTGACCCACGGCAATCTGCTCGGAAACGCGGCGGCTGACCTGATCTTCCAGTTCCGCGAGGCGGCGTTCCACAAAGCCTTCCAGGGTGCCGTTGTCGTAGGCTTCCAGGGCGGCGGGATGCGCGCCTATGTTGCCCAGCATGAATTCCGCGCGCAGCAGGCCCACTTCAAAGTCGGGCACGTCGCGCAGGCGGGAGAGGAACAGCGCCTGGTTCACGTCGGCCAGCACGATGCCCACATGCGTGCGGGTCTTGGGCAGTTTGGAAATGTCCAGTTCGCCGCCCACCTCGCACAGCGGCAGCAGGCCGCGATACACGAGGCCGCGCGTGCCGTCCACGGTGACGGGCATGCCGTCCATGGCGCGCATGGCCAGCGGATTCTGCACGCCGATGACCGCGGCAATGCCGAGTTCGCGGGAGCTGATGGCCGCATGGCTGGTGTCGCCGCCCACGTTGGCGATGATGGCGGAAGCCACGCGCATGCCGGGAACCATGTCGGGATCGGTGCGTTCGGCGGCAAGGATGTCGCCGGGATGGATGCGGTTCAGTTCCAGAGCGGAGCGCAGGAAGCGCACCGTGCCCTGACCTGCGCCGCGCGACGCGCCGTTGCCGGAAAGCAGCACTTCGCCCTTGGCCGCGGCGTCGGGCAGCACTTCCTTGCGGCGCATGAAAATGGTGTGGGGATGTTCGTCGAGTTCGGCGTTCCAGCGGGTTTCGGGTCGGGCCTGCACGAACCAGAGACGCTGCTTGTCGTCGATGCAGAACTCGGTGTCCATGATGATGCCGCCGTAGGCCTTGCTGATGGCGCGCACGCCGTGGGCCACTTCGATGGGCTGATTCTCGCCGAGCGCCCACTGATTCACTTCGTCCGCGGGCACGGGTTCGATGTGCGTGCCGTCGTCGCCTTCGTTGTACACCATGCGCACGGTCTTGCGGCCCATGAAGCGCAGCACCACGTCGGTGCCGTCGTCGCGCTGGAACACGTAGAACTTGTCGGGCGTGACCATGCCGCCCACGATGGATTCGCCGAGGCCGTAGCTGGAATCGATGCTCACAAGGTCGTTGCGGGAGGTGCCGCGGCAGCCGGTGGCGGTGTCGGCGGAGAAGGCGGTGCCGGCCACCACGGGGCGGATCATGCGCATGATGCACACCGAAAGAGCGGTGTTTTCAATGGCCCATTCCTTGCGGGCGTTTTCCGCAATGGAGGGATCGCCTTCCTTTTCGGCATGCGCCACGGCGTCGAGAATGGCCTCGCGACGATAGGTCATGGAGCGCAGATTGTAGGCCGAGGCGCAGTCCCAGAGATAGGCTTCGGCCACGGCGTCCTCGCCGGTGATGTTCAGGAAGGTGTCCTGCAGACCGGCGAAGGCCTTCTTGCGGGAATCCTCGCCCGCCGCGGACGAACGCACGGCCACGGGGAATTCACCCTCGCCGGCCTCGTCGCACATGTCGCGGTAGGCGCGGCGCACGGCCTCGTCCACTTCGGCGGGCAGGCTGATGGAAAGAATGGCGGCCTGCACCAGCATGGAGCGGCGGCGGAGCTGATCGATGTTCTCCTGCGATTCCGCAAAGCCGTGGACCACCTGGTTGATGAAGTCGCGCAGACAGGTGCTGGCGCTCTTGCCCGCGCCGCGTTCGCGGATTTCCGCGGCCGCCTTGCGCACGAAGGTACCGAAAAACGTGTGATCGGAAGCCACGGCGGGAGAAGCCCAGTCCACCCCGCCCATGGCCGTGTCCACCACCTCGTACACGAGGGATGCGTTCACGCGGCTCTCGTCGAGCACCACATGGAAGGCCGTGGCGGGAATGGCGCGGAACTGCGGCGTGCGTATGCCTTCCACGCGGCTGATGAGCGCGGTGTTGTAGTTTTTGCCGCCCACCAGCATTTCGGCGGATTCGCCCATGCGGACGATGTCCGCGCCGGTCATAATAAAACGGGAACCAGTTTCGTTCATGGTGTCCATGCTCATAAAGGCCTCTTGTCGTGTTTTCGGGGAAGCGCCCCGCTGACGTTCGGGATGGTTGCCGCTACGCTTCCAGATGGGAAGCCACAAGGCGGATCAGACGTCCGAGCTGATGAGTGAAGCCGGATTCGTTGTCGTACCAGACCACGATTTTGAGCATGGTCTTGTTCATGACCGTGGTGAAGGAGGCGTCGATGGTGCCGCCGTGGGTGTCGCCCACGTAGTCGATGGAGACCAGCGGCTCGTCGCAGTAGCCGAGCGCCTCGTAGAGCCAGGTTTCGGAAGCGTACTTGAGGGCGGCGTTGACTTCCTGCGCGGTGACTTCCGTCTTGAGTTCGCAGGTGAAGTCCACCAGCGAGACGTCGGGCGTGGGCACGCGCAGCGCGCCGCCGTTGAGCAGGCCCTTGAGTTCGGGAATGACCAGTCCCACGGCGGCCGCGGCGCCCGTGGTGGTGGGAATGATGGAAAGTCCCGCCGCGCGGCCGCGACGCAGATCCTTCTGCGTGCCGTCGAGCAGGCGCTGACTCATGGTGTAGGAATGGATGGTGGTCATGAGACCGTGCAGGATGCCGAATTCGTTGTGCAGCACCTTGACGGCCGGAGCCAGACAGTTGGTGGTGCAGGACGCGGCGGAAATGACGTCGTGTCTGGCCGGATCGTAGATGTCCTGATTCACGCCCATGACGATGGTGGCGTCGGCGTCGTTGCAGGGCGCGGAAATGATGACCTTCTTCGCGCCGCAGTTCATGTGCAGGGCCAGAAGGTCGCGCTTTTTGAGGGTGCCCGAGGTGTCCACCACGATATCGACGCCGTAGTCGCCCCACTTCCACTCGCCCTTGTCGCAGCGGGTGATGGCGATTTCGTGCCCGTCGAGGCGCAGACCGTTTTCCGTGGATTCCACCTTGCCGGGGAATCGGCCGTGAACGGAGTCATACTTGAGCAGGTACGCCATTTCCTCGTTGCTCGCGCGGTGACCGTTGATGACGGCCACTTCACACTGAGGGAACAGGTGCATGACACGAAGCAGATATCTGCCGATGCGCCCAAAACCGTTGATGCCAATCCTTATCATGAGGGAATCCTTTTTTTGACGGCCATGAGGCGACCTGACGCCTCTCCGACTTCCGGAGAGGTCTTGCGCGGCGGCCTTATGGAGCAACCTTACAGAAAACCCGTGACCGCAGCGCGGCAGAATCATGGCAGTTGCGTGACAGTATGTCCTGCCGCGGAGCGCTTAAAACAGAATCGACCCGGGACGGAAAGGAAGATCCCGGGTCGATTCCATCCGGCCTCCTGCGGGTGTGGAGCCGGTGCTGCCGCATGCTCCGTTGCCACAAGAAGCATGAGGCCCATTCTGTTCTCTGAGGTTTGGCTGTTCCCTCATGAAAAGGCATAGTAGAGAATCCGAGTGTCTGCCTTAGGGCAGTTATGTGTCAATTGTGTGACAGTCTTCTCTTTTTTATAAAAATGTGGCATTCTCCCCAAAAAAAGACTGCCGACAGTCTTCATTTCGCTGAATATTGGGGAAATCATGAGCGAAAGCCTCATTCTCGTCGTGGACGACGAACAGGACATACGCGATCTGCTGGTGTTCAATCTCAAACGCGAGGGCTACGCCACGCTGGAAGCGGCTGACGGCTGCACAGCTCTGGAACTGGCGCGATCCCGCAGACCCGCGCTCATTCTTCTGGACGTCATGCTGCCGCGCATGGACGGCCTTGCCGTCTGCCGCGAACTCGGCAAGGACAGAAGCACGGAACACATCCCCATCATCATGCTCACGGCCCGCGGCGACGACGTGGACCGCATTGTGGGCTTTGAACTCGGCGCCGACGACTACGTGGTCAAGCCCTTCAACACGCGGGAACTCATGCTGCGCATCCGGGCCATGCTGCGCCGGCGATCCGCCCAGGAAAACGACGATCCGCTGCTGCGCTGCGACGGCGTGTGTCTGGATCCGCAGGCCCACAAGGTCACCGTGAACGACAAACCCGTGGAGCTCACGGCCATTCAGTTCTGCCTGCTGCAGGATCTCATGCAGAATCCCGGCTGCGTGCGCTCCCGCGAGGAACTTCTCATTTCCGTGTGGGACTATCAGTTCGACGGCTACGACAGAACCGTGGACACCCACATCAAACGCCTGCGCGCCCGTCTCGGCGAAGCCGCCGACATCATCGAAACCGTGCGCGGCATCGGCTACCGCTGCAAGGGATAACGCATGAAAGCCCCGTCCATCGTTCCCAACCGGGAATCCTGCTTCACCGATCTCACGGCCGCCGACGACGCCCAGAACGACGCCTCGAAAAAACAGGAATCCTCCGCGTCGTTCGACAGCATTCTCGACAGCCTCGACGAAGGCGTGCTCATTCTGGACAAGCAGGGCGTCGTGCTCAAGGCCAATCCTTCGTTCTGCCAGCTCTTCACCACCAGCGCCGTGGGCATGCCCGCCTCCGCCGTGGTTCCCGGCTCCACCTTCCGGGAAATGCTCGACGCCTTCCTGCACGACTTTCTGCCCACGCCGCACGCCTCCCCCGCCTTTCGCATCACGCTGGAGAAGGACGTCATTCTCAGTGTGCGCATTACGCCGCTCAAAAACCGCGACAGCCTCTTCACCTGCGAAACCGCGCCCTACGCCGTGGTGGTGTTCCACAACATCAGCGATCTTGTGCGCATGAGCAGAAGACGCCGCGAATTCATGGGCGAGGTGGCGCACGAACTGCGCACGCCCCTGACGACCATCATAGGCTTTGCCGAAACCATACTCGATCTGCCTCCCCATCACACGGAAGACAGACAGAAGTTCACGAGCACCATTCTGCGCAACGCCCGTCACATGGCGCTGCTCGTGGAAGACATGCTGCGCCTCTCCAAGCTGGAAAGCGGAACCGTGCCCCTTCAGCTCACCTGCGTGCGCGCCGCCTTCGTGCTGGAAGACGCGCTCGACTCCTGCCTCCCCCATCTGGAGGCCAAAAATCTGACGACCGACATTCACATCGACCGGAGCATGAACATCCGGGCCGACGCCCACTACATCACGCAGGTGTTCCGCAATCTGCTGGAAAACGCCTGCCGCTACGCTCCGGAAGGCAGCGCCATCACCATTACGGGCGAGCCCTCGCCGTTTGAATCCATGGCCGTGTTCACGGTGTCCGATCAGGGGCCCGGCATTCCGGCCGAAGACTGCGAACGCATTTTCGAGCGCTTCTACCGCGTGGAAAAGGAACGGGTCTCGCCCTCATCCACCGGACTCGGCCTTGCCATCTGCAAGCACATCGTGGAAAGACACGGCGGCATGATCCGTGCCGAAAAGGGGCCCGGCGGCATGTTTCTCTTCACCGTGCCGCTGGCGCAGTAGCCTGCGCCCCCTTCCCGCGGGAAATGCCGTCCGCGGTGTTGACATCCCCCATGAAAACCCATAAAAAGAATGTCCGAAGCGCCAGCTTAGCTCAGTTGGTAGAGCAACTGATTCGTAATCAGTAGGTCTGGAGTTCAAGTCTCCAAGCTGGCTCCATAAAATTTTGGGCCTCCATGTTTCGGCATGGAGGCCCGTTTGTTTATAAAGAACATACCTTTCATTCATTACGACTGCCTGACCGCAGTCAGCAACGCTACGCCAGAGAAAAATGTTTCAGCGCAGCCTTCCCTCAGTTCTCTGCCACGACTGTCTTCGGCAAAATCAATTTCGGCTCTCCACGAGGCTCTCTGCCGCAACATGAACGACGTCAGGCATCTACGGCCTTTCTAAGCTCCTTGAACAAACTTCTCATGTCTTCGGGAAGATTCTCATAGGCCTTGTACGCCTTCTGCCGCCAAATGCGACGCTCCGATTCGGGAAGAACGTAGATCTCGCACCCGTTATCTTCCAGCTGCCTGATGAACTTCTCCGTTGACGTCTCCACAGCGGCATTAATGGCTTCACGATATGCACGGGCCGCCTCATTAAACAGGCACTTGTCTTCCTCGGCCAGTCCGTTCCACCAGTCGGCAGACGTAAATATGCTCGTGCATATATTGGTCTGATCGGTCAAAATAACATACTTTGTAACATATCAATTATAAAACACTCAACATAAAATAATAATTAAATAAAATAAAAATGGAGAGAAAATACCATATAAGCACGGCATTTTCCCTCCATTTATTTCTATTGATGAAAATGATTATATGGCAATCAATTCCATATCATGCCGACGTTAGAAATAACAATCTCCTGTCAAGGAAAGCACTTTATCGCGCCACTGCATCTGAACGCTTCCCTCTTTTTTCCACACCTGAAGGAACTTATTGTCCAGCAGCGGATTAGTAAACGTAAAATCGGAACGCTTGTGCAGGCCACGGGTTTCCTTGCGCTCCCGAGCAGCCCTCATGGTAATTTCACCACAATCCATAAGATCCAGCGTTTCCGCCATGCGCATCAGCGTATGAGAACAGGGCGTGCGCACCTGATTCAGCGTAATGTCGCGAAGCTGATCGAGATACTGGAGTCCTGCATCAAGCAGAGTTCTGGAACGCACCTTATCCGGTCCGGGAGGGGCATAATCAACCATGATCTGCTGCAAAGCCTGATTGGATTCCTTCCAGTCGGAGCCGGATTTTCTCTCATAAAACGCACTGTAGTACGCCATACGCTCCTGAAGCCATGCATCGTCAAGCTGTTCTTCCTGAGAAACCAGCCCGCGCTTCATGCAGGCTGCGCCGGCCTCTCTGCCGGCTATGCGGCCGTACACGGCAGCCCCGCCCATGTCTCCACGGAAATTGCCCACCGTATCGCCGGCGGCATACAGACCGGGCACATTGGACTGCGCATTAATATCGATCTGTACGCCCTTGCCCACAATATAAGGTTCATACTGACGGAACTCCACCAAGTGATGCGCAGGATTCACCCCGAGCTCATCCATATAATGAATGAGTGCCGTCAAACCTTCGCTTTTCATGCCTTCACGCATGAAAGCCAAATCCTCGGGCGTATCGGAAGTACAATCCATATAGGTAGGACCATGACCGTTCAGCATGAGCTCGGTAAAGGCCGAATTCCACACGTCGCCTGTAATATCGCCGACTTCGCGTGTGGCGTGCGTAACAAACGGCCCGAGCAGCTCGCCGTCACCTCTGCGATACACGCCAATCCAGGTGTTTTTCCCGCCCCGGGAGAAATAGCAAGGGCCGGCATGATGATTGGGCAGCTCCATATTGACGATTTTTGCTCCGACTCGCCAGGATTGGGCAATGGCGGCCGACGTGTTGGCAGGACAATCGCTGACGTTGAAAAGAATTCCCGGAGTCACTCGGGCCGGATACAGTCGGTTGCCGCAGCCGGCAGTGAAAATAACGCTGCGAGCCCTGATGAGCGTGAACGTCGGCTCCGGCTGAGATACATCGAGAGCCAGAGCTCCCGTCACGCCGCTGTCGTCGCAGGTAAGATCCAGCACGGAATGATGATTGAGAATATTCACGCCGACCTGTCTGGCTTTTTCCGTCAGCACGGCCTTCTGATTATGTCCGTCGTACTTCAAAAATATGCGCGGACGACCGGGAAACGCATGTCCCATGAAGGTCCAATCGTCATTGGCGATCTTCATGTTGATGCCCCAGCTGTGCCAGTCCTTCACCACTTCAAAGCTTTCATTGAAGAAACGTACGGCCAGCGGAATATCCATGTTCGCGCCGAACAGGGAATCCTTCAGCTCGTTCAATACGACATCCACACTGCCGTGCTTTTCGGGAATATAGCACAAGAAGTGATCATTACCGGAAGCTCCGGATCCGCTGCGGCGCGTATCGGCCTTTTCCACCACCATGACGCGGGCCCCGCTCCGTCTGGCCGACATGGACGCCATGAGCCCGGCAATACCGCCACCGATAATAAGAATATCCGTCTCCAAATTTTTCGTTACCGGAAGCATAGGTCACTCCTTATTTCGGCAGAAGTTTTGCAGCGTCAACATGAAGAAGCATGAAAGGAATCGGCATGCGCAGAGACACGGCGTGCTTCGGACAATCCAGCACACAGGAGTTGCAGTGCCAGCACTCGTCTGGAAACGCCACTTCCGGCATTTGCCTGGGAGAGTACCGAAATACGCCAAGCGGACATATGGAAGCACAAAGACCACAATGAATGCATTTTGTTTCGTCTATGACAGGAGGCATAGCAATCTCCGCAGATTATTTCATGATGGACGGCAGCCAAGTTGCGGTACCGGGAACGAAATAGACAATGGCAGTGAGAATTGTCATGGCAATGACAAACGGAATGGACGCAACAAACATCTTGCGCAGTGATATACCGGCGACCTCCTTGATCACAAAAAGGTTGATGCCGAAGGGCGGCGTAATGGTGGCCTGATTCAGAAGAATGACGAGAATGACGCCGAACCAGACAAGATCCCAATGAAACATCTTGGCTATGGGCAAAAACGTAGGCACGCAGACCAGCATGAGAGGCATGCTGGGCACAAAGCACCCGAGAATAAAAAGAATGCAGACTATGGCGAGCATGGTTACGCCTGGTCCTATGCCGGCAGAGGCGATGCTGCCCGCCAGCAGCGAAGGAATACGACTGAGCGCCATGAAGTATCCGAACACCGCCGCTCCGGTAAGAATGACGAAGCTCACGGCAATGAACTTGGCCGCTTCATTCAGCGCTTCATAAAACTTATGGAAGGTAAAATTGCGCAGGGCCAGTCCGCACAGCAGCGCACCTATGGCACCGATGGATCCACCTTCCGTAGCCGTGAACACGCCGCCGTAAATGCCGCCGATGACCAGTACGAACAGAACAATGATGGGAAAGGCGGAAATCAGAGCCGATATCCGTGCCGACAGGGGCTCCTTGGGCATGCGCGGAGCAAGAGAAGGATCACGATAAACCTTTATCCAGACGGCAAGGCAGAACAACGCCGTGCAGATAAGTCCCGGAATGGCGCCGGCCATGAACAGTTCCGCTACAGACTGCTCCGCCAGAACAGCATACATGATGAATTCGGTGGACGGAGGGATGAGAACGCCGATAACGCCGGAACAGGCCAACGTGCCCACCGCCAGCTTGTCCTCATAGCCCGATTCCCTCATCTCCGGCAGGGCAATAGCCGACATGGCGATGGATCCAGAAAGCGTATCGCCCACTACGGCGCCGAAAGCCGCGCACGCGCACACGCTGCCCTGCGCAAGCCCGCCCCGATAATGTCCGAGCCAGCGCCGGGCACATCGATACAAGCCTCTTCCCAGATCGCCGTAAAAACAAAAATAGCCCATCAGCATAAAGAACATGAGGGGCGACCACACATAATTGCCCGACGTATTGAACATCAGCTTGCCGTAAAAACCCAGCGTCGGGGTAAGCCCGCGAATCATACAGGAAAAGGTAAAGCCCGCCGCCATCAGCGAAAAGGCCACAGGCATGCCTGCCAGAAAAAGAACGAAAAGAAATACGATGCCTGCACAACCGACAGCAACGGCGCTCAGCTGCGGAATTTTGTGCGTGGCAAGCCAGAAGCAGACAACTACCGGCACTATGCCCAGGATCAGGGAAAAAAGCGCGCGTCCTCTGCCCTGCTGTATCGTACGAGCCAGCAAGGCGAGCCAATCGACGATAAGCGTGAGCGTCAGCGTGCCGAAGCCGAAAACAACAAACCAGATGCACGGCTTGATGGAAAAACCAAGCTGAGGCGTAATGTTCTTGGTCTGTATGGCAAATCGTGCCGCCGTGTACATGGACAGCATACACACGGCAACAGACCAGAACGTTGTGGAGCATTCCAGCAGCAATCTATTGTCATCGCTGAGGCTGCCGGTAACCACATCCATAACAACATGATTCTTGCAGCTCTGTACATAAGCTATGGATGAAAACACCACAAGAACCATAAGAAGACCCGTTATCTCAAACGTGGCAGACAGCGGACTATTGAAAAAATAGCGTAAAATGACATCCACGAAGGTCAGAACGACCATAATCATGAACACCAGCATACCGGCAAGAGAAAGCCCTTTGTTGAATCTGCGCAAAAACGATGCAGCAGTCTCGCAGGCAGAAAGGAAAGGGACGGTCTGAGATCCAGCAGACATGGACATCTCCAAAGCGAAGGTATGTGTCAGGAAGCCTTTTCCGAAAAAAGACTTCATCCTCCAACAGCACGTGTGGAAAAAGAACGGGGCGGTTTCGACACCGCCCCGGGCATCATTTAATTAATACCGATCAGCTTGACGTAGGGAGAATCGTTCCACCCCACTTCAGTGGATCTCTGAAGTTCACGAATACGATCGTATATTTTCTGACCGGGCAGTCCCGCCTCATTCAACGCCGCAACCCATGCCTTGTCCGCAGGCTCGAACCGGCGACGAACTTCTTCATATTCCTCGGCAGTGAGCAGATGCAGCTGTCCGCCGTATTTTTCCTTCCATTCCTTGATGTACATGAGTTCAAATTGACGGTACTTATCAAAAAGATCATCGGTGAACTGACCGCACATGTCGTCTATGACTTTCTTGAGATCGTCGGGAAGGTTGTCATAGGTGTCCTGACTCATGGCTCCAAACACCGAAGCGCCGAGCATGTTGATGCAGGTCAGGTGCTTGATCATGTCTGCATATCGCCAGCTGATGAGCATGGAACTGTTGGTAAGCACGCCATCAACAATGCCGGACTGCAGCGCCATATAGATATCCGGGGGAGCCATGGGCACAGGCACGGCGTCCAGCGCCTTGATGCGCTCAGACGTAATGGGACCGCCCCAGGTGGCTATCTTCAGTCCCTTGAAATCCGAAAGCCTGGTCACAGGCTTCTTGGTGCCTATGACATGCTCCGAGTTCATATCATAGGTGAACAGAAGCTTCGCTCCGGAAAACTCATCCATAACCTGGGGAAATTCCTTCTGAATGGTCCGCATGATGCTGGTTCCCTGCGTGAGTGCCAGCGCCGGATCCGCTACTTCCCAAGTGCGCTCGTGATAAGGAAACTGCCCATGAGAATTACCCAGCACCGTTTCAGTGAAATCGGCCAGACCTTCCTTCACCGTATTGAAGCATTCGGACATGGGACTGAGCGCTCCGGCAAAATAGGGCTCAATATGAATTCGACCGCCTGAACGCTTTTCCAGCTCTTCCACCCACGGTTTAAGAAACTCCGTCCACTGGGAATTGGTAGAAGTAACGGGAAGATTGAACGACAGGTCATACTCTGCCGCCGGCGCATATTGCGGAGTGCCTAGCATTGCGGCCATACCCAGGGCAGAAAGAAGAACTTTTCTCATGCCATCTCCTCCTTATCGCTGCTTCCAAAACAGCACATTTCTTTCCACCAATTTGTGAAGCAAAAAACATGCCAAGTTTTTTAGCCATCTAATTCAATGGGATACAGACATAAAAGAGACATATATTGCAATTTCGCTAGTGCGTATGCTATGAAAATACTCACATCAAAGAAAATTTTCACATATTCACTTATAACGTACCGACACAAAATGGAAAAACGATGAAAAGAGCAAGACCGGTCCGCATCAGACAGGAAAACACCTACTGGGATGACATCGGCAGCGCACTGTGCGAAGTCTACAGCGTCTATGGTCTGGAAAGAGCCATCTTTTTTCTCCGTACCGCACTCGCGCCCCGCATTCCCATCTCTCAGATCAACATCATTTCCCTCTCCACGGACATGCGGGTGCTTACCCCTGTATGCAGTACCAATCCCGACTGTTCCGTACACAGAGAAATTACTCCCTCTGGACGAAAACTTCGCTATCTCTTTCCAGACTCCCCCATCAACGATGTTCTTGTACAAAATGATATTTCCGACAATATTCGCGATTTCAAACACTACTTTTCGGAAAAGGGAACCTGCTTTATTGGCCAGGAATCCCTGCTCCGCATACCGTTTTACAGTAAAGACAATGTAACATATCTCATTCACTTCTGGTCAAAAACACCCAGAACATTCACCAGTCAGCGCATTGCCGCCATTCAGCGGGTGCTGCTTCCCTTTTCGGAGCTTCTCTGGCAGGAAGGCTTTGAATTTCACGAAAAAATGCTCGCAGAAGAAGCGGCCGGAACCAAAACGCCCGGCTACGATCTGCTCTGTCGCTGCACGGATCTGACCGACGTGCTGAAAAAAATCGTACGTGTAGCCCCGAGCGACATTCCCGTTCTTATTGATGGAGAAACCGGAGTGGGCAAGGAAAGCGTGGCCGATGCCCTGCACGAGCTTTCCAACCGCAAAACCGGTCCGCTTATCAAGGTCAACTGCGGAGCCATTTCCGAAAATCTTATCGACAGTGAACTCTTCGGACATGAAAAAGGCGCTTTTACCGGCGCCATCAGCATGCACTACGGTTACTTTGAACAAGCCGACAAAGGCACCATTTTTTTGGACGAAATAGGAGAGCTTCCGCTGGCTGCCCAGGTAAAGCTTCTGCGGGTTCTGGACAATCACACCTTCCAAAGGGTAGGCAGCTCCAAAATTCAGCACACGGACGTCCGGCTCCTTGCCGCCACCAACAGGAACCTGGAAGAAATGGTGCGACAGGGCAAATTTCGGCAGGATCTGTACTATCGCCTTGCGGTATATCCCATCCATGTGCCTCCGCTTCGGGAACGACGCGAAGACATTCTCTCTCTTGTAGAGTATCTCGTACAGAAAACGGCCGTTAATCTGAACAAATGCGTATCCGGCTCGCTGACGGAACGCGATATTGCCCCATTTTATCAGTACAGCTGGCCCGGCAATGTCCGCGAACTGAAAAATACCGTGGAAAGAGCCATGATAGACTATGTCAGCGGCAATAATCTGGCCGAGGCCTTTCAATCGGTACAACTTGGTGGACACCTCGACCCCAGGGGAAACACCTTCTGCCCGCCTCCCGGCTGGCCCACATTGTCAGAACTGGAAGAAAGTTACATTTCCGCAGTGCTTAACCATGTTCACGGCAAAATGACGGGAGCCAACAGCGCATGCAGCATTCTGGGCATCCATTATACTACCCTGCGGGCCCATATACGAAAACTGTCCGCCAGCAGCAAGCCACAGGGAGCATAACCCTCGCAGCTCGTGAAACACCGGTGTTTTTTAGAGCCGGATGCCGACGTGCTGTGCCTCTCTGCAGGCTGTGTCCTCGACAGACGCTGCAGGAAGCACATTTGAGCACCGCACGCTTTGTAGAAAGTTTCTCATTCTGCCGGATCAAATACGACACAAAAAGGCTCCTTTGTGTGACAACTCGTTTTGCATAACGAATATACACACAAAGGAGCCCCAAAAGCCGGTGCGAAAATTAACGTTAGAACGACGCGCACTTCATTTGTACACCGACAAACAGATGGCTGCAGGAAAGTGCGCCACAGTCACTCTGCAAATATACAATTTCCGACGAAAAGACACGAACAGCAAGACAGATTCCGGCGTTCTGATTCAGCTCCACAGGCTTGAAGACGTCGAAAATTACAGTCATTCTCCCGCGCAGTCAGCAGGATGCACCTCGTCGATCAAGCTTCGCAGCGGCACAACGATCATGCATCTGCCCTCACTGAGGGATATCCTGCCTTTCAGATCGGATTGTTACCGGACGGCACGAACGTCGTCAGGCCTTGTTCTGAGAAGGCTTGTCATCCTTCTTGTCGTCAGACAGGAGCGCGGCCTCCCACATTTCCTGATAGTACATGCAGGTGCCGGGATTCCAGGCCGTAGCCGTGGCGTGATCGTAACTTTCCGTAATGGGCCAGTCCGTATGAGGACGCAGTGCCTCTTCAAAGGAAGGCGCTTCCACTATGCCGTCATATTCCAGATTGAGCGTATAGTTCGGGCCCTTAAGATAACGCAGATGATAGCGAGGCATAACTCACTCCAAACAAGTGCCGGAAAGAGAACAGTTCTCTTTCCGGCACAAGAATCATTCGTTCAGTAAACGGCTTAGTGCGTCGTCATCACGAACTTGCTGATGAGGAACAGCACGACCAGCAGGGTGACGCCAAGACCCCAGCTCCAGTGAATGAGCTTGAGTTCGGTTTCATCCAGAGGCTCATACTCCATATTCTTTATTTCTTCATGGAGTTTAACTTCTTTATCTTCCATTTTATGCTCCTTTATAAGAATAGACTAGGCACCGACGATGGGCGGGGTCATGCCATGGAAGAAAGCATAGGAAATGAACAGACCGACCCAGATGATGAAGCCGAACAGGCACACAATGTACACGATGGCGAGGCGGCCGATGCCTTCTTCCTTCAGCTTGCGGAAGTTGGAAACCATGCCGATGCTGAAGAAGGTGAGCAGGAAGAAGATGGTGCGGAAGCCGTTGATGGCGCCGGACATGGCACCGCCCAGCTTGTGCATTTCAGAAGAAGAGAGGCACATGATGAGCAGGATGAGGAAGGTGCCGAGGTAGCCGAGCACGAAACGGGGGAAGCGGTCCATCACGTCGCCCCAGCTCATGGTGCGTTCGCCGTTGGTCTTGTCGAACTTGGCAGTCCACACGTAGGCGAGCACGAGGGCCCACACGCCGATGAACATATCGATGAAGATCTTGACGGTGGTGGTCACCATCACGATCCAGCCGGGTTCGTACTGCGTGCCGAGACCGGCAACCTTGGCGAGGATCAGAGCTTCGGTGATGGCACCGGAAGCGATAGCGCCGCCGTCGGACTTAACGGCCAGACCCATCCAGCCGCCGGCCACCATGGGTTCGCTGTACAGGAAGTGCTGAGCGAGGAAGGGCAGAACCAGCATTTCAATGCAGGTGAACACAACGACCAGGGAAGAAACCATGATCGGAACCACAGGCCTGGCACGGATGGCGCCACCGGTGGCGATAGCGGCGGACACACCGCAGATGGAGATGCCGGAAGCCAGAGGAGCAGCCCATTCCTTGTTGAACTTGAAGTACTTACGAGCGACGTAGTAAACCACGGCCCAGTAGAGCAGGTAAGCTTCAACAATGGCGCAGAGGCCTCGGAAGATGACGTGACCGGCGAAACCGGCGGCATCGGCAGCCTTCACGCCGAGTTCGGCGCCCAGGATAACGATGGCGATCTTCACGAACAATTCGGGGCGGCAGGCTTCACGCACGCTGTCGGTGAAACCGGGAGCCAGGTTGCCGATGAGGATACCGGCAATCAGAGCGCAGATAAGACCGGCTTCAGTGCTGAGGCCCAGAGCCCACGGAATGCCCATCTTGGCGAGTTCGGTGGGGTTGGCGGCGATGTAGGCGTTGGCGCCCACGGTGTAGCAGGCGATGGCGATGAAGAAGATCAGCGTGAAGGAACCGACAAAGCGCTTCACATTGCCTCTCATGAGCTTCACGCCCACGGAGAGAACCGCAGTGATGAAGACGTACGTGATAAGCAGCGCAGCCCAGCCGGGCACGAGTCCCTTCGTCGCCGAAGACAAACCGTCAAAGGGGTTGCTCACCCACATTCCGACCTTGAGGGTCCAGCCCAGAATATCCAGGCCGATCAGTTTGCCCAGTGCCAGCACGAAGATGAATAACCCGCATACGAGGGCTACTTTGTCTTCGTTGAAAGCAGCTTTCGTTGACATATAAACTCCCCTGTTAAAAAGATAATTTGCGTTGCGACACCCGCAACCGGCACTCAAAATAATATTATTCAAAAAAAGTTCAACAAGTTTATTTTTCTCGGATATTTTTTGACCATTGCTGTTTTTACTAAATAATTAGTGATAGTTACAATTAAAAACTCAAAAAAAAGCCTCTTTTCGCCATGTGCCTGATAGAGCAAGCTCAACAGAACGAGCTTTTCTTTTTTTTTCTTTTTAATTCAAGATATTAAATGGAGAGTTCTTTTTGTGCCATTTCATTTCCGAAAAAAATATTTTTTCTCAAAAAAAAATTTTTCAGTGCCGTAGGAGTTCTTCCCGTCAGAACACGGGCAACACACAGGCGGATAAGCAACAATTATATAATTTCATTATCATTTTATTGAAGCTTTCGGATATGAAGCGCTCCAGAGATGAAAATTTCCGCTCGAAGTCGTCCCAAAAGGACATCTTTTCAGCACGCGACGCCAAAAAACGGAAAATCCGCCTCAAAATTTTTAAAAGCACAGCTTTTTCACCTGGTTGTCTCTATTTTTTCATATGACGCCGCATTTCGGCGTCTTTTTGCCCCCTTTCCTCTCCTTCTTCAGAAGATTCGAGAAGTCTTTTGGCTTTTCCTCGTTTGAAGAAAACTTTTTCCCCAGACCGAGCGGCCTCCGCTCCAGCATTAACTTACTAAAAAATCAAGTAAATTTATGTATTCCTCAAACTGACGGCTCAGCAGTGCGCCTGTACAAGCTTCGCAATAATACAGGCGGAGTCCGCCGCCTGTGCGACAAACTCCGCCCGATCTGCATTGTCAATTCATCATGAAACATTATCTTTTAAATATTTTGCCAGATTTACAATCATGTCTATTTGTTCTTTGGACAAATTTCGTATTTCCCGACCGATGTCGCTTCTGTCGTTTTCATTTTTATCATGCCTCGAGATATTATACTTTTTTATTTTATAATACAGTGTACTCCTCGGAATGTTCAATTCCTGAACGGCATTTTTTATATTCCATCCATTTTTCTCAAGAACATCAAGAATATGTTCACGCTCGTTATGTACTTTTATAGAATTTTTATGTCGCAAACTGCTTTCTTTGATCACACTCGGCAAATCTGAGGCAGAGATCACCGGCCCTGAGGTCAAGTATACGGCACGCTCCATAACGTTCTCAAGCTCTCGAATATTTCCAGGCCAGGAATAGTCATTGAGCATCTGCACAGCTTCCTGCGAAAGTCCCTCCACATGTTTTCCCGCCTGCTGCGAGCTCTTTCTGATGAAATATCGCGCCAGAACTTCAATATCGCCGGTTCGATCGCGCAGCGGCGGCAGACTGATGGGAAACACGTTCAGGCGGTAATACAGATCCTCCCGGAACCGATGCTCCCGAATAAGCTGCAGAAGATCCCGATTGGTGGCCGCAATCACGCGCACGTCCACGATTCTCGCCGTCTTGCCCCCTATGCGCATCACCTCCCGACTCTGAAGCAGACGCAGCAGATTGACCTGCACGTCCATGGGCATTTCGCCTATTTCATCAAGAAAAATGGTTCCTTCGTCAGCGAGTTCAAATTTGCCCGGCTTGCCGTGCCTGCTTGCTCCGGTAAACGAGCCCTCCGTATAGCCAAAAAGCTCGCTCTGTATGAGCTCCCTAGGCAACGCGCCGCAGTTGACTACCACAAAAGGTTTTCCGGCGCGTCTGCTTGCATTGTGAATGGCCTGCGCAAACAACTCCTTGCCGGTTCCGCTCTCTCCCAAAAGAAGCACCGTGGAGTTGGACGGTGCTATGCGCCTGGCGCTGTTGAGCGTCTGTTCAATATTGGCCGAATTGCCGAGGATATCTTTAAACTGAAATGTCGGCTTCATTCCGGTCATCCGATTGGCAAAATCGCGCATCCTTCCCATTTCCTTCAGGGTTATCAGCATGCTCCCCGACGATTTGTTGAGCGCGCCGGACATCACGCAGGGAAGGGAAACGTTGTCAATGCGCTGAATCAGCGTAGTGTCCACATCATTGAAAGGCGTTCCTTCATCCAGAAACGCCCGCGTGCTTCTGCTGAACTCTATGACGTCCGTCACCAGACTGCCCACAGGCGTACTCTTTAGTTTCAATAATTTCAGTGCATTACTGTTCATAGTTCGGATATTTTTTGAAGCGTCGAGCGCAATGATGCCCTCTTCCAGAAGTTCGATGAGGGTGTGCTGTTCCTCAAGCAGCTCGCGCAGATGCATCTGCTGGGAAATGGCGTACACGGCCGTGCCCAGCATGCCCGATGTATGAGAATGAAAGCTTTCTGCGGCGGTGGTCACGCCCAAAATGCCGATCACATCGTGATTATGACCGAAAATAGGCGCCGCCGAACACACCAGACCATGATGATACCGGCAGTAATGTTCCGCGCCGAATATCTCTATCTGTCGCTTTTCTTCCAGACATGTGCCTATGCCGATGGTGCCCAGATACTCTTCCCGAGAAAACATTCCGGGCACGTGCAACTCCGAGTCCTCGGGCAGCACTCTCAGAACCATGCCCATGCTGTTGGCCAGCACCATGGTGGTCATGGTGCCGGAGATCATGGAAAAAATTTTTTCCATGATGACCCGTGAAGACTCAATGAGGGGGGCATTGAGCACTGTCTGCTCCCTGAGCTGCGCAGGCGAGGCAACCTTGCTCACAGGCTTGAGAGGGTCCACCCCGTACTGACGGCAGCGCTGCCAGGAACGATAAATGAACTCCCGTATGATGGTTCGATCGACGTCCTTTCCTTTCTGAAAATTTTCCCATTGTTCATAAATTCGCTGACTGTTTCTCAGGCTTGCTGCGGCAAATGTCATACGCTTCCCCATTACGTGAAATATTACACCGATCGGACATTAAATAGTTTGGACAAATTCTGGATATTTTTATAATGTGTGTCAACAAAAGTAAAAAATAATAAAAAATATTAATTAAATTAAGGTAAATAATAAAAATTCACAGTTGGACTATTATTTGGACAAATATCCAATTTTTTACCAGATCCCGTCGTCCAGGCGTCCAAAAAACGCCGTCAACCACAGGAAGAAAAAAGTGTAAAAATAATAAAAACAACATATTATGATATAGTATGCTATACTGTGATTTTTGGCACGGAACTTGCAACTTTTCAAGTAGACAAACAACCCTTTTTCAAGGAGATGCCTTATGGCCATCATTGATTGCCGGTTCCGCCCGCTCACTCCGGAATTTCTGTGGTACATCGAACCCGAACCTGCGAACTTCTGGGTAACCCAGACCCGTCCGCTCAAGCCGGAGCCTCTGGAAACCACCATGAAGTTCTTTAAAAAGATGGGCATTACCGGCGCAGTGTGCTCGGGACGCGATCTGCGCTCCGTAGGCGGCCCCTACGTTTCCAATGAATACATCTCCGGCCTCATGAAGCAGTATCCCGTGTTCATCGGCGTTGCCGGCGCCGATCCTCTGGGCGAGAACGTGCAGGCCGACATTGAGCATTCCATCAAGGATCTCGGCCTCAAGGGCGTTTCCGTCGATCCGTTTGCTCTCAAGACCACTGCCGACGACAAGCGTTTCTATCCTATTTATGAAAAGTGCGCGGAACTGAATGTGCCCGTCATCATTACCATCGGTCCTCTGCCGATCCGCGGCGGTTCCTACATGGAATGGGGCAGCCCGCTGCCCGTCGATCACATCTGCGCCGACCTTCCCGACCTCAAGGTGCTGCTTTCCCACGCCGGTTTCCCGTGGACGCAGGAACTCATCGCCATGGTGTGGCGTCATGAAAATCTGTACATCGAGAGCTCCATCTATCGTCATCTGCCCGGCGCAAACCTCCTGGTTGAAGCCGTCAATACCTGCATCAGCGACAAGATGTGCTACGCCTCGGCCTATCCCTACGCCGACTACAGCCAGGCTCTGCCCAAGTTCCTGGCCATGGGATACGATCCCATCGTGCTTCCCAAGATCCTGCATGAAAACGCCGAACGCCTGTTCGGTCTGAATTAGTAGTCTCTATTATTACCGGTACACTTGTAGGAGGTTTCCGAATATCAGTGTTCCGGTAATAATAATCTATATGACAATGGATAGCCATCAACGACAAAACATGGAGGAAACCCAATGCAATTACTTGATAAAATCAAAAAAAATTCTGTTGTTGTACTATCCATCATTTTTGTCATATTTCAAATTTTGACAACCTCAGGACTCGTCATTATCGACACTGTCATACAAAGATCGTTTCATCTGGCATTTGTCGCCGCCATTACGTTTTTATCTATTCCATTAATAAAATCTGAAAATTCACTTTCCAAATATATTGATATCATACTTGCCGTAATCGCAATATCTACAGGAATATATTTTTATGTCAATCTTGACTATTGTCTCACAAGAATACCGTATGTAGATGAACTTCAGTCTGCAGATATTATCTTCGGCATCATTACAATATGTGTTGTCCTTGAAATCACTCGCAGAACATCCGGAAAGGCTCTTGTCATCATTTCCGTCATCAGTCTTGCCTATGCCTACTTCGGCCCCTATCTTCCCGGAAAGCTGCATCACAGCGGCATAGATTTGAACGGACTTATTGAACACATCTTCCTGCTTCCCGACGGCATCTACGGCATTCCTCTCTCCAACGCGGCAACGATCATCTTTGCCTTTATTCTGTTCGGAGCCTTCCTTGAGAAATGCCATATGAACGATCTGTTCATGGATCTTGCCTGCCTCGCGACGAGAAATGCCAAAGGCGGTCCGGCGAAGGCGGCCATCTTTGCAAGCGCACTGTTCGGAAGCATTTCGGGCAGCGCCGTCGCCAATGTGTACGGCACCGGAATTTTTACCATTCCCACCATGAAGCGCGTAGGATACATCCCCAAATTTGCAGGCGCCGTGGAAGCCGTGGCCTCCACAGGCGGGCAGATCATGCCGCCCGTCATGGGCGCGGCCGCGTTCATCATGGCCGACATCACCGGGCTCGGATATCTGGCTGTCGCGAAGGCGGCGCTTTTCCCCGCCATTCTGTACTACCTGTCCCTGTTCTTCATGATCCATTTTCAGGCCGTAAAGCATAATATCGGATCCACTCCCAAGGACATGGTTCCCTCCATTTCGAGCATCATTTCCAGACTTTATTATCTTACCTCGCTCATTCTTCTCATCGTCCTCATCGTCATGGGCTACAGCCCCATCTATTCCGCGCTCAGCGCAAGCCTTCTCATCTACATCCTTTCCTGGTTCTCGCCCAAAAACAGAATGGGGCTCAAAGGCATTATAGAAACCTTCATTTTCGCCGCAAAAAACACCCTGATGGTAACTTCCTGCTGCGCCTGTGCCGGCATCATTATCGGCGTCATCACCATCACCGGCGCCGGCTTTTCCTTCATCAACATGGTCGCCTCTCTGGCCGGTGACAACATCGTCATCATGCTCATCATGCTCATGTCCGTCTGCATCATCATGGGCATGGGCGTGCCTACCGCTCCGGCCTACATTCTGGTGGCCAGTCTCGGAGCTCCGCTTCTGATAAAGGCCGGCGTTCCCATGATCGCCGCACACATGTTCCTTCTGTACTATGCCGTCATTTCCGTCATTACTCCCCCCGTCTGCCTGGCGTCCTTTGCAGGCGCGGCCATTGCTGAAGCCCCGGCAATGCAGACCGGCATAGAAGGATGCAAACTCGCCACCGTTTCCTTCATCATCCCCTTTATGTTTGTCTTTGAACCCGCGCTGCTGCTCATCGGCGACACATCCACTATCATCATGTCGATCATTACCTCCCTCGTCGGCGTCATTTCGGTGTCCGCCGCCATGCAGGGATTTCTCCTCCGTCCCCTGAACAAGATCGAACAGCTTCTGCTGCTTTTGGGCGGTTTCTTCATGATATATCCCGGTTTCATCACCGATATCTGCGGCTGCGTAACCATCGTGTCCATACTGCTCATCCAGATCTATGCCAATCGTCGTAAGGCAACAATGTAACCCAACACTTATAATACGGAGAGATGTTATGAAAAAATTACTTAAAAAGTCTCTGATGATTACACTGTTGGCCTGTGCTCTTATCTGTCCTTCGGCGCCCAAGGCAGAAGCCAATACCAATATCACGGCCATAGGCGCGGGCATGGGCGGCGGATGGACTCTCGGCCTGGCCGCCATAGGCAAGCTTATTACCACCAATTATCCCAATACGGATTTCAAGCTCATTCCCGGCGGCTCCATGGCCAACCCCATACGGCTCAACAAGGGAGACGGCGACCTGTCCATAACCAATCATTCAAACGCAAAAGCCGCGTTTCTGGGACAGTATCCGTATCGGAGCAAGTGTGAAAACGTTCAGTCCATCATGAACGTCGGCGACTCGACCTACTTTCACATCATCGTCCCCGAAAATTCGCCCATCAAGACCTTCGACGACGTCAAGACCAACAAGATACCGCTGAGAATTTCCACCGGTCCGAACGGTTCCATTGTTGAACTCACCGCACGGTGGGTGCTTGAAGAGTACGGCATCACCTACAAGGATATCCGCAGCTGGGGCGGAAAGACCTATCCGCTGAGCTTTACCGACGCCGTAAGTCTTTTCAAAGACGGTCAGCTGGACATGTTCTGCTGGTTCGGGGCCGGAGAGTCCGCCTACATTCAGGAAATCGTTGCAGGCATGAAGGTTCGCTGGATACCGCTCAACGACACGGTGCTGAACGCTCTGTCTCAGAAGTACGGCCTCAGACCGGAAAAAATTCCCGCCACGTATTTCAGCGGCGCTGTCGGTTCCGAAATTCCCTGCGCGGGAGACGGCGCGGAGTTCATAGTGAGAAAGGATCTCGACGAAGAACTCGTTTACAACATCACCAAAACCATTCTGGACAACAGAGAAGAAATCATCCGGGCCATTCCGTCCTGGAACACCATCAACCTGAATACCGCCGTCAAGGATCTTTCTTTGCCCATGCATCCCGGCGCGGCGAGATTCTATAAGGAAAAAGGAATCATCAAGTAGCCTTTTGCACAGAAACATCCCCCCTAAAAAAACGCCGAACCTTTCCTATCCTACAGGAGATCATCCATGGTTATCGACTTTCGCATCCGTCCTCCGTTCAAAAGCTTTCTTGAACTCGGCATCATAAAAACCTGGCAGAGCGCCGGCAACATTGCTGATCCCAGGCTGCAGAAGCCTACCGGATTCGAGCGTCAGCCCGTTCCTTCCGTCGATGAAGGCAGCATTGACCTCATGATAAAGGAAATGGACGAAGCCGGCGTCACGCACGGCGTCATCATGGGGCGCCAGACGCATAACCCCGTGTACGGCGACACCCTGCACAGCGATGTCTATGAACTGACGGAAAAATATCCAGGACGTTTTTCCGGCTTTGTCGGCATTTGTCCCCATTCGCCGACGGCCGTGGAAGAAATAGAAGACTGCGTGAAGAAATATCACATCAAGGGCGTGTCCGTGGACGGCGGCTGGTGCAATCCCCCCATCTACTTCGACGACCCGAGCATGGTTCCCATTTTTGACGCCTGTCAGCAGTACAACCTTATTCTCACGCTGACCATGAGCTCGTTCCTGGGCCCCGATCTGACCTATTCCGACCCGACTCGACTCATGCCCATCCTCAAAAAGTTCAACAAGGTCAAGGTCGTTTTTGCGCACGGATGCTGGCCGAAGGTGGCGGAAGTGCTCGGCGTGGCCATGCAGTGCCCCAACGTGTACGTGTCCCCCGACTGCTATTTCTATGTTCGTGAAATGCCCATGTTCCAGGAATACGCCAGAGCGGCAAACTCGTGGCTCAAATACCGCTTCCTGTTTGCTACGAGTTATCCGATCAGAGGGTTCAAGCAGAGCATCGAGAACTGGAAAAACAGAGGCCTGGAAAAGGAAGCTCTTGAAAGATCCCTGTACTACAATGCCGCAGAACTGTTGCAGCTGATTTAACGCATTCCATACAAGGCATGGTAATTATGTATAAATACTATGTAGTTACCATGCCTATTATATAAATTACAGGTATATTCCCGCCCCGGAGAGAACATCATGAAATGTCTTGAACCTGCGCGTCTCGGCAACGTGGAACTGCGCAACCGCATCATCTATCCCCCCATGGTGACCAGCTTCGCGTCCGAGGAAGGATTCGTCACCGACCGCCTCATCGCCTATGCGGCCGAAAGAGCCCGCGGCGGAGTGGGACTCTACACGCTGGAAGCCACCTACGTCACGCCTCAGGGCAAGGGCTTCGGCCGCGGCGTGGGCATTGACGACGACAACAAGATTCCCGGCCTCAGGCGTCTCACCGACGCCGTACACGCCCAGGGCGGCAAAATTTCCGTTCAAATTCATCACGCGGGCCGCGAAACCTGGAGCGCCATCAGCGGACTGCCCGTGGTGGCCCCTTCCGACTGCCCCGTCGCCTATTCGGAAGAACCCGTTCACGTGCTGACGAAGGAAGAAATCGCCGTCATCGTCGGACAGTTCGGCGCAGCCGCCCGGCGCGCCAGAGAGGCCGGGTTCGACGCCGTGGAAATTCACGGCGCTCACGGCTATCTGCTCACGCAGTTTCTCTCGCCCTACACCAACAAGCGACAGGACGAATACGGCGGTTCGCTGGAAAACCGCGCAAGACTCAGTCTTGAAGTCATACGGGCCGTGCGCGCGGCCGTGGGCAGAGATTTCACCGTGACCTTCCGCATGAGCGTGGAAGAAAGCCTGCCCGGCGGTCTGCCGCTGCAGGACGGCGCAGCGGCAGCGGCGCTCTTTGCCGCCACGGGCGACATCGACGCCATCCACATCGTGTCCGGCAACTACGCCACGCATCATACCGTCATTCCTCCGGCGAGCGAGGGCTACATCATCAACAGAGCGCGCGCCATTGCCGTGCGTCAGGCCGTGGGGCCGGACTTTCCCCTCATTCTTGCCGGGCGCATCAAGACCGTGTTTCAGGCCGAAGAAATCATTCAGAGCGGCATTGCCGACTTCGTGGCCATGGGACGCGCCCTCATTGCCGATCCCGAACTGCCCAGGCTGTGCGCCGAAGGCAAGTTCAACGCCGTGCGCAACTGCCTCGGCTGCAACGACGGCTGCGCCATGCGCACCGGCGTGGGCCTCGACACGCTCTGCGCCGTGAACCCCTTCATGGGCTTCGAGGGCGAATTCCGTTCGGACGAAAAAGCAAAAACGTCTCTTCGCGTGCTCATTGTCGGCGGCGGCCCCGCCGGCATGGAGGCCGCATGGTACGCCGCCCGCCGCGGACACCGCGTCACCCTGTGCGAAAAGCGCTTCCGCCTGGGCGGACAGTTCTTCCTCGCCTCACTGCCGCCGTTCAAGACCGATCTGGCCATCTACCTGTTCAACATGTTCCATCGACTGGAAAACGTCGGCGTCGAGATTCGCCTGAACTGCCCCGTGGACGCAGACTTCATCCGCAGCTTCAACGCCGACAGAGTCATCGTCGCCACCGGCAGCCTTCCCCTCTCCATTCCCTTCAGGGGACTGGAAAACGTGCCGCATCTTTCCGCCGATGAAGTGCTCGACGGTCATCTCGACGACACCGGAGCCCGGGTGGCCGTCATCGGCGGCGGGCTCGTGGGCGCGGAAACGGCCGAATACATCGCCCGCACGGGACGCAGCGTCAGCATCGTGGAAATGGCGGACGACATTGCGCAGGGCATTCACCCCGTCATGCAGGACTTCATGAAAAAACGTCTGGCAGCGCTCAACGTTTCCGTGTTTACCGGGCACAAGGTGCAGGCCTTTGAAGGCAACAGCATTTCCGCCTCCCGCGCGGACGGGTCAACGGTCGATCTCGGTCCGTTCGACACCGTGGTCATCGCCCTCGGCTCCAGAGCCGACAAAAAGCTCTGCGACGAACTCGACGCCGCTGGCATCCCCTACTCCGCCGCGGGCGACTGCGTGAAGGCAGGCAGAGTGCTTGCGGCCGTAAGTTCCGCCATGCACGTTGTGCATGATCTCTAGGCCTTTATTTTGGATTTTTCCGAGGAATATTCATGAATTCTCCCATATTTTCCCCCATTCGCATCAATACGCTCGAACTTCCCAACCGCATCGTTCTGCCGGCCATGGTCACCAACTATGCCGCCCGAAACGGCGAAGTGACCGACCGCCTCATCCGCTATCATGTGGAGCGGGCGGCCGGGGGCTGCGGACTCAACATTCTGGAAGCCACCTGCGTAGAGCGCAGCGGTCTGAGCTTTGCCCGCGGAGTTCTTATCGACAGCGACGCCATGATTCCCGGCCTGAAACGTCTCACCGACGCTGTTCACGCCGTCGGCGGACACATGGCCGTGCAGCTGCAGCACGGCGGCAGATGCGCGCTGCCCATGTTTTCCGGTCAGCAGCGACTCCTGGTCTCACAGATTCCGGGCGTCACCAGCGACGAAGAATCCCGCGAACTCACGGAAGAAGACATTCTGCACATCATTCAGGCCTACGCCGACGCCGCCGACAGGGCCAGAAAAGCGGGCTTTGACGCCGTGGAGCTGCACGGAGCGCACGGCTATCTCATTCTGCAGTTTCTCTCGCCCCGCACCAACCGCCGTCAGGACGCCTGGGGCGGCACGCCGGAAAAACGTCTGCGTTTTGCACTGGAAGTGCTCAAAGCCGTGCGCAAGCGTGTGGGCGATGACTTTCCGATTCTGTTCCGCCTCTCCGTGGACGAGCTCATCGACGGCGGTCTTACCCTCGACATGGCCTGCTCCGCAGCCGCTGCGCTCGCCGACGCCGGCATAGACGCCGTCAACGTCACCGTTGCCTGCCCGGAAACGAATCAGTTCGTCACGGCTCCGGCCTGCATTCCCATGGGCTGGAATGCCGACCGCGCCGCCGCAGTGAAAAAGGCGGTGGGCGGACGCATTCCCGTCATCGTCGTGGGCCGAGTTCACGATCGCGCCACGGCGGAAAATATTCTCAACTCAGGCAAGGCCGACATGCTTGCCGTAGGCAGAGGCCAGATTGCCGATCCTGCCTTCGCCGCCAAGCTGAAGTCCGGCGACGACGACGCCATCACGCCCTGCATGTCCTGCAACGACGGCTGCATAGGCTTCACCTCCCGCGGAGAATGCGTGACCTGCGCGGTCAATCCCCGGGCCGGGCATGAAATTCTCTGGCCGAAGATTCCTGCGACAGTGAGCAAAAAGGTGCTTGTTGTCGGTGCGGGGCCTGCGGGCATGACCGCGGCCGTCACGGCGGCGGAGCGCGGACACCGCGTCACGCTGGCGGAGAAGGCCGACCGCCTCGGCGGCCTGCTCAACATTGCCATGCTTCCGCCCCACAAGGAAATGTACGGCAAGCTCATCCGCAGCCTGGAGCACCGGCTGAACTCCCTGCACGTGGACATACGACTTTCCTGCGACGTCTCGCCGGCCTTCATCCGCCAGACGAATCCGGATGTCATCATTGCGGCCACGGGTTCCGTGCCCGTGGTGCCCGGCTTCTGCCGCTGCGCGGGCTCGCTGGTGACCGCGCAGCAGATTCTGCAGGGCAATGTGCAGGCCGGACATTCCGTCATCATTCTCGGCGGCGGACTCGTCGGCTGCGAAACGGCGGAATTTCTGGCGGAAAAAGGACACAACGTCACCATTCTGGAACTGCGCGACTCCCTGGCGCCTGATCTCGAAACCCGAGCGCGCAGACTGCTGCTGCCCCGTCTGAAGGAACTCGGCGTGAACGCGCTTCTGCAGACGGAAATCGTGAATATCGACGGCGAAGGCCGAATCACCGTTCGCGACCGCTTCCGCTGCGAACGACAGCTTCCGTTCTTCGACAGCACCGTGCTCGCCCTCGGCTACCGCTCGGATCAGAGCAGTCATCCCATGCTGGAAGCCAGCGGCGTTCCGGTGATCTACGTTGGCGACAGCGTCCGCGCAGGCAAGGTCATCACCGCAGTGCGCGACGGCTTCGAGGCGGCGTACCGGCTCTGATCTTCAAAAACAACATTCCGGCCGCTTCGCTCCAAGCCTCCTCGACCGAAGCGGCCGCTCCTCGACCAACGGAGTCATTATGCCGCTGTACAACTATCCCTGCTATGAGGGCAAGCTGATCATTCTTCTGGGGCAATGCAAAACCACTCCTTTGAAAGAATGGTATCTCAAGAAACATGCCAGAGCTCTCGCCGAGCGCCCCGACATACTGGAATACCGCGCCAATATTCTTTCGGAACAAACGCTGAGCTGCTTGACGAAAGACACCAACGGCGAAGATCCCTACGGCGTGCAGGCCGTGGACGAAATCAAGGGGCCGGACTGGAGTGCAGTACGTGAGCTCTACGACGACACCCACATCATTGGAGCCTATCAGGTCACAGAATACATGATCCGGGAACTGTACACCAACAGAGCCACCGGCATACGCAGCCCGGAAATCAAACGCATCGCCCTTCTCACAAAACCCGCGGACAGAACACATGCACAGGCCATGGAATACTGGCTGGACAAACATCCCAGCTTTTGCTTCAGACATCACAGCGGCATGGCTTCTTACTCGCAGAACCACATAGACAAACTTCTTACGAAAGACTCAATTCCGCTGGACGGTTTTCCCATTCTCACTTACTGGAATGAAGACGCTCTGCGCTTTGGGCACTTCAGCATGAAGGATTCCAAGGAACTGATGGTCGAAGACTGCCGTCACTTCCGCTCCACATCCTTTGTCATCACAGTGGACGAATACATCATGAAGCGGCCGCTGTGCTGGCGGGATGCCTGAACCCGCAATCCCCTGACGCCCCGTTGTTTCCGCAAGGACGGCAACGGGGCTTTTTCCTGCTCCTTGCGCCGAGGCCCCTCAATTCGCAGTCACAGGAGCTTCGGATGCCGCGAGCCGCCGTTCCTTTTCCGCAGCGCACTCATCGCCAACCCGCACGACGTATTCGGCAATGTACTCCTCGCCGGTTTCTCCGAGCACGTAATTCATCTGGTCAAACGCGTACACGGGGCCGAGCGCACGCTCTCCCCGGGCCGAAAGTTCCGCCGTCATGCGGACGAACGCCTCCTTGTGACTCTGCATGTCGCCGCGATGGAACAGGCAGGCGTACCTGCCCGGCTCCATGCGTCCGGCGCGTTCCCGTCCCACGTCGCGCCACGCGGCGGTAAACATGCTCTCAATGCGGAACTCGCCCCTGCACGCGCAGTCCTCGGGGATGATGACACCGAGCGGCGGATCAATGCTGTTTCCTTCCATCAGGCTGCGCATCAGGCACTCGGAATAGCATTCCGCGCTCGATTCCCGAACGGCGATCTTCTCGGAATCCACAGGATACACGCGTATCTCAAGCGCCTCTCTCCGCTCGAAAAAAAGCCGGTCGTACGTCGCGCTCCGGGCCTTCTCCCCCATGTGCGCCAAGCCCCTGAGCATGGCAAGCCGATGCGCCATGCGTTCCTGTTCCCGCTCCAGCACGGCTATGCGCTCCGTCACAAGGCCGAGATATCCCTCATCCCCGCAACGTTCGCGACACTTCCTTATTTCCTCCAGCGTGCTGCCCGTTTCCTTGAGAAGAGAAATCAGATCAAAATCGAAAAACTGCTTCATGCTGTATCGTCGATAGCCGTTTTCCGAAACATACGCCGGGCTGAGAAGTCCCTTTCTGTCGTAATGAAGCAGCGTGTCCTTGGTGGTATGGCATACGCGGGCAAATTCCCCGATCTTCAAAAAACTTTTTCTTCCCACGCCTTTCTCCTTGACCCTTGTGTTACCCAGTAGTTTACGCTGACGAACGACCGAAGAAAAGACGCCGACTCGCGTTGTCTCGGAAAAAATCAAGGATCTTGGCATGAAACGGACTGAGTTTTCCATCACCCGCGCGGCCTGCGCGTACTTCTTTCTCTGCCCCGGACTCGCCTATGGCGTGTTCACTTCCCGCCTGCCCGCGCTGAAAATGCAGACCGGCGCCGACGAATCCCAGATAGGTCTTCTGCTGCTCTGCGTCGGCATGTCCAGCCTCGTCGCTCTGTTCTGCAGCAGCCGCCTCATCGCCCTCTGGGGAAGCCGGAATCTTCTCAAATACGGTTCCATGACGCTTGCGGCCGCCACGGCGCTGAGCTGTCTGGCCCAAACGCCGCTCCAGCTCGGCGCAGGCTGTCTGATCGTCGGCGCAAGCATGGGCCTCGTGGACGTGTCCATGAACACTCAGGGCATACGCACGGAACATCGCTATCGCACCTCGTGCATGTCCTTCATGCACGCCGCCTACAGCTTCGGCGGCGTTACCGGTTCCATCGCCGGGGCCGTGTTCGCCGGTCTCGGCCTGAATCCGTTCATCAACGCCGCCTGCGTGCTCGGCCTCTACGCCTGCTTTCTCGGAAAGGCTTCCTCACATCTGCTGAACGATCTGCCCGTTTCCCGACAGGACGGCAAGGACGACGTCCGCTCGCTGCCGCTCTTCGTGCTTCTTTGCGGCGTTCTCTCCATGCTCTCCTACGCCTCGGAAGGCTCCGTAGCCGAATGGGGCAGCCTGCTGCTCTTCACCGTCAAGGGCGCAGACGAACACACCTCCGCCCTCGTGTTCGCGGCCTTTTCCGTCACCACCGTGTTCTGCCGCCTTTTCGGCGATCGACTGCGGCACGTGCTGAGCGACTTCGTTCTTCTGTTCGGCGGCTCGCTGCTGGCGCTTGCCGGCATGCTGCTGGCGCTTTTCTCGCCGCTGCCCGCCGTATGTCTTGCCGGGTACGCGCTCATGGGAGCCGGACTTTCCCCCATCGTGCCCACGCTCTTCAGCCGCGCGGGAAGCTGCCCGGGCATAAGCGCAGGCAGAGCAAGCGCCATTGTCTCCATTCTCTCCTACAGCGGCCTGCTGTTCTTCCCGCCCATGCTCGGATTCATCGCGCATGAACAAGGATTGCAGAACTCCCTGCTCGTCATTGTGGCCGCATGCGTCATTCTGGCGCTGGGATCCTTCCTCTTCCGGGAAAAAAGAACACGCGCTCCCAGGGCCTAGCCGCCGAAAAGAGGCGCATGCCCGATTCCGCCCCTTCGGCTCGACGAAAAACGCCGGGAATGTTCCCGGCGTTCGTTCATCATGCAGCCATCATTTTTTGTTCCACGGCATGCGCGCCAGCAGCAGTCCGAGTCCGCAGAAGCCCGTGACTCCGGCAAACACCAGCCCCGCGCCCACAAAGGCGGAAAGCCAGTACATGGGATGCCACACGTAGCTTCCCAGTATGCCCAGAAGCACCAGAGCTCCGGCTCCAATCTGAATCTGCCGGAACAGCGGGAACGGCGCCTTTTCGTGCTGCACGGGCAGCCCTTCCTTCTGCCACCCGGAAAGGCCGCCTTCCATCTGCCAGGCCTCGGCGTCGCCGGCAAGACTGCGCAGCAGGTCGGAAGCCTTGTCCGTGCGATTGCCGGAACGGCAGAAGAAAATGACGGGCTTGTCCGGGGCGTCGGCGTCCTTGAGCGGATAAATCTTCGCAATGGACAGCGGCACGAGACGGGCTCCGGGAATAAAGTTTTCCGCATATTCCGCCGTTTCCCGGATATCAACAAGACGGGCTTCCCCGTTCTTCAACATTTCAAACGCCCTGCGGGGCGAAATGGTAGGCAGCATAAGCAACTCCTGTTTTTGCGGTCAGGGTGTCAGAAAAAGGCGCCGCGCGCAAGGGGGAGAGAAATATTTGCTCCGATGCTTCCTCTTTGCGGCAAAAGGCGAACGCATTCCGTTTGCCGGACGCGTCCGAACGACCTCTGGACAGTCCTGCATCAAAGTGTTCCCGCCCCTCTTCCTGAAACATTCTGCACTGCCTCGGCAAATTTCCATGTCCCGGCATAATGATGTGCTCCGCCATGCTCCTCTCCGAAACATGAAGATCCACGCCGAACAAAAACGATGTTGTTTCCAACATCGCGCTGCATGTCGATACATTACTGATTCACCGGCACATTATTGACATTCGTCCGCAAATCATACTAGATTTTTCCTGCTTTCCACAGGAAAGCACATGATCCCGTTGAAACTGCCTGAACGCCGCAAGGCCGACTAGCAGCGGAGGGAGCTCTGGAGAATCCCGTTTGGGTGCCGAAGGTGCAAGGCGAAAGCCGAAACTCTCAGGCCAAAGGACAGAGCTTAGGATCTTGCCGCTCGACCATACCTGCCGCTTCATCCCTAAGCGTTTCTCTGGAGCAAATCTCATGGATTTGCTCTTTTTTTGTACCCTGAAACAGAGGGCATGACGGGTTGCGGACAACGTTCCTCATGCGCTCGAAGGAATGGTTTATGGAATTCATCAGTCAGATAGTCGATGCGGTCAACGGCGTGCTCTGGGGCTGGCTTCTGCTCTTCCTGCTCTGCGGCACGGGCATTTTCTACACCATCCGGCTGCGCTTCATTCAGCTGCGCAAGCTGCCCCACGCCTTCCGCCGTCTGTTCAGCAACATTTCCCTGCACGGTGAAAGCGCCGACCACACCGGCATGAGCTCCTTCCAGGCACTCGCCACCGCCGTGGCCGCCCAGGTGGGCACGGGCAACATTGCCGGCGCGGCCACGGCCATTGCCGCCGGCGGCCCCGGAGCCATCTTCTGGATGTGGCTGAGCGCCTTCTTCGGCATGGCCACCAACTACTCCGAAGCCGTGCTCGCCCAGAAGTACAAAACCACCAACGAACGCGGCGAAACCGTCGGCGGACCGGCCTACTACATCCGCGCCGCCTTCCCCGGCGCCTTCGGCAAGGCGCTCGCCGGATTCTTCTCCGTGGCCATCATTCTCGCCCTCGGCTTCATGGGCAACATGGTGCAGTCCAACTCCATCGGCGCGGCCTTCAGCACCGCCTTCGGACTCTCGCCCGTGCTCGTCGGGGTCGTCGTGGCCCTCATTTCCGCCGCCATCTTCCTCGGCGGCGCCAAGCGCATCGCCTGGGTCATGGAAAAGCTCGTGCCCCTCATGGCGCTCCTCTACGTGGGCGGCTGCCTCATCATCATTTTTGCCAACATCACCGCCCTGCCCGGCGCGTTCAAAACCATTTTCGTCATGGCTTTTGATCCCCAGTCCGCCGGCGGCGGCGCGCTCGGCATCACCGTGCGCGAGGCCATGCGCTACGGCGTGGCCCGCGGCCTCTTCTCCAACGAAGCCGGCATGGGCTCCACGCCCCACGCCCACGCGCTGGCCAAGGTCGCCCATCCCGACGATCAGGGCATGATGGCCATGATGGGCGTGTTCATCGACACCTTCGTGGTGCTCACCTGCACCGCCCTCGTCATCGTCATCACCGGCGAATGGAACTGCGGCAGCACCGGCACCGAACTCGCCCAGATCGCCTTCGACACGGTGTTCGGCTCCCTCGGCAACATCTATATTGCCGTCTGCCTGTTCTTCTTCGCCTTTTCCACCATCATCGGCTGGTACTTCTTCGGCGAGGCCAACGTGAAGGCCCTGTTCGGCGCAAAATACGTCAAAATCTACGCCGCCATCGTCGTGGTGTTCATCGTCATCGGCTCCGGCCTCAAGGTGAACCTCGTGTGGAACATGTCCGACATGTTCAACGGCCTCATGGTGCTGCCCAACCTCATCGGCCTGCTGGCCCTCTCCGGCGTGGTGGTGGCCATCGCCAAAAGCAAGCGCGACGACTGATCGCTGCGTCGCCTTCCGACATCGAGGTCCTGCCGCCTGACGGCATGTCATGAGGGCGCAACGCTCCGCCCGCCCTCATGACCGCAGGATCAAAAAACTACGGGAGCGAATCCCTTCCCGCCACCACTACTTCAACATCATCCGAGCATGACGACATGCCCTTCGGGGCCGCTTCTGAAAAGCTTCGAGACGAAAAGAGCCCGTGCCGAACAGCGACACGGGCTCTTTTCATGCGGAAACGCTTCCGCCAGTCAGGGGAATTTTTCCCTGCCGTTTACAGCTTCAGACCAAGCGCCAGGCCCTGATCCATGGCCTCATAGGCGTCGCCTATGTGATCGCAGTCGCCGATGGTGTGCACCGGAATGCCGCAGTCGCCGAGCGATTCCTGAAGCTTCTTGTCCGGCACCGTGCCGATGGCGAGCACCAGCGTGTCGGCCTTCACGGGGAAGAGCGCGTGACCGTGATCGATTTCCGCGGTATGCGCGGTCAGACGGAACAGCGTGGAATCCGGGAACAGACGGATGTTGTCGCAGTTGGCGATTTCCTGGAACAGCCAGCCGCGGATGCGGGAAATAAGGCCGCGGCCAAGCTCGTTGAGTTCCACAAGGCATACCTTCTTGCCTTCGCGGGCGAGCTTGAGCGACGTTTCCAGACCGATGTAGCGGCCGCCGAGCACCACGCAGCGCTCGCCGGTGCTCACCTTGTTGCGCAGCACGTCCATGGCGTACACGATGGGCATGCCGCTGTCCTGACCGTCCACGCCGGAAAGCGCGCGGGGCGTGGCGCCCGTGGCCAGCACCACTTCGTCGGGATGCGCGGCCATGATCTGTTCGCGCGTCACCGCCGTGTTCATGTGAATGCGCACACCGGCCTTGTCCATGTTCTCCTTCAGCCACGGCACGAGCGTGCGGAAGCTGGCCTTGTCGTCGCCGGCGGAAGCCACCAGCCACTGACCGCCGAGCTCGCCGGTCTTTTCAAAAAGATCCACGTGGTGGCCGCGTTCGGCCAGCGCGAGCGCACAGCGCATGCCCGCCAGACCGCCGCCGATCACATAGATATTCCTGGGATTTTCGGCGGGACGGGAAACATAGGTGTCTTCCATCATCAGGGCGGGGTTCACCGTGCAGCACATGCCGCGGCCCACCAGTCTCGGACGCGAGGCCCAGGTCTGGCAGTTGTTGCAGCGCACGCAGCGGCGGATGCTGTCTTCCTCGCCGCGGCGCAGCTTGCCCACGTAGTCGGGATCGGCCAGCAGCGGACGCGCAATGCCGATGAAGTCGGCCACGCCGTCGGCAATCATCTTGTCCGCTTCATGCGGATCGTGCAGGCCGCAGCTTGCGATGATGGCCACATTAGGAAGCGCCTTCTTGACCTTGGCGGTGTCGGCGATGTTCTGCGCCGAACCTTCCGCATAGATGGGAACACCGTGCCACAGACGTTCCTGACCGCCGCCCGTCATGAGGAAGGCGTTCACACCGGCCTCGGCCAGATAGCCCATCTCTTCAATGCCCTCGTCGAGGGTCATGCCGCCTTCCATGTAGTCGCACTTCGGGAAGCGGATGTACACGGGAAAGTCGTCGCGGGTGCGCTCGCGGATGGCTTCCACGATCATGCGGGGAAGCGCGATGCGCTTTTTCGCCGTGCCGCCGAAGTCGTCGGTGCGGCGGTTGCTGTAGGGGGACAGGAACTGACTGATGAACTTGCCGGAACCGCCGTGCAGCGCAAAGCCGTCGAATCCGGCTTCGTAGAGTCTCTTGCCCGCCTGGGCGTAGCATTCGATATAGTCGAGAATTTCCTGACGGGTCATTTCTCTGGGAACCACGAGATCCCAGGAGCCGCGCACCGGAGAAGGCGCAATGCATTCCTTCTTCGTGCCCGCGCGGGAGCCTGCGCCGCCGAGCTGCAGAAACACCTTTGCGCCGCCGGACTTGATGAGCGCCGCCAGCTCCGCGAGCTTTTCAATGTACTTGTCGTCCCACAGGGCAAGGCCCTGCGCCAGCTTCACGGAAGGCCACGCAAAGGTCTGCTGCACGGTGACGAGACCGGCCTGCCCCAGGCGGGCCCTGTGAAAGGCAAACAGCGGTTCGCCCACAAAACCGTCTTCCGTTCCGCCCCGGGTCTGCACCGAAGTCTGAACGTAGCGGTTGGGTATTTCAAGATTCCCGATTTTCGCGGGGGTGAAAAGGTGAGGAAAAGCCATCTCATGCCTCCTTGTAATCTAAGCAACGCCCGGCAGACGCAACACGCCGCCGTATCTCGGCGCAGAAACTGTCGGAATTTTGATTGTCGTGCTGCGGAGCCGCCCGGCACCGCGCTAAGGCGCGCTCTGCCGACAGTACGAACACGTCTTCAGGCGCAGGCCGGGCGTTTGCGGCGCATCGGAAGATTGTCCGAACCGCCGCCATCCGCATCCGAAGGCGCGACACACGTCCGTCACGCCCCGAAAAAACGAATCCGCCAGACCGGTAATGCCCGAATCCGGCGAATTCCCTGATGGTTGCTGGAAAAAGTGCCCTAGAACAGAATGCCGCGGGGCGTGTTGACGCTGAAGCCGAGGGAGAAGATGACGTAGCACACGGCCACGAACACCAGCGTGAACACCACGTTCCAGAAAAGATCCCTGGACTTCAGATCGTTCTTCAGCACGGTGCAGAGAATGAACACCAGCGTGGCGGAAGACACGTAGAAGCCGATGTACTTGATGCACAACACGTAGGCGATGAGAAGCGCGGCGTGCATGCCTATGCCCTTCCAGTTGATGCAGGAGAAGGGAGCTTCCGTCATGCCCGCGTACTTCGCCGGCATGAATACGGCCTTGAGGATGATGGCCGCCATGAGCAGCGCGAGCAGGCCGAGCACGATGGCGGGGAACATGGCCGTCTTTTCGGGGTAGTCCACGAGCATGGAGGCCAGCGCGCCGATGACGGGCAGCATGATGACGCCGGAAATGAGATCGGCGCCGCGCATGCCTTCAAGCAGACGCGGAATCTCGCCCGACGCGCCCTTGGCCTGAGCGGTCTTGCCGTTGCGCACGCGCTTGTACACGCGGTAGATGACATACAGGGCGATGAGCACCAGCATGCCCTGTGCCACGGGACGGTTCATGAAGTACACGAGCGCGCCCTTGGCTCTCGCAAGGGAGAGGGCTTCGAGCATGGAGCGTTCCACCACGGGGCCGAGGATGACGCCGAGGGCGTAGGCGCCGGGGTTGAAGCCCAGTCGGATGAGGAAATAGGTGGCGATGCCGAAGAGCACGAAGATCCAGATGTCGAGGTTCAGGCCGCGGACCACGTAGGCGCCGATGGCGCAGATGACGATGACGCCGGGGAAGAGCTTGTCCGAGGGGATGCGCAGGATGTTGGCCAGAGAACCGATGGTGAACAGACCGAGCAGCATCTGCACCACGGCGCAGAGGAACAGGGCCATGATGACCATGTACACCACGGGGCCTTCGTTGGCGAGGAAGTTCGGGCCGGGGGCCATGCCGTGCATGAAGATGGCGGCCATGAACACGGCGGCGGCGGGAGAACCGGGAATGCCCAGCGCGAGCACGGGAATGAACGCGCCGCCCACGAGGCCGTTGTTGGAGCATTCGGAAGCCACGATGCCTTCCTCCGCGCCCTTGCCGAATTCTTCGGGATGCCTGGAGTAGCGCTTGGCGCTCGAGTAGGCGAGCATGGTGGCCACGGAAGCGCCCACGCCGGGCACGATGCCCACGCCCACGCCGATGAGGCCGGAGCGAACGAGCAGCATTTTCATTTTGCTGAACATCATATGGAACAGGCGGAAGAAGGCGGAGACGTTGTCGCGGAATCCGGCCTTTTCAAAGGCTATCTGTTCCTGCACGCCGCAGGTGGGGGCAAGCACCATGTTCAGCATGCTGGGCAGGGAGAAGGTGCCGAGCATGACGGGAATGAAAGGAATGCCGCCCATGAGGTCGATGCTGCCGAAGGTGAAGCGGGGGTTGCCCACATAGGCGTCCACGCCGATGCAGGTGGTGAACACGCCGAGCGCCGCGGAAACGATGCCCTTGAGCGGATCCTTCGCGCTGATGGAGCCCACGAGGAACAGACCCACGGCCGCGAGCAGGAAGAGTTCCGCCGCGCCGAACTTGATGACGAAGGGAGCAAGCAGCGGCATGAACAGCAGCATGGCCAGGGCCGACATCATGCCGCCGGAGAAGGACGCGATATTGGAAATGAGCAGGGCGTCTCTCGCCTTGCCCTTTCTGGCCATGGGATAACCGTCGAAGGCGGTGACCATGGCCGCGGAGGTTCCGGGCGTGTTCAGCAGAATGGACGAGATGGAACCGCCGTATTCACAGCCCACATACACGCCGGAAAGGGCGATGAGCGCCGTGGAATGGTCCATGGTATAGGTCAGCGGGAGAATGATGATCATACCAATGGCCGCGCCGAAACCAGGCAGTGCTCCGACCACGATACCCAGCGCAACGGAAATGACGAGCGCCAGCACATTAATGGGGCTGAGACAGGTAAGGAGTCCGCTCCACAACATTTCTAACATAGTAATACCTTTACTGTAATTTTAGGAAAAACGGATTCCTTTCCGAATGCTCCGAAAGAAAAGGGCCCCGGACGGTTCCGAATCCGGCCCTCTTCCGAACGTTCGGAGCGTCTCAGCGCCGCGCCCGGCGCTCTTCGGAACAGGAACGCTTCGCGGCGGAAGCGTTCTCTGCTGCGCTTTTCCATGTCCCGGAAGACAGAAGGACGGCGGAAGACGCATCCGCTCCCGCCGCCCCGTCCGCAATCAGTCGGCGGTGTTCTTGATGACGTCCTTCAGGTTTTCCACCTTCTGGTCGATCTTCGCGATGGTTTCCTTCAGGTCGTTGCTGTCCTGGAAGCCGTAGGTGGAGCCGATTCTTTCAATGGAGGCCTTGAGTTCCGGGTCGTCCCGGAGCGTGGCCAGACGGCTGGTCAGATAGTCCAGGGCTTCCTTGGGCATGTCGGCGCGGCCGATGAGGCAGTTGAACATGGTGCAGCCTTCCATATCGAGGCCGTATTCGGCAAAGGTGGGCACGCCTTCGATGATGCGGGTCTTCGAGGCGGAGGCCAGAGCGCGGATCTTGCCCTTGTGGGTGGTCAGCCACTGGGCGTTGGAGCAGGCGGCGTCGATCTGTCCGTCGAGCAGGGCCACGTTCAGCTTGGTGCCGTTTTCAAAGGGAATGCGCACCATGTCCACGCCGGTTTCCTTCACGAAGGAGGCAAAGGTAAGATGGTTGGAGCTGTAGGAGCCGGTGTTGCCCACGGTCACCTTGCCGGGATGTTCCTTGGCGTACTTGATGAGATCGTCGAGCGTCTTGAAGGGGCTGTCTTCGCGCACGGTGATGATTTCATCGAAGAGCACGGAAGAAACGATGGGCACGAGATTCTTGGTGTTGTAGGAGGTCTTCTGGAAGACCTGCTGCATGGAGATGTGCGGGAAGTTGTAGAAAAGCAGGGTGTAGCCGTCGGGTCTCGTGCTCATGTAGTAGTTGGCGCCCACCACGCCGCCCGCGCCGGCCTTGTAGTCGGTGACGAGCTTGACGCCCAGCGCCTTTTCATAGAACGGCTGCGCAGCGCGGAAGTTGTTGTCCGCGCCGGTGCCGGCGCCGAAGGGAATGATGACGGTAATGGGCTTTTCAGGATAGGCAGCCTGAGCGGCGGGGGCTGCCAGACCGAGGGCGAGCAGAACGGCGGCGCAAGCCTTTCCGAGCTTGTTGAGGGTAATGTTCATGACCTCTCTCCTTGTACGACAGGGGGTTGAAAAAGGGGGCTCCTTCAGGCCGTCTCACAGCTTGCGGCCGATCTGCGCGCCTTCGCGGATGGCGTAGAGCGCGTCTCCGATCTGGCGGCAGTCGCCGATGGCGTGATATTCCAGGCCCAGAGCTTCGAGATCCTCGACCAGATTGTTCACCGGCACCGTGCCGATGGCTAAAACCACGGTATCGCAGGGCAGCGTGAGCATGGAGCCGTTGTTGGCGGCGTCCACGCCTTCGCTGTTCAGGCGCAGAAGAGGAGAATTGGGATAGAAGCGCACCTTGGCGGCCACCATTTCGTTGCGGTAGATGCCCACCAGACGCGGAATGCCGCCGTGACCGATTTCCATGGCTTCGAGCAGAGACACGTCCTTGCCCTGCTTGGCGAGCTTGATGGCGACTTCCATGCCGATGTAGCGGCCGCCCACCACCACGACCCGGTCGCCGACTTCGGCGCGGTCCATGATGACGTCCATGCCCTGCACCACGGAAGGTCCGCCGTGTGCGGGTCTGTCCACGGCGGCGGGAAGTCCGCGCGGCACCGCGCCCGTGGCAAGCACCACCACGTCGGGGCGTTCCTTTTCCAGCAGGGCGCGGTTCACTTCCACGCCCGTGTGAACATGCACGCCGGCCTCCTTCATGGCGTTGAGCATCCAGGGAATGAGCGTGCGGAAGTCGGACTTGTAGGTCGCCTTGCCGGCCACGATCCACTGACCGCCGAGATCCTCGGCCTTTTCATAGAGATCCACATGATGGCCGCGTTCGGCGAGAGTGTGGGCGGCTTCCATGCCCGCGAGGCCGCCGCCGGCAATGAGAATGCGCCTGGGTTCGGCAGCAGGTTCCGGCTTGGGGAATTCCGCCTCGCGCATGGCCGCAGGGTTCACCGTGCAGGTGATGCCGGGCGTAGGAATGCGGTCCTTTCTGGACTTGTAGGTGAAGCAGTTCAGGCAGTAGATGCAGCGCTTGATGTCGCGGTAGCGGCCTTCCTTTGCCTTGATGAGCAGCTCGGGATCGGTGATGAAGGGGCGGCCGAGAGAAATGAAGTCCGCCGCGCCCTCTTCGAGCAGCAGCTCCGCGGCGAGCGGATCGTGAATCTTGCCCACGGTGATCACGGGCTTGCCCGAGGCTTCGCCCACGGGGCGCGCCAGATGCGCCAGGCAGTTGCGGGGGAAGAAATAGTTGAACGAGGTGTTCCAGCCCTTTTCCTGATTGCCGGCCGAGCATTCAAAGGCGTCCACGCCCTCGGCGGCCATGATGCGGGCTATCTGCTTGCCGTCTTCAAGGGTGTTGCCGCCCTCGACCATGTCGTCCACGCTGAAACGGAAGATGATGGGGAAGTCTTCGCCGGCCTGCTTGCGGATGGCCTGCACGATCTGACGGGGGAAAAGCGTGCGCTTTTCCAGAGTGCCGCCGTAGGCGTCGGTGCGGCGGTTGCTGTAGGAGGACAGGAAAAGGCTCACGAGCTTGCCGTGCGCGGCGTGGATTTCCACGGCGTCGAAACCGGCTTCGCGGGCGCGACGCGCGGCCTGACCGTAGCATTCCACGAAATATTCGATCTGCTCGACGGGAATTTCCTTCGGGGGCTTGTCTTCAAAGGCGAAGCGCACGGGCGAAGGCGCAATGGAGTGCCCGTCGGGACGGCGGGTGCCGCGGCCGCCCAGTTCCACGGCGACCTTGGGACCATAGGAGTGCATGCGTCGTACAAGATCGGCAAGAGGAGGAATGTGCGCGTCGCACCACAGACCCATGGCGCCGTCGGTCTGTTCTTCACGCCAGCAGTAGGTGTGGCCCATAATGACAAGGCCCATGCCGCCCTTCGCTCTTACTTCATAAAAACGGGCAAGGGCGTCGCTCAGCGTGCCTTCAGGCCCGGCCCCGCGCGCGGCGATGGGAGCAAAAACAAGGCGGTTGTTCAGCTCCATGTTGCCGATGCGTCCGGGGGTAAGCAGTTTTTCCAGTGCCATGATGTCTCCAGAAATTGCGACTTGCCGGATGTCTGCTCCGCGCTCGGAAAACAGCATCCGCTCTTGAACGGCGGAGAGCATCCGCGCGTTCGGGTGATGATGAAGCGTCTTTGACGCCCGCGTGCGGCAGGTCCGGAAAACCCGGGCCTGCCGCATCGGACTTGTCATGCCGTATCTTTCGTCGTTACACGGCTACGCGGACCAGCGCTGACGCCATTCCGTGATAACCTTGCCGTTTTCCTTGCGTACCGTCAGGAATTTGTCCGACAAAAGCGGATTCGTAAAGGTGTAATCGGAACGCTGATGCATGCCGCGGCTTTCCTTGCGTTCGCGGGCGGCGTGCATGATGATTTCGCCGTTGTCCATGAGCTCGAAGGCTTCCACGGTGCGCAGAAGTTCGTGAGCGTTGGCGGCCTTCACGCATTCCTCGGCGTTCGTGCGCAGATCGGCAAGATACTTGAGACCGGCGCAGAGCAGGGTTTCGGAACGCACGCGATGCGGACCGGCCGCGGCGTAGTCGTTCATGATCTGCTGCAGCCCCATGGCGGCTTCCTTCCAGTGAGCGCCGGAAGGACGGGTCAGGAACCTGTCGTAGTAGGCCATGCGTTCCTGCGCCCATTCGGACTTTTCCGCCTCCACGAGGGAACCGGTCTCCAGGTTGGCGGAAGCGTGTTCGCCGGCCATCCAGCCCCACACGGCCGCGCCGGAGATGTCGGAGCGGAAGTTGCCCACCATGTCGCCCGCGGCATACAGGCCATGCACGGAGGTTTCGCCGTTGATGTCGATCTGCAGGCCGCGGCCGATGAGATGCGGTTCGTACTGCATGAATTCCACGCCGTACTTGGAAGGATCGATGCCCTTGTCGTCCATGTAGTTGAGCAGCGCGCCGAGGCCTTCGCTGATCATGCCCGCACGCATGAACTTCATGTCTTCAGGGCCGGTGCCCGAGCAGTCGATGTAGGCGGGGCCTGTGCCGTTCATGAGCACGTCGCTGTAGGCGGAGTTCCACACGTCGCAGGTGATATCGCCGACTTCCCTCGTGGCCTTGGTGACGAAGGGGCCGAGCAGCTTGCCGTTGGGGTAGCGGTACACGCCTATCCAGGTGCTCTTGCCGGCTCTGGAGAAATACTTGGGACCGGCGTGACGGTTGGGCAGCTCCATGTTCACGAGCTTGGCGCCGATGCGCCAGCTCTGCGCCTGCGCCGCGCCCGTGCAGGAAGGACAGAAGGCGGTATTGAACAGCCAGCCGGGCGTTCCGGCGGGAGAGTACAGGCGGGAGGCCGAACCCGTGGCGATGATGACCTTCTTGGCGCGCACCACGGTGTAGGAAGGTTCCTTGCCGCTCATGTCCAGCGCGAGCGCGCCGGTGATGCCTTCATCGTTGCGCAGAAGGTCGAGCACGGGATGATGATTGAGAATGACGGCGCCGGCCTTCTTGGCCTGAGCGGTGAGCACCTGCTTCTGATTGTGACCGTCGTACTTGAGGAAGATGCGGGGACGATTGGGGAAGGCGTGTCCCATGAACACGTAGTCGTCGCCGAAGGGCTTCATGTTGATGCCCCAGGAATGCCACTTGTCGGCAATGCTGATGGAACGCTCAAGGAAGCGCACCGAAAGCTTGGTGTCGTGGCAGAGGCCGAGCATGCTGTCCAGAAGTTCCTTCAGGATGGGAGCGATGTCGTTGCCGTGGGCCTTGGGATAGTAGCAGGTGAAGTGATCGTTGCCGGTCGCGCCGGAACCGCTGCGCTTGCTGTTGGCCTTTTCGAGCACGATGACCTTCGCGCCGCCCTGAGCGGCGGAAATGGCCGCGCACAGACCGCCGATACCGCCGCCGACGACCAGAACATCCGTTTCCAACGTATTTTTAAGCGTGAGCATGACCTACTCCTTGAACTGGGCCGCATCCACATGGAGCAGCATGTAATTGAGGGGAATCCGCAGAGACACGGCTTTCTTGGGGCAGTCAAGCACGCAGGCGTTGCAGTGCCAGCATTCCTCGCCGTAGGCGACGCTGGGAACCGTTTTGGGAGCTTCCTGCTCGAACACATTCATGGGACAGATATCGGCGCAGGTTCCGCAGCCGATACACAGGTCCTTATTGATGACCGGGGGCATGTTTTCTCTCCTTGCTCGTTGGCGGGCGTATGGGTGATATTGTCAATCCTATGATTTGCAAAATCCATACCAAAATGAAAAACTCCATAAAACAAAGATGTTGTGAAAAATATCAAAATCATAATTATTGCGAAATCATAATTTAAGTTTGTATTTTTATAAGACTTGAACTATGTTCCTTCATGGCGCGCCAAGGCGTCCGCCCCTGTTTTCCACGCTCAGCCAAAAGGCCTTCCATGCATTTCGACGAAGATTCCCTGCGCGCCAGCGCCCTGTCCTTCAAGCTCATCTACCGCACGCGAGGCATGTATCAGACCTGCGCCTGCCTTCGCGACTTTCTGGCCGAAACCATGGCCGTGACCCGCATCAACGCGCTCTACATTCCTTCGGACTGGTCCAACGTCATCACCATGGTGGACACCCAGGAAAACAGACCCGTCACCATGAAGCGGGAAGGCCGCCAGCTGCCCCTTCTGCTCTGGGAGAGGCTGGCCGAACCGCTCATCGTGGGCAATCTCGATCCCTACAAGGAAAAGCATCTGGGAAGCGATCCTGCGGCGGAAAAGCTGCCCTTTCTCCATCACCGCTCGCTGGCCCGCCTGCCCCTGTGCCGCACGGAAGCCTATATTTTCGTAGTCAACTTCTGGTCCGACACCTACAACGCCTTCACGGAAGACGATCTGCCCGAACTTCAGAAGGTCACCAGCGGCTTTGCCGAAGAACTGGCCCGGGATCTGGAAAGTCCGGCCGCGCCGTCCAGCCGCTCGCTGACTTCCGGCAGCGACAAGCTGTTCGAGTGTTCGGGGCTGAACCACGTGCGCAACATGGTGGAGCAGGTGGCCCCTTGTTCGAGCACCGTGCTCATCATGGGCGAAACCGGCGTGGGCAAGGAATCCGTGGCCGACGCTATTCACGAACTCTCACCGCGGCGCAACGGCCCGTTCATCAAGGTGAACTGCGGCGCCATTCCCGACACGCTGCTCGAAAGCGAACTCTTCGGCTACGAAAAAGGCGCGTTCACCGGCGCCGTGAACACGCGCCGCGGCTATTTCGAGGCCGCGCAGGGCGGGACCATTCTGCTGGACGAAATCGGAGAAATGCCCCTTTCCGCGCAGGTTAGGCTGCTGCGCGTGCTGGAAAACAGGACCATCATGCGCGTGGGCAGTCCGAACGCGGTGCAGCTCGACGTGCGCATCATCGCCTCCACCCACGCCGATCTGCACCGCAAGGTCAAAGAAGGCACATTCCGCCGCGATCTCTGGTACCGGCTCAGCGTGTTTCCCATCCACGTGCCTCCGCTGCGGGAACGCAAGGAAGACATTCCCACCCTGCTGCGCCACTTTCTCCACACCAAGGCCAAGCAGTTCGACCTGCCGGAAACCATCCGCGTTCCCAAGGAAGAGCTTGCGAGACTGTACGCCTACAACTGGCCGGGCAACGTGCGGGAGCTGGATCACGTGGTGGAGCGCGCCATGATTCTCGCCCGCGGCAAAAGCGGCACGCTGCACTTCGACATTGAAAGGGACGAATTCGAGGAATCGAGCTGGTCTGCGCCGGAAAAGAACGCCTCCGACTGGCCCACGCTGGCGGAAATGGAAAACCGCTACATCCGCGCCGTGCTGGCCAAATGCGGGGGCAAGCTCACCGGCGAAAACAGCGTCACGCAGGTGCTGGACATCCACTACACCACCCTGCGCGCAAGAATGAAGCAGCTCGGCCTGAGCATGCCCAGAGAAAAATAAGACGTGCGCGCCGGGGACTTTTCCGACTCCTTTTTTCCCTCACCGGCGCGGAAGACTTTAACCCAAAAGGGACGCCCCGTTTATGGAGCGTCCCTTGAAGTTCCACATTCCGTCAGTTCATCATGCCGTCGGTACGGGAATGACGGCATCGCCGAGCAGGACGCCGCAGCCCAGCGCTATCAGCGAACAGACAATCAGCACTGCCAGTCCGTAGGCTATATAGTCCTTCGGCGAAGAGTATCCTTCGGACCCAAGCATGGCGGCGGCAATGGGCACAGACGACACGGAAAACATGATGCCCACATTGCACAGAATGCCCACCGTAAGACACACCACCACGGGATTCAGTCCGTAATGAACAGCCAGCGTAGCAGTCACGGGAATAAACAATCCCACAACGGCAAGATTCACAATGACCTGCGAAAGCATGGCGCCGATGATCATGACGGCAAACCACACCAGCAACGGTGACATGTCGCCGATGGCATGAATGAGAATGTTGCCGAGCCACTTGTCCACACCTCCGGCCACCAGGTTTTCCCCGAAGAGAATGGCGCCCGCCATGAAAATGATGATTGACCAGTCCACGGAACGCACACAATCCTTCCACGGCATGGAAAACTCGATGGTGCCGCTCTCGGCATCCCGGCGTATGGGCAGAAACAGCAGACTGCAGCCCATGAGCAGCGCCACGGACGGCGGAGCGAACAGCTTCACGCCCACAGCCCAGCCCAGAGCACGGGACACAGGCTGACCTGCCACCCAAAGCAGCATGGCAAGAAACATCACGAACATGGAAACATGTTCAAACGGCGTGACCGGACCAAGCTCTTCGCGCTTTTTACGGATATAGTCGCCGGAACTGCTCACCAGACCGTCCTTACGGGGCGGGAAAAACACATAGGCAAGCAGCACCATGGCAAGCAGCATAAGCAGACATATGGGCATGCCGAGCGCCGTCCACTCGGCAAACGTGACATTATAGTTCAACGATGAGGCAATAACGCCTATCACCACCAGGTTGGGCGCGCCGCCTATGGGCGTTCCCGCGCCGCCGAGAGCGGAGCCTACGCCGGACATGACACACAACCCGCGAATGGTGTTGCTTTTCCCCGGCTCGGCATTGATGCCCCTTCCCATGGCCACGGCCAGAGAAACAAAAAGAATGGCTACGGGAATGTTGGGAACAATGGTGGAAACCAGGCCCGTGGCAAAGGCAAACACCAGCATGAGGCGCCTGGGACGCCCCTTGATCCACGGCAGACTCAGCACCCAGTACGCGTATCTCGTGATGAGTCCGCTTTCCTTCCACGCGCCGAGAATGATCATGGCGCCGACCATCAACATAAGGTTGGAGTTGCCGAAGATGGCATAGGCCTTGACCGGAGGCATGACATCCACGATTCCGTAAATAGGAATGCTCAGCAGCGACACGGCGGCCAGAGGAAACAACTCCGTAACCCACCAAATCAGAATCCATGCCGCAGCCGCAAGGTGTTTCATACCGATGTGCCCGAGACCTTCGGGCGCCGGACACTGCAGAATAACCCAGCACAGCAGGGGGCCGAGCAGAAAAAAGATGATCTGCCTGTTGCGATACAAACTGCGAGTCATTGACACTTCCCCTCATGGAAGCGTGCTCCGTTCCTCATGGAAAACACGCGTTACAGCAGTAAAAAGGCAATGGGACATCTTTTTTTCGGTACGGCCGGAACCATCTTCTGGCTCCGGCCGTACACTCCGCGCTCCCCGTCTTCCGAAAGAACGCGGATAACGTACTCAAAGCATCCTACGCTTGCGCCATGCCGTAACGGGTCTGCCATCCTTCATTTCCACGGTGATGAACTTCTCTCCGTCGGAAACGCTGGTAAATGGATAATCGGAACGGATGTGCTGAACCCTAGTTTCCCGTCTTTCACGGGCCGCCGTCATAACGGCTTCGCCAAGATCGATAAGGTCTAGCACTTCCAGACCGCGCATCAGCGTGTGGGCATTGGGGGTAGCCATATCTCGCAGAGCGTGGGCGCGCAGATCCGCAAGATAGTGCAGCCCCGCACGCAGCAGAGTTTCGGAGCGCACGCGCGGCGCCGCCGGACAGTAATCATTCATGAGCTGCTGCAGGGCAATGTTGAATTCCTTCCACGGCGCACCGTTTTCCCTGTGCAGCAGACTGTCATACAGCGCCAGACGACGCTCAATGAGCTCGTCCGAAGCCGTCTGATCCGAAAGCTGAACGTCCCGAACATACGTCGACGCATGCTCTGCGCTTATCCAGCCCCAGGTCACCGCGCCGGCAATCCCGGACCGGAAATTGCCTATGGGATCGCCCGCCACATAAAGACCACGGATGTTCGTAGAACCGGTTTCGTCGATTTCCAGACCGCGTCCGAAAAGCAAGGGCTCGTAACGACCGAATTCAACGGCGTCGTGCGCGGGGTCTATGCCTTCGCGATCCATGTAGTCCAGCTGCGAAGTCAGCCCTTCGCTCACCATGCCCTGACGCATGAACTGCAGATCTTCCGGCGAGGCCTCGGAACAGTCCAGATAGGCGGGGCCCGTTCCGTTGGCCATGACGTCGGCGAAAACGGACTTCCACACATCGGAGGTATTGTCGCCGATTTCCCGGTTGGGCTTACGGACGAACGGTCCTATGGGACGTCCGTCGGGATACTTGTACACGCCAATCCACGTAGCCTTGCCGCAGCGTGCAAAATACTTGGTGCCCGCATGCGTGTAGGGATGTTCCATATTCACCAGCTTTGCGCCGATGCGGTAAGCGGATGCCATGCCTCCCGCACAGCTAGGACAGTATCCGCAGTTAAACAACATGGCCGGCGTCATGGCATTGGGATACAACCTTGTGGAGCAGCCCGTGGCCATAATGACAGCCTTGGCCCGCACCAGTACAAAAGAAGGCTCGTCGTCCTTCACATTCATGAGGACAGCACCGGTCACACGCCCGTTTTCGGCCAGAAGATCCGTCACCGGATGATGGTTGAGAAAGGTAACACCTGCTTCCTTGGCCTTTTTAACCAGCACTTCCTTCTGATTGTGCCCGTCATACTTGATGTACATGCGCGGACGATCGGGAAATGCGTGCCCCATGTACACATAGTCGGGGCCGAACGGCTTCATGTTGATGCCCCACGAATGCCAGCGATGCACCATTTCCGCGGTCCGCTCCAAAAATACCTTGGTGATCTGAGTGTCATGCCACGGGCCTACCTGTCCCGCCAGCATTTCGTTAATCATCTCCTTGATCGTTATCTTCTGAATTTCCGGCATGAAGCACAGAAAATGATCATTTCCCGTTGCGCCCGAACCGCTGCGCCGCACATGAGCCTTTTCCGCCACAATTGTGGAAAGTCCCTGCTCTCCGGTGCATATCGACGCCATCAGACCGGCGATGCCTCCGCCTACAATCAGGATATCGGTATCCAGAGTCTTCTGTATATTCAACATGGCTATCTCCCGCTGGGCTTAAGGTCGGAGGCGTCCACATGGAGCATCATGAACGGGGCCGGAATACGAAGGGAAATGGCATGCTGCCGGCAGTCCAGAACACAGGAATTGCAATGCCAGCATTCCTCTCCGTAAACGACCTGAGGTTTGCGGGTTTCCTTGTTCGGCCTGAACACCTGCATGGGGCAGATATCCATACAAACACCGCAGCCTATACACTTTGCTTCATCAATCAGAGGCGGCATGAGCTTGCTCCTTTGCTTTGCGGAAGTTCGACTTCCTGTTTGACGCTGTCGGAAACGTCGACAATTTATAAAAAGCAAGTTCCGTGCCATTTAATTATTATTTAATAATTCAAAGTATTATATTAAAAATATCGATTCCTGTACGGCAAATGTGACTATTTTTAAAATTTATATTATCCACATAATTAACAATTTCACTCATATTCGGAGGCATCATGTCCGCGCCCTTTTCCGCTGAGACTCAGTCGCCCCGCGCCGTACCAGCTGCGGAGCACATTCCATCCATAGCTCGGTTGTGCCTCGCCGTGCTGCACAGACACGGCATGGGCAGCGCCATGAACATGCTCCTTGAAGCCACCCGGCAATTTGCTCCGGTCATCCGCATCAACGGCGTCTTCATCAGCAGAGACGGAAGCTCCATTTTGAATATTTTCGATACGCAGCCCAACGACCGTATGGTTTCCTACTATCTATCGCCCAATCGCACTGCCGCCATAGCCGCAGAACAGAGCGGATGGAAACGCAAGCACGCCATCAGGCTGGAAGATATAGACAAACCCACGCTCATCAACGACCTTGCCCCCTATAAGACTCCTGCTCTTCTCAACAATCCGCTGTGCAAAGGCATCCCGTTTCTCGCACACAACGCTCTTCTGCGCCTGCCCCTTTTCATCATGGAACCCTTTGTATTCGTCATCAACTTCTGGGCGGATGTTACCGACGCCTTTGCCCCCGAACATATCCCCGCCATGCAGGAGCTCATTCATCCGCTGGGCAAGGAACTGGAAGAATCCTTCTCCACCTCTGGAACTGACCTGCTTTCGGATCAGGAGGACGACAAGTTCTCCGAAAAGGAACGTCCATTTCTGGACTTCTACGTCAAACAGCTCGAAAGCTGTCCCGGTCTGCACAACGTATGCGGGCTCATCCGCAAGGTCGCCCGCACCGACGCCACCGTCATCATTCAGGGAGAAACGGGCACAGGCAAGGAATTCGTTGCCTGTGCCATCCACGAACAATCGTCCCGCAAGGACAAGCCTTTCATTATCGTCAATTGCGGAGCCATTCCTCCCACGCTGGTGGAAAGCGAACTCTTCGGTCATGAACGCGGTGCTTTTACCGGTGCCGTAAGTACGCACAAAGGCTATTTCGAACAGGCTCAGGGAGGCACCATTTTTCTCGATGAAATCGGCGATCTTCCGCTTTCTGCTCAAGTCAAACTGCTGCGCGTGCTGGAAAAAGGACATCTCGTGCGTGTAGGCGGCAACAAAGCCATGCGTCTCAATGTGCGCATCATTGCCGCTACCAATGCCGACCTCGATGCCAAAATGAAGGATGGAAGCTTCCGACGCGATCTCTGGTATCGGCTGGCAGTATTCCCCATGCATATCCCTCCCCTGCGGGAACGCCCCGGAGACATTCCTCATCTTGTCAAAGAATTCCTGGGGGCGAAAACACAGTCTCTGGGACTCAACTTCCAGGGAGGCGTCTCAGAAAAGGAAATCCGTCGACTCTACGACTACAACTGGCCGGGCAACGTGCGGGAACTGGAACACGTGGTGGAGCGTTCGCTCATCATGCACGACAACGACAAGGGGACTCTGCATTTCGTCCTGCCCGATGCCGCCGACGCCCCGCTCCCATCATCCCCTGACCAGACCTCCATCATGAAAGAACCCGCCGACTGTTCCGCCTGCGACTCTGCCCCCTGGCCGACACTGAAGGACGTGAAGGATAAACACATCCGGGAAACGCTCAAAAAAACCGGAGGAACACTGCTGGGACCAAACGGCGCGGCCACGCTTCTCGGTATTCACTACAGCACTCTGCGTTCAAAAATGAAGCAGATGGGACTTCCTCTGCCCCGCGAGGTACAGAAAAAAACCTTTTTCTCCTGAACGAAACATACAAACGGCTGCTCCGCAGGCACGTCCCCTTCTTCCCCGGCGGCTTTGAGAAAAACATGTCCGTCTCAGGCTGTCAGCGTGAACCCGCGCGTTTCTCCCGAACCGGAGGCGACGCAGCCTTGCATCGCCAGCTCAGGCACGGCTGACGGCAGACATTGCCGCCGGGGGAATCCCCGCTTCCTGCCGCAGGCGGTACATTAACCGGCCGCGGTACGCGTCCGTGCCGAAAGTTTTGTACCAGGCGTTTCAGGTTTTCATTGAAATTATTGAAAAAATAATTATGGCATCATCCTTGCATAAGAACAGGCAACGCATCCTTCTTCTCAAGGAGTTCGCCATGAACCTTTTCTCCAGAAGCATATTCCGCAGAGTAGGCGCGGCCTGCCTTCTTTCCGTTCTTTCCGCCACGCTCTGCCTGGCGGCGGAGGCTCCCCGCTACGACGACCATCTCAAGCTGGCTCTCGTCAACATGCAGCCCGTCTGGGGCGACAAGGACGCCAACCTCAAAAAGATGGTCCGCATGTCGAACGAAGCTGCCGACAACGGCGCACAGATGATCGTGTTTCCCGAAATGTGCCTCACCGGCTACGCCATGGAACAGGGCGACATGAAGCGCGCCGACCGCATGCAGATACGCCTTGCCGAAACGGAAACCGGACCGAGCGCGGCCGTGATGACGAAGCTTGCCAAAGATCGCAGCGTTTACATCGTTTACGGTTATCCGGAACGCATCGGCAGCGACAAGCTGAACGTGTATAATTCCGCCTTCGTGGCCGGGCCGGACGGCTATCTCGGCTCGTACCGCAAAATTCATCCCTTCGGCAGCGAAGTCATCTGGTGCAAGACCGGCACGGAGCCCTTCTCCTTCGACACTCCCTGGGGCCCCATGGGCATAAGCATCTGCTACGACACCTACAACTATCCAGAACTCGGCCGCTACTACGGCGCGCTCGGCTGCCGCATGATACTCAACCCCACGGCCACGTCCTGGGCATACTACTCCAACAAGAATCTCAAGGACGGCAAGCCCCTCAACAACGGCTTTCCCACCGCGGGCAACAACACGGAATGGGTGAACCGCTTCAAGAGCCGCGTTGAGGCCGTAGTGGTGCAGAGCGGTCTGTTCGTGGCGAGCTCCGACCTCGCCGGCGCGGAATACGACGCCAAAGGAACCTTCATGGGCACCTGCTTCCCCGGCGGCTCCTGCGTGGTCGGCCCCTCTGACGACAAGCCCGGTACGCTCACCTATTTCGACTACTTCGGCACCGATCCCGCCGCGTTCGGCACGGAAGGCATAGCCTACAGCACCGTCGATCTGAGCCGCGCCACCCGCAATTCCTTTGCAAACTACATCAAGACCGACCTGCAGGAAGGCAATCTGTACATGCCCGATCTCTACGCCAAATGGTTCGGCGATCTGGCGGCCTCCGGCAAGTTCACCTCCCTGAATCACGCCATGAGCGGAGCAGCGGAGCGGTAGTTCGCTCAGCTTCACGTTTACGGGCGCGACGCCTGCGTAAAACTCCTCCCCGGCGCAGACGTCGCAGCCCGTTCATTCTCCTCCTCATCCAGATTCCTGGACAAAGAGCGCGGCCCCATCCTTTCGGATGAAGCCGCGCCCTTTCTTGTTCACGCGTGCGGAAAAACGCCGCTATTCTTCCATGGCTTCCTTGAAGCGCTTCTGCAGCGCCTGCATCTTGGCCTTCTTGTCGATGAGTTCCGTGTGACGCGCCTTTTCGGATTCCACAAGGTCCGCGGGAGCGCGCTTGACGAAGTTCTCATTGGAAAGCTTGGCGTCGAGAGCGACGAGATCCTTGTCCACCTTGCCGATTTCCTTGTCGAGGCGGGCGAGTTCGGCCTGGAAGTCCACCGCACCCGAAAGCAGCACGATGACTTCACAGCCGCGCACCACGTTGCTGGCCGAAGCCTTGGGAGCGTGGGCGTTGCTGTCGATGGTGAGGCTTTCGAGTCTCGCCAGATCGAAGAATCCGCGGTTCGCCTCCAGCAGGGCGGCCTGTTCGTCGCTCGCCGGACGCAGCACCACGGTCAGGCGGTACGAAGGCTTGATGTTGAGTTCCGCGCGGATGGTGCGGATGGCGCTGATGGCTTCCTGAAGGAAGATCATCTCGTCGGATTCGCGCTTCTTCACGCACTGCGGACGGGCTTCGGGATAAAGCTGCGTGGCGATGTCCGTGCCTTCATGGCCGGGCAGGGAATTCCACACTTCGGCGGTCACGAAGGGAATCATGGGATGCAGCAGCAGGAGAATTTCACGCAGCACGGTGTAGAGCACATACTGCGCTTCTTCCTTGGCCTCACCCTCTTCCTTCATGTCGGCCTTGATGAGTTCGAGGTACCAGTCGCAGAACTCGTTCCACAGGAACTTGTACACGCACTGGGCCGCGTCGTTGAAGCGATAGCTTTCGAGAGCGGCGTCCTCTTCCACCTTGATTTCCTCAAGACGGTTGAGAATCCACTTGTGATGCAGTCCCTTGACGGCGCCGAGATCCACGGCCTTGGGCTCGCCGTGTTCGGGCAGGTTCATGAGGGCGAAGCGCGAAGCGTTCCACACCTTGTTCACGAAGTGGCGATAGCCTTCAATGCGCTCCTCGGACATGCGGATGTCGCGGCCCATGGCGGCAAAGGCGGCCAGGGTGAAGCGCAGAGAGTCCGCGCCGTACTTGCGGATCATGTCCTGCGGGTTGATGCCGTTGCCGAGCGACTTGGACATCTTGCGGCCCTGCGCGTCGCGCACGAGGGCATGGATGTACACTTCGCGGAAGGGCACTTCGCCCATGAAGTGCTGGCCCATCATGATCATGCGGGCCACCCAGAAGAACAGGATGTCGAACGCCGTGACGAGCACGCTCGTGGGATAGTACTTCTTGAGCGTTTCGGTGTGTTCGGGCCAGCCCATGGTGGAGAAGGGCCACAGCGCGGAAGAGAACCAGGTGTCGAGCACGTCGGGGTCCTGTTCCAGCTTGCGGCTGCCGCACTTGGGGCACGTCGCGGGATCTTCCTCGGCCACGATGAGCTCGCCGCAGTCGGCGCAGGTCCACGCGGGGATGCGGTGGCCCCACCAGATCTGACGGCTGATGCACCAGTCGCGGATGTTGTCCAGCCAGTTGTAGTAGGTCTTGGTCCAGCTTTCGGGATAAATCTTGATCTTGTCCGGCACGGCGGCGCGGGCGGCGGGAGCCATCTTGCTGATGGCCACGAACCACTGATCGGAAACGTAGGGCTCGATGACGGTCTTGCAGCGGTAGCAGCAGCCCACGCTGTGGGTGAGCGGCTCTTCCTTCACGAGATGGCCGTTTTCGCGCAGCTCTTCCACAATGGCCTTGCGGCATTCCTCGCGGCTCATGCCGGCGTAGCGGCCGCACACGTCGCTCATGCACATGTTGCCGTTGTCGTCGATGACCTGGATGAATTCCAGATTGTGGGCGTGGCCGAGCTTCCAGTCGTTGGGATCGTGGCAGGGCGTGACCTTCAGGCAGCCGGTGCCGAATTCGCGGTCCACATAACGGTCGGCGATGAGCGGAACTTCGCGGTTCACCACGGGCACGATGAGCTTCTTGCCCACGAAGGCGGCGTAGCGCTCGTCGTCGGGATGCACGCACACGGCCGAGTCGCCGAGAATAGTTTCGGGGCGGGTGGTGGCGATGGTCACGGAGCCGGTGCCGTCGGCGAAGTCGTAGCGCACATGCCAGAGCGAGCCCTTGGCGTCGATGTGATCCACTTCGTCGTCGGCAAGGGCGGTGTGGCAGCGCGGGCACCAGTTGACGATGTACTTGCCCTTGTAGATGAGTCCTTCCTTATAGAGCTGCACGAACACCTTGCGCACGGCGCGGGCGAGATTGTCGTCCATGGTGAAGGCTTCGCGCGTCCAGTCCACGGAGGAGCCGAGTTCCTTGATCTGTTCCAGAATCTGGCCGCCGTACTGCTTCTTCCATTCCCACACGCGCTTGATGAAGTCTTCGCGGCCCACGTCGTGACGGGTTTTGCCTTCCTTGGCGAGGGCGCGTTCCACCACGTTCTGCGTGGCGATGCCCGCATGGTCGGTGCCGGGAATCCACAGCACGTTCTTGCCCTTCTGACGGGCGTGACGGCAGAGGATGTCCTGAAGGGTCTGGTTCAGGGCGTGACCGATGTGCAGAATGCCCGTAACGTTGGGCGGAGGAATGACGATGGAATACGGGTCGCCGGGGGCGGACAGGTCGGGCGTGAAGGTTTTGGCTTCTTCCCAGTGCTTGCGCCAGTGAGCTTCCACTTCCTGCGGTTCATAGGCTTTGGACAGCATTTCAAGGCTCCAATGGTTTAAAATATCCGCCGTTCCGCAGAGGAGCGCTCTGCGCCGCTCAGGCGGAAGCGCCGGGAGCTTGCGCCTGACTGCTCTTGCCGAACGGGCGGCTTGTGCGTATGCATAACACACGGAGGGAACACATGATTGCCATACTGTGGGACGCATCCCATATCTGGGGATATCTGCTGCTGCACGCCGTTCGTTCGACGGGCATTCCCTTCCGTGTACTCAAAGGGTTAGACATAGCCCAGACCGGTCTGTCTGGCAAGATGCTCATAGTGCCCGGAGGTTCTGCGCGGCGCAAGGCCGACGCCCTCGGGCCGGACGGCGCGCAGGCCGTGCGCCGCTTCGTGAAGGAAGGCGGCAAATATCTCGGCTTCTGCGGCGGCGCGGGGCTCGCGCTGGCCGACGGACTCGGCCTCTGCCCCTGGAGCCGCGACGGCATGACCGACCGGCTTCAGCATCTTGTGTCCGGGCATCTGGTCTGCTCCGTGGCCGAGGGCGGCGATCTTGTTCCGCCGAACCTCGCCGGAAAAGACGCGCTGCTGCCCGTGTGGTGGCCGGGCCGTTTCAACGAGCCGGACGAGCCCTGCGACGTGCAGGTGCTTGCGCGATACCGCGCGCCCGGGCCCGATCTCTACGTGGCGGACATGCCCTTTTCCTCGATGCCCGCCGACATCCTCGCCGAATGGAAGACCATGTACGGCGTCGCGCTGCGGCCCTCCCTGCTCGACGGCCGCCCCTGCGCCGTCACGGGAACCTGCGGCAGGGGCGAATGGCTTCTGAGCTACAGCCACTTGGAAACGCCCTCCGGCGCGTTCCCGGGCTCGGAACAGGCGGGATCCTGGCTCATGCACATTCTGCGCCGCTGGTGCGGCGCGCCCGCGGATCTTGCGTCCGTGCCGCCGCTGGACTTTGCCGCCCTTCCCGTGCTCTGGGAAGACAAAACGCTGCTTGCCTCGCGCGCCTCGCTCGACGAGCTGCTCTCCCTGGCCTGCGAGCTCGGCCTGCTCTTTCCGCGCAATTCCTGGCTGCTCGGCTGGCGTTCCGGCGTGCCCGGGGCGCAGTTCAACAGCCTGAACGCCGCGCTTTCCACCACGCTCAGCCTGCCGCCCGACAAGCGGCGTCTCCGCCTCTGGAACGAGCGCCGCAGCGATTTTGAACAGGCCTTCTCCCTCTTTTTTCAGGGCGCAAGAAGCTGGCTTCTCGCCCGACGGCTCGCCGACACGCTGGCCGATTCCGCGCCGGGCATGCTGCCGCGGGAACTGCTGGTGGACCAGCGCCGCGCGCTTTTCGGTTCGCCCATGTTCGGCGGCGGCCTCAGCGAACAGCTGCTGAACATGCTCGAAGAACTGGCGTGAGACCTTCCGGCGGAACTTCGCGCCCCCCTCGGCTCATCCCCGCGACAGCGCGTCCTCCCCCGCCTTGCCGCCTGCAAGACGCAGGCGACGCTCGCGCAGCGCCGCCGCAAACACGGATTCCGCCGCAACATAAACGCCGCTCCCACGCTCCCGCCTGCCGAAAAACGCCGACGCCGAAGCCCCGGTGCGCGAATAGGCAGGCGCACGGCAGTCGCCTTCGCCTCCCGCCGCGCTCCCTGCGCCTCGTCCGCGCATAAAAAATCCCGCCGCTTCCGAAAGGGAAGAGACGGGGAACACGCCGGGCACACTCCAGGCAACTGGAAAACCCCGCGCCGCCGTGCTTTGCGTCCACACCAAAGTCACAGCGCGCGAGGCGGGGACAAAACATGAAAACATCGGGGGAAAATTCCGCCCGCAGAAGACACGGCAAAGCCGCAGCACCAGAGATTACGAACGGCCCCTGCGCAGGCAGCAGGCCACGAGCGCAAGCCCCGCGGCCACGGCCGCCAGCGCGGCCCAGAAAAGCGCCTTCACGTCGCGCGCAAGCACATAGCCCCACAGCCCGGTATGCACGCCGCCCCGGCCGTCCACAAGCTGCACGGGAAAAAGTTCGGAATAAATCCACATGGTCAGAAGGCCGCCCGCGCCGATGAGAAACATCAGCACGCCGGCCGCGAGCGCAATGTGACGCGCCGCCGCGCTTGCAGGCTGAGCGGGCGTCGTCGTCTTTTCGCCGCGCTCTTCCGGCAGAGATTCCGCAGGCGCGGCTTCGCCGGATTCCGCCGGACCTTCGGGCGCGTCCGCCTGATCCCTCAGCAGATAATCAAGACTCACCCCCAGCGTGTCGGCAAGTTCCACCAGACGGTCAAGATCGGGAGCCGAAAGACCGGTTTCCCATTTCGTGACGGACTGCCGGGACACGCCCATGCGCTGCGCAAGCTCTTCCTGCGAAAGTCCCAGAGCCTTGCGTCGGGCCTGAATTTTTCCGTATAGCTGGAGATCTTTCCTCATGTGCTTCCATGGGCTGACGACATTTCTGATCCGGAAAGCCGGAGCCTCCCCGTTTCCGGCTGAATCTGCGCATTCCCTGCGGGGAACGTCACGCCTCCCGGTCCTGCCGGTCGCGTCGACGGCCATGAACGACCGCGTTTTAAATCAAGACATGGCCGGACGCGGGGCGAACAAGGCTCGCCGCGGTCCGGCCACAATGCATTGCCTCGTTACTTCAGACGGTCCATCGCCTTGTCATAGAAGACGCACAGCGCGTCCATGTCCTGCTTCTGCTGAAGCTGAAGCAGTTCGGGCTGCAGCTCCTGCATGACCTTCGCGTACTTTTCAGGATCCTTCTGGGAAACTTCCTGAATGGTCTGGGCAAAGGCGGTGGCCTTCTGCTGCGCTTCCTCAGGGCTGCATCCGGCCTCGGCAAGGGAAGAACAGCCAAGGGTCAGGGCCAGAGCCGCGCACGCGGCCAACATCTTCCTGTTCATAAGGAACTCCTGTGGTTTCATGGCGTACTGCCAGGGGTGAACGGCAGGCCGGAGCATGCGGCCTGTCGATGGCGGCGCTTCAACATCATGATGAAAACAGCAGCCACCTCCCGCCTGACCTCGTCGAAAAAACACCCGAGACGTCAGGCCGCCGTGTAGGACGGTCAAGGTTTAACGCCATAGCCCGGCAGACTCCACCAACCGGAAGTTTCCTTTCCGGCAACTTATGGTTGCATCTCTTTTATTTCAGGAAATTATCATAATATATTTTCCCTTGTCACGTTATTTCGGCAACCAAAGGTTGCCGGAAACAGCAGGTTGCACTGCCCGCTTCCGGCAGCGGACAAGGGGAAAAACGACGAATCCGGCTTCCTTTTCCGACCCGTTTAGTTCGCTCCGGAAGCATGCCCTTTCCTCTGAACATACGCCTGCGCACGTCGTGCCGAAGCGGGGCGTCCGCCCCATCATCGACGCCCTGCGGTCGCGCAGACGTTTCCCGCAAAAATCATGCGCCATGTAACATATGCAACACGCGCCGCGAGAAAAAAGCCTCCATACTCCAGGCACGGAAGGCGGCCGGTCCCTGTCTCCAGACCCTTCCCGAAAAACGCGGACCGGCCTTTCTCCCTCCATACCAATCCCGTCTCAGGAGGTCAGCGTGATAAACACCATCGACACAGAAAAGTGTACCGGATGCGGCACTTGCTTCAAGACGTGCGGACTCGACGTATTCAGACTCGACACCGATCAGCCGGTTCTTTCCCCCTGCATGGCCAAGTGCCCCGCAGGCATCGACATCCGCGGCTACAACGGCCTCATGCAGATGGGCAGCATCGACGAGGCCGCCGAAAAACTCAGAGAACGCAATCCCTTCCCCGCCGTCACGGGCCGCGTCTGCCCGCACCTGTGCGAGAGCGAGTGCAGCCGCGGCAAGGTGGATGGCGCCGTCAACATCAACGGCATCGAGCAGTATCTCGGCGACCGCACGCTCCACAGCGAGCCGAAAAAGCCCGCCGTGCGTCATGTTCACCGCATAGCCGTGGTGGGCTCCGGCCCCGCCGGTCTCTCCTGCGCCTGGTATCTCGCCCGCGCAGGCTACCCCGTGCGCGTGTTCGAGGCCATGCCCAAGCCCGGCGGCATGCTGCGCTACGGCATTCCCGTCTATCGCCTGCCCGAAGACGTACTCGACGCCCAGATTGAACAGCTCAAGGCGCTCGGCGTGGAATTTCAGTGCGGAACGCGCGTGGGCAAGGGCTGCGACTGCAGCATGGAAGACCTCTACGAACTCGGCTACAAGGCCGTGTTCATCGCCCCCGGCGCGACAAAAAGCCGCAAGCCCGGCGTGCCCGGCGAAACGCTGTCCGGCGTGCTCTACGGCGTGGAATTTCTCTGCGCGGTCAGGCAGAACCGTCAGCAGCCGCTCTCCGGCAAGGTCGTGGTGATCGGCGGCGGTGCCGTGGCCATGGACGCCGCCATCACCGCCCGCAAACTCGGCGCGCAGAGCGTGGACCTCTACTGCCTGGAAAGCCGCGAAGAAATGCCCGCCTTCAAGCACGACATCGACGACGCCCTGAACGCCGGAGTCACGCTGCATCCGGGCTGGGGCCCCGTGGCCGTGGAAGGCGAATCCTCCGTCAGGGCCATAACGCTGCGCCGCTGCCTCTCGGTGTTCAACGCCGAAGGCCGCTTCGCTCCCGCCTTCGACGAGGCCGACACGCAGAGCGTAGAAGCCGACGCCGTCATTTTCGCCATCGGCCAGAGCTCGGATCTTGCGCCCTTTGAAGACGTGGTGGAAACGGAGCGCGGACGCATCAAGGCCGACCCCGAAACCTTCGGCACCTCCTACTGGAAAATTTTTGCCGCGGGCGACGCCGTCACCGGCCCCTCCACCGTGATTTCCGCCATTGCCGGAGGCCGCGAAGCCGCCGTTTCCATCGACCGGCTCATGACCGGCGGACATCTGCACAGCGACAGAAAGGAAACAAGACCCCTCGCAGAAAACCTGCCTGGCGAAGGCGTGATGCTCTCTCCCCGCGTGGATCGCAGGGAAATCATCTCGGACGGCTTTGAGGAAAAGCGCCTCGGCCTCGACGACGTGGATGCCCTTCACGAATCCATGCGCTGCCTCACCTGCGGAGCCAAGGCCCGCGTCAACTACCGCGACGACTGCATGACATGCTTCTTCTGCGAGCTGCGCTGCCCGGCCCACGCCATCGACGTTCACCCCTTCAAGGAAAGACTGCCGTTCACGCTGGAACGCAATTTCGGAGGTTTTTAATATGGCTGCACCCATTGTCTATACTACGGATGTTCTTGTCGTCGGCGGCGGCTTTTCCGGTTCCTGGGCGGCTCTCAGCGCGGCGGCCGCGGCCAGGGACGTGCTCATTGTGGACAAGGCCGCCCGCGACTGGCGCGGTCTCGGCATGATGAGCGGCGGCGACATGATCGTCATGCAGCCGGAATTCAAGGTGGAAGACCTGCTCGACGAAATGGTCTATTACTACGACGGCCTCTGCGATCAGCCGCTCGTGCGCAAGATTCTCGAACATTCCTACGACCGCTTCTGCGATCTCGAACGCTGGGGTCACATCTTCGCCCGCGACGAAAAGGGGAATCTGCGCGCCGTGGTACAGCGCGGCCTCAAGTACATGCGCTATTACCTGTATCACCCCTACGGCAAGGGCGGGCCCCACACCTGCAACACGCTGTACGATCAGCTCGCCCTGCGCGGCGTACGCCGCATCTCCAACATTCAGATAGTGAAGCTCATCAAGCGTTCCGGCCGCGTGGTCGGCGCGGCCGGATTCCACACCCGCAGCGGTCTGCCCTGCGTCATCAAGGCCGGAGCCGTCATTCTCTGCACCAACACGGGCGGCTTCAAGATGTCGTATCTCAGCAACACCTCCGCCGGCGAAGGCGCGCTGCTCGGCTATGAGGCCGGAGCCACGTTCCAGAACATGGAATTTCTCCAGAACTGGACCTGCCCCATGGCCTTCGCCTGGGAAGGACAGACCGGCATGCTGCCCTACGGCGCCCGCTTCGTGAACAGCAAGGGCGAAGACTTCATGAAGAAGTATTCCCCGCTGCGCGGCGCCAAGTCCGACCCGCACTACAACATTCGCGGCATGGTGCTCGAAACCCGCGCGGGCAACGGCCCCACCTACTTCGACACCAGCACCATGTCGGCGGAAGGCGTGGAAGTCATGACTCCCACCGGCGGCTGGATGCTGCTCAACGCCGAAAAGCTCAAGAAGCTCGGCATTGACTTCTTCCACCAGAAAACGGAATGGATGCCTCAGTTTCAGTACATCTTCGGCGGCATGAAGACCGACCTCGACTGCCGCACCGGCGTGCCCGGCCTGTTTGCCGCCGGACGCGCAAGCAGCCTGCACACGGGCGTGTACATGGGCGGCTGGGACACCTGCATGACCAGCACCACCGGCTGCTTTGCCGGCGAAGCTGCCGCCGCCGAAGCCATGAGTGTGGCGCACGACGACTTCGACGCCGCCGAAGCGCTGGAGGAAATCGCGCCCGTCACCTCGCTCGTCGGTCGTCCGGGCATTCCTCCCAAGGACGTGGTGCGCTCCATTCAGGAGCTCATGGTTCCCGCCGACGTGTCCGTGCTCAAGACCGGGCAGGGACTCAACCGCGCGCTGCATCAGCTGGCGCACATCCAGAACGACTACATTCCCGACATGACGGCCCAGGATCCCCATTACCTCATGAAGCTCATGGAAGCCCGCGGCATGGCGCTCGTGGCCGAAATGTACCTGCGCGCCTCGCTCGCCCGCAAGGAATCGCGCTGCGGCCACTTCCGCGAAGACTATCCGCTGCGCGCCGGAGCGCCGGAATGGATTCGTCTGAGCCGCGGAGAAAACGGCATGAACATTGAATTCGTTCCCGTGCCCTGCGGCAGGGAAGGCTATCCCGTAAAGCCCTACCGCTACTACATGGACGACTTCGACTACCCCGATCAGCCTCACAGCGCGGAACAAAACGCCGCGGAGGCCTAGGCGTCCGTTACGGAACCTGCCGGCGGGGCGGATGCCGACGCCGCCCCGCCGTCCACTTCATCCATCATTGCCACTCGGAGGTGCATGATGACGCTTCCTTCCTTCAGCGATCCCGTCTTCCGCCGTCAGGCGACCGGATGCCTCATTTCTCTGCTTGCGTACTGCGTGATTCTTCTGCTGCCCACGCCGGACGGCCTCAGTCCTGCGGGAAAGAAATCCCTGGCTCTCATGATTTCGGCCATCATCGTATGGGTGTTCGACGCCCTTCCGCTGGCCATGTCTTGTACTCTTTTTCTCTTTTTGCAGGCAGTGCTCGGCACGGTGTCGCTGGACGACGCGCTTCATCGCTTTGCCATTCCGCCGGTGTTCTTCTGCTTCGCCATGTTCTGCATCGTGGTGGCGTTTCAGAATTCCGGGCTCACCAGACGCATCGTGCTCTGGACGAGCATGAAGTCGAAGGGCAAGCCGGGACGGCTCCTTTTTCTGCTCATGATGATGAGCGGCATGCTCTCCACCATTCTGGCCGACGTGCCCGTGGTGGCCATGATGTTCCCCGTGGCGCTGTTCCTGCTCGAAAAGAACGAATGCGTGCCCGGAAAGAGTTCCTTCGGCAAGGCCGTCATGCTCGGCCTGCCCCTTGCCTGCCTCATCGGCGGCGTAGGCACCCCGGCCGGAAGCGGCACCAACATTCTTACCATGAACATGCTCGCCTCCACCGCCGGCGTGCAGATATCGTTCTTCGAATGGTCGGCCATCGGCATGCCCATGGCGCTTTTGCTCATTCCCGTGGCGTGGTGGGCCGTCATGAAGATTTATCCGCCGGAACTGACCTCCCTCGCGGGCATGGAACAGCTCTGCGAAGACTATGAATGCCTCGGCCCGCTCGGACGCAGGGAAAAGCTGTACATCGTGCTTCTGGCCTTCAACCTTCTGCTCTGGTGCACCACGGGCATTCACGGGCTCTCCCTGCCCGCAGCCGCCGTGCTCGGCAGCATGCTCTTCGCCCTGCCCGGCGTCTCCCTCATAAGCTGGGAGCAGGACAAGCACAAAATAGGCTGGGACATTCTCTTCCTCGTGGGCGCGGCGAACTCCCTCGGCGTAGCCCTGTGGCAGAACGGCGCGGCCACCTGGATTGCCGACACCTTCCTCAGCGGCATGAGCGCCCTGCCTCTCGTGGCGGTCATCGCCCTCGTGTCGCTGTTCACCATCCTCATTCATCTGGTCATTCCGGTGAACACCCCCATCGTGGGCGTCATTCTTCCGCCGGTGGCGGCCATTGCCGCAGCCATGGGCATCAACCCCGCCCTGCTGGCCCTGCCCCTCGGCTTCAGCGTTTCCGCAGCCGTGCTGCTGCCCCTCGACTCCGTCTCCCTCGTCACCTATCAGGCCGGATACTACAAGATGACCGACATGTTCAAACCGGGCATCATCATCTCGGCGGCCTGGGTTGTCATCACCGTGGCCGTCATGTACCTTATCGCCAGACCTCTCGGTCTGATGTAGCCCTTCGGCCGTTCCCGGCAGCGGGAACGGCCTTGCCATATTCCGGCATGTTCCCGTGCCGCGCATCGGAGAACTTATGCCTTCCGTTCCCGAATCCGCCATTCTCACCGCTACGATTCCGGGCATCAATCAAATGTGGGCGCAGCTGCTTTTTCTCGCCGCAAAGCAGGAACACGCCAGAGGAACCTATCTGTACCTGTACGACGACCCGGAACACAGCTTCTACTTTCTGGAAAAAGGCCGCGTCACCATACTGCACGGCGCAACCAACGGACAGGTGCAGAACATGCTCTACATGCAGCCGGGAACCCTGCTCAACGTGGCTCACGCGCTCGGCAGCTCCATGACCCGTTTTCTCGACTCCGGCTGTCAGTTCTTCTGCCTCACGGACGTCGTGCTCTGGAAGTTTCCGGGCTCTCTGCTGCACGATCAGGACTTCATCCGCAGCCATCCGGCCTTCATCGAGAACCTCATGTCCTCCATCGGCCTCAAGCTGCTGCTCATGCACAACACCCTCTCCAACTCCGGCACCGGAAACACACTCTCAAAGCTCTGCCGCTTCTGCCTCAACATGTCGCAGGCCAGCGGCAACGCCCGGGAACTTTCGCCCGGCATCTCCCAGACGGAACTGGCCAACCTGCTCGGCGTTCACCGCATTTCCCTGCTGCGCGTCATCCAGAAGCTCAAGCACGACGGCGTGCTTCAGGAACTCACCAGAGACCGGCTCATCATAAAAGATCCGGAGAAGCTGCGCGCTCTCGCCATGCAGTAGCTCCCGGACGCGGCAAAAGCGCACAAAAAAAGCGGGGATCGCTCCCCGCTTTTTTCATCCGTTTCAAACGCGGAACTACATGTCTATGCCCATCCAGGTTTTGGCGGCCCAGCCGATGAAGAAGGAAATGGCCGCCACGCCGAAGCTGATGGAAAGCATTTCCACGAACTGCGGACGGAAGGCTTCGCGACGCACCACCGCCACGAAGAAGGTGAACAGGCAGATGATGCAGCCTGCGTTGAACAGGCAGAACAGCAGCGCCAGGTACGGCGAGGAAAACACCCCGTACGGCAGAAGCAGCAGCGCCACGGTAATCATGTAGGCAATGCCGGTATAGACGGCAGCCTTGAGCGGATGCTTTTCCCCGGGCTCGGCCTTCTTGGAAAGGTATTCCGAGGCGGCCATGGACAGCGTGGCCGACACGCCGGTGATGAAGCCCGCAAGGCCCACCGTGTCGTTGCTGCCGAGAGCGAGCGTAAAGCCCGCCAGCGCGCCGGTCAGTTCCACCAGCGCGTCGTTGAGGCCGAGCACCATGCTGCCGATGTACTTGAGGCGCTCTTCATCCACCATTTCGGCCAGACGGCGTTCGTGAATCTCTTCCTCTTCCATGATGCCTTTGGCTTCCGGCACGTCCTCAATGAGTCCGGCATAGCGCTTTCCCGCGCCGTCTTCGCCCGACTCCAGCAAGTTGATGACGAAGGTCAATCCGAAAATCCAGCCCAGCACGCCGTAGAAAAACACCTTGAGACGTTTGGCTTCCGCCTTCTTGCCCGTGTAGCGGCTCCACACCTCGCAGTGACGCGCCTCGTCCGCGGCCATGCGGCGAAGCACTTCGCCGTTTTCTCCGCCCACGCGTCGCGCAAGTCTGGTGTAGATTTCACTGTCGGTCTTTTCATTGATCTGCATCTCTTCCAAAAGCTGAAGCGTACTTTCCCTCATGTGTCCCCCTTATGGCGTTTCGCCGTCATGTTGTGCCTCTCCGTGATACGCCAGGCCCGGCACGCTGGCAACCGACCCCGGCTCCCTGCGGCCGACCGCTCGCCCTTCCGCATGACTCCCGCCTCTGCGGAAGGAAAAAGCGCTTGTGATAAACGAGGGCACGCCGTATAAATACGGACGAACCCCCAACACAAGGAGAACGGACAATGGCTCTGGATCCCAAGCAGCACGCGGACTGGGAAATCGCCCAGGACGCGGAATCCCGCATGAAAGACATTTACCAGATCGGCAGAGAGCTGGGCCTTGAAGACAAGGAACTGCTCCCCTATGGCCACGTCATGGGCAAGGTGGACTATCAGTCCGTGCTCTCCCGCCTGGCCGACCGTCCCAACGGTAAGTATGTCGATGTGACGGCCATCACCCCGACTCCTTTCGGGGAAGGCAAGTCCACCACCACCATCGGCCTCGTGCAGGGCCTCGCCAAACGCGGCCGCAAGGTTTCCGCGGCCATCCGTCAGCCTTCCGGCGGCCCCACCATGGGCACCAAGGGCTCCGCGGCGGGCGGCGGTCTTTCGCAGTGCATTCCCCTCACCCAGTATTCCCTGGGCTTCACCGGCGACATCAACGCCGTCACCAACGCCCACAACCTGGCCATGGTGGCGCTCACTGCCCGCATGCAGCACGAACGCAACTACGACGACGAAAAGCTGCTCCGTCTGTCCGGTCAGCCCCGTCTGAACATCGATCCCACCAACGTGCGCATGAACTGGGTCATCGACTTCTGCTGTCAGGCCCTGCGCAACGTGGTCATCGGCATGGGCGGCAAGTCCGACGGCTTCATGATGTCCTCCCACTTCGACATTTCCGTGTCTTCCGAAGTCATGGCCATTCTTTCCGTGGCCCGCGACCTCAAGGACATGCGCGAACGCCTCGGCCGCATCATCGTGGCCTACGACCGGGCGGGCAAGCCCGTGACCACCGAAGATCTGCAGGTGGCGGGCGCCATGGCCGCCTGGATGATCGACGCCATCAAGCCCAACCTCATCCAGACCATCGAAGGCCAGCCCGTGTTCGTTCACGCGGGCCCCTTTGCCAACATCGCCCTCGGCCAGAGCTCCGTCATCGCCGACCGCCTGGGCCTCAAGCTCTCCGAATACCACGTCACGGAATCCGGCTTCGGCGCGGACATCGGCTACGAAAAGTTCTGGAACCTCAAGTGCCACTACAGCGGCCTCGCTCCGGACGCGGCCGTGCTCGTGGCCACCGTGCGCGCGCTCAAGAGCCACGGCGGCGCTCCCCTGCCCAGACCCGGACGCGCCCTTCCCGAAGAATATCGTCAGGAAAACGTGGGCTTCGTGGAAAAGGGCTGCTGCAACCTGCTGCATCATATCCGCACCATCAAGAAGTCCGGCACCTCTCCGGTGGTGTGCATCAACGCCTTCGTCACCGACACGCCCGCGGAAATCGCCCGCATCCGTGAAATCTGCGAAGCCGAAGGCGCGCGAGTGGCCGTTTCCACGCACTGGGAGCACGGCGGAGAAGGCGCGCTCGAACTTGCCGACGCCGTCATGGACGCCTGCAACGAAAAAACCGACTTCCGTCCGCTCTACGACTGGAACGCTCCCTTCAAGGAACGCATTGAAAAGATCGCCCGCGACGTGTACGGCGCCGACGGCGTGGACTACAGCCCCGAAGCCGAAAGCCGCCTCGCCGAAATGCAGGCCCGTTCCGACGCCGCAGAGCTCGGCGTGTGCATGGTGAAGACGCAGTACTCCCTCTCCGACAACCCCGACCTCAAGGGCGAACCTTCCGGCTGGCGTCTCAAGATCCGCGACGTGCTGCTCTACGGCGGCGCGGGCCTCGTGGTTCCCGTTTCCGGCAAGATTTCGCTCATGCCCGGCACCGGTTCCAATCCCGCCTTCCGCCGCGTGGACGTGGACACCGAAACCGGTCAGGTTCACGGCATCTTCTGATAATTTCCGCAGAGCGGGGGCGGGCGTTTCGCCGTCCCCGCGCAACGCAAAGGCGTCCGGATCAGGCATCCGGACGCCTTTGTCGTTAAAAGCAGGAGCAGCCTGTGGTCAGGCCTGAAAGGCGCGCACAAAAAGCATGACGGCGGAAACCGCAAGCATGGCCAGCACCAGACGGCGGAAAATGCCGGGATTGATGCGGCGGATCACGGGAATGCTCGCCAGCACGCCCGCCACGGTGCAGGGCACGGCCCACACGGCGTAGTGCATGATCTGCGGCGTGTAAAGACCGCTGCGCCACTGCACGAGCACAAGACACACCATGCTCAGGGCGGCCATGGAGTTCAGCACGGAAAGCGTGGTTTCCTTGCTCCAGCCGCGCATCACGGCGTACATGGCCAGCACGGGCCCGCCCATGCTGGTGGAGCTCAGCAGAATGCCGGAGACCACGCCTATCGGCACAATGCTCCACACCGGAATACGGAACGCGCCGCGCATGCGGCCGGACACGGCCTGCCAGAGAAGAAACAGCACCAGAATGACGCCGCAGGCCAGCAGAATGACCTTCACCGGAGCCACCCTGAGCACGGCCATGCCGATGGGAATGCCCGCAAGGCCGCTCACAAAGGCCAGCGCGAATTCCAGCTTCGGCAGATCGCGATGATAAAAAAGCGCGATGGTCACGGTGATGGCCGTGCCCACAAGACAACCGAACACGATGGCGTCCTTGGCATCCATGGCCAGGGTCATGAGCGGCACGGCGAAGAGATTGCCCCCGAACGAGGTCACGCCGTTGACGAATCCCGCCAGAAACCAGACGACATTGATATAGAGATCAGTAAGCATGAATCCGCCCCCTCGGACTGCGGTATTCTTCTGGTCTTAGAGCACAACGGCCTTTTCTGTAAAGGGAGGAAGCTCCGGGCCCGACTGCGGAGAAAAAAAACGACGCCCCCTCTCCCGGGACATCGGACGAGTCCCGGATCTTTTTTCTTTATTGACAAATTTGTTCATTTTCAGCGCTTCCCGACACACGCAGAAGAACGCGCAAATAGCCTTGCTGTGCAATAAATTGCAATATTTTTCACACAGTAGTCATTCTTCTATATTTTGCTTGCTATATTTGATTTCCCGATGATATCAACATAAATGTAAATCAGAGCATCGTCACGTTCACCATAACCCTTTTTGCGTCCGCAGCCGGCGTTCTGGTGCGGCCTTCCTTCAGGAGGAAAAGGTCAAGCATGCTCTAACAACCTGAAATGGCGAGGAGTTGTCACCATGGAAGAGTTCTCCCAATTCATCAAGGTTCTGGACGGCTACGTCTGGGGTCCGGTCATGATGGCCCTGATTCTCGGTACAGGCCTGTATCTCACCTTCGGGCTGCGTTTCCTGCCCTGGACGCGCCTCGGCGAAGGGTTCCGCCTCACCTGGAAAGGACGCGCCAAGAACAACGACGTACATGGAGAACTTTCCCCGTTTCAGGCTCTCATGACGGCCCTTGCCGCCACCGTGGGCGTGGGCAACATTGCCGGCGTGGCCACGGCCATCTTCACCGGCGGCCCGGGCGCCCTCTTCTGGATGTGGTGCACCGCCATGGTGGGCATGGCCACCAAGTACGCGGAAACCGTGCTCGCCCAGAAATACCGCGAAGTCACCCCCGCCGGACACGTCGTGGGCGGCCCCATGTACTACATTAAAAACGGCCTCGGCAAAAAATGGGCCTGGCTCGGCACGCTCTTTGCGCTGTTCGGCGGCATCTGCGGCTTCGGTATCGGCAACATGACGCAGTCCCACTCCATCGCCGACGCCCTGCACGCCTCCTTCGGCGTTCCGCCGGTCGTGTCCGCCGTGGTCATGTTCGTGCTCATCGCCATCGTCATCATCGGCGGCGTGTCCCGCATCGGTTCGGTGTCGAGCAAGCTCGTGCCGTTCATGTCCATCGTTTACATCATCTGCTCCCTTATCGTCATCGCCACAAACATCGACAAGGTCCCCGGCGTGTTCGCCATGATCTTCCACGACGCCTTCACCGGCACCGCGGCCGCCGGCGGCTTTGCCGGCTCCACCGTCATGCTGGCCCTGCAGATGGGCGTGGCGCGCGGCATCTTCTCCAATGAAGCCGGTCTCGGCTCCGCGGCCATGGCCCACGCCACCGCCACCACGGACGATCACGTGGCCATGGGCTACGTCGGCATGCTCGGCCCGTTCATCGACACCATCATCGTCTGCACCATGACCGGCCTCACCATTCTCTGCTCCGGTCTCTGGAACGTGGAAGGCGCGCTTTCCGGCGCTCCCCTCACGGCCGCGGCCTTCGAGTCCGCCCTGCCCGGCATCGGCTCCATCATGGTGTCCGTGTGCCTCGCCATGTTCGCCTTCTCCACCATCCTCGGCTGGTGCGTGTATTCCGAACGCTGCTGGATCTACCTGCTGGGCGACAAGGCCCTCAAACCCTTCCGCATCATCTTCGTCTGCGTGGTGCCCGTAGGCGCGCTCATGACCCTCGACCTCGTGTGGGACATCGCCGACGTGCTCAACGCCCTCATGGCCGTGCCCAACCTCATCGGTCTGCTGCTGCTCAGCCCCGTGCTGTTCAAGGTCTCCCGCGAATACGACCGCTGATGTCTTCCTGAACGCTGAAAAAAGCCCCGGAGAAATCATTCCCCGGGGCTTTTTTCAGCAGGGTCCGCACGGGCCGCCCCGCGCTATCCGGCAGGCCGGACTGTTCATCCGGCACTGCCGCGCACGCCCAAAATTTCCTCCGCGCCGCGGCGAGCCTATCCGCCATCTGGCGTCGTCCGCCGCTTCGCGCTACAACTGCGGCTGTCCCTTTCCCTGAACCCGACCCAAGGCCCGACCATGCCCCGAATTCTGCTTCACGTCTGCTGCGGCCCCTGTTCCCTCATGCCCATCGCGCATCTGCGCGAGGAAGGCTGGGAACCCACGGCCTTTTTCTTCAATCCGAACATCCACCCCGCAGACGAATGGAAAAAAAGGCGCGACGCCATGCGCACCGTCGCCGAACGCATGAACGTGCCACTTCTGGAAGAAGGAGAGCCCGTCAATCCCGGACTCTGGGTCAAAAAACTGGAAGGAACCATGCGGCAGGGCGAACGCTGCCGCCTCTGCTACCGCCCGCGCATGGAGAGAACCGCTCATCTCGCCCGCGAGCTCGGCTTCGACTCCTTTACCACCAGCCTGCTCTATTCCCGCTATCAACGCCACGAATGCATTGCCGAAGAAGCCGAACGCGCGGCCGCCGCGGCCGGTTCATCGTTCCTCTACCGGGATTTCCGCCCCAGGTGGTGGGACGGCATCAACCTGTCCAGAGAGCTCGGCATCTACCGGCAGAAATGGTGCGGCTGCATTCTGAGCATGAAGGAAGCGCTGGATGAGCAGAAAACAGCCGCCGCGCACAAGGCGGCGGAAAAGGCGGAACGCGCGGCAAGACTGGCGAAGGAAGCCGAAGAGCGACGCCTGAAAAAGGAAGCGCAGGCCGCGCACCCCAACAAAAGAGCCCGAAAGGCCATGGCCCGGGCCGCGGCCAGGCAGGCCTCGGACGACGCGGCTCTCCGTGAGCGCGAAGCGGCGTCCGCACGCGACGAAGAGGCAAAATAACGTTCGTCAGACACGCCATCCGCCGGCCGCAGGATAAGTGCAACCTTGTCCGTCGCGCGAGAAGGCGCTCTTCTGCCAGCGCCGTCCTTCCCGCTGACACCCGTTTCTCCCGCGCCTTTGAAGCGACGGATACGAAAAAGCCCCGATCCTGAGATCGGGGCCTGACATTCCTGGGACAAATCAAAACATCTGTTCAGTCGGCAATGTCTTTCGGGCCGAGCACGCGGAAACCGCGGCCTTCCAGCACGTTCACGGCTTCTTCCGTGCGGTCGAAGCGGAAAATGATGGTGGCTCGCGTGGATTCCCGCTGCGTGTAGGCGTACAGGTATTCCACATTGATGCCGTGCTCGGAAAGCACGCTCAGCACGCGACCGAGCCCGCCGGGCTCGTCGGCCACGTCCACGGCCACCACGGGCGTGGTGCCCACGGTAAATCCCGCTGCGGCCAGCGCGTCCCTGGCCTTTTCCGTATCGTCGGCCATGAGGCGCAGCACGCCGAAATCCGTCGTGTCCGAAAGGGACAGCGCCCGGATGTTGATCCCGGCCTTTTCCAGAACGCGGGTCACGTCGCCGAGCTGACCGGACCTGTTTTCCACAAACACAGAAATCTGTTCAACCGTCATGGTCATTCCCGGCAGGAACCTACGCCTTCTTGTCTTCGTCGTCGGTCTTGATCTTTTCCTTGTCCTTGGGGGTGATGTCTATTTCATCGGGTTCCGAGGCGGCCTGACGGAAGTTGCGGATGGCGCGGCCGAGGCCGCCGCCGATTTCCGGCAGACGCTTCGCGCCGAATATCACCAGCACGAGCACAAGGATGACGAGAAGTTCCTGCATTCCTATACCAAACATGGCAAACCTCCGGGGTCTTTCTCTCCAAGTTCGTTTATTTTCTATACGGGAGTGACCGGGGAAAGGTCAAGCATAAGACGCCCTTTCCGTGCCGGATTGATCCCTCTTTTCCCGATTGCCTGAACGCTCATCTCGATTTATAGTGGAAAAAGGAGCAAATATCATGGACACCCCTCTTTATCTTGCACTGCCCGGCCTTCACGCCGAGTTTCTTCCGCCTCTGGAGGGCTGCCGCAGCCTGTGGCCCGGCCTGCCCGGCAAACCCGACTCGGCCTGGTCGCCCGACCTGCCGTGGTCTCCCGCGACGGCGGCCGCCTGCCTTGCCGACTACGAGCGCGCCTGCCGCGACGGCGCAAGCGGCTCGCCCGTGCTGACTCTGGGCGCGGAACCCGCCCCGGCCGATCTTTCCGACGCGGAACGCCGGGCCCTGCGCGAAATGGCGGGGCTCCCGGTGGAAGAGCCGCAGGCTCCGCTGCGCCAGAACGCCCAGCAGGTGCTTCTGCTGGCGTGGCTTCAGGAAAAGCAGGCGCTCGAAATGGCCGCGCTGGAACAGAAAATAAGCGATTCCCGCCGCGCCCTCGCCGGACTCATTTCCGGCACAACCCGCGGCAGAAGCGCAACCGCAGCGCCCGCCGAGCGCGATCTGCCCGACTGGAAACGGACCCTCGCCGCCGCGCTGGCCTTTGCGCCCGACATGCCGGAAGGCACAACACTCGTCGTCGCCTCGTCCGCCATGGCCGACGCCGTTTCGGAACTGCACGCCCCGGACGTCCCGGACGCCCCCGCAGGCTATCGCGCCGTGCGCGCAAGCGTGGATCAGCTTGCCGCGCTCTGCGGCCGCGCCCCGCACGACAAGCTCGCGCGTTCTCTGAGCGCCGAGCAGCGTGAACGCAATCTCACCCTCTTTCTTCCGGAATCCTCCCGCTGACACGACATGTCCCATCTCTCCGCATCCGAACTCGCACACTGGTTTTCCGACGCCTTCCACGGGCTGCCTCTCGGCATCATTTTCGACTGCGACGGCGTGGTCATCGACTCGCGCGAAGCGAACATCACCTACTACAACTACCTGCGGGAATACCTCGGCCTGCCGAAACTCACCCGTGAACAGGAAGACTTTGCGCAGTCGGCCACGGTGTATCAGGCCATGGACGCCATCTTCCCCAAGCCGCTTCAGCCGCTTCTGCGCGACGCGTCCAGAAAAATATCCTACGTGCGCGACATCATGCCGCACATCGGCTGCTATCCCGGTCTGCACGACGTGCTCGACTTCTGCCGCCGCTCCGGCGTGCGCCTCGCCATGAACACCAACCGCACCGACGGCATGGACATGCTCCTGCACAACTGCCGTCTGGAAGGCTATTTCGATCCCATCGTGCTGGCGAGCGACGTTTCCCGCCCGAAACCGGCCCCCGAAGGCGCGCTGCGCATTCTCAAACAGTGGAATGTAAAACCCGCTCAGACGCTCTTCATCGGCGACAGCGCCTCTGACAAAGGGGCCGCGGAAGGGGCGTCCATTCCTTTTCTAAGCTTCCAGACAGACGGCCTCGCCCCCCGCAGCGTCTCCGATTTCGGCACGCTGCTCAGCGCCATGCAGGCGTGCAAACTGTAACATCTCCCCGCTTTACAACGGAAAGGTTATAGTTTACACAACGGGAATTCAATCGGCACGGCACAGCCTGCCAGGAGGAACCTTGACCCCTGAAGATCTGGAATACTTCCGCAATCTTCTTAACCAGATGCTCGTCGAGGCTCAGCGCAACGGCGATTCCACTCTGGAAGAAATGACGGACAACCATTCATCCTATGCCGATCCTTCCGACCGCGCCACCGCCGAGTCGGATCGCTCCTTCACTCTGCGCATCCGCGACCGCGAGCGCAAGCTCATCACCAAGATCCAGGACGCCCTCAAGCGCATGGACGACGGCGAATACGGCATCTGCGAAGAATGCGGCGAAGACATCAGCCTTGCCCGACTCAAGGCCCGTCCCGTGACCACGCTCTGCGTCTCCTGCAAGGCGCGTCAGGAAGAAGGCGAAAAGATTCAGGGCAGCTGACCCGGGCCCGCAACATGGACGCCCATCTTTTCCGCCGTTTCTGCGACGCGCTCGTTCCCCGCATCATGGGGGCGCGCATGGAAAAAATTCATGCGCCGGGCCCCGGCGTCACGGTGTTCTCCATGTACGGCGGCGACGGCCGGGACGGCAAACGACATCTCGTGCTCAAGGCCGACCGCAAGTCGCCCCTGCTCTTTTCCGCCGACCACCGCATACCGGTCAACGCGCAGCCGCCGGCCTTCGTCATGCGCCTGCGCAAACATGTTTCCGGCAAACGCATCACGCGGGCCGTCTGCCGCTGGACGGAGCGCCGACTCTGGCTCGGCCTCTCCGGCGACGTGCAGACCTGGCTCTGCCTCGATCTGCGCGAAGGCCCCTCCCTCTCTCTGGAAGCCCCCCTGCCGGAAGACGATCCCGCCTGGCCGGACGGCGACCTTTCCGCCCTGCCCCCCGAAAGCTGGAAGGAATGGCAGGTGCTCACGCCCGCCCTTCGCCGCACGCTCGCCTTTCTCGACCCTCTGGACGCCGGAGCGCTGCTCATGGATCTGCAATCCGGGGGCGGCGACGTGTTTCTCTACGAAAACGAGCGCGGCCGCTGCGAAATTTCGGCCTGGCCGCTGCCTGCAAAGCAGCTCAAGGTCATGGGCGGAACCTGGACGGAAACGGTGATGGAAGACCCCGTGGCCGCGCTGGCCAAGGCCGGGGAAACGCTGGTGTACGGCGAAGTGGCCGAACACGCCCGTCAGGCGGCGGCGCGCCCCTTTTCCGCCGAAGCATCAAGACTCGGCAAGCTGCTCTCCAAGCTCGACAACGAGGAAAAACGCCTTTCCGCCATGCGCGACCGGCAGAAGGACGCGCTCCTGCTGCAAAGTCAGCTCTATCTTTTCGGCCCCGCGGACAAGCTTGATTCCGTCACTCTGAACGGCCCGGAAGGCCCGGTCACGCTCAAGCTCGACAAGAAGCGCACCGTGCGCGAAAACATGGCCGACATGTTTCATCAGGCGGGCCGCGGCAGACGAGGGCTGGAACATCTGGCCCGGCGACGCGCCGAAGTGCAGGCGCAGAAGGAAGAAGCCGAAGCCGCAAGACTGCGCATGCTCGCCTCCGTTTCCGGCGCGGGAGCCGCGCCGAAAGCCGGAGAAAAGAAGACCGGCGGCAAAAACGCCGCCCTTCCGCAGGGCCTGCCCAAGCAGGTGCAGGCCTTCCGCAGCAGCGACGGCTTTCTCATGCTCCGCGGCCGCGACACCCGCGGCAACGCTCTCGCGCTCAAGCTGGCCGCCGCCCACGACTACTGGCTGCACACGGCCGACGGCCCCAGCGCCCACGTCATCGTCCGGCGCGATCACGCCGGGCAGGAAGTGCCGGAACGCACCCTCCACGAGGCAGGCGTGCTCGCCGCGCTCAAAAGCTGGCAGAAGGACGCGGAAACGGCGTCCATTCAATATTCCCTCGCAAAATACATCCATCCCATGAAGAACGCCGCTCCCGGCATGGTGCGCATCGACCGCAGCGAAGGCGCGTTCCGCGTCCGCATCGAACCCGATCTGGAAGAGCGGCTGGAGAAGAACTGACGGCCCCGCGGGCGAAGGAGCTTTTCATGTACGACAACAGGCAGCGTTTCGAGTCGCGGGCGTTTCTCCTTCTTCTCGCGGCTTCGTCCGTGCTGTTCGGATGGCTGCTTCTGCCCTTCTTCGACGTGCTGTTCTGGTCCGTGGTCATCGCCGTGCTGTTCACGCCCGTCAACGTCCGTCTGCGGGACAGGCTCGGCCTTTCCCCTAACCTCGCCTCGCTCCTCACCGTTCTTTTCTGCCTCGTCATCATCATTCTGCCGCTCTCGTGGCTGTTCTATTCCTGCCTCTCCGAAGGGCTGTCGCTCTACGAACGCTTATCGGCGGGCAGCACGTCCCTCACCGACGCCGTGGACAGGCTGCGCGAACATTTCCCCGAAGCGCAGAACTGGCTCGCAAGCTACGGCTACACCCCGGAGCAGATCAAGGAAACGCTCAGCAAGACCGCTCTTTCCCTGGGCAGCCTCATCGCCAGGAACACCGTGGCCATCGGCGGCGGCGCGGCGCATCTCGTCACCAATCTTGCGCTGGTGCTGTACATTTCCTTCTTCCTCGTGCGCGACGGAGGCCGCATCCGCGCCGTGATGATCCGCGCCCTGCCCTTCGGCGATCACCGGGAAGAGCGGCTGTTCCACAAATTTGCCGGCGTCATGCGCGCCACGGTGAAGGGCAGTCTTCTCGTGGCCATGGCGCAGGGCGCGCTCGGCGGCCTCATCTTCTGGATTCTCGACATCCGCGCCGCCGTGTTCTGGGGCGTGGTCATGACCGTGCTGTCCCTCATTCCCGTGGTGGGCTCGGCCCTCGTCTGGCTGCCCACGGCGCTGTACCTCATCGCCACCGGCCAGTACTGGCAGGGCGCGCTGCTCATGGCCTACGGCGCCTGCGTCATCGGCCTTGCGGACAACATTCTCCGCCCCGTGCTCGTGGGGCGCGACACCAAGCTTCCCGACTTTCTCGTGCTGCTCTCCACCCTCGGCGGCTTCATCATGTTCGGCATGGACGGCTTTGTGTCCGGCCCCATGCTGGCCGTGTTCTTCGTGACCGTGTGGCAGATCTTCACCGAAGAGTGCGAAGAGGGCTTCTGCCCGAGCTCGACGCCGGGCGACGACGAAAAGAACGCCGCCTCCCGCGACTGACGAAAGACGGCCTCTTCGGACGCGCCAAAGCGCCTGTGCAAAGCCCGTCACGCCCGACCCTTTCCCGGCAGACAACGCGTGCTTGAAAAGCGGAGATTCCGCGGCCCTTTCCCGCGCACAGGCGTGGCGCAGACATCGCCGCCACGGGAACCCTTGCGGCCCTGACTCTTGCCCGCGCAGAGACGAGCGCAGGGCGCGGCACGAAGCGCCGCGCATCATCGCAGCTCAAGCCGCGGATCCGAGCCGAAGTCCTCCGAGTCTCAGTTCCCCGATTCCTCAAGCCACGCGACAAGCCCCCGCACGGCCTCTCGTGCCGCCTGCACGCGCACGGCGTCGCGATCTCCTGCAAAATGGAACACCTTGGCCCGGCTCTCGCCGTTCAGGGCCCAGCCCATCCACACCGTGCCCACGGGCTTTTCCGCAGAACCGCCGCCGGGCCCGGCCACGCCGCTCGTGGACATGGCCGCCTGCGCACCCGTGGCCGCGCAGGCTCCGAGCGCCATGGAACGCACCACCGGCTCGCTCACCGCGCCCACGCGCTCCAGATCTTCCCGGCGCACGCCGAGCAGTCCCTGCTTCACCTCGTTGGCGTAGGAAATCACGCCGCCCACGTACCAGTCCGAAGAGCCGGGCACTGCGGTGAGCATGGCTCCCACCAGTCCGCCCGTGCAGGATTCCGCCGTGGCGCAGGTCAGACCTCTGTTCCGCAGCTCCCGGGCCAGCGCCTCAACCAGCGCATCGTGTTCATCAAACATCATCGTTCTCCCTTTGAAAAACGCGGTCGCCCGACCGCGACAAATCGGCGACAATGTACGATGAAAGAAGCCGCTCTTCAATCCGGGAACGCCGCGTCTCCAAGGCTCGCTCTGTCTCCCGCGCCGAGACTCCCGGACGCCCTTCCGAGCGTCTGCATGCCCCTCCGCGCAAAACGAGCGCCGCTCCCTTCTCACGAACGGCCGATGCCCATCTTCTCCGCAAAGGCCGCGCCCGCCCGCGCCGCGCCCCAGAGTCCCGCCTGCGGGTGCGCGTTCAGCCACACCGGCACGCCTTCCAGAAACGTCTTCTGACCGCCCCGGGCCCGAAGAAATTCTCCTGCAAACGCCTCATGGCGCACCAGCGCCGGTGTTTTTCCCGCCACGCCGCCGGTAAGCACCACGCACTCAGGCAGAAGAGCCAGCGCCGCCATGCGGCAAAAACGGCCGTAAAATCGGGCAAAGCACCGGCAGCACTCGGACGAGGCGAAACCGGGCGTTCGCGTGAACACGGCGGGCTTTTCGGGCGCGCCCCCGAGGTACTCATGCAGCAGCGCAAGGCCCGAGCCGGAAAGCACATGCTCCGCCGACACCTCCGCGCCCCCGCGCCGCGCGCTCATAAAGTCCGCAAAGTCCCGCTCCTGCTTTCCTTCAAAGGGAAAAGGCACGTGCCCCGCCTCGGAAGGCAGCACGAAGGGACGCCCCTCTCCCGGAATCAGCCACGCCGCCCCGAGCCCCGTGCCCGCGCCGATCACGGCCGCGGGAGCCCTGCCCCGCAGCAGCGCCGACACCCCGAAACTCCGCCCCGCCCGGCCTCCCGGCAGCAGGTTCTCCGCCTGTTCCATGACGGGCGTGCAGCAGGCCCATGCCTGCGCCTCGAAATCGTTCATCACCAGGCATTCCGCCCAGGGAAAACGCGCCTTCGCCACGGCCGCGTCCACCGCGAACGAGGCGTTGGTCATGACCACGCGCCCCTCCCGCACCGGCCCGGCCGCCGCAAAAATCAGCACGGACACGCCCTTCAACGTTTTTCCGCCGTCGGGCCACTTTGAGAAAAGTTCCTCAAGCAACGCGTCGAACGTAGACGCACGAGACGAGAGCACCATCCCTTCTTTTATAGATATCTCTCTGTCTTCACAAGAAAACCTGAAAAAACGACTTTGAGTTCCCCCGATATCGGCGGAAAGCATATCCATATGCAACCTCCCTGCACGTCCATGCCGATGGCACAGCAACACCAACGTTGCCATGCATGCATAAACGGGGTATCATTCTCACGGCGAAAGGGCTTTTCCCGGCCGTAAAACAGGAGTAAGCTCTTTTCTTCACCAGTTTATACACAAACGTTTGCCATCCCGGCGACCATCGTCCGAAACCCGGACATCATACCGTTCCCTGCGCCCCGCAGGAATGCAGGAGTTTCAAAGCTTCCCATGGAATATCATATTCGTCCAGACGCATCTTACCCCATCGGCGGCCTGCACAAGGAGTGGCTTCTCACCAACAGCCTGGGGGATTACGCCTCCGGCACCGTGTCGGGGTGCAACGCCCGCCGGTATCACGGTCTCCTGGCCGTGCAGACGGCTTCGGGAAAATTCATGCTTCTGTCCGCGATTGAAGATTCCGTTGCCGTTCAGGGGCAGGACATCCCGCTTTCCAGCCGCCTGCATCCCGGCGTCGTCCATCCCGAAGGATGGCGGCATCTGAAGGAAGTTTCCTGCTCCCACGACCGCGTGACCTTCGCCTTCCGCCTGAGCGGCGAGGGCGAAGAGGAAGTCGTGCTTCTGCGCTCGCTCGTGCTCGACCGCGCCTCCAGTCGTCTGCTCATCCGCTACGCCCTGGCCGACACCCCCGCCGCCCGCGAACTCGGCTCCGTGCGCCTGACTCTGCGCCCTCTCGTCAACGGACGCAACATCAATCATCTTTTCCACGCCGAGCCCTCCCGCGCGGCCTTCGTCCACGCTCTCGGCATTGAAAACGGAAGCTATCCGGGCTTTTCCTTCCAGCCGGACGAAAACATTCCGCCGCTTTTCATGCAGATTTCCCATGCGAAGCTGGAGCGCTCCTCCTTCGCCGCCGCGCCGGACTGGTATTTCAAGGTGCTCTATCCCGTGGAAAAGGAGAGGGGCTACGACTACGAAGAAGACCTGCTCATGCCGGGCGAATTCGTCACCAGCCTGAGCGCGGACTGCCCCATCTGGGTGACCGCGGGCGTCGAGCCGCTGTACGAAGCGCCGGAAACCCTCTGGGAACGCCACGCCGCCACCGCGCCGAAACCGGTGTTCAAGGAGGCGATTCTCGAACATCTGCGCCGCGAAAACGACCGCTTCCTCATCAGCGCGGGCGGCGAACCCGTAGTGCCCGCAGGCTATCACTGGTTCGGTCCGTGGGGACGCGACACCCTCATCGCCCTGCCCGGCCTCACCTTTGCATCCTGCAGACTCAAGGAAGGCAAAGCCGTGCTCCGTCAGATCAAGGGCACGGTGAAAAACGGTCTCGTGCCCAACCTCATCGGCGCGGGCAACGGCGAGGCGGCCTTCAACTCCGCCGACGCCTCCCTCTGGTACATGCTCGCCGTGCATCGCCTCGCTCTGGCCTGCCCCAGGGAAAAGCCCTTCATCAAACGCGTGTGCTGGCCCGTGATGAAAAACATCATCCGCCACTTCGCCGCCGGAACCATGCCCGACGAGAACGGCGACATGCTCGTGTACGCCGACGAGGAAGGACTGCTGCACACCGGCAGCGAAAAGACGCAGCTCACCTGGATGGACGCCTCCATAAACGGCGAGCCCGTCACTGCGCGCGACGGCTGCGCCGTGGAGCTCAACGCCCTGTGGTTCGACGCGCTCTCCTTTGCCGCGGAACTCGCCGCCGAATTCGGCGAAACGCCGCCTGCGGAAACCGCGCTTCTGCCGCGCCTCAAAAAGGCCTTCAACCGCGTGTTCCGGCCCTCCGACGAAGACGCCGCGCTCATGGGCGGCGGCCTCTACGACACCTGGCATCCGGTGAAGGGGCCGGGACGCAGCATCCGCCCCAATCAGATTTTCGCCGTGGCCGTGCCTTTTTCGCCGCTTCCGCAGAAAGTGCAGGCCTCCGTGGTCAGATGCGTGCGCGACAACCTGCTCACGCCCTTCGGACTGCGCACGCTGGCGCCTTCCGATCCCGACTACCGCCCCGTGTGTCAGGGCCCGCAGGACGCGCGCGACAGAGCCTATCATCAGGGCACGGTCTGGCCCTGGCCGGCCGGCGCGTACATGGACGCCGTGGTGAAGACGGCCCGTTCGGGCAAGGCCGTGCGCGAGGCGCTCGACGCGCTCACGCCGCTCTTCAGCGTCCACCTCGGACAGGCCGGACTGGGAAGCATTTCCGAAATTTTCGACGGGCAGGAGCCCCACGCGCCGGGAGGCTGCATAGCGCAGGCCTGGAGCTCGGCGGAAGCGCTCCGGCTGCTGCTGCTCGTCAGACAGTCAAACCCGGGAGAATGGAAACGCTGGCTGGACGCCTTCCAGAAAAACGGTCCCGAACTCCGTTGATTCAGTTTTTCCTTACCCGACAAAACGGGGGATAATCATATGCGCGTTCTGATGCTTGGATGGGAATTTCCGCCACATATCAGCGGCGGACTGGGAACGGCCTGCTACGGCATAACGCAGGGGCTCACGGAAAAGGGCGTGGACATCGCCTTCATTCTGCCCAGCATGCGGGCGGAAAAACAGACCTCGGGAACGTTCCTGCGCTCCGCTTCCGGCGTGCCCATTTCCCGCGCGCTGAAAAAGGCCGTGGAAAAAATACGCCGGCAGCAGGGCTCCGACGAATTCTCCCACCTTTTCATGCGTCCGATAAGCGCGAACCTCAATCCCTACGGCAACTGCGACTTCGGTCAGCTCGGCATCGACCCCGACGTGTTCAATGAAAACGAACAGTACGTCGAGGAAATAAGCCACTTCCGCGGCGGCTACCACGACGATCTCATGGATGAAGTGTACCGCTTCACCACCGCCGCCTCCGCCGTGGTGCTGGAAGAGCACATGAAGAAAAAGGCGGACGTCATCCACGCCCACGACTGGATGACCTATCCCGCCGCCATGACCGCCAGCCGTCTGAGCGGCCTGCCCTTCGTCGCCCACCTGCACGCCACGGAATTTGACCGCTGCGGCGATCACGGCTATGACAAGATCTACAACATCGAGCGCGACGGCCTCCATGCCGCCGACCACGTCATTGCGGTGAGCGAACGCACCAAGCAGGTGGCCGTGGAACGCTACGGCGTGCCCCCGGAAAAGATTTCCGTGGTGTACAACGGCGCGTTCCTGCACGAAAAAATCCCCACGTTCAGCGTGCCGGAACTTGTGCGCAACGAGAAGCGCGTGCTGTTCATGGGGCGCGTCACCTTCCAGAAGGGCCCGGAATACTTCGTGGAAGCCGCCCGTCTGGTGCTCAACGAAATGCCCGACGTGCGCTTCATCATGGCCGGCAACGGCGATCTGCTTCCGCGCATGATACGGCGCGTGGCCGAACTTCGCATGGGCAGCCGCTTCCACTTCCCCGGCTTCATGCGCGGCAAGGACGTGCAGCACATGTACTCGCTGGCCAGCCTGTACGTCATGCCCAGCGTGTCCGAACCCTTCGGCATCGCCCCGCTCGAAGCGCTGCAGTGCGGCGCGCCCATTCTGCTTTCCAAGCAGTCCGGCTGCGCCGAAGTGCTGCCCGGAGCCCTCACCGTGGACTTCTGGGACGTGCGCCAGATGGCCGACAGAATCCTCGACGTGCTGAACCATCCCGACATGGCCGCGGAAAGCCTGCGCCGCTGTCAGGAAGCACTGCAGAGCCTCACCTGGGAACGCGCCGCCGACGGCATCCTCGACGCCTACGCTCATGTCTGCCCCAATGCCCGGAGTTAAGCCATGCCTTCCGTATGCTTTTACTTTGAAGTTCATCAGCCCTACCGTCTCCGCCCCTACAGCTTTTTCGACATCGGCGCCAAAAACGACTATGAAGACGCCCGGCAGAACCGCGACGTCCTGCGCAAGGTGGCCGAAAAATGCTATCTGCCCATGAACTCCCTGCTGCTTGAACTCATCGAGCGTCATCAAGGCCGGTTCCGCGTGTCCTTCTCCCTCACCGGCATCGTGCTCGACCAGTTCATGGAATACGCGCCCGAAGTGCTCGACAGCTTCCGCGCGCTCGCCCGCACCGGCTGCGTCGAATTTCTCGACGAAACCGACAATCACAGCCTCGCCTGCCTCTTCTCCGAAGACGAATTCCGCTCGCAGATAAGCCGGCATCGGGAAAAGATGCAGGAACTCTTCGGGCAGAGCCCGCGCGCGTTCCGCAACACCGAACTCGTGTACAGCAACGACGTGGCGCGCATCGCCCGCGACATGGGCTACTCCGTCATTCTCGCCGAGGGCGTCGATCGCGTGCTCGGCTGGCGCAGCCCGAACTTCGTCTATCAGCCCGCAGGCTGCCCGGACATGAAGCTGCTGCTCAGAAACTATTCCCTTTCCGACGACATCGCCTTCCGCTTCTCCAACCGCGACTGGCCCGCCTACCCGCTCATGGCCGACACCTTTGCCGAGTGGCTGCACAGAATCAAGGGCAACGGCGACGTCGTCAACCTGTTCATGGACTACGAAACCTTCGGCGAACATCAGTGGGCCGACACCGGCATCTTCGAGTTCATGCGCGCCCTGCCCGACGCCGTGCTGCGCGATCCCGACTTCGACTTCCTCACCGTGTCCGAAGCGGCGGACCGCTACCCCGTCCGCGCCGAGCTCGACGTGCCGAACCACATCTCCTGGGCCGACGCCGAACGCGACCTCTCCGCCTGGCTCGGCAACGACATGCAGAAGGACGCCTTCCGCGCCCTGTACGAATGCCTCGGCCTCGTGAAGTACGTCAACGATCCGGAACTTGACGAAGCCTGGAGAAGATTGCAGAGTTCCGATCACCTCTACTACATGGGCACGCCCCGCTCCTCCGACGGCGACGTTCACAAGTACTTCTCCCCCTACCGCTCCGCCATGGAGGCCTACACCAACTTTATGAACATTCTGGCAGACTTCCGCATTCGCCTCTTTGCGAAGGCCAACCAGTAACATGACAAGAAACTGACAGAAAGACCCCGCTTTTCCCCGTTTTTCGGGGAAGCGAGGGTCTTCCTGTCAGAATTCATTTTAATGGAGATTTCATGAATCAACCTTCACGCACTCATCTTTTCGAGGTCAGCTGGGAAGTGTGCAACAAGGTCGGCGGCATCTATGAGGTCGTCGCCAGCAAGGCGCAGCAGGCCATGCGCGCCTTTGATGGTGAATACATCCTCCTGGGCCCCGACACCAAGCACAACACCGAGTTCACCGAGACGGACGAGCCTTTCTGGGACGCTCTGCGCTATCCCCTCAAGGACAAGGATCTGCACTGCCGCTTCGGCCGCTGGGAAATCCCCGGCCGTCCGCGCGTCATTCTTGTCGATTTCAACGGCCGGCACGACTCCAATCAGATTCTGCGCCAGCTCTGGGAGCGTTTCGGCGTCGATTCTCTGTCCGGCGGCTGGGACTATGTCGAGCCCGTGCTGTTCAGCTATACCTGCGGCGAAGTCATCGCCACCATTCATCAGGTGCTCTCCACCCGCAACAAGAGCCACGGCATAGCCCACTTCCATGAATGGATGTGCGGCGCGGGCATTCTCGCGCTCAAGCAGCTCGCCCCCTCCATGGGCACGGTGTTCACCACCCACGCCACCGTGCTCGGCCGCGCCATGGCCGGCAGCGGCGTGGACATCTACGCCCGCATGTCGGAAATCTCCCCCTCGCAGGAAGCCTACCGCTACAACGTGACCGCCAAGTGCTCCATGGAAACCGTGAGCGCCCGCGAAGCCGACGTGTTCACCACCGTGAGCGGCATCACCGCCGAGGAGGCCCGCGTGTTCCTCGGCCGCACGCCCGACGTCATTACCGACAACGGCCTCGACCTTTCCGCCATCCGCGACTACAGCGCCGACCGCGACGCCGCCCTCGCCAACCGCGCTCGTCTGCTCGAACCCGTGAGCCGCCTGCTGCGCAGAAAAATCACGCCCGACACCCGCATTCTGGTGATCTCCGGCCGCTACGAGTACCACAACAAGGGCGTGGATCTCTTCCTCGACGCGCTCGCCAAGGCCAAGCAGTCCATGCAGAACACCTCGAGCAAGGTGCTCGCCCTCATGCTCATGATGGGCGGTCACACCGGCGTGGACGAAAACGCCGTCAGCGGCGACCCCGCCGCCGTGGCCGATCCTTCCCTGCCCGGCGCGGGCTTTCTCACGAGCCATCAGGTCTATGACGCGCCCAACGATCCCATTCTCACCGCCTGCCGCCGCCTCGGCCTGAACAACACCGCCGACGACAACGTGCAGGTCGTGTTCGTGCCCGCCCTGCTCGACGGCCACGACGGCTTCCTCAACATGCCCTACTTCGACGTGCTCTCCGGCTGCGATCTCGGCGTGTTCCCGTCCTGGTACGAGCCCTGGGGCTACACGCCTCACGAAAGCGCCGCCTACAGCGTGCCCACCGTCACCACCGATCTTTCCGGCTTCGGCCTCTGGATCCGCCAGATGGAAAACAAGATCGGCACGCAGCCGGGCATCGGCGTCATCGCGCGCCGCAACAACGACTACGCCAAAACCGTGGACGCCCTCGCCGAGGTCATCGTCCACTACGCCACCTGCTCCGACGAAGAGCTCGACCAGCGCCGCCGCACCGTGCGCGCCGCCGCCTCCCACGCCGACTGGAGCGAGTTCTTCAAGCTCTACATGAGCGCCTACTCCATGGCCAACGAAAAGGCGCACTTCCGCCGCCACGCCTCCAATCACACTCAGTCTTCCACGTTCTCCAAGGAACTCGCCATGCGTCCTTCTTCCATTCCCTTCCTGCGCACGCTGAACGCCGTGTCGGAACTGCCCGAACAACTCAGCCGCCTGCACGACATCGCCTGCAACGTCTGGTGGAGCTGGCAGCCCGAGGCGCTGGCGCTGTTCCGCGGCATGTCGCCCGAACTGTGGGAGAAGTGCGACCACAACCCCATCTACATGGTGGAAAACACGCCGCCCGAACGTCTGCGCGACCTTGCCGCCGACATGACCTTCGTGACCCGTCTGAACAAGCTCGCCGAAAAGTTCGACGCCTACATGGCTCAGCCCGTCGTGTCCGAAACCATGGAAGACGGCACGCCCGTCATTTCCTCCGACCGCCCCGTGGCCTACTTCTCCACCGAATACGGCCTGCATGAAAGCCTCCAGCTCTATTCCGGCGGCCTCGGCGTGCTCTCCGGCGACCATCTCAAGTCCTCGAGCGACGAACGCCTGCCCCTCGTGGGCGTGGGCCTGTTCTACCTCAACGGCTACTTCCAGCAGACCGTGGACAAGAACGGCCATCAGAACCCGCAGTATCCCGAGAATCAGCCCGGCAGCCTGCCCCTCGAAGCCATGCTCGACGACAAGGGCGAACCGCTCATGATCTCCCTGCCGCTCGGTTCCCGCACCCTGTACGCCCGCATCTGGAAGCTGCAGGTCGGCCTCATCTCCCTGTACCTCATGGACACCAACGTGCCCCAGAACAACGACGACGATCGCCGCGTCACCGCCCGCCTCTACGAAGCCGACCGCGACGTGCGCATGCGTCAGGAAATTCTGCTCGGCATCGGCGGCGTGCGCATGCTGGCCGCCCTCGGCATCACGCCTTCCGTGTGGCACATGAACGAAGGGCATTCCGCCTTCCTCGTGCTGGAGCGCCTGCGTCAGCACATGAAGGGCGACGATCTCACCCTCGACGAAGCCAAGATTCTCGTGCGCAGCTCCTGCGTGTTCACCACCCACACCCCCGTGGACGCCGGCAACGAACGCTTCTCCGTGGATCTCATGGCGCGCTACTTCCAGCCCTACGCGGAAATGCTCGGCCTTGAATGGGCCGACTTCCTGAACCTCGGACGCCAGGACGGCGGCGATCCCAACAACTTCGACATGACCGTGCTCGCCCTGCGCATGTCCTCTCAGGCCAACGGCGTGAGCGCCATGCACGGCATGGTTTCCCGCCGCATGTGGCGCAACATCTGGAAGGGCTTCACCGAAGCGGAACTGCCCATCGGTCACGTGACCAACGGCGTGCACACCGCCTCCTACGTGGGCCCCGCCTTCCGCCTGCTGCTGAACCACTACCTCGGACCCAAATGGCTGGACATGAAGCCTGAAGACCCCGCGTGGAAAAAGGTGCAGTCCATTCCGGACGACGAATACTGGGCCGCCCGCCGCGCCCAGAAGCAGGCCCTCATCGATGCGCTGCGCGAACGCCTGCCGCACTGTGCCGCCTACTCCGACATTTCCGGAGAAGAGCGCACGAAGTGGCTTTCCGCCCTCACGCAGAACACGCTCATCATCGGCTTCGCCCGCCGCTTCGCGCCCTACAAGCGCGCCACCATGCTCTTTGCCGATCCCGACCGTCTGGCCCGTCTGCTCAACGATCCCGACCGTCCCACCGTGCTGGTCATGGCCGGCAAGGCCCATCCCGCGGACAGCAAGGGCATAGAGCTCATCGAGGAAGTAGTGCGCTGGTCGCGCGATCCGCGCTTCTACGGCAAGATCTTCTTCCTGGAAAACTACAACCTCGAAGTCTCCCGCCTGCTCTCCCGCGGCTGCGACGTGTGGCTCAACACGCCCCGCCGTCCGCATGAAGCCAGCGGCACCAGCGGCGAAAAAGTGCCGGTCAACGGCGGCATCAACCTCAGCATCTCCGACGGCTGGTGGGTCGAAGGCGACAACGGCAAAAACGGCTGGACCATCGGTCCCAAGGCCACCTATGCCACCCTCTCCGCCGAACAGAACGACTACGACGACGCCGAAAGCCTGTATCAGATTCTGGAAAACGACGTCGTGCCGCTGTTCTTCCAGCGCGATTCCGACGCTCTGCCCCACGGCTGGATTGCCGTGTCCAAGAACTCCCTGCAGAGCCTGACCGCCATGTACGGCTGCCGCCGCATGGTGCGCGACTACATGGAAAAGATCTATCTGCCCGCCGCCCGCCGCGGCGTGGCCATGGACGCCGACCGTCAGGCCAAGGCCCGCTCCGTCGCCGCGTGGCTGCAAAGCATTCCCGGCCGCTTCAACACCACGGCCATTCAGTCCATCGAACTCAACGGCCTCGACGGCGACACCGTGTACTGCGGCAAGCCCTTCACCGTGAAGCTCACCCTGGACCCCGGCGACATGAAGAAGGAAGAACTGCTCGCCCAGTTCGTCTTCGGCGTGACCGACGGCATGAACTTCATCGAAGAGCCGCAGATCGTGAACCTCTCCCTCACCGGAGAGGCGGACGGCAAGCTCGTGTATGAAGCCGCCTGCGAGGCGAAGAGCAACGGTCTGCACGCCTACGGCGTGCGCGTGGTGCCCTTCGTGGATCCGCTGGACAACGTCATGCTCTCCGGCCTCGTCCACTGGGCGTAGCGCCTGACGCCTGATCCGAAACACCGGCAACGCCCGGAATCGCAACGCGGTTCCGGGCGTTTTTGCGTCCGGCCGCCCGTGGTACAGGATTGGATCACGGGCGCCGCAGACCGGAAAACGCAAGGCCCCGCGGCCCTCCGCAGCTCTCTTTTGCCGGACGCTCAGACCGATGACGCGCCCGACGTTTCCCGCCCTGGCGCGGTTCGCTTTCCACATCCGAGCACACGCCCTTCTCCGGCGACACATGTGCCCGCTTCCGTGCTCCGCCGGAACCCCTCGTCGGACCGCTTTTTCATCGAAACAATTTGGTATCGTTCCGGGCGAAAATTTCAACCCTGCCATATTCTTTATCTTTTTTTCACATATCTTGCCGCGTCGAACGCCGGGGAAAAATTTTCTTCGATACAAAAAAATGCCTGAAAAATACGGTCACCATAGCGAAATTTTGATATCCATTTGAAATATCAACATTAAAAAATTCTGGCACGATTTCTGCACAAAGGAAGCCATCCAGGTACTCCCAGGAGGTTTTCCATGATTTACAGTACAGATTTCTCCCCTCGAACCACCCGCGTGCTGCGACTTTCCGCAGCGGCTCTGGCGCTCGGCGCTCTGCTCGCTCCCGATACGGCTCTGGCCGAAGACGCCCCTTCCTTTCTGAGTCAGCAGGACGGCAACATCATCTGGACCATGCTCGGCGCCATGCTCGTCATGTTCATGCAGCCGGGCTTCGCCCTCGTGGAATGCGGCCTCACCCGCGCCAAGAACGCCGGCAACATTCTCATGAAGAACTTTGTGGACTTCAGCGTGGGCACGCCCCTGTTCTTCCTGCTCGGCTTCGGACTCATGTTCGGCGCGTCCAACGGGTTCATCGGTTCGCCGTCCTTCGGCATGAACTTCATTGATCCCACCACCCCCGAGGGCGGCTGGGCCTGGACCTTCTTCTTCTTCCAGGCCATGTTCGCGGCCACTTCGGCCACCATCGTGTCCGGCTGCATCGCCGAACGCACCGACTTCAAGGCCTACATTCTGGTTTCCATTCTGGTTTCCGCCTTCATCTATCCCATCAGCGGCGGCTGGGCCTGGAACAGCCTCTTCGCCGATACCAAGGGCTGGCTTGAAAATCTCGGCTTCATCGACTTCGCCGGTTCCACGGTCGTGCATTCCGTGGGCGGCTGGATAGGCCTCGCCGGCGCCATCTGCGTGGGTCCGCGCATCGGCAAGTACTCCCCCGACGGCAAGTCCCTCGCCATTCCCGGCCACAACATTCCTCTGGTCGCGCTCGGCGTGTTCATCCTGTGGTTCGCGTGGTTCGGCTTCAACTGCGGCTCCACCACCACTCCCGACGGCACCGTGGGCTACATTGCCGTGAACACCTGCCTCTCCGCCTGCACCGGCTTTGCCGCCGCCATGGTCACCATCTGGATCATCACCGGCAAGCCCGACCCCTCCATGGCCATGAACGGCGTGCTCGCCGGCCTCGTGGGCGTGACCGCCGGCTGCTATGAAGTCTCCCCCGTCGGCTCCATCTTCATCGGCATCATCTGCGGCATCGTGGTTGTGTTCTCCATCCTGTTCGTCGATCAGAAGCTCCACATCGACGACCCCGTCGGCGCGGTTTCCGTCCACGGCGTGTGCGGCTTCCTCGGCACGGTTCTCGTCGGCCTGTTCGCCGCTCCCGGCTACGGCTCCAACGTCGGTCTGCTCTACGGCGGCGGCGTCCATCTGCTCCTCATCCAGCTGCTCGGCGCGGTCAGCGTGGGCGCGTGGGCCTTCATCACCGGCATGTGCGCCTTCAAGATCGCCGACAAGGTCGTCGGCCTGCGAGTGAGCCGCGAAGTCGAACTCAAAGGCCTCGACATCACCGAACACGGCGCCGACGTGTACAGCGGCTTCCAGATCTTCTCCAACGAATAAGCCGACCGATCAAACATAACAGGAGCTGAAAAATGAAGCTTGTAGTTGCCTATATCCGTCCGGAATGTCTCGGACCCGTCAAGCAGGAACTGTACGCCAAGGGACTCTACAGCATGTCCGTCACCAACATCCTCGGCTCGGGCCGCCAGAAGGGCTACGTGGAAATGTACCGCGGCGTAGCCACCGAAGTGACCCTGCTCAAGAAGGTCCGCATAGAACTCTGCCTGCACGACGAAGACGTGCAGACCGCCATGACCGCCATTTCCGAAGGCGCGTCCACCGGTCATGAAGGCGACGGCATCATCTACGTCGTGGACATCGTGGCCAGCCAGCGCATCCGCACCGGCGACAGTCTGTAAGCCCTATCTGCAACAAAGGGCGCTCCGTGCGCCCTCACCATTTTTTCTTTGAGGTTCCCATGAAGATTCTTCCCGCCATCGCCGGTCTCCTTCTGCTGGGACTGTGCGCCACAACCGCGCCCGTGCAGGCTCCCGCCGCGGGCATTCCCAAGGACACGCTGCTGTTCATACGCGAAAGCGGCGGCAACTCCTTCGACATTCAGGGCACCGGCACCAACCGCTCCGCCTACGGCCTTTCCTGGAACGTCTATGACCGCCTGGTGACCTACGGCATCAAGAAGCATCCTTCCGGCACGCTGATGTACGACTACACCAAGATCGAACCCGCCCTCGCCGAAAGCTGGGACATTTCCCCCGACGGCCGCGTGATCACCTTCCATCTGCGGAAGGACGCCGTGTTCCACGACGGCACGCCCGTCACCGCCGACGACGTGAAGTGGTCCTTCGACAGAGCGGTGTCCGTGGGCGGCTTCCCCACCTTCCAGATGAGCGCCGGCTCCATGACGAAGCCCGAGCAGTTCACGGTGGTGGACAAGTACACCTTCCGCGTGACCCTCGACAAGGCCGACAAGCTCGCGCTGCCCAACATCGGCACGCCCGTGCCCGCCATCTACAACTCCACGCTGGCCAAGAAGCACGCCACCGACAAGGATCCCTGGGCCATGGAATGGCTCAAGCTGCACGACGCCGGCAGCGGCGCCTACAAGGTGAAGAGCTTCAAGCCCGGCGTGCAGACCGTGTACGAACGCTTCGACGACTGGAAGTGCGGCCCCCTGCCCGCCATGAAGACCGTCATCGAACGCGTGGTTCCTTCCGCCTCCACCCGACGTGCCATGCTTGAAAAGGGCGACGTGGACCTCTCCCTCGACCTGCCTCCCAAGGACTTCGCCGAACTGCACGACGAGGGCAAGCTGAAGGTCGAAGGCATTCCGGTGGAAAACTGCATGTGGTTCGTAGACATGAACGTGACCATTCCTCCGTTCGACAATCCGCTGGTGCGCAAGGCCATAAGCTACGCCGTTCCCTATGAAGCCATCTACAAGGCTTCCACCTACGGCCGCGCCGCCCCGCTCTACGGCGCCGCGAGCGACACCCCGGCCACGGCCGAATGGCCTCAGCCCTTCCCCTATCATACCGACGTGGAGAAGGCCAAGAAGCTGCTCGCCGAAGCCGGCTACCCCAACGGCTTCAAGACCACCCTTTCCTACAGCCTCGGCAAGGCCTCGCTGGGTGAACCCGCCGCGCTTCTGCTGCAGAAGGCCCTCAAGGACATAGGCGTGGAAACCACCATGGAAAAGGTGCCCGGAGCCAACTGGCGCACGGCCATGACCCGCAAGGACATGCCCCTGCTCGTGGACGACATGGGCGGCTGGCTGAACTACGCCGACTACTTCTTCTACTGGAACTACCACAGCCAGAACGGCGTGTTCAACACCATGTCCTATCAGAACAAGGAAATGGACGGCTACATCGAAGCGGCCCGCTTCGCTCCCGACAAGGCCTCCTATGACGAAGCCATCAAGAAGTGCCTGAAGAAGGCCTTCGACGACGCGCCCCGCCTGCCCCTGTTCCAGCCCAACCTCGACGTGGCCATGCAGCCCTACGTTCACAACTACCAGTACTGGTTCCACCGTCAGCTCGACTTCCGAACCATTACCAAGGAATAAGCTCCCCCCCCCGCCGGGTCTCCCCCACGGGAGCCCGGCACCCTTTTCTCATCAGGGTTCAGGGCCTTCGGGCCCTGCCTTGTTACCGGATCCCCGCAGGCTCCGGAAAAACAGGATCCTCTATGCTTCGCTTCATCCTGCGCCGTATTCTCGCGGCCATACCCAACCTTGCGGGCGTGCTCATCATCACATTTCTGCTGGCCCGCGCGCTTCCCGGCGATCCGGCCACGTACCTGGCCGGGCCTTCGGCCAGTCTCGACGCCATCGAGCAGATCCGGCAGAATCTCGGTCTCGACAAGCCCCTCATCGAACAGTTCATTCTGTACGTTTCCGACATGTGCCGCGGAGACTGGGGCACGTCCTGGGCCACCGGCCTGCCCGTGACGGAAGAAATCTTCACCCGTCTGCCCGCCTCGCTGGAGCTCACCTTCGCCGGTCTGTTCTTCGCCGTGGCCGTGGCCCTGCCCATGGGCATTCTTTCCGCCACGCGCCCCGGCTCCATCATCGACCACATCTGCCGCATCATCAGCACGCTCGGCGTTTCGCTGCCCACCTTCTTCACCGGGCTTCTGCTCGTGTTCATCTTCTACTACCTGCTGGGATGGGCTCCGGCCCCCATGGGACGACTGCCGCTCACGGCCATCGAACCCGACGCCGTGACGGGATTCTTCCTCATCGACACCCTCCTCGCCGGAGACTTTGAAACCTTCCGCGCGGCCGTGATGCAGATCACCCTTCCGGCGCTCACCCTCGGCATTTTCGCCCTCGCGCCGCTCGCCCGCATGACCCGCGCCGCCATGCTCCAGGTGCTCTCCGCGGACTTCATCCGCACGGCCCGTGCCTCCAATCTGCCCCGCTGGAAAATCATCTTCGTGTACGCGCTGCGCAATGCGGCCAATCCGCTGTTCACCACGCTCGGCATGGTGTTCTCCTTCACGCTCGGCGCCAACGTGCTGGTGGAAAAGGTCTTTTCCTGGCCCGGCATCGGCTCCTTCGCCCTTGAGGCGCTGCTCACCTCCGACTACGCCGCCGTGCAGGGCTTCGTGCTGACCATGGGCATTCTCTACGTGTTCGTGAACCTGATCACCGACCTGCTCCAGGTGCTGAACGATCCCCGCATAAGGATGAACATATGAGCTCCTTCACCCGTCATGTCTTCTTCTGCCTGAGAAGCAACGTGTTCTCCTGCCTGGCCGTGGGCGGACTCATAGTGCTCGCGGCGCTCACGGTGGCCGGGCCTTCCCTCGCCCCCTACGACGCCTTCCAGTGCGTGGACGACGCCATCATGCTTCCGCCCTCCCTGGCGCATCTTTGCGGCACCGATCAGGTGGGACGCGACGTGTTCAGCCGCATTCTCACGGCCTGCCGTCTCGACATGTCCATAGCCCTGAGCGCCGTCGGTCTCTCCCTTGTGGCAGGCACGCTCATCGGCGCCTTCGCCGGCTACTACGGCAGGCTCTTCGACAGCCTCGTGAGCCGTCTCGTGGACACCATCATGGCCTTCCCGCTCTTCGTGCTGGCCATGGCCATCGTGGCCTCGCTGGGCAACTCCGTGGCCAACATCGTCTATGCCACGGCCATCATCAACCTGCCCTTCTACATCCGCGTGGCCAGAGCCGAAGTGAGCGTGCGCCGCAACAGCCAGTTCGTGGAAGCCGCCCTCATCAGCGGCAACAGCGGCCCGCGCATCATTTTCCGCCACCTGCTGCCCAACATCATTCCCACCATCATGGTGCAGGCCTCGCTGAACCTCGGCTGGGCCATCCTGAACGCCGCCGGTCTGTCCTTCATCGGCCTCGGCGTCCGTCCGCCGGACGCCGAATGGGGCATCATGGTCGCCGAAGGCGCGCAGTACATCGTGTCCGGCGAATGGTGGATCGCCCTCTTTCCCGGCATCGCCCTCATGCTCACCGTACTCTGCTTCAACTTTCTCGGCGACGCGCTCCGAGACATCTTCGATCCGAGGAGGCGTGCGTAATGACCACCTCATCTTCTCCGCTGCTTGAAGTGCAGCACCTCAGCGTAGGCTTCACCTCGGAAGGAAGCACGCTCACCGCCGTGCGCGACGTGACCCTCGAAGTCCGCCCCCACGAGTTCTTCTCCCTCGTGGGGGAATCGGGCTCCGGCAAGTCCGTGACCGTAATGACCGCCATGGGCCTGCTCGACGCCAACGGCTACGTGGAACAGGGCTGCATACGCTACGACGGTCAGCTGCTGCTCGACAACAAGACGCCGCGCCGCCGCTGGCGTCGCCCCGGCGACATGGCCATGATCTTCCAGTACCCCATCGTGTCCCTGAACCCCGTGCGCACCATCGGCCTGCAGCTTCGCGACGTGCTGGAAACGCTGCCCGAACGCCCCGCCTCCGCCAAGGAAGCCCGCGACGCCGCCCGGGAACTGCTGGAAAAGGTGCGCATCCGCGACCCGGAACGCTGCCTCGACGCCTATCCCTTCGAGCTTTCCGGCGGCATGTGTCAGCGCGTGCTCATCGCCATGTCACTGGCGCGGCGTCCGCGCCTGCTCTTTGCCGACGAGCCCACCACCGGCCTCGACGCCCTCACGCAGGACACCATTCTCAAGCTCCTGCGCGACATGATGGACGAAACCGGCATGTCCATACTGTTCATCACCCACGATCTCGGCCTGGCCGTGCAGTACAGCGACCGCATAGGCGTCATACGGCACGGCGAACTGCTGGAAACGGGACTGCCCGGCGATCTGCTGAGCCACCCCTCCCATCCCTACACGAAACGGCTCTTCGCCTCCACGCCGAGCCTCATGACCAGCCTCGACGACATCCGCCGTCTGGGCCCGGTCGAAGCCGATTCCTGAGGTGCGTCATGATTCCGCTTCTTCAAGTCAGTCATCTCTACAAGTCCTTCACGCCCGGCGTGTACGCCGTGCAGGACGTGTCCTTTGAACTGAAACGCAGCACCTGCCTCGGCATTGCCGGGGAATCGGGTTCCGGCAAGTCCACGCTCATCCGCATGCTCGCGCGCCTCATCGACGTCAGTCCCGGCCCGGGCGGCGGCGATGAAGGCTCCATCCGCCTGTTCCGGGACGACATCAGTCTGCTGCCGCCGCGCTTCTTTGCGCATCATCCCCTGCGCTCGCAGATTCAGATGGTGTTTCAGGATCCCACAAGCAGCCTGAATCCCTGCTGGACCGCCGCCCGCTGCATTGCCGACCCTCTGCGCGTTCTTCTCGGCATCCGCGACAGGGACGTTCTTGCCAAGCACGTGCGCCGTCTGGCGCAGCTCGTCCATCTGCCGGAAGAGCTGCTCGACAGGCTGCCGCATCAGCTTTCCGGCGGACAGAAGGCCCGCGTGGGCATCGCCCGCGCCCTCGGCCCCCGGCCGAGCATACTGCTGCTGGACGAACCCACCACCGCGCTCGACGTGTCCGTGCAGGGGCAGATTCTCTGCCTGCTCGACGACCTCAAGCGTCAGCTGGATCTCAGTCTCATTTTCGTGTCCCACGACCTCAACGTGCTGCGCCTGCTGTGCGACCGCCTCATCGTCATGCAGCAGGGCCGCGTGGTGGAACAGGGAACCACGGCGGAAGTGTTCGCGCATCCCACGCACGAGTACACCCGTTCGCTTCTCTCTTCCATGCCTGTTCTGAACAAAACGGCCTGACCGGTCGAAAAAAATACGGAGACATCATGACCCCCTTTCCTTCCAGCCCCACTCTTTCCGCCGTCCGCGCCTGGTACGCCCAGGGCGGCGACCCTGAACAGGGCCTCTGCGATCTGGCCCGACGCATCCGCCGCGACAGCGCAAACGGCGTATGGATCACCCTCATCGACGAAAACGAAGTGTGCGAACGCGTGCGCGAACTGAAGGCCGCCTGCGCAACGCTCTCAGAAGAAGAGCGCCGGAGCCGGTATCCGCTTCTCGGCATTCCCTTTGCCGTGAAGGACAACATGGACGTCGCGGGCAAGGAAACCACCGCCGCCTGCCCGGCCTACGCCTACACCGCCGAGTCCACGGCCTTTGTGGTGCAGCGCCTGCTCGACGCCGGAGCCGTGCTCATGGGCAAGACCAACATGGATCAGTTCGCCACCGGTCTCGTGGGCGTGCGTTCCCCCTACGGGGCCTGCCCCAACAGCTTTGATCCCGCATACATCAGCGGCGGCTCAAGCTCCGGTTCGGCGCACGTGGCGGCCAAGGGCTATGTGAGCTTCAGCCTCGGCACGGACACCGCCGGTTCCGGACGCGTGCCCGCGGCGCTGAACAACCTTGTGGGCCTCAAGCCCAGCCACGGCCTGCTTTCCACGTGCGGCGTGGTTCCGGCCTGCCCCTCGCTGGACTGCGTATCCATCTTCGCCCTCACCTGCGAGGACGCCGCCGAAGTGTTCGCCGCGGCGCAGGGGCCCGACGAGAAGGACGTGTGGAGCCGGGAAGCCGCCTCTTCTCCCGCGCCCCTCGGTCAGACCTTCACCTTCGGCGTGCCCGAAAATCCTGAATTCTGCGGAAACGACGTCTGGGCGCAGGCCTTCCGCGAGGCCATCGCCCGCCTGGAATCGCTGGGCGGCACGGCCGTGGCCCTCGACTACGCGCCCTACCGCGAAGCCGCCGACATGCTGTATTTCGGCCCGTACCTTGCGGAACGCATGGCCGTGGTGGGCGACTTCGTGGAAAAGAATCCCGAATGCTGCGACGCCACCGTTCACAAGATCATCTGCGGCGCGTCGCACTGGACGGCCGTGGACACCTTCCGCACCATCTACCGCACGCGGGAGCTTCGGCAGATCGTGGCGCAGGACTTCAAGCGCGTGGACGTGCTTCTGCTGCCCACCGCCCCCACCACCTACACCATCGATGCCGTGCGCCGCGATCCCGTGAGCACCAACGTGAACATGGGCACCTACACTAACTTCGTGAACATCCTCGACATGTGCGCCGTGGCCGTGCCCTCCTCGGTACCGCACATGCCCGGAACGGACGTGGCCATGCCCTTCGGCGTCACGCTCATGGGTCCGGCCTTTTCGGAAGCCCGTCTGCTCGATCTCGCCTCGCGCTTCCACGCCGCAGCCCTGAAGGAAGGCATCGGACTCGGCGCGACGGAAGTGAAGCCCGCCGCCGACAAGGGCTCGCTGCTGCTGGCCGTGGGCGGAGCGCACATGAGCGGCATGGCCCTGTGCCATGAGCTCGAAGCCACGGGCGCCGTGTTCGAGTGCGCCACTGCCACGGCTCCTCATTACCGCATGAAGCTTCTGCCCGGCGGCGCGCCCCTGCGTCCGGCCATCGTACGCGTGGAGGACGGCGGCGTTCCCGTTCAGGTGGAAGTCTGGTCCATACCCCGCAGCGCCGTGGGCGCGTTTCTGGAACGCATTCCCGCGCCGCTCGGCCTCGGTTCCGTGGAACTTGCCGACGGCTCGTGGGTAAGAGGCTTCATCTGCGGAGCCGACCTCTCCGAAAGCGCCAGAGACATCAGTGCCTTCGGCTCGTTCCGCACCTTCATGGAACAGGAGGGCAACGCCGCCTCGAAATAGCGGCCTTCCCCCTCAAGACCTTTCCCCTGCCGTTCGACGCGTCGCCGCCCTTCCCCTCCTTCATCAGGCCGCGTCGGACGACAGGGGACTTTTTTTGCCGTCAGTCGGCCTTTGCCGGATAGCCCACGGGCTGAATCATGTACACCTTCCAGCCCTCCGGCAGCGGCAGCTTTCCGTCCAGCCGGTTCGTCTCCTGCGCCTTCATCACGTTGGCGAGCCCCGCCGAGGCGCAGTAGAGCGCCACGTTCTCGTACATGGAGCCGACGTGAAACGGCGAGTAGCGGTCGCTCTCCTTGGCCGCATGCAGCAGCACCAGCGGCGCGCCGTTGGCGTAGAGCTTCAGGTAGTCGCCTGCAAGCACCTGCTCCAGCGCGTTCTTCGCGGCGTTGTAGCGGTACACGCCGTCGGGCAGAACGGCGTACACGGCAATGAGCTGACGGTTCATGGCCGTGGGCACGGTGAGTCTGCCGTCCTCGCGGTTCACGCCGCAGGCCGCCCAGAGAATGTTCGACACTTCCTGCATCGGCAGCGGACGACTGTCGAACTTCCGCTCCACATGCCTCTTTGCCAACGATTCCAGCAGGGAAAGCCCGCCCTGCTTCTGCGGCGCGGGCAGTTCCACCATCTGCGCAAGCGCAGGCGCAGGCGCTGCCAGAGCCGCGCAGCACAACGCGCCGAGCACAAGTTTCTTCATGTTCATCGCTCACTCCTTTGTCGCCGTCTTTCGCCCGGCCGCGAGAACCCGGCCGCGCACGGGACTGTTTCAAGACCTGCCGAAAGTCTAGCAGAAACGCCTGCGCCCGTCCCGCCCTTTTCCGCCCCGGGGCTTCCGGGCTCCGCCCGGCCTGCGCGACGGCCCCTTCCCTTCATTGACGGGCGACGGAAGGGAATGATACTCTGAAAAAAATTTCGCGTTTTCTCCTCATGCTCCGGGAAAACGCGCGGAGAGCATACATGCAGCATAAAGAACTTGTGGAATTCATCGCCAAGTCGCTGGTGGACAACCCCGATCAGGTGACCGTGCGCGAAACCGAAGGCGAACAGGCCTCCACGCTGGAACTTTCCGTGGCCAGAGACGACCTCGGCAAGATCATCGGCAAGCAGGGCCGCACGGCCCGCGCCATCCGCACCCTTCTGGGCGCGGTTTCCGCCAAAACCAAAAAGCGCGTCGTTTTGGAAATTCTCGAATAATGCCTGCTTCTTCTCTCGTAGTTCTGGGGCGACTCGCCAAGCCCCACGGCGTCAAGGGCGACATCCGCGTGGACTACTACGCCGATTCCGCGGACCTTCTGGACAAGCCTCTCATGCTGCGCGCCGGACGCTTCGCCCCGCGCCCCATCCGCGTGCGCGACTGGCATCTGTGGAAGGATCAGCTCATTCTCGGCATCGAGGGCTGCAACGACCGCTCCGCCGCCGAACAGCTGCGCGGTCAGGAACTGCTCATCGACGCCTCCTTCCTGCCGGAACCCGAAGAGGACGAGCCCTATCTGCGCGACCTCATCGGTCTTTCCGTGCGCCTTGAAGACGGCACGACTGTGGGCGAACTGGAAGACGTGGATTTCCCCGCCGGTCAGGAAATGTGGGGCATCCGCGCGCCGGAAGAGAGCGGCGGCTACGAAATACTCTTCCCCGCCGTGCCTGAATTCGTGCGCGACATCGATCTTTCCGCGGGCACGGCCACCATTGCCCCGCCGGAAGGCCTGCTCGACCTGTACCGCGAAGGCGCAGCCTCGCTTGCTCCCGACGACGGGCAGGACGAACAGGACGCGGAAGAAGGCTCCGCCCGCAAGGCATAATCCGTCATGCGCTACAATCTCGTCACTCTTTTTCCCGAGTGGTTCGACTCGCCCCTTTCCAGCGGTCTCATGGAAAAGGCGCGCGAGGCGGGCATTGTGGAATTTTCCTTTGCCAACCCGCGCGACAAGTCCACGGACCGGCATCACTCCGTGGACGACCGCCCCTACGGCGGCGGCCCGGGCATGGTGCTCATGCTCGATCCGCTGGTGCGCACGCTGCGCGAACTCGCTCCCTGCAACGGCAGAAAGGGAAGACTCATCGCCCTCACTCCGGCCGGACGCCCCTTCACGCAGGACTTTGCCCGCGAGCTCGCCAAAGAAGAGGAAATCACCCTCGTGTGCGGCCGCTACGAAGGCTTCGACGCCCGCCTCTTCGATCTTCTCCCCGTGGAGCCCGTGTGCGTGGGCGAAGCCGTGCTCAACGGCGGCGAAGCCGCGGCGCTCGCCGTCATCGAGGCCACGGCCAGACTCCAGCCCGGATTCATGGGCAAGGACGAGTCCGGCGACGAAGAGAGTTTCAGCAACGGCCTTCTGGAATATCCGCAGTACACGCGGCCGGACGAATTCGAGGGCCTTCGCGTGCCCGAAGTGCTTGAAGGCGGCAATCACGCGCTCATCGCCGCGTGGCGACGCGAACAGTCGGTGCTCGCCACGGCAAAACACCGTCCGGATCTGCTCGATCACGCCGTGCTCACCCATCACGACAGGGAGGTTCTGCGCGCCGCGCCCCGCTTCCGTCCGGGAAAAAACCTGCATGTGGCCCTGCTGCATCACCCCGTGCGATTAAAAGATCGGAAAACGGGCACAACCTCTTTGACAAACCTCGACATTCACGATATAGCACGAATTTCCCGCACCTATGGGATCAGTGGATTCTTCGTGGTCACGCCGCTGGAGGATCAGCGCAGACTCTTGGCAACACTGCTCTCTCATTGGACGGAAGGGCCGGGGCTGTCGTTCAATCCCGACAGAGCCGAAGCCCTTCGACTGGTCAGGCCCGAGGAATCTCTGGAAAGCGCGATTGCGACGTTGACAACCGATCGCGGCCTGCCGCCCTTTGTGGTCGGCACCAGTGCCCAGCCTGTCCTAGATAAAAAACACCGGGAACGCCGGCCCGCGACCACGTTCGACGACGTGCGGCGCAGGCTTGCGGACAGGCCCGTGCTCCTGCTTCTGGGAACCGGGCATGGCATTGCGCCTGAGGTGTTGGAGCAATGCGACGCCATCCTGCCGCCGCTGCGCTGGATGGACGAGTACAATCATCTCCCCGTGCGCGCCGCCGCCGCCATCCTTCTGGACAGGCTGCTCGGCGATCGGGGATAAACACCATTTTTCCTCAAGGAGAGTCCCCCTATGGATATCATCAAGCAGATTGAACGCGAACACATGCGTATGGACATTCCGTCCTTCAAGCCCGGCGACGCCGTCAAGGTGTACCTGCGCATCGTCGAAGGTGAAAAGGAACGCATCCAGATGTTCCAGGGCAACGTCATCCGTGTTCAGCGCGGCACCACCGGCGCCACCTTCACCGTCCGCAAGATTTCCGACGGCGTGGGCGTGGAACGCATTCTTCCCATGCACTCCCCCTTCATCGACCACATCGAAGTGGTGACCGAAGGCCGCGTGCGTCGTTCCCGTCTGTACTACCTGCGCGAACTGCGCGGCAAGGCTGCCCGCATCAAGCCCCGCAACCGCTACTAAGATTCCGGTCCGGCGCTGCCCGGGCCCTTCTTTCGAGCAGACAAATCCCCTTCCGGTTTTCCGGCAGGGGATTTTGTCTATCGGGCGACCGGCATTTCCCGGTCGATGAAAAAATGCGGCGCTTCTTCCCGGACGCCGTTCGATTTTCCGTGCATTCCCACTTTTGTTTTGCCGAAAAACTCCGTATCTTCGGCACACCGCCGCAGAAGCCCGTGTTCTGCGGTCCATTTTCTTTTTCAGGTGAATCATGGCCAGACCCCGCAAAAAAGCCGTTATTGAACAGGGCATGCTCTTCAGCGCCCCGGATACCCGGCAACTGCTCACCGCCGGAACCGACGAAGCCGGAAGAGGCTGTCTTGCCGGGCCCGTGGTGGCCGGCGCCGTCATTTTCGCCGACGGCTTCGACCTCATGGGACTGGACGATTCCAAAGTGCTCAAGGCCGAAGAGCGCGACCGCCTCGCCGAAGAAATCCGCAGTCTTGCCGTGGGCTGGGGCATAGGACTCGCCTGGATGAACGAAATTTCGCGCATCAACATTCTTCAGGCCTCGCTCATGGCCATGACCCGCGCCGTGGCCGCCATGCGCGTGCGCATGCACGCCAAAGGAGAAAACGTGCCCGCGCGCCTGCTCATCGACGGCACGCAGATCATTCCGCCGCTCTACTTCCGTCAGTTCGGCATCCCTCTGCCCGAGCAGGAAGCCGTGGTGGACGGCGACGCCAAGGTGCCTTCCATTTCCGCGGCGTCCGTGCTGGCCAAGACCTTCCGCGACGAGCTCATGACGAAATTCGACGCGCGCTGGCCGGAATACGGCTTTGCAAGACACAAGGGCTACGGTACCAGGGAGCACAAGGAAGCCCTGAAAAAATACGGCCCCTGCCCCCTGCATCGCCTCGATTTTCGGGGCGTGCTGCCGCCGAAAGTGCAGGAACAGGGCTGGCTGTGCTGAATCCCTTCCGCAGGGTACAGGGAGAACGCGCCCGCGCGCCGCATAGCAAGGCGGGCACAGGCGCGGTCGGCGAAGAGCGCGCCGCAACAATGCTTTGCGGCATGGGCTGGCGCATTCTGGCCCGCAACTGGCGCAGCGGACATCTGGAGCTCGACATTGTGGCGCAGGAAGGCGACACGCTCGTGTTCGTGGAAGTGAAAACGCGCGATGCATACGGCATGCAGCGCCCCTACGAAGCGCTTACCGCCGTCAAAAAGGAACGGCTGCTGCGCGCCGCGCAGGCGTGGCTTGCCGAACACGACGCCTGGAACAGGCCCTGCCGCTTCGACCTCGTGTGCGTGGCGGCCCGGTCGGGAACCTACCAAACGGAGCTGATACGAAATGTCATCGAATTCGCAGATATCGGAACCCGGCACGCTGTGGGTGGTGGGAACGCCTCTTGGCAACCCTGGTGATCTTTCTCCCCGGGCCCGGGCCTGCCTCGAAGCGGCGGACCTCGTGCTCGCCGAAGACACCAAGCGTGAAGGCCTCGCCTGCGCCCGCTGGGGCGTCAACGTGCGCCGCTTCATCAGCTATCACGACCACAACGAAAAGGAAAAGGCGGCCTCCGTGCTGGAACTTCTGCGCGAAGGGAAAAACATCGCGCTCATTTCCGACGCGGGCATGCCCGTCATGGCCGATCCCGGCTACGTGGTCATCCGCGCCTGCCGCGAAGCCGGACTTCCGGTTTCCGTCATTCCCGGGCCGTGCGCGCCGGTCACGGCGCTGGCCGGTTCCGGCATTCCGCCGCAGCCCTTCGTGTTTTTCGGCTTTCTGCCGCGCAAGCGCTCCGATCAGGAAAACACGCTCTCGCCCTACGCCACCATTCCGGCCACGCTGGTGTTCTTCGAGCGCAAGGACAGGCTTGAAGAAACCCTGAAAAACGCCCTGGCCCTGCTCGGCCCGCGCGAAGTGTGCGTAGCCCGCGAACTCACCAAGACGCACGAAGAGTATCTGCGCTTCCGCCTCGAAAATCTGCCCGATCTTTCGGGCATTCTCGGCGAAGTGACCGTGGTCGTCGGCCCGCCCGAAGGCAACGCCCGCAGCAGCCGGGAAGAAATTCTCGCGCTCATCCGCGAAGAGCTTCCGCTCGGCGGCGCGCCCCGCGCCGTGGCCCGCCGCGTGCAGTCCCGCGCCCGGGGCTGGACCACCGGCGAAATCTACGCGCTCATTTCCGGCATGAAAAACTGACGCTCCGAACGTTGAAGCGCGCCTTGCGGGATCTGCGCCGATGTGGCACTCTTGAAAAGCAAGCATCATGCCGCAATGTTTCCGCTTTTGCGTCGCGCCGTTGCCGGGCCCGCGGCAGAGCGCGGCGCAAAAAAACGCTGCCCACGACCGCGCAGCCGCCACGAGGAAAGGCGGACGCGGCCGAATCCGGGAGAAAGTCATGTCCAGCCATGCTTCCGCATCCAGTCTTCGCACCCGCATTCCCGCCCGGGCCTGGACGGACATGCTGCACCTTGCCGTGCGTCAGGTCTGCCCGGCCGGCTATCCGCTCATTCTCGAAGGCGACGCCCTCACCGACTTCTACTACATCGAAAAAGGACGACTTCTCATCTCCTACGCCTCCCAGAACGGACGCGAACGTTCCATCATCGGCCTTGAGGCGGGCAATCTCTTCAACGTGTCCACGGCGCTGACCGGCTTCGACAATCCGGATTCGCAGTACCTCTGCAAGGAGGAAACCGTGCTCTGGCGCTTTCCCGGCAGGCTGCTGCTCTCCCCGGACTTCGTGTGCAAATGCCCGGAGCTCATCATAGAAATCATGCAGTCGCTGGCGAGAAAGAATCTTCAAATGCACGAAACGCTCTCTTACACCGGGCCGGACGCCGCGCTCATCCAGATTGCCCGCTGGATGCTGCGCGCCGCCGAAAGCCGCGCGTCGGAAAGTTTCCGCCCCGGCGTCACGCAGCAGGAACTCGCCGACAGGCTCGGCATTCATCGGGCCACGCTGGTTCGCTGCATCCACACGCTCAAGGAGCGAGGCATCATCAGCCGCTTCACCCGAAACGCGCTCGTCGTCACGGACATGAACGCTCTGCGGGATCTGGCCGAACAGTAGCCGCCAGTCAGGAGCTCCGCCGCGCCCCGGGCACGACAAAAATTCGCACAAGCGGAAGAAGTATAAAAACAACAAATAAAATAAGCAGGATATTTTTTTCAATCCGTGTTTCTGCGCTGCCGAAAAAGCGCTTTTTCCATCCCGCAGCCTTAAAAAATTTCATTTTTCTCAAAAAAACTCATGCTCATGGCGCAGATGCGCCATTTTTTTTCCGCGTCATGTGAAAAATAACATTTAACAAATCAGTCAGGAAAAGCTTTTCCCTCCACGCGGCGCGACGTCTGCAGCGTCGGCCGCACCGCTCCCTGCCGAACCGGCAGGGCGGCGTTTGTTCCCGAGAGCTCCCCGTCTTCCGACGCAGAAGCCCGAAGAACTGTGTTGCGCGAGCGCCTGCAAAGGCCGGTTCGCGCTTTCAGACAGGAGGATTTTTCCTTGATACGACACATCGACTCCGAAAAATGCACCGGCTGCGGTCAGTGCTTCAAGTCGTGCAGTCTCGACGTGTTCCGGCTGGACACCCGGCAGACGGAACTCTCTCCCTGCATGGCCGCCTGCCCCGCAGGCACGGACATACGCACATACAATCATCTGCTTCAGCAGAACCGCCTTGAAGAGGCCCTGGAAGTGCTCAAAAAGGGCACGCCCTTCCCGGCGCTCACCGGCCGCGTGTGCTTCCATCCCTGCGAAAGCAAATGCACCCGCGCGTCCATGGACGAAAGCGTGAACATCAACGCGCTGGAACAGTTCCTCGGCGATCTCGACCTTCAGGAGCTGCCCTCCAGACCCGCCGTGCGTCACCTCTCCCGCGCGGCCGTGGTGGGCTCCGGCCCGGCCGGACTTGCCGCCGCCTGGTATCTGGCTCTTGAAGGCTGGCCCGTCACCGTGTTCGAGGCGCTGCCCAAGCCCGGCGGCATGCTGCGCTACGGCATTCCCGCCTATCGTCTGCCCGACAGCGTCATCGACGCCCACATCCGCAAGATCGAAGCCCTGGGCGTGGAATTCTGCTGCAATACGCGCATCGGCGAAGGCTGCAATCTCAATCTGGCCGATCTGCACGATCTCGGCTACCGCGCCGTGCTTCTCGCTCCGGGCCTCAGCGCCGGCAAGAAGCTTCCGCTTGAAGGCATGGAACTCGAAGGCGTGTTCACCGGCGTGGAATTCCTGCGCGATCTGCGCACGGGCAACGCGCCTGCCGCCGGACGCCGCGTGTGCGTGGTCGGCGGCGGCAACGTGGCCATCGACGCGGCCATCAGCGCCAAAATGCTCGGCGCCGAAGAAGTTCACATGTGCTGCCTCGAAGACCGCGAACACATGCCCGCCTTTGAACACAACATCAAGGACGCCCTCGAACGCGGCGTGACGCTGCATCCCACCCTCGGCCCGGCCCGCATCGAAGGCAAGATGGGCAAGGCCTGCGCTGTGGAATTTCATGTGTGCACGTCGCTGTTCAACGCCGAAGGCAAGTTCTCTCCCGTGCTCGATGAAACGCAGACCGTGCGCATCGAGGCCGATCAGGTCATCTTCGCCATCGGCCAGACCGGCGACTTTGCCGACATCGCCTCCGGCGTGGACATGCGCGGCCCGCGCATTCTCGTTTCCGGCTCTTCCATGCGCACCAGCCGCGAGGCCGTGTTCGCCGCGGGCGACGCCGTCACCGGCCCCGCCTCGGTCATTCAGGCCATCGTGGGCGGCCGCGACGCGGCCCACGCCATGAGCCGCGCTTTGAACGGCCTGCTGGTGGAGGACGAAACGCCCGCCTCCCGCCCCGTGGTGGAACACATGCCCATAGACAAACTGCCCCATCTGCCCCGCAACGAACGCAGGGCGAACATGAACGGAGGCCTGTTCGACGAAGCCGTTGCCGGCTTCGATCAGCTCGACGCCCAGGCCGAGGCCATGCGCTGCCTCACCTGCGGCAGCAAGGCTTCCATCCGTTACGGCGACGACTGCATGACCTGCTTCAGCTGCGAACTGCACTGCCCCGCCGACGCCATCGACGTCCACCCCTTCAAGGAACGTCTTCCCTACACGCTGTACGACGGTGAAGGAGGCCGGATATGAACAAGTACGACTGCACACTTCAGACCGATGTTCTGGTCATAGGCGGCGGCTTCTCGGGAACCTGGGCGGCCATCAAGGCCCGCGAACACGTGAACAACGTGCTCATGGTGGACAAGGGACCCCGCGACTGGGGCGGACTCGGCAGCATGTCCGGCGGCGACATGATCGTCAAGCAGCCCGAGTTTGAAGCTTCGGACCTCGTGGACGAGCTTACCTACTACTACGACGGCCTGTGCGAACAGGACGTGCTCAAGGAAATTCTGGAGCTCTCCTACGACCGCTTCATGGATCTGGAAAAAATGGGCCACCGCTTCTATCGCGAAGACGGCGTGCTCCAGTCCATTCCCCAGCGCGGTCTGGACAAGATGCGCTACTATTTCTACCACCCCTACGGCAAGGGCGGCAGCCACACCACCGAAGTGCTGAACAAGCGCCTTCAGGAGCTGAACGTCAAGCGTATGGGCCGCGTGGAAATCACCCGCCTCATCAAGGACGGCGACCGCGTGGTCGGCGCGGCCGGCTTCCACGGCCAGAGCGGCGCGTCCATTCTCATTCACGCGAAGGCCGTCATTCTGGCCGCGCATTCCGGCGGCTGGAAGGGCTCGTATCTGCTCAACACCTGCGCGGGCGAAGGCAGCCTGCTGGCCTACGAGGCCGGCGCCACCCTGCGCAACATGGAATTCATCGAAAACTGGAACGTGCCCAAGCTCTTCGCCTGGGAAGGTCAGACCGGTCTGCTGCCGCACGGCGCGCGCTTCCTGAACGGCAAGGGCGAAGACTTCATGCGCCGCTACTCTCCCAAGCTGGGCGCCAAGGCCGACCCCCACTACAACGTGCGCGGCATGGCCTTTGAAGTGCTGGCGGGCCGCGGCCCCATCTACTTCGACACCAGCACCCTCAGCGAAAAGGGCATTCGCGACATGACGCCCACCGGCGGCTGGATGAAGCTCAACGACACCAAGCTCAAGGCGCTCGGCATCGACTTCTTCCATCAGACCACGGAATGGATGTCGCAGGTGCTCACCTGCTTCGGCGGCGTGAAGGCCGACAAGCAGGGCTTTACCGGCGTGCCCGGACTCTACGTGGCCGGCAGAGCGCGCAGCGTGACCCCGGGCGTGTACATGGGCGGCTGGGACAGCTGCCTTACCGCCACCACGGGCTGGATTGCCGGTGAAAACGCAGGTCTTAGCGCCGCCTCTCAAAGCGAAACCTCCTTCGACGAATCCCTCGCCCTCGAAGCCCTGCACGAAGACACCGCGCCCCTCGGCAGAGAGGGTGTCTCGCCCAAGGACATCGTGCGCAAGATGCAGCGGCTCATGTCGCCCATCGACGTGTGCATCCTCAAGACGCAGGACGGTCTTGCCCGTTCGCTCTCCCGCTTGGAAGCCTTCCGCGACGAAGTCGTGCCTCAGGCCGGAGCCTCGGATCCCCACTATCTGGTCAAGCTCACCGAAGCGCGCGGCATGACCCTGATTACCGAAGCCTTCCTGCGCGCCTCCCTGCTGCGCAAGGAATCGCGCGCGGGCCACTACCGCGCCGACTTCCCCCACAGGGACGACACCCGCGGTCCGGCCTGGATCAACGTGCGCAAGGGCGAACACGGCATGGAAGCAAGCTTCGACGCCGTGCCTCTGGACCGCTACCCGGTCAAGCCCTACCGCTACTACATGGACAACTTCAACTTCCCGGTCTGCGCTTCCGCAACCGTCTCCGAAAAACAGAACTGACGCCGAGCTCCGGTCTGCCGCTTCTCTCCCCGAGCGGCAGGCCGGAGTTCGCGCATCTATCCGCCGCAACGAACACGAACCGGATTTCCGCCGCGACGCGCGTTCAGGCCGCCGGCCTCGCCGACGCGCATTTTTTCGGTTCCTTCACGTGAAATTTATCCTGAACTCTCAAGGAAAATGCCCATGTCCAGAAGCCTTGCTCTGAAATGGCTCTCCGTTCTGCTGGCCGCCTCGCTGTTCTACACTCTGGCTCCGAACGACACCTACGCCAATCTTCCCCTGTATCTCGCTCTGACCGCCGTGGCCGTGGTCATCTGGGTCTTCGATCTGCTGCCCGCCGTGTTCGTGTCCGCGGCGCTCACCTTCGCCTATCTGATCACCAATCTCGCCACGCCGGAAGTCGTGTTCAGTCCCTGGACCACCGTGCTCATCTGGACCACCTTCGGCGCCGCCATCTTCGGCGAGGCCATGGATCAGACCGGTCTGGCCAAGCGCGTGGCCCTGCGCTGCATGCTTCTCACGGGCGGCACCTTCCGGGGCATGCTCATAGGCTTCGGCGTGGGCGGCATCATTCTCGGTCTGCTGCTCGCTTCCGGCTTTGCCCGCACCGTCATTTTCTGCGCCATCGGCATGGGCATCATTCAGGCGCTGGAACTGGACACCAAGTCCCGCATGTCCTCGCTCATCATGCTGGGCTGCTTCTTCGCCTCCTCCGCCCCCACCATGCAGTTCCTGCACACGTCGGAATCCTTCATCTGGGCGTTCCAGATTCTGCTCAAGGCCATCGGCGAACATGTGGACTTCTGGGAATACCTCTCCCACATGGGTCTCAACAACCTGCTGTACATCGTGCTGTGCTTCGTGGCCCTGTACCTCACCCGCGGCTCCACCAGAATGCCCGATGAAACCACCCTCAAGCAGGTGCTCAAAAAGCGCATGGAAGAACTCGGACCCATGAGCACCGCGGAAAAGCGTCTTCTCGTTCTGGCGCTCATCAGCGTGCTCGGCTTCATGCTCGAACCCTTCACCGGACTCAACGCCGTCTGGATTCTCTGCCTCGCCGCCCTGCTCTGCTACATGCCCGGCATGGGCATTCTGAACGTGAACACCTTCAACAATCTGAACATCATGTTCCTGGTCTTCGTGGCGGGCTGCATGGCCATAGGCGCCGTGGCCGGCGTGGTCGGCGCCAACAAGTGGGCCGTGGCCTCCATCATGCCCTATCTGCAGGGCCTGCCGCCCACCATCAGCGTGGTGTGCTCCTACGTGGCCGGCACGGTGGCCAACTTCCTGCTCACGCCCTTTGCCGCCACCGTGGCCTTCACGCCCGCCTTCGGCGAACTCGGCGTGCAGATGGGCGTCAACCCGCTGCCCCTGTTCTACGCCTTCCAGCTCGGCCTCGACCAGTACTTCTTCCCCTACGAAGGCGTCATGTTCCTCTACCTGTTCACCACGGGCTGCGTCACGCTCCGGCACATTCTGCCCGCGCTCGGTCTGCGCACCCTGCTTGCCGGCGTGCTGCTCGTCGTGGTCTGGATTCCGTACTGGAACTATATAGGACTCATGTAAACCTGTGATCCCATCTCAGGCGATCAGGACACTCTCCCGCGTCTTCCCCATCGCCTGAGCTGCGGCATGCCGGACGAGCTCTTTCTCGACAATTCGTCCGCCGCGCCGCCCGAAGGCCGATCTTCTCCGCACGGCCTCCGGGCGGCGTTTTTCGTCCATCTTGCAGGAAAAAGGCTTGTATGGTACTTCCCCCTGTGAAATCCTTGGGAAAACCCGCCTCCTTTCCTGCTCTTCCTTTTCCTTGAGGCCGCCGTTTTCCGATCTTCTCTTCAGGAGCATCCCCATGGCCGACACGCCGCGCATCGATAACCGCAAAGCCCGTCAGTACTACGAATTTCTTGAATTTTTTGAAGCCGGTCTCGTTCTTACCGGGCCGGAGGTAAAAAGTATCCGGGCCGGGCAGGTCAGCTTCGGCGACAGTTTCGTCGAGTGCCGCGAGGGCGAAGCCTTTGTCGTAGGCCTGCGCATTGCGCCCTACGATCGCGGCGGCTACGTGCTTCAGGATCCCGACCGCGACAAAAAGCTCCTGCTTCATCACCGCGAAATTCATCTGCTCACCACGCGCATCGAGCAGAAGGGCCTCACCGTGGTTCCCACAAAAATCTACTTCAAGCAGGGCAAGGTCAAAATGGAAATCGCCCTCGCCCGGGGCCGCAAGCTGCACGATCAGCGCGAAGAGCTCAAACGCCGCGCCGAGTCCCGCGACATGGAACGCGAACTCGCGCGCCGCTAGGCATCGCACACAACTGCAAACGGGGGAAGAGGCAAAAGCCTCTTCCCCCGTTTTTTCAACATCGGCCGACGCCCGGCCGCGCTCAAGTCTCAAGCATGGCGTCCGTCAGCGCCGCGCAAACACGGCGGACTCGCCATCGTCCGCACACGAGGCGTCGGCGGAACGCGCCGCACGGACGCGCCTTCCGGCCGTTCTACATGGCCATATGGTAGATGTTTATCAGGTCGTCCACGTCCAGCGGACGAATCACGCCCACCGGGCCGCCTATGCCGCGATAACATTTTTCCGCCATGTCGCGGATCTGCTCTTCCGTGGGATGCACGCCGAGCTCCGAGAGCGACGTGGGCATGTGAATGGCCCGGAAAAAATTCTCCATGGCTTCAATGCCCTTTTCCGCCATTTCCTCATGAGTTCCGGCGCCGCTCACGCCCATGACCTTATGCGCAAAGCGGGCGAAACGCGCCGCGTCCGCAGGGTACGCATACCGGGCCCAGCTTCCCCACACGGCGGCCAGTCCCGCCCCGTGAGACACGTCGAACAGGCCGCTCACTTCATGCTCTATCTTGTGGGACGCCCAGTCGCCGCCGTCCGTTCCGCAGCCCGTCAGGCCGTTGTGCGAAAGACTGCCCGCCCACATGACCTCGGCGCGCGCGTCGTAGTTCGAGGGATCATCCCGAAGAATGAGCGCGTTCTTCATCACCGTCTTGAGCAGCGCTTCGGCAATGCCGTCGGTAATCTCCATGCCTCCGCTGCGATGAAAATACCGCTCCATGGTGTGCATGAGAATGTCAACGCAGCCCGAGGCCGTCTGCCAGGGCGAAAGCGTAAGCGTAAGCTCGGGATTCATCACGGCAAAGCGCGGACGGGAATATTCACTGGAATAGCCTCTCTTTATCCAGCCTTCCTCGCGGGTCACCACGCAGGAGGAACTCATTTCGCTGCCCGCGGCGGCGATGGTCAGCACCGCGCCGATGGGAGCGCAGGCGGTAGCCTTGCGCTTCTTGTCAAAGAAGTCCCAGACCTCGCCTTCGTTGGCCAGTCCGTAGCCTATGGCCTTGGCCGAATCAATGACGCTGCCGCCGCCCACGGCTAGGATGAAGTCCACGCCCTCGCGGCGACCGAGCGCAATCCCCTCATGAATCTTGGAAAGACGCGGATTCGGCACCACGCCGCCGAGCTCCACCCAGCTGACGCCCGCCTCCTTCAAAGAATCGCGAATGCGCCCCAGAAGCCCGGAACGCTCCGCGCTGCCGCCGCCGAAGTGAATCAGCACCCGGCTGCCGCCGTATTCGCGCACCAGCCCGCCGACTTCCTTTTCCACGCCTCTGCCGAAAACCACCCTGGTGGGGGTATTGAACACAAAATTATTCACCCTGTTCTCCTTGCCGCGCGGAAAAACTCCGGCGCGAGTCCTGCCCATTGTGACACTGCGCCGCGTGTTGAGCAAGCAGGCGCTCAAGCTCGCCCTGCCGAACCTTTCCGGCTCCAATCTTCCCGCTTTCCGGCCGGTCAGACATCCCAAAAAAAGCTCAAAAAACGGAGCACGGTCGCGGCCGAGCTCCGGCGAACGCCCGAAGATCCCGGGGCACGACTGGTTTCCGAGCTCCGGCAAACGCTCGAACATCCGGGGCACACGCGCCCTTCGGCAATCGGTCATTGCAAGCCCCTCCCAACGCCGTCGCCGTGCGCTCCGAGACGTGCGATCCGACTCAAAACGACGACTCCGCTTCCGCACGCCCGGCCGGCTTGCCCGAACATGATTTCTGCGCCTCCAGCGCCCGCCGCGCCATTCTTCCTTCCGCACTCCGGGAAACCCGCCGCACGCCTTTCAACAATGGCCCCGGGGCGAACACGCCGCACTCTTCCGAACGCCCCGTTCCGGCAGCGCCGTCCCCATCGTGCTCCGCGCCCAAGCCCAAACAGCCCCCCGCCGAAGCGTCTTCGCGCAAAAGGCTTTTCTTTTGGCCGAGAGCACAAAAAAAGGCCGTCCGCAAAGACGACCTTTTTTGAAAACACGTCGGCGTTCCGCAGCAGAGACGGAACGTTGTCCTGGCTCAGGCAAGATCCATGATCTTCTTGCGTTCGTCGCCGGGCAGGATGCCCCGCTTGCTTTCCCGCACGAAGTGGATGAAGCCCATGATCTCCGGCAGATGACCGTATTCGGCCTCCAGCTGCATGAGCGCGTCCGGACGGGGAATGCCGGAATACCACGTCATGCGGTAGGCCTGCTTGAACGCGGAGAGCAGTTCCATGGACGCCTTGGCGCGGCGCAGCCCCACGATGTTGGGCGACTGCACCGTGGCCCGGTTGCCCACGGCCAGCATCCACGGGGGAAGATCCTGCGCGAGGCCGGACATGCCGCCCACAAAGGCGTGCGTGCCCACGCGCACGAACTGATGCACCGCAGACAGGCCGCCGATGATGGCGTTGTCGTCCACGAAGCAGTGTCCGGCGAGGGTGGCGTTGTTGGACATGACCACGTTGTTCATCACCGTGCAGTCGTGCGCCACGTGAACGTAGGCCATGAGCAGGTTGTTGTCGCCCACGCGGGTGACGCCGCCGCCCGATTCCGTTCCGCGGTGAAGCGTGGTGAATTCGCGGATGTTGTTCCTGTTGCCGATGACAAGCTGGCTCTTTTCGCCGTGGAATTTCAGATCCTGGGGCTCTCCGCCCACGGCGGCATAGGAATAGACGTGGTTGTCTTCTCCCATGGTGGTATAGCGCTTGATGGAGGCAAAGGCGTCGATGCGGGTGCGCGCGCCGATGACGACGTCGTCTTCAATGACGGCGCACGGGCCGATGACGACGTCTTCGCCTATCTGGGCCGTAGGCGCGACAAACGCGGTCGGATGGATCTGAGGGGCTGCCATATCAGAACGACTCCCTGGGAAGAACGGATGCGGTAAGTCTGGCTTCGGCAACGATGTTGCCGTCCACATATGCCTTGGTATCCATTTTCCAGAGCTGCATTCTGTGCGTCAGGTTGGTGCATTCCATGACCAGCTTGTCGCCGGGGCGGACGGGCGAACGGAAACGCGCCTTCTCGATGCCGGTGAACAGATAAATCTGATCGGGATGCTCCTTGAACTCAGGGAAGCTGTGCGCCACAAGGAGAACCCCCGTCTGCGCCATGGCCTCGATGATGAGCACGCCGGGCATGACCGGAACGCCGGGGAAATGCCCCTGGAAGAACGGTTCGTTGAAAGTAAGGTTCTTATACGCGCGAATGTGATCGCCGGGCACCAGCTCGTCCACGCGATCCACCAGAAGGAAGGGATAGCGATGGGGCAGGATGCTCAGGATCTCCTTGATGCCGAGGGAAATGGACTCGCTCATGGTGTTGTTGCCTTTTAACGGTTTATAGTGACGGCGTTGCCGCATCCGCCTTTTTTCTTCGCGAGATACGGACGAAGAGGCGCGGAAACGACAACCGGCGGCGGGGGCAGCCCCGCCGCCGGGGCCGGATCAACGATGATGCATCATGGACATCCAGCGATTCCACATGGCCACCAGAGAGCGGTCCGTCTTGTCGCTGGCCATGGGTTTGTGGCCCATTTCCTTTTCGAGCCTGGCCACGCGCTTGAACAGCTCGGGGAGCTTGGGCATGAGCGTGGCGTTGCGCAGGTAGGTATTATAGTCCATGGTGGGGGAGCCGCCGACGACCTGCCCTTCGGAAATGTTCTTGGCAACGCCGGCCTGCGGCCCGATGGTTGAATTGCTGCCGATGTGCAGATGTCCGGAAATGCCGGCCTGCCCGGCCATGGTCACGTTGTCGCCCACGTGCGTGGAGCCCGAAATGCCCACCTGCGAAACGATGAGGCAATCCTTGCCGATATGCACGTTGTGGCCCACCATGACCAGATTGTCGATGCAGGTGCCGTTGTCGATGAGCGTGGCGCTGAGCGCGGCGCGGTCGATGGTGGTGTTGGCGCCCACTTCCACATGATCGCCGAGTTCCACGTGGCCTATCTGCGGCACCTTGCGGATGCCTTCAGCAGTTCGCACGAAGCCGAAGCCCTCGCCGCCTATCACGACGCCGGGCTGCAGCACGCACGCCTTGCCGAGCTTGGTTCCGGCCATAAGCACCGCACGGGGATACAGAATGCATCCCTCGCCCAGCTCGCAATCCTCTCCGATGTAGCAGCCGGGAAAGAGCACGCATCCCTTGCCTATTTTGGTGCGGGGGCCGATGTAACAGAACGGATAGACGGTGCAATCCTCGCCAAGCTCGGCCTCCGGATGAATGCAGGCCATGTGGCTCACGCCCGTGAAGCTGCCCTGCGGCTTGACGAACAGCGTCAGCGCCTGCGCAAACATGGGATAGGGATTATCCGTCACAAGAGCGCGGGCGACGTCGTTCTCATGTTCGGGCCGCACGATGACGGCCCCGGCCTTTGTGGTGGCCAGCTGTGAAACATACTTGGGGTTGGCCAGAAAGCTCAGCTCCGTGGGGCCGGCTTCTTCCAGCGTGTTGATCCCGGTAATGACGATGTCGTCGTCAGGCTCCTTGAGAGCCAGTCTCACACCGAGCTTTTCCGCAATATCGGAAAGCTTGAACGAAGGATTGGGCATTCATGGCTCCTTTGTTACTTCACGGAGCTGAGATTGAACTTGCCGCCCTTGGACTTCCAGACCTTGTTGACTTCCTCGATCAGGCCGCTCGTCACGTCGTTGGCCTGAACGTAGAACATGACCACGGAAGCGTCCACGATCATGTCGTAGCCGTTCTTCTTGGCGTAGTTTTCGCAGGCGGTGCGCATCACTTCATTCATCTGGGAATTGATGGCCTGCTGCACGCGGGAAAGGCGCTGGGTGTAGGCGGTTCCTTTGGTTTCCAGTTCCTGGGCCAGCTTCTGAATCTTCTGGGCGCGTTCGTTGCGGGCCTTTTCAGAAAGCGCGGCGGCCTGCTTGCGCAGATCTTCGGCCTGCTTGCTGAGGTCTTCATTCTGCTTTTCGAGCTGCTGACGTTCCTTGCCGAACATGGAGGTCAGCTGCTTTTCAGCTTCCTTGCCGGGATCGCTCTGAGCGGAAAGGCGCAGGGGATTGGCCACGCCTATCTTGCCGGCGGCTTCAGCCTGGAAAGGCAGCACGACGGCGGAGCAGAAAAAGGCCACAACCAGCGCAATAACAGTGCGACGAAGCATAGTCAGACTCCTTAAAAGGAAAAATTAGCATAATCAACGTGCCGAAACAAGCGGCACAGACAACGGGTAAGAGTACCCTTGAGGGCGTCACGGCGTCAAGAATGATTTAAGCGTACCAGCGCGCAATCTCTTCCAGGGCGCGGCGCGCGCTCTCTGCGGGAGAAACCCCGGCCGTGCTCACCACAAAGGAGGCGTAACGGCGATACAGGGCTTCGCGCTCAAGGAAGAGATCCTCCACGGTCTGCCCGGGAGCGATGGCCAGACCGCGATCGGGATTGCGGGCGATGCGCTCAAGAACCACGTTCATGGGCGCTTCAAGATAGATCACGGGCCCCAGGGAGGCCAGGTGTTCCATGGCGGAGGCGCGATACACCACGCTGCCCCCCGTGGCGATGACCGTGCGGCACAGCCGCAGACGTCCCACGATTTCGGCTTCGACGTTGATGAAGTCTTCCTTGCTCATGGCGTCGGCCACGGTCTGGAGAGACGCGGCGAACGCCGCTTCGATGACGTGGTCGCAGTCCACGAAGGCCCAGTCGAGCGAGCGCGCCACAAGGCGGCCCACCGTGGTTTTACCCGCGCCGGCCATGCCTATGAGCGTGATGCAGCCGTTTTCGGGAATGGAAGGCAGAGACGATGCGTTTTTCTGCTCGGACAAAGGTTCCGTCATAATGATGTTCCGGGCGAAAGCCTGTTTTTGCAGCGCAATATCGCGCTGTTTTTCACCTTGGCTATACGCCGCGCGCGCCAGGATTGCAAATGCGAATGCGCGCCGCCCGAAAAAGGCCGTGGAAAGCCGGAGGATTACGCCCGAAGCGGAAGGTCAGCTCTTCTTTTCCGTGGAGGAAATGACCACGCCGGACAGGGCGAGGGCCACGCAGAGCACCTGCGGAACGTTGAGTCTTTCGCCGAGAAGGACGTAGGCGAAAATCAGGGTGAACACGGGAATGAGATTGCCGAACAGCGACACGATGCCCGCTTCCAGATGCTTGAGCGAAAGGTTGAGCAGCAGATAGGCCAGAATGCCCACGCCGACGCCCATGTACAGCAGACCGCCGAGCGCGGGCAGCGTGACGTTCTGCGGCAGCGACGAGGTGAGCAGAAACGGCGAGAAGGCAATGGCGCCGCCGATGGCCTGAATGGCGGAAATGCTGAGGAAGGAATAGCGGCGGGCGATGAAGCGCGCGCACACCGCGTAGCCGGTGGAGGAAAGCACGGCGCCGAACATGAGCAGGTTGCCGAGCAGAGGATTGGAGGCCTTGGCGTCGCCTTCGGCAAAGTAGGAGGAGCCGGCCACGCCAAGCACGGCCAGAACAATGGCGAGCACGGTGCGCTTCGTGAGCTTTTCCTTGAGGAAGAGCCACGCCGCCACCGCCGTGCAGAGCGGGAAGCACGCCGCAATCACGCCGCCCTGCGAGGCCGTGGTGTATTTCATGGAAAACGTCTCGCACAGGAAGAACAGGCAAGGCTCGAACATGACCAGGAGCAGCAGATATTTCCAGTCGCCCTTTTCATAGGGCATGTGCCGCCACCTGGGAAAAAGCGCAAGATAGAACAGCGCGGCAAAGGCCACTCGGGCATAAACCACATGCAGAACGGTGAAGGACTCAAACGCGTACTTCATGGCGATCATGCCGCCGCCCCACAGCGCGTAGCAGACCACAAGCAGCAGCATGACCATTCTGGGCGAAAACACCATGACGAACCTCCTGATGGAACTTCTTCCACCATACGGCGTTCCCGGAATAATTCTGACGCATGTGCGGCATTTTTCGCACTTCGGGCCTGCGAGCCGTGAAAAGGGAGTCCGCGGACGCCCTGTCTTCGCGTCTGCCGGAATCTCCGCCATCCCCGCATCGAGTTTTTGCCGGGGGGAGATTTCGCCGGACGCCTTTTCCGGCGGACGCAACGCAAAAAAAAGAGCCCGCCGAAAAAACGACGGGCTCCCACATGGCGAGAATCGGAAGATTAACGCTTGGAGTACTGGTAACGGGCGCGGGCAGCAGCCAGACCGTACTTCTTACGTTCCTTCTTACGGGCATCGCGGGTCAGCAGGCCGGCATGCTTCAGGGTGCCGCGCAGGGCGGGATCGGCCTGGAGCAGAGCACGGGAAATGCCGAGGCGCACGGCTTCGGCCTGACCGGAAATGCCGCCGCCGCACACGTTGACCTTGATGTCGTACTGTTCGGCGAGCTTGGTGAGGGCAAGAGGCTGACGGACGATCATCTGCAGGGTCTTGCGGGGGAAATACTGATCCATGGGACGGCCGTTGATTTCAATCTGGCCGGAACCGGGATAAAGACGGGTACGGGCAATAGCGGTCTTGCGGCGGCCGGTGCCGTAATCAAAAGTGCTGGACATGGCTGGACTCCTACTTCTCAAAAGTCAGCGGCTTGGGGGCCTGAGCGGCGTGAGGATGTTCGGCGCCGGCGTAAATCTTCAGTTTCTTCAGCATGGCGCGGCCAAGACGGTTCTTGGGCAGCATGCCGCGAACGGCCTTGCGGAGCACTTCTTCAGGCTTGGAGGCAAGCAGCTTTTCGAGGCTGATTTCCTTGAGGCCGCCAACCCAGCCGGAGTGGCTGTAGTAGAGCTTGTCGTGCATCTTGGTGCCGGTCACGCGAATCTTTTCGCAGTTGATCACAACGATGAAATCGCCGTTGTCCATGTGAGGAGCGAATTCAGGCTTGTGCTTGCCGCGCAGACGATGAGCGATCTGAGCGGCGAGACGGCCAAGGATCTGATCTTCGGCGTCAACCAGATACCACTGACGGTCGATGTCGGCCGGGGTCGGGCTGAAAGTTTTCATGAAAATATCTCCTGTCCCGCGCAGAGCGGAACCGCATGAGTGTGCCGTTGAAGAGGCGTAGTCACAAAAAGGCTTCCCGCCAGAAAGCCGGAAGCACATTCCTCGTTACACTGTTCCTTTTTCAAGGGAAACCGGAGCCATTCCGCCCGCAACGGGGAGCCGGCGAAACGCGCCTTGGGAGCGGCTACCAGACCGCCGTTCCCTTGCCAGAACGTTTGAAACAAGGTATCTGCCATAAAATGAAAGTTTAAGCAAGTGAGGAATGGCCATGCGGAGCATCAGAAAAAGCCTTCTCCAGTTCATTTTCTCGGGAGCCAGCATGCGGCGGTGGAACGACAAGCTGCGTCCCGTGGAACTTTTCGAGCTGGACAAGCAGGCTCACAAGATGATCGTAGCCTTTCTTCTCTGGCAGCAGAACACCGCCGGCATGAGCGACGAAGAGCAGCGCCGCATCGGCATCGACATCATTGAAGGCGGCATTTTCGACTACTTATACAGGCTCATCATCACCGACATCAAGCCGCCGGTGTTCTACCGCATCAAGGCCAACAGCGAACATTACCGCGAACTCACCGCCTGGACGCTCAAAGAACTCGAGCCCCGCATCCGCCCGCTGGACGAAGACTTCTGGCAGCGCCTCACGGCCTATCACTCCCGCCCGGCGGAAGAGAGCAACGCCCTGAGCGACCGCATTCTCAGCGCGGCCCACATGTACGCCTCCCGCTGGGAATTCTGCCTCATCGAACCGCTGAACGGCTTCGACGAGGAAATCAAGGAAATAGGCCCGTCGTTCAACAAGCGTCTGCTCGCGCTCAAGGACGTGGACGGCGTCAACGAACTGCTCGCCGGTTCGGGAACCGCGCTCGCCCGCATGGCCAATCTCTGCGGGCAGCTCCGCTTTCAGATCCGCTGGGCCCAGACGCCGCGCGTGCCCGCCACCTCGGTGCTGGGGCACATGTTCATCGTGGCCGTGTATTCCTATCTGTTCAGCCTCTACCTCGACGGCTGCCCCCAGCGCCGCATCAACGACTTCTACTGCGGTCTGTTCCACGATCTCGCGGAGCTGCTCACCCGCGACATCATCACGCCGGTCAAGCGCTCCGTGGCCCAGCTGCCGGAAATCATCCATCAGTACGAAGACGAGGAACTGCACAGCAAGATTCTCGATCCGCTGGAACAGGAAGGCTACGGTCACATCCGGGAACGCCTCGACTACTATCTCGGCCTCACCACCAAGTCGGAATTCAACGACACCTTCCGCACCGATCAGGGCATTCAGAAGGCGGACGGCTTCGCCGATCTCCAGGCCCGCTGCAACGACGACCGCTTCGATCCCAAGGACGGCCAGCTCATCAAGGCCTGCGACAATCTGGCCGCCTTCATCGAGGCCTACAGCTCCATCCACAACGGCCTCGGCTCTCCGCATCTCTACGAGGCCATGGCCCGCATGCGCCGCGACATCAGCGCCATACGCCTCGGCTCCTTCAGTCTGGCTCCGCTGCTCGCCGACTTCGACTAGCCTCCGGCCTTTTGCCGCCTCTTCTCTCCGCCTTCGCCTGCCCGAAGGCGGCCTTCCGGCAATCGCCCTCCCGCCGGAGCCGCGCTGCGCCGCGTCACAGGCGTGTTCCGCGTCTTGCCCCACGATTCAGGACAAAAAAACACCCCGAAAGAGACTTCCGGGGTGCCAGGGGACTCCGTGCAGGAGGTTACGGAGTGATGTTTTCCACCGGCGGCAACGCGCCGGAGGGTTGATTCCGGAGGCGGAGTCCGAAGACTCCGCCCCTGAGTGGTCGAAGATTACGCGGCCTCGCTCTGTTCGCCCATGTCGTACTTGCGGTTCCAGCCGGTGACGGCGGAGACGATCAGCACGAGGAGCAGAGCCCAGGAATACGGGTTGTAAAGCGCGGCGCTGATGCCGGGCGCAGGAATGCCGTAGCCTTCGGCCGCGCTGTAGAGCGCGCCGTACCAGGCCGCCACGGCAATGTGCCAGGGCAACGTGAAGAAGATGCTGCACACGGCACAGTCCATGAGGTTGGCGCGACGGGCCGCCGCGAGCTTGAACTTTTCGCCGATGGGACGCACCAGCGTGGGGCCGACGAGCAGTTCGGCCGGGGCGTTGGCGGAAATCGGAATGGACGCCAGCACCGTGACGCCGACGATGAACAGTTCCGCCTGACGCACGGAGGAAACCAGCGTGCTGTGGGCGAAGTCGAGGATGCGGCGCATGATGCCGCTTTCCACGAGGATCTGCGTGACCGCCAGAATCAGAATGGCGAAAATGATGGCGCCGACCACGCTGTCCACGCCGTCCTGAATGAGGCCGGTGGACGCGCCGCTCTTGGCCGGAACGCTGAATATCGCGCCGAGAGGAATGTTGCCGATGAGCACGCCGATGACGGCCGCGGTCACGTTGCCGTAAATGAGCGATTCAATGATGTGGCGTCCCGCCAGGGCGGAAACGACCACCACGACCAGCGCCAGCAGCATGAATATGCCGGAAGGGTTCAGATTGGCGTGAATTTCAGGCAGGGAGCTCACCTGTCCGCCGCCGCCGAAGATCAGGAAGATCACGGCGCTCACGGCCGCGGCGGTCATGGACAGCGGGAAGCGGCTGCGCACCACGTCCTTCATTCTCGCGCCCTGCGTGTAGGCGGAAACGATGGTGGTGTCGGAAATGGGAGCCAGGTTGTCGCCGAAGGCCGCGCCGGAAAGAATGGCCAGGCCCAGCATGGCCGGATCGGAACCGAGGAAATAGCCCGCCGGATAAAGCACGGGAGCCAGCGCAATGCAGGTGCCGGTGCTCGTGCCCGTGCCGAGCGCGAAAAGCATGGCCGCAAAGAACACCAGCAGCGTGAAGATGGAGCCCTGCGCGCCCGTGGTCATGCCCATCCAGAGCAGACCGTTGACCAGACCGCCGGCGGCCATGAGCTTGCCGAACACGCCCGCAAACAGCCACGCCGTCACAATGACGATGCCCGTCTTGTCGCCGATGCCGCGCATGGCGGCCTTGCAGTATTCCTCTTTGTTTCTGGCAAAGAACAGGCCCACGCAGAGCGCGAGCCAGGCGCAGGCCCAGAACGGCTTGGTGCCGCCGCGTTCGGCCACGGACAGCCAGACAAGACCGGCCACCAGCACCAGCAGCGGAACAAGTCCGCCGAGAAGCCCGCCATACATGTCGAGTTTCTTTTCCTCCATGACGCTACTCCTTGTTATACGTTCCCCTCCCGGGGTGAAATCCAAAATTGAAACTATAAAAATTAAATAATTTTAATATGATCTATACTTTGTCGATTGTCGACAACAATATCCCGAGAAAAAGGCAAAAGCAAGGGGAAATCCTGACTTTTGCCTGAATTATGAAGAAAAAAATGAATATATGGCAATTTCGACGCGGAACTTCTGCTCAAATGTCCTGCGACGCAGCGTATCAGGGACAGGCGTTCCGGCGATGAGCGCGACCTGCGCGTTTTCCGGAACGCCGTCTCCTCGCCGCACGCTACGCAAGATAGCTCACTGCGCCGTCCTCATTCCAGAATTTGCCGAGCTTGCCCGCGCCGATCAGCGACTTGGGAATGGCTCCGTAAATGCCCTTCACGCCGTTGACCACCTGGGCCACCTTGAAGTCCACGCCCATGCTGCACAGCACCAGCGCCTCGTTGAAGCTCATGCCGTTTTTCTCCGCAATGAAGTGCGACGCTTCCATGATGGCCTGACGGGAAGCCAGAAGCAGCTCTTCGTTGAGGCCCATGACCAGATAATGCGTGGGCGTTTCGCCCATGGGCATGCCGAGATTCCAGTTCTTGTGCAGAATGAACTGCACTCTGCCGGTCATGGAGGTTTCTATGGCGGTAATGCTCACCTCGCCGTCGCCCTGCGCGGCATGAGCGTCGCCCGTGTAGTACAGCGCGCCGTCCACCTGCACGGGAAGATATACGGACGTGCCCTTGGTGAAGGCCTTGATGTCCATGTTGCCGCCGAACACGGAAGGCGGCGCGGTGGGAGCCAGCGCAGACGGAGAAACGCCCATGATGCCGAAGAAGGGATTGAGCGGAATATTGAGGTTCTTGTACTTGCCCACCTTTTTGGCCTTGTCGTACTCGATGCGGAAGGAGGTGGTTTCCTTCACCTCATACGGAACGCCGCCGGCTCCGGGACGGGCCATGACGTTGCCGAAATCCGTGGTCAGAAACGTATCAAGGATGCGCACTTCCAGCACGTCGCTGGGCCTGGCGCCGTTGATGCGGATGGGGCCCGTCAGAACATGTCCCGAACTGCAGGCCTTCTTCAATTTCTCCGAGGCCAGAATTTTATAGATGATGGGATCATCCGCCGACAGAGAATACTTTTTCATATAGTCGGAAAACGTTCCCGCTATGCCCAGCATGCTCACGGTCTCAATATCGACCACGGCGCCGGAATCCACGGAAAGCACCGGCTTCTTGTCGGGATCAAAGCCGCCCTTGATAAGATTCTTGGCATCGGCGGAAACAAAATAGTCGGCCTTGGGAGAAGACGCTGCGGCCGCGGCCCGGCGCACGTTCATGGTGGTATCGAACGCAGAGGCCAGAAGCATGCCCGAAGCTCCTATGCCTGCACAGCGGATGAATTCTCTTCTGTTCATGACAGTCTCCTTTTCTTGTCGACAATCATGAAGCAAGAAGCGTGCCAAACATAAGAATCGTTATTTTTCAATCAGTTATTATTTTTATGCGGTAATTGGTTGAAACACTTTTGTTGTTTGCCGCCATTGTGGGAACAATTTTAATCCGGCGCTCCCGCGGCGGTCGTTTTTCCCTGTGCCGGGCGCGAAAATCCGCCGCAGCGCCCCTTTACGAACGCAGATTTTATGCGTATTTAATACTTGTTCCGCCTGCGAAAGCGACGGAAACGTGGTCTTTCTGACCCGCGTCAGCAAAGGCACCATCCGCAAGGGGGCGCATTGGTTTCGACGGGGATGCTGGAAGCCATGGTTGCAGGTCGAGGCGCCGCTGGCCTCGTAAAAAGCGGCAACAAAGTAATTGCCAACAACGATTACGAATACGCCTACGCTGCGTAAGCAGCCGGGCACCCTGACGGCGCAAAGACCGTCACGCTGAAGCGGCCGACGTCCGATACGTCGCCGAAGCGCCAAGCTTATCGGGCTGGCGCGCGTCTGTTCCTTCCGGGGCGCGCGCGAGGAGTCACGGCGGGATAACTGACGGACGCCCGTCTGCGGGCAAATCCCGAGGCGAAAACTCTGTACGCAGACTAAACCTGTAGAGGCCTTGCGCGGACCTTTCTCGGACGGGAGTTCGACTCTCCCCGCCTCCACCAAAAAGTCGATAAAATCCAATACGATATTGGATCATAAAAAACTCCCGATGTTCAGCGTGAAAACGCCGTGCGTCGGGAGTTTTTTATATCTCGGTCACGACCGCAGCCGGCGGGCGGTTATTTCAGCGGTCTCGTGAATATGGACTTCTTGCTCTGTATGAATTCGGAAATATCCTCGTTCACGCGCTTCACCGTCATGCGCGTTTTTCCGCTGCCGCTGACGTTGACGTCGGGGCTGCTGAAAACAACGGTAAGGGTATCTCCCGACAGCGTTCCCGTCATCGTGCCTTTGGGATGGGAATCATTCCACGCACCATCCGAGACGTCGGCCACGCAGGTGGCAGAAAACGAAGTCGGCGTCCTTTCGGTCATCTTGAAGAGCAGGGCTCCCTCTCCGTCGCCGACATAATAGACCGTATGAATCCTGTCCTTATAGATGGTCAGATAGTAATCATCGCCATTGACCGTAGTCGTAAAGCCCTGCGGTTCCGCACAGCTTATGCCCGAAGACGCGGAAGATTGCGTCCCGTCCGCCGCGCCGAGTATTTTTTCCGCAGAATCCAGCATGCCGTCCAGCGCTTCGAGAGTTCCGGCAAACGCAGGCGTCGTCGCCAGCAGGCCGAGAAAGCACAACACCGTCATCCATCTCTTCATTTTCTATCCTCCCTGAATATTTTGTAAAAATATTTCTTGCAAGAACAACGGACTCCCGTTCTTCACGGCAGGCCAATCTAATGACTGCTCTCTGCCCTGTCCAGCAGCATCTCCAAAGCATAAAAGCGGCATTTCAACGCCCGGCCCTCTTCAAAAACGCACTTCTCATAATGCACGCATCGGCGACTTGCCGAAGGTTACGTACAAAAACAACATGTTATAAAAACAACTGTTTAAAAATGACGTCTCCGACAGTCTTTTCCGCCCCCGTTTTCTCCCTCACACGGTCGATTCCGAGGCATTTCTCTGCCTGCTTCCCGTGCTGCTTCCGTCCGAGACCTGCTTGCGCCCAGTCCTTCCAGCAGGCACAAGCGGCAGCAACAGGAATTATTTTTTTCTCTGACGGCGGCGCGCATGCGGCATGTTCTTTTTCCTTGCAGCGCAAGGCCGCCACGCCCTCTGCCGCCGAAAGGCCCTTCTCCTTTTCTGCCCCATCCTTGTACTTTTTAAACGACTGACAATCCCGAGAGCAAAAAAACTGTTTCATTCCCGCATGATAGCACGTTATGCTTCCCGACTGCGAAGCGGCGGCTTTTCCCGCTTCAAAACCGGCAACCTTGCCGAAACGTCAGGAGGTATTCCATGCACGGCGCAAACAAGGCCCGTCTGTCCCGACATTCCGTTCCCAGGCATCCCCGTCCCCCGTGCGTCGTTTTCCGCCCGCCGGACGCTCCGGTCGAACGACGCCGAAGGCCGTTCTCCAGAGCTTCCACGCCCGACGGGCAGCACGGCCCCGGCTCCACTGCCGGATCTGCCGCCGGCAGCACAAACGCCCGCGAAACAACGCACCTCTATCTCAGGAGTTCCGCCCCCATGGGAAAAACATACGGATACATCCGCGTATCCAGCACGGATCAGAACGAAAGCCGCCAGTACCTGGCCATGCAGAAACGGGACATCCCCAAAAAGCACATCTTCATCGACAAGGTGTCGGGCAAGGACTTTCAGCGGCCGCAGTACCTCGCCATGCTCCGACGCCTGAAGCCCGGCGATCAGATATGCATCACCAGCATCGACCGGCTGGGGCGCAACTACAAGGAAATCCAGCAGCAGTGGCACGTGCTCACCAAGGAAATGAAGGTGGACATTCTCGTGTTCGACATGCCGCTGCTCGACACCCGCAGAGACAAGGATCTGCTCGGCACCTTCATTGCCGATCTCGTGCTTCAGGTGCTGTCGTTCGTGGCGCAGAACGAGAGGGAAAACATACGCCGTCGCCAGGCGGAAGGCATTGCCGCGGCGAAAATCAGCGGCACGCGCTTCGGCCGGGAGCCGAGTCCGCTGCCTTCCGGCTTTCCGCGGGTGTTCGCCCAGTGGAAAAACGGTGAAATCAACACGTCCGAAGCGGCGAGGCGCTGCGGCATGGCCCGCTCCAGCTTCCGCTACCGGGCCAGAACGTACATGAAAAACACCTCGTAGCAGAACGGCATGGCGTGCCTTCCGGCGGCAACGCAGAACGTACGCCATGCCTCAACGCGCAGACGCCGATGAAAACGCTCTTTGGGTGCGGCGTCTGCGCGTCGAGCCGAAGAAAACGAGCTTGTACCGCACATTTTGCCGGGCGCACCCCGGCCCGACTATGGTCATGCGGACGGCTCCATGCTAAAAGAGGCAAGACTGCAGGAGTGAAGCCATGAAATTCTTTACCAAGAGCCGCTATGCCCTCCGTGTGATGATAGAACTTGCCCGGCGTCCGCACAACGACAACACGCCGCTCAAGTCCATCGCGCAGTCGCAGCACATCAGTCTCAAATATCTTGAACAGGTCATTGCGCCCCTGAGCCGGGCCGGACTGGTCAAGAGCGAACGCGGCAGTCAGGGCGGATACCGGCTGGCCATGCCGCCCGAAAACTGCACGGCGGGCGACATTCTGCGCGCCGTGGAAGGCAGTCTCGCGCCCGTGGACTGCCTCGATCCGGAAGCCGAAGCCTGCAACTTTCAGAAAAGATGCGCCTCGCTGCGCTTCTGGAGCGGCCTTGGCGACTGCATCGAGCGCTACGCCGACAGCGTCACGCTGCGCGATCTCGCCGCTCTGCCCGGCGAATGCTGTCCTCCCGGTCTCTGACACATTCCTGCCCGTTCAACCTTCTGCCTTCGAGGTTTTCCATGCCATTCAACGGACTCGCTCTTTCCCGACTTTTCTTTGAAGCCTCCCTGCCCCTGCTCAGGGAACGCATTCCCGACATCATGACGCGCTCCGCCGCCGGCCTTGTCGGCGAAGGCTCGGAATGCCTCGGCCTGGACGACGACATTTCCCGCGATCACGACTGGGGCCCCGCCTTCTGCCTGTGGGTGCCGGACGATCTGCTCCGCGCGGAACTTTCTCGCGTGGAGGAGGCCATAGCGTCGCTCCCCGCCTCATTCCAGGGCTTTCCCACGCGCATGGCCAGAGAGAGACGCATGGGCAGAACCGGACCGCTGCCGCTCAAGGGCTTCTACCGCCGCTTTCTGGGCATGGATCGCGCGCCCGAGACCTGGCGCGAATGGATGGCCGTTCCCGAATATCACCTCTGTTCCTGCACCAACGGCGACGTGTTCATGGACGAAGGCGGAGAATTTTCCGCCGTGCGCGAGGCGCTGCTCAAATACTATCCCGACGACGTGCGCCGCAAGAAAATAGCCGCCCGCTGCATGATCATGGCGCAGGCCGGTCAGTACAATCTGCCCCGCAGCCTCCAGCGCGGCAATTCCATGGCCGCCATGCTCGCCGCCGCACGCTTTGCCGAGGCTGCGCTGTCCATGGCCTTTCTGCTCAACCGCCGCTACATGCCCTTCTACAAATGGGCCGGACGCCTGGCCGAAACCCTGCCCGTGCTCGGTCAGCAGACGGCGTCCACGGTCAAGGTTCTGGCGCGCACGCCCTGGGATTCCCAAAACCTCGGAGCCGAGGCCTCGGAAGCCGTCGAAAAGCTGTGCGATCTCGTGGCTGCGGAACTTCGCCGTCAGGGGCTGTGCGACATTCAGGGCAACTGGCTGTGGCAGGCCGGGCCTCTCGTGCAGCGCGGCGTCAAGGATCCCGAACTGCGCGCCCGCAACGTCATGGAGGACTGATGGAAGACTTTCGCTCCGCACTCAATGCGGCCAGAACACTCCCGGACGCGCAGGCCGAAGAGGCGCTGCGCGATCTTCTGAAACAATACCCCCACCTCTCGCCGGCAGACGAAGGGAATCTTCGCTACACGCTGGGCGTGGCTCTTTTTCATCAGGGCAAGGCCGATGAAGCGGCACACGAAACCGAACAGGCCTGCCGCCTGCTGGAACACGCTCCCGGAGCCGCAAGAGCCCTGGCACTGACGGCGCTTGCCCGCATGAAGCTCGCCTGCCGCGACACGGCCGGAAGCGTGAGCGTCGGCAGAACCGCTCTGTCGCTTCTACGCCAGAGCCTCGGGCCGGACGATCCGCGCCTGGCGCCTTCGCTGTTCGCCCTCTCCTTCGGCGAATATGAAAGCAGGAACTTTGCCGAAGCCGAAGCCCTCTGCCTTGAAGCCAGGGCCCTCTGGGAAAAGCAGAAGGGGCCGGAAAGTCTGGAAGTGTCCACCTGCCTGAACAATCTCGGCCGCATCTGTGAGGAAACGGGGAGGCCGGACGAAGGCATTGCGCTTCACCGCGCGGCGCTCGACATACGCCGCAAGGTGCTGGGCGATCACCCGGAAACCGCCTTTTCCATGGGCAACCTCGGCACGGCGCTCGCTTCGGCGGGCAGGTGGCGCGAGGCCGCCGACATGCTGGAACAGGCCATTGCCTGCTATGCCCGCTGCGGGCACACGGACGGCAACGACATTAAGGGCTACCGCCGCAATCTGGAAGTATGCAGAAGCGCGCTGGCCCGGGAAAATGACTGAGGCTCCCTGACCGCCTGCGACGCCAAGCTCGCCGCCAGGAGCTGAACATTGCAGCGATTGCCCGAGTGACGGAACTTTTGCGCCCGGCCCGACAGGGCGGCGCTTGTCTGCCGGGCCGACAGAACACGGAAAGCCTGCGCCGGTCGCATTGCCGGCGCAGGCTTTCCGTGTTCTGAACGCGTGTGAAGGCGAGGACGCTTTCCGGCGGCGGATCAGTCGAGATTCAGCGCCGCGACGGCGGCCTTCAGAAGTTCTTCCGGGCTACGGCGCGCATCGAGCACGCAGAAGCGTTCGGGCCAGCGGGCGGCGCGGGCGAGAAAGCCCTGCCGGATGCGCTGATGAAACGCCAGCTCCTCCGCTTCAAAACGGCCTTCGCTGGTGCTGAGTCCCTCGCGGCCGTTGCGGGCCCGCGCCCGTTTCAAGCCTTCTTCCACGGGCAGATCGAGCAGCAGCGTGCGCTCCGGCCAGAGGCCGCCCGTGGCGTGATCGTTGAGTTCCTGGAGCCTGTCCGCGTCCATGCCCCGGCCGTAGCCCTGATAGGCGATGGTGGAGTCGGCATAGCGGTCGCACAGCACCCATTCGCCGCGCTCCAGCGCCGGACGGATGATCTCGGCCACGTGCTGCGCGCGGTCGGCAAGAAAGAGAAAGAGTTCGGCCCGGCTGTCCAGCGAACTCGACACGTCGAGCAGCAGCGGACGCAGTCTGGCGCCGAGTCCGCATCCGCCGGGCTCGCGCGTGCGCACGAACGGCAGACCGCGCTTTTCCAGCTCCTGCACGAGCAGATTCATGAGCGTGCTCTTTCCCGCGCCCTCTATGCCCTCTAAAGTAACGAACACTGTCTTTCCTCCTGACGGGATTCCTTCTTGTCCTGCCGCGACGCCTTTGTTTCCGCAGAGGATGCCGGCGTGCGCACGGGACGGCAGACGCTGCGCCCGAGAAGCGACTGATAAGGACTCCACGCCATGCCTTCCCCCTCGCCGGGGGCCGGAAGAATGCCGCGGCACTGCGCGAGCTTGGCGTCGATGTTGTCGGCGTAGTGCAGCACGAAGGCCTCGGGCGTGGACGGCTCGCGCGCCGCGCCGAACTCGGGCTCGCCGTGATGGCTTGCAATAAGATGCTTGAAGTGCATGACAAGTTCCGGCTCAAGCCCCGATTTGCGCAGATACGGCTCAAGCATGACGATGCCCTGCACGATGTGCCCGAGCAGACGCCCCTCGTCGGTGTATTCGGTCACCAGCACGCCGCTCATTTCATCGATCTTGCCTATGTCGTGCAGAAGCGCCGCGGCAAGCAGCGTCTGCCGGTCGAGCTCCGGATAGTGATCGGCCATGAGCATGCACAGCTCGGCCACGGAGAGCATGTGCTCAAGAAGACCGCCCATGTAGGCATGATGCACGGACTTGGCCGCCGGAGCCTTCATGAGCAGCGGACGAATGCGCTTGTCGGAAAGCACGGAGCGCATGAACTTCTTCCAGGGCTTGTGCGTGAGCACGACGTCGCAGAGGCGTTCCACGTCCGCCATCATGTCCGCCGCGGGCCTGCTGCTGGAAACAAGATAATCCTCCATGGGCAGCGCGGCGCACTCCTCTTCACTGAGAACGCGCAGCGCCTCCACCGTGAGCTGAAGCTGTTCCCGGTACAGGGAAACATGACCTTCCACACTCACCATCTGCCCCGCCGTCAGCGAGGGCAGGGAAAGGCTGAGCGGACTCCATATCTTGGCTTCCAGCGCGCCGCTGGCGTCCTTGAGTTCAAGCCTCCAGTACGGCCCGTTGCGGGACTGCTGAAGAGATGCCAGCGACACGAGATACGCGGACGCTATCTCGTCGCCGGCCGACATGGCGCTTATCTTCTGATGCTCGGTCATGTTCGCCTCGGAAAAATTTGACTTTTGGTTCCCGTTCTATACAAAAAACATGGGAAGAGGCGAAAGCGCCCCTCCCATGACATGTTCCTTTCTTTCCAGTATATGGCGCGGCAAGGCTTGTCAAAGGTTTCGGCCGCGCCGCGGAGATGTTCCCCATGCGCGTACTCATCAGCAACGACGACGGCATCTACAGCCGCAACCTGCACCTTCTCTACGCCGCCCTGCGCCGCGCAGGCCACGACGTGAGGGCCGTGGCCCCCTCCGAACAGCATTCCGGCGCGGGCTGCTGCCTCACGGTGCATGATCCCATCCTCACGAGGCAGGTCCGCCTCACCCTCGAAGGCGGCGAACGCTTTGAAGGCACGGCCGTTTCCGGCACCCCGGCCGACTGCGTCATTCTCGCGCTGCGCGGTCTCATGCCCGATTTTCGGCCCGACATCGTGATTTCCGGCATCAATTTCGGCCCCAACGCCGGACAGGACGTCTTTTTCTCCGGCACGGTGGGCGCGGCCATTCAGGCGGCCATGTACGGACTGCCCTCGCTGGCGGTTTCCCACTGCTCGCACGACGGCGCCTCCGAAGCGCACGCCGATCTCGCCGTGCGCCTCGCCGCGGCCCTCGACTGGGAACATCTGCCCCGTCACCGCGTGTACAATCTCAACCTGCCCGACTGCCCGGCGGAAGAAATACGCGGACTCAAGGTGTGCAGACACAGCACCGACTGGGCCTGCCTCGATTCCTACGAGCGCCGTTTCTCCCCCGCAGGCAGGGAATATTTCTGGATGAAGGATCCCTTCCAGCACTTCCTGCTGGAAGACGAAGGCACGGACAAAAGCTGGCTGCACCAGGGCTGGGCCACGCTCTCGCCCCTGAACATCGATCTCAACGACGAAGCCGCCGCAAAAAAGCTCAACGAAAACAGTCTGTGGGAAGCCGTGCGTCCGTAAAAGCAGGGAAGAGTCGTTCTTTCCGGCGTTATCCCTTGCGAAAAATCCTCACTGCGGATACAAAAGAAACAAAGAAAGCGGAGAGGATTCCTTTATTGTTCACGCCTCTCCAAGATACTGACGCTCCCCGGAGGGAAGCCATGCCTATCACCACTCCCAAAGAGATGTTTGCCCGCGCCTACAAGGAAGGGTATGCCATCGGCGCTTTCAACGTCAACAACATGGAAATCATTCAGGGCATCATGCAGGCCGGCGCGGAAGAGCGCTCGCCGCTGATCCTTCAGGTTTCCGCCGGCGCCCGCAAGTATGCCGGTCAGGTGTACATCATGAAACTGGTGGAAGCCGCCCTTGCCGAGTCCGATCTCCCGGTGGTGGTGCATCTCGATCACGGCCCCGACTTTGAACTGTGCAAGGCCTGCATCGACGGCGGTTTCAGCTCCGTCATGATCGACGGCTCGCACCTGCCCTTCGAGGAAAACATCGCCGTCACGAAGCAGGTGGTGGACTACGCCCACGACCGCGGCGTGTGGGTGGAAGCCGAACTCGGTCAGCTCGCCGGCGTGGAAGAACACGTCAACGCCGAGAAGAGCATCTACACCGATCCCGATCAGGCCGTGGAATTCGTCCAGCGCTCCGGCTGCGACTCCCTGGCCATCGCCATCGGCACGAGTCACGGCGCGTACAAGTTCAAGGGCGAAGCCAAGCTCGACTTCGAACGCCTCGACAAGATTTCTTCCATGATGCCCGGCTATCCGCTGGTGCTGCACGGCGCTTCCAGCGTGCCGCAGGAATTCGTGGAAATGGCCAACCAGTACGGCGGCAAGCTCGGCGACGCCAAGGGCGTGCCCGAAGACATGCTGCGCAAGGCCGCCAAGTCCGGCGTGTGCAAGATCAACATCGATTCCGACATCCGCCTCGCCATGACCGCCAACATCCGCAAGTACATGGCCGAACATCCCGAAGCCTTCGATCCGCGCGCCTACCTCAAGCCCGCCCGTGAAGCCGTCAAGAACATGGTGCAGCGCAAGATCCGCAACGTGCTCGGCAGCTCCAACAAAATCTGATTCTCCGGCCGCTCCTCCGGGCAGCCAATTCCGAAGGCGCAGCCTTCCTCCACGGCAGACCGTGTTTCGCGGTCTGCCTGTTTTTTCCTCTGTTTCAGATTCAGGCGTCGCCCCCTGACGCAGACGGAAGAACGCGTCCCGTCCGGCGCGCCCTTTCTCCCCTCCCCCCCCCAAAAAAACGCAAAGCCGCGAAATGCGCCCCGACGGCCTGCACCGCTTCACGTGCTCTTTCCCGCGCTTCCCCGAGACGCACGAGCTCTCCAGCCCCACTCTTCCGCGCGCAGGCGCTCATCCGGAGCCCCCAGCACAGGCCCTGCATCAAAGCCGCCCTCTTCCGCGCGCAGGCGCCCGCTCCCGGCCCGCCCTTTCGCTTCGCGCTCCTCTTTTTGCAGCAAAGCCGCCCGGATACCGATTCGCGCCCGCGGTCTTTCCCGCGCCGATCCGTCCGTTCCGCGCCTTCGCTTCGCAGCCTCAGCATAAAACCTGCTGATAACCAGCCATTGAAAATTAATATTTTTCTTTTTTTTCCTGCTCTCCTATTTTCTGGAATAGACGTTCAGAAAAGTTGACGGCCCGTAGCAAGCGGATTTCCCCGCCGTCCAGCGCGCAAAAATCACGTATCGCCAAAGGAGAGCGTATGAAGCCCATCTACAAAGAAAAATATCCCCATCTGTTTGAACCGCTCTATGTCGGCAAAAACAAAGTGCGCTTCAACAACCGCTTCAACGTCGCGCCCATCGGCTCCGGCGCCACGGGCGGCGGCGAAGACAGCGACGGCCGCATCAACACCTTCGGCATCGATTACTGGATGCGCTACATTCAGGGCGGATTCTCCCGCGTGACCCTGCCCATGGAAGTGCCCATCGACGGCAGCCACGAACACATGTTCAACCTGAATCCCAAGACCTGCAACCAGATGAACTTCCAGCGCCTGCAGCGCGCCGTTCACGCCTTCAACGGCAAGACCTTTGCGGAATTCCTGCACGGCGGCCCCTACATGCGCGCGGGCTTCAAGAAAATTTCCGCCGACGACGAACCCCATCTCGGCTCCCAGGCCGCCACGGTGGCCGACATGGAAGAAGTGGCCGCCCTCTTCGGCGAATACGCCCACTGGGCCCAGATAGCCAATTTCGACGGTCTGCTGCTGCACTACGGTCACGGCTGGCTGTTCAACTACTTCCTCTCCCCGCTCACCAACCACCGCACCGACGAGTTCGGCGGCTCCATTGAAAACCGCTGCCGCTTCCCGCTCATGGTCATCAAGGAAATCCGCCGCGTGGTGGGCGACAGCCTGCTCATCGAACTGCGCCTCAACGGCACCGACGGCGTGGAAGGCGGCATCACCCCCGAAGAATGCGCCGAGCAGGTCAAAATCTTCCAGGACTACGTGGACATGGTTCACATCACCTGCGGCCACCGCATCGACGCCTTCACGCGTCCCAAGATGCACCCCACCGGCTTCGATCCCATGGCCCACAACGCCTGGGCCAGCGAAATCGTGAAGAAGTCCGGCGTGTCCATTCCCATCGGTCTCGTGGGCGGCGTGTATGATCCCGCCGTGGCCGAGGAAGTGCTCGCCAAGGGTCAGGCCGACTACGTGCTCATGGCCCGCTCCGCCATGGCCGACCCCGAACTCGTCAAGAAGGCCAAGGAAGGCAGAGAAGACGACATCCGTCCCTGCCTGCGCTGCAACTACTGCATGGATCACGGCCGCCGCGTGGCCATTTCCAAGGATCTGCACCTGCTCACCTATCCCAGCTACGACCGTCAGTGCATGACCAATCCCATGCAGTTCCAGAGCGCCCAGAAGCTGCGCATTCCCCCGGCGGACCGTCAGAAGAAGGTGGCCGTCATCGGCGGCGGCGTGGCCGGCATGGAAGCGGCCCTGAGCTGCGCCATGAGAGGCCACACCGTGGTGCTCTACGAAAAGACCGACCGCCTCGGCGGACAGGCCCTGCTTTCCGATCCCATGTGGTTCAAGAAGGAAATGAAGCTGTTCCACGAGTATCTGGTACGCCAGATCAAAAAGCGCCCGGCCATCACCGTGGTGTACAACACCGAAGCCACCCGCGAAATCATTGAAGAAAACGACTTCGACGCCGTCATCGTAGCCGTGGGCGCGGAACAGGTCGTGCCCCGCATTCCCGGCGTGGAAAAGGCCGTCATGTCCTTCGACGTGTTCGGTCATGAAGACAAGGTGGGCAAGAAGGTGGCCATCATCGGCGGCGGCGCCATCGGCGTGGAGCTCGGCATTCATCTGAGCGGCCTCGGCCACGAATGCACCATCGTGGAAATGGCCGAATATCTCGCCTCCAAGGCACAGCTCACCGAACGCACCGCCTACCTCATCAATCTGGAAAAGAACCACGTGAACAGCATGGTGAACACCACCTGCCAGGAAATCACCGACAAGGGCGTGTGGGTGGAAAACGCCGACGGCAGACAGTTCATCGAAGCCGACACCGTGATCATCGCCGTGGGCACCAAACCGCTCGTCAAGGAACGCGAAAAGTTCAAGGACGTGGCCTTCGACGTGATCTGCGTGGGCGACTGCGTGGAAGCTTCCAGCATCGTGCATGCCGTGCATACCGGCTTCGACGCCGGCCTCACCCTGTAAATACCGCAATCTTGCGTCGTCCGCACGGGGCGCCCGCAAAAAGCGGGCGCTCCACAACCTCGGGAGTTCGCCATGAAACCGATATACAAAGAAAAATATCCTCATCTTTTTGAACCCATGTACGTGGGCAAGAACAAGGTCATGTTCAACAACAGGGTGCGCGTGGCCCCCATCGGCACCGGCGCCACGGGCGGCGGCGAAGACAGCGACGGCCGCATCAACACCTTCGGCATCGACTTCTGGATGCGCTTCATCCGCGGCGGATTCTCCTCCGTGGCCCTTCCCATGGAAGTGCCCATCGACGGCAGCCACGAACACTGCTTCAATCTGAATCCCAAGACCTGCAACCAGATGAACTTCCAGCGCTTCCAGCGCGCCGTCCACGCCTACAACGGCAGAAGCTTTGCGGAATTCATCCACGGCGGCCCCTACATGCGCGCGGGCTTCAAGAAAATCGCCGCCGACGACGAACCCCATCTCGGCGCCAAGGCCGCCACGGTGGCGGAAATGGAAGAAATCGCCGCCCTGTTCGGCGAATACGCCCACTGGGCTCAGATAGCCAACTTCGACGGCCTCATGCTGCACTTCGCGCACGGCTGGCTCATCAACTACTTCCTCTCCCCGCTCACCAACCACCGCACCGACGAATTCGGCGGCTCCATTGAAAACCGCTGCCGCTTCCCCGTGATGATCCTCAAGGAAATCCGCCGCGTGGTGGGCGACAGCCTGCTCATCGAACTGCGCCTCAACGGCACCGACGGCGTGGAAGGCGGCATCATGCCCGAAGAAACCGCCGAACAGGTCAAAATCTTCCAGGACTACGTGGACATGGTCCACATCACCTGCGGCCACCGCATCGACGCCCTCACCCGTCCCAAGATGCATCCTACCGGCTTCGATCCCGTGGCCCACAACGCCTGGGCCAGCGAAATCGTGAAGAAGTCCGGCGTGTCCATTCCCGTCGGCGTGGTGGGCGGCATCTACAGCCCCGAAATCGCCGAAGAAGTGCTCGCCAAGGGTCAGGCCGACTACGTGCTCATGGGCCGCTCCGCCATGGCCGATCCCGAAATCATCAAGAAGGCCAAGGAAGGAAGAGAAGACGACATCCGTCCCTGCCTGCGCTGCGACTACTGCCTCGACCACGGTCGCCGCGTGGCCATTTCCAAGGATCTGCATCTGCTCACCTATCCCAGCTACGACCGCACCTGCATGGTCAATCCCCTGCAGTTCCAGAGCGCTCAGAAGCTGCGCATTCCGCCGTCCGACCGTCATAAGAAGGTGGCCGTCATCGGCGGCGGCGTGGCCGGCATGAACGCGGCCCTGAGCTGCGCCGACCGCGGTCACTCCGTGGTGCTCTACGAAAAGACCGACCGCCTCGGCGGACAGGCCCTGCTCTCCGATCCCATGTGGTTCAAGAAGGAAATGAAGCTGTTCCACGAATATCTGGAACGCCAGGTCAAGAAGCGTCCGGCCATCACCGTGGTGTACAACACCGAAGCCACCAGCGAAATCATTGAAGAAAATGATTTCGACGCCGTCATCGTGGCCGTGGGCGCGGAACAGATCGTGCCCCGCATTCCCGGCGTGGAAAAGGCCGTCATGTCCTTCGACGTGTTCGGTCATGAAGACAAGGTGGGCAAGAAGGTGGCCATCATCGGCGGCGGCGCCATCGGCGTGGAGCTCGGCATCCATCTGAACGGCCTCGGCCATGAATGCACCATCGTGGAAATGGCCGAACACCTTGCCTCCAAGACGGAACTCACCGAACGCACAGCCTACATGATTCACCTGGAAAAGAACCACGTCAAAACCATGGTGAACACCACCTGCCAGGAAATCACCGACAAGGGCGTGTGGGTGGAAAACGCCGACGGCAGACAGTTCATTGAAGCCGATACCGTCATCATCTCCGTGGGCACCAAGCCGCTCGTCAAGGAACGCGATCAGTTCAAGGACGTGGCCTTCGACGTGATCTGCGTGGGCGACTGCGTCAAGGCTTCCAGCATCGTGCATGCCGTGCATACCGGCTTCGACGCAGGTCTCACCCTGTAAAAAAACGACAATCCCCTTCCCCGGCTGCGGGGGCGGAAGAAGAGCCCCCTTCTTCCGCCCCCGCACGTCTTAACTCTCTGCGCAGGTTGCAGAAAACACTCCGGCAATGTATCATGCCCGGGCATTTTTGCCGCACCGGAGCCGCACGGTCCCGAGCCCGGAAAAGGAGAGCGCCATGCGTCTGGAGCAACTGAGTCACCTTATTGAAATCACCCGCCTGCAATCCATCAGCAAGGCGGCGGAAACGCTGCACATCTCTCAACCGGCCCTTTCCGCTTCCGTCAAGAGCCTGGAAACGGAACTCGGCGTCGCCCTGTTCAAGCGCACCAACAGAGGCATTTTTCTTACCTCCGAAGGAGAAAAAATTCACGACGACGCCGTCGGCATTCTCAACGTCATCAACGGATGGTACACGCAATACCACGATCAGGAGCCGGAAGGCGAAATACACCTCGCCTGCACGCCCATCATAAGCTGCTACATCACGCCCAACATCATCGTTCCGTTCCAGAAGCGCTATCCCAAGATCACCATTTTCGTCCACAGCGCCCAGCACTACGACATCATAGGCAAGCTCACGAGCACCAGCGCCGACATCGCGCTCACCACGCTTTCCGGCAACGCCCGCCTCATCGAACAGATACGCGACATGAACTGGGACGAGCAGCATCTGTTTACCGACGAGAGGCGGCTGTTCCTCGGAGCCCGACATCCTCTGGCCGCCAAGGACGAGCTCTCCCGCGAAGACCTCAAGAGCCTGAACCTGGCCTACTACTCCGACGTGCGGGATCAGATTTCCCGATTCTACGTGCCCTTCTTCGGCACGACCTACCGCCTTGCGAACAAGGAAGACATTCTCGATCTCGTCATCAAGAACGAAGCCGTGTTCATCCAGCCCTGCCACCTTTTCCGCCACGACTACCGCGTCATGGAAAAGCTTCTTGTGGAAAAGCGCATTCCCCTCACCGAAGTGGACAGCAGAGCCGACGTCTTTGCCCTGCACGCCCCGGAACTTTCGCCCATCGAACAGCTGTTCTGGGATTATCTCATCGAAAATTTTTCCTGCAATCTCTGACGAGCGACGAAAAAGTCAAAGCTTCGGCGCGCCTGAACGCCGGAGAGGCATCTGTCGAACAACGGACGGGGAAGAAGCGCGGACTTCTTCCCCGTTTTGCATGAAACGCGCATCTTCCAGGAGCGCCGCCGCTGTGACGCCCCTCCCCGCAGCCGAAAATCCTGCCATGCGACCGCCTTGCCCTTTCGCTGGCGAGACCTCCGCGCACCTGCCTGCCTCAAACTCTTTTCCTCGCCATGCTGCCGAGGACGGCAACACCCGCGTCCTTGCCCGCCGACGTCACCGTCATTCCTTCCGTCGCAACGCATCCCGGGTCTGCGCGACCGACGCGCGTTCGGAACGGCAATCCGCAGAGCAAAGCCCGTCGCCGGATTCCGCGCCCTGGAGGCGCTGACGCACGTCAAAACACGGCAAACGCCTCGGCCTTCATTCCCGAAAAACACGGGCAAATCACCGCGTCGCCGGACGGCCAGGCCGTCGGCCCGGAGCGCGTTCCCATCTTCCGACAATAAAAATCCGGGCGCACCGCCTCATGACGCAGCGATGGCCCGGAAAACACAAAGGCGTTCCGGCAGCACCGGAACGCCTTTTCAGGGGGAGAGCCTTTAGAAGGCGACGGTCATCAGCGGATAACCGACGAAGGAGAGAAGCAGGATATTGAATATCCAGAAGAAGCTTGCGTACTTGATGACGGTTCTCTGATGGACCCATTCCGTGTCGCCGTAGAGAATGGCGGACGTGGTGGCCGCGGCGGGAGTGGCGATGCCGAGGGTGCAGGAGAGAATGACGCAGGAGAGCAGGGCCTGAGGATCGACGTTGCCGTTGGCCACGGCCAGGGTGTAGGCGATGGGGGCGAAGGTGGCGGCGCAGGCGTTGTTGTTGGTGAGCTGGGTGCACAGGGTGGTGGTGCACACGACGATGAACACCAGCAGGTTGCCGCTGAAGCCGGCCAGCATGGGCTCGCAGGTGTCGGCGATGAACTTGGTCACGCCGGTGGCTTCAAACGCGCCGGTGATTCTGAGCACGGCCGCGACGAGGAAGAGGGCGGGCCAGGCCACGGACTTGTGCATGATCTCCTTCAGGCCGATGCCTTCCTTGAAGTTCAGCATGAGATAGACGCCGATGTAGGCCAGCAGAATGCCGTTGTTGCCCATGGCCTTGAGGAACTTGGAAAGCGCCCAGCTTCCGGGCAGAATGTTGGGCAGAAGCAGCAGAACGATGAGGCCGAGGAACGACCACAGAATGGTCTTCTGGTAGGGAGAGAGCTGTTCGTCGAAGTGCATGCATTCGCGGTTTTCCAGAATGGGAGTCACGTCCGCCTTGAGCACGTACTTGCAGATGAAGATGACGAAGAAGATGGAGAGCAGAAGAAGCAGACCGGTGACGCCCACGTACGCGGCGAGATTGATTTCCTGACCGCCGCTCATCTGGCCGTAAATGCCGAACACGATGGCGGGGAGACTCTTGAAGGGCAGCATCATGTACGCGATGTCGGCCACGTACAGCATGGCGAGCAGCAGAATCATGGGGAAGGATTCGCCGGGCTTGTAGCCGTACTGCCTGCACACTTCCTTGATGAGCGGGAACGCGACGAGCACGGCGGCGGTCATGGTCAGCATGGTGGCCAGAGCGCACATGGCGATGCAGAGCATGAACACGAGCACCCACGGCCTTCCGACCACCACGGGAACGCAGATGATGCGCCGGGCCACATATTCGGCAATGCCGGCCGCGTTGATGATGCTCGCCACCATGCAGAAAAAGAGCAGAAGCAGATAGGTGTTGTTGCCGAACGCGCCTCCGAGCACGGCATCCATGGGTTGCGGCAGCGTCATGCCGAGCACGACAAGGCCCATGAAGGAAGGCCAGATCATGTCGATGAAGAGCCATCCGTAAAGGACTCCGAAAAAGACGCCGACAACCGCAAGACCGTCTGCAGTCATTCCCGCAGGAGGCGTAATAAACCGAAATCCCACCATGATGAGAATCATAATCGCAAGATTGACATAGAATTTCGGTTCATTCTTTGTCAGTGCAAAACTCATGTCCTACCTCCATCCCATTAACATTCCGCCAAAACGACGTCTCCCTGTCGTTTTATGCGAAAAAAATTTTATTCACATGGGTAGTTGTAAAAAAACAGCAGCAAATCAAAAGGATAGTTAAACTGCTGTAAAGGCCGTAAATGCACGTCTAAGAACAGCGCTCTCTTATTGATTAAGATTAATAAAGAAAACTGGAGAAAAGAAAAATATTAATTATCAATGGCTGGATATCAGTTTGAATTATGGGAGAAAGAACCTTGCCTGACGGGGAAAAGGAGGGCTAAGATAATAACGGGAGTCGGCGTGGCGCCTGCCCTGAAGGCGGATCTGAACACGGCACGCGTCAAGACAAGGGAGGGGAGAAATGCGACTGGAACAGCTGGAGTATTTTGTGGCCGCCGCCAACGCCGGGGCCATCAGCGCGGCCGCGCAGCGACTGGGCATTTCCCAGCCTGCGGTTTCGGCGGCGGTGAGAAGTCTGGAAAACGAACTGGGCAGTCCTCTTCTCAAGCGCGGCAACAGCGGCGTGAGCCTCACTCCGCTCGGCCGCCTCACCTATCGCGACGCGCGCGCCATTCTGGAACTCGCGCAGAACATTCAGGCCAGAGGCAAGGATGTGGAGGCCGGCGGCTCGCTGGCCGTGTGCGCGCAGCCGCTGCTCTCCTTTCATCTGACGAGCGGCATCGTGCTGCCCTTCAAGAAGCTGCATCCGAAAATCAACGTCTTCGTGCGCAACGTGCCCAATGTGGACATCATTGCCGACCTCAGGAGCGGGCGCTCCAACATTGCGGTCACGCTGGTCTGCATGGGGCTCAAGATCCGCGAACAGGCGCGCGGCATGGGCTGCGAAATCGTCCCCCTCTATGCCGACGAACGAAAGATGTTCATAGGCGCCGGGCATCCGCTGGCCGCCAAGGCCGAACTGACGCCCGAAGACCTGAAAAGCCTGCGCATCGCCTACTACTCGCACAGCTCGGATCACGTGTCTTCGCGCTATGCGCCGTATTTCGGCGGAGAGTACCGCCTGGCCAACAGGGACGACATTCTCGATCTCGTCATCCGCAACGAGGCCGTGTTCATTCAGGCCGCCGCCATGTTCCAGCACGACTACCGCGTGCGGAAGGGCATGATGGTGGCCAGAAGCATTCCCCTGAAGGAAGTCAACCACAGCGCCCCCATCGTGGCCATCCGCACGCCGGAAATCTCGCTGGTGGAAAGGCTGTTCTGGGAATACCTCATAGAAAACTTTTCCAAGGGCCTGCCCGAACGGCCTTCGCTCCCCGTTTGATTGCCTTCCCCGCGCGTCCGATCGCGATTTTTATTGATCCTGTTTTCACATGACGTCATGTCTGAAACGCGCCTGTCCTCGGCAATCAATGCAGACGGCGCAGAACGCCCGGAGTCCGGCATATCCGATGAGCTCCGGTGCCCATGAAGACGCTCCCGTTCGTACCCTTGGTTGCGTAAAAGCAGCAAAGAGCAACGGAGGAACGTCGCCCGCTGTACGCCTTCACGCGCCCCGCTTTTCTGAGTCGGGCGGACCTGCTGGAAACAGTATTGAAATACACGCCTTCGCAAGCCCGCGCTTCTGAGGCTCCGGGCCTACAGCCCGGTCACGCCGATCCCGCGCGCAATGCCCTGCGCATCTTCCCCTTTTGCCCTCAAAAAACACCGGGCACGAAACGATGCCCTCGCCCCGACGGCCTGTGCCCCGCCGCTGCGCCTTCCGCGGTTCTTCCACGCGCGTCACCTGAAAAATCTAAAGAATGGATGAGCTCTCCATCTGAGCAAACTGCTTTTTCACCAGCGCCACAATCTCCTCTTCCAGGGCGTTCAGCTTTCTGTTTGAGGGAATGACCAGACAAAACACCAGCGGAATGGACACGTCGTCTATTTCCCGCGCGGTTATGATTTTCTGCCTGATGAGCAGATTGTCGAAGGCATCGAGCCGCAGGGACACCGTGTAGATGTTCTGCGATTTGGCAATGGCGTCGAAAAGCGTCTGTCTGTCCGGAAAGACTACGCTTTTCTTTATGGAAGCCTTCTGCATGAATATGTTATTGTAGTCGTAAATTCTTCTGAGCGCTCTGCCTGACGTGGCAAACGAAAGCCCGTGCAGATCGCTCAGAAGCACATGTTTCTTTTTCGACAGCGGAAGCCTGGAATTGACGAACAGAGAAATGCTTCCCGACGCAAGAGAAAGGATTCTTTTTCCTTTTTCTTCCGCCTTGCGCACAATGAGCGAAAGCATCTCCTTCGGATAGAACCGCAGGCACAGACGGCTGTCGTTTCCGTCGCATTCCGCATCGAGAATCTTGTCCTCCACGGCTCCCGAATGAATGATGAGCTTCGATGTTTTGACATACTCGATGAGCTCGGGCGACAGAAATATCTTGCTCAGACTCCTCTGCGCCAGAATAATCACAGGATCGCACGTCTCTTCGCCGGAATTTTTCAGAGCAAGCAGCTTTCTGTATTCCTCTATAATGACTTCGATATGCTCAAGCGCCTTTTTTCCGACGTCGGTCATCAGTATGCCGTTGTTGGTTCTGCGAAAAAGCTGCACGCCCAGTTCCTCTTCAAGTGAACGAATGGACGCGCTCAGCGACTGCTGCGAAAGATGAAGATACTTTGACGATTCGTTCAACGACTTTCTGCGCGACGTTTCATAAAAATATAGGAGATGATCTATCTTCATAAGCCGCACCGCACCTCGGAAGATATTTTAAAATTTCCTGCTATTAACTATGATTGCAAAATATTTTTCTGTCAACGCGGGTCCTGCTCCGGGGATTTCCCTGTGCAGCGCCAAAAAAATGACGGAGGCATTACGTTCTTTTCAGCACAAATAGCGTTCCGCCGATTCCGCCTCCTGTTTTTTTTTGAACGCCTCCAAAAAAAATCGATTATGCAAAAAATCACAATTCTCCTATATCCATTAACAAGTCCCCGATCCTTAAAACTTTTCAGGAGGAGCCCATGAAACCTCTGTACAAGGAAAAATATCCTCTTCTTTTCACCCCGCTCATCGTCGGCAAGAACAAGGTCGAGTACAAGAACAGAATTTTCCAGGCTCCCATGGGCATGGCGCTCGGCACGGACGCCAACGGCCTCATCAACATCATAGGCGAAGAATACTACAGCAGTTTTGCCCGCGGCGGCTTTGCGCAGATATGCCTGCCCATCGAAGTGCCCAAGGACGGCGGTCATCCCCGCACCTATTCCATCGACGAGCAGTACCACGCCTTCATGAACATGCATAAGCTTCAGCGCGTGGTGCATGCCTACGGCGCGCGCAGCTCCTGCGAAATCTATCACGCCGGCTGCTGCATGACTCCCGGCCCCGGCCGCACCATCATGAGCGCAAGCGCCTTCGTGTACAACGGCCGTCAGGTCAAGGAAATGGACGACAAGGATATGGAGGACGTGGCGCAAATGTACGCGCACGCCGCGTTCATGGTCAAAAGAGCCGGCTTCGACGCCATTACGCTGCACTACGGTCACGGCTGGCTCATGAACAACTTCCTCTCGCCGCTCACCAATCACCGCACCGACGAATTCGGCGGAAGCGTGGAGAACCGCTGCCGGTATCCGCTCATGATCATGAAGCGCATCCGTCAGGAAGTGGGCAACGATCTGGTCATCGAAGTGCGCATGAACGGCTCCGACATGATGGAAGGCGGCATCACCCCGGAAGACGCCGCGGAACAGGCCCTCATCCTTTCCGAAGAAGCGGATATGCTTCACATGACCTGCGGCACCCGCCTCGATGCCTCCAGCCGTCCGAAGATGCATCCCACGCACTTCCTTGAAAGAGCGCACAACGCCAGAGCCAGCGAACTCGCCAAAAAGGCCGGCGTCAAGATTCCCGTGGGCGTGGTGGGCAGCATTCACGATCCCGATCTCGCCGAACGGCTGCTCGAAGAAGGAAAGGCCGACTACGTGCTCACGGCGCGTCAGGCCCTCACCGACAGCGATTTCGTCAACAAGATCCGCGAAGGACGCCTTGAGGACATCCGCCCCTGCCTGCGCTGCGACTTCTGCCTCGACGGCTCCAAGCGCGGCGCCCTCACCACGGAAGTGAACATCCGCAAGGACTCCACCTACGACAGACAGTGCGCCGTCAATCCGCTCTGGTATCAGGGCATCACCAAGAAGCACCTCATTCCCATGCCTTCCAGAAAGCGCAAGGTCGTCGTTGTCGGCGGCGGCATTGCCGGCATGCAGGCCGCCTTCACCGCGGCCGAACGCGGCCACGACGTCACGCTCTACGAAAAGAGCGGCAGGCTCGGCGGTCAGGCGCTGTTCTCCGACGGCATGTGGTTCAAGCAGGAAATGAAGGCCTTCCGCGAATATCTCATCCGGCAGGTTCACAAGTCCGGCGTGCATGTTCTGATGAACACCGAAGCCACCCCGAAGCTGATTTCCGAAATCGACCCCGACGTGGCCATCATCGCCGTGGGCGCGGAACAGGTGGTTCCTCCCATTCCCGGCATCGACGGCAAAAACGTGTTCATGTCCTGGGACGTGTTCGGGCACTACGAGCTGCTCGGCAAGCGCGTGGCCATCGTGGGCGGCGGCCTTGTGGGCTGCGAACTTTCCATTGATCTCGCAGGCCAGGGGCACGACGTCACCGTGGTGGAACTCGGACACTATCTCGCCGCCACGGCGCAGATCAGCGAACGCATGCACATCATGGAATTCATGAAGAAGAACAACGTCACCGCCCTGGTGGACGCCACGGTGGAGAGCATTGAACCGGACCACCTCAACGTGCGCACGACCGAAGGCTCGCAGACCATTGAAGCCGACAGCTTCATCATCTGCACGGGCACACGCTCTCTGGCCGACCTGCGGGATTCCTTCCGCGACACGGCCTTTGACGTCATCAACATAGGCGACTGCGTGCGCGCCTCCGATATCGTCAACGCCGTCCGCACCGGCTGGGACGCCGGCGCCACCGTCTGACCTCAGCGGGATGCCGCAAGCGCCCGCCGTTTACGGCATCCCGTCAGAAAGCTCCCTCCCGCACACCGCCTTCCTCACTGCAAGGAGTGCCTCTATGTCCTCCCTACGCTTATCCAATCTGACGCCTTCCAAATGGTTGTGTTTCGCCATCGTTCTGTTCTGCATGTTCGGCGCTCCCGAGCTGGTGTCCGGCACCGGAGCCATGACCGATCTCGGAGCAAGGATCATATGCATCTACATAGGCATGGCCTTCGGCTGGCTGACGCTCGACCTTGCCTGGCCCAGCGTTCTCGGCATTCTCGCCGTGGGACTCTCGGGCTACGCCAGCGTGAACAACGTGCTCAAGATGTGTTTCGGCAACAGCAGCGCCCTGCTCGTGTTCTTCGTGTTCATCATTACGGGCGTCATCGACAAGGCGGGCGTCTCCCGCTGGATAGCCCTTCACATCTGCAGTCTTCCCATCGGCCGCGGACGCCCCTGGGTCATGACCTTCTGCATTCTCGCCGCCATCATGACGCTCACTCTCTTCATCGGCGTGTCCCCGGGCGTGCTGGTCGTATGGGCCATTTTCTACAGCATCTGCGAAGTGTACGGCATCAAGCCCGGCGAACACTGGGCAACCATGGTCATGGTGGCCATTCCGTTCTTCGGCAGCGTCACCGCCTCCATCTTCCCCTTCAAGTCGCTTCCCGTGGTGGCCCTCGGCGCGTATTCCCAGCTCAGCGGCGGCGACGTCATCGACTTCCCCCAGTATTTTGCCTGGTCCCTCATTGTGGACTCCATGATCGTCGTGCTGACGCTGGCCTTCATGCGCTTCGTGCTCAGGCCGGACGTGAGCAAGATCTATAACGCCAAGGTGTACTTCAATCCCGAAGAGCTGCGTCTCACCACCTATCAGAAGATCGTGCTTCTCTGGTTCTTCCTGTTCATCGTCATGATGATGATCCCCTCCCTGCTGCCCTCGCACTGGGAACTCACCAAGTTCTTCAAGAAGCTCGGCAACACCGGCTGCGCCGCCCTCATGTGCGCCATCTTCTTCGCCTTCGACTTCGTGCAGAACGAATCCATGCGCAAGACCATCGCTTCCAGCGTTCGCTACGACGCCCTGCTCGTGAACTTCTCCGCCATCGGCATTGCCGGCGTCATGTCCAACGACGCCAGCGGCATCTGTCAGTGGTTTGTGGATCTGGTCACGCCGCTGACCTCCGGTCAGAGCACAGTGGTCATTCTCATGCTTCTGGTGGCCATGGCCAGTCTGATGTCCCAGTTCCTGAACAACCTCGGCTGCACGGCCATCTACATTCCCATCGCCTACAGCGTGGCCGTGGCGGCAAACATCAATCCGGCGCTTGTGTGCATGTGCTGCATCGCCGCCCTGAACATCGGCATTCTTACGCCTTCCGGCAGCAACCCCGCGGCCATGCTCTACTCCAACGCCGTGTGGGCTCCGGGACTGCGGCCTTATGCCTATGCCGCATGCTTCCTGGCCATCAACTTCGCCGTGCTCATGCTCGTAGGCGTGCCCATTGCCGAATTCTTCTTCCCCAGCATTCTTCCCAATTCCGTGCTGTAACGACCTTTTCCCCCTGCAGTGAAAAATCGACGGCGTGTCCTCCAGCGTCGCCGATTTTTCACATTCCGCCCGGGCGTTCTCCCGGAACGCGGCGCTTCCGCCGAAAGGAAACGCGTACAGCGCCCGAAATTCGGAACGTCGCCCGCTGCACGTCTTCGCGCGCCCCGCTTTTCTAAGTCGGCGGGCCCACTGACAGCATGGTTGAAATACACGCCTTCGCAAACCCGCTCTTCTGAGGCGTCCGGCCCCACAGCCCGGTCACGCCGATCCCGCGCAAGCGCCGCCCCCGCGCACAATGCCCTGCGCATCTCTCCCTCCCCACCAAAAAAGCCACAAAAAAAGGGCGGCAGCCTGAGCCGTCGCCCTTTTTTCAGCAATGTTTCCGCGCTACGGAACCAGCGGCGCGAAGTTCAGTCCCGTGTTCACGGGAATGCCGAACATGAGGTTCGCGTTGGCCACGGCCTGACCGGACGCGCCGCGGCAGAGGTTGTCGATGGCCGAGGTAATGATGAGTCGTCCGGTGCGTTCGTCCACGGTCACGGCGATGTCGCAGAACATGGTGCCGCGCACGTTGCGCGTTTCCGGCAGCTTGCCTGCGGGCATCACGCGCACCCAGGGACTGTTCTTCCAGAAATCCTCGTAGAGGGCCTGCACGTCGGCCTGCGAGAGCGGCGTGGACAGCTTCGTGTAGATGGTGGCCAGAATGCCGCGGCTGATGGGCAGAAGATGCGGATTGAACGACACCGTCACGGGCGTGCCCGCCGCCACGGAGAGTTCCTGTTCGATTTCCGGGGTATGACGATGCTTGCCGCCGATGTTGTAGGGGCGGAAGGAATCGGCCACTTCGCAGTACAGGGAACTGACCACGGCCTTGCGGCCTGCGCCGGTGGTGCCGGACTTGGCGTCGATGATGATGTCGTCGGTGCGGACGAGGCCGTTTTTCAGGGCCGCGTACAGGCCGAGTATGGACGCCGTGGGATAGCAGCCGGGATTGGCCACCAGCCTGGCTTCGCGCACCTTGTCGCCGTAGATTTCCGGCAGTCCGTACACCGCGCGGGCCAGATATTCCTTGCGGGTGTGCGGCTTGTACCAGGCTTCATACACGTCTGCGTCGCGCAGGCGAAAGTCTGCGGACAGATCCACGACCTTCACGCCTGCGTCGTAGAGATCCGCGCCTATTTCCATGGCCACGCCGTGGGGCACGGCGAGAAAGACCACGTCGCACTGTTCGGCGAGAGCCTTCACTTCCGGCTCCATGAGCACGACGTCGCCGCCGGGAAGCCCCTGAAGGAAGGGATACACGGTATCGAGCCGCTTGCCCGCGTCCTGCCGGGACGTGGCGGCGGTCAGTCTGATGGAAGGATGGGAGGCCAGAATACGGGACAGTTCCATCCCGGTGTACCCGGTTACGCCGACCAGTCCGGCACGCAGCATGGCAATACTCCAAAAAAAGGGCCGGAATATCCGGCCCGCTGATGGTGAGGGGGAAGTCAGGAACGGGCCACGAACTTCATGCGCAGTTCATAAAGCACGTCGCGCATGAGCTTGCTTTCCTCGGGCGTGAGACCGTTGCGCGTTTTGTCGTCGAGCATGGTGAGCACGTCGATGGCGTTGCGGGCCAGGGCCTCGTTGCGGGCGGTGCTTCCGGTTTCCGGGTTGGGCACCTCGCCGAGATGCACCAGCGCGGAAGAGGCCAGAGACAGCACAAAGGTGGAAAACGTCACTTCCGGCAATATGGGCGAGTCGTTCCTGTCAGACATGATACCCCCGAATAACCTGAAGAAATTATTCCTGATAGTTGGGCTTCGCGTTGACCTTGGTCGTATCCAGCGGATACAGGTACACGGCGCAGCGCGTCTTGATGCCCGTGGTAAGACCGGCGTAGGAGTTCACGGCCACTATCAGGTCGAGCTTGCCGTTGTTGTTCGCGTCCATCACGGCCACGTCGCACACCGTGCCCTTGATGCGGCGGGTCTTCCACAGAAGTTCCATGCCCATGCCGTTCCAGAGCATGGCGTGAATTTCGCCCTGCGGATAGGTGCGGTAGTTGGAGAACAGCTTGCCGGCCGTGGTGACGGGCTTGTTGGCAATGAGTTCGTAACGGCCGTCGTGGTCGAGATCCACCACGGGCATGCGCATGGGCACGTAGTAGAGCACGGCGTCGGAGCTTTCGCCGCTCGAGGAGAGCGCGCCGATGCCGCGGTCGCCTTCCACGTACACGGAGCTGCCGCTGTAGGTGTCTTCCGTGCCGGCCACGCGGTTGCCGCGCGCATCGTAGGTGACGAGCGTTTCGTTTTCGGCAATGAGCGCCAGATGGTCGCCGCGCTTGCCCTTGTCGGCGGGAATCCAGGCGAAGTTGAACACCGTGGCCTGCTTGGGCAGATTGGAGAGCTTGCCGCCGCGAACCACGTCGTCGCCGGAAATACGGCCTTCGTACACCGCGCCGCTGACCACCTTGCTGCGGTCGCTGTCCTGCATGATGAGCGTGGACGCGTAGAGCGGAGGAATCTTGACCACGTTCAGATAACGGCGCACGTTGCGCGCCACCACGTTGAACTTGCCGTTCGCAAACTGCAGCACCTGAGAATAGGCCGCGGTGTCGCTCTTGCTGTAGCCGCTGAGAATGATGTAGTTTTTCTTGTCCTGAACAAAGGAGCGCACCAGCACGGGCTTCATGGAGGAAGGCAGGCGGTATTCGCCGATTTCCACAAGCTTGTTGCCGTTCTGCCACACGTAGGCGTTCAGGGAGTTGTCGTTGAGCAGCAGAATTTCGTTCTTGCCGTCGCCGTTGATGTCGCCAACTTCCATGCCGAGGCATTCAAAGCCGAGCATCTGGCTGCGGATCTGGGCTCTGTCGTCTTCGGTGCCCTGGTAGCGCAGCGAAGGATTGAGATACGCGCCGTCCTGCACGCGGCCGCGGCTTTCGTTCATGAGAAAGGCGCTGCTGGGGGAACCGGCGGCCCCTCCGGCGCGGACCACGTCGGTGCGGCCGAACACTTCGATGTTGATGCTGTCGGCCACGTTCTGCAGGCCGCCGATGAGCGCGTTCACCGGGCTCGTGGCGGCTTCCTTCCACACCTTGCCGTCGGGCGAAAGGGCGCTCACATCGAGACTGGCCTGATCGCCCATGACGGTGATGCTGCCCCAGATGACGTAATCGGCCCCGAACTTGCGGGCCATGGCGGAGGCGGCGTCCCTGGAAGCGGGAGCCTTTTCCTTCAGCGCCGCATCCTGACGGCTGGACGGTTCAAACTGCCCCTGAAGGTAGAGGCGCGAAGTCAGCATGGAGGGAACGGCCTGCCCCAGATAGGAATAGCCCTGCGCGCCGGACACCGAAAACGGCGCCACCACATAGGTGGCCGCCATCGCGGGCACTTGCATCATCAGGAACAGAAGGGTAAATGCCCATATGGCGGGCAGAAAACGTCTGGACATAAAAGACTCCTTAAAGGATTTGCAAGGGACTCTACACTTTCTCGCCCCAAACGGCAACAGCACGACGCCGGCCTTTTTGTAACAACCACACCATCAACAGCAGTTTCACAGACATGACCACCACCCCACGCCGCTCCTTCCGCTTTGCCTGCTCCACGGACGACATTCCCGTTGTCGAGGACATGCTCCGTCTGCAGGGTTTCCGCTTCGAGCCCGACGCCTTCTTCCCGCCCGCGCGGCGTCTTGTGGAGGGGCCCGGGCCTCTGGGCAACAGTCTCGCCGGATTCTTCGGCCTCATCTACATTCAGGACAGAGCCTCCATGCTGCCGCCCATTGCGCTCAATCCGCCGAAGGGCGCGTCGGTGCTGGACATGTGTTCAAGCCCCGGCAGCAAGACCAGTCAGCTTGCGTGGCTGGTGGGGCCGCACGGCCTCGTGCTCGGCAACGAACCTTCCCCGGTGCGACTTGCCAATCTGCGCCGCAATCTGCACGTCATGGGACTCATCCAGACCGCGACCTGCTGCCAGAGCGGCGAGCATCTGCCCCTGCCCGACGCCTCGTGGGACTACATTCAGCTCGATCCTCCCTGTTCCGGCTGGGGCACCGTGGAAAAGAATCCCCGAGTCATGGACATCTGGAAGGACGACAAGGTCGCCCCGCTCATCCGTCTGCAGAAGGATCTGCTGCGCGAAGCGGAAAGGCTGCTGCGTCCCGGCGGCGTGGTGGTGTATTCCACCTGCACCACCGACGTGGAGGAAAACGAAAAGCAGGTGCTCTTCGCCCGGGAAGAACTCGGCCTCGAACTCGAACCACTCGGCGACGTGCCGGGCTTCGACCTCCAGCCGCCGCAGGGCTGTGAAGGCGTGTGGTGCCTTTCCCCGAAACTGGGCGACACGCAGGGCTTTTTCGTGGCCCGGCTCCGCAAGCCCGGTCAGAGCTCCGGGCCGCTGCCCTATACGGACAATCCCGTGCAGGCCGAGGTGCTCAGCGAGCAGCAGCTGCGCGAACAGGGGCTCGACCCGCGCTTCGTTCACGCCGAAATAGGACTTTTCGGCGGAAGCCTGCACGCGCTTCCCGTCCCGGCGCTCGCCGCCCTTCCCGATTCGCTGCACTGGCAGGGCCTGTACATGGGCAAGGCGGGCAAGAACGGCGATGTGCGCCTCTCCCCGCGCGTGCGCATCGAAGGCCCATGCGCCCACGTGGATCTCGAAGGCGCGGAAGGGCTGCGCGTCATTTCAGGCCTGCTGCAGGGGCAGAGCCTGCCCGCGCCGTCCTCGGTTTCCGCGAAGGATCGCGTGGCGCTGCTGCGCTGGAACGGACTGCCCCTCGGACGCCTGAACGTGAAGAACAAGCGTCTGCTCTGGTCGGAACGCTGAACTATAACCGAAATAAACGGAAAACATACCGTTTCCGAAAAATTATCATGCGCCGCGTCCTCCCTGCCGAAGGACGCGGCCTTTTTTCTGCTCAAGGAGCCGCGGCATGGTCGGAGCAGCGCCGAGGAAGGCGGGCGCAAAAACATTCCGTCCGGAAGCAGCGCCGCAGAGCTGCCGCAGCCTGCGCGTTTCCGGCAGCGCTTGCCGCACTACAGCTCAAGCCTGTCCACGCGAAGGGCCGCCCTGCCGTTCTTTCGCGCCTCAAGCAGCACAAAGACGGCCGGAGCGTCGCGCCGCGTGAACACGAAGCGCAGCCTCTCCGGGTGCAGGCGCGAAGGCAAGGCCGCCAGCATGTCCGCCGTGCGCTCCGCGCCGCTCACGGCGGCAAGGCGTCCGCCGTTTTTCAAAAGCGCGTCCGCCGCGCCGAAAAAGGAAGGAAACGTTTCCGCCGTGCCGAAAAGCGCGGTGCGGCGCATGTCCGAAGGCGGGAGACGTCCCGCGCCCTCGCGCCGCCACGGAGGATTGCAGATGACGGCGTCAAAAAGCGGCAGAACGCCGTTCGGCGCGCCGGTCTCCCCGGTCAGCGCAAGCCGCGCCGCCCGAAGATCGGAAGAAGACGCCACGTCGCCCAAAAGCGCGCAAAAGCGCTCCTCAAGCCCGAGGCGGGAGGCGTTGCGCCCGGCCGCGGCCGCAAGGGCCGGCTGAATGTCCAGCCCCACGCCCTTCCACGACGCCGCCTTCCGCAGCACGGCAAGCGCCGCCACGCCGCACCCCGTGCCGAGATCGGCAAAGCACGCGCCTTCCGGCAGCGGAAGTTCCAGAGCAAAATCGGCCAGCAGCAGCGCGTCGCCGCTGAAGCGGAAACTTCCCTCCGGCTGTTCCAGTCCGGCGGGAAACGCCGCATTCATGGTTCGTATTTCTTCCGCGCTCATGCCGCATTCCCCCCTTTCCCGTCATTGCGCAACGTGCCCGTTCCCGCTATAACAGGTCAACTGTCCGACTGCCGACAGCGTTCTTCCTACCTTCTTCCGCCGCGAGTCATCCATGTTCCGAGCCGACCTGCATATCCATTCCCGTTTTTCCCGAGCCACAAGTTCGCGTCTCACTCTTCCCCATCTGGCGGCATGGGCCGGAGTCAAGGGCATCGACGTGCTGGCCACGGGCGACTTCACGCATCCCGTCTGGCGGCAGGAACTGCGCGACGCCCTCGAACTCGACGACGAAAGCGGCCTCTTCCGCCTGAAAACGCCCCTTTCCCGCGAAGATCTGGCCCGCGAAATTCCCCACCTCGCCGGCATGGAACCGCGGGAACCCCGCTTCATGCTGGAGGCGGAAATCAGTTCTATCTACAAGAAGAACGGAGCGGTGCGCAAGATACACAGCCTGGTCTATGTGCCGGATTTCGAGTCCGCCGACAGGCTCTGCGAAAAGCTGGAAGCCATCGGCAATCTGAAATCCGACGGGCGTCCCATTCTCGGTCTGGACGTCAAGGATCTGCTTTCCATGGTGCTGGACATTCCCCGCGCCTACATGATTCCCGCCCACATCTGGACGCCGTGGTTCGCGCTCTTCGGCTCCAAGTCCGGCTTCGACAGTCTGGATGAATGCTTTGAAGACCTCGCTCCCCATATTTTTGCGGCGGAAACCGGCCTTTCCTCCGACCCGGACATGAACCGCTGCTGGAGCCATCTCGACAGGCTCCTCATGGTGTCGAGTTCCGACGCGCATTCCGGCGAGAACCTCGCGCGCGAGGCCACGCTCTTTGACGGCGCGATTTCCTACGACGGCATCTTCGGCGCGCTGCATCAGAAGAGCGGCGACACGACCTACGCCGGAACGCTGGAATTCTTCCCCGAGGAAGGCAAGTACCATCTCGACGGCCATCGCGCCTGCGGCGTGGTGCTCGAACCTGCGGAATGCATGAAGCTGAACAACATCTGCCCCGTGTGCGGCAAGCCTCTCACCGTGGGCGTGCTGCACCGCGTGCTGGAGCTTTCCGACCGCACCGAACCGCCCTGCCCGGGCAAGGATTTTCAGTCGCTCATTCCGCTGCCGGAAGTGCTCGGCGAAATATTGCACTGCGGCTCGAAGACCCGGAAGGTGCAGGAAAAATACGCCGACCTGCTGGAACGTTTCGGTTCGGAAATGACCATTCTGCAGGACACGCCGGAACACGATCTGCGTCACGCCTGGCCGGAGCTCGGCGAAGCCGTGTCCCGCATGAGGGCGGGCAAGGTCATCCGCCACGCAGGCTACGACGGCGAATACGGCACCATCCGCCTGTTTGAGGATGAGGAAAACGCCCCCTCCCTGCTGGAACGCGTGCCCGCCGCCCGTCGCGCTCCCCTGAAAAAAAGCAGGGCTCAAAAAAAAAATCTGAACGCCGACACGCCGCCGACTGACGGCAAAAGCTGCAAACAAAGCGCCGAAAATCATCCCGACTTTTCCCCGGAATCCTTCAGCCCCATGCAGCGCGAAGCGCTGGAGGCCGGCCCCGGCCCCGTGCTGGTGCTGGCTGGCCCGGGCGCGGGCAAGACAAGAACGCTCGTGGGCAGGCTCGTGCGGCTGCTTCGCTCCGGCACTCCGGCTTCGGACATCGTGGCCATCACCTTCACGCGCCGCGCGGCCGAAGAAATGCGTTCGCGCCTTGCCGCCGCCATGGGCGGCGAAGAAAACGCCCCGCTGCCGGAAGCCGACACCCTGCACGCGCTGGCCCTCAGGCACTGGCCCGGCGAGGCTCCGGTGGTGCTCTCCGAAGAGGGCGCGCGCAAGGCCTTTGCCTCGGCCAATCCCACGCTCGACAAGAAGGATGCCTCGCGTCTCTACGACCAGCTGGAGCTCGGCCGCGAAACGCTGAACATTCCAAGGGAACTTGCGCCCCTGGCCGAACGCTACCGGCAATGGAAAAAAGAAAGGAATCTTGCCGACTACACCGATCTGCCGGAAACGTGGCTTGCCGAACTCAGAAGCCGGAACTACGGCGCGGCCAAGCCCTGGAAGCACATTCTCGTGGACGAAGTGCAGGACCTCTCGCCGCTGCAGAAGGCGCTCGTGGAAGCGCTGACCCCGGCGGACGGCTCGGGATTCTTCGGCATCGGCGACCCGGATCAGTCCATCTACGGTTTCCGCGGCGCGGATGCAGGCATTGAAGAAGCGCTCCGCACCCGCTGGCCGCAGCTGTGCGTGCTGGGCCTCACCGAAAGTCACCGCTCCGCGGCCGCCATTCTCGCGGCCGGACACGACGCTCTGGCCGGGCACGGCGCCTGCGGGGAACTCTCCTCCGTTACCGGAACCTCGGCCACGCTCCAGTGGATGGGCGCGCCGACCGCCGAACGGGAAGCCACCTGGATTGCCGACCGCATTGCCTACCTCATCGGCGGCACGTCCCATCAGCAGGCCGACCTGCACGAAACGCTCGCGGGCTGCCATCTCGATTCCGGTTCCTGCAGTCCGGGAGAAATCGCCGTGCTCTGCCGCATCAAGGCGCTCATTCCTCCCATCCGCGCGGCGCTGGAACGCCGGGGCATTCCCTGCTCCGCGCCCGAAGCCGACGCCTTCTGGACCGACGAGAGCGCCGACGCCCTGCTTCAGGCCGCGGCACGCTTCCACCAACAGGAGGAACACTCCCGCAAGGAAGCCGCCTTTCTCGACGCCGACCGCTTTCCCCTGCTGGCGGCCATGGCTTCCGCCGCGCCGACCGATGAAGTTCGCAAGGAAGACGCGCTCGACGAGGTGCCCGCCGAAACGTGGGCCGAGGGCCCGGACGCCGTGGTGGCCCTCTGCCCCGAACGCTTTGCGCCGCTGTTCAGCGAATCTGCGGCGTTCAAGCGCCTCCGCCAGGCATGGAAGGAACACGGCGGCTGGCCGGGGCTTCTGGACTTCGTGTCGTTCCGCCGGGAAATCGACATGGTGAAAGGGCAGGCGGAATACGTGCAGCTCATGACCATGCACGCCTCCAAGGGCCTGGAATTCAAAGTGGTGTTCATTCCCGGCGCGGAAGACGGCCTGCTGCCCTTCCGCGGCGTGGGCGCGCTGCTCGGCAAAAGCGACGACTTCACGCCGCCCCCCGTGGAAGAAGAGGAAAGGCTGCTCTACGTGGGCATCACCCGAGCCTCGGAAGCAGTGTTTCTGTCCTCCGCGGCAAGCCGCACCCTCTACGGGCACAAACTTGCGCTTCCGCCCTCGCCGCTGCTGCCGCTCTCGCACTTCCACGCCGTCAGGCTGACGCGCCACACCAAAACCACGGCAAGTCAGCTGAGCCTGTTCTGAAAAACGCGCTCCGCGCGTCCGTGCAGACCGTCAGGCCCGCGCCGTCGGTCGCGTCAACGGCAGTGCTCCGCGCCCGCCAAGGCAGGGCCGTGACATCGCTCTTGTCTGCAAGGCTCTCCCGCGCTCCGCGCCCGGCAATCTTCCGGCGTCATCCATTAACAAAGGCCGTTTTCCCCGAGGAAAACGGCCTTTGTTCTTTTTCCGAAATCCGCGTCAGGACGCCTGTCCCGACGGCTCCCGCTTCTTGAACACGATGAGCGGGCAGTTCTGGCAGATGTCCGCTCCGGGGAAGGGGTGGCCCGAACGCGTGATGGACACGCCGCCCGTTTTTTCCACGCGGTCGGCCATGCGTTCCACCACGGCGCGGATGTGAGAGCCGGGAATCATCACGTTGACTTCCCCGCGCTCCATCTTGCCGGAATTGTAGCTGCCCGCGCAGGCCAGGGTCAGATTGGCCTGACCGTGAATGTAGCTGAACGCCGTGCCGCCGCACACCGCGGAATTGATGCACAGGGACGGGCGGAAGGGATGCACGCCGGTAACGGCCATCCAGTCGCCCACAAGATGATACGCCTGCATGTTGTCGCAGCAGAAATGCACGACGTCCGGCATGTCCTTCTGCTCGCGCAAAGGCCGCATGACCACGGCGAGCGGCGCTTTTTCCATGCGGGGCTTGCTCTCCACAAAGCCGCGCACCTGCGCTTCATCCGTGCCGAAGCGCAGAAGATCGCGCACCACGGCGTCGCTCACTTCGTCCACGCCGAAACAGCAGCGGGCGTCGAGGCACCAGAGCTTCTTCATGTCCAGAAGCACGGTGCGCCCCTCCATGCGGGCCCCGAGCTCCGCCTGACAAAACGTCAGCGGCCGCACCGGCTCGCAATATTCGTTCTCCGCCCTAAACTGCTCCACGCTCTTTTCGTCGAACAGAAACGTGATGCCCACAGGCTCGTGCATGAGGCGAAGAAAACGCATGAGACACTCATGCATGCGCGCATAGTCCATATCCATCTTCTCTCCTCCCGCGGCGTGCCGGATTCCCGAAGGCTTTCGTCACGCCCTTGCCGTCGTCCGGCCCGTTCACGGCAGAACCCGCCTTCCGGTTTTGCCGGAAAGCGGGCCTGGCTTCGCCGCATGCGTCTGCAACGCACTTCGCGGCGCTCTTCAACAGGAACAGTTCCGCATCAGTTGTCGGAATCCAGCGCCTTGACCTCAACCTGCTTTTCTTCGTTGAGTCCAAGGGAGAACTTGCGGCCGTACCTCAGCAGAAAATCGCTGTCGGCAATGAAGGTCACGTCTTCCACGGTCACGCTTTCATCCTCGTCCTCGTCCTTTTCCTCCAGAGCGAGCCCCAGAATGATGCGGGAACGGCAGCCGCCTCCCAGCGTGTATTCGCGCAGGCGCACACAGGTTCCTTCATCCTCGTCTTCCAGCATGGAACGGAGTTTCGCCAGCATTTCTTCATTGACAGTCACTGTGAACATGGTCTTCTCCCGTGTTGCGCAGGCACTTCTGCCGACGGTTCCGCCCCGTATCCTGCTTCCGGGCCTCCCGGAAAACGGATCCTGTCCCGACGCCTTTCCTAAGCGTTCAGAGCCGTCAGCACGACCTGCTTGTCTTCATTGAAGCTCAGCTCGTAAGCCTTGCCGTACTTTGTCAGAAAATCATTGTCTGCGATGAAGGGGACGTCTTCGATGAGAATCTTTTCATCCTCGTCTTCGTCCATTTCGTCCATGCCCAGACCGAGCACGATCTTGCAATGTCATCCGCCGCCCACTTTGTATTCGCGCAGACGCACGCAGATTTCCTCATCTTCATCTTCCAGCATGGCGCGAAGCTTTTCCAGCATTTCGTCGCCTATGGTCACGGTAAACATAGCTGCTCCTGTTGATTTTGCGCTGTCACACGACAACGGTGGAAAGGCCGTGTCTTCTGAAGCGTTCCCTAACTTCCCTGAGGGCTTCCGGCGTGTACTGTTCCACCGGCGGCAACGGCTTTCCGAGGGCCTGATACTTGCTTTTTCCAAAGGCATGGCACGGCATGATCTCTATTTCGGAACGGCCGTACCTGCCGAAAAACTGCGCCATGGCTTCAAGATTCTCGTCCGAATCGTTGAGGCCCGGCATGAGCGGCATGCGGATGCGCACTTCCTTGCCCGACTCCAGCGCCGCGCCCATGTTGCGGAGTATGAGGGCGTTGTCCTGCCCGGTAAGCTCCCGGTGTCTTGCAGGATCCATGTGCTTGCAGTCGAAAAGGAAAAGATCCGCCAGCTTGAGGGCCTTGTCGAAGCGTTCTTCCGGGCAGAAGCCGCAGGTGTCCACGGTCACGTGCCAGCCCTCATAGAGAGAGGCTTCCGCAAGATCGAGAAAAAACTCTCCCGCCGCCGTGGGCTCTCCGCCCCCGAAGGTCACGCCGCCCCCGGAATTTTCGTAGAAAAGCGCGTCCTTGCGAACTACGGCGATCACTTCGTCCACGCTCATGACCCTGCCGCTCATTTCTCTGGCCTTGGCCGGACACTCCTGGGCGCAGGCTCCGCAGGAAAGGCACTTTTCCCGATCGAGCAGGGACACGCCGTTTTCCATGCGCACGGCGCCCGCGGGGCAGACCTTTTCGCAGGCTCCGCAGCCCGTGCACAGATCCTGAAAGAACAGAAGCTGAGGGGCAAAGCTCTGGGATTCGGGATTGCTGCACCAGAGGCAGCGGAGCGGGCAGCCTTTCAGAAACACGGTGGTTCTGATGCCGGGGCCGTCCTTGGTGGACATGCGCTGAATGTTGTAAACCGTTCCCTTGCTCATGGTCCCCTCCCCGCGGGCGGCCCGTGCCGTTCGGCGGCCTCCTGCGGCCTCCGTTTTCCGAAGCGCGGATGCGCCCGGTGTTCCGCTCTTATGCAAGGCGGCGGAGATTCCTCCGCCGCCGTTCGTTTTACTGGGCGTACTCGGTACGCTTGATTATTTCATTCTGCACGCCGCGGTCGAGGCGGGTGAAGTAGGCGCTGAATCCGGCCACGCGGACCACGAGATCCTTGTAGTCCTGCGGATGATCCTGCGCGTCCTGCAGCGTGGCGGAGCTTACGCAGTTGAACTGAATGTGCGAACCGCCGTAGTCGCAGTAGGTCTTGATGAGCGAAATGAGGTTGCGCGCTCCCTGCGGACCTTCCAGCGCGGAGGGCAGGAACTTCACGTTGAAGTGGTTCGCGCCGTAGCGCACGGTGTCGATGGCTTCCGCGCCGGACTTGATGAGGGCGGTGACGCCTTCATGGTCGGTGCCGGGCATGGCGGACACGCTGCCGTCGGTAAGGGCCACGCCTGCCTTGCGGCCCGTGGGCAGAGCGCCCATGAGCGAGCCGAAGTAGTTGTGGTAGGAGAGCGAGTAGGCGTCCAGAGGCGTTCTGTGGCCGAAGCAGTCCGGGCCGACGGAGCTGTGGATTTCATCCACGTCGCGGTAGAAGCGCTGCACGAATTCTTCCACTTCGGGATAGTCGTTGCCGTGCTTGGGAGCCTCGAAGCACATCTTGCGGATGTCTTCATAGCCTTCAAAGTTGGCGTTGAGGGCTTCCAGCAGCTGATCCATGGTGAGCTTCTTGGTGTCGAACACCAGATGCTTGATGGCGAGCAGCGAGTTGGCTGCGTCTATGCCCGCGGTCATGATGGGGTTCACCTGCGGATACTTGGTGCCGCCGGCTTCTTCGCACATGCCCTTTTCCACGCAGCCCTGGTACATGACCGAGCGGAAAATGCTCGGCACCACCTGCAGACGGGCCATCTGGCTGAGATCGGAGTGATGGCGGGAAATGGTGAACAGGTGCTTGAGCTGCGCCTTGCAGGCGTCGTACACTTCTTCAAAGGTCTTGAACTCGCGGGGATCGCCGGTTTCCGCGCCCACCACCTTCTTGGTGGAGGGATCCTTGCCGTTGTGGAGCAGAAGTTCCACGACCTTGGCGAGGCAGGGCTGGTCTTCCTGCGTGATGAAGCTGCCCATGCCGCAGATGCCCGTGGACACGCAGCCGTAATTGCCGCAGTTGCGGGCGTCTTCGAGCGTGATGCCGCCTTCGTACTGAGAGAAGCGGGCGAGGTTGCGTTCGATGACCACGGTGTTGTTGAGAATCTGAGGCTGGCCGGAGCCGCCGCGGATGCAGTCCACCACCTTGTTCATGTAGGAAGTCTTGAGCTTCGGATGATAGAGCAGGGTCAGCGTGGGCTGAATGCCGCGCATTCTGATCTGGGTTTCCAGCAGCAGTTCTTCCAGTTCGGTGCTGGCGTCGCGGCCGTAGGCGTCCACGCCGCCGATGGTGATGGTCTGGCCGGTGTGACCGGAAAGCGTCTTGGCGTAGGAGCCGCCCTGGTATTCGCCGAGTTCCATGTGCTTGATCCACTGGAACTTCAGCAGGGTGATGACCTGCTCCTTGGTCAGCTTGCCTTCGTCGATGTCCTTCTTGTAGAAGGGATACATGTACTGACCATAACGGCCGGGGGAGGTGGCGCAGGCCATCTGTTCCACTTCGATGGCGAGGTGAATGAACCAGAAGGACTGGATGGCTTCACGGAAGTTGCGGGCGGGATATTCGGGCACGCGACGGCAGATTTCCGCGATTTCCAGAAGTTCGGCCTTGTTCTTGGGATCGGTTTCGGCTTCGGCCGTCTTTTCCGCAAGGTCGGCATAGCGGTGGGAATGGGCAATGACGGCTTCCGTGGCCACGATCATGGCGCGGTAGAGGTCATGCTTTTCCTTGTTTTCCAGCGTGGTGGGGCAGTCGAGGAGGCGCTTTTTCAGATCGTCCACCACCCAGCGCAGGCCCTTGTTGAGCGCCTTGGGATAGTCGGCGATGCCGGAACCGGAAGCCACGCTCACGTTGTCGTAGTACATGCCCGCCTTGGAGTACTGCGCGGGATTCACACCGTACTTGTCCTTGTACATCTTGTTGTTCAGGGCAATGCAGGTGCGGTTCTTCCACTTCTTGTACACCTTTTCGAGCAGATCCTGGGTCTCCTGCGGAATCTTCATTTCGCCGAGAGAGGTCATCTTGGCGAGCTGCATTTCGTCCTTGATCCAGGACACGTTCCATTCAGGATACGGATTCACGCCGCAGCGGATGCCCGTAAGCGTGCCCACGATGGGGTTGCCGTCCAGAAAAATCTTCTTGGTCAAGAGCACGCGTTCAAACAGTTTCGCCCGGATGTAGAGCGTGGATTCGCCGGCGAATTCATCATACACGTCCAGAAGGCAGCGGAGGCGTTCCGGATCCATGACCTGAGGCGCGGTCATCAGGAAGTCCTTCAGCTCCTGAACGCGCTGTTCGGCGGTATCCCAGTTGATGCCGTAGCCCTGCCCTTCCACCGGGGCAGGCGAGGTGAACTGCATGACAGACATGAGGGGTCTCCTGTAGGAATGTTTTATGGGGGACAGGAAAAAATTGCTTGCTTGTTGCCGAACACTATGCACAAAGCGTGCCAACTTTTTCTCAAAGTAAATAATTTGTTGAAATATTTAATTTTTATAAAACATGCCGCGCGCAAAACCTGGAATAATCTTTTTTCGGACCTAAAAAAAACTTTCTTTTTAGAAAGAAATTTTCTATACATGAGAAAAATTTATCAGAAGCCTCCGGCAAAGGATTCCGCATGCTCATAGACAGCAAGAACTTCAGCGACGTCAGCATGAACGACGTGATGACGCCGGCCATGCGGGCCATATGGGATCATATGAGCATAGGCGTGGCCATCGTGGACGGCAAAGGCATCTGCGTGTACATGAACGAGATTCAGGCGCGCGTGGACGGCTTCACCACGTCCGGCGTGGTGGGTAAGCACATCACGGAACTGTACGTGCCCAACGGCATGGCCCGCATTCCCACCATGGAATGCCTGTACCGGGGCGAGCCGCTTCTGCGCAAGGCCTACTGGTACAAGACCATCAACAATTCCCTCTTCTCCTCCGTCACGGACTTCTATCCGCTGTTCGATCACGGCATGAAGGACGGCGTGCTGGCCTTCACCATCTGGGTGGACAGCGCCCTGCTCACCGGCGAGGCCAAAATGAACACCCGCGCGCCGGCCTCGGCCAGCGACAGCACAAGATACACCTTCGAGAGCATCATCGGGCACGATCCGGCCCTGCGCGGAGCCGTCAGCGACGCCAGAGTGGCCGCCAAGAGCCCGGTTCCGGTCATGATCTGGGGAGAGAACGGCACGGGCAAGGAACTGTTTGCCCAGGCGATTCATGCGGCAAGTCCGCGAAAGAATCATCCGTTCATTGCGGTCAACTGCGCGGCCATTCCGGAAAATCTGCTGGAAGGCATACTGTTCGGCACCTCGAAGGGCGCCTACACCGACGCCGCGGACAAGCCCGGACTTTTTGAAAAGGCCGACGGCGGAACCCTGCTGCTCGACGAGCTCAATTCCATGCCGCTGGGCCTTCAGGCCAAGCTGCTGCGCGTGCTTCAGGAAAAAAGAATACGCCGCCTCGGCGCGAGCTCGGAAAAGGACGTCGACGTCCGGGTCATCAGCATTCTGAACGAGCCCCCGCTCACGGCCGTGAGCCGCGGCATTCTGCGCAACGACCTTTATTACCGCCTCGCCGTGGTGGGCATTGCCGTGCCGCCGCTTCGGGAACGGCTGGAAGACATTCCGCTGCTCATCGCTTCGTTTCTTCAGCGCGCCGAAGACGCTCCCGCCGGCGTGCGCGTTTCCGACTCCGTCATGAAGCTGTTCTGGGGGTATTCCTGGCCGGGCAACATCCGCGAGCTTCTGCACGTCATCGAGGGCAGTCTGGCGCTGCTCGGAAGCCGCAACGTCATTACCGAAGACAGTCTGCCCCGGCAGTTCCGCGAATCCTGCCTCAGCAGACGCGCCGCCGAAGCCGCGCCTGCGGCCGTGCGGGAAGAGGACGTTCCCCTGCTGGACGACTACCGCAACGTGCGCCGCAACAGCGTGGTTCCTCTTAAAGAAAAGATCAACGCCTTTGAATCCCGCTGCATCCGCAACGTGCTGCGCGTGACCGGCGGCAACGTGTCCAAGGCCGCAAAAATCATGGAACTCACCGGCCCCGGACTGCGCTACAAAATGAAGCAGCTCGGCATCACCGAAGAGGATTATTGACGAAACATACCGATATCACACAAAATCCAATCGTTTTTCCGACAATTCCGAAAGGCCGCGCTCCGCAAAAAGTCCGCGGCCTTTTTGCCGCTCCTGCCGCTGCGTTCAGGCATGACGCCGCTCTTCGTTGCGAAGCTCCCCTTCCGCGCCCTTGCCGCACAAAAGAACAGGGCCGGGGCGCAGCTTCCCGCCGCCGCGCCCCGGCTGAGCAGAAAAAACGGAGCCGCATCGTCCGACGGGCGGCCTGTCCGATTCCTGCGTCGGACGATGCGCCGCTCAAAAGGCCCCGCATGTCTTTGCCCGCCGGAATGGCAGGAATTTTCATCCGCAGCGTCAGCATTGCGCCAACGCTCCGCAGGCGTGGAATTCCGCAGGCGTGCGCCCGGCTGCGCGCCGAAAACGTCGTTTCGCTCGTCAGACCAGCTCCGCGTCGGCTGGATTCCGTCTTTCATTATGATATTTTTTGCACAAATTCAGCCGACTTTTCCACTTCCATCCTCGCCTTTTATCGCTTTTATTAATTATGATAGCTCTATTTTTCACATATTTCTTTCAAAAAAGAAAAAATTTTTTATTTTTTTGATTATTTTCTTTTTTAAGATAATGATTTTTATTATCGGTTAAAAAAATTATCTTTTATTTTCGTGATATTATCTGTATAGTCTCTTTCATTATCGGTTTTGGCATGGTTCTTGCTTCACGTGACCCATCTCACATTATCTCATTCAAACCCCTTCCCCAAAAGTTGTTTGCTTGTTGTCGGTCCGCAGTGCCCGAACCTCCCTTTTCGGAGATTCCCCGGGCGAACCTCGCCTGCTTCCGCAGGTTTCCCCTCTTCATTCAGCAGGAACTCACCATGTCAGAAGCCAAACTTACGAAATCCTTGTCTCCCATGCAGGTTTGCGCGCTCGCGCTAGGTTCCATTGTCGGTTGGGGCTGCTTTGTTCTTCCCGGCGACATGTTTCTTCCTTCCGCAGGGCCTCTCGGCACCCTGCTCGGCTTCCTTGCCGGCGCCATCCTCATTTCCTTTGTGGGTGTGTGCTACAGCTACATGGTCAAATACGCCCCCGTGGCCGGCGGCGCATTCACGTATGCCTACATAGGCTTCGGCCCCACCGCCTCGTTCATCTGCGGCTGGGCGCTCGTCATCGGCTACATCGCCATCGTCATGATCGACATAGCCGCACTCTCGCTCATCTTCCGCTTCCTCTTCCCCGGCGTGTTCGAGTTCGGCGAACTCTACACCATCGCGGGATGGAAGGTGTATGTCGGCGAAGTGCTGCTCATGACCGCCGGCACCATCGTCTTCGGCTGGCTCAACTACCGCAGCGTGGGCATGGCCGGCAAGCTCCAGCTCATCCTCGCCTTCATGCTCACCTTCGGCATCGTGGCCTTCTTCTTCGGCTCCGCCTCCCTGGATTCCGCCGGCATCAGCAACCTCGTGCCCCTCTTCGCGGAAAACAAGTCCCAGGCCGCCTGCATCATGAGCATCTTCGCCCTCTCGCCCTTCCTCTTCGTCGGCTTCGACACCGTGCCCCAGGCCTCGGAAGAGTTCGCCTTCGAGCCCAGCCGCTGCCGCAACATCATGGTCGTTTCCATCTTCGTGGGCATGATCCTCTACGCCATGGTCATGCTGGGCGTGGCCATCGCCATCCCCTACCCTGAACTCCTCGCCAAGATGGAAGAAATGAGAGCCTCCGGCGGTCATGCCTGGGCAACCGGCTACGTGGCCACCCTCGCCTTCGGCAAGCTCGGCTCCATCATTCTGGCCTGTGCCGTGTTCGGCGCCGTCTGCACCGGCATCAACGGCTTCTTCGTGGCCGCCAGCCGCCTGCTCCTCGCCATGTCCAGAGGCCGCATCCTCCCCGAATGGTTCGGACGCATCCATCCCACCTACCACACCCCCTACAACGCCATTCTCTTCACCGCCGTCCTCGCGCTGCTCACCCCCTTCGCCGGCCGCTCCGCCGTCGGCTGGACCGTGGACATGAGCTCCGTCGGCACCGGCATCGGCTACCTGTTCACCTGCCTCGTCGCCCGTCGCGCCATCCTCAACAGCGGCGAAACCCGCGGCAGAAGCATCGGCCTGTTCTGCTGCGTCATGGGCACCATCTGCTCCATCCTGACCCTCGTCCTGCTCCTCACTCCCGGCTCCCCCGCCTACATCTCCTTCGCGCCGCGCTGCGTGCTCGCCGTGTGGGTCATCATGGGATTCGTGTTCTACTTCTCCAACAAGAAGGTCTGGAGCAATCTCTCCACTGAGGAAATCTCCAGGAACATTCTCGGCGGCACCGACATTCCCATCCTGTTCAACAAGAAGACCGGCCCCTGCACCATCGAACGCGAAAACGCCTGAAAACCGCGCTCATAACTGAAGGAACGGGCCACCGGCAAAACCGTCGGCGGCCCGTTTCTCTCCCTCCTGCGCGCCGGAGGCGTCCCCCCCCTGCCGCCTCCGGCGTCGCCCTGTTTTCTTCGCCGCAGCAAGACGCGCCGACCCCGGGCAGCGCGCCTCGCCCCAAAAGGCCGACGCCCTTCCAGGCCGGCCCCAGCGCTCCTCCCCGCCCCGACACGTCCCCGCTCTGCGGACTCTCTTCTTCCCTTTCTGCGGCGCAGCTCTGCGCCATTCGTCCCAAAACGCTCCGAAGCGCTCCATTTCTCCCACCTCGTATCGTCATCAGAGGCTCGTTCCATGGACACCACTTCGCTCATCGTTTTTCTCTGCTGGTTCGCGGGAGGCTTCGTCTCCGGCCTCACGGGCATAGGCGGAGCCATGGTCGCGGTTCCCGCGGCCGCCCTCGTTCTCCCCATGCACGTGGTCATTCCCCTCAGCTGCATCCTCAACGCGGCCATGGACGGCAGTCTCGCCTGCATGCACTTCCGCCACTGCCGCGTCAAAGCCCTCTGGCCGCTGCTGCTCGGCGCGCTGCCCGGATCGTTCGCGGGACTCTACATTCTTCAAATGGTGTCCGACGCCGTGCTTCAGGGCGCGGTGGGCGTGCTGCTCGTGGTCTATGTGCTCTGGCAGCGCGTGGCCAGGGCCGGAAGCAGGAAGGAAGATTCCTGGATTCTCGGCGGCACGGCTGGCTTCGGCGCGGGACTTCTCGGCACGGCCATCTCCTTCGACGGCCCGCCCGCCGGAGCCTACGCGCTCTACCGCGGATGGTCGCCGCGCGAAGTGCTGGGCACGCTCGGCGTCTTCTTTCTCGTGCGCAGTCTGTTTACCTGCCTTCTTCAGGCGCAGGCCGGATTCTACACGCCGCAGGTGCTCGGCTACGCCATGTACGGCATACCCGCCTGCATGCTCGGCGCCGTGTGCGCCTTTCCGGTGGTGAAGCGCATCCGCGTGGAACTGTTCCGCCGCGCGCTCATGGCCGTGATCGCTGTTGCCGGCCTCGTCTGTCTGTGGCAGGCCCTGCGCTGACCGCTACTTTGCGGCGGCGTCGAGCAGCAGCCCGGCAGCGAGCAGCAGACTGAAAATAAGAATGTTGCGCGAGGTGAGCCCGAGGCAGCGGTTGAGCGCCCGGCCTTCGTAAATGGAAACAATGCGGCTCCACACCCGATAGTGCGGAACAAGGAAGAGCAGCGGCAAAAGCCCCGCCCAGAACAGCCCATGCGGAATGAGACACAGCGCAAACGCGCAGGCGAATCCCCCCTGCGCCAGATAATACCGCAGGCCGAACTCCGCCCCGAAGCGCGCAATGAGCGTCTTCTTGCCGGAAACCTTGTCCTGATCGCGGTCGCGGAAGTTGTTGATGGTGAGCAGCAGATTGATGCACACGCCCACGGCAAGCCCGGCCAGCGTGGCCTGCGGAGACCAGGCTCCGGCCTGCACGTAGTAGGTGAAGCCCACGGCCACCAGGCCGAAGAACACCACCACGAGCACGTCGCCCCAGCCGTGCGCCGCAAGCGGATACGGCCCGGCGGAATACATGTAGGCGCACGCCAGGCACACCAGCGCCACGGCGGCCATGCTCCAGCCGCCGTACCAGACGAGCGGAAGTCCGGCGCAGAGCGCCAGCGCAAGGTCAACGACAATGCCGATCTTCATGCTGCGGGGCGATATCCAGCCCTGGGCGCAGGCGCGGCGCGGTCCGAGGCGGTCGTCCCTGTCGTTGCCCTGCTCGAAGTCGCACACGTCGTTGATGAAGTTCGACGCAATCTGCATGAGCACGGCGAAAAGCACGCAAAGAAGCGCCGGAACCGGACGAAAACAGCCCGCCCACACGGCGAGGGAACAGCCCACGACCACCGGGGCGAGCGCCGCCGCCAGCGTTTTCGGCCGACAGGCCAGTACCCACGCGTACAGAGAATCCTTGCGAACTTCAGTTTCCATTCCTTATGCTCCTGCGGCTTTGCCGCCAATGTCCGGCTTGACGCCCCTTCCCGGGCGAGGGCAGAATAGCGCATCTTACAGGCAAAGAAAAGAACACCCGCGCCGTGCGCGAACACGGCGTCTTTCCCCTGCACGCGCAGGCAACCTTCCGTTCCAGGGAGATCCTTCCATGACGGCGACATCCAGCACTCCGGCAGCGCGCGGCAAGGGCCGCCCCCGCAATTTCGACAGGAACACGGCCCTTCTCAAGGCCCTCGAAGTCTTCTGGCAGCGCGGCTACGGCCCGGCCTCCGTTTCCGAGCTGTGCTCGGCCATGGGCATCAACGCCCCCAGTCTCTACGCCGCGTTCGGAAACAAGTCCGCCCTGTTTCTGGAAGCCGTAACCTATTACGAACAGCGGTACTGGGCCGCACCTTCCCGCAGATTCATGGAGGAAAAGGACTTCTACCGGGCCGTGAACAACTTCTTCATCGAGGCCGCCGGCATTCTGCGCTCCCCCGACACCCCCTGCGGCTGCATGGTCGTGCTTGCGGCTGTCAACATTTCCGAAAGCGAGCAGAACGTCATACGCACGCTGCGTCAGATGCGCCTCGACACCAAAAACATGTTCGCCGAAAAAATCCGGCAGGCCGTGCTCGAAGGCCAGCTTCCCGAAGACACGCATGTCGAAGCGCTGGCCGGAGCCTTCAACACCTTTCTTGAAGGCATGTCCCTCCAGGCCAGGGACGGCCTGAACGCGGAAGAACTCAGGGACGCCGCCTCCTACGCCGTGCGCATGCTGCCCAAGTGGCATAAGCGGCTGAAACCCGCACCCACGCTCGAACAACTGTCTTCTCATTGTTAAAATAATAGATTACAAGCAGTTATATATTTATATAGCACTCGATAAAATATATTGACTATTTTTATATCGTTCGATACATATTTAGACACACCAACGCATGAGGAGATCTCGCATGAGCAAGAACATTGTTATTCTCAACGGCAGTCCCAGAAAGCACGGCAACACCGCAACCCTTTGCGACGCCTTCGTCGAGGGCGCCGAGGCCGCGGGAAACCATGTGACGAGATTTGACCTTCAGACCATGAACATACACGGCTGTCTCGGCTGCATGAAGGGCGGCAAGGATCCGCAGAGCCCCTGCGTGCAGAAGGACGACATGGCCCTCATCTACCCCGCCTACAGGGAAGCCGACGTCGTGGTGCTGGCCTCCCCCATGTACTACTGGGGCTTTTCCTCTCAGCTCAAGGCCGCCTTTGACCGCCTCTTCGCCGTGGCGGAACTCGACAGCGAATACCGCAACCCCATCAAGAACTGCGTGCTGCTCATGGCGGCCGAAGGCAACACGCCCGAAAACGGCAAGCCCGTGCTCGACTACTATCACACCCTTTTTGAGCAGCTCGGCTGGCACGACCTCGGCGCCATTCTGGCCGGCGGCGTGCTCCAGATCGGCGACATTCTCAAGAACGGCGGTCATGAAGCTCTGAAGCATGCCAGGGAACTCGGCGCTTCGCTGTCCTGATGCTCCGCTTCGGCAAAGCCGCAGCGCCCCTTCCTCCCCGCTGCGGCCGAGCGCCCTTTTCGCCGTCGCGAATGTTCTTCGCGGCGGCTTTTTTGCTCATTTTCCCCGCTCCGGCGGACTCCGACGCGCCTTCCGGACCTGTCTCGCACCGCACTGCGCTTTTTCCGGGCCCATGCGCCTCCACGAAAACGCCCCTCCCCCCCCTTCCGGCAGGACGCCTCCCGCTTCGTCAATTGACCTTCCCCCGCGACAAAGGTATTCTTTTCAGCCGTCAGTCATTCAGGATATGCGCCCCGCCGCTCGGCAAGGGCGCATCGCTCCACCGCTGTTTCGCGCGCCCTGAACGCGCAGCAGCCAAACGACATGAGGCCTCCATGAGCCAGAACACCCCCGCCCCTGAAGCGGAACGTCCCCAGGGCGTCGATTTTCTCCGCGCCCGCATCAATCAGGATAATCTTACCGGCCGTTTCGGCGGACGCGTACACACCCGCTTTCCTCCCGAACCCAACGGCTATCTGCATATCGGCCACGCCAAGTCCATCTGCATCAACTTCGGACTGGCCAAGGAATACGGCGGCCTGTGCAACCTGCGCTTCGACGACACCAACCCCGTGAAGGAAGATACCGAATACGTCGATTCCATCCAGAAGGACGTGCAGTGGCTCGGATTCCAGTGGGCGGGCGACGTCCACTACGCCTCGGACTACTTTGATCAGCTCTACGAATACGCCGAAAAGCTCATCATGATGGGCAAGGCCTACGTGGACGAACTTTCCGCCGACGAAATCCGCGAATACCGCGGCACCCTCACCAGGCCCGGCACCCCCAGCCCGTGGCGCGACCGCCCCGCCGAGGAAAGCCTCGACCTGTTCCGCCGCATGAAGGCCGGCGAATTTGAAGACGGCAGATACGTGCTCCGCGCCAAGATCGACATGGCGTCTCCCAACGTCATCATGCGCGATCCCACCATCTACCGCATCCGCCACGCCACCCATCACCGCACCGGCGACAAGTGGTGCATCTACCCGATGTACGACTTCACCCACTGCCTTTCCGACTCCATCGAGGGCATCACCCACTCCATCTGCACCCTGGAATTCGACAACAACCGCGAACTCTACGACTGGGTGCTCGACACGCTGGGCGTCTATCATTCCCAGCAGATCGAATTCGCCCGTCTCCAGCTCACCTACACCGTGCTTTCCAAGCGCAAGCTCATCCAGCTCGTGAAGGAACACTACGTGCGCGGCTGGGACGATCCCCGCATGCCCACCATCTCCGGTCTGCGCCGCCGCGGCTACACGCCCGAAGCCATCCGCGACTTCTGCTCGCGCATCGGCATCGCCCGCAGCGCCGATTCCGTGGTTCACTACAGCCTGCTCGAATTCTGCTGCCGCGAACATCTGAACGCCGTGGCTCCGCGCTGCATGGCCGTGCTCAATCCGCTCAAGGTGGTCATCACCGACTACCCCGAAGATCAGGTGGAGGAATTCGATCAGCCGCTGCATCCCGAAGACGCGTCCTTCGGCAGCCGCAAGGTGCCCTTCTGCCGCGAAATCTACATCGACCGCGACGACTTCCGCGAAGATCCGCCCAAGAAGTACTTCCGTCTCGCTCCCGGCGCGGAAGTGCGCCTGCGCTACGCCTACTACATCACCTGTCAGGAAGTGGTGAAGGACGCCGACGGCAACATCGTGGAACTGCACTGCACCCACGATCCTTCCTCCCGAGGCGGCTCCAGCCCCGACGGCCGCAAGGTCAAGGGCACGCTGCACTGGGTGAGCGCCCGTCACGCCGTTCCCACGGAAGTGCGCCTCTACGAGCAGATGTTCACCACCGAAAGCGACAGCGACATCGAAGAAGGCAAGACCTTCCTCGACTACTTCAACCCCGATTCCGAAAAGATCGTCACGGCCATGGCGGAACCCTATCTCGCCACGATGCCCGCAGGCAGCCACGTGCAGTTCGAGCGCGTGGGCTATTTCTGCGCCGATCCCGACGGCACGCCCGAACACCCCGTGTTCAACCGCACCGTGACGCTCAAGGACTCCTGGGCGAAGATAGAAAAGAAGCAGTAATCGACGGGCCTTCTCCCGCGCCTTCCGGCTCCGCGCTCTGCGGAGCGGAACGCCCGGAGAAGGGCCCGGTTGCGCCCGCCCCGGGATCGCAGAACGCGTCCGGCCCGGGCCCGTCACACCGCATACCTTCGCGCGAACGCGCGACAACGGGCGGGAGCTTCCCGCCCATGAAGACCGGACTCCTCAGAAGGAGGCAGCATGTCCATTTTTGAGAAGAACCAGGCGCTGGCGACCCTCTTTGAACAGCACAAGGCCCGCCTGTGCGAAGAAGAAGGACTGACGGAAGAAGAAATCCGTTCCGCCATCGAAGCAGGCACCATGGTGCTGCTGGGCAATCCCAATCACAAGGACGTTCGTCCCATTCTGGTAGGTCAGCCCTCCAGAGTGAAGGTCAACGCCAACATCGGCACCTCTCCCTTCCACTGCAGCGTGAAGGGCGAAATGCGCAAGCTCAAGATAGCCCTGGACGCCGGAGCCGACACCGTCATGGATCTGTCCATTGCGGGCGATCTCGACGACATCCGCCGTCAGATGCTGGAAGCCTGCCCCGCGCCTCTCGGCACGGTTCCCATGTACGGCGTGGCCCAGATCTACATCGACCGCGGCGAAGACCCGGCCACCATTGACCCCGAAGTCATCTTCGCCGACGTGGAAAAGCAGGCCGAACAGGGCGTGGACTTCATGACCCTGCACTGCGGCCTCACCCGTCAGGGCGCGGAATGGGGCGCCAAGGGCGGCCGCGTTCTGGGTATCGTGTCCCGCGGCGGCAGCATTCTCTCCCGCTGGATGCTGCGCAACGACAAGGAAAATCCCCTGCTCACCGACTTCGACCGTCTGCTCGACATCGCGCTGCGCTACAACGTCACGCTGTCGCTCGGCGACGGCCTGCGCCCCGGCGCGAACAGCGATTCCGGCGACGCCGCCCAGTGGATGGAAGTCATCATGCTCGGCCAGCTGGCCAGGCGCGGTCTGGAAAAGGGCGTGCAGTGCATGATCGAAGGCCCCGGCCACGTGAGCCTGAACGAAGTGGAAGCGCAGATTCTCAGCATCAAGAAGCTCACCCACGGCGCGCCTCTCTACGTGCTCGGACCGCTCGTGACCGACACCACGCCCGGCTACGATCACATTGCCGGAGCCATCGGCGGCGCGCTTGCCGTGAAGGCCGGCGTGGACTTCCTCTGCTACCTCACGCCCGCCGAGCACCTCACCCTGCCCGACGAAGACGACGTGAAGCAGGGCGTGATGGCCTCCCGCGTGGCGGCGCAGGCCGGTGAAAACGCGCTCGGCACGCCCCGCGCCAGAGCCCGCGAAGCCAAGATGTCCAAGGCCCGCATGGAACTCGACTGGGACGCCATGCGCGAAGCCGCCATTGATCCGGAACTCATGGACAAGCGCCGCGAACCGCACAAGAATGAAGAAGCCTGCGCCATGTGCGGCAACTTCTGCGCCGTGCGCATGATGCGCGAAGGCAATCCCGCGGCTCAGGTGCCCAGCCACTGCCAGCACCATCGCAAGTAATCTCATCACTGCGCGGGCGTCTCAGGCGTCCGCGCCGCTCTTTTTCCGGAAAGGCCGCATCCTGCGATGCGGCCTTTCTGCCTGCGGACTGAAACCATGCGCACGACGGCTGTTCTTCTCACGATACTGCTGATGCTGCCTTCCCTTGCTCTCGGTGCGGCTCCGCGCCACGCCGCGCCGCTGAGCGCGCGCCAGGCATTTGCCCTCATTCCCACCGAAATATTTGAAAATACGTGCGCGCCTCTGACCGAAGACGAAAGGGAGCTGCTGGCCGATCAGGGCGTGAACGCCCACTGGAGCATTGCCGAAGACAGCCCGGACGCCCTGCGCTTCTCCTCCGCGGACGGCTTTCCCGACGTGTGCCTGCGCCTGTTCCGCTCCGAACGCGGAGCCGTGGCGGCCTTCCGCACCGAAGACGACGACGGCGTGTGCATTTCCGAACTGTGGTACATCAGCGCCAAAGGCCACGCCGCGCCCCTGCCGCTGCCCCCGGAGCCTCCCGTCGATGACTTTTTCCGGCCCGAGCGCGACCTGCCGGGGCGTCTTTCCTCAAGCTGCACCTACTGCGTGTTCGACAGGGGCCTCGAAGTGCTGCCCTCCTTCGCCTCCGACGGCGTGCCCTGCACGCTCAACCCGGACAACGCCGTGTATTACCTCTGGAACGGCCGAACCTTCGTCAAGAAAGTAAAGAAAATAAACAAACAGCAGTGACGTCCGGGCGCGCCTCTGCCGGAATTTCCCGGAAGGCACGCACAAAAAAAAGGGCGGCCGAAGCCGCCCCGTCCTTTTTGCTGACGCCCCTGCTACTTCACGATTTCGGTGCCGATGCCCTGATCGGTGAGCAGTTCCAGAAGCAGACAGTTTTCCACGCGGCCGTCCACGATGGTCACCTTGTCCACGCCCTTGGCCAGCGCGTCGAGACAGCAGTTGATCTTGGGAATCATGCCGCCGCTCAGGGTGCCGTCTTCCAGCAGACGATGCGCGTCGGCCGTGTCAATGTGCTCGATGAGCTTTCCTTCCTTGTCCAGAATGCCGGCCACGTCGGTGAGCATGAGCAGGCGGCGGGCCTTGAGCGCGCCGGCCACGGCTCCGGCCACGGAATCCGCGTTGATGTTGTAGGTGTTGCCCTCGGCATCCACGCCCACGGGCGCGATGACGGGCACGAAATCGTCCTTGATGAGCGAGCGCAGAAGCTGCACGTTGACGGCCGTCACTTCGCCCACGTTGCCGAGATCGATGATTTCCGGCGGCTGCTGTTCGCCGTGGCTGATGGTCATGGCGAGCTTGCGGGCCTCAAGCAGCATGCCGTCCTTGCCGGAAAGGCCCACGGCCCTTGCGCCCGTCTTGTTGATGAGGTTCACCACGCTCTTGTTCACGGAGCCGACCAGCACCATTTCCACCACGTCCATGGTGGCCTTGTCGGTCACGCGGTGCCCCTGCCGAAATTCCGACTTGATCTCCAGCTTGCTCAGCATTTCATTGATCTGCGGACCGCCGCCGTGAACCACCACGGGATGAATGCCCACCAGCTTGAGCAGACTTATGTTGCGGGCGAAGGCCAGCTTGAGACTCTCTTCGGTCATGGCGTGGCCGCCGTATTTGATGACCACGGTTTCTCCATGATATTCGCGCAGATACGGAAGGCTCTCAATGAGCACCTTCGACTGCAGGCGGGCCTGTTCCACGGGATCGGCAAAAACGGCCATATGTGCTCCTTGCGCCGGGAATCGCCCGGACTTCGTGTTTTTCCCGCATAGTCCCCGCATTCGGGGCGAATGTCCAGCCCTTTCCCCGCGCGGCGCAACGAAAAAGTATGCCCGCCGCAGACGGCATCCGCCGCTTAAACCATTGCGTAAAAAGGCGCAACAGGTTAAGAAGGTGTGGTCAATGACGCGGACATCCTTCCGCAAAATCAATTCTGGAGAATCTATGTTCACTTCCATTGCCTACGCCGCCGGCAACGCGGGCGGCGCCGCTCAGAGCGGCCCCATGGGAGCCGTCGCCTCTTTCGTTCCCCTCATCCTCATGTTCGCCGTGTTCTACTTCCTGCTGATCCGTCCTCAGCAGAAGCGCAACAAGGAACACAAGGCCATGCTTGAATCCCTGGGCAAGGGCTCCTACGTCATCACCTCCGGCGGCCTGCTCGGACGCATCGTCGATCTGGAAGGCGACATCCTCGTCATCGATCTCGGCGAAACCAAGGTCCGCATGCCCCGCGGCTTCGTGAGCGGCACCTACGATCCCAAGGCCATGAACAAGACCGCCGAAGCGGCCGCTCCCGCCGAAAACAAGTAAGGCCCGTTCCTTCGAGTCTTCCGACTCCACGCCCCTCCTTCCGGGGAGGCGTGGAGCTTTGTGCTATTCATTCACTAAGGTCTTCCGACCTTGTCATCGTGTTTCAAGGATACAACCATGAAAGCTCTGCGTTTGCGCCTGGCCGTCTCCCTCATCGTGCTGCTCGTGGTGCTTGCGTACGCCCTGCCCAACATTCCCGCCATCGGCAACTCCCCTCTGGGCGCGTTCATGCAGGACCGCATCAGTCTCGGCCTGGACCTCAAGGGCGGCATGAATCTCACCCTGGGCGTGGATGTGGAAAAGGCCGTGCAGAATACGCTGTCCGTCAACGGACAGGACATCCGCGACCGCGCCGAACAGGAAAAAATCACCGTCATGAAGCCCAGGCTCAACGCCGACGGCCTTCTCGAAGTCACGCTGCCCCGCGCCGATCAGGCCGGAGCCTTCGAGTCCATGATGGGCAAGTGGTTCCCCAATCTGCAGCAGGTCAGCTCCGACACTTCCGCCGCCGGCCGCGTCTATGTCTTTGAACTCTCTCCCGCCGCCCGCAAGCAGACGGAAGACATGACCATGGAACAGGTCGTGCGCACCATACGCAACCGCATCGACCAGTTCGGCGTGGCCGAACCCGACATCCGCAAGCAGTCGGACAATCAGGTGCAGGTGCAGCTGCCCGGCATGACCGACGCCGAACGCGCCATCCAGATCATCGGACAGACCGCCCATCTGGAATTCCACATCGTGCGCGACGACGTGGATCCCACGTCCATCATGCTGCCCGCCGGCACGGCCCGCTATCCGCTCATCGTGAAGGGCCAGTACGGCACGCAGACCGAGAGCACCATCATCCTCGACACCGAAGCCCTCATGGGCGGCGAGGACATCACCAACGCCCGCCCCGCCTTCAACGAATTCGGCCAGTCCTACGTGGCCCTGGAATTCAACAACCGCGGCGCCAGCAACTTTGAACGCATCACCGGCGAACACATCAAGAAGCGCATGGCCATCGTGCTCGACGGCAAGGTCTATTCCGCGCCCGTCATTCAGGACCGCATCGCCGGCGGCAAGGCCTCCATCACCGGCAACTTCACCACCGAAGAGGCGCAGGATCTCGCCATCGTGCTGCGCGCAGGCTCCCTGCCCACCCCCGTGTCCGTGCTCGAAGAGCGCACCGTGGGCCCCTCCCTCGGCAAGGAATCCATCAACAGCGGCATCAAGGCCTCCCTCGTGGGCGCGGCCGCCGTGGTACTCGTCATGCCCCTCTACTACGGGCTCTCCGGCCTCATCGCCGACGTCATGCTCTGCTTCACCATCACCATTCTGCTCGCCGGCATGACCCTCTTCGGCGCCACCCTCACCCTGCCCGGCATTGCGGGCATCGTGCTCACCATCGGCATGTCGGTGGACGCCAACGTGCTCATCTTCGAGCGCATCAGAGAAGAGCTCAAGGCGGGCATGTCCGCCATGGAAGCCGTCAGGGCCGGTTTCAGCCGGGCCAGCATCTCCATCATCGACTCCAACCTGACAACGCTCATCACCGCGGCCATTCTGTACCAGTTCGGCACGGGCCCCGTCCGCGGCTTCGCCGTCACGCTGTCGCTGGGCATTCTGGCCTCCATGTTCACGGCCGTGTTCGTTTCCCGCGCCGTGTTTGAATCGTGGGTCGCCCGCTCCGCCAGTCAGAAAATCAGCATTTAGGACAAAGAGGTCCGTTCCATGGCATTCGCACTTCTTTCCCGTCAGACCAACATCGACTTTGTCGGCTTCCGCCGCATAGCCTACAGCATCTCCGGCTTCTTCATCATTCTCGGCCTGATCGCCATCTTCTGGAACGGCGGTCTGCGCTACGGCGTGGACTTCGCCGGCGGCGTCATGGTGCAGATTGAATTCGCCCAGCCCATTCCCGACGAACAGGTGAAAACCGCCCTGAAGGACGTCGATCTGCCCGGCCTCACCGTACAGCAGGTCGATACCGAAGACCGCGACTATCTGCTGCGCTTCTCCATGCCCGCGGCGGAAAATCAGGACCTGCGCGAGCAGGTGTCCTCCGCGCTGAAGTCCAGCATTCCCGACAACCCCTCCACCATCCAGCGCCTGGAATCCGTGGGCCCCAAGGTGGGCAACGATCTGCGCAACATGGCCATCGAGGCCCTGTTCTACGCCGTGCTGCTCATCACCGTGTACATCTCCGGCCGCTTTGAATACAGCTGGTTCATGGCCGGAGCCATGGCCATCGTGCTCTGGGCCGCCGTGTACGGCGCTTCCTACCTCGGATTCAACCGGCTGTGGGGCGTGGCCATCGGCATGATCATCACGCTCCTCTGCTGCTGGAAACTCAAGCTCAACTTCGCCCTGGGCGCCATTCTGGCCCTCATTCACGACGTGATCGTCACGCTCGGCCTGCTCACCCTGCTCGGCGTGGAAATAGACCTCAACGTCATTGCGGCTCTGCTCACCCTCGTGGGCTACTCCATCAACGACACCATCGTCGTGTACGACCGCATCCGTGAAAACCTGCGCGCCGTGCCCGCAGACGCCCATCCGAAGCCCACCATGGGGCAGATCATCAACAAGTCCGTGAACCAGACGCTCTCGCGCACCATCATGACCTCCGCCACCACGCTGGTGGCCAGCCTGGCCCTGTACCTGCTCGGCGGCAACGTCATTCACGACTTCGCCCTCACCATCACGCTCGGCATCGTGTTCGGCACCTTCTCCTCCATCTTCGTGGCCTCGCCCATCCTCATCGCCTTCGGCGACGTGGATCTCTACCACTCCAAGACGAAGCAGAAGGACGACTACGAACGCCCCGGCGAACACGGCATCGTGTAGCGCCGCCGCGCCCGCAGCGCTTTTTCCTCCGCTTTCCCCCGGGAAGGCGGAGGATTTTTTATGCCGAAACGTCGGGAGAAAACGGACGCGAGAGACTCCGGCCGACGGGATGCGCCGTCTCCCGCGCGAGCTCCGGCCACCCGCAGCCAGCCTGAACGCCCGCGTATCGTGTCTGCCCGTCAGGGCGTCGCGCGTGAACCTCGATCTGAACTTCCGCTGTGCCTCGCTCCTTCGCCGTGCTGTACACTCGCCGACTGACGCGCCATTTCTCCCAAAGCTCGACCGGCCGCTCCCCTTCCGGCTCTGCCTTCCTAGCCGTGCTCACGCGCCCGCAACTCTCCTTCCGACACCTTAAAAAACATACGACGCAGCAGACGCAAAAAAAAGAGCGGCATTCCGTGGGAAAGCCGCCCTTTTCTTTGCGTTTACCGCAATCAGTCGAGATACTCGGTCAGATCGCTGCGCAGAATGTGATCCAGTTCCGCGCGGTCGGAAGCGAGCGTCTCGGTGAACAGGAAGCCGAACACCGGGCCGGTATGATAGTCGATGGGACGAAGCTCCATCACGTTGCGGAAAGAGGCGCGGAGCTTCTCGTAGTTGAACACGTCGGAAGGCTTGAGGCTCGCCGGCGGATTCAGCACGATGAAGGAATAGATCTTGTCTTCCTTGCCCTTCAGCAGAGTGTCCCAGTCGGGACGGACGTTCCGCAGAAAATAGTCGTAGGTGCGGAAGCCGTAGGCGTGCAGGGAAAGATCGGTAAGGCACCAGCCCGCAAAGCGCAGCGGATTGGCCTCGATGGGAATGATGCGGCCGTTGTCCACGCGCAGTTCCAGATGAATGGGCAGATTGCGCGCGCCCATTTCCTCGTTCATGCGGTTGAAGAACTCAGTGAACGGCTCAAGATGCTCCCGGATGATGGACGCGCCGGAGCAGTACAGTCTGTCGCTCACGTCGTCCGCCGAAGCGAATTCGTGATGGAAGATGTTCACGATGACGGCCCGGCCTTCGTCGTCGTAGTAGAAATCGACCGCATATTCCTCGCCGCCGATGTACTGCTCAAGGATGAAGCGGCTGCTCGCCACCACGCTTTCGTCGTAGTGCTTCTTCCAGTCGTCGGAGTGCAGACGGATGTCTTCCAGCGCCTTCTTCCAGTCGTCCTCGCTGAATATGGTGTACACGCCCACGCTGAAAAAGCCCACGGAAGGCTTGAGAATGAAGGGCGTCTTCAGTTCGCTGAAGTCGATCTTGTCGAGATCGGCCGTCTCGACTTCGCGGAACAGGAAGTCGGGATAGATTTTCGCAAGCATGCGGCGAAAGGCGGCCTTGTCCTTGCACAGGGCTATGCCCTTCTGCAGGCCCTTGTCGGGCGAATGCTTCAGCACCCAGGAAAGGGAATTTTCGCAGGTGGTGTAGATGCGGTCGCCCTGCGCGAGCAGCGCGTCGGCCTCTTCGTCGGAAACGAGACGGAACGCGCCTTCGGGCGCGGCGGCCAGCGCGGCTTCGTTGCGGAGCACGGGCGTGCGGCTTTCAACAAGATAATCCCGAAGTTCCCGGGACACGTACTGTTTGTCAAGAATGATCATGCAGTCCTCACAGAGGGAAGTGGCAGCGCACGGCATGCCCTTGGTTGACGGCAACAAGCGGAGGCTCTTCTTCCCGGCACTGCGGCCTTGCGTGCGGGCAGCGGGGATGAAAGGCGCATCCGGCAGGCGGAGAAAGCGGACTCGGCATTTCTCCGGAAAGAATTGCGCCCCGGCCGCGGCGGGACGGATCCCGCGACGGCGCGGCGGCCATGAGCGCTTCCGTGTAGGGATGCGCGGCATGGGAAAAAAGTTCGTCGCAGGAAGCCATTTCCACAAGACGCCCGAGGTACATGACGGCCACCCGGTCGCTCATGAAGCCGATGACGCCGAGATCGTGGGAAATGAACAGGTAGCCGAGGCCCATGTTCTGCTGCATGTCCTTCAGAAGATTCAGCACCTGCGCCTGCACCGAGGCGTCCAGCGCGGAAACGGGCTCGTCGCACACCACCGCGCCGGGCCGCGCCACAATGGCTCTGGCCACGGCCACGCGCTGACGCTGTCCGCCGGAAAACTCGTGCGGATACCTGTCGATGTGCTCGGGCTGAAGCCCCACCTGCACAAGAATCTCCTGCACCTTTTCCCGCCATTCGGCCCGCGACAGGGGCCGTCCGGCGGCCTGCGCGGCGAGGCGCAGCGGTTCGGCAATGCTGGCTCCCACGCTCTGGCGCGGATCGAGCGAGGAAAACGGATCCTGAAAAATCATCTGAATGCGGCTTGCGCGCTCCAGAGGCGACCATTCGCCGATGGGACGCCCCGAAAGCAGCACCTCGCCGGAAGTGGGCGAAAGCAGCCCCACGGCCATGCGGGCGAGCGTGGACTTGCCGCAGCCCGATTCTCCCACAAGACCCAGGGTTTCTCCGGCGGAAAGCTGGAAGCTTACCTCGTTCACGGCCTTCACGCTTGCCGGACGGGGATCGAAAAAGCCCCGCCGCACGGCAAATTCCCGGCTCACCCGTTTCAGTTCCAGCAACGCATCCATAGAAATTCCCGTGTAGTTCCTGTTCGTCGAGGGGCGAACGTTCCGCCCGGGCGACATCCTATCTTAGCCTTCCCCGTGCCGCAAGGGGATAAAATCTCTGGACATGGAGCCGTTCCGGCTTTAAGTAGGGAGGAAGGAGAGGAACCGCTGAGACATTTTGTGCTTCATGCCGACAAGCCGACCGCCGCTGCGGCCATGTCCACGCGGCTCCTTTTGCATTCCAGGCTCCACACTCATTGACGGACAGCAAATCCCAATACTCAGGGAGTTACTTCCTATGTTTCACCGCATGATTTCTTCTTTCTGCCTGCTTGCGGCTCTTTTTGCGGCTCCTCTTTCCGCCGGAGCCGCGGCGCCCTTCGGCTTTGCCGACGTGCAGGCCAAGGCGCAGGATCTCGCCGGAACAAAGTACGTTCCCACCACGCCCGTGCCGGAATTTCTCACCAAGCTCAATTACGGCGAATGGAGCGGCATACGCTACCTGCCGGAAAAGGCGCTCTGGGCCGAGGAGAATCTGCCCTTCACGGTGCAGTTCTTCCACCCCGGACTGTACTACGACAGAACGGTGCGCGTACACATCGTCAACGACGAAGGCGTGGAAGACGTGGCCTTCGATCCTTCGCTGTTCCAGTACGGCAGCGAAGATCTGGCAAAGCAGGTCGCCCAGACCAAGGACATGAACTTTGCCGGATTCCGTCTGCACTATCCGCTGAACAAGCCCGAATACAAGGACGAAGTGGCCATTTTCCTCGGCGCGTCCTACTTCCGCGCGCTGGCCGCGGATACGCACTACGGCATCTATTCCCGCGGGCTCGCCCTGGACACCGCCACGGCGCAGGGCGAAGAGTTCCCCTACTTCAAGGAATTCTGGATCGTGAAGCCCGCCGCCGACGCCAAGGACATCACCATCTACGCGCTCATGGACAGCGAAAGCATGGCCGGAGCCTATCGCTTCGTCATCACGCCCGGCTCTCCCACGGTCATGGACGTGAAATGCGCGCTCTTCACCCGCAAGGACGCCAAAAACATTCAGAAAATCGGCCTCGCTCCCCTCACGAGCATGTTCTTCTACGGCGAAGAGAAAAACGGCCGCCCCGGCGACTACCGTCCCGAAGTCCACAATTCCGACGGCCTGCTCTTCGTGAACGGCGACAAACACTGGTTCTGGAGCCCGCTCGCCAACTTCAAGCGCCTCAGCGTGAACACCTTCCCGCTTCAGAATCCGCGCGGCTTCGGCCTTCTGCAGCGCGACAGCGACTTCAAGAGCTATCAGGACATCGAGGCCGCCTATGAACGCCGTCCCTCCCTGTGGGTGGAACCCCTGGGCGACTGGGGCCCCGGCACGCTGAACCTGGTGGAAATTCCCACGGAAGACGAAATGCACGACAACATCGTGGCCTTCTGGACGCCCGACAAGCCCCGCGACAAGAACAATCCCGATCAGCCGGAAGCGGAACTGCGCTATCCCGACACGCAGATGTACAGCTGGAAGCTCTACTGGATGCAGCCCCAGACCCAGCAGCACGACCGCGGACAGGTGACCTCCACCCGCGTTTCCCGCAACGGCGACACCATGACCTTCCATGTGGATTTCGCCGGCGGCGAACTGGCCACGCTCCCCGCGGACACCGGCCTTTCGAGCATCGTGGAAACGCCCGAACCCATTCCGCTGCTGGAAAAGAAGCTGCTGCGCAATCCGGCCACGGGCGGCTGGCGGCTCACCTTCACCGTGCGTCTTCCCAAGGAGGAAGGCGTCATTCAGAGCCTCATGGCCGCGCGCAAGGGGCCCGTCATGCTGCGCTTCCGCGCCCTGCTCAAGAAGGGTGAAAACCTGCCCGATCCTCTGACCGAAACCTGGATCTACGACTGGCAGCTGCAGCAGCAGTAATCCGCCTCTGCGGGAACACGCCCGTTCCCGGAGCGCGGAGTGCAGGGAGAGGTTTTTCCTGCCGCCCCGCCTCCGTCAACCTCTTCAAAAGGTCTTCGCATGAACGCCTATCAGGATATGGATTTCCGGGTCCGCGACCGCATTCTGCTCTATGCGCGCGGGCTGAACCTCTCGCCGAAGGCCAGCGTGGAACTCGCGCTGGAAAGCCTGAAACGCTGCGAATCCGATCATCCGAGCTACCATGAGGCCCTCGCCTGCCTCCACGCCATTCTGGCGGAAAAAGGCCGTGAACTCATTCCCGGCGACGAAGCGCCGCACCTCGTGTCCGCCCCGGGCATGACCCGCAGCTCCATGCTGGCCGAAGAACTCGACCGCACGCCGTGGCTGAGCATCTTCAAAAAAACGCTGAGCAGACTGTTTCGCATCTTCCGCCCCTCGGGCATGGCCGCCCGCGCCTCCTGGAAGGACAGCGCCGACAGGCAGCGCCAGCAGCTGGAATGGGAACGCGTGGCTGGCCGCCGCCGCACCCTGCTCATGACGCTGATTCTCGTGCCCGCCGTCATCGGCGCGTACCTCATGTACAGCATTCTGCCGCAGCAGGGCATTGAAGCCGTCAAAATCATGACGGCCGTGCTGTTCGCCATCCTGTTCGGATGGATTTCCATCGGCTTCTGGATGTGCGTGGCGGGCTGCTGGGTGCTCTCCCACAAGGTGGACCGCTTCACCCCCACGCGCGGATGCGACGCCGTGAACATTCCCGACACGACCCGCACCGCCATTCTCTTCCCCGTGTACAACGAGGACACCCGCAAATACATGGCGGGCATTGCCGCCACCTGGCATTCCCTGGTGCAGACCGGCGAAAGCGACAAGTTCGACATCTTCATTCTCAGCGACTCCACCAGTCCCGACTCCTGGGTGGCCGAAGAGGAAGCCTGGTACGAATTCTGCCAGAGAGAAAACGTGTTCAACCACATTTTCTACCGTCGCCGCCGCAACAACACCAAGCGCAAGAGCGGCAACGTGGCCGACTTCTGCCGCCGCTGGGGCGCGCAGTACAAGTACATGATCGTGTTCGACGCCGACAGCGTCATGAGCGGCCGCACCATGGTGCGCATGGTGAAGTCCATGGAACTGCATCCCGAAATGGGCATGATCCAGACGCCGCCGCTCGCCGTGAACATGAACAGCCTCGTGGCCCGCGTGCAGCAGTTTGCGAACCATCTCTACGGCCCCGTGTTCGCCACGGGCCTGCACTTCTGGCTGCTCGGCGACGCCCAGTACTGGGGACACAACGCCATCATACGCGTGGAGCCTTTCATCAAGCACTGTCAGCTGCCCACCCTGCCCGGACGCGGCCCCCTCGCCGGCGACATTCTGAGCCACGACTTCGTGGAATCCGCCCTCATGCGGCGCGCAGGCTACGGCGTGTGGCTCGCCTACGACCTCGACGGCTCCTGGGAAGAAAGTCCGCCCTCGCTCATCGACGAACTCATACGCGACCGCCGCTGGTGTCAGGGCAACCTGCAGCACAGCCGTCTCATCTTCTCGGGCGGCATCTTCCCCACGCATCGCGCGCTGTTCATCAACGGCATCATGTCCTATGCCTCGGCCCTGCTGTGGCTGTTCTTCCTGGTGTTCAGCTCCATTCAGGCCGTCACGGAAGCCTTCATTCCGCCTTCCTACTTCCCGAACGGCCCCACGCTGTTCCCCGTGTGGCCCACCTGGTATCCCAAATGGGCCCTGCTGCTGCTCGTGAGCACCTGCATCATGCTGTTCATGCCCAAGATTTTCGCCATCATTCTCACGCTGCGCAAAGGCGGAGCCAAAAACTTCGGCGGAGCCTTCAGCATGTGCATGAGCGTGCTCGGCGAAGTGCTCATTTCCACGCTGCTCGCCCCCGTGCGCATGCTCTTCCACAGCTTCTTCGTGGTCACCACCCTGCTCGGCTGGAAGGTCTCGTGGAACACCCAGAACCGCAGCGACACCGGCACAAGCTGGAGCGACGCCATCCGCTTCCACTGGTGGGGCACGCTCATCGGCCTTTTGTGGGGCGGCGTCATGTGGCTCATCAATCCGGGCTTTTTCATCTGGTTCTCGCCCATCGCCGTCGGCCTCGTGTTCTCCATTCCGCTTTCGGTGTTCACCAGCCGCGTGAGCTGGGGCCTGGCCGCCAAACGCATGGGCCTCTTCATCACCTCCTCCGAGCTCAAGGCCGAGCCCGAACAGGCCGACATGCACAAAGAACTCGAACGGCCCGACCGCTATTCGCCCTTCACCATCGCGCGCGACAAGGGCTTCACGCGCGCCGTGGTCATTCCCCGCGTCCACGCGCTGCACATCGCCCTCATCCGTCGCCGCAAGTGGGAACGCCCCATCGGCGAAGAACGCGAAAAGACGCGCCGCGCCCTGCTGGCCAAGGCTCTGGAAACCGGGCCGCGCGGCCTTTCCAAGCAGGAGAAGTCGGCGCTGCTCATGGATCCTCGCCTCTTGAACGAACTGCACAGGAACGTCTGGCAGCTGGATCCGGAAAAGGGGCACGACTGGGGCGTGGCGCAGAACTGACGCCGCTTCCCTCGGCAAGCCTCGGCAAAAACGCCGACGACATCCGCTTCACCATCATGGCCGATCCCGCAACGGGGTCGGCCTTTTTTCGTCTTCGAGGCCGCGCACGAACGACGCGCCGGAAAAGCAGCGCCGCAGGACGCCGGACTCACGGCAGATGCGCGCAGAAGGCGGGGCCAGCCTGCCGGGAAAGCGTTCGGACACAAGAACGCCGCGCTGACCACCGGACACGCGCAGGTCTTGCCGGAAACCGGGAAAGCTTCGGGAATTTGCGCCGGAAATTTCTCCGCTCCCTCAGCACGCTTTCTCCCCCGTGCGCCGCGCCGAAGAACTCGGAACGGGAGGCAAGCGGTCCCCATCGACTCCGGCGCCGACGCGCCTTCCAGAGCCCCTCTCCGCCGCTCTCCCGCGCTCTGCGCTTCCCTGAGTCTCTTTGCTCAGGTCTTTCGGCTCCGCGCCGCGCAGGGCGCTCCACGGCCCGCAGATTTTTGCAGGCGGATTTTCTCGCGCAAATGCCGAGCGACAAAAAAGGGCGGAAAGATCGCTCCTTCCGCCCTTCAGGGTATGTCATTGTCAGACGGCAGACGCCGCCCGTTCAACGCGTGTGTTTAGGATCATCAGTCCAGAGAGGCCGCTTCCTCCACCACTTCAAAGGCTTCGATGACGTCGCCGACCTTGATGTCGTGGAAGTTGTCGAGGCCCACGCCGCATTCAAGGTTGCGCACGACTTCGCGGGCGTCGTCCTTGAGGCGCTTGAGGGAAGCGATCTTGCCGGTGTACACCACCACGCCGTCGCGCAGCAGGCGCACGTTGGCGGTGCGGGTGAGCTTGCCGTCCGTAACCATACAGCCCGCAATGAGGCCGACCTTGGGCACGGAGAAGGTCTGACGCACTTCGGCCTGACCGAGATACACTTCCTTGGACACGGGAGCCAGCAGGCCGGCCATGGCGCTCTTGATCTCGTCCACCAGCTTGTAGATGATGTCGTAGAAGCGGATGTCCACCTGTTCCTGCTCGGCCACTTCCTTGACCTTGGCCGTGGGACGGACGTTGAAGCCGATGATGATGGCGTTGGACGCCGCAGCCAGCATGACGTCGGATTCCGAAATCGCGCCCGCGCCTCCGTGGATGATGTCGATGCGCACCTTGTCGGTGCTGAGCTTGCGCAGCGACTCGGTAATGGCTTCCAGAGAGCCCTGCACGTCGGCCTTGAGCACCACGTTGAGCACCTGCGTTTCCTGCGCGTCCGCGCTCTGCTTGAGGAAGTTTTCAAGGGTCACGCGGGACACCTTGGCCAGTTCCTTTTCGCGCAGCTTGGTGGCGCGGGATTCGGCAATGCGGCGGGCCGTCTTTTCGTCTTCAAGACACACGAACTCGTCGCCGGCTTCCGGCACGCCTTCAAAGCCCTGAATTTCCACAGGCATGGAAGGTCCGGCTTCCTTGATCTTGCGGCCCTGATCGTTGAAGAGCGCGCGCACGCGGCCGGAGAACACGCCGCACACGAACACGTCGCCCTGATGCAGCGTGCCTTCCTGCACCAGCACGGTGGCCACGGGGCCGCGGCCCTTGTCGAGCTTGGCTTCCACCACGTGACCGCGGGCGGGCTTGTCGGGATTGGCCTTGAGTTCCAGAATTTCGGCCTGAAGGGCGATGAGTTCCAGAAGATCGTCGAGGCCCTTGCCCGTCTTGGCGGAAACCATGGCCACCACGGTGTCGCCGCCCCAGGCTTCGGGCTGCAGGCCGAGTTCGGAGAGCTCGCGGAGCACGCGGTCGGGGTTGGCGGTTTCCTTGTCTATCTTGTTCACGGCCACCAGAATGGGCACGCCGGCGGCGCGGGAGTGGTTGATGGCTTCGCGGGTCTGTTCCATGACGCCGTCGTCGGCGGCAACCACGAGCACCACGAGGTCGGTCACCTGCGCGCCGCGGGCGCGCATGGCGGTGAAGGCCGCGTGACCGGGCGTGTCGAGGAACACGATGTCGCCGCGCTTGGTCTTCACGAGATACGCGCCGATGTGCTGCGTAATGCCGCCCGCTTCGCCGCTGGTCACGCTGGTCTTGCGGATGGCGTCGAGCAGCGAGGTCTTGCCGTGGTCGACGTGGCCCATGATGGTCACCACCGGAGGACGGGGCTTGAGCATTTCGGGCGTATCCACCACGGTGGGCACGAGGTAATCTTCTTCGGAGAAGCCCACCTTTTCCACTTCGTAGCCGAATTCCGAAGCCACGAGGGTGGCGGTGTCGATGTCGAGGGCGTTGTTGATGGTGGCCATCACGCCGAGACCGAACAGAATCTTGATGACTTCGCTGGACTTCACGCCCATCTGATGGGCCAGTTCCGACACGCGGATGGATTCTTCCACGCGGATCTTGCGCTTGGTGGCCTTCATGGGCTGGGTGGACTGGCTCACCGCCTGATGCTGCTGCTTCTTGGGCTTGTGCGAGCGGCGGGTGCGGACCATGCCCTCGTCGTCGTCCATGTCCGGGCCGCCGTGACGACGGCTGAAATCGTCGGCGTCCTGCGGGAAGTCGGTGGAACGACGGCTCTTGCTGTTGCGCTTCTTGCGGCTCTGCTCGTTCTCCATGGGAGGCTGCTGGCCGAAGGGAGGCGTGAAGGAACCGCCGGAAGAGCGGCCGCCCGCCGGACGATTGCCGGAAGGACGATTGCCGCCGGAGCGGCGGTTGTCGCGATTGTCTCCGTCGCGGCCGTCACGGCCGTCGCGACCGTCGCGGGCGTCGGGACGGGAGGAACGCGCGTCGCGGCGGCCTCCGTCGCGGCGATTGTCGCCGTCGCGGGAAGAGCGGTTCTCCGAGGGAGACGCGGGACGAATGATGCGGGCCTGCGTGGGATCGGGGCGGGAAATGACGCGCACGCGGGGCGTGCCGTCGGCGGCGGGCTGAGCCTTCTTGCGGGCGTCTTCGCCTTCATGTTCTTCGGAGGCGTGACGGCGTTCCTGCACGGGAGGCAGCAGGCTGGGCTGGGAAGAGCCTTCCGGCTCGGCGGAAGCCGCGGGAGCTCTGCGGGCGCGTTCGGGCTTCGCCGGTTCGGCCGAAGCGGCGGGACGCGCTTCCGGGTTTTCCTCCTTCGCGGGAGCCGGGGCGGGGCGGGGCGTCACGATGCGGGCCGCGGGAGCCTCCGTCCTGCGGGCGGGGGCCGTCTTTTCCGCAGCCTCGGCGGGCTTTTCCACCACCTTGGCCGCAACGGGCTTTTCCGCCGCGCTCTTTTCCGCAGCGGGCTTTTCGACCACAGGCTTCTCCACCACCTTGGCGGCGGGAGCAGGCGCGGCGGGCGCGGGCTCCGGAGTCACCACGCGGGCGGGGCGCACAATGCGCGCCACAGGCGCGGCTTCGCGGGGCGTTCTGGCCTTTTTCGGGGCCTTTTCCGCGGCGGGCGCGGCCTTTTCCGCAGCTTCGGCTTCGGGAGCGGCGGGAGTCTGGGCGGCGGCGGGCGCCGCGGCCTTCTCTTCGACTACGGGAGCGGCAGGAGCTTGCGCCGCTGCCGGCTTGGAACGACGACGTATAATAACGTCCTTGCGGACAACTTCCACAGAGGCCTCCGACTTTTTAACCTTGACTTTTTCGTATTCTTCCGGGGAGATGGACCCTTTCACCGTCTTTTCTATCCCGGCCTCGCGCAGGCGGGCAACAAGCTCTTCGGGCTTCATGCCCTGTTCGAGCGCGGCATCTTTTATCTTTATCTTATCCATGCTTTCTCCCCTTGTGAGATTTGCGCCTGAATTTCATACCCGCAAAACGCTCCCGGCAGACCGGATCATCGCACACGTACCAGCCTCGTCCGGGCCTGGTCTGCGCGTGATCTGCTTCAAGGCCGTTGCCGGCGGCAGCGCCTTCCGGGGCAGACACATGACGCAGGAGCCGCGACTTGGCAAAACGCCGTCGGCATACGACACACATGCGCACGGGCTCCTGCCTGTTCTCCATGCTCTATTCCTCTCCGGCTTCCGCCTTTTCCTCTTCGGCGCCTTCGCCTTCCACCACGGGGCTGAGGAAGTTCACGGCGGCGCGCAGATCGGCAATGCGCGCGGCGGAAAGCTCAAGCTTTTCGGCAAGCTCGTCGTCCGAAGCGGCGCGCAGGGCGTCGAGAGAACGGAAACCGGCGTCCATCAGTCTGTCCACGGGAATCTCGGCCACGCTGGCCACCTGTTCCAGACCGCGACCGGCGGCGTTGGCTTCGTGGTAGCGGGACTCGGTGAAGATGTCGATCTTCCAGCCGAGGAGCTTGGCCGCGAGCTTCACGTTCTGACCCTTGCGGCCGATGGCGTTGGTGAGCTGATCGTCCGGCACGGTGACTTCCAGAAGGTTGGAAGCCTCGTCCACGTTGATGCGCGACACCAGAGCCGGAGCCAGCGCGTTGCGGGCGTAGGTGGCGATATCGGGGCTCCACACCACGATGTCGATGCGCTCGCCGTGCAGCTCCTGCACGATGTTCTGAATGCGGGATCCGCGCACGCCCACGCAGGCGCCCACGGGATCGATGTCGCGCTCGCGGGAGAGCACGGCCACCTTGGCGCGGGAACCGGGATCGCGGGCCACGCCCATGATCTGCACGCTGCCGTCGTCCACTTCGGGCACTTCGCGGCGGAAGAGCGCGGCCATGTAGTCGCGGTGCGCGCGGGAAATGATGACCTGCGGGCCGCGTCCTTCGCGGCGCACGTCGATGATGAGCGCCTGAATGCGGTCGTTGCGCTTGTAATGTTCTCTGGGAATCTGTTCCTCGCGGGGCAGCAGAGCCTCGGTGCGGCCCAGATTGATGACCCAGCCGCCCTTGTCGCGGCGCTGCACCATGCCGCTCACGATTTCGCCCACGCGGTCCTTGAATTCCTCATAAATGAGTTCCTGCTCGGCGTCGCGCATGCGCTGGATGATGACCTGCTTGGCGGACTGGGCGGCAATGCGGCCGAGATCCTCCACCTTGAGGCGGAAGCCCATTTCGTCGTCGATCTGAATGGAAGGATCGTGCTGACGGGCCTCTTCCAGGGAAATCTGAGTGAGCGGATCCTCCACCTCGTCCACGACGAACTTGAACTGGAACACCTCGATGTCGCCGGTGTCGTCGCTGTAATGCACTTCCACGTCCAGATCATCGCCGTACTTGCGGGTCACCGACGTGCGCACGGCTTCCTCAAGAGTGCTGATGAGCATATCGCGATCCAGCCCTCTGTCCTTGCTGATCTGTTCAATGGCTTTCTTCAGTTCCAGGCTCATGCTTGCTTACCTCCGCCTTTGCCGGCAGCTTTTTTCGCGTTCTTTCCGGCTCCGGGCTTGCTGGTGTCAGGAAAAACAGGGACGAGGCGCGCCTTTCTTACCCAGTCCCATCGAATGGAAACATTGGAGGGAACGGGCTTTTCGCCCGCAACGGGCGCAAGAAGCACCTCCACGACGAAGGCGTTTTCCGAAGCGCTCACGAGCGGTCCCCGGAACTTGCGCCGACCGGCGATCTCGGGATGGGGATCCGCAAGAGTCACGTCTATCTCCTGCCCGACGTAGGGAGAAAGCTGCGCGGGCTCAAAGAACAGCCGATCCATGCCCGGGGAGGACACTTCCAGCACCCAGGCGTCGGCAAACACCTCGTCGACCTCAAGGGCCAGACCCACCATACGGGAAATTTCCGCGCACTGATCCACGGACACGCCTTCCAGCATGCCGTCCTCACCGTTGTTGCCGTCCTCGGCAACGTCGCCGCCGGCGGGGGCGTCCACATACACGCGCACCACGGTGCGCCCGCCCGCCACAACCTCGATGCCCCAGAGCATCAGGCCGAACGACGCGACGACAGGTTCCGCCGCCTCGCGGACGCGGCGGACGATCTGTTCAGGAGAAAGTCCTTTTCCCATGTATCATACCTTATATAATAAAAAAAGGGAGGCCGTCGTCAGGCCACCCCTACCAGACCGCCTTGCGCGGTGCATCAGGATGTAGAAAGACAGGGCTGAATCAGACCCCGCCTTCCACTGCGTGAAGACGTTTTACCCATGACGACGGCCCTTGTCAAGAGCTCCTCCGCGCCCCCCCGCTGCACAAAAATTTTTTTGGGCCGCCCGGGAGCCGCGCCCCGAGACGAATCTCATCATGAGAGTATCGGATAACCGTCAGTTCTTTTCCGAACGACGCTTGACCCACTCCCCTCGGCAGGCTAGGCTCTTCTTCTCGGGTCGGAAAACATGCCTTTTCATCCTGACTCGGCGCAGTAAAAAACCTTGCGCCGCAAGGCATGAGTCCCGAGTATTTTTGTCTTTATATCCGCGCAGTTGCCACAAAAGCCGGGTGACTGCGTCTTTTCCCGGACTCTCCGGGATTCCCCAGGCTTCACAAGGAATACACAGGACACACAGGTTATGATTCGCTTCATCAAAAAACGCGATTCTCGAGTGGTTCCCTTTGACATCGCCAAGATAGATGAGGCGATCTTCCGAGCGGCGAAGGCTCAGGGCGGCACCGATCGCGCCATGTCCCGCAACCTCGCCGATCAGGTGCTCGACATGCTCGAGGCCGAAGGCGGCGACACGCCCGACGTGGAACACGTGCAGGATCTCGTGGAAAAGGTGCTCATCGAAGCCGGTCATGCCCGCACCGCCAAGGCGTATATTCTCTACCGCAACGAACGCACCCGCGTGCGCGAAATGAAGACCAGACTCATGAACACGCTGAAGGATCTCTCCTTCACCGACGCCAAGGAGCTGGACCTCAAGCGCGAGAACGCCAACATCGACGGCGACACGCCCATGGGCACCATGCTGCGCTACGGCAGCGAGGCCGCCAAGGCCTTCTACAAGAACTATCTGCTCTCGCCCGAATACAGCCGCGCGCACGAGGAAGGCGACATTCACATTCACGACCTCGACTTCCTCTCCCTCACCACCACCTGCTGCCAGATCGACATCAAGAAGCTGTTCAACGGCGGTTTCAACACCGGTCACGGCTTCCTGCGCGAACCCAACAGCATTCAGTGCGCGAGCGCCCTCGCCTGCATCGCCATCCAGTCCAACCAGAACGATCAGCACGGCGGCCAGAGCATTCCCAATTTTGAATACGGTCTCGCTCCCGGCGTGGCCCGCAGCTTCATCAAGAACATCGACCTCGCCCTCGACATGCGCGACGCGCCCGAAGACTTCCGCAACGAAGTGAAGACCGCGCTGCGTTCCCGCGCCTTCCCCACGGGCGAATACGCCTCCTTCCGGTCCATCCTCAACGAGGAAGGCCTCGACTTCGTGAAGCAGCAGCTCATGACCCGCCTTTCCGAAAAGGAAGCCGCCCACGTCATCGACAAGGCCCTCGCCAAGACCGACAAGGACACCTATCAGGCCATGGAAGGACTGATCCACAACCTGAACACCATGCACAGCCGCGCCGGCGCTCAGGTTCCCTTCAGCTCCATCAACTACGGCACCGACACCACGCCCGAAGGCCGCATGGTCATCAAGAACACCCTGCTGGCCGAAGACGCGGGTCTCGGCAACGGCGAAACGCCCATTTTCCCCATCCACATCTTCAAGGTGCGCGACGGCTACAGCTTCAACCCCGGCGATCCCAACTACGATCTGTTCAAGCTCGCCTGCCGCGTGTCCGCCAAGCGCCTGTTCCCCAACTTCTCCTTCATGGACGCGCCCTTCAACGCCCCCTATCTCAGGGGCGACGATCCCAACCATGAAGTAGCCTACATGGGCTGCCGCACCCGCGTCATGGCCAACCGCTACGACCCCGAACGCGAAACCACCTTCGGCCGCGGCAACCTCTCGTTCACGTCCATCAACCTGCCCCGCCTCGGCCTCAAGCACCGCGGCGACGTGGAAGGCTTCTTCGAGGAACTCAACGAAAAGATCGATCTCGTGTTCGGTCAGCTTCTCGAACGCCTCGAAATTCAGAGCCACAAGCGCTGCCGCAACTATCCCTTCCTCATGGGACAGGGCATCTGGCTGGATTCCGAAAGCCTGGCCCCCGGCGACGAAGTGGGCGAAGTGCTCAAGCACGGCACCCTGACCACCGGCTTCATCGGCCTCGCCGAATGCCTGAAGGCGCTCATCGGCGTGCATCACGGCGAATCCGAGGAAGCGCAGGAACTGGGTCTGCGCATCGTGCGCACCCTGCGCGAGCGCTCCGACGCCAAGGGCGAGGAAACCGGACTGAACTTCACCGTGATCGCCACCCCCGCCGAAGGCCTCGCCGGCCGCTTCGTCAAGTACGACCGCAAGCTCTTCGGCAGCATTCCCGGCATCACCGACAGAGACTACTACACCAACTCGTTCCACGTTCCGGTGTACTTCCCCATCAACGCATTCAACAAGATACGCCTTGAAGCCCCCTACCACGCCCTGACCAACGGCGGCCACATCAGCTATGTGGAAGTGGACGGCGATCCGCTCAACAACCTTGAGGCCTTTGAAGACATCGTCAAGGCCATGAAGGAAATGGGCATCGGCTACGGATCCATCAACCATCCCGTTGACCGCGATCCCGTATGCGGCTATACCGGCATCATCGGCGACGTCTGCCCCCGCTGCGGCAGACACGACGGCGAAGGCATTCCTCTTTCCGTTCTGAAACAGATCAAGGGCTACATCCGCGACAGCCGCACCAGCGACGAACGCAGCGAAGCCCATGACAAAATTCCGAATATCAAACTCTAAGGAGCGTTCTCATGATCCATTGCAAGTCCGATGTGGCTGCCACCACCGATCAGATTCTCGTCGGTTCCAATGTCAAGTTCGAGCGTATCCGCCGCATCACCGGTTACCTCGTAGGCACCCTCGACCGCTTCAACGACGGCAAGGCCGCGGAAGAGCGTGATCGCGTCAAGCACTGCAGCATGGACAACTGGAAGTAATCCGGTCCTGCAGCTGAAAAACATGCGGGGACGGGCCTTTTGGGGCCCGTCCCTTTTTTCATGCCAAAAGCGTGAGGAACTCTCGCCGCCTTTCCAAAGCGCCTTGCCTGAGCCCTTCCGCGGCGCCGGAGCCTCGCTCCGGCGCGACTTCCCCGATTTTCCGGTTCCCCAGAATTTCTCTGGATCTCCACGGGGCCGCACGCGCCGTCTGAGGCGCAGAAAGCTCCGGCCCGACTTCCTTATGAAAAAAGCGAACACTGCGCCGCAGACGGGCCCGTGAGCGCGGAAAACGGCCATGCCTGACGCCCCCGCGGACAGACTGCCCGCGAGACATCCGCCCGCCACGCCTTCAGGCGTCCCGTCTTCCCCGTCCGACATTTCAAGCACGACGGATCGCCCGTTCCGCCGCATGGGATGCACGTTCCATCGCACGCGCCGCGCCCCCAACCTTTCCGACATTCCAGGCACGGCAGGCTGCGCTTTTTTGCTCCGCGCCTCCCCCTTCGTCTGCCGTTCCAGAGCAGCGGACTGCGCCTTCCGTCATGTTCCACTAGGGGTCTGCTCATCTGCCGAATCCCTCCCGCAGCCCCGGCTCCGCCGGATACGGCACAGAAGCCCCCGAAACGTCTTGCCGACGCCGGGCCGTCTCCCGACCTCCGCGCCGACTCCGAAACGTTCCGCCTCAGCCCGCCAGCGCCTCCGTTCCGCGCCCAAAAGCCTGACGCTTCACTGGCAACGCCGCCAAAAGCGCCTGTGCGCCGAACGAACGCGTCCGCCCGCGGACAAAAGACCATGAAAAAACGCGGGAAAAAGCCGCCCCCGAAAGGGCAACTCTTCCCCGCGTCATACGTCAAAAGGCAAAAATGCCTAGCGCTCGATGCTGCCGTTCAGCGCGTCCAGCACGGGCGTCCACCCGGCCTCTCTGGACGCGGCCAGATTCAGAATGCGCTGATTGCGCGAACCGCGGAAGCGCAGCTCCAGCGATTTTTCCTCCTCAATGAACGGCCCGTCCACAAGAAGATCCAGAAGGGAAAGCAGTTCGCGGCAGCCGGGCTTCGGCAGAAGCTGCTCGAAGGTGTAGCCGCTGAACGCCATGAGATGATAGCCGCGCCGCTTCAGTTCGGCGGCCAGAGGCAGCAGCGCCTGCGCCTGCTCAAAGGGCTCGCCGCCGCTGAAGGTGATGCCGTGAACCAGGGGATCGCCCTGAATGCGGGCCAGAACGTCCTCAGCCGAAACCAGCGTGCCTCCGTTGAAGTCCCAGGTCTGGGGATTCTGGCAGCCCTTGCAGTGCGTGCGGCAGCCCTGAAGAAAAAGCACGAAGCGGAGCCCCGGTCCATCGACGATGGACTCCTCGATGACGCCCGCCACGCGCAGCATGATGTCCTTCAGAGCTTCCATGTTATTCCTTGTTCGGTTCGGGAATGACGCTTTCTTCCGTTGCCGGAGCCACCTTGCCTTCGGTGTCGTCCACGCGGCCCTGCATCCAGAAAATCATGTCCACGTCGTCGCCTTCCTTGGGCTCGTAGCCCTTGTAGCAGATACGCTCGGGCGCGTAGATGATGGCATAGACCGGCTTTTCGGGATTGCCGAAGCCCACGCCGAAACGATAAATCTTCATCTGCGACTTTTCCGGCCCGAACATGAAGCTGTCCACATCAAAGATTCTGGCGCGGCACTGATACTCGCAGCAGTGATCGGTGATGTCGATGATCGTTTTGCCCTTGAGCGGAATCTTGAGCGCAGGCACGTCGAGACGGGTCTTGTCGGGATGCTGCTTCATCCATTCCAGGGCGTGCTTTTCATAGGCGGGGCCCTGGGTCACGGTCAGTTCGTCGAGAAGGGCGCGGCGGATGCCGTAGCACAGGCCGGAAAGGAGAAAGTTGAAGCTCTTGTCCTTCACGTCTCCGGCTCCGTCGCGGAAAAACAGCGGCGCGTAGAACCAGAACGGCGGAAAATCGTCGGTTCCGGCAAGAATTTCGCCGGCGTGCTCGCCCTTCCAGGGATAGACGTCCCTGACGGTGAGCGTGTTGGAGAAGCCTTCCATGAGAGGAGCCACGGCCACGGCGGAGAGCTTGCCGTCCGGCTTGCCCGCCATGAGCACCGACGAGCGCAGAAGCGACTCGCTCGGCCAGGCCATGAGCATGCGCTCCACCTGTTCGTCCTTCATGCCCCACACGGGGCGGCTGCCGCCGAGCTCCAGAGTGGTGGCCATCACGCCGACAACCTGCCTGGCATCAACTCCGAGGACAAACCACTTGTCCCCCATGCTTTCAATATGCTGCATATGACTTTCCATGGTAATTGAGATTCCGACGCGCTTTCCCTGCCGGAAAACGGCGTCGAGGGAGAGAATAGCACAGGGGACGCCGGCAGAACAATAGAAACCTGCCCCCTAAAAAAAATGCCGAAGGCAACCGCCTGCGGCATTTTACATTTTCCGAACAGGAAAAAAACTACAAGGAAGAGGCCCGAAGCTCTATGGCCTTCTGCACAGCCTCGCGGGAGGCCATTTCGCTGTCAAGCGATACAGGCACGTCCGTATAGTAAATGGCTCCCGCCGAGATGTCGAACCTGGCCTGCTGATCCCTCGAGTGCCGGAGCGGCGGCACCACGTCGTACACCCAGGGGAGGAACTCCCCCAGAAACAGCCATGTGACTATGCTGAGCGCCACAAGCTTGAGCCATGCGACCTTTCTGCTGGAAGAAGAGGAGAGAGAAATCATTTTCAAAAAATCCAGTGTCCGCACCGCCTTTCGACGGTGCGGACCGAGTTCAACGGTTCAGGTTAGATGCTGGCGGTGATTTCCGGGAACACCTTGTAGAACATGATCCAGGCCATCAGCAGGGTCAGAGCCAGGTTGAAGGACTGACCGCAGACGTACAGGATGATGGGCTTGCCGCCCTTGAAGTAGCCGGCGAGTTCCTTGAAGTTGGTGGCCAGACCGATGGAGATGAAGGCCAGGGCGAAGAACCAGCCGCGCAGAGGCACGGTGATCTTGTTGGTGCCGTTGGAGATCAGGGCGTTGCCGAGATCAGCGCCGAGGTTGCCGGCGATGGTGGACAGCACGATGGAGGCAGCGAGGAAGCCGATGACGAACTTGGGGAAGCGGTTCCAGATTTCCATGGGACCGACCTTCGTGCCTTCTTCATGGGCTTCGACCTTGGTGGCGAAGTAGATGGCCACGCAGAAGGCGCTCACGCCGATGAGCACGTTCTGGATCATCTTGATGGTAGCGGCGACCTGCAGAGCCTTGGGACCGATGAAGGCGCCAGCGGCGGCCACGGAGCCCGTGGCGTCGATGGTACCGCCGATCCAGGCGCCGCCGAGCACTTCAGGCATGCCCACGGCCTTGATGAAGGCAGGCATGACGATCATCATGATGGCGGTGAACACCATGGAGAGGCCGACGGAGAGGGTCAGTTCTTCCTTCTTGGCGCGGCAGGCGGCGGCCACGGCGATGGCGGCGGAGGTGCCGCACACGGACATGTCGGCCGAAATGGTGATGTTCAGGGTCTTGGAGGGCATCTTCAGCACGGTCTGGCCGAAGATGTAGGTGGAGATGAGCACGATGGGCGTCACCACCCAGGCCACGAAGATGCCGGGGATGCCGATGGCGAGAATCTTGTTGAAGAGCACTTCGGCGCCGAGCAGCACGAGGCCGGCCTTGATGAAGTATTCCACCTGCACGGCGGGCTTCATCCACTTGGGCGTGCCGATGGTGTTGGCCACCACCATACCGACGATGATGGACCAGATTTCGGCGTTGAGGCCGTAGGTGGCCGTGGGCTTGTAGCCGCCGAGGAAGTTAGCGAACACGCACAGCACATACACGCCGATGAAGCCGATGAAGTACTGAACGACGTTGGCGCCCATGACGCCCATGCCGACGGCGGTGATCACGCCCAGGCTGATGCCGAGAATGATGAGGCCGGGAATGAGGTTGGTGTCGGAGCCGATCTTGGCCTTGGCCTTGGAAGCGGCGCTGTCGGCCTTCTGCCAGTCGGCGATGGCGGTTTCGGCGGCCTTGTTCAGGTCGGCGTTCTGGAAGGAGGCGGCGGAAGCGGCGTCCTGCGCGGCCTTGGCGACGGTGAGAGCTTCGGCGGCAGCCTTGGCGGCGGCTTCAGCGGCGGGCTTGGCCGATTCGTCCGCGTGCGTCACGAAGGAGTTCATCGGATTGCCGGACCACTTCGCGGGAGTCTTGAGGTAGCCGATGATGGTCTTGGCGGCGGGCAGCTTGTTGCCGGCCACGGCCTTCTTGCCGGCCTGGGCCTGAATCAGTTCGATGGTTTTGATGGGCTTGGCCTTCTCAGCGGCGATAACGGCGTCGTACTTGCTGAGCTGGGCTTCGATGTCGGCACGGCCGTTCATCATGATGAGACCGGAAATGATCAGGATGAAGAAACCGATCCAGATCGCCCAATAGTCTTCCTTCAGCCAGAGGTCAGACCATTTTGCACGGCCATCGTCAACGACAATGTTCTCATTAGCCATAAAAAGTCCCCTGCTTAAAAAATTAGAAACAAACTCTCCTCAGGCCCATTTGTACCTTCAATAACAAACTCATGCCCCATTGACAAGTATTTGTCTGATAGTTGCCGCTTTTCGAGCAAAGAACTCATGCGCCCACCGGGCGTCTTCGTCACGAGTCCGACATAAAAAAAACCGGCGACAAAGCCCTGTTATGCAGACTTTGCGCCGGCAGGAAGGCGGCTTGCCGCCCCGAAAAAAAATTGTTACGCAGTTTCGCCGGAAGCCTTTTCTTCGGCCTTGGCGCAGGCTTCCGTCAGCAGCTTCCAGTAGTCGTCGGCGACATCGTAACCGAATTCACACGCTTTTTCCGCGTATTCCTTGGCTTTTTCCACTTCGCCGAGTTCAAAGCAGGCCAGCGAGAGGTTGTTCCACGCGGGAGCGAAGGACGGTTCCTGCTGAATGACCATGCGGCTCATTTCGGCGCTTTTTTCGTATTCGCCCTTCATGTACAGGGCGGAAGCGAAGGTGGCGCGGGCCTGCAGGTACTTGGGATCCCAGGTCAGGGCCTTGTGCAGGGCGGCAATGGCCTCGTCCACTTCGCCCTTCTGCAGATGCACGAAGCCGATGTTGCCCCAGGCGACAGGGAACTTGGCGCGGCACTGGGCCGCTTCCTTGTTGTACTGCATGCAGCCGTCGAGATCGCCGCGGCGCAGGCAGAGGCCGCCGAGCTGCACGAACGCTTCGGCCATGTGACCGGAGTTGCGAACGGCGTTCAGAAAGCATTCCTCAGCCTCGGCGTAGTCGCCGAGAGAGAGCATGGCCACCCCGAGATTGTAGTGGTGGATGGCGCACTTGGGATCTTTTTCGATTTCTGCCTGAAGATCGTGAATATACTCGTGAATATCGGTATAACGGTCTTTCATTGAACGTGACCTTCCTTCTTTAGGAGTTCATGGTACCAGGCGGCGAATTCATAAGCGCCCAGGAACTTGTCCTGCTTGTTCACCACGCCGATGGCGGCTTCCATGGCGCCCTGAATGAACGCTTCGCTGGATTCTTCCGATTCGCCGGAGAGCTGCGCCTCACATTTCTTGGCGCGCATAAATTCCTTCATGAGCTGCTGCGCCGTGCGCTTGGTGACGTCGGTGCGAATTTCCACAGGATCGTTGGGCTCGGGGAAAGGATCCCACTTGTCGTAGCCTATGCGGTCGATGAACTTGCGCCGACGGGGCGAAATTCTCTCGTACAGATCGCGCTTGAGCTTTTCCTCTTCGGCGGTAAGCTCGCGGGGCTTTTCGCTGCGCAGAATGGAAGCAATGGACATGGCTACTCCTTGGGAACGGGACCGACGCCGAGATAGGCGTCATCGTACTTGGTGATGAGCGCCATGGACACCGGAACGTACACGCGGTGCAGTTCGCGGAAACGCGAGCCTATGGCCGCGCCGATGCGGCGGCTCATGTCGGCCAGACGATCCTGAATGCGGTCGAGGGCCACGGTGGGATAGGCCTGTCCTTTTTTGAAGCGGCATTCTCCGCACACATGCGCCTTGCCGTGTATGGAGGTGGGAATGCCGTAGAGCCGGCAGGTGATGGGCCGGTGCTCATAAAGCAGGCAGGTGTCGTCGAGGCCGAGAAGAGGGCAGCGCACCCGTTCCCTGGCGGCTTCCACCATGATTTCCTCGTCGGACATGCCCTGTCTGGCCTGCTGGAAATAGTGATGCTTCAGCCGGGCAAGCTGCCGGTCGGCGTCGCCCGCGGCCTGAAGCACGGCGGAACGACGAATGCCGAAGTCAAATTCCTTGTTGAACGCCCGGTTCAGCGCCATGGCCTCCACAAGGGAAAGATCGAAGGCCGCATGGCAGCAGCTGCTGCAGCCCGAGGCGCAGGCCACCTCTTCAGGATACTGGTTCTTCACTCGCTCGAAAAGCTGATCGGCCTGCGCGGCAAGCTGATCATATTCCTGAAAAATAGCGTCCAATTCCGGGTTGGTCATCATAGTTCCCACTGAAAAACGGTTAAAAAACCGCCGGATGAGCAACGCCCATCCGGCGGCAACAGGCTCACATGGGCCGCTGCAGGGCAGCGGTTCAGTCAGCGTTGCGGATGACTCCGATCATCCGCCGGCCTTCGGCGCAAGCGCGTCGGGCCCGGACGGCCTGAGCCGCCCTCGCCGAGGAATTCCTCAGGCGTTAGTCTTCTTCGATGGTGATGGCGTCGTGTTCGCAAACGCCGGTGCAGGATTCGCAGCCAAGGCATTCTTCAGCGTTCACGGGATCGCTCTTGCCGTCGTGCATTTCCCAGACGGAAACGGGGCAGATGTCCACGCACTGGCCGCAGCCGACGCACTTGTCCGCATCAAAAGTAATCTTGTAGCCCATAACAGCCTCCAGTGTTCGGCCGAACAAGGTTCGGCGCAAGTTAATAATTCCGAGTTGAGCGGATACGCCGTCCGGAGTATCCGATGCATGAGGGATAGCCTGTGCGACACACGCTGTCAAGCGGCATCTCCTCAAAACGCCGGGTCTTCCGGCTCATTCCGCGGCCTTGAGTCCGGCGGCCTTCGCCACCGCCAGCGCCGCGGCTCTGGTGAACTCTCCGGCGGGCAGCGCGGCGCGCTCTTCGGCCGTGAGCAGCAGCTTCGGATGATTCACGAGTTCCGGCCGGGCCTTCACGCCGTATTCGGCGGGGAAGGAATCTTCAAAATACATGTTCTGGAATCCGGCGAACTTCAGGGCGTGGGCCGTGGAGTCGAGCACGCAGAATTCGTTCCCGCCGAGCAGGCCGAGTTCCTGCGCCTTCAGCATGCCGGCAAAGCTCTCGCCGCCCTGCGTGCAGGCGATGTGACCGTGACGGTTGGCCAGAATCATGGAGTCCATGATGGCCTGTTCGGTCACCTGCACCACGTCGAAGCGGCCGCCGAGCGCCTCGAACTTCTCCACGAGATTGCGCACCCGGGGGAAAGACACCGGATTGCCTATCATGGCGGCCTGCGCCACGCTGGGCTGCACCGTCACGGCATGGTATTCGCGCTTTTCCCTAGGCTGGCTGTAGTATCTCCACACCGGATCGGCGTGTTCGGACTGCACGCCCACAATGTGCGGAAGTTCTTCAATGATGCCGAGGCGGTACATCTTGAGGCAGGCGGAAATCATGGACGTGATGTTGCCCGCGTTGCCTATGGGCATGAAGAGCGCCTTGTCCTTCATGTTCCAGGCGTACCACTGAGCCACTTCGTAGGCGTAGGATTCCTGACCAAGCACGCGCCAGCTGTTCTTGGAATTGAGAAGGGCCACGCGGTAGTGTTCGGCGAGGTATTCGACCACCTTCATGCAGTCGTCGAACACGCCGGGCACTTCCAGCACCTGCGCGCCGGAGCCGAGCGGCTGGGAAAGCTGGGCGGGGGTCACCTTGCCGTGGGGCAGCAGCACCACGGTGCGGATGGGCGCGCCCACATAGGCCCCGTACATGGCCGCCGCGGCCGAGGTGTCGCCCGTGGAGGCGCAGATGGTGAGCACTTCCTTCCAGCCGTTTCTGCGCACGAGCGACTTGAGATAGCTGTACGCGCCGGCCATGCCGCGGTCCTTGAACGAGGCGCTGGGATTCATGCCGTCGTTCTTGTAGGCGAAGCGGCGTCCCACCTTTGCCTGAAGCTCCGCCGACGCCTCGACGATGGGCGTGTCGCCTTCGCCGAGATACACGATGTCTTCTTCTTCCAGCACGGGAGCCATGAGCTCGTAGAAGCGGAACACGCCGCGCAGGGCCGTGGTTCGGGTGGCGCGGCGGGCGTCGAACAGATCGCGCCAGTACTGCGCGCCCTTTGCCTTCATGTCGTCGAAGTCGAGATCCTCAAGAAGAAGGACTCCTCCGCAGTCGGGGCAGGTGTAGAGCAGGGCGTCCACCGGATGGCGATGGCCGCAGTTCATGCATACGTATTCCATGCGCGCGCGGCGCGTGGGGAAATCCTGTGACATATCATACTCCTGAGTGATGGTCGAATCTGAGGCGCAAGCATAGAATGTTTGCCGCCCGGCCGCAACAACTTCCGGGCCGGACGACAAAAAACGACGCGTCCGGTTAGATCCGGCGCACCGGCACGCCGGCCTTTTCCATATAGTCCTTCAGTTCGGCGATGGTGTACTGGCCGTAATGAACAATGGAGGCCACGAGCGCCGCGGAAGCGCCGCCGCGGGTGACGGCGTCCACGAGATGCTGCGGAGCGCCCGCGCCGCCGGAAGCGATGACGGGAATGGTCACGGCGTCGCAGATTTTGCGGGTCAGGTTGAGCTCGTAGCCGTCGAGGGTGCCGTCGGCGTCGATGGAGTTCACGCACAGCTCGCCCGCGCCGAGCTCTTCGCAGCGGCGCGCCCAGGCTATGGCGTCGATCCCCATGGGCTTGCGGCCGCCGTGAATGACGATTTCATAGCCGGAAGGGCAGGCTTCGCTCACGGGAACCTGCTTCACGTCCATGCCCACCACCACGGCCTGCGAACCGAAGGCGTCGGCGCCGCGGCTGATGAGGTAGGGATCCTTCACGGCCGCCGAGTTCACGGACACCTTTTCCGCGCCTGCGAGCAGCACGGCGCGCATGTCCTCCACGGAAGCGATGCCGCCGCCCACGGAAAACGGAATGAAAATGTTGCTCGCCACCTTTTCTACCACGTCGAGAAAGATGCCGCGCGCCTCGCAGGAGGCCGTAATGTCGTAGAAGACTATTTCGTCCGCGCCTTCCTCATAGTAGCGGCGGGCGGTTTCCACCGGATCGCCGATGTCCACGTTGCCCGCAAACTTGACGCCCTTGGTGAGGCGTCCGTTGCGCACGTCGAGGCAGGGAATGAGTCGTTTGCTCAGATGGCTGATTTCAGACACGGGCGGCCTCCTGACAATAGCGATAGAAGTTCGTCAGCAGCGCAAGCCCGGGGCGGCCGCTCTTTTCGGGGTGGAACTGCACGGCCCACAGGCCCGGACGTCCGTACATGGCCGTGAACTCCACGCCGTAGCGGCACGTGGCAATGACGAGCTCCGGCGCGGGAACGGTGTAGTAGCTGTGAACGAAATAGAAACGGGCGTCGGGAGACACGCCTTCCAGAAGCCGCGAGGGACGGCGCACCTCAAGGGTGTTCCAGCCCATGTGCGGAATGCGGATGGGTTCCCCGCCGTCGCGCCATTCCGGCTGGAAGCGACGGCATTCGCCGGGCACGATGCCGAGCGTTTCGGCGTTGTTTTCCTCGCTGCGTTCGAGCAGAATCTGGCAGCCGAGGCAGATGCCGAGCAGGGGCTTGCCTTTGGCGACCACCTCGCGCAGCACCTTGTCCATGCCCGTGGAGACGAGCTGATTCATGGCCTGACCGGCCGCGCCCACGCCGGGAAAGATCACGCCTTCCGCGGCAAGAATGACCGAAGGATCGGACGTAATTTCGGCGGGTATGTCCAGAGAACGCAGCGCCCTCAGAACGCTGGTCTGGTTCCCCGCCTTGTAATCGAGAATGGCAAGCATCGGGATGACCTGTGTTGTAAATGAACCGCTCCGGAGAGCTAGAAACTGATGCCGGTACGGGTCCGGCTCGACATGTGGGAAGGCGAACTTCCCGTTCTGAACACCGTGGTGATATCGCCATCGACCTTGACGCTGTCGAAGGTGTCTTCCTGCATGCAGCCCGTCAGAAAGAGCGTCGTCAGCATCAAAAGAGCGAGCGGCACAAGAAACGTTTTCATGTCGCATCCTCCTGCGGTCATCATAACCAAGACGTAAAACAGCGCAAGCCCTTCCCCAGCGGCGGAACAAAAAAGAAGTCGTATTTTCAATACACTGATTTTATTGGTATTATTTTGTAAGATTAAAGAAAAAGCACGCATGACTTGACAGTTCTTCATCTCGGGTGCAAACATGCGTTTTACAATAATGAAAAACTTGCCCCTTATGCAGGTTTTGCAACAGGAGAATTGCCCGCCATGAAGAAGTCCCTGAACGTTGCTGTGTGCGGCGCTACCGGCGCCGTCGGCCGCGAAATGCTTAAAACCCTTGCCGAACGCCATTTTCCCTGCGCTTCCATCACCGCTCTCGCCTCCGCCCGTTCCGCCGGAACCCGCGTTCCCTTCGGAGACGACGAAATTACGGTCAAGGAACTGACGAAGGACTCCTTCAAGGGCATTGATCTGGCCATCTTTTCCGCCGGCGGCAGCGTATCCACCGAATTTGCGCCCTATGCCGTGGCTTCCGGCTGCGTGGTGGTGGACAATTCCAGCGCCTGGCGCATGGACGAACGCTGCCCCCTCGTCATTCCCGAAGTGAACCCCGACGATCTGGAAAAGCACAACGGCATCATCGCCAACCCCAACTGCTCCACCATTCAGATGCTGGTGGCCCTCAAGCCCCTGCACGACGCTGCCAAGATCAAGCGCATCATCGTGACCACCATGCAGGCCGTGAGCGGCACGGGCAAGAAGGGCATCGACGAACTCGAAACCCAGGTGCGCCGCCTCTTCAACATGCAGGACGTCGAACCCAAGGCCTACCCCCATCAGATCGCCTTCAACTGCCTGCCCCACATCGACGTCTTCCAGGCCAACGACTACACCAAGGAAGAAATGAAGATGGTGAACGAAACGCACAAGATGCTCGATCCGAACATCCGCGTCACCGCCACGTGCGTCCGCGTTCCCGTGTTCTACGGCCATTCCGAATCCGTGAACATTGAAACGGAAAAGAAGCTCACCGCCGCCGAAGCCCGTGTCATTCTTTCCCAGGCTCCCGGCGTGCAGGTGGTGGACAACCCCCGCGCCAATCTCTATCCGCTCGCCATCGACGCCGCCGGCGAAGACGACGTGTTCGTGGGCCGCATTCGTGAAGACGAAAGCTGCGACAACTCCCTGAACATGTGGATCGTGGCCGACAACGTGCGCAAGGGCGCGGCCCTCAACGCCGTGCAGATCGGCGAAGAACTGCTCAAGCGCGACCTCGTTTCCGTGGTCAATCCCAAGATGTTCCTGTAGTCCTCCAACCGACAGGAAAAAGGCCGCCGTTCCCGCAAAGGACGGCGGCCTTCTTTTTTGCCCTCGCGCAGAGCCGATGTTCCGACAGGCCATCCGCACCGGGAGGGAAATCTGTGCCGAACCGGAGGGGAAAACGGCTCCCAAAGGGGAAAAGCGCGCCGGGAGGGACCATCGCCGACGGGCGCGGCCGCAAACGGCGAAGTCGCCATCCACGCCGAGGAAAAGATGAGCCCAAGAAAGAGGTTCGGATGCGCGGAAGAGCCCCGGAGTCGAGAGAGTCGGGGATGGAGACGGGAGACATCTCCCAGAGGCGCGTGAGGTGTCTAAGGGCAGGAAGCCGAAAGGGCAAGAGGCGAAGAGAGGCGCGAGGATAAGGAAGGAGGGAACGCCCGGAAGGACGTGACGTTGAAAAGGTCTTGCGCCGCAAGCAAGCGCCGCTGATCTCCGCATCCGGCGCTTCCGCCAGTGAAGACCGCATGTTTCCGCCCTGCGTGCTCACGCGCAAATCCGCATCCGATGCCCGCGCAGGAGAGCGCCTTCGGCTCGTTTGTGCGTCGTTCCGCGAAAGCACGCCTTCGCACGGCAGATTCCCTTTCGCGGCCAGCGGCACACGCCGTCACGTTCAAGCCCTTCCGCACACAGTGTTCCGAGCATGCGATCGCGCCGCACAGATGTCGCTCGAAAGACGCCGCCCGGATGGCTCTCGAAAACCGTTGCTCCGCCGCGCGCCGGCGGCAACCCGCCGTCGACAACGCTCCGCTTTTCCGCGCGCCCCCGCACAGACGAAAAAGCCGGAAGCAACCATCGTCGCTTCCGGCCGTTCATCGTTGTCGGGACAACGTCAGAAAACTAGATAACCTTGTTCAGGCTGTATTCCAGAATGCCTTCCGCGCCCAGCGCATGCAGCTGAGGAATCAGATCACGCACCACGTGAGTGTCCACCACGGTTTCCAGCGACACCCAGGCCGGATCGCGCAGCGAGGCCACGGTGGGGGAGTTCAGGGCGGGCAGCAGGCCGAGAATGGCGTCAAGACGGGCGGTGGGCGCGTTCATCTTGAGGCACACGAAGCTTTCCGCGCGCAGCGCGCCCTGCAGCAGCAGATCAATCTGCTCGATCTTGCGGCGGCTGTCGGGGTCGTTCCACACGTCGCGGTTGGCGATGAGCACGGTGTTGCTGGCCATCACTTCGTCGATGACGCGCAGGCCGTGCGCGCGAATGGTGGTTTCGGTTTCCGTCACTTCCACGATGGCGTCGGCCAGGCCTTCCACAACCTTGGCTTCGGTCGCGCCCCAGGAATAATTGATCTGAACCGGCACGCCCTTCTTCTCGAAATAGCGGGTGCTCACGCCCACAAGTTCCGTGGAAATGCGCTTGCCTTCCAGGTCGGCAGCGCACTGATAGGGGGAATCGCCGGCCACGGCGAGCACCCAGCGGGCCTTGCGGTTCGACACCTTGGAATACACGAGGTCGGAAATCACCACCACGGGGGCGTCGCTGTCGTCCTTGCCGCCGTAGGCAACGCCGCGCTCTTCCAGCCAGTCCTTGCCGGTGAGGGCCACGTCGAGAATGCCGTTCTGAATGTATTCGGGAATTTCCTGCACGCGGCACAGACGGGCCGTCAGTTCAGGATCGTCGATATCGGGAAAATAGTTGCGGACATGTTTATGAATCTTCCAACCGGCCCTGTCGAAAAGGGCGATGGTGGCTTCTTCCAGAGAACCTTTGGGAATGCCGAGCTTGAGCTGAGCTTTCATGAGATGAGCCTCACTTCTTGTACACTTCTGCAGGGTCAAACACCTGCGGGCAGCAGATGGTCGCTTCGGAGCTGCCGGGCGTGAGCCGCCGATAAAAACAGCTGCTTCTGCCGGTGTGGCAGGCGGAACCGCCCACCTGCTCGATTTCCAGCACCACGGCGTCGGAATCGCAGTCGAGGCGGATGGCCTTGACTATCTGAACGTTGCCGGAACTCTCTCCCTTGTGCCACAGCTTCTGACGGCTGCGGCTCCAGTAATGGGCCTCGCCGGTGGCGAGCGTGGCTTCCCAGGCTTCCCGGTTCATCCAGGCAAGCATGAGCACTTCGCCGGTGGCGGCGTCCTGCGCCACGGCGGCGATGAGGCCTCCGGACTTGGAAAAATCGGGAACGAAGTCGGACGGAGCTTGAAACTTCATGGAACGATATCCTTCTGTAACGTGCGTTGTGAACGCCGTTATACGCTGCAATGATGACGCCAGTGTGATGATTTACTTGGCAAAGCCCACGGCGCGGCGCTCGCGGATGACCGTGACGCGTATCTGACCGGGGTAGGTGAGGTTTTCCTCGATCTTGGCGGAAATGTCCTTGCAGAGCAGATAGGTGCTGTCGTCGTCCACGTTGTCGGAATTGACGATGACGCGCAGCTCGCGGCCCGCCTGAATGGCGTAGGACTTGGCCACGCCCTCGAAGGAATCGGCAATGTTTTCCAGATCCTCAAGGCGCTTGACGTAGTTCTCCAAAAGTTCCTTGCGCGCGCCGGGCCTTGCGCCGGAAAGAGAATCCGCCGCCTGCACGAGCACGGCGAGCGCCGTTTCGGGATGCACGTCCTCATGATGCGCGGCGATGGCGTGAACGATGTCCTTGCCTTCGCCGTACTTCTTGGCGATGTCCGCGCCGATGAGCGCATGGGAGCCTTCCACTTCATGATCCACGGCCTTGCCGATGTCGTGCAGGAGACCTGCGCGCTTGGCGCGCTTGATGTCCATGCCGAGTTCGGCGGCCATCATGCCGCAGAGGGCGGAGACTTCCAGAGAATGCTGAAGCACGTTCTGCGTGAAGCTCGTGCGGTACTTGAGCTGTCCGAGCAGACGGATGATGTCGGGATGAATGCCGTGAACGCCGGCGTCGAAGGTGGCCTGTTCGCCCACTTCGCGGATCTGCACTTCGAGTTCCTGCTCGCACTTGTGAACCACGTCCTCGATGCGGGCGGGATGGATGCGGCCGTCCTGAATGAGGCGTTCGAGGGCCATGCGGGCCACCTGACGGCGGATGGGGCTGTAGGCGGAAAGAATCACGGTTTCCGGCGTGTCGTCGATGATGAGATCCACGCCGGTGGCGGCTTCGAGCGCGCGGATGTTGCGGCCTTCGCGGCCGATGATGCGGCCCTTCATGTCTTCGCTCGGCAGGGTGACGGCCGTGACGGTCTGTTCGCCCACGTAGTCGCCGGCGTAGCGCTGAATGGCGCAGGCCAGAATTTCCTTGGCCTTTCTGTCGGCGGTTTCCTTGGCCTCGGTTTCGATGACGCGCATCATCTTGGCGGCTTCGTGGCGGGTACGCGATTCAATTTCCTCGAACAGGCGGGTCTTGGCCTCTTCGGCCGTCAGACCGGAAACTTCCTGAAGGCGGCGTTCCTGCTCGTCGAGCTTGGCCTCCACCTGCGTTTCCTTTTCGGCGAGCACGCGCTCGCGCTGGGTCTGTTCCTTTTCCTGCGCCAGAATGTCGTGTTCCTTCTGCGTGATGCGCTCCATCTTCTCTTCCATGCGGTCGCTGATGTCCTGGAGCTTTTTCTCACGGTTCTTGAGGGCGCGTTCCTGATCCTTGCACTCCATCTCGAAGGCGTGCTTCTGGCTGAAAATTTCGTTCTGTCCCTGAAGAAGAATTTCCTTCTTCTGAGCCTGCGCTTCCTTGCGGGCTTCTTCCACAATGCGGCTGGCCAGATCGTTGGCCTCGCCGATGCGCTTGGTGGTCATATGCCGCTGTATGCAGACGCCCAGCAGCGCGCCGGCCACAAGACTGACCAGCGCGAAGGCGTAAATAACGATATCATCCATGATAATTCCTGTAATATGCTGACGGGCAAAACCCGATATGTCCGAAACGGCCGGAAGGCGCGCCGGATTGTCGCGGACTCGCCGCGCTCCGAAAGGGGAGGGAGAATATTCCGCCTCAGGGGGCGAACAAGTGCGGAAGAAGGAAAAAAGGAACCCGGGATGCCGTGAAAAGCTGCTGGCACGAGACCTTGTGGTCTCCAAGTGGGCGCCTGTCCGAGACTTCAGGCTGCCCGCCTTGGGCGGGTATGCACACCATCTCGGAGACTGGCTCCCTGCTAACGCTAGTGAGGCCGGCGCAAGCCAGCTCCTCACGCACATCCCAGGGAATATGGGCTGCCGGAACGCTGCCGGATCGGCTCAGGAAGCCGTATCCGTCTTCTCCGGCGTGTTTTCCTTCAAACTCTGCAGCAGCTCGTCGAGCCGGGCGTCTTCCCGGCTGCGGCGCTCCTGCAGTTCCAGCAGGTCGTCCGCCATGCTGATGAGCAGCATGACCAGCAACCTGTCTCTGCCGAACTGGCCGCCCTGCGCCTTGACCCTGCTATATCTTTCCTCCACGTACTTTCTGGCTCTTTCCACCCGTTCGGGATCGGCCTCGGTACGGAACGCGACCTGCAGGTCGCAAAGGTCAAGATGATAGCTGTGCATGCGGCCGCCCGCCATTAACCGTTCTGCTGCGGTTCAGCGGCAGGCAACGTATCCTGAATACGGCTGATGAGCGCATCGACCCTGTTGCAGGCCTCGTCGCGAACGCTGCGTTCGCGGTTGAGCTGCTCCTGAAGCTCCTCGGAAGCCATCTGCCCGAGCTCCAGGTCTTCACGAAGACGCTTGCCTTCCTCACGGAGCTGATGATTTTCCTCCCGGAGTCGGTCCAGTTCCTGGATGAGACTATCGATACGCTGCGCCAGCAGTTCCAACTTTTCCATAACTCTTCTATCTCCTTGAGAACCGGCGGGAAACAATCAGCGCCGATTCCGAGCATTTTTGTACATGCCGGGCGTTTTCCGGCTTTTTTGCAAGTGCGCAGAGAACATGGAATGACGGCAATGTTTCTTCTTGCGCTCTTTCCTTATTGATAAACTATGGAGGCCGGATGAGCAAGTAGATAAAGCGCTCACTATCGGCAAACTTCGCAGAAAAAACAAAAAAGACGCGGCCGAAGTTCCGGTTCCGAAAGTACGGGCTCGGGACCGGCCGTGATTTCAGAGAAAAAGCCGGACGAGCGCTTGGAAAACGCGCTCCGCGGCGGAAAATTCGGGAGCGCGGAGGGCATTCTCAGCGCCCGGAGCGCCGAACGCCGCCTCTCGCGCCGCGACGGCCTTGCGGCGCACCCGCAAACGGAACCAAGCGCATCCGAAAAGGACGCTTCGGCGGCAAGCAGAAGCAGGCTCGCCGAGCCTGAGACGAGGGCAGAAGTGCTGCCCCGGGCAAAGCGCAGCAAGGAGGCGTTTCCAGGAGCGGGAAAAACGAAGGATGCGCAGCAGCGCACAGACGGCGTGCCTGCCGCCGGAGCCGAAGGCAGACGGGGAAACCGCGCTGAAAAGGGGCGCGACGGCAGCAAGAAGGGCGGCAGGCTTTCGGCAAAACATCGCCCGTCAGAAACAACGCCCGCAGACGGGGAAGGGCCTCATGTCCGAAAACCCCTTCATCCGACGGCAGGACGGCGGACATCAGGGCAGGAAAAACGCTCCGGCAATCCGGGGACGGCCTGGAAGGACAAGCGATCCGCGGCGAACGCGGTTTCTCATCGTCAACGGCAACGTGCGCCGGAAAACGCCTTCGGCCACCGAATCGACGTCCCATGCCCGACGACGCCGCATCACCGCCGAACGCGCGGCAAGCAAAGAATATCCCTCGCGTGCCGTGCAAAGAAGTCGTACGGAAAGAGAAGATGACGACGCCGTCGGCAAGGAGCCCGGCCCGCGCGGCGAGGGAGAGAGCCCCCGGCAGCAGCGTGAATGCGCTGAAGACGCCCCGGGCCTTCGTCAAAGCACTGTCGCCGTTCCGCAACATTGCGGAGCTTGTGATAAAGATATCGAAATATAATACATTATCATCTTAAATACGTTTTTGTTTCACTCTTGTTCCAACAGGACCTTCGGCTCCGCACCCCCGCGCCCGAAGCGCCTTTTTTCAAGGTGTCCGGCCTTCTTTCCGGCTTTCCCGACCGCTCCCAGCCGAGACGCCGAGACCGTTCTGGAACTTCCTGCCGAGCGACTTCAAACGCAGCGGCAAAACACTGCGCCGGTTTTCGCCATGTTCCGAAAGGCCCGAAGTTTTGTCTGCGGCGCAAGGACTGCGCCGACGCGCGCCGCTCAGAGAAAGGCAAGCCCCGGTAAGCCTGCGGCACAGCGCCGTCCCGGCGGCAAGCCGCTGGAGACAAAAACACGCAAACAGCATGCTCCCAAAAGCTGCGCTCCTGCGCGGCAAGGCCGCCCGCAACCGAAAACACGGTCGAAGCCGCGTTGTCGGCGTTCAATGCGACCGCTGGCTTCCGGCGTTCAAACGAAAAAGCCCGCCGAAAGTCGGGCTTCCGGCGGGCGAAAATGCAGAGAGAAAAAAATCAGCGCTGCTTCGTGGAGATGTTGAACGTCAGCGAGTAAATCTGATGGAAGAAGTTGACGTATTCCACGAACACGTGATCCGGCACGGTGATGCGGGCGGCGGAGTAGTTCAGAATGCCCTTGATGCCGGCGTCCACCAGCTGCGTGGCCGCGCGCTGAGCGCGTTCCGGCGGCACGGTGATGATGCCGATTTCAATGCCCAGTTCGGGCACTTTTTCCATAAGGGTCTTGGTGCAGTACACTTCCAGACCGTAGAGCTTTTCACCGATCTTGAAGGGGTCGCAGTCGAACGCGCCCACGATGGTGAAGCCGTGACGGCGAAATTCCTGATAGTTGAGCAGAGCTCTGCCCATGTTGCCCACGCCCACGAGGGCGGCGCGCCATTCGCGGTTGGCGTTGAGGCAGGCCTTGATGACCTCCAGAAGATACGAGACATAATAGCCTACGCCGCGAACGCCGAATTCGCCGAAGTAGGCGAGATCCTTACGAACCTGCGAGGCGTTGACGTCGCACGCCCGGGAAAGGGGTTCGGAAGAAATGACCTGAACGCCATCCTTGTCCATGGCTTCGAGAACCTGGAGATAGGTGGCGAGACGCTGGATGGTTGCGCGAGGGATATGTTCGTATTTAGGAGTCTGGTTCATCGTCTTGGTTGGCCTGTTAAAAGAATAGGGGCGGAAAGAAATATATCCTTCCCGCCCGATAAATGCAACTACATCTTCACGAAGAGCAGGATGAGCGCCACGAGAAGGGCATAGATGACGAGGGATTCGATGAAGGCGAGGCCCAGGATGAGGGACTGGGAGATCTTGCCGGAAGCGTCGGGATTGCGGGCGATGCCTTCGCAGGCGGCCTTGATGGCCGCGCCCTGGCCGCAGGCGCCGCCGGTGGCGGCAAGGCCGATGCCCAGAGCGATGCCGGCGGCGGCAAGGCCGAAGCTGCCGGCAACGCCGCCGTCAGCGGCGAAGGCCACGGTGGCCATGGAAACGAGCATGAGGGTGGTCAGGGTCGTAAGAACGATCTTGCGCATGGTAAAACTCCATTACAATTATGAGTGTTGAGGCCGAAAGGCCATTCCCCCGAAGGTAGGTCGGCTTAGTGGGCGTGTTCCACGGAGCCCTGAATGTAGATCATGGACAGGATGAACAGGATGAAGGCCTGCAGCACCTTGCCGAGCAGGAACAGGAAGTACATGGGCACCGTGCCGAGCAGCACGCCCACGTAGATGCTGGCGCCGAAGCCGAAGAAGATGATGAGCGTCATTTCTTCAGCGAAGATGTTGCCGAAAAGACGGAGCGACATGGAAAGCGGACGGGCCAGATGGGAAATGATTTCGATGGGGAACATCAGCGGAATCAGCGGCTTGCTGGAACCGGTGAAGTGATGGATGTACCCGAAGCCCCAGGTGCGGATGCCCACGTAGTTGTAATAGATGAACACGCACAGCGCGATGGAAATGGTGGTGTTCAGGTTGGCGGTAGGCGCGTCGCAGCCGGGCACGAGGCCCAGCAGGTTCATGGTGAGAACGTAGATGAAGATGGAGGCGAGCAGCGGCACGAAGCGGCGGCCCTTTTCCTCGCCGAGGTTGTTCAGCACGAACTTTTCCAGGCCGTCCACCAGAGCTTCAAAGAAGATCTGGAACTTGCCGGGCACGATGCTGAGCTTCCTGCGCAGCACGAGGCCGGCGATGAGCAGAACGAGCATGCCGAGCCAGGTGAAGAACACATACTTGGTTTCAATGGTCATGCCCGCGACCGTGATCTGATCCATGTGGAAAACGGTCGACAAGAGCAGCGGGTGAGCCAGTCCAGATGCAGCCATGGAAATCCTCCTGTATGTGCCAGGCCTTTCAACCCCGGAAAATCAGCGAGACCGGAATGATTATCAGCGCCGAGGAAAGACCGACCGCAAGCGCGATCGGATTCGCCTGAAAAAAGACTAATGCTATATACACGAAAATTCCGGTAATGAAAAGCCTCAATTGCGTTCTGATGAGCAAACCTTTTTTCACAATGCGCGCCTGCGTGGCCCCGTTTTTGTCGCCGCCGGGAATGGACAGGGGCAGAGCATGCTGAATAAAAAGGGCAAGAGTATAAAAATTCCAGCATGATAGCACCGCAGCTACCCCTGTCCAGAAAAGCTCCGTGCGCCACCAGAAGGCCGCGGTTCCCGCCACAAAAATCAGCAGGGAAAAGATAAAAAGATTCCTCGTCGCCCGGCGCAGAGGCGCATGGATGAATCCCCGTCTCCACAGCAGACGATCCACTTGTTCAATTATGCTCATGCTCGTCCTTTTTCCGCTCTTCCTCGGCGTATTCGCGCAGTTCACGGCGTATGGCCTCCAGCGATTCGCCGAGCCTGTCGAGATCCCGTTCCGAGGGATCGGCCGTGCCCGCGAGTATGGACGCCGTCACGTCGTCCTGCCTCCCGGCGCGTCCTTCCTCGGCCGCCAGGGATTCCGGCGTGTCGGCCACGATGGCCGCCCTTGCCGGATCCGGAGCCGCGGGTCTGCGCGTTTTTTCCTGCGCCTGACGCTCCGCCTCGCGGCGGGCCTTTTCCTCGGCGTCGCGCTCGGCGTTGCGCCTGGCAAGATAGCGGGCGTCTATCCACACGTTGCGGAAGCCCGCGGCAAGGCCGAGAAGCAGGCCTATGCCCGCGCCCGCAGGCCAGGTGCCGAGCCACTTGTCCGCCAGCCAGCCGAGCACGCCCCCCACGATGGGGCCGGAAACCATGTGCAGTCCCATGGTGCTCGCCGTGCCGAGCAGACTTATCTGCCCGCCGCCTTTGTTCTCTTTCCTTTCCTCGCTCATCTACGGGCCTCCATCCATTAAATGCTCTTGGAGTTGGACGCTGTCTGTGTTAGGTATCGTCCTGTGCCGACGCCGTCAATCGGAAAGCCCGCAAGCCTTCCGGCACAGTCCGTCCGCGGCAGGCGTCGGTTCCGCGCTCGTCTTTTTTGCACCCTTCAACGCTCTTCCACAGAGGTTCTCATGCCCATTAAACCCGGCGACACTGTTTCTGTCCATTATGTTGGCACTCTGAACGACGGCTCCGAATTCGACCGCTCCCGCGAAGGCAGCCCCCTGCGCTTCAAGGTGGGCTCCGGTCAGGTCATTCCCGGCTTCGACAAGGCCGTGACCGGCCACGAAGTCGGCGACAAGTTCTCCGTGACCATTCCTGCCGCGGAAGCCTACGGTGAAAGGCAGCAGCAGCTTCTCTTCTCCGTTCCGCTGGAACAGGTGCCGCCTTCCATCAAGCCGCAGCCGGGCATGATGCTCCACGTTTCCACCGATCAGGGCGAACTCGAAGTCGCCGTACACGAAGTCACCGACACCCACATCGTGCTCGACGCCAATCACCCCATGGCCGGCAAGGATCTCACCTTCGCGCTGGAAGTGGTTGCCATCGACTGATGTTCCGGGGCGTCGCCCCTTTCTTCGACACAAGGCCCGCTCGACGGGCCGCTTATCTTTTCTTCAAGGAGTTCGCATGAGTTCTGCCAACGCCAGCCGCAGTCATGCCGTACTTTCCGTCGCCACGCGGCGTCATGACGCGGAATACATCGCGGGGGGACATCCCGCCTCGGCCGAAGCCCATACCGATCCCACCGAATACTACGGGTGCAACGTCTTCGACGACAAGGCCATGCGGCGCTATCTGCCCAAGGCCGTGTACAAGTCGCTGCGCACCACCATCGACCTCGGTCGTCGTCTCGATCCCAACGTGGCCGACGTGGTGGCCAACGCCATGAAGTCCTGGGCCATGGAACGCGGCGCGGATCACTACACCCACGTGTTCTATCCGCTCACCGGCCTCACCGCCGAAAAGCACGACAGCTTCCTCGAACCCGACGGCAAGGGCGGCGCCCTGGCCCAGTTCAGCGGCAGCGCCCTCGTGCAGGGCGAGGCCGACGGCTCGAGCTTCCCCTCCGGCGGCCTCCGTTCCACCTTCGAGGCCCGCGGCTACACCGCCTGGGACGTGACCAGCCCCGCCTATCTCATGGAAAGCCCCGCCGGCATGGTGCTGTGCATTCCCACGGTCTTCCTTTCCTGGACGGGCATCGCCCTCGACAAGAAGACCCCGGTGCTGCGTTCCGGTCAGGCCCTCAGCCAGCAGGCCGCCCGCGTGCTGCGCCTGTTCGGCGTGAACCCCACCATGCCCATCACCTCCAACGGCGGCCTTGAACAGGAATACTTCCTCATCGACGGCACCTTCGTTTCCGCGCGCCCCGATCTGCTCATCGCCGGTCGCGCCCTCTACGGCGCGCGTCCGCCCAAGGGCCAGGAATTCGAGGATCAGTACTACGGCGTCATTCCGAGCCGCGTGCTCGGCTTCATGGCCGACGTGGAACGCCAGCTCTACCGCCTCGGCATTCCGGTGAAGACCCGTCACAACGAAGTCGCGCCCAGCCAGTACGAAATCGCTCCCACCTTTGAATCCGGCAACCTCGCCTGCGATCATAACCAGCTCATCATGACGGTGCTGCGCAAGACCGCCCGCCGTCACGGCATGTCCTGCCTGCTGCACGAAAAGCCCTTCGACTGCATCAACGGCTCGGGCAAGCATCTCAACTACTCCATCGGCAGCCCCGAGGTGGGCAATCTCTTCGCTCCCGGCGACAATCCGCATGAAAACGCCCAGTTCCTGGTGTTCCTGTGCGCCGTCATCCGCGCCCTGCACCGCCACGGCGGATTCCTGCGCGCCGTGGTGGCTTCCGCTTCCAACGACCGCCGCCTCGGCGCCAACGAAGCGCCGCCCGCCATCATGTCCCTGTTCCTCGGCGATCAGCTCACCGACGTGCTGGAACAGTTCCGCGTGGGTCAGGTGACCGGCTCCGCGCACAAGCGCATCATGAACGTGGGCGTGGACACCCTGCCCCCCCTGCCCGCCGATCCCGGCGACCGCAACCGCACCAGCCCCTTCGCCTTCGTGGGCAACCGCTTCGAGTTCCGCGCCCTGGGCTCCTCCATGTCCGCGGCCGACTCTCTCGTGGTGCTCAACACCATGATGGCCGAATCGCTGGACTACGCCGCCACCTTCCTCGAAAACGCCATGCACGACGAACGTCTCAGCCTGGGCGAAGCCGTGCAGAAGCTCATCGAAAACGTGATGGAGGAAAACAGCGCCGTCATCTTCAACGGCAACGGCTATTCCGAAATCTGGCAGCGCGAGGCCGAACGCCGCGGTCTGCCGAACTATCCGGCCACGCCCGACGCCGTGCCCGTGTTCTCCTCGCCCGAAGTGGTGGAGCTCTGCGAGCGCTATCAGGTCTTCTCCCGCCAGGAACTCAAGGCCCGCGAAGACATTCTGCTTGAGCAGTACATCAAGAGCATTCACACCGAGTGCAGCCTCGCCGTGCGCATGGCCCGCACCCAGATTTATCCCGCGGCCGTCCGCTACCGTCAGGAGCTCTCCTCGTCGGCATCCTCCTGCGCCGCGCTCGGCGTGCCCGCGTCTCTGGATTCGCTCAAGGAGCTCTCCGAAGTCATCGCCGGCTTTGAAGCCTCGCTCCGCACGCTGGAAGCCAACGCGGCAAACCTCAACTGGACTCCCGAAGAGAGTCAGCTGCTGTCCGTCGCGCAGACCTGCCTCCACTCCGTGCTGCCCGCCATGGAAGAGCTGCGCCGCTGGGCCGACAGAATCGAAACGCTGGTGGCCGACGATCTCTGGCCTCTGCCCAGCTATCAGGAAATGCTGTTCATGAAATAAGGGAGGAATACCCATGCGCATACTCATCATCGGATCCGGCGGACGCGAACACGCCCTGGCCTGGAAGCTCCGTCAGAGCCCCGACGTGACCGAACTCTTTGTGGCTCCCGGCAACGGCGGCACGGCGGGAATCGCCACCAACGTCGCCATCAAGGACAGCGACGTTCCCGCTCTGGTGGCCTTTGCCAAAGAGCACGGCGTGGATCTCGTGGTGCCCGGTCCGGAACTGCCGCTCACGCTCGGCGTGGTGGACGCCATGAAGGAAGCGGGCATTCCCTGCTTCGGCCCCGTGGCCGCCTGCGCAAGGCTGGAAGGCAGCAAGGCCTTTGCCAAGGAAGTCATGCAGGCGGCGGGCGTGCCCACCGCTGCGGCGGGCGTGTTCACGAACCGCGCCGACGCCGACGCCTTTGTGGCCGCCCACGGCGCGCCGCTCGTGGTCAAGGCCGACGGCCTGGCCGCGGGCAAGGGCGTTGTGGTGGCCATGACCGACGAGGAAGTGAAGGCAGCGCTCGACCTCATGTTCGACGACCACGCCTTCGGCGACGCCTCCAGCACGGTGCTCATCGAAGAATTCCTCAAGGGCGAGGAAGTGTCGCTGCTGTGCTTCTGCGACGGCAAGACCGCCCTGCCGCTGCCTTCCGCGCAGGATCACAAGGCCGTGTTCGACGGCGACAAGGGCCCCAACACCGGCGGCATGGGCGCGTACAGCCCTGCCCCCGTGCTGCCCGACGAAAAGCTCGACGCCATGGCCGACATCGTGGCGCGCCCCATTCTCGCCGAAATGGCGCGTCGCGGCACGCCCTTCACCGGCATTCTGTACGCCGGCCTCATGATGACCGAAACCGGCCCCAAGGTGCTGGAATACAACGTGCGCTTCGGCGATCCCGAATGTCAGCCGCTGCTCATGCGCCTCAAGAACAATCTTGTGGACGTCATCAAGGCCTGTCTGGAAGGACGCCTCAACGAGATCACGCTCGACATCGAGCCTCGTTCGGCCCTCGGCGTAGTGCTCACCGCGGCGGGCTATCCCGGCTCCTACCCCAAGGGCATGCCCATTTCCGGCATTGAAAGCGCCGAAGAACTGGACGACGTGCAGGTCTTTCAGGCGGGCACCCGCCGCGAAGGCGACCGCGTGCTCTCAAACGGCGGCCGCGTGCTCTGCGTGACCGCGCTCGGCAAGGACCTCAAGGACGCGCAGAAGCGCGCCTACGAAGGCCTCGACCGTCTGTCCATGGAGCACAGCCAGTTCCGCAGCGACATCGGCCTGAAGGGCCTGAAGCGCCTCGGCCTCGCCTGATCTTTGTTTTTTCCGCGGGCGTCCCGGCAAGTCCGGGGCGTCCGCTTCCCCGACAAACGCTCAAGGATTTTCCCATGACTCAAGTCGCCATATTCATCGGCTCCGCTTCCGACGATCCCGTCGTCGGGGCCTGCGCCGACGTGCTGAAGAAACTCGGCATTTCCTACCGCTACACCATCACCTCGGCTCATCGCACCCCCGAACGCACCGTCGAGCTCATGAACGAACTCGAAGCCGACGGCTGCCAGGTCTATATCTGCGCTGCGGGCATGGCCGCCCATCTGGCCGGAGCCGTGGCCGCCCGCACCATCAAGCCCGTCATCGGCATTCCGGTGGCCGGTTCGCCCATCGGCGGCCTCGACGCCCTCTACGCCACGGTGCAGATGCCCTCCGGCTTCCCCGTGGCCACCGTGGCCCTGAACGGCGCCAAGAACGCCGCCTGGCTCGCCGCTGAAATCATTGCGCTGCACGACGAGCGCGTGGCCGGTCTCATCCGCGCCGAACGCGAAGGCTACAAGGTTTCCATAAGCAAGGCCGCCGCCGAGCTGGAAGCCAGGCATCAGGCCTGACCATATTTCGCGCGCCCGCCTGCGCGGCGCTCTCCCGGCTTTGCCTAAAGCCGTTCCGGCCTCGGCCGCGAACCGTTCTTTCGGCCCGGCAACGCCCGCGATTGAGGTTCCGCGCGCGAATTTCGGGCGGACACGACCGCCCCTCAGTTTTCCGACGCTCCTTCCCGGCTCGCCGGAAATGTCCTTTTACCGAACAGGAGAATGACCATGGACGCATCCATCAAACAGCTGGCCCGCGAACGCATGAAGGGCCATTGCCGCGTCTGCCCCCAGTGCGACGGCCGGGTCTGCGCCGGCGAAGTGCCCGGCATGGGCGGTCTCGGCACCGGTTCGTCCTTCCGCGCCAACGTGGAAGCGCTCGCGAACGTGAAACTCGCCATGCGCTGCCTCCACACCGCGGCCCAGCCCGACACCTCCACCGAAATTCTCGGCCTCAAGCTCGCTCTGCCTCTTCTTGCCGCTCCCATCGGCGGCGTGGCCTTCAACATGGGCGACGCCTCTCAGAACCCCGTGGACGAAGCCGCCTATGCCGAAGCCATCATCTGCGGCTCCAAGCAGGCGGGCATCATCGGCTGCGGCGGCGACGGCGTGGGTTCCCTCATTCCCGACTGCGCCTTTGCGGCCATCCGCAAGGCGGAAGGCTGGGGCATTCCCTTCATCAAGCCCTGGGAAGGCGACTTCCTCTGGAACCGACTGGAATCGGCCACGGCCACGGGCTGCCCGGTGGTGGGCATGGACGTGGACGCCGCAGGTCTTGTGACCCTGCGCCTGCAGGGCCGCCCCGTGTCTCCCAAGAGCGCGGAAGAGCTCGCGGAAATCGCCCGCTTCGTTCACGAACGCGGCGCGAAGTTCATGATTAAGGGCGTGATGACCGTGGCCGACGCGCGCGTGGCCATCGACGCCGGCGTGGACGCCCTGGTGGTTTCCAACCACGGCGGCCGCGTGCTCGACGGCACGCCCGGCAGCGCCTCCGTTCTTCCCGGCATTGCCGCAGCCGTAGGCGACAGAATTCCCGTTCTGGCCGACGGCGGCGTGCGTTCCGGCACCGACGTGCTCAAAATGCTGGCCCTCGGCGCCAGAGCCGTGCTCATCGGCCGTCCGTTCTCCGTGGCGGCCGTGGGCGGTCAGACCGACGGCGTGGCCGCCTACGTGGCGGACATCAAGGGGCAGCTCACCTCGGCCATGGCCCTCACCGGCTGCGCCGACATCGCCTCCATCAGCTCCGACATTCTGGCCTGATCTTCCGGCCGGTCCGGTTCGCCGGACCGGCCATGCCGAAGACGCGCTTTCCCCTAAGCCGCGCGGCTCCCCCTTTGCGGCAGACGCCGGCGAAGCGCGATTTTCCGTTGCCGGGAGAGCGCGTCGCGGCAAAGACCCGTCGCGCGTCTTTCGCGCCTTCCCATGTTACGCCGCAGGGCGCAACCTGCATTTCTCACCCCTTCCGCAGCCGCGCGGCCCCCGGAACCATCTCTCATGATACAAGGCACAGGATTCGATCTTGCGGCGCTGCCGCGCATCAGAACGCTGCTGGAGCGCTACGGCGAGCGCTTTCTCTGCCGCGTGCTCACGGAAAAGGAGCGCGAAGGCATGCCCGCCGTGCTCTCCGCCCGCACGGCCTACGTGGCCGGACGCTTCGCCGCCAAGGAAGCCGCGGTCAAGGCGCTCGGCACCGGCTTTGCGCAGGGCGTGGGCATGCACGACGTGGAAATTCTCTCCCTCGCCTCGGGCAGGCCGGAACTTTTTCTGCACGGCGAGGCGGCCGCAAAAGCCCACGCCATGAACGTGCAGAAAACCCACGTGTCCATTTCCCACGAACGCGACATGGCAGGAGCCGTGGTCATTCTCGAATCCTGACCGAAAAATTTTTGCCCTGACAGGCACTTCTCCGCCGAGGCCTTACCTTCGCCCTGCGGAGAATTTTTCGGAACGCGGCGGCCCGTCCGGCCGCAGACTGGAGGAAAAGCAATGTTCGTTCCCGTTCCCACTCCGGAGGAAATGAGCCGCTGGGACGCCGCGGCCGCTTCTTCCGGCATTTCCGAAGAAACCCTCATGGAAAGCGCCGCGCGCGCCGCCATGGACTGCCTGCGCGAAGAGGCCGGAAAACGGCGTCTGTCTCCGGCCGGAGCCTCCGTGCTTCTGCTTGCGGGCGGCGGCAACAACGGCGGCGACGCCTTCTGCATGGCCCGTCATCTTCTGGACGCCGGAGCCGCGCCCGTGCTCGTGTGCGCCAAGGAGCCCGACGCCTATCACGGCGCGGCGCTGCACTGGCTGCGCGTGGCCATGAGCCTCGGCGTGCCCGTCGTGCCTGCCGACGACTGGGTGAAGGGCGACACCCGCGCGCCCGCAGCGCCCGACATCGTGGTGGACGCGCTGCTCGGCACCGGGTTTCACGGTAAGCTGCGCGAACGGGAAACATCCTTTGTGGAAAAGCTGAACGCCCTTTCCGCGCCCTTCGTGCTTGCCGTGGACGTGCCTTCCGGGCTTTCCGCCCGCAGCGGCCGTCCTTCGCCCACGGCCGTGCGCGCCCACGTCACGGTCACGTTTCAGGCGGCCAAGCCCGGTCTGCTGCTGCCCGAAGCGCAGGATTACACCGGCTCTCTCATCGTGCGCCCCATAGGCATGCCGCGCGCCGTGCAGGAAGCCGATCCCCCGTCCTTCCGCACCTGGCTGTGCACGCGCCGCCTCGACAGGGGCGCGCCCTACACCGTGGAACACGGTCTTTCGCCCCGGCTTGAGGAGATCTTCGACGCGCCCTCTGTGCCGGAAGGCCGCGGCCCGGCCCACAAGGGCGCGGCCGGAAGAGTGCTTGTGGCCGGAGGCTGCCCGTCCTACACCGGCGCGCCGTGCCTTTCCGCCTGGGCCGCCCTGCGCTCCGGCGCGGGCCTCGTCATGCTGGCCGCTCCCGAACCCGTGCTCAACGCCGCGCGCATTTCCATGCCCGCCCTGACGCTGCACGCGCTCTCCGGCAAGGCTCCGGACAACGCCTGGTGCGCCGAAGACGCGCAGACGCTGGCCGAAACCCTGCCCACCTTCGGAGCTCTGGTGTTCGGCCCGGGCCTCGGACGCAGCAGCGGAGCCGCGGACATGACCGAAGCGCTGCTTCAGCTTCCCCATCGCCCGCCCATGGTGATCGACGCCGACGCGCTCTTTGCCCTGGCGCAGCGGCCGAAACTCCTTTCCCTGCTGCGCCCCTGCGACGTGCTCACTCCGCATCCTGGCGAAGCCGCCACGCTTCTCGGCGTCGGCGTCCGCGACGTGCAGGCCGACCGCTTCGGAGCTCTTCGCAGCCTTGCCGCGCTCGCGCCCGCCGTGTGGGTGCTGAAGGGCGAAGGCACGCTCATCAGCGCGCCGGACGAGCCTTCCGTCATCTCGCCGTGGCAGGTGCCGCAGCTGGCCGTGGCCGGTTCCGGCGACGTGCTTGCGGGCGTCATCGGCGCGCTGCTCGCCCGAGGCCATGCGGCTCCGCTTGCCGCCACGCTCGGCGTGTGGCTGCACGCCCTCGCCGGGCTTCGCCTCGCCGGAGAATTTCCCCTGCGCGGCAACGGCCCGCACGACATTGCCAACATCCTGCCCCGAGTGCTCGGCGCGGCAGGCGAACCCAGCAGAGAAGACTCATGCCCATCCTTCTGACATCCCCCGAAGACACCATGGAATTCGGCGCCATGCTCGCGCAGGCCATGCTCGACTCGCCCCTGCGCACGATCTACCTGTTCGCCGATCTCGGCGGCGGCAAGACCACCTTCACCCGCGGCTTCACGGCGGCGCTGCCCGGCGGCGATCAGGCCGAAGTGGCCAGCCCCAGCTTCACCCTGTGCAACGTGTACCCCACAAGGCCGGAAGTGCTCCACGCCGACCTCTATCGCCTTTCCGAAAACGCCTCGCTCCCCGAAGAAATGGAAGAAATGCTCGACGAGGGCGACCCCTTCCTCATTCTCGAATGGCCGCAATACCTGGCTCCCGAGCGCCGCGCCGCCGAGCGCCTCGACATTTATCTTGACCCGGTACAGGGCAACGACGCAAAAGCTCTGGACAAGACTGCGGAATCATGCCAGACTTTCCGGCTGGCAACGATGAAAGCCCACGGCGATGCAGCCGACGCTCTTCTGCGGAATCTGAAGACCCGGCTCGAACGGCGCTTTGCGCCTGCCGACAAGGCATAAGCGTTCCATATCCCCTTTTTTCAGGATGTCCTATGCGTATTCTTGTGCAGAAATTCGGAGGATCCTCCGTCGCCGACCTGGAGTGCATGAAAAAAGTGCGCACCAAAGTGCTTGCCGCGCTTGAGGAAGGCTACAAGGTTGTGGTGGTTCTCTCCGCCCGCTACGGCCAGACCAACAGCCTGCTGGAAAGAGCCTATCAGTGGTCGGACGAACCCGATCCCGCAGAACTCGACGTTCTGCTCACCACCGGCGAACAGGAATCTGTGGCGCTGTTTTCCATGCTCCTGCGCGACGCAGGCGTGAAAGCCCGCTCCTTCCTCGGTTTTCAGGTGCCCGTCATCACCGACGACGCCTACGGCAACGCCCGCATCGACACCATCAATGCCGACGCCATCCGCGAAGCCTTCCAGACCTACGACGTCGTGGTCATGGCCGGATTCCAGGGCCGCACGCCCGACATGCGCCTCACTACGCTGGGCCGCGGAGGCTCGGACACCTCCGCCGTGGCCGTGGCCGCCGCTCTCGGCGACGAGACCCGCTGCGACATCTATACCGACGTGGACGGCGTGTACACCACCGATCCGCGCATGTGCAAGGACGCCCACAAAATGGACCGCATCAGCTATGACGAAATGCTGGAAATGGCTTCCATGGGCGCCAAGGTTCTGCAAATCCGTTCCGTAGAAATCGCCGAAAAATATAATGTTCCCGTCCGGGTGCGTTCCACCTTCTCGAACGATCCGGGCACGCTGGTCACCAAGGAGGACATCATGATGGAGTCCGTGCTCGTTTCGGGCATCGCTTTTGATAAGGATCAAGCCAGAGTCACGCTCCGCGACGTACACGACAGACCCGGTTCGGCGGCCAGCATCTTCAGCCCGCTCGGCAAGGCCGGCATCGTGGTGGACATGATCATTCAGACCGCCAGCCGCGACGGCGTCACCGACATGGCCTTCACCGTGTCCCGCAAGGATCTCAAGCGCACCCTCGACGTGCTCCAGAAGGCCGAGCCCGCCTGCAGCAGCATCGAACACTCCTCCAACATCGCCAAGGTGTCCGTGGTGGGCGTGGGCATGCGCAATCACAGCGGCGCGGCCAGCCGGGCCTTCGACGCCCTGTACAAGGCCGGCATCAACCTCATCATGATCAGCACCTCGGAAGTGAAGATTTCCTGCCTGGTGGACGAGGCCGACCTCGAACTCGCGGTCAACGTTCTGCACAAGGAATTCGATCTGTAGTCCGTCGGACTCCGGTCCGTTTCATATCGTCACTGGGAAAGGGGAGCGCGCTCCCCTTTCTTGTTCCTTCCGCAGCGAAGCATACGACGAGGCCGTCATGACTCTGCATCTGCCCATTCCCGTCATCACCGTGCTGCTTCTCATAGGCTCCAACATCTTCATGACCTATGCCTGGTACGGACATCTGCGCCATCACTCCCTCACCTTCGTGGGAGCCATTCTCGTGAGCTGGGGCATCGCCTTCTTTGAATACTGCCTTCAGGTGCCCGCCAACCGCGTGGGCTACGGCTATTTTTCCGCCGCCGAGCTCAAGACCATTCAGGAAGTCATTTCCCTGACCATCTTCGGCATCTTCTCCACGCTCTATCTCGGCGAAAGCCTCACCTGGAATCACGCCGTCGGCTTTGCGCTCATCGTGGCGGGGGCCTTCTTCGTGTTCAAGGGCTAGAGGCGGAGTGCGCCTCCGCTTCCGGGCTTCCCCAGGACCGCATTCATGATCTGCCACGTCGCCCTCTGCACGCCGCCCTACGCCACGCTGAGCTATCTGACGCCTGAGGAGTTCCCGGACTTCCCCTGGCAGGCCGGACTGCGCGTGGCCGTGCCGCTCGGCAACGGAGCCGTCCGCGCGGGCGTCGTCACGGCCGTGTTCGCCGACGACGATCCGAGCGCCCTCCGGGAAAGCGCCGCCGGTCAGCACAGCATGAAGAAAAGCGGCGACATCACGCTGCGCCCCCTGACGTGGCCGCTGGAGCTTGCGCCGCTGCTTCCGCGCGACTACATGGAAACCGTGGAACAGCTCGCCGCGCGTCAGTATTCCTCGCCCGGCCGCGTGCTCGGCAATCTTCTGCCGCAGGGGCTGAGAGTCACCGCGCGCATCCGCGTGCGGCAGTACCTGCCGGACGTGAACGGCAAAGGACAAAAGCCCAGGCTCTTCGCCCTGCGCGACATTCCCGCCATGCCCGCCGCCGAACGCGCCGCTCTGGCGCAGGACTTCACGCACGGTCGGGCCGAAATTCTCATGCTGGCCGAAGACGCCGCCGACGGAGAGCTCTGCGCGCTGGCCTGCGATCCGCCGTGGCCGGTGCGGCCCAACGCCGTGAAGCAGCGCGAACTGCTCGACTGGCTGCTCAGAAACGGCACGGTGACGCGCAGAAAGCTGCGCGAAGCCCTGCCCGACAGCTCACAGACGCTCACGGCGCTCGTGAAGAACAAGCTGGTGGAACTTCGCCCAGCCACGCCCGAAGAGGACGAGCCGGAACCCGAGGAAGCGCTGCTGCCGCCGCCCGAGCCACCCTTCCAGCTCACGGAGGAACAGCAGGCCGCGCTCAGGGAATACTGCGAGCAGATGGACGCCCTCGCCCGCGGAGAAAAGCGGCCCTTCGCTCACCTTCTTTTCGGCATCACGGGAAGCGGCAAGACGGCCGTGTATCTGGAACTCGCCCACGCCTGCCTTACGAGGGGCCGTTCCGCGCTTCTTCTCGCCCCGGAAGTGGCCATCGCCCTCAAACTGCGCAGAGACGCCGAACAGCGTTTTCCCGGCGCGCCCATTTTCTTCTATCACGGCTACCAGAGCCAGCAGCAGCGGGAACGCACCTTCCGCCGCCTCGCCGTGCGCAAAGAACCCTGCCTCGTCATCGGCACGCGTTCGGCGCTGTTTCTGCCTCTGCCGCCGCTGGGAGCCATCGTGCTCGACGAGGAACACGACGGTTCCTTCAAGCAGGAAGACCGTCTGCCCTATCAGGCCAAGGAAGTGGCCTGGGAGAGGGCGGGCAGGCATCGGGCGCTGCTGATTCTCGGCTCGGCCACGCCGGACATCAAGACCTTTCATGCGGCAAAGGAAGGGCTCTTTCCCGTCTCCCGGCTGACGCATCGCACGGGTGGCGGCACGCTGCCCGCCATCGAGCTTGTGGACATCAAGAATCAGCCGGCCTCCAAACTGCTTTCCGACCGCGCCGTGGAGGCGCTGCGGGAAACCGTGCAGCGCGGCGAACAGGCCGTGGTGCTGCTCAACCGCCGAGGCTACGCGCCGCTCATGTACTGCCTGAACTGCGGCACCGTGGCCAAGTGCCCCAACTGCGACATCGCCCTCACCTATCACAAGAAGCGCGAGCAGCTCGTGTGCCACTACTGCGGCCACACGCGCCCCTTTCCCTCGCCCTGCGAAAAATGCGGCGGTCTCAACTTCCTGCCCATGGGCGAAGGCACGGAAAAGCTGGAGGAAACTCTGGCCGGAGAAGAGCTTGCCGGAGCCCTGCCGCCCGGCGGCCGCGTGCTCAGGCTCGACCGCGACAGCACGAGCCGCCCCGGACGCATGGAAGAAATTCTCGCCGCCTTCGCCCGGCAGGAAGCGCAGGTGCTGGTGGGCACGCAAATGCTCTCCAAGGGGCATCATTTTCCCAACGTCACGCTGGCCGTGGTGGCCGACGGCGACATGGGCCTGAACATGCCCGACTACCGCTCGGCCGAACGCACGTTTCAGCTTCTGGTGCAGTCCTCAGGACGCGCCGGACGCGGCGAAAAGCCCGGGCGCGTGCTCATTCAGACCAGAGACGTCAACCACTACTGCTGGCAGTTCGTGAAAACCGGCGACTACGAGGGCTTCTACGAACACGAAATAGCCCTGCGCAAGCAGCGCCGCTATCCGCCCTTCGTCAAGCTGGCGCTCATCCGCCTTTCCTACCCCTGGGACTGGAAGGAAGGACAAAGCCGCGTGAACGCCTTTGCCGCAGCTCTGCGCGCCCACGGCCGCTCCCTCGGCCTCACCGTGCTCGGCCCGGCTCCCGCGCCGCTGGCCCGCATTCAGGGCCGCATGCGCTTTCAGTGCCTCATGAAGGCCGATACCTGGCAGCACGTGCGTCAGGCCTACGCCATGGCCCTGCGCGACGTCGGCGCGCTGCCTCACGAGCTGCGCATCACGCTGGACCTCGACCCCGTGAACATGCTCTGAGGCTCCGCGCCCCGGGCACGGTGCGCTTTGCCTCCGCCGCGCCGTCCGTTCCGAACCTCCGGCCCCGGCCTTCTGCCGCCGCCGCGCCGCATGAAAAAGGCATAAAAAAAGCCGGGCCGCCCGCCATGCGGAACGACTCCGGCCTTCAAGACTTTCTGCGGAACATTCCGCAAACAAATTTAGAACTTGTACACATCCAGAGAAATGGCGGAGGCGGGCTGACCGTCGTCGCCGGGGAACACGCGGGCGCGGATCTTGTCGCCCTTCTTCAGGTCGCCGATGCCCTTCTTGCTCTCCCAGGTGAAGATGTCGGCGTACACGTTTTCAACCAGCGTGTTGTCCGTCACCTTGATGGTGGAAGTTTCACCCTGCTTGTCCTTGATGGTGAAGGTGCCGTTCTTGGCGTCCACACTCTCCACCACGCCGCGTTCCACGACGAACAGCGGGAAGGTGACCACGATTTCCTCGCTGGGGGCCACGATCACGAAAGGCGTGTCGGCCACGGTCTGCTTGGCCTTGGGCGCGGGAGCGGTATCGGCGGCAAGGGCCATTGCGGGAGCCAGAATGATACCACAGCAAAAACCGGTGAACAGAGTCTTGATGCGCATAAGTTCCTCACTTGTTAATCATTTGAGGAACGGCACGCCTCCGGTCACAAGAGCGTCATGCAGCAGATGGCGCAGCCTGTCCGCCATGGGACCGGGACGGCCGTCGCCTACGGGCTTGCCGTTGTAGTGCGTGACCGCCACGCACTCGCATGTAGTACCAAGTACCAGAATCTCGGAAGCCTGTTCCACTATTTCTTCTGTGATATCAGTGATAACTACGGGCATGAACGCCTTGGCGAGCTCCATGGCCCGGATGGACGTCGTGCCCGGAAGCGCATGCCGGAACTCGGGCATGAGCATGCGGCCCTGCCTGTCCACCAGCGCCACGTTGGCAATGGCCGCCTCGGCGAGAAAACCGTCTTCATCGAAGGAAAAGGTGAGATCCACGCCCTTCTCGCGGGCTTCCTTGGCCATGAGCGCGTTGGCGAGATAGTTGGTGGACTTGATCTGCGCAAGCCATTCCTGCTTGGCCGGAACGGCGCTTCTTGCCGCCGTCAGCCCCTTCTGCCAGAACGATTCCGGCAGCGGACGCCCCTTGGTGGCCACGATGTACAGACTGGACTGCGGGCATTCGGCCGGATCCACGCCCAGCCCTCCGCAGCCGCGGCCGAGCAGCACCTTGAGCCCGCCGTACGGCGCACCGCCTTCCCGGGCCACGTCCAGCATGATGGAACGCACCTCATCCCACGGGCACGGAGGCTCAAGCTCCAGACGCGCGGCGGAGTGCTTCATGCGTTCAAGATGGGCGTCGAGCTGCACGATGCGCCCTTCCAGAAACGTGAGGCTTTCAAAAATGGCGTCGCCGCGATGCACCATGTGATCGTCCAGAGGCACCAGCAGCAGACGGGCGTCCTTGCAGATGGCTCCCATGCGATGTTCGTAAAAGGCCGTGACGTTGGCCGCGCCCTCGCGCGGCAGCTCCATGAGTCTTGCCGTCCACCCGGCGGCATCGAGGACAGGAACAGACATGATATTCTCTCCAGGCTGGCCGAAACGGCCAGGATTTGCGTGCCCCGGAAACCGGAACAGCCACGGGCACGCCACCGCTATAGCGCAAAAAACAGGGGGAGTACAGACGACCCCTCTTGCCGCCCCGCTCTTCGGATACGAAAAAAGGCCTGCCGAAGCAGGCCCTTCTTGCAGGGAACACCGCCCTTCAGACTACGCCTCTTCGCCGCCGTTGAGCTCCATGCGGAACTTGCGGGAAAGACGGAACACCACCACTTTGCGCGGAGGCAGCGTGATGGATTCATCGGTCTGGGGGTTGCGTCCCTTGCGGGCGTTTTTGTCGTAGGCCTCGAACTTGCCGAAGCCGCTGATGAGAAGCGCGTCATCCTTCTTGATGGCCTGCTTCATGAGGGCAAGCAGATTTTCAACGATATTCTTCACTTCCGCACGGTTGCGGCCGAGATTCTTGTCATTGTACACCGCTTCCACAATGTCAGCCTTCGTCAGAGCCTTGTTCATGTTTTCCTCCTGCCATTTCCTTCCGGATACTTTCCAGGCACGCGGCCACGTTGTCAGCCATGGCCTGCATGGCTGCGGCGTCAGGATATTTCCCCTGCTCCCACACGCCGAGCCCGTCCCCGTCGAAACGGGGGATGATGTGCCAGTGAATATGGAACATAGTCTGCCCTGCGGACAATCCGTTGTTCTGCATGACATTGAACCCCGAAGCTCCGGTGGCCTTCATCACGGCCGCGCCGACCTTCTTCAGCGCCGCAAACACCGCAGGCGCGATATCGCAGGAGACTTCAAGCATATCCTTGTAATGCGTCTTGGGTATCACCAGCGTATGACCGGGATGCACAGGCGACAGATCAAGAAACGCCAGAACGCAATCATCCTCGTACACCTTTGCGCAGGGAATCTCTCCCTTGGCAATAAGGCAGAAAATACATTTTTCTTCAGACATAACAGTACAGACCTCCAAAGCCTCTCCCGTATTTTTAACACGGGAGACACCTTGTCATCCTAAGCGCAATCGATTAGAACATCAAGAGCTTTTCTGCCGAGGAAAAAAAATGTCACGTCTCCCTCAACCGTTGGGCCGCACCGGGTCCGGGCGCATCCTTTTCTTCACCGGAGCCCGTCAGAACCGCTCCAGCCGCATCCTGCCGGTTTTTCTCCCTTTTCTCGGCTGTCCCGGGCACTGCGTGTACTGCGCGCAGGACAAGCAGACCGGTCACACGGACTCGGAAGGCCTGCGCGCCATTCTCGCCGAAGCCGCAAAAAACGCGGCCGATCTCCCTCCCTGCGGGCCGCAGGAGCGCCGCGAGCTGGCCTTTTACGGCGGAACCTTCACGGCGCTGCCCGCTGCGGACCGCGCGTCCTGCTTTGAACTTCTCGACGCTCTGCGATGCGAAGGCCGCATCCGTCTCGCCCGCTGCTCCACCAGACCCGACGCCCTTTCGCCCGCCGTGCTGGACGAACTTCTGCGCCACGGCGTGGATCTCGTGGAGCTCGGCATACAGAGCTTCGAGAGCGAGGCTCTCTCGCTCTCCCGCCGCGGCTACGACCGCAGCGCCGCCCTCGCCGGATGCCGGGCCGTAACGGACGCCGGACTCAGCCTCGGCATTCAGCTGCTTCCGGGCATGCCGGGCAGCACGCCCGACGTGTTTCTCGACGACGTGCGCACGGCGCTTTCCCTTTCGCCCGCCTGCCTCCGCTTCTATCCCTGCCTCGTGCCCGAAGGCACAACGCTGGCGCGCTGGTTCCGCGAAGGCCGCTTTGCGCCGTGGACCGTGGAACAGACCGTGCGCACCCTGGGCGAGGCGCTGAACATGGCCTGGCAGGCGCAGGTTCCGGTCATCCGGCTGTCGGTGGCGCCGGAGAGCGCCTTCGACGCCGCGCTGCTCGCCGGCCCGCGGCATCCGGCCCTCGGCGCGCTCATTCAGGCCGAAGCGCTGCTTCGCGCCGCCGAAAACGCCGTGAACGCCCTCGGCCGCGCGCCGGAAAGGCTTACGCTGCCGCAGTCATGTCAGGGCTTCATGTACGGCGATCGCGGAGCGCTCAAGCCGCGCTGGCAGGCTCTCGGCCTGGGGCCGGAACGCATTGCCTTTGCGCGCGACGCCTCGGCCGCCGAGCTCGTCTGACACTTTTGCCGCGCAAAAAAAAACGCCGATCCCCCGAAAAAGCCCGCAGGAACGGGCCAAATGCGTCTTTTGCGCCGCGCGGGACTTGACGCTCCCCCCTTTTAACGTATGTTGCTTGACGACGGAGGAGGCTCGTCCTCTCTTTGAAATTCCTACTTGTGAGCGAAATATGGGCAAGGATCTGATTATCGTGGAATCACCGGCCAAGGTGAAGACCATCAAGAAATTTCTGGGAAACAAATACATGGTGCAGGCCAGCGTAGGTCACATACGCGATCTGCCCACCAGAGAAATCGGCGTGGATGAAGCCCACGACTTTGCCCCGCACTACGAAATCATCAAGGGCAAGGAAAAGGTGGTGCGCGATCTGCAGGAAGCGGCCTCCAAGGCCGACACCGTGTACCTTGCGCCCGACCCGGACCGCGAAGGGGAAGCCATTGCCTGGCACATCGCCGAGGTCATCAAGAACAAGGCGAAGAACATCAAGCGCATTCAGTTCAACGAAATCACGGCCCGCGCCGTGAAGAACGCCCTGGAACATCCGCACGACATCAATCCCAATCTCTTCGACGCCCAGCAGGCCCGCCGCGTGCTCGACCGTCTCGTGGGCTACAAGATTTCGCCGCTGCTGTGGAAAACCGTGAAGCGCGGCATTTCCGCCGGACGAGTGCAGTCGGTGGCGCTGCGCCTCATCGTGGAACGCGAAGAGGAACGGCTCGCCTTCGTGCCCGAAGAATTCTGGACCTTCCGCGCGCTGCTTGCCGGAGCCACGCCCCCGCCGTTCAAGGCGGAGCTTGCCAAGATTGAAACGAACTTCGCCAAAAAGCTGAAGGAACTTTCCGGCTCCGACGAAAGCAAGGAAAAAAGCGCGCGCAAAATTCTCATCGCCAGCAAGGCCGCGGCCGACGCCCTCGAACAGGCCATGGCCGGTCAGCCCTTCGTGGTGACGCAGGTGGAGGAAAAGGAACGCTCGCGCAATCCGCTGCCGCCCTTCACCACGTCCACGCTCCAGCAGACGGCCAACCAGCGCATCGGCTTCACCTCCAAGCGCACCATGGCCACGGCGCAGCGGCTCTACGAAGGCATCGAGCTCGGCGAACGCGGCACCACGGCCCTCATCACCTACATGCGAACCGACTCCGTGCGCATTGCCGAAGAGGCGAAGAAAAGCGCCGCCGACTACATCGAACAACGCTTCGGCAAGGACTACATGGCTCCCGGCGGCAAGGGCCGCTCCTTCAAGGGCAAGACCTCCGCGCAGGACGCCCACGAAGCCATCCGCCCCGTGGACATCACGCTGACGCCCCAGGACGTGAAGGAATTTCTCTCCTCCGATCAGTACCGCCTGTACAATCTCATCTGGTGCCGCTTCGTGGCCTCGCAGATGGCCGCGGCCACCTATCACGACACCGCCGTCAGCCTGACCTGCGGCCCGGGCCTGTGGAAGGCCAAGGGCGAACGCCTGCTCTTCCCCGGCTTCCTTGCGGTGATGCCGCGCTCCACCGAGGAAGAGGAAGCCGCGCTTCCGGCCCTGCGCGAAGGCGAAACCGTCACGCTCCAGAAGCTCGAAAAGGAACAGAAATTCACGCAGCCCGCCCCGCGCTACACCGAAGCCTCGCTGGTGCGCGAACTGGAAGAACGCGGCATAGGCCGCCCCTCCACCTACGCGACCATCATTTCCACCATTGAGGACCGCGAGTACGTCCGTCTGGAAGACAAGCACTTCGCCCCCACGGATCTCGGCAAGGTGGTGTGCTCGCAGCTGCGCGACCACTTCGCCAAGCTCATGGACGTGGGCTTCACCGCCGAGATGGAAAACAATCTCGACAAGGTGGCCGACGGCGAACTCGGCTGGGTGGATCTCATGAAGGGCTTTTCCAAGGACTTCAATCCCACGCTGGAAGCGGCCGCCAAGAACATGGCCCCCGTCAAGGGCGGCCTCACCACCGACGTGCCCTGCCCGGAATGCGGCAAGCCGCTGGTGGTGAAGTTCGGCAAGAGCGGCGAATTTCTGGCCTGCACGGGCTACCCCGAATGCCGCTACACCACCAACTTCACCCGCGATGAAAAGGGACGCATCATTCCGCAGGAACGCCCGAAGGAAGAACACAAGAAGATGGGCGTCTGCCCCAAGTGCGGCGGCGACGTGATTCTCAAGCAGTCGCGCACGGGCAGCCGCTTCCTGAGCTGCTCGCGCTACCCCGAATGCGACTACGCTGCGCCCTTCTCCACCGGCGTGGCATGCCCCAAATGCGGCAAGGGCATGCTGGTGGAAAAGAGCTCCCGCAAGGGCAAGCTGTTCTATTCCTGCGACCAGTACCCCAACTGCGACTACGCCGTGTGGGACTGGCCCGTGGCCGAACCCTGCCCCGAGTGCCATTCTCCCATTCTGGTCATCAAGACCACCCGCGCCCGCGGCCGTCATCTGGCCTGCCCCAATCCCAAGTGCCGGTACACCAGAGAGCTCGACGAGAATCAGAACTGATTCCGCCTTCCCGCAAATCTCCGGGGGAAGCGCCCTTCAAAGGCGCTTCCCCTTTCTTTTTTTTCAGAGAGGCGAAACAGGCCTCCGCCTTTTCCAGAAGCGAGAAGCAAAAACGCCGAGGCGTCTCTCCGACGCACCGTCCCTTTTTTGTTCCGGGAGCTCCGCACGGGCAAAAAACGTTGCGACGCACCATTTTTCCTCCTTTCGGCCGATATTTTTTTGTTCTCAACCGGTATGTTAGGCCGGAACAAACGGCACAAAAAAGAACTCATTCAGAGCATTTTCAGCATCACGACTATTTCAATAGTCCGAAATAATATCGAAAAATATTTCGGCACAAAACTTGCATACGTTCATGCGATACTCTTGGACAATGTTCCGTAATTTTTTACTCTAGGAGCACGCATGAACCTTTTCTTCAAACGGGCGGCAGTGTTCGGAGCCGCGGCGCTCTGCGCCGTGCTCTGCGCCCCCCGCAACGGAGCCGCAGCCATGGAAAGCTCTTCCTACTGTGCCACCATTTCCCAGAGCACCAATCCTCTGGCCACGCGCGGCATGGTGACTTCCCCCAACTATCTGGCCACGCAGGCCGGTCTCGACGTGCTGCGCCGCGGCGGCAACGCCGTGGACGCCGCCGTGGCCACGGCCGTCACGCTGGCGGTGGTCTATCCGCAGATGTGTACCCCCGGAGGCGACAACTTCTGGCTCATCTACAACGCCAAAACCGGCGAACTGCGCGGCCTGAACGCCAGCGGGCGCGCAGGGGCAAAGGCCACCATCGACTTCTACGCTTCAAAAGGACTCAAAAGCATTCCCTCCCGCGGCTACCTCGCGGCCAACACCGTGCCCGGCGCGGTTTCCGGCTGGGACGAGGCCTATCGCTACAGCCAGTCCGCCCTCAAGACGACCATGCCCTGGAAGGAGCTCTTCGCCTCGGCCATCGCCTACGCCAGAGACGGCTTTCCGGTGAGCACCTCCCTTTCCTACTGGAGCGCCGTCAACGCCGATCCCGACGACAAGGTGTTCCGCGATCTCCAGCGCTTCCCCGAATTTGCCCGCGTGTTCATGAAGGACGGCAAGCCCCTCGTCACGGGCGACATGTTCCGTCAGCCCGATCTCGCCGCCACGCTGACCGCCATTGCGGAAAAGGGCGCTTCCGAATTCTACAGGGGCGACATCGCCAAGCGCATCGTGGCCGATCTGGAAAAGAACGGCGGCATGCTCTCGCTCAAGGACTTTGCCGATCACAAGGCGGACTGGGTGGAGCCCATCCGAGTGAACTACCGCGGCCTTGCCGCCTGCAACCTTCCGCCGAACACCCAGGGCATGGCGTCCCTGGAAATTCTGAACATCCTGAACAACTTCGACGTGAAGGCCATGGGCGAAGGCAGCGCCGACTACTACCACGCCATCATCGAAGCCACCAAGGAAGCCTTCGCCGACCGCGACGCCTACCTTTCCGATCCGGCCTTCGTGTCCATTCCGCTGGATCGCCTTCTCTCCGAAGATCACGGCAAAAAGCAGGCCGCGCGCATCGACATGAAGAAGGCCGCCGGTCCCAAGGCGCCCCTCGATCCCAAGGGCGACACCATCTGGCTCGGCGTGGTGGACAAGGACGGCAACGCCGTTTCCCTCATCCAGAGCATCTATCACGACTTCGGCTCCGGCATCGTGGCGGAAGGCACGGGCGTGCTGCTCCAGAACCGCGGCAGCTTCTTCTCCCTTGATCCGAAGCACGTGAACCATCTGGAACCCGGAAAGCGCACCATGCACACGCTGAACCCCGCCATGCTGCTCAAGGACGGCAAGCCCTACCTCGTGTACGGCACCATGGGCGGCGAAGGTCAGCCGCAGACGCAGGCCGCCATCGTGACCCGCGTGGTGGACTTCGGCATGTCGCCGCAGGAAGCCATCACCGCCCCCCGCTGGCTCTACGGCCGCACCTGGGGCGCGGCGTCCAACGACGTGAAGCTTGAAGGACGCATTCCCGCTTCCGTGGTCGAGGAGCTCAAAAAGCGCGGCCATCCCATCAAGGTGGTCGAAGACTTCACCGACACCATGGGACACGCGGGCGCCATTCTCGTGCGGGACAACGGCGTGCTCCAGGGCGCCACCGATCCGCGCGGCGACGGCCTCGCCGCCGGCTTCTGATCCGGCTCTCAGCAAAACAGCGCGGCCGAAGCGCCCCAAACGCCCCGGCCGCGCGCCCTTCCGATATTCCGAACATCTCTTCTTCCGACAGACAGACGACAAAAAGCCGTGAACATGCTCCCTGAGCACGCTCACGGCTTTTTCAAACGAGTCGGGGCCCGGCTACAGATCCACGGTGCCTTCCGGGCGCTCGGGCGCACGCTTCGGCTTCAGCCCTTCCACGGCGTCGCCGAGCTCGCGCATGGCCTTGCCCATCTGACGCCCGAGGCTCTCGCCGAGCGCCGCCGCTCCGTCGCGGGCGTCGTCCCAGGCGCGGGACACGCGATCCCGCGTGCGATCCGCTTCCAGCATCTCAAGCGTGCGGGGGCCTATGCCGCTCAGCTTTCTGCCGAGCTCTTCCAGACGACCTCTGGTCACGCGCCCGTCCACAAAGGCCTCGCGCAGCAGCGGCAGCACCTTTTCCCGATAGTCCGAAGCCGAAAAAAGCTCCCGAAGCTCCACAAGACCGCCGTATTCCGCAGGACTGATTTCCGCTTCCTTCCAGGCCTTGTGGTCCATGTACTGACTGGCGAACAGAAACACGCACGCCGCCGCCAGCACGACGATGATCAGATTTCTTATCATGGCATACCTCCTCGGCAGACCGTTGAACGCCTCTTTGCGCTGAGCGCCGCCCCTTTGACTACGCCCCGCGATACTTCAGCATGCCGCCGTAATACACGCCGTCCTCCCGCACGTGAAACACCGTGGGATACACTTCCACGCCGGCGCGGACGGCTTCGGAGAGCGCCGCGGCATAGTCGGGATCCACGTAGTCGGCCGCGTCGAAACAGCGCCCGTCCGGCCGCTGAATCACGTACAGCATGGCGGCCCTTCCGCCCTCCGCCGCCAGACGCATGAGCGTGTGCAGATGCTTGGTTCCCCGGGCCGTCACCGCGTCGGGAAACGCGGCCACCTCGTCTTCCACCAGCGTCACGTTCTTGCACTCCACCCACAGCGGCGGAAGATCGGGCCCCGTGAGCAGACCGTCGAGCCGGCTCTCTCCGTTCACGGCCTCGCGCCGCAGGTTCGTGTATCCTTCGGCCCACGAAAGCAGCCCGGCGTGAAACATCGCTTCCAGCAGCCTGTTGGGCACGGAGGTGTTCACCCCCGCCCAGAAAAAACCGTCGCCGCAGGGCTGCCCCAGCGCCTCCACGGTCCATTTCAGCCTGCGCGCCGGATTCGTCGCCGGAGACAGCAGCACCGGCATGCCCGGACGCAGCAGACCGAGCATGGTGCCGGTATTGTTGGTGTGCGCCACAACTTCCTGACCGTCGAGCCTTGCAAGAACAAAAAAACGCTTTTCCCTGCGGACGAAACGACCGATGCGGCACCCTTCGGGATATGTCAGAAGACGCGTTTCCATGTCGCTTGTTTCCTTTTTTTCTTGCGCGCGGCCCCTGCCGCAACGCAGCGTCCGCAGTTTTGAAGAGCCCCGCGACGGCAAAGCATCAAAATCTCCGCAACGGACTGCGGCAATGCCTTTCCCGGGCAAACATCAATTTACATGCCCCCGTGAAGTTGATAGACTTTACCGTGACCGTCAGGCCTTTTATCGCTCATATCAAACAGGAAGCGCAACCATGAACTTTGCCGACAGAATGAAAAAGATCAAGCCCTCCGCCACCCTTGCCATCAATGCCAAGGCCCTCGAACTGAAGGCCCGCGGCATCGCCGTCACCAGTCTGGCCGTGGGCGAACCCGATGCTCCCACCCCGCATCACATCTGCGAGGCAGCCAAAAAGGCCATCGACGAAAACTTCACCAAATATACCCCCGTCAACGGCATCATGGAAGTCCGCAACGCGGTCTGCCATTATTTTCAGCGTCAGTACAACGTCTCGGCCAGGCCTGAAAACGTCATTCTCACCACCGGCGGCAAGCAGTCTCTGGCCAACACGCTCCTCGCCATGCTCAACGACGGCGACGACGTGCTCCTGCCCTGCCCCTACTGGACCAGCTACCCCGACCTCATCCGTCTTGCGGGCGGCAATCCCGTGCTCGTGAAGGCCGACTCCTCCCGCGGCTTCCGCATCGATCCTTCCGATCTCGAAAAGGCCCTCACCCCCAGAACCCGCATGATGATCCTGAACTCGCCCTCCAATCCCACGGGCGTGGCCTACACCCAGGAAGAACTCGACGCGCTCGTCAAGTGGTGCTTCGATCACGACGTTTTCGTGCTGGCCGATGAAATGTATGAACAGCTCGTGTACGACGGCAAACCCGTGAGCGCCTCGCACTGGTGGGAAAAGTTCCCTGAAAAGATCGCCATCCTGAACGGCCTGTCCAAGGCGTTTTCCATGCCCGGCTGGCGCGTGGGCTACACGCTCGCCCATGAGGATCTCATCAAGCAGTGCTCCAAGCTGCAGGGCCAGATGACCTCGCACATGTGCTCCATCGCCCAGAAGGCCGCCGTGGCCGCTCTGGACGGCCCCTACGACTGCGTGGAGGAAATGCGGCAATCCTTCCTGCGCCGCCGCGATCTCGCCATGGCCGAAATTTCCACCTGGCCCGGCGTGGTGTGCCACCGCCCCGGAGGCGCGTTCTACCTGTTCCCCGACGTGAGCGCCCTGTTCACGCCCCAGATGCCGAACGGCGAAGCCGTGTGCTCCATGCTGCTGGAAAAGGCCCGCGTGGCCTGCGTTCCCGGCGAAGCCTTCGGCGATCCGCACTGCATCCGCCTTTCCTACGCCGTTTCCGACGATATCCTCATGGATGCGCTGCGTCGCATAAAGGATGCCCTCTACAACTAAACCTCTTTACCGGATGGTGCGTTTATGACTCAGGCGAAACTTGATTGGGCCCATGCATGGCTCGGCGGCGTTGCCGACCGGCCTTCCGACGACTCCCGCTTCATCGAAAAGCTGAAGCAGGAGCTGCCGGTGCTTCCCTTCCTGGCGCTTCCCTTTGCGGAAGATCTCATTCATCAGCTTGAAATTCACGAAGAATTTCTGAAAAGTTTCAAGCACATGCTGCTGCTCGGCATCGGCGGTTCGGCGCTCGGCCCCCGTGCGCTTCAGCGCGCCTTCGCCCCCGGTCAGGACCGTCCCAACTACGACGGCCCCTGCCTGTGGATCGCCGACAACGTGCATCCCGAATGGCTCCAGGAACATCTGGACAAGCTGGTGCCCGAAGACACGCTGGTGGTCGTGGTCAGCAAGTCCGGCGGCACCATCGAGACCATCGCCCAGTACCTCCTCGTGCTGCCCTGGCTGCAGAGCAAGCTTCCCGGCACCTGGCAGGAACACCTGTTCGTGGTGACCGACGCCAATAAGGGCTTCCTGCGTGACGAGGTGGACAAGTACGCCCTGCGCTCCCTGCCCGTGCCGGACAATCTCGGCGGCCGCTATTCCGTGCTCTCCGCCGTGGGCATGGTGCCGGCGGTGTTCCTCGGCATGGACTGGAGGGGCCTCATTCAGGGCGCCATTTCCGTGGGACGTCCGCTGGCGGAAAATCCCGACTCGCTGCTCGACCATCCCTCCTGGAAGCTCGCGCGCTGGGCCTGGCAGATGTCCGAAGCGGGCAAGAGTCAGGTGATCTACTTCTGCTACATTCCCGCCTGGTCCACGTTCGGCCCCTGGTTCTGTCAGCTCTGGGCGGAAAGCCTCGGCAAGGACGGCAAGGGCACCATGCCCATTCCCGCCACCGGCGTCACCGATCAGCATTCCTTGCTTCAGATGTTCCTCGACGGCCCCAAGGACAAGATCTGCCTCTTCGTGAGCACACCCGCCAACAAGAGCCTGCTGCCCATGCCCACCAAGCTGCCCGAACAGTGGCAGTACCTGAAGGGTCACAGCTTCGGCGACATTCTCGACGCCGAAACCCTGGCCACCCGCGCCACCCTGGCGCAGAAGGACGTGCCCGTGGTGCATCTCGACATGCCCGATGAAAGCGCCTTCTCCGCCGGCAAGATGATGATGCTCCTTGAAGCCGCCACCATCTTCACCGGCTGGCTCATGGGCATCAATCCCGTGGATCAGCCCGCCGTGGAAAACGGCAAGAAGCTCGCGCGCGCCCGCCTCGGCATGCCCGGCTCCGAAGAAGACGCGGCCAGACTGGCCCTGTTCACCGCCATTCCCTCGGAAACCATGAACTTCTAATATCGGCAGCCGCGTCTGCAAAAGAGGCGAAATGCGCTTCTTTGCAGGCGCGGCGCATGTTTTTCACGCCCGCCGCCCCTCTCGGCGCGGTGCGGCAAACATCGTCTCCGGCCGAACGCCCGTCGCCGCGCGGCCTCCCCATTTTCCACGCCTCTTGCCCGAAGGAACGCCTATGGATGACGCAAGTCAGAACAGCGCAGAAAACAAGCTGCCGTTCAATCTGGCCAAGTTCTTCTCCTACATCTCGCTGGTGCTGATTCTCATCTCCAGCGTCATCCTCACGCTTTTCATCGGCAGCACCATGAACCGCTCCATGCTGGAAAGTCAGGAGGAATACGCGCTGCTGCTCGCAGACAACATCAACCGCCAGATTTTCCGCAAGTTCACCCTGCCCGTCACCTACGCCTCGGGCCGCGTGGCGCTGTCCAATCCCGCGCAGTACAAGCTGCTCGACGAAGTCATTCAGTCGCAGCTGCACGGCCTGCAGCTCGAAAGCGTGCGCCTGTTCGACGATCACTACACCATCCTTTATTCCACCGATCCCAGAGAAGTGCGCCGCACCGACATGTACACCGCCGGCATACCGCTGGTGTTTGAAGGCAAGCCCCATCACTTCGACGTGCTCTCCTCCATGCCCTACGCGCAGGCGCTCGTCACGCCGAACCTGCCCAAGGGCACCTTTCTGCTGCGCACCGTGTTCCCCCTCACCGTGGACACCGACTTCCAGGGCCTGCGGCTGCACGGTCAGCCCGTGCCCGTGCTCGGCGTGCTGGAAATCGTGCAGGACATGACCCCCCAGTACCGGGGCACCATCCGCTCGCAGTGGCTCATCATCACGGGCTTTCTCATTTCCACGCTGATCCTGTTCTTCCTGCTGCACTTCGTGGCGCGCAAGGCCGAATTCACCCTGAGCCGCCGCATGGCCAGAAACCGTCAGCTCGAAGCCCAGCTGCATCAGGCGGAAAAACTCGCCAGCATGGGCCGCATGGTGGCCTCCATCGCCCATGAAATCCGCAATCCGCTGGGCATCATCCGTTCCAGCTCCGAATTTCTCATCCGCCGCCACAAGACGGAAGACGCCACCACCCAGGCCATGCTTTCCGCCATTTACGACGAATCGTGCCGCCTCGGCACCACGGTGAACGATTTTCTCGACTACGCCAGACCGCGTCAGCCCCGTCAGGACGTGGTGAACATTCAGGACGTCATCAACAAGGCCATGGCCTTTCTCGGCGGCGAATTTCAGCGTCAGGGCATAGAGGTGCATGCCGCTCTTTCGCCCGACGTCACCGTGCTCGGCGACGCCGACCTGCTCTACCGCGCCTTCTACAACATTCTGGCCAACGCGCAGCAGGCCATGCAGGGACCGGGAGAAATATTCATCGAAAGCTCCCTGCCCGCCGACGGCAAAATCACGCTCACGTTCCGCGACACGGGGCCGGGCTTCAGCGAAGACGCCCTGAACAAGGCCATGGATCCGTTCTTCACCACCAAGGACAACGGCACCGGCCTCGGCCTGCCCATCGTGCAGGCCATCATTGACTCCCACGGCGGAACCATGAAACTCTCCAACGCTCAGCAGGGAGGCGCGCTCATCACCATCAGCTTCCCCGCGCGCAATTCGTCTGAAGAAAAAGGAATCAGTCATGAGTGATATATCCCACATTCTCGTCATCGACGATGAAAAGAACTATCTCATCGTCATGGAGGCGCTGCTCAAGGACGCAGGCTACGAAGTGACCGCCCTGAACGATCCTGAAATGGCCCTCCACTTTCTCGACGAATCGGAAGTCGACGTCGTCATCACCGACATGAAGATGCCGAAGCTCTCCGGCAAGGAAGTGCTTCAGCGCATCAAAAAGTCGTGGCCGGATCTGCCGGTGCTCATCATGACGGCCTTCGGCAGCATTGAAAGCGCGGTGGAAGCCATGCGCTACGGCGCGTTCGACTACATCACCAAGCCCTTCGCCAACGACGAGCTGCTGCTTTCCGTCCACAACGCCGTGGAGCTTTCCAAGGCGCACCGGCAGTACAAGCTGCTCCAGGAATCGCTGGAAGAGCGCTACCGCACGCATCACATCATCGGCAAATCCAAGGCCATCCGGAACACGCTCTCCATTGTGGACCGCGTGGCCGTGAGCCGCTCCACGGTGCTCATCACCGGCGAATCGGGCACGGGCAAGGAACTCGTGGCCCGGGCCATTCATTTCAGCTCGCCGCGCAAGGAAGGCCCCTTTGTTTCGGTCAACTGCATGGCCTTCAACTCCGGCGTGCTGGAAAGCGAACTCTTCGGCCACGAAAAAGGCTCCTTCACCGGGGCCGTGGCCACGCGCCGCGGCCGCTTCGAGCAGGCCGATCACGGCACGCTCTTTCTCGACGAAGTGGGCGAGCTCAGCATGGATCTGCAGGTCAAGCTGCTGCGCGTGCTGCAGGAGCGCGTGTTCGAGCGCGTAGGCGGCACGGAGCCCATCAGCGTGGACATCCGCGTGGTGGCCGCCACCAACCGCGATCTGGCCAAAATGGTGGAGGAAGGCACGTTCCGCGAGGATCTGTTCTACCGGCTCAACGTGGTGCAGATTCACATTCCGCCGCTGCGCGAGCGCCGGGAGGACATTCCGCTGCTCATCGCCCACTTCACGGAAAAGATTGCCGAAGACAACGGCATTCCCACCAAGAGCTTCAGTCCCGAAGCGCAGAACTATCTCACCGGCTACGACTGGCCCGGCAACATCCGGCAGCTTCAAAACGTGCTGGAAGGCTGCATGGTCATGGTGCCCGGCCCGGTCATCGGCGTGGACGACCTGCCGCCGGAAATCCGCGGCGAGGAATCGCAGTTCAAGAGCGCCGTGGACCTGCTGCCCGTGGAGCTCAACCTGGCCGACACGCTGGACAAGATTGAGGCGGCGCTCATCAAGCGCGCGCTCGTGCGCGCCGACTTCGTGCAGGCCCATGCCGCCGAACTGCTCGGCATTTCCCGCAGCCTCATGCAGTACAAGCTGAAAAAATACAACATCACGGGGCACTGATTCCGGGGCGAAGCCGCCGTCCGGCACAGGCAGGACGGTACGCCCTTCGCCCGACTTTTCAGGGTGAACGTTCAAGGCGGACATCGCAGGATGTCCGCCTTTTTTCGAGCTGCATCGGGCCGCATCGGGCCGCGCTTGTTCGGGCGCACCCGCAGCCAAAGGCCGCCGTCGGGCGGATGCCGTGAGAATCTGCCGAGCCGCTCCGCCCGTACTTTCTGATTCATACCGCGAACGCCGGGCAGCCCCGAAATTTTGACCGCGAAAGCCTGCCGCAGCGTCCGCATGGCGTCAGTTTCTGACCTGCCTCCCTGAGCCGCGTCCGGGCAGCAGGCGTCTGCATGACTTCGGCCTCCGTTGCGGCAAACATCCCCAGTGTCCGAGCGAGTCCGCAGGCTTCCGGTCTCCAGAGCTGTGGCGCTGCTCCCTCCACTTTCCGGTCGCATCGCCTCCAGGGCACGGAACTTTTCGCGGCAAACAAGAAATAGCGACGAACAAGAAAATAAATGATTTCAACTCTAAAGCGCCTCCCTTTCAGCTCCCCACCCCGCAGGAAGGCCCGCCCTTGCGATGTTTCACGTGAAACATCGCCGCACCTGTGTTTCACGTGAAACACTCCTTGCTTTTCCCCATGCCTGCGTTTATGTAAAAAAGAAATCGGGAAAGGAGCTTGAATTTTGGCCAGAATCATTGCTGTCGCCAACCAGAAAGGCGGCGTGGGCAAAACCACCACGTCTGTCAACCTTTCCGCCTCTCTGGCTATCATGGAAAATCGTGTCCTGCTGGTGGATTGCGATCCGCAGGCGAACTCCACCAGCTCGCTTGGCTTCGACCAGCAGAATCTTCCGCGCAACCTCTACACGGCCCTCTGCGGCACCTCCACGCTGGAAGAAACCCTGCTCCCCACGGCCACGCCCTATCTCTCCCTGCTGCCTTCGTCCACCGACCTCGTCGGCATTGAAATAGAACTCGTCGATAAAATGGCCCGGGAATTCTATCTCGCCGATCTGCTCGGGCAGGTAGCCGACAACTACGACTACATCATCATCGACTGCCCGCCCTCCCTCGGGCTCATCACCATCAACACCCTGTGCGCCGCGCACGAAATTCTCATTCCCCTGCAATGCGAATTCTTCGCGCTGGAAGGCATCGTCAAGCTGCTGCACACCTACGAACAGGTGCGCAAACGCCTCAACAAGGAACTCAAGATCCTCGGCGTGCTGCTCACCATGTACGATTCCCGCAACAAGCTCGCCCGGCAGGTCAAGGCGGAAGCCGAACGCTGCTTCCCCAAGCACATGTTCAAAACCGTCATTCCCCGCAACGTGCGCCTGTCCGAAGCCCCCAGTCACGGCAAGTCCATTCTGCACTACGACATCAAATCCAAGGGCGCGGAAGCCTATCTCGAACTAGCGCGCGAGGTCGTGCATAAAACGGCGCTGCCCTGACGCAGGCGCGCCCTCGCCGCGACCTGCAAGCAACGCGCGGCACGGCGAATCAGCAACGCCTGTCCCTCGCCACTCTGCCCGGAAGTTTTCGCCTTCCGCCGTCACTCTGAACGCAAAACATTTTCCCGCCGCAGCCCTCTTTGCCTCTGAACAGGCTGCGATGAACGGAGACGCCATGAACATACCCGAACGCGGACTCGGTCGCGGACTCAGCTCCCTGCTCAGCTCCGCCATGGAAAACAGCAGCGAAGAGCCCAGAAAGCTGGCGCTCACGCAGCTTGTGCCCGGCAAAAATCAGCCCCGCAAGCACTTCGACAACAACGCCCTCGGCGAACTGGCGGCGTCCATCAGAAATCAGGGCGTCATTCAGCCGCTTCTGGTGCGCCTGCTTCCCGGCATGCCGCAGCGCTACGAAATCGTGGCCGGTGAACGCCGCTGGCGCGCAGCCCGTATGGCCGGTCTCACGGAAGTGCCCGTCATCGTCACGGAGTACACCGACAAGGAAGCCATGACCGTGGCCCTCGTGGAAAACCTGCAGCGGGAAGACCTCAACCCCATGGAAGAAGCCGAAGCCCTGCAGGCGCTGCGCGAAGCGCACGGCCTGAGTCAGGAAGAACTGGCCGAACAGCTCGGCAAAAGCCGCTCGGCCGTGGCCAACGCTCTGCGCCTGCTCCAGCTCTCCCCCGCCATGCAGGACTCCCTCGCCAAGGGAGACATCAGCGCCGGACACGCCCGCGCCCTGCTCTCCGTCGGCGATGCCACACTGCGCGACGCCCTGCACGCCGCCGTGCTCCAGCATCACCTGTCCGTGCGCGAAACGGAATCCGCCGCCGACGTCTGCAAACGCACCGGCGCGCTGCCGGAAAAGCTCGCGCCCGGAAACCAGGCGCAGACGCCCCGCGCCGCCCGCGCCCCGAAACCGCAGATCATCAAAAATCTGCAAAGCCTCCTGCGGCAAAGCAGCGGCACCAAAGCCACCATCAGCGGCAACGAACAGCAGGGACGCATCCAGATTCCCTACGCCAGCCCCGAAGAACTGACCCGCATTCTCAGCCTGCTCGGCCTGAATGAAGAGAAATAAAAAAGGGCAACAGGAAAGAGCGAGACTCCGCCCCGCGCACCGCATGGGATTTTCCCATGCCCTCTTGTTTGAGGGCGCGCCTTTTCGGCGCGCCCTCGATATTTAAAAAGGCCGCGGAACACACCGCGGCCTGAAAAATGACAAGGGGAAAGAACGGCGCGCAAGCGCGTCCGCTCAGCTGACTTTTCGGAGTATGGCCAGGAACAGGGCGTCCTGCCCCGGAAACAGAGGAAGAAAGCTCCGCTGCTCCACAAGGCGGCAGTCCCCGCTGCGAAGTTCCACGAAACGGGCGATCTGCGCTTCGTTTTCCTCGCGGTTCAAGGCGCAGGTCACGTAAAACAGCGCGCCGCCGGGAAGAAGATGTTCCCAGGCATGGCGGAGAATGTCGGCCTGCGTGCGCACGGCTTCGGCAAGGCGCTCCGGGGAAAGACGCAGGCGCAGCTCGGCGTTTCTGGCTATCGTTCCCGTGCCGCTGCATGGAACATCCAATAATATCAACGGGAAAAATTCATTTATCTGCTGTGCGGCCGCGCATTGAAGCTGCGGCCACGGCAGCCCGAGGCGAAGCAGCGCGGCCTTGAGCTCCTCAAGGCGGAACGACGCCGGTTCGCCGGCGAGCGCCACATGCACGCCCTTTTCCAGCAGGGCCGTGGTTTTTCCGCCGCGCCCGCAGCAGGCGTCCCAGAGCGGCGCTTCTGCCAGTTTTTCGTCGGCAAGAATCCAGTCGGCCAGGTATTCGGCCACGAGCTGGGAGGACGCGCCCTGCCGCGTCAGATTGCCCTGCTTTTCAAAGGTCTCCAGAAGAGCCTGCTGCTTGGCCGCGTCCGGCCGGTTTCTGTCCAGCCCCTCGGCGGAAAAGCCGCCCTGCCCCACAGGCGCATAGCCTTTTTCCAGCCAGTGCTGCACCAGCATTTCGCCCCACGCCCGGGACAGGTTCGCCCGCCAGCACGGCGAAGGATGCGCAAGCGTGTTTTCTGCAAGGCGGCACGCTTCCTTCTCTCCGTACTGCGACGCCCACATGTCGACAAGCCACCGCGGCAGCGACGCCGCCGTTGCCGCGCCTTCCGCATCCAGCTCCTCGCGGGAAAGCGCCTCTTCCCTCCCGCGGATCGCCCCTCGAAGCTCCTCCGACGCGCGATCCACGGCGCGCAGCACGCCGTTGACCAGACCGCCCAGCCCCTGCCCGAAACGACGCCGTGCCAGATTGACCAGCTCGTTCACCGTGGCCCGGGCCGGAATGCCGTCCATGAAAAGAATCTCGTACGCGCCGAGCCGAAGCAGCATGCGCACCTGAAACGAAAGCGCGTCCGGCTTTTTCAAAAATCCGGCCAGCGCCGCATCCAGCGCGGCATAACGACGCAGCACGCCATAGACCAGCTCGGAAAGCAGCGCGGCGTCACGCCCGTCGAGCGAGGCGGAGGCTCCGTACCGGGAAAGCATGACGGGCAGCGGCGTTCCGTCCTCGGGATGACGGAAGAGCTGATGCAGAAGTTCCAGCGCGCCCTTCCGGGCTGCGGAAACCGACGGATTTTGAGACGTTTTTTTTGTTTTTTCGATCATGGGCTTGTCGTGCGGCGTTTTCGCGCCGGAAAAAGGCTCCTGGCGCGTTTTTCGATTTTTTGCCGTGATGAAACGCAGAAAAGGCGGCCCGGCTCTCCGTTTTGTCAAAACGCGGTAAGCGGCATCGACGCCGCCCACAAAAGAGTGGGCAAGAGAGCCCCGCTCTTCGGCCGCGTCGGCGTTTTGCCTGAGCGGAGGGACAAGAACGGAGCCTATTCCTTGCCGCCCAGCATGCCGTACGGTTCGGCAAGGCCGCGCAGACGCCCGTTGCGGAAATCTGCGGCGCTCATGGTGGACTTGCCCGCCGGACGCAGGCGCGTGATGCGGTAGGAACCGGAGCCGCAGGCGACGAGAAGCGCGTCGCCGTCCATGCCCATGAGCGTGCCGGGCGCGGCGTTCTGCGAGCTTTCCACTGGTTCGCCCGGCTCGATGCGGAGCATCACCGGCTCGCGGCCTTCCATGCGGAGCACGGTTTTGGCTCCGGGTGCGGGCGTGAGGCCGCGGATGATGTTGTGAATGCTCTTCGCGTCCTTCGACCAGTCGATATATTCCTCAGCCGCGGAAATCTTGGCCGCATGGGTCACGAGTTCCTCATTCTGCGGAACAAAGGCCGCTCTGCCCTCGGCGATCATGCCGAGCGCGCCGACCATGAGCTTTGCCCCGTGTTCGGCCAGCGTGTCGAACAGCGTGCCCGCCGTGTCGTCCGGCTCGATGCTCACCGCCTGCTGCAGAAGCATGGGGCCGGAATCGAGCCCGGCTTCCATTTTCATGATGGTCACGCCGGAAATGGCGTCGCCGTTCATGACGGCGCGCTGAATGGGCGCGGCCCCGCGGTACTGAGGAAGCAGGGAGCCGTGCACGTTGTACGGCCCGAGCATAGGAATATCGAGCACGCGCTGCGGCAAAAGCAGGCCGTAGGCCGCCACCACGAGCACGTCGGGCCTGAGATCGGCAAGGGCCTGCACGTCGGCGTCGTCGCGGAAATTGCGCGGCTGATACACGGGCAGGCCGAGCTGAAGCGCCAGTTCCTTGGCGGCGGAGGCCTTCAGCTTCTTGCCCCGCCCGGCGGGACGATCCGGCTGAGTATAGACGGCCACCACTTCGCCGCCTTCCCACGCGGCCACGGCCTTGAGAATCACCGCCGCAAAATCCGGCGTGCCCATGAATACGATGCGCAGTTTCGACATGTCAGCTCCATGACGGACAACAAAGGGGCTCGCGCGCCTTCGTGCATTTAAAAATGTTGTCGCTGCGCGGGCAGTTCGGCAAGAGCCCGACGTCAGCGTGGTCACACTGTACGGTCTATCAGTTTTTCCGTCCAGCCGGGACGGGCCCGAAAAAGAAAAAGGCCCGGACTTTCGTCCGGGCCCGGATGCTGAACAGACGGCGGGCGCAGGCCCGGCGCGGCTATCTTCTGCCCTTCCGTATTTTCTTGTCGTACAGAGAGCGCTTGAGATAGCTCAGGTAATCGATGAACAGCTTGCCGTCGAGATGATCGGTTTCATGCTGCATGCAGGCGCCGTAATAGCCTTCGCCTTCGATGTGAACGGGCTTGCCGTCCAGATCAAGGGCGTCGAGGGCCACGCGGCGGGGACGCTTCACCTTGGCGCGCAGATCGGGCACGGAAAGGCAGCCTTCGTTTTCCTCGTGACCTTTGGGATCAAGCACCGTGACCACGGGATTGACGAACACCCGGAAATCCTGGGGCAGGTCGGGATCGTTCTTTTCCTGCGACACGTCGATGACCACCACGCGCTTGAGCACGCCGATCTGCGGCGCGGCAATGCCCACGCCGCCCACGGTGGTGAGGGTGTCGAGCAGATCCTGCGCGAGGGCGCGGATGTCGTCGTTGATCTCGGCCACAGGTTCGCTGACCTTGGCGAGCGTGGGATCGGGATACTGAAGAACAGGACGAAGCATGATTTACTCCGCGGAATTGCTGGGAGCGGGAGCCGCCTTTTCACGCAGTCGAATGCCCAGTTCACGCAACTGCTTGTTGTCCACGGGGGACGGAGCTTCGGTAAGCAGGCAGGCGGCCTTCTGATTCTTGGGGAACGCGATGACGTCGCGGATGCTCGAAGCGCCCGTAAGCAGCATGGCCACGCGGTCGAGACCGAAGGCGATGCCGCCGTGGGGCGGAGTGCCGTAGTCCAGAGCCTGAATGAAGTAGCCGAACTGAGCCTTGGCGGATTCTTCGGTGAAGCCGAGGCCCTCGAACATGCGGGTCTGATCGGCGGGGTTGTGAATACGGATGGAGCCGCCGCCGATTTCGTTGCCGTTCAGCACCATGTCGTAGGCGCGGGCCTTGGCGCGGGCGGGATCGGTAAGCATGATGTCGTAGCTTTCGTCCTGCGCGGCGGTGAAGGGATGATGGCAGGCCACCCAGCGATGTTCTTCCTCGCTGTATTCAAAGAGCGGGAAGTCGGTCACCCAGAGCAGGTTCCAGGTGTTTTCGGGAATGAGGCCGAGCTTGTTGCCGAGCTTCACGCGCAGACTGCCGAGGGCGTTGTTCACGAGACCGGGTTCACCGGCCTGGAAGAACACGATGTCGCCCACTTCGAGGCCGCACACTTCCGCAATGCCCGCCCTTTCCTTGTCGGAAAGGAACTTGGCGATGGGCGACTGCCATTCGTTTTCATGAATCTTGATCCAGGCCAGGCCCTGAGCGCCGAAGCCCTTCACGAAATCGGTGAGTTCGTCGATTTCCTTGCGGGTCATGGTGGCGCCGCCGGGCACGCGCAGGGCCTTCACCAGCTTGGCGCCGGCAAAGAGCTTGAAGGCGGAACCGTGAACGATGTCGGTCACGTCCTTGAGCTTGAGATCAAAGCGGGTGTCGGGCTTGTCGGAGCCGTAGTCGCGCATGGCTTCATCGTAGGGCATGCGCTTGAGGGGCAGCTCGATGTCCACGCCGATGGCTTCCTTGAACACGCGGGCGATGAGGCCTTCGGCCATGGCCATGACCTGATCTTCGTTCACGAAGCTCATTTCGATGTCCACCTGAGTGAACTCGGGCTGACGGTCGGCGCGCAGGTCTTCGTCGCGGAAGCAGCGGGCCACCTGATAATAGCGGTCCACGCCGCTCATCATGAGCATCTGCTTGAACTGCTGAGGCGACTGGGGCAGCGCGTAGAATTCGCCCGGAGAAAGACGGCTGGGCACGAGGAAGTCGCGCGCGCCTTCGGGGGTGGACTTGGTGAGGTACGGCGTTTCGACTTCAAGGAAGTCGAGGTCGTTCAGATAGTTGCGGCAGGCCTTCACGATGTTGTGACGCACGCGAAGGTTGTGCGCCATGACGGGACGGCGCAGGTCGAGGTAGCGGTACTGCAGGCGCACGGACTCGGAGCAGTCGGTGCGGTCCTCCACCTGGAAGGGCGGGGTCTTGGCCGTGTTGAGCAGCTTCCATTCCAGCACCACCACTTCGATTTCGCCGGTGTGCAGGTTGGGGTTGGTCATGCCTTCGGGGCGGGGACGCACGCGGCCCTTGATGGCGATGACGTATTCGCTGCGCAGAATGTGGGCGTCGCGATGCGCTTCAGGCGCGACTTCGGGGCTGAACACCACCTGCGTGAGGCCGTCGCGATCGCGCAGGTCCACGAAGATGAGGCCGCCGTGGTCGCGGCGATACTGCACCCAGCCCATGAGGCACACGGTCTTACCGTTGTCGGCAATGGTCAGGTCGTTGCAGTGATGGGTGCGCTGCCAGTCACCCAGCGGTTTGATGTATCGGGCGTGTTCCTTCTGAACATCCACGACGTTTTTTTCGTTGTCTTCAAACTGGCTCATGACCATTCCTCTTTATTGTTCGGCGTTCAGGCTGGCGGCCGCGTCGGCGCAGGAGACCTCGTGCTGCTCGCCAGATTCCATGTTTTTAATGATGACGCTGCCGGAAGCCAGCTCGTTGGTTCCCATGATGAGCGTGAAGCGCGCGCCGGACTTGCCTGCCTGACGCATGGTGGCCTTCATGCTGCGGCTCTCGTAGCCCATGGTGCCGGAAAAGCCTTCGCGGCGCAGGTTCTGGGCCAGGGCGAACGCGGCGTCGCGGCAGGAATCGTCGAGCACGGCCATGTAGAAGTCGGGACGCACTTCGGGCATTTCGCGGCCTTCGAGCAGAAGCGCGAGGCGCTCCATGCCGCAGGCAAAGCCTATGCCGGGCACGGCCGGTCCGCCGAGCTGTTCCACAAGACCGTCGTAGCGGCCGCCGCCGGCCACGGAGCCCTGAGAGCCGATTTCGTTGGAAACCACTTCCCAGGTGGTGCGGGTATAGTAGTCAAGGCCGCGCACCAGACGGTGATTGATCTGATAGGGCACCTTTTCCGCGTCGAGATGGCGCAGCACGGCCTCGAAGTGGGCGCGGCAGTCGGGGCATTCGTTTTCCAGAATCACGGGCGCGTCGGCCGTGAGTTCCTTGCACTCGGGAACCTTGCAGTCCAGCACGCGCAGGGGATTGGTTTCCATGCGGCGGCGGCAGTCTTCGCAGAGCTTCGACTGATCGAGAGAGGCCAGCCAGTCGTGAAGCTTCTGACGATACTTCGGACGGCAGCTCGAGCAGCCCAGAGAGTTGATCTGCAACGTAAGGTTCTTCAGACCGAGTCTGCCGAGAAACTCCATCATCATGCAGATGATTTCCGCATCGGCCTCGGGTTCCTTCGGGCCGAGGCACTCGCAGTTGATCTGATGGAACTGACGCATGCGGCCCTTCTGGGGGCGTTCATGCCGAAACATGGGGCCGATGGTGAAAAATCTGCTCACGGCCTCGCGGGCGTAGATGCCGCTTTCAATGTAGGCGCGCATGACGCCGGCCGTGGCTTCGGGACGCAGGGACATGGAACGGCCCTTGCTGTCGGGAATGCAGTACATCTCCTTCTGCACCACGTCGGTTTCCGTGCCGATGCCGCGGCAGAAAAGGTCGGTGTATTCCATGAGCGGAGTGCGAAGTTCGCCAAAACCGTAGCGGGGAAACACCTCGCGGGCAGTGGCTTCCATCATCTCAAAAAGACGGCTCTGCGCCGGAAACTGGTCGGCAAAGCCCTTGATAGCCTGAATCTGTGCCATGAACGGACTCCAGCAAAGTAGAAATAACGCATGAGGATAGGACCATTTCTCCCCATTGTCAAAGAATTCCCCTCGCTCCGCGCCCGCGCCCCGCAAGGCCCAAAAGAAAAATCACGGAACAGCCGCCGCGCCGCCTCCGCGCTTTCGAGAGCGCGCCCTGACGTTTTGCGCAGCCTCGCCCCACCTCTTTCAGGCCGCAGTCCAAGGACCAATTCGTGGCGACTCCGGGCCGATTTCGGTTCGACTCCGGGCCGCACACTCCGGGCAAGCGTCCGGGCCGCATTCCGAGCCTGCTTTTTCCTCGAAGCGCAGCGCGCATTCCGGGGATCTTTCCGGGCCGTTTTCCGCGCGCTTCCGAACGCCCCCCGCCCCCTCGGATGCGCCTCGAAGCCGCACTCCGAACGAGTCCTCCGAACGAACGTTCCGCCCCCGGCATCCGCCCTCCGTTCCGTTGCATGCGGCCGGAAAACATGACAGAATAACAGGCTTGTGAACACATGGTTCACCTCTCCATATCCCTTTCTGCGAGACTGCCCCATGGAAGACATGATTCTTCGCGAAATCGTCGTTCTTTTTATTCTTTCCATCATCGTCGTTCTTGTCTGTCTGCGCTTCCGCCTGCCGTCCATCGTGGGCTTTCTGCTCACCGGCGTGCTGTGCGGTCCTTCCGCCCTCGGACTCATTCCCAGCCCCGAAGCCGTGGACACCATGGCCGACGTGGGCGTGGCCTTCCTCATGTTCTCCATCGGCATGGAGCTCTCCGGCAAGGAACTCGTGCGGCTCAAGAAGCCGCTCTTTCTGGGCGGCTCCTCCCAGGTGCTGCTCACCATGGCCTTCGTGTTCCTGCTCACCTTCTGGTGGAGCGGGCCGCGGCTCGGCATCGTGTACGGCTGCATGGTCACGCTCTCGTCCACGGCCATCGTGCTGAGCATTCTCCAGCAGAAGGCCCTCACCGAATCCCCGCAGGGGCAGGTCTGCCTCGCCGTGCTCATTTTTCAGGATCTCGCCATCGTGCCCATGGTGCTCATCTTCCCGCTGCTGGCGGGCGGCCTCGAACTCGACACCAACTCCATGATCTTCGCCGTGGGCAAGGGCGTGCTCGTCATCGGCGGCATTCTCCTGTTCGGCAAATACCTGCTCCACCGGCTCATGTTCAGCGTGGTGAGCACCCGCAGCCGCGAGCTCATGCTCATGACCACCCTCGGCCTGTGCCTCGCCGTGGCGCTCATCACCTCGTGGCTCGGCCTCTCGCTCGCCCTCGGCGCGTTCCTCGCCGGTCTCATGATGGCCGAGTCGGAATACAGCCTCAACACGCTGGAAAGCATCATGCCCTTCAAGGAAGTGTTCTCCAGCATCTTCTTCATTTCCGTGGGCATGCTGCTCGACGTCAAGTTCTTCCTCACGCATCTGCCCGTCATCTCGCTGTGCGCCGCGGCCATCATTCTGGCGAAAATCCTCATGGTCGTGCCCGCGGTGCGCGTGCTCAGGTACTCCATGCGCACGGCCCTGCTTACGGCCTTCAGTCTCGCCCAGGTGGGCGAATTCTCCTTCGTGCTCGCCAAGTCCGCCCTCGGCCTCGACCTCATCAGCAACGACGCCTATCAGATCTTTCTCGCCTCCAGCATTCTGACCATGGTGCTCACCCCCCTGCTCATCGGCGCGGCTCCCAGGGTCACCGGCAGAATCCTGAAACGGCCCAACATGCAGACCGCCGAAGCCGCCACCGACGACTCCGACGAACACGATGCCGAAGACAACGCCCACGGCATCATCCGCGACGGCCGGCAGCTCAAGGATCATCTCATCATCATCGGCTTCGGCATCGGCGGGCAGATCATGGCCCACGGCGCAAAAAGCTGCGGCATTCCCTACATCATTTCGGAAATGAATCCCGACACCGTGGAAAAATACCGCGCCACAGAACCCATCCGGCACGGCGACGCCTCCTTCCCGCTGGTGCTGGAACATCTCGGCGCGTCCACGGCCAGGGCGCTCGCCATTCTCACGTCCGATCCGGCGGGCAGCCGCGCCATCATCGCCAACGCCCGCGCCATGAATCCCTCGCTGCACATCATCGTGCGCACGCGCTTCCTCGGCAATCTGGACTCCTACAAGGAAGTGGGCGCCAACGAAGTAATTCCCGAAGAGTTTGAAACCTCGCTGGAAGTGTTCGCCCGCGTGCTCAATCACTACCTCGTGCCGCGCCAGACCATCGATCAGTACGTGTCCGCCATCCGCCGCGAAAACTACGGCATGCAGCGCAGGCTCGGCATGGGCGGCTCCATCATGGACAGCCTGCCCGATCTGCAGCTTGTGGCCTACGCCGTGGAAGAGGGCTCCCCCCTCGCAGGCAAGACCATCGCTCAGGCGGCGCTGCGCAAGGAACACGGCGTGACGGCCGCAGGCGTGCGGCGCGGCGATACGATCAACAACAATCCCAACGCCCAGACGCAGCTTCTCGCCGGCGACATCGTGTACCTGCTCGCCACGCAGGAAGCGCTCGCCAGGGCGGCGGTACTCTTCCACACCGAAGGGAGAGCCGCCTGACATGAACGAATCTCTTCCGCAGCAGACGGGCTTCGCCGCTCTGGACGACGACGGACGCCGCGAATACTGGGCGGCGCTGGCCCTGCGCCACACCGCCGGTCTCGGCGTGCGCGGGGCGTGTCTGCTGCTCAAGCATTTCGGCTCCGCCTACGAGGCCGTCACCAACGTGCCCGCATGGCCGGAAGCGGGCGTGCCCGCCCAGAAGGCCGAAGGCTACCTGAACAACGCCTGGAGAGCCGCGGCCCGTCCGGAATGGGACGCCGCCCACACGCTTCGCGCCTCCATCATTCTGTGGACGGACAAGCGCTATCCGCCGCTGCTGCGAGAACTGCCCGACGCGCCCGCGCTGCTCTACGCCGCAGGCGACGCCTCGCTTCTGCGCGCGCCGTGCGTGGCCGTCGTGGGTTCCCGCGACGCTTCTTCCGCAGCCATCGACTTTACGGCGGCCGTTGCCGAAGAGCTTTCCGCCGCGGGCGTGACCGTGGTTTCCGGCCTGGCCTACGGCGTGGACGGCTACGCCCATCACGCGGCCCTCGGCGGCCCGGGCCGCACCATCGCCGTACTGCCCGGAGGCGTGGATCTGCCCTTCCCCTCCGGCCACCGCGACCTCTACCTCGACGTGGTCGAACACGGCCTTGCGGCAAGCGAAATGCCGCCGGGCTGGGTGCCCGGCCCCGGCGCGTTTCCCGTGCGCAACCGCCTCATCAGCGGCCTCTGCCTCGGCGTGCTGGTGGCGGAGGCCAGCCGCGCGCGCAGCGGCAGTCTCATCACGGCGCGCCTGGCCGCAGAACAGGGCAGAAACGTCTATGCGCCTTCGCCGAACGCCCTGCGCGCCCCCTGCCGCGAAGGCACGAAAAAACTGCTTCTGGATGGCGCGCGGCCCGTATCCGGCGCGGCGGACATTCTGGCCGATCTGCTGCCGCATCTTCAGGATTCGCTGAAGCATTCTCCGGCAGCGCCGACGCGCGGCAGGCCCGCAGAAGAAACGCAGCCTGCCCCGGCAAAGCACGACGCGCTGGAAGAAATTGAAGAAATTGAAGAGGCTTCGCCCGCGCAGCCGGAGAGCCTCCGCGCCCCCGCAACCGACACTTCCGCCCGCCCGAAAGAAGAGCCGCGCCCGCAGGCCGCCGCTTTGCCCGCAGCCTCCCCAGAGAGCGAGCCTCCGACGCCCTCGAACGACGATCGCGCCTCTTCCCGCGCCGAAACGGCCGCTCCCGAGCGAAAAGAACAGCGCCCGGCCCGCAAAGCGCCCGCGAAAAAGCCCGCCCGAGCCGCTGCGCCCCTCACCGAAGAAGAGGAAACCATTCTCGCCCTTCTGCAGGACGGCCCCCTTTCCCAGGATGAGCTTCTCTACGCCGCGCAGGCGCAAAGCGGCTCCTGGAACAGCGCTTCCGTGAGCGCCGTGCTCATGATTCTGGAGGTGAAAAAGCTCGCGAGGCGTCTTTCCGATTCCCGCTACGAGGCCAGAGCATGAGCCGCCTTGCCGAAATCACCGCCGCCCTTCCCGTGCCCGCCGCCACCTTTCTCGCCTGGATGGAGTTTCAGAAAGGCGCGTCCGAAGCCACGGTGGCGGCCTACGCCGTGGACATTCTGGAATTTGAAACCTACCTGCGCGGCATGGGCGCTTCGCTGGAGCGGCCTTCCGAAATCACGCGGCAGATGGTGCAGGGCTTTTCCGCCTCGCTGTTCCGGCAGGGCATGGCGCGCTCGTCCATGGCGCGCAAGCTCTCCGCTCTGCGTTCGCTGTTCCGGCATCTTCTGCGCCTGCACAAGATTGAGGCCGATCCCTGCGCCGGGGTGCGCAATCCCAAGCAGGATCAGCGGCATCCCGCCATGCTCAACGTGGATCAGGTGTTCAGCCTGCTGGACGAAAAGCCCGCCGAAGCCGTGGCCGCCCGCCCGGGCGACATGTCCGCCGACGATGTGTTTCTCCTGCGCGACAAGGCGCTTCTTGAGCTGCTCTACGGCTCGGGCCTTCGCATTTCCGAGGCGCTCGGCCTCAACGTGAACGACATACGCCCCGAAAGCGGGCACGTGCAGGTCATGGGCAAGGGCAGCAAGGAACGCATCGTGCCGCTCAGCGACGCCAGCAAAGACGCGCTTTCCCGCTGGCTTTCCGTGCGCGACCGCGTGCCTCCCGCGCACGGCGAACGGGCCGCCTTTCTGGGGCGGCGCGGCAAAAGGCTGGATCGCCGTCAGGCCGCGCGCATTCTGGAGGGACGGGCCGCGGAAGCGGGCATTCCGCAGCATCTCTCCCCTCACGATCTGCGACACTCCTTTGCCACGCACCTGCTGGAAGGCGGGGCGGACCTGCGCGCCGTGCAGGAACTGCTCGGGCACAGCCGCATTTCCACCACGCAGCGCTACACGCACCTCAACATGGAGGCCCTCACGCGCATCTACGACGCCGCGCATCCGCTCTCCCGAAAGAGCGACAAGAAATCCTGACCCGCTCCCGCCCCGGAAACCGGACCTTTTACCCATTGCGAACGCCGCAAAGAAAGGATAAACTCTCTTGTCTTTTCTTTTTCCGGGTGGTTCACGCATGTCTGAACATCTCCTTCTTGCCGACATAGGCAATACCTGCATCAAGATAGTCTTCGCCCGCCCCGACGCCCTGGAGGCCGCCTACTCGCTGCCCACCAGAGCTTCGCACACGGCGGACAGCCTGGGGCTCTCGCTGGTTCAGCTTCTTTCCCTGCGCCGCCTGAAGCCCGAAGACATCACGGCCTGCCTCGTCTGCTCCGTGGTGCCCGACGTGAGCACCCTGCTTCACGAGGCTTTGCAGAAATACCTCGGCAAAACGCCGCTGTCCTTCCCCGGCGACTTTGAAATAGACCTTGTCAACGGCTACGAACAGCCGCAGGAAGTGGGCGCGGATCGTCTTCTGGCCGCCTTTGCCGCCAGAAAGCTCTTTCCCGACACGCCGTCCATCATTTCCGTGGACTTCGGCACCGCCACCACCTTCGACTGCGTGTCCGGCAACGCCTATCTGGGCGGCCTCATCTGCCCCGGACTTTTTTCCTCGCGCAACGCGCTTGCCGCCAACACGGCCAAGCTGCCGCGCATCTCGCTGGAAATGACGGAAGATTGCGTCCGCATCGGGCGCAACACCATCACCAGCATGAACCACGGCTTTCTGTTCGGCTTCGCCGCCATGACCGAAGGCCTGTGCGAACGTCTCAAAACCCAGCTTCCCGGCCCCACGCTCGTGGTGGGCACGGGCGGCGCGGCCCACGACCTTTCCAGAATCTGCCGGGCCTTTGACATCGTCAGACCCGATCTTATTCTTGAAGGGCTCCGGCTCCTCTGGATCCGGAAGACCGCCACGGCATAGCATTCTGTTCTCTTACCCGGACTGCGTCCGGCATATTCCAAGGAGTTCCCGCCATGAACAACAGCACCATCACTTCCGTATGGGCCCGCGAGATTCTCGACTCCCGCGGCAATCCCACTGTTGAAGTGGAAGTCGGCCTCGAATCCGGCCACGTCGGCCGCGCCGCCGTTCCTTCCGGCGCCTCCACCGGCAGCCGCGAAGCCCTCGAACTGCGCGACGGCGACAAGGGCCGTTACAAGGGCAAGGGCGTGACCCGCGCCGTGGAACACGTGAACGGTGAAATCGCCGAAGCCGTGATCGGCCTCGACGCCCTGCGTCAGGTGCAGGTGGACAACACCCTCATCGACCTCGACGGCACCGAAAACAAGTCCCGCCTCGGCGCCAACGCCATGCTCGGCGTGTCGCTCGCCACGGCCCGCGCCGCCGCCGAATACCTCGGCCTGCCCCTGTATCAGTACCTCGGCGGCGTGAACGCCAAGATCATGCCCTCCCCCATGATGAACGTCATCAACGGCGGCGCGCATGCTCCCAACAATCTGGACATCCAGGAATTCATGATCATGCCCGTGGGCGCCAAGACCTTTGCCGACGCCCTGCGCATCGGCGCCGAAGTGTTCCACACCCTCAAGGGCATTCTCGCCAAGGACGGCCACGTGACCTCCGTGGGCGACGAAGGCGGCTTCGCTCCCAACCTCAAGAGCCACGACGAAGCCTTCAGCTACCTCATCAAGGCCATTGAAGCCGCCGGCTACATCCCCGGCGCGGAAGTCGCCCTCGGCATCGACGCCGCCTCCTCCGAATTCTACAAGGACGGCAAGTACGTCATCGCCGGCGAAGGCCTCGAACTCACCAGCGAACAGATGGTGGACTGGCTCGAAGACTTCACCAAGCGCTATCCGCTCATCTCCATTGAAGACGGCATGGCCGAAGACGACCGCGAAGGCTGGAAGCTGCTCACCGACCGCCTCGGCGACCACATTCAGCTCGTGGGCGACGACCTCTTCGTCACCAACCCCGACATCCTTGCCGAAGGCATCGAAGACGGCCTCGCCAACGCCGTGCTCATCAAGGTGAACCAGATCGGCACCCTCACCGAAACCCTCGACACCATCGAAATCGCCAAGAACGCCGGCTACGCCACCATCGTGTCCCACCGTTCCGGCGAAACCGAAGACACCTTCATCGCCGACCTCGCCGTGGGCACCAACTCCGGCCAGATCAAGACCGGCTCCGCCAGCCGTTCCGACCGCATCGCCAAGTACAACCAGCTCCTCCGCATCGAAGAGGAACTCGGCGACGTCAGCTTCTTCTTCGGCCCCATTCTCGCCGACAACTACGGACTCACCCAGTCCGACGAAGACGCTGAATAAGCATTCCGCGGGGAGGTTTTTCCTCCCCGCACACTGGTTTCCGGCCCGGGCTTCCGGGCCTTTTTCAACCTCCCCTGCGGCGCGCATCGCCGCCCGCCTCCGGGCGTCGGGAGGAATAAGGAAAAAATCATGAGCAGACTGCTGCGAATCCTCTTCTGTGCCTTTCTTGCCCTCGGCCTCTTCGCCCAGAGCGCTTCCGCCGCCGACATCACCGCCGCGGTGAACAAGATGCAGACCGCCTACGCCGGCATGCAGAGCTTCCGCGCCGACTTCACGCAGCAGCTTCTGCAGAGAGAAAGCGGCGTCGTGGAAAAAAGAAACGGCGTCATTCTCTTCCAGAAGCCCCTTCTCGTGCGCTGGGAAACCGCCGCGCCCCACGCAGAACTTCTCATGGTGACGGACAAGGAAATCTGGAACTACCTGCCCGACGAGGAACTCGCCTACCGCTATTCCCGCGCGCTGGCCGAAGATTCCCGTTCCCTCATCCAGGTGATCACCGGCCAGAGCGCCCTTTCCCGCGATTTCGACGTGGAAGCCGCCCAGTCGCCGGAAGACGGCAAGCTCATTCATCTGCTGCTCTACCCCAAGGATCCCACCACGGAACTCACCGAAGCCCAGCTCTGGCTCGACCCCGACACCTCGCTCATCCGCCGCGCCATGGTCATGGACTTCTACGGCAATACCAACACCATCGAGCTGCAGAACCTGAAGCCCAACGCGCCCGTCTCCGCCAAGGACTTCCAGTTCACCCCGCCCAAGGGCACGGAAGTGGAAGACCACGTGGAGGCCAAGCATCCCGTGGCAAGACCGCTGCTCAACTAGATTTCCGGGCAGAGCTTCAAAGTATATTTCAATAATTCCGGTATATTCCGTTTCCGCCCGCGCGGCGGCGCCGGCAAAAGCGAATTTTCCGGGCTCTCCCTGCCCGGGCCCTGCGCCGGGGCTGGACTATCCTGATAATTAAAGGTACATAGACTTCTCGCATGGAACAGCAGCACGGCATACTGGTACTGAACAAGCCCAAGGGGCTCAGCTCCGCGCAGGCCATCGCCCGCGTGAAGCGCCTCGGGCAGAAGAAAATCGGTCATGCGGGCACTCTCGACCCCATGGCCACCGGCGTGCTGCTCGTTCTGCTCGGCAACGCCACAAAGCTTTCCGGCTATCTGCTGGAAGGCGGGGTGAAAACCTACGGCGGTACGCTGCGCCTCGGCGTCGTTACCGACACCTGGGACGCCGAAGGCTCCGTGGTTGCCGAAACGCCCCTGAGCGAAGACGATCTCGCTCCGGGCTCCGCGCTTGAGAAGGCCGCCCGCCGCGAAGTGGAGGCCTGGCTGGATGTGACGGAACAGCCCGTTCCGCCCTATTCCGCCGCAAAGCACCAGGGTCAGCCTCTGTACAAGCTGGCCCGCGCCGGCAAGGAAGTGCCGGTCAAGGTGAAAAGCATACATGTTTCGCACGCCGCTGTTCAATGGGTGAACATGCCGGACGTGCGATTCCGGGTAACGTGCAGTTCCGGCTCCTACATACGGTCCCTGGCCCACAGCTTGGGGATGCGACTCGGGTGCGGAGCCATGCTCACGGAACTGACCCGGGAATACAGCCACCCGTTTGGCCTGGAGGTCGCCCACACGCTGGACGAAATCCTTGCCGAGCCTGAAAGGCTGCCAGAATGGATCATGCCCATCAGCGCCGCCCTGCCCGGCTGGAAAAACATTTCCGTCGGAAAAATGCAGGAAGCGCATCTGAAAAACGGCATGCCCGTTCCCCATCTGCCGGAATTCGGTGATTTCGAACCCGGCACACGCGCCCTCATACTGGCGCAGGATGGCTCGCCTCTGGCTCTGGCAGAAGCCCGCATGGACAGGGATCGCCCTGTCTGGGCAGTGCTTCGGGGGCTTTTTACCCACTAACCTCTGACGAAACGTCAGAGAGGAGGATACCGCTGTGGCTATGGATTCCGCTCAGAAGCAGGCCGTCATCGCTCAGTACGCCAAGCACGAAGGCGACACCGGCTCCGCTGAAGTTCAGATCGCCCTTCTCACCGCCCGCATCAATGGTCTCGCCGACCACTTCAAGGCCAACAAGAAGGACTTCCACTCCCGCACCGGCCTGCTCAAGCTGGTCGGCCAGCGTCGCAAGATGCTGAACTACCTCAAGAAGACCGACATTCAGAGCTATCGCGCCCTGATCGAAAAGCTCGGTCTGCGCAAGTAGTCGGAAAACGATCCGGAAACAAGGGGGAGCGGAAGAAATTCCGCTCCCCCATCCTGCATGGAAAGGGGCCTTTTCCCCTCAACCTCAACGCGAGGAAGGAGCATCCGCGAACAGAGGCGAAATTTTCGTCTTTCTTCACGGAGTCTCCTTCCAGGAGTAACCATATGGGTCTGCTCAACAGCACTCGTGTGTCCGCCACCGTAGGCGGCAAAGAAATCATTCTGGAAACGGGCCGCGTGGCCCGTCAGGCCAACGGCGCCATCTGGATTCAGTGCGGCGGCACCGTGGCCCTCGTCACCGTGTGTGAAGCCCAGCTCGACACCCCCAAGGACTTCTTCCCCCTCACCGTGGAATACGCCGAACGCATGTACGCCGCCGGCCGCATTCCCGGCAACTTCTTCCGCCGCGAAATCGGCCGCCCGAGCGACCATGAAACCCTCGTGGCCCGCCTCATCGACCGCCCCATCCGTCCGCTCTTCCCCAAGGGCTACGGCAATGAGGTGCAGGTGCTCGCCACCGTCATTTCCGCCGACGGCGAAAACGATCCCGACGTGCTCTGCATCACTGCGGCTTCCGCGGCCACCTGCATTTCCAACATTCCCTTCGCGGGCCCCGTGGCCGGCGCGCGCCTCGGCCGCGTGGACGGTCAGTTCGTGCTGAACCCCACCACCGAAGAACTCAAGCGCTCCGACATGGACATCGTGCTCGCCGCCTCCCGCGACGCCGTGGTCATGGTGGAAGGCGAAGCCAAGCTCGTCAAGGAACAGGACCTCATCGACGGCCTGAACTGGGCCCACAAGGCCATTCAGCCCCTCATCGACGCTCAGGAAGAACTCGTGAAGCTGGCCGGCAAGGCCAAGACCGAATTCATTCCCAAGCAGGACGATCCCGAACTGTTCGCCTACGTGGAAGACCTCGCCATCAAGTCCGGCATGGAAGACGCCCTGCGCACTCCCGACAAGCTGCTCAGAAAGGACGCCCGCAAGGCCGTCAAGGACAAGGTGAAGGCCCTCATGGCCACCGACGAACGCTATGCCGACGATCCCGCGGCGCAGGCCGCCATCGGCGAAGTGCTCGAACACCTCGAAAAGAAGCTCGTGCGCCAGAGAGTGCTCAACGAAGGCACCCGCATCGACAACCGCGACACCAAGACCGTGCGTCCCATCGAAATCGAAACGTCGGTGCTGCCCCGCGCCCACGGCTCCGCCATCTTCGCCCGCGGCGAAACCAAGACCATTGCCGTCACCACCCTCGGCAGCACGTCCGACGAGCAGAAGGTCGATACCCTGAACGGCGACGAAACCAAGCGCTTCATGCTGCACTACAACTTCCCGCCCTTCACCGTGGGCGAAGTGAAGTCCGTGCGCGTGTCCCGCCGCGAAATCGGTCACGGCCACCTCGCCGAACGCGCCCTCAAGGCCGTTCTGCCCTCGCCCGAAAGCTTCCCCTACACCATCCGCGTGGTGTCCGACACCGTGGAATCCAACGGTTCGTCCTCCATGGCCGCCGTGTGCGGCGGCTGCCTCTCCCTCATGGACGCTGGCGTGCCGATCAGCGCTCCCGTGGCCGGCGTGGCCATGGGTCTCATCAAGGACGGCGACACCTACACCGTGCTCACCGACATTCTCGGCGACGAAGACGCCCTCGGCGACATGGACTTCAAGATCGCCGGCACGGCCGACGGCATCAGCGCCATCCAGATGGACATCAAGATCAACGGCCTGCCCACCGAAGTCATGGCCCGCGCCATGGAACAGGCCCGCGTGGCCCGTCTGCACATTCTCGACGTCATGGCCAAGGCCATGCCCGCCGTGCGCGAACTCTCGCCCTACGCGCCCCAGCACGAGGAAGTGTTCGTGAATCCTGAAATCATCCGCATGATCATCGGCCCCGGCGGCAAGAACATCAAGGCCATCACCAGCGCCACCGGCGCGGCCATCGACATTGAGGATTCCGGCCGCATCACCATCTTCGCCCCCACGCAGAAGTCCATGCAGGCCGCCAAGGAAATGGTGCTCTACTACGACCAGCACGCGGAACTCGGCAAGAACTACAACGCCAAGGTCAAGCGCATTCTGGAAATCGGCGCCATCGTGGAAATTCTGCCCAACCTCGAAGCCCTGGTCCACATCTCCCAGCTCGACACCAACCGCGTGGAAAAGACCGAAGACGTGGCCCACCTCGGCGAAGACATGCTGGTCAAGGTCATCGAAATCAACGGCGACCGCATCCGCGCGAGCCGCAAGGCCGTGCTGCTCGAACAGCAGGGCATCGAATGGAAGCCCGAAGACACCGCCCGTCCCGCCCGCCGCGAACGCGGAGAACGCGGCGACGGCGAACGTCGCGAACGCCGCGGCGAACGTCGTGAACGCAGCGATCGTCCCCGCCGCGAACACAAGGAAGACTAAGCGGGAGCGGGGAATTCCCCTCGCGCAAAGATGAAAAGAGAGGCCGCCGTCCGCATGGACGGCGGCCTCTTCGTTTGTCATGCCAATTCGCGCTCAGCCCGCCGTACCGGGGCGGGCAACGCCGGGCAGCATCAACGCGGCACCCTGCGGGAAAGCCCGCACGCTCCCGCCGCGCGGCCACAGTCCGAAGGCCCCCGGAGCGTCCGGCGCCCCTAGTCCAGACGCGCCGCAATCCTGCGCTGGAGCTCCTTGTCCTCGCCGGGCTGCATCATGCGCTCAGGGCTCAGCACGTAGTCGATTTCCTCGCTGGTCATGTAGTTGTGCCGCACCACGAGATCGTACACCGACTGCCCGGAGGCCAGCGCCTCCCGCGCGATTTCCGACGAGCGTTCGTAGCCGATGTAGGGGGCGAGCGCCGTCACCACGCCTATGGCGTTGCGCACGAGCGAGGCGCAGTGCTCGCGATTGGCCGTAATGCCGTCCACGCACAAATCGCGCAGAATGTGGCAGGCGTTGCCGAGATGCTTCAGCGAGGCGAACAGCGTGTAGGCAATGACGGGCTCCATGGCGTTGAGTTCCAGCTGTCCGGCTTCCGCGGCCATGGAAATGGTCACGTCCTTGCCGATGACGTCGAAACAGACCTGATTCACCACCTCGGGAATGACCGGATTCACCTTGCCGGGCATGATGGAGGAACCCGGCTGACGGGGCGGCAGATTGATTTCGTTCAGACCGCAGCAGGGCCCGGACGAGAGCAGCCTCAGGTCGTTGCATATTTTGGAGAGCTTGACCACAAAACGCTTGAGCAGGCCGGAAATCTGCACGTAGGCGCAGCAGTCGGACGTGGCTTCCACCAGATTTTCCGCCATGAACAGCGGCAGCGAGGAAATTTCCGCGAGGCGCTTCGTCACCAGCGCGGCATAGCCTTCCGGCGTGTTGATGCCCGTGCCTATGGCCGTCGCGCCCATGCTGATGTCGCAGATCTGCTCGCGGCCTTCTCCGATGCGGCGGATGTCCTCGCCGATGGTGGTCGCCCACGCGGAAAATTCCATGCCCAGCGTCATGGGCACGGCGTCCTGCATCTGGGTCCGGCCCATCTTCATGACGTCGCAAAACTCCTCGGCCTTGGCCGCAAAGCCCTGACGCAGGTATTCCATGTCGCCCATGAAATCCGTCAGCGTGGTGTAGAGCGCCAGACGGATGGCCGTGGGATACACGTCGTTGGTGGACTGCGAGCAGTTCACGTGATTGTTGGGATGGCAGTACTGATATTCGCCCTTCCTGTGCCCCATGAGCTCAAGGGCGACGTTGGCGATAACCTCGTTGGCGTTCATGTTGCACGACGTGCCCGCGCCGCCCTGATACACGTCCACGGGGAACTGATCGTTGTACTCGCCGGCAATGACCTTGTCGCAGGCGAGGCAGATGTAGCGGCCGATGGATTCCGGCAGCACGCCGAGCTCCATGTTGGCCAGCGCCGCCGCCTTCTTCACGTAGCCGAACGCCTGAATGAAGCGCGGCATGGAGGCAATGGTCGTGCCCGAAATGCGGAAGTTCTCCAGAGCCCGGCTGGTCTGGATGCCGTAATAGACATCGGCGGGAATTTCCAGATCGCCAAGAAAATCATGCTCCTTACGCGTTGCGGTCATAGGCGCTCCTTTTTCCGTCTCTGAAACGGCAAAATTTTGACAATCGTTTTCAAGCAGAGAAAAATATACTGCAATATCAAACAACTGCCCGATCATGCGAAAACTTTTTTTTCGCCTTGTCCTCAATTTTGGGCCACCCTAGCACACTCAGAGCCCGGGGAAAAGCGCGCTGTATTGCTTTTTCTCTCCCGCGCCCTTGCACCCCATGACTTCAAAAAATTTTTGCTCGACGCGCGGCGGCGGTCGAAAATGCCGGAGAGAATTTCAAAGTTCGCGCCTTCGTCCTGCTTTCGAGCCGACGCCGCCCGCGCCCAGAGCGCCGAGTCCCAAGCCTGCCTGCCTCGCGCACACAAAAAAAGCCCTTTCCGACCGAAAAGGACGGAAAGGGCAAAACGTGAAGCCGCAAGTGCGGCTCTCCCCGGGCGGAAGATCGGGGGGCGGCCTGCGCTTCTCGTTGCTGCGCAGGCCGGGCGAGCTTTCGGCGTTATGCGCCGAGAAGCTTTTTTCTCCAGGCCCGGGCGGTGTTCACAAGGAGCTGAGAAATGGTCATGGGGCCGATGCCGCCGGGAACCGGCGTGATGGCGGAAGCGAGCGGGGCCACGTGCTCAAAGTCCACGTCGCCGCAGAGCTTGCCGTCCTCGCCGCGGTTGATGCCCACGTCGATGATGACGGCTCCGGGCTTGACCATGTCGGCCGTGACGAAGCGGGGCCTGCCGAGCGCGGCCACGATGATATCGGCCTCGCGGCACACGGCGGCGAGATCGGGCGTGCGGGAATGGCACATGGTCACGGTGGCGTTGTAATCGCGGCTGCCGAGCATGAGGGACACCGGACGGCCCACAAGATTGCTGCGGCCGATGACCACGGCCCGCTTGCCGCTCACGGAAATGTTGTAGTGGTCGAGCAGCGCCAGAATGCCCGCAGGCGTGCAGGGACGAAGCCCGGGCACGTTCATGGCCACGCGGCCCTGATTGACGGCGGTGAGGCCGTCCACGTCCTTGTCCGGGCTGATGGCCTCGATGCAGGGACGCTCGTCCAGCCCTTCGGGCAGGGGGAGCTGAAGCAGAATGCCGTCCACGGCAGGATCGGCGTTGAGGGACGCGATGAGCTCTTCCAGCTCCTGCTGAAGAATGGAGGCGGGTCGGCGGTAGGAACGCGTGTCGATGCCGGCGTCGGCGCAGGCCTTTTCCTTGTTGCGCACGTACACCTGCGAAGCCGGATCCTCGCCCACCAGAATCACCGCCAGGCAGGGAGCGCGTCCGGCTTTCTCCCTGTCTTTCGCTATGTCCTCACGAAGCGCGGCGCGTATGGACGCCGCAGTCGCCTTACCGTCGAGTATCAAGGCAGTTCCTCCTTTTCCGGCCGGGCCGGAGGCATGGGGTGACAGGTTTGCCGCTCCGCATGGCGCAGGAACGGCTCATTCCGCAGTCCCGCCGGACTGCGGCGCGGAAAAGCGCCCACTGCCTTTTCCGCAAATGTGTTGCGCCGGCCGCTTTCCGGGGCGTCCTCCCTGCCTGCACACGCGAGGCGAGCCCCGCTCTTCGGCCAGGGTCTAGCGATGCACCACGCTGCGCGGACGTGTGCCGTCGGCCTGACTGAGCAGACCGTCCTTTTCCATCTGCTCCACGAAGCGGGCCGCGCGGTTGAAGCCGATGCGGAAACGCCGCTGCAGCAGGGAAATGGACACCTTGCCGTTGTCCAGCACGAACTGCACGGCTTCGGCGTAAATGGGATCGTCCACGATTTCGTTGCTCCGGGAGGCGGGCTGACCGAAATCTTCGGCGTCGTCCGCGTCGTCGTTGCCGAATTCCGCAAAATCGACCTTGTAGTTCGGCGGCTGCTGCTTTTTCCAGAATTCCACCACGGCCGACACTTCATCGTCGCTCACGAAAGCGCCGTGCAGGCGCTGAATCATGCCGCCGTTGGGCTTGAACAGCATGTCGCCCATGCCGAGCAGCTTTTCCGCGCCCGCGCCGTCGATGATGGTGCGCGAATCCTGACCGCTCGTCACCTTGAAGGCGATGCGGCAGGGGAAATTCGCCTTGATGATGCCCGTCACCACGTCCACGCTGGGGCGCTGCGTGGCGATGATGAGGTGAATGCCCGCGGCTCGGGCGAGCTGCGCGAGACGCACGATGCTGCCTTCCACTTCCTTGCGCTTCACCATCATGAGGTCGGCGAGTTCATCGACGATGATGACGAGGAACGGCATGTTGGAAAGATCTTCCGGCTCGCCGGTTTCCGCGTCCACGGGCATGGGGCCTCCGGCCTCCACCTCGGCGCGCAGACGGGCCTGACGGTCGTTGTAGCCCGTGATGTTGCGCACCTTGACCTTGGAGAACAGCGAAAGGCGGCGGTTCATCTCCTCAATGGCCCAGAGCAGCGCGTTCTTGGTGAGATCCATGTCCGTCACCACGGGATGCACGAGATGGGGCAGATCCGCGTACATGGAAAGTTCCACGCGCTTGGGGTCCACCAGAATCATCTGCACTTCGTCGGGCCTGGCGCGGTAGAGCAGGCTGAGAATGATGGCGTTCAGGCACACGCTCTTGCCCGCGCCGGTGGCGCCGGCCACAAGAAGATGCGGCATTTTGGCCAGATCCGCGGACACGGGACGCCCGCCGGTATCCTTGCCGAGCGCCACGGTGAGCAGCGATTTGGCCTGACGGAAATTTTCGTTTTCCACAATTTCCCGGAAATGCACGGTGCAGCGCTTTTCGTTGGGCACTTCCACGCCCACGGTGTCGGTGCCGGGCACGGGAGCCTGCATGCGCACGGACACGGCCTTGAGCGACATGGCCAGATCGTTGGCCAGATTGGTGATGCGCGTGGCCTTGACGCCCGGAGCCGGACGCACCTCGAAGAGCGTGACCACGGGGCCGGGCGTGATGCGCGCCAGGGTGGCGTTCACGTTGAAGTTCTTGAGGCAGGTGATGAGCGCGTTGCCCTGTCTGGCCAGGGTAAGCTCATCGGGTCTGCTGGCAAGATCCTCTTCCGGCAGCGGCGAAAGCAGTTCCAGAGGCGGCAGCTGAAGCTCCCTGCGCTTCGGCAGCACGGGCGCAGGCGCAGCGGGAGCGGCGGCTTCGGCTTCAAGCTCTTTCTGTGCAGCAAGAGCTCCGGCCACGGCGCTGTCCACGGAGGCGTAGGCGGCGTCCTTGTGCTGCGCGGCAGGCACTTCCGCCGCGCGGAAAAACTGGGGAGAAGCCTGCCCGGGCACTTCCGTCTGCGGCGCGGGCTGCTTTTCGGGAGAGGGCGCAGCCGTCACCACGGCGGGCAGATCGTCGGTATTCACGGCCGAAGCCGAGGCGGAAAGCGCGGCCAGGGCCGAAGGCGGCAGATCTTCCTCCGGCACGTCGGGTTCGATGAAGGGCGCGGAAGAAACGGGCTGCACGGGCACGACGGCGGGGGCCGGAGCCTGCGCGGGCTCAAAGGAAGGCGCGGCGGGCGCGGACGCCATCGCCGCAGGGGCAGGAGCGGAAAACACGGAAGCAGCCGTCGCGGGAGCGGCAGGCACAACCGACGACGCTTCGGCAACCGGCGGAGCCGACTCGACGCTCGATGCTGCAAGAGCCGCCGGAGACACGACAACAGGTTCAGCCGCCGGGGAAGCAGGCGCAGAACCGACTGCTGCGGAGGGTATCGGAGAAAACGGCGCAGCGCTCACTGCCGCGGAGGGCGTGGGGGAAAACGGCGCAGAAACGGTTGCCGCGGAAGGCGTCGTCGCCGCGGAAGATTCCGGCGTTTCGACGGCATCCTCCAGCTCAAGAATGAATTCGCTCTCTTCCTGCGCCGGAGCCTTTTCCGCCGCAGGCGCCGGAACCGGTTCCGGCACGAACACGGCGGCCACGGCAGGTTCGGAAGCGCTCGTGCCGCGCTTTGCGCTCTCCGGCCGTTCCACAAGGCGCAGAAGTTCGCTCAAATCCTCTTCCCGAATGCCGGAATCCACAGGATCGGGCTCCGCGCCCGGAAGATCGGGGGCCTTCGGCAGATCCGTTTTTATTTCAAGCACGGGCGCGGGAGTTTCCGCAACGTCCTTCTTCCTGCCGAACACGATGTCGAGCACAGGGCGGGGACGCTTTGCCGCGTCCGGAATTCTGCGCCATCCGGCGACAAGCCCGGGCAGGCGCTTCAGCGCTTCGGGCAGATGCGGCACGGGCAGATCGTAGGTCGTGCCGAAGGAGGGAATTTTCCGCATCGCCCAGGAGGCGAACGAAGCAATGAGCGTCAGCCACGAAATGCTGAACGACAGCTCCATGGCAATGAGGAACACGAAGAACCACAGCAGAAACGAGCCGACGGGACTGAAAAAAATAAGGGAAAAGGCGGAAAGCCACTGTCCGGCAAGGCCGCCGCCGTGAATGCCGTGAACGCTGATGTCGAATACGGACGAGGCCACCAGCATGCAGGAAAAAAGCAGGAGATACCCCACCCAGCGGTACCACTTGAGCACCAGCCAGCGGGACACCAGTCCCGCGCCCACGGCCAGAAAGAACACGACCCACAAGAAGGATCCCAGACCGAAGCAGTCCACCAGAAAGCCCGACAGATATGCGCCGAACAGTCCGGCCGCGTTCTGCACGGAAGAAGCGTTCATGCTCACGGCCTGATTGAAGGTGGGATCGCCGACATGATAGCTCCAGAGACTGAGCAGCATAAGCAGACCGCAGAAAAGAAAAAGCAGTCCGAGCAGTTCGCGTACCAGTCTGTGTCCGTACATTGGCATCCCCTTCAAACTTCAAGTGAACCCTTCCGGGACGGGCCCGGAATCCGTTTTTCTCCCGAAAAACGAAAGCGCTGCCGGAAGGGCGCGCAACACGTCCTGCCGACAGCGCAAAAGAAAAGAACGCGAATTAGTCGCGGCCGAGATATTCGCGGGTGCGGGTATCGACCTTGACGCGGTCGCCTTCGTTCACGAAAATCGGCACCTGAATGGTCACGCCGGTTTCCAGGGTGGCGGGCTTGGTCACGTTGGAAACGGTGTCGCCCTTCACGCCGGGTTCGGTCTTGACCACGGTCATCACGAGGCTCACGGGCACTTCAATGTCGATGGGCTGTCCGTTGTAGAGCAGCACGCGGCACTGCTGGGATTCCAGCAGCCAGTCAGCCTTGCCGTCGGTGTCGGACACGGGCAGGGAAATCTGTTCGTAGGTGGTCATGTCCATGAAGATGAGGTCGTCGCCTTCGCGGTACAGGTACTGCATGTCGCGCTGTTCCATGTCGGGCTTGCCCACCTTTTCGCCGGAACGGAAGGTATTGTCCACCACGCGGCCGTTGAGAATGTTGCGCAGCTTGGTGCGCACCATGGCGCCGCCCTTGCCGGGCTTGAAGTGCTGGAATTCAACGATTTCGTAAGGAGTGCCATCGATCTCGATCTTCAGGCCGCGACGAAAGTCAGTAGTGGAATACATGATGCCTCCAGGCAAAAATATGATTTTTTTTCGTAAAAAATCCGAAACGGGCCGACGCGGACCCTTCCGGCCTCCGAAAACGGAGGAAATATTCCCCGCGCTGCGGGGGACGCCCTGCGGAATATTTGCCTTTTCCGCCGGAGCAGGCTAATCTCGGCTTTTTCCGAAAAGCAAGATATATTGTCCGATAGAGGCTCACTTTGTCAACTCGGGAGGAGCGCCATGACCGACCCGTCCGCCGAAAAAAAGACCTGTTCCGAACCCGCGCTGGAACTTCTGGCCACCCTGTACACCCTTGAACAGCTGGAAGACGCCTCGCATCACATGCCGCAGATTGCGCTGGCCGGCCGCTCCAACGTGGGCAAGTCCTCGCTCATCAACGCTCTCGCCCGCAGAAAAAAACTGGCCAAGGTCAGCTCCGAACCGGGCAAGACCCGTTCGGTCAACCTTTTTCTGGTCAAGCCCGACGGCTTCTGCCTCACCGACCTGCCCGGCTACGGCTACGCCCGCCGCGGCCACGAGGAGCGCCGCAACTGGGCGGCCCTCATTCAGAAGTATCTGGAAGAAACCAAAACGCTGCGCGCGCTCGCCCTGCTCATCGACTGCCGCATTCCCACGCAGCAGTCCGACCGGCTGATGGCCGATTTCGCCAAAGCCCGGAAGCTTCCCGTCATCGCCGTGCTCACCAAGGCCGACAAGTGCTCCCTCAAGGAACGCTCCGCCCAGCAGAAGACCTGGGAAGCCATTCTCGGCGGACAGAAACCCGTGGTGGTTTCCGCAGTCACGAGGCTCGGCATCGACGAGCTGTGGGCAAGGCTGCGCGAAGCCGGAGCCCCCGATCCTCTTCCCTCCGCCGATGAAATCGACGGTCCTTCCGCAGACTGATTCACGCCATGCTCGACATCTCCATTCTCAACGAGGCCCAGAAACAGGCCGTCACCGCGCCCGAAGGGCCCATGCTGGTCATTGCCGGCGCAGGCTCCGGCAAAACCCGCACCATCGTGTACCGCCTGGCGTGGCTGGCCGAACACGGCATCGATCCGCATTCCATGCTGCTGCTCACCTTCACGCGCAAGGCCTCGCAGGAAATGCTGCACCGCGCCGCCAATCTGCTCGACCATCAGCTTCTCGGCGTGCAGGGCGGCACGTTCCACAGCTTCGCCTTTTCCGTGCTGCGGCGCTGGAGCCCGGACTGGACGGGCGGCTCCCTCACGGTCATGGACACTTCCGACAGCGTCGCCGCCATTCAGGCCTGCAAGGAAGCGCTGAAAATAGGCAAGGGCGACCGCAGCTTTCCGCGCACGCAGGCCGTGCTCGGTCTGCTCAGCAAGGCGCGCAACAAGGAAATGGAACTCGACGAGGTGCTCCGCCGCGAGGCGCAGCATCTGCTGCCGCACGCCTCGGATCTGGCGGAACTCGGCGAAGCCTACCGCAAATACAAGCGTGAACACGCCCTCCTCGACTACGACGATCTGCTCTTCGAGCTGGAACAGCTCTTCCTCGACAAGCCCGACGTGCTGGAAACGCAGAAGCAGCGCTTCCGTCAGATCATGGTGGACGAATATCAGGACACCAACAAGGTGCAGGCCAGGCTCGTGCGCATGATGGCCGGAGAGAACGGCAACATCATGGCCGTGGGCGACGACGCGCAGTCCATCTACGCCTTCCGCGGCGCCACCGTTCACAACATTCTCGATTTTCCCAAGCTCTTTCACAACACGCGCATCATCCGGCTGGAAGAGAACTACCGCTCCGTGCAGCCCGTGCTCGACATTGCCAACAGCCTGCTCGCCAACACCACCGAAGGCTACCGCAAGCATCTTTTCTCCCGCCGCCCCGTGCCCGCCGAGCCCGCGGTCACGCTGTACCGGCCCCTCAGCGACAAGACGCAGGCCGTGCTCGCGGCAAGGCGCATCGAAGAGCTGCTCGACACGGTGCCCGCCCGGGAAATCGCCGTGCTGTTCCGCTCGGGCTACCAGTCCTACAACATGGAAATCGAGCTCAACAAGCGCGGCATAGGCTTCCGCAAATACGGCGGCCTGCGCTACGCCGAAGCCGCCCACGTGAAGGACGTCATGGCCTTCGCCCGTCTGGTGAGCAATCCTCTCGATCTGCCCTCCTTCGACCGCATCGCCGCGCTCTCCCGCGGCATCGGCCCGAAAACCTCGCGCAAGCTCTTCGCCCTGGCTTCCGGCAGCGACGAGGCCGCGCTCAAGAAAGCCTGCACCCGCTGGCCGGACTTTCTGGAAAACATGGCGCTCATTGCCGACCTGCGCGTGAGAAATCCCCGCCCCGAAGAAGTCATCGACACCATTCTCGAACACTACCGCCCGAAAATGGAGGAACTTTTTCCTGACGACTGGCCCCGCCGCCTGCAGGGCCTCGAGGAAATGTCCGGCATCGCCTCGTCCTACGAAGACCTCCAGCTCTTCATCGCCGATCTTTCCCTGGACAGCCCCGAAGAAGCCCCGGAAGAAGACGACGGAGAGAAGAAAATCACCCTTTCCACCGTGCATTCCGCCAAGGGGCTGGAATGGTCGGCCGTGCTCGTCATCGATCTTGTGGAAGACCGCTTTCCCTCCCGCCACGCGCTGGTGCGCCCCGAAGATTTCGAGGAAGAGCGGCGGCTCATGTACGTGGCCTGCACGCGCGCCAAGGACACGCTCGATCTTTTCGTGCCGCTCAGCCTCTACAACCGCAGCTCCGGCAGTCAGGAACCCGCTTCGCCGAGTCCCTTCATCCGCGAACTGCCCACGGACACGCTGAACGAAATTTATGAAAACTACGGCGGCGCGCTGACGAAACGCCGCATCCGGGAACAGCCCGCGCCGGTCTTTTCCGGCTTCGGCGCGCCGAAGCGCCGCTCCTGGCACTGGGACGAAGACGGCGAGGAAACGGACGATTCCTTCCGCGGGAAACGCCGGAAGGATGATGACGACGACTGGCCGCCCCGCGACAGGGACTTCGCCCCCTCGCCCCGCTCCCGCGAAGACGCGGACGACGCCTATCTGGCCGCCGTGCGCGAAGCCGTGAAGAACGGCCGCACGCTGGAGGAAAGCCCGGACGCCAAACCCGTCAGGAAAAAACTCGGCTTCTGCCGTCACCGCCTGTTCGGTCGCGGCAAGATTGTGGAGGAAATTCCGCCGGACAAGTACCGGGTGAACTTTCCCGGCCTCGGCCTGAAAATCATTCTCGCCGATTACCTCACCCTGGAGTAAGCCATGCGCATGGCCAGCGAAGACGACATTCTCGGTCTCATCGACCGCTTTTTCCCCGAAGATCACCCGGCGCTTCTGCTCGGCCGCGGCGACGACTGCGCCGTTCTCCGCCCGGGCGGCCCGCTTGCCCTGACCACCGACGTGTTCGCCGAAGACGCGCACTTCCGCCGCCGCTACTTCACCCCCTTCGACATCGGCTTCAAGTCCGTGGCCGTCAACGTGAGCGACGTGGGCGCAAGCGGCGCAAGGCCGGTGGGCATTTCCATGGGGCTCACCCTCACGGGACGCGAAGACGAAGCCTGGCTGACCGACTTCTGCCGGGGCGTGAAGACCGTGTGCGACGATTTTTCCCTGGCGCTTTCCGGCGGCGATCTGGCCCGCTCCTCGCTTGTCAACGTGTGCGTCACGGCCTGGGGCGAACTTCCCGAAGCGCTGCCGCAGGGGCTTCGCCGCGGCGCGGCCGAAGAAGGCGACGTGGTGTTTCTCGTGGGCTCCGTGGGGCTGGCAAGGCTCGGACTCTCGCTGCTTGAGCGCGCCTCCTCGCCCGAAGAGGCGGAAGAGGCGAAATGCGACTGGCCCGAAGCCTGCGCAAGGCATCTGCGCCCGAAGCCGCTGGCCCGGGAAGGCGAAGCCGTCGCCAGATTCGCCCTGCGCCACGACGCCGGAAACCGCATCGGACTCATGGACGTTTCCGACGGGCTCGCGCGCGATCTGCCCCGCCTTCTGGCAAGCCGCCGCTCCGGGCTCGGCGCGGACATCGCGCTGGCGGAAGACATTCTGCCGGAAGAGATTCTGCGCTTTGCCTCGGACACGGGCGTCAGCGCTCCGGAATTCGCCTTTGAAGGCGGCGAGGACTACGCCCTTGCAGGCACCTGCCCCGAAGCGCTGTGGCCGGAACTTGCGCGCGAACTGAACGCGCCCGCGCTCGCGCTCGGACGGGTGCGCCGAGGCGGCATCACGCTCAACGGCCGGACTCCGGCCTCTGCGGGATTCGACCATTTTGCCGCATGAAGAAGCGTTGTTTCTTCATACAGGCTTCACACTGACCGCCTACCATGACGCCGTCAGAAACATAACCCATGCCGCCGGACGCACCGGCCTGCAAAAGTGAGGAACACCATGGAAAGAACCATGAGCGCCACCAAGCACATCGCTCTCATCGCCCACGACAACATGAAGGAAAGCCTCATCGAATGGTGCGCGGAACACAGCCAGATTCTGGCCCGTCACTTTCTCTGCGGCACCGGCACCACGGCGCACCTCATCAATGAAAAAACGGGTCTGCCCGTCACGCCCTACCTCAGCGGCCCGCTCGGCGGCGATCAGCAGATAGGCGCCAAGGTGGCCGAAGGCCACATCGACATCATCATCTTCTTCTCCGATCCGCTCACCGCCCAGCCTCACGACCCCGACGTCAAGGCCCTGCTGCGCATCGCCCAGGTGTACGACATTCCCATCGCCAACAACCGCGCCACGGCGAACTTCATCATCACCTCGCCGCTCTTCAGCCAGAGCTACACCTACACACCCCACATCCATTTTCCGCTGAAGAACAAGTAATCCGCAAAATTCTGTGACGGACGCGGCCTGAACGCAGAATCTGCACTTCTGCGCGCTCCTGCCGCAGAAAAGGCCCTGTTTCCGCAAGAAGAAACAGGGCCTTTCAGCACTCAAAAAATCATGGAAGCGCCAAAGCGTCAGCGAAGGTTCCCGCGCTTTTCCAGCTCTTCCAGAAGACGGGCCAGCGCCTTGCCCCGGTGGCTGCGCGCCATCTTTTCCTCGCGGGAAAGTTCCGCGCCCGTGCGGCCGCTTGCCGGATCGAGAAAAAGCGGATCGTAGCCGAAGCCGTTGCTTCCCGAAGGCGCGTCCGCAATGCGCCCTTCCCACGCGCCGCTCACCACAATGTCTTCCGGTCTGTTCTCCCACGAAGAAGGGTACACCAGGGCCATGCAGCAGCGGAAACGCGCGGTGCGCTTTTCCGCGCTCACGCCTTCCAGCTCGGCAAGGAGCTTGCGGTTGTTGCGCTCGTCCGTGCTTTCGCCTTCCCGCTCCGGCCAGTCCAGACTGTACCTTGCGGAATACACCCCGGGCGCGCCGCCGAGCGCGTCCACCTCTATGCCGGAATCGTCGGCCACCGCGGGCACGCCGAGCGCTTCGGCCACGGCCCGGGCCTTGATGAGGGCGTTTTCTTCAAACGTGGTTCCCGTTTCCGGAATTTCGGGAAAATCGTCGGGCAGGCTTTTCACGTCGAATCCGAAACGGGCCAGGGGTTCGCGCAGTTCCCTCACCTTGCCCTGATTGCGGGTGGCGAGAATGAGCGTCTCAAGCAGCGTCATGGGGGTCTCCTTGCCGAAAGGCTGTTTTCATGGCAGAAAGGGATATCTCAGGCCAGTCCTGTTGACAAGTCCAGGCCTGCTCGAAGGTAGAGTAATGCTCCGTATCTATTCCCAAAGTCTTGGCTGCCCCAAAACCCGCGTGGACACCGAACGTCTGCTGGGCTCGCTGGGCCCCGTTCTCACCGTGGACGAGCCTGAACAGGCCGACCTCGTGTTCATCAACACCTGCGCCTTCATCGCGCCGGCTGTGCAGGAATCCGTGCAGACCGTCCTTCAGATGATCGAAGATCTCAGCGAGCTGCCGAAAAACAAAAAGCCGTTCCTGGCCGTGGCGGGCTGCCTGCCCGGGCGCTACGGCATCGCCGATCTCAAGTCCGAGCTGCCGGAAGTCGATCTCTGGCTCCACACCGACGACATCGACACCTGGGCCGATCAGATCATGCGCGCGCTTCATCTGGAACACGCCGCCGCCGGACGCCTGCTCAGCACCGGCCCTTCCTACGCCTGGCTGAAAATCGGCGAGGGCTGCCGTCACAACTGTTCGTTCTGCGCCATTCCGTCCATCCGCGGCAAGTACGCTTCCGAACCGGTCGACAAGCTGGTGACGGAAGCCTCCGCCCTCGTGAACGACGGCGTGAAGGAACTCATCGTCGTGGCGCAGGACGTGACCGCCTACGGCACGGACTTCGGCAAGGATCCGCGCGTTCTTCTGGAAAAGCTCCTTGCACTCGACGGACTGGAACGCCTGCGCCTGCTCTATCTGTATCCGGGCGGACTCACCCGCGACCTGCTGCGCTTTCTCAAGGAGGCGGGCAAGCCGTTCGTGCCGTATTTCGACATGCCTCTGCAGCATGCCCACCCGGACATTCTCAGCCGCATGGGCCGCCCCTTCTCCGGCAATCCGCAGGAGGCGGTGGACCGCATACGCGAATTTTTCCCCGAAGCCGCCCTGCGCACGACCATGATGGTGGGCTTTCCGGGAGAAACCGACGAACATTTCCGCACGCTCATGGATTTTGTGGAAAAGAACCGCTTTCACCATATGGGCGTGTTCGCCTTTCAGCCTGAAGAGGGCACGGCCGCGGCAGCCATGCCCGATCAGATCGACGACTCCGTCAAGGAAGCCAGAAAGGACGAACTCATGGAACTGCAACGCGGCATCAGCGAGGAGATTCTCGCCGGTTACGCCGGACAGCGCATGGAAGTGCTGGTCGATGAAAGTTCCGAAGAATGGCCCGGTCTTCACACCGGCCGCACCTGGTTCCAGGCCCCCGACGTGGACGGCCTGACCTACGTGAGCGGCCCGGGCGTGGAAAACGGCGCCTTGGTGGAAGCCGACATCGTAGAGACCAGGGAGTACGACCTCGTGGCCCTGGCCTGAACTGAGGAACCGCATGCATAAAACACTGCTCTTTTTTTTCTGCTCGCTTCTTCTCATTTCCTGCGTCGCCACTTCGGGCACTCCGGGAGACATCAGCGGCGCATGGGTGGATGACGAAGGGCGGATCTACTTTCTGGACGAAGACGGCGCGCTCGGCCTGCCCGATCAGACCGCCATTTCCGGCGTAAGCTGGAATCTGGAAAACGGCGTGCTCTCGCTCGCCACCATGGACAGCCCCGGCGACAAGGTGCGCACGCAGAAGCTCGTGCTTGCCAAGTCCGGCTCGGGAAGACTGGAATTCACCGACGCCGACGGCTCCGCCGTGGTATGGAAAAAAAGCCGGGCCAAGGTAGGCAGGCTGGAAGGCACGCTGTTTTACCGCGAACGCATGGCCCTGCCGCCGGAAGTCGTGGTCAGCGTGCAGCTCTATCCGCTGCACTCCCCCATGCCCGTGGCCGCGTCCACCATGCCCTCGTCCGGCAGCGGAAGCATTCCCTTCCGCGTGTACTATCTTGAACAGACCATGCCGAACGAGGTGCGTCTTGCCGCCGCCGTCATGCACAGCGGCGAAACGCTCTTCGCCACGCAGACCGACGAAGTCGTTTCCATTCCCGGCAGGCCGAACGTGCTTGTCTATCGCACCATGCCCGGCGAACATCAGCTTCCCGAGCTCAAGACGCCCGCAAGCTATCAGGGTTCGCTGAAAAGCGGCGGGAAAAACATTTCCGTCCATCTCTACCTTGAAGACGACGGCCTGGCCCTGCTCACTCAGGACGGCGACCGCAATCAGTACATGGGCACCTGGATGGAAAAAGACAGAAACCGCACCATCGAAATCACGCGCGGCGCGCTCAAGCCCGTGACCGCCACGCGCGAAGCCGGCGGCAATCTGCTGCTCCACGGCCTTGCCGCGCAGCCCGTGGAACTCAAAAAAGCCGACATTCCCTGGCCCTCCAAGGGCTTTCTCATCGAAGGAGAACTCAGGAAGCAGAACGGCAAGCCCGTGTTTTCCGAATGCAATTCCCAGCGGGACATCCCCATTCAGCCGTCCGGGCGGGGATACGATCAGCTCAGCCACATTCTGCAGTCCAACGGCAACTCCTCCGTGGTGCTGGAAGGCCGCATGCAGGACGGTCATCTGGAAGCGTCCAACGTCTTTCTCGTGCAGAAGGGCGGCGTCTGCTCCACGGAAAACTACGCTTCCGCGCCGCTCGCACAGACCTACTGGCGTCTGCGGGAGCTCAACGGCGCGCCCGTGGAACTCTTTCCCGAGCAGCCGGAACCCCATCTCATTCTGCGCGACAACGGTCAGGCTTCCGGCTCCGACGGCTGCAACAACTTCTTCATGAACTGGAAGCGCAAGAACGAATCCATCAGCTTTTCCGACGGCGGCTCCACCCTGCGCATGTGCCCGCAGGGCGAGGAACAGGCCAGAGAGATGCGCGCCATGTTCGCCAAAGCCGACGAATGGAACATCAACGGCTCCATGCTGGAACTGCGCTCCAAAAAGAGCATCGTTGCGGTGTTTGAAGCCGTGGACATGTAGATTGTAAAAAGACGATCGCCGGCGAAGCGTCACTGCCATGCTTCGCCGGCTTTTTTTGTTAAATCCTCGACTCGCTGCGCCCCGGAACGCTTTCAGAAACTTCCGCCGTCCGTTCCATCTCTTCCTGAAACGCGCTGCGCTCAGACAACGTTAAATCAAAAAGCCCGCTCCGAAAGTCGGAACGGGCCCTGATTCAGCAAGAGAGGAGACGCGTCTCTCTACAGCGAGCAGAGATACGGATCGTCCTGCATGAGGTAGTTGCGCACGTAGTCGTCCACGCCTTCTTCCAGCGAATGGAACTTCACCGGGCAGTGCTCGCGTTCAAGCCAGCCCATGTCCGCTTCGGTGAAATACTGGTACTTGCCCTTGAGGTGTTCGGGCATGTCGAAGTATTCGATGTCCACCGGGCGATCCATGGCGGCAAACACGGCCTTCGCCAGATCGTTCCAGCTGCGGGCGCGGCCCGTGCCCACGTTGAATATGCCGTTGCAGGAAGGCGTTTCCATGAACCAGCGCATGAGGGCCGCGCAGTCCTTGGAATACACGAAGTCGCGCACGGACTCGCCGTCGCCGTACTGCGGATTGTCCGAACGGAACAGACGGATCTTTCCGGTTTCCTTCACCTGCGGCACCGCGCGGCACACCATGCTCATCATGCTGCCCTTGTGGTATTCGTCGGGGCCGTACACGTTGAAGAACTTGAGGTTCACCACTTCGCCGAGCAGCTTGTGCTCCATGCACCACAAATCGAACAGCTTCTTGGAATAGCCGTACATGTTCAGCGGACGCAGCTTCGGCATGATGTCGAGCGAATCGGAAAAGCCGAGTTCTCCGTCGCCGTAGGTGGCGGCGCTGCTTGCGGTAATGAAGCGCGCTCCCGCCTCAAGGGCGGCGAGGCACAGTTCCACCGTGTAGTGGAAGTTGTTCTCCATGAGAAAATCGGCGTTGCGCTCGGTGGTGGAGGAGCACGCGCCCATGTGGATCACGCAGTCCACGCCTTCGAGCTTCTTCCCGGAACGCAGCTGTTCCAGGAATCTGTCGCGATGCATGTAGTTGCTGTAGCGCAGGTGGGAGAGGTTCTTCCACTTTTCCGTGGAAGCAAGGTTGTCCACCACGAGAATGTCGTCCACGCCGTGGCGGTTCAGTTCCCATATCATGTTTGCGCCGATGAGGCCGGCGCCGCCGGTGACGATGATCATTCGTGCCCCTTCAAGGTTGCCTTCGTGGTCTGCACGAGGGTAATGCTGCCGTCGGCATTGCGTCTGGCGTCTATGCCGAACATGATGACGGTGTGCAGAAGCGGACGCCCGAACAGAAAGTCCAGCATTTCCTTCCGCACCTTGCCCTTTTCCATCATGAGATCGCGGAACGCCCTGTCGTATTCCACCACTTCCACGAGCGCGCGACGGGCCGCCTCCTGCTTTTCCAGATGAGAGGCCAGCTCGATGAGCGCCGCATAGTTGCAGCGGGCCTCATGCGCTTCCACGGAATCCATGAGCCACTGCGGCGCATGAAGCAGTTCCAGAATGGACTTGCGGTCCAGCCTGTCCTCGCCCTGCATGGACAAAAGCGCCGTCGGATCTTCGCAGAACAGGGCCCGGCATTCCGCGGGATTCCTGTCGTGAATGAAGCAGCGGTTGTCTTCCATGAGAAAACGGCAGGTCCAGACGTCGGGACGGGAGCCGTAGGGAGCGGCGATCTTGACTATTTCCTCGGGCAGAGGAACCACATGATCGTTGGAATTGTCCCGCACGAGTTCGCCTGCGCGAAACGTGCAGAGATCCTGAAGCTGAAGCACGCCGTCCGTCAGAAGCGGGGCGTCCTCCCTGTGAAGCGCCGGTCCGCCCTTGCGGCAGCAGGTTCCGCACTGGCGGCACTGATGTTGTTCGCTCATGATATCCTCACTGGAGCGTTTCCGTGGTGAATGCGGCAGGGAGCGCCGCGGGAATGTCTTCCCGTTCCGAAAGCAAGACGCCTTTCGGAACGCGCGCTCCCTGCCCGGACTATCTCGCTAGTCCCTTGTACAGCCTGAGCCGGTTGATGCGCACCCGGCGATACTGCATGTGCGTTTCCAGCATGTTTTTCTGCTGGTGAAGTTCGTGTATTTCCTGCGGGAACACAATGCCGTTGGCTATGTCCTCGGCGGCCATGAGTTCCCGGATTTTTCTGTCGCACTCCTTCTGCACCGCGCCGATGACGGCCATCTGCGCCTCAAGCTCAGAAATCGTCTCCGGAAGCGGTTTCCGGAGGAAGCTCTCCATAGACTCCATGGGCGATGACTCTTCTGCGCGCGGGTTTGGCATCTTCAGGCTCCTGCTCGACTTTGCGTTTCAGTTCAGGATGAGGAAGGGTGTTGTACATGTTCCAGAAGGCCGGGAAAAGACCGGTCATCACGCCCGGATTGGACAGGTGCAGATTGGGCTTCAGGAACGCGCCCAGAGCATAGGCCATGGCCCACTGCGCGGAAGGAGCCACCCACGAGCCGGGCACGGTTTCCTCCACCGGAACGAGAACGCCGTCCTTTTCCTCCACGCCGCAGCGGGAAAGGAAGGCCGTCACGAGGTGACGATCGTCTTCGGAAAGCTCGGGCAGGGAGACCTTCGCGCCTTCGTGCGCCGCGGCCGCCATGATGACGACGCAAAGCGGCAGCAGTTCGGGGCAGCGGTCCAAAACGTCGCGCATCACCTCAGGCGCGGGAGCGGAGGTTTCGCGCTCCTTGCCGGAGCACTCCACCCTGTTCGCACCGTACTTCACGTTGAGGCCCGCGCCGCGCAGAATCTTTTCCACGAGCGAAGCGGCCTCGCTTTTGCCCCACACGCCTTCGAGCACGGCGCGACCGCCGTTGAAGCCGGGGAACATGAGCACCACGGAAGCCACGGAAGCGTCCATGGGCACCACAGGCTCGGCGGGAACGGAAAGATCGCCGCGCTCCACAAGAATGTCGCGGCCGTTCTTTTCCACCTTCATGCCGCAGCCGGAAAGCACATCCAGCACCAGCGGCAGCAGACGGGGTTCATGTTCGGGAAGCGTCAGGCGGCAGCTCGTGTCCCAGAACGCGGAGGCCAGCACGAGCGCGGCCACGAAGTCTTCGGGCAGATCGTCGGCCAGACGGATCTGACGGGGAATGAGGCCGGAGCACTCCATGCGCACGGGCAGACCGTCCTGCGAGGGAATGACGTTGGTCAGACGCACGCCGAGCTGCGGCAGGAAGTGACGCAGCGGCGCAAGATCGAGAAAACGCAGGGAGCTGTCGCCGGTGAGCTTGAGACGCGCGGGCATGCCCAGGCAAAGCGCCACGACAAGCCAGAGATTGAAGGCGTCGTCGCCGATGTGGACCACCTTGTCCATGTTGCGGGCAAGACCGTTGCCGCCGCGGCTCTGCACGTCGCCGTTCTCTTCCCACCAGAGCTGACCGCCTATCTGATTGAGAGCCTTCACGCCGCTCACCACGGCGTCGGTCAGCGGCACGCGGGAAACGCGGGTCACCTGTCCGGCGGCGGCGGCCACGGCCAGCCAGCAGCGGGCGGCCACGGTGTCGGAAGGCGCGGGAATCTGAATGTCCACGGCCTCGCCGTTGGGAGCGAGATTGTAGAAGCCCTGTTCCTCTTCCATGCGGGTCAGGGGCTCGATGGTCTGGAGCAGCACGAAAAGATCGCGGGAAAGACGGTTGTCGCGGGCAAGGCGCGCGGCCTTGCTTTCCCACGCGGTGCGCAGGGTCTTTTCCGTCTCGGGAGCGAGGCGTCCGCCGCGGCGCAGGCGGGCGAGCATCTGGGCTCGGCGCATCACAAGATGCAGAATGTCGTTGTCCAGATCCATGAGCGCGCCGAGTTCACGGCCGCGGGACACGCCGCGGTCCGAACGCATGCGGTAGCCGTCCTTCTTGAAGTCTCTGCGCCCTTCGCGGCGCTCGTCGTCGCCGCGTTCAAATCGACGCGGGCGGAAATTTTCCGAATGTTCCTGACGCCGGCCTTCGCCGCGTTCGCCGTCATTTTTTCTGAAGGAACGCCTAGCGAAATCCTTTCTATCCTCGCCCCTATTATCCATGTCAAACCTGCTTTGCTCTGTGCGTGGCGCGTCGGCAGGCGCGCACGTCGTTTCAAAAGGGGCAGAAAGCGAAGCCGACGCCCCGGATGTTCACCCCGTAAACCGACTTTTCCTACGCGAAAAGTCATGGTGAACAGGCATGATACCCCTATTGCCGCGCCCCGGCAAGTCTTTTGGGACGCCCCCCGCGGCGCGCTTCACGCCGGAGCAACAAAGGACTATACTGCGACCGCCCGCCCCGGACGGCCCGCGCAGGCCCGCCGACGTGCCTTCTGACACGCCTGCGGCAAAGCCGCGTCCCTGCCGCTTCGCTGAGCCTGCGGGATTTACGAACATCAACGTCACGTCGCCTTGAGGAACCATCATGGAACAGTTTACCCCCTTCGACAGGATATTCCAGTCCTGCGGCCGACTCTGGCACATCCGCCGCGCCGACATGGACAAGCTCTGGGCCGCCATGGACCAGAAGGAAGGCGAAGAAGCCCACCTGCCCTACTGGAATGAAATATGGCCTTCTTCCCTGGCGCTGGCCGGGTGGCTTGCGGAAATGCAGGACGACATACGCGGCAAAGAGTGCCTCGATATGGGCTGCGGCCTGGGATTCACGGCGCTGCTCGGGCGCTGGCTCGGGGCGAACGTCACCGCCATGGACTACGAGCCGGAGGCGCTGGAATACGCCAGAGTCAACGCCGTGCTCAACAGCGTGGAAGGCGTGCGCTTCGAGGTCATGGACTGGCGGAATCCCACGCTGCCGCCCGCAAGCTTCGACCGCATCTGGGCCGGCGACATCATGTACGAAAAGGACTTCGCCCACCCCATCGCCGCCTTTCTTTCCGCCATGCTGAAAAGCGGCGGCCGCGCGTGGATATCCGAACCCGGCAGGGACATCTTCCATCACCTTCTCGACGCGCTGCCCGAACACAAGCTCCGCCACAAGCGCATCTGCTCCCTTCCCGTTTCGCCGCTCACCGAACAGGAAGTGCCGGTGCCCGTCACCATCTGGGAAATCGCGAAGTAACGAAACCCCACCCGGCTTCAATAACGCAAAAGACTCTCCGCACGCATGCGGAGAGTCTTTTTTTATCGAGCCGGGCAAGCATCGCCCTCGCCGGAATCGCCGGAGAGCGATGATGGAAACGGCGTCAACGAACGAACATGGCGTCGCCGTAGGAGAAGAAGCGGTACTTTTCCTTCACGGCCTCGGCGTAGGCGGAAAGAATGCGCTCTCTGCCGCAGAGCGCGGCCACCAGCATGATGAGCGACGATTCGGGCAGATGGAAGTTGGTGATGAGATGATCCACCACCTGAAAACGGAAGCCCGGATAGATGAAGATATTGGTCCAGCCGTGCCAGCCGCCTTCGGGAATGACGCCGCCGTTCTGCGCGGCGCAGCCTTCCATGGTGCGGCAGGACGTGGTGCCCACGGCCACCACGGGACGCCCGGAAGCCTTTGCCTCACGAATGACTGCCGCGGTTTCCGGCGACACTTCCACGTACTCGCTGTGCATGGGATGCTCGCGGATGTCCTGTTCGCGCACGGGGCTGAACGTGCCGTAGCCCACGTGCAGCGTCACTTCCGCCCAGCCGAAACCGCGCTGACGCAGCTCTTCGCGAAGCGCGTCGGTGAAGTGAAGTCCCGCCGTGGGCGCGGCCACGCTGCCGGACTTTTCCCTGTCGGCGTACACGGTCTGATAGCGGGCCATGTCCTCGCTGCTCTGCTCGCGCTTGATGTACGGCGGCAGCGGCAGCTTGCCTATGCGCCGCATGCATTCCACAAGATCGCCCTTCCAGAACAGCGTCACGTCGTGCTGACCGAATTCCTTTTTCCTGAGCACTTCGGCGGCGATGTCGTCGCCGAACACGAGGCGGTCGCCCACGTGAATGCTGCGGGAGGGGCGCAAGAGCACTTCGGCCTGCGCATGATTCCAGCCGTCGGCCCCGAGCGAGGCGCAGGCCTTGAGCAGCGGAGGCGGCGTGAGCAGCAGAAGTTCCACCTTGCCGCCCGTGGGACGATGTCCGAACAGGCGCGCGGGAACCACGCAGGAATTGTTGGCCACGAGCAGCGCGCCCTCGGGAAGAAAATCGCCCAGATGAGAAAACGTAGAGTGAATGTTTTTTCCGCTCGCCCGATCCAGCACCATGAGGCGCGACGCGCCGCGCTTTTCGGGAGGATACTGGGCTATGCGCTCCTCGGGAAGATCATAGTTGTAGCTCGACAGCTGAAAGTCGGATTCGTTCATTGTTGTTCCATGCCCTTGCGGGCCTTCAAAAATATGGGGACGGAAAGGCTGGCGCGCCCCGCTTTGGGGAGACGGCGCCAGCCTTCGATACAAGCAAAAAAATCGGATTACTTTTCCGCCACGGCGGCGTTGCTGTCAAGCAGGGAGCGGGCGCTCGCCACGGTCTGGAGGAAGCTTTTGCGGCTTGCCCTGGACACCGGTTCGGAACGCGCGCCGGAAAGACTGTCGGGATGCACGAACTTTCCGTTCTTCATGACGCGAAAATCCAGATGGGGGCCGGTGGCCGTGCCCGTGGCGCCCACAAAGGCCACCACTTCGCCCTGATCGACCTTCTGCCCCACCTTGAGCGACGAGGCGAAGCGCGAAAGATGGGCGTACTGCGTTTCGATGCCGCCGCTGTGACGGATGACGAGCGTGTTGCCGTAGCCGCCCTTCCAGCCCTTGAACGTCACCTTGCCCGCGCCGAGCGCCTTCACGGGCGTGCCGCGGGGCGCGGCGTAGTCCACGCCCTGATGCGGGCGGACCTTGCCGAAGATGGGATGACGGCGGTGCATGGTGTAGCCGGAACTTACGCGGGTGAAATTGAGCGGTGCCTTGAGGAATTCGGTTTCCAGGGAGCTGCCGTCCGCGGCGTAGTAGCGGGCGCGGCCTTTTTCGTCCACGAAGCGGAACGCCTCAAAGGTCTCCCCGTCGTTGACGAAGCGGGCCGCCACAATGTCGCCGTAACGGCGGAAATCGTCGCCGAGATACTTCTTTTCCACCACAAGCTCGAAGGTGTCGCCTTCCTGCACCTCGTTCACGAAGTTGATCTGATGGCTGAACACGTCGGCCAGACGCACGGCAAGATTGGCGGATTCCCCGGCGTCGGCCATGGCCTCGAACAGCGAGGAGCGGATGACCCCGCTCACCTTGACGAGCTTCGTGTCGAATTCAAACACGTCCACGCGGGCCGAAAATCCGTTCTCGGCCCTCTCGATCACCAGACGGCTCTCTTCGTCGATGTCGTAGAAAAAGCGGCTGACCTGTCCGCTTTCCTTGTCGCGCTCCACGCTGAACAGATGGCCGGGCATGATCTTCGTGAGCGAATACACCGCCGATGCCGCCTTCACGGCCTGGTCGGTCTCATTGTTGTCCAGCCAGCGGAGAAAGAGAGAACCCGCGTTGTCGCCGCTGCGCACGGCGCTGCGGAACATCTGCGTGCCGCAGCCGGAATCCTCCACCATGTAGCGCGAATCCTCCTCCCACGGCACGGCTTCGGAATAGTTCGGAATGCACATGTCCCCCCTTGAAGAAAGGAAGGCGCTGAGAGAATCGTCGTAACGCGGCGCGGCTTCGGCGTCCTCGCCGGAAGACAGTCCGCCCTCGCTCCAGAAATCCCGCATCCAGGAAAGACCGCTGCCCAGAGTGGCAAGACGCGTCTCGTCCAGCGCCGGAACGTCCGCGCCGAGGGAAAAATCATGCGGCTTCACGGCCTGCGGCAGCAGCTCCGCGCCGTTGACGGACATCAGATAGCCCGGAATTTCGCGCTCCCGGGAAAACAGCCATGCGCCGGCGGCCACGGCCGATCCGATAAGGACACAACAAAGCACGCGCGCAGACAGCGTGCGGAATATTTGATATTTTTTTATCATAACGTCGGACGCTTCGTATTTTTCAGTGCAGAGAAAAGAAAAGGAGCTTAACGCTCCACAGGTATATAAGCAAGAAACTGCTTGTTTATGCAAGCGTTTTCTGGTAAAAATTTTTATGCCCGGCAGTCTGTACGCCTTTGGTCGACCGCGGGCGACATGATATGCAGGCATCTGAAATGTCAGACAGTTGCACATATCAATCATCATCTTTTCTCAAAGCAAAACATCCGTCCGAAACACGCATGAAAGTTCTTTCCAGCTTTCCCCGGGCCGCCGACGGGATTGAAGATTCCGCAGGAGAAGGCTCCCCCGCTCTTTCCGGGGTTTCTCCTGCCGACGGCGCACTGGTGCGAAGCCTGCTTCGCCGTCGTCTGGGCGGCGGCACGCCGGACTGGTTCTCCCCTCTCGGTTTCAGTCTGGAAGACGGCGAGAACAAAGTGCTCACCGTGTCCATGCCCCACGAGCTTTTCTTCCGCTGGTTCGACAAGCGCGGACGCGCGGATCTGGAAAAGGCCGCGCGCAGTCTGCTCGGCAGCCGCACGGCCCTGCGCTACGAATGGCCGCAGGGCGCTCCCGCCGCCTTTTCTCCCCTTTCCGGGCCTGCGTCGCCCGCGCCTCTGCCCTCCGCCGGTTTCGACGACTTTCTCGTCAGCAGCCGCAACCGCGACGCCCTGCGCCTTTTTCGCGCCGCCCTGCGGCAGGCTCCCCGCACCATGCTTCTGCGCGGCGCTTCCGGCACGGGAAAAAGTCACCTGGCCTGCGCCGCCTTCCGATTTCTGAACGAACGATTCCACGGGCGGGCCGTCTTTCTTTCCGGCAGCGAGCTGCTCGCCCGGGCCCGCCGATGCCCGGATTTTCTTCTGCGGCTCGCACACGGTCTCGACGCCGTGGTCATCGACGATCTGCAGTTTCTCGAAGGCTCGTCCTCCGCGCAGAGAGAACTCTCCGCCCTGCTGGACAGCCTGAACGAACGCGTCTTCTTTCTGGGCACTATGTCGCAGGAATGTTCCCTCATGCCGGAGCTGCACGACCGCCTCTGTTCCCATCTCGCCCTGCACCTTTCCGAACCGGATCTCGACGTGCGCATGCGTTTTGCACAAATGTTCATGGAACGCTCCAAGCTCCCCGAACACCGGCCCACGGCCTTCCTGCTGGCGCGGCGCTGCCTGCGGCTGCGCCACATTCAGGGCATTTTGGAACATGTGCGCATGCGTTACGAACAGGACGGCAGAATGCCCTCTTCCGGAGAGCTGGAACGCATTCTCGAACACTTCGCTCCGACCGCGCCTGCAGACGTGGATTCCATACTCGCGGCCGTGGCCTCGAACTACGGCTGCACTTCGGCGCAACTGCGCGAAAACACAAGAAACAAGGAACTTTCCCAGCCTCGGCAGATAGCCATGTACCTCTGCCGCAGACTGCTCGGCGAGTCCTATCCCTCGCTGGGACTCATCTTCGGCGGCAAGGATCACAGCACTATCATGTATGCTGTGAAAAAAATTGAAAAACTCAAAGTTACGAACAAAGATGTGCACATGCTGATCACAAAGCTGACGAAACAGTGCGCAAACAGCGTTTCAGAGGCCCCGCAGAGGCTCTGAATGTGCGTTCTCTTCCTCGCGGTTCCTGTTTTTGTTCCTATAAAATTCAATGAAATCAAAATGTTGATTAAGATAGGAACAAACTGACGACATTAAACCTTCTACTACAAGGAAAAAACATGTATTTAACCGTAAAAAAGGAACAAATCATTGAAGGCCTGCAGAAGGCGGCGTCCATCATTCCCAGCAAGGCGGGAGCCGCGTATCTGCGCTCGATCTGGCTTCAGGCCGTGAAGACTCCCGAAGGCGACCGGCTCACCATCATGTCCACGGATGTGAACATCGAGTTCACCGGCACGTATCCTGCGGAGATCAAGGAAGAGGGAACGGCGGGCGTGAACGGCCGCGCCTTCGTGGAACTTCTGCGTCGTCTGCCCGGAGGCGACATCAGCCTTCGTCTCGACGAGGAATCGCACATTCTTTCCGTGGAGCAGGGACGCCGTTCCTACAAGCTGCCCACCGTGGATCCGGTATGGTTCCAGCCTCTGCCTCCCTTCCCCGAAGAAGGCGCGGTGCTCTGGTCCGGCGACTTCTTCCAGGACATCATCGACAGGGTGTCCTTCTGCATCAGCGACGACGACAGCGCCGAAGGACTGGCCTGCCTGTACCTCAAGGCCGGAGACGCCGGGAAGGTGGACGTATGCGGCCTGAACGGTCATCAGTTCGCCATGGTGCGCTTCATCAACGACGAGCTCGCCAATCTGCTTCCTGAAAACGGCCTGCTCATCCAGAAGAAATACGTCAATGAACTGCGCAAGTGGCTCGGCAGCGACGAAGTCATGCTGAACATCAGCGAACGCCGTTTCCACATCCGCACCGGTTCCGGCAGCGAAACCCTGAGCATTCCCCGCAGCGCCAACTTCAGCTATCCCGATCATCTGAGCTTCCTGGCCAGACTCGACGGCGACAACACCTCTCAGCTCGACGTGGATCGCCGCGAAACGCTGAACGCCCTCGACCGTCTGCTCATCTTCAACAACGACAGCGACCGCTGCACCTATTTCCGCTTCTCTCCGCAGGAAGTGGAACTTTCCGCGCAGGGTCAGGAAACCGGTTCCGCCACCGAACATCTTGAAGGAACCTTCAAGGGCGATCTGGAACTCATCGCCTTCCCCACCCGCAGCCTCATGGACATTCTCGGACACTTCCAGTCCGCAAGCCTGCACTACGTGTTCACCGGAGCCGAAGGCCCCTGCGGCATCACCGGTTCCGAAGACGCGGAATACACCGTCATTCTCATGCCCATGAAGATTGCCGAATCCTCCTATTATACGGAAGAGGAATAGTCGGTTTTCCCAAAGGTAAAATGCGCTCCGGTCGGTCCGCTCCGTTCCCCGCAACGGGAACTTTCGGGCCGACCGTCCGCTTTAGAGCCCTCAGCAGCCTGTCTGCGCCGATTTGGGGCTCGCGCCCATCCCCTGCACAGGGGTTTGAAGTTTTCATCGTTTTCGTATATACTGAAAAACTCTACGACGCCCCGCCTCGAAGGGGCCAACCAATATCATTCAGGAAATCACATGACCCAGGAAAATCTCCGGTCCGGCAAGAACTCTTACGACGCGTCCGCCATCACGGTTCTGGAAGGTCTGGCCGCGGTCCGCAAGCGCCCGGCCATGTATATAGGCAGCACGGACAGCCGTGGTCTTCATCACCTCGTGTACGAAGTGGTGGACAACTCCATCGACGAAGCCATGGCCGGCTACTGCAACAAGATAGAGGTCATCCTGCACGTGGACAACAGCGTCACCGTGCGCGACAACGGCCGCGGCATTCCCGTGGACATTCATCCCAAGCTGCGCATTCCCGCC
>NZ_CALUYL010000002.1 GCF_944324995.1 uncultured Mailhella sp.
GCTCGTTTGAGCCGCTGTGCCTCAGCGCGTTTTCGAGTTATGCCCATTTACCCCCGACTTGTCAAACACTTTTTTGCAGTTTTTTTATTCTTTTTACTCTTTTTATATTTAATATACTGATTACATTTATTTTATTTTTCTATTTTCAATAGCGCCAGGCTCATTGCATCGCGAGTTCTGCCTGTCCGCACGGCGCTCCCCGCCCCGCATTGCCCGCAAAAAAGCAGCGGAAGGGCAACGCCCGCCCTTCTCCGCTGCTTCCAGAGACGCTTCCCCCCTCGCCGTCAGGCGAGTCTGGGGATAACGCGCCTGAACAGTTCCAGCACCTTTTCGGCGTTGGCATGCGCCACGGCAAGAATCGCTTCCCAGGTGACGGCGTCATCCTCTTTCCAGGAATCGTAATCCGTGCTCATGGCCACGGCCGCATAGGGCACGCCCAGCTCATTGGCCATGATCGCCTCCGTGGCGATGCTCATATTGATGATGTCCGCCCCCCAGAGGCGGAACATGCGGGATTCGGCTCTTGTGGAAAAACGCGGCCCTTCGATGGTCACGACCGTGCCGCCGTTGTGAAAGCGATACCCCAGAGCCGAAAGTTCCTCGGCCATGATCCGCCGCAGACCGGCGTCGAACGGTTCGGCCATGGCGGTATGCATGGGAGAACCGGGCTCGAACGATTCAAAAAAGCTCAGCTTGCGCGATCTCGTGAAATCTATGAACTGATCGGGAAGCACCAGATCGCCGCGTCCGATTTCCTCCCGCAGGGAGCCGACCGCCGTGCTGGCCAGCACGTGCGTGCATCCGGCTTCCTTCAGCGCCCAGAGATTGGCCCGATAGTTCACCTGGCTCGGCGGAATGGTGTGTCTGCGTCCGTGCCTGGCCATGAGCACCACCGGAACGCCGCCGATGAAGCCTTCGCGCAGCGAACTGGAAGGCTCGCCCCAGGGCGTGGTCATCTCCGTGTCGCGAGGATGCTCAAACAACGACGGATCGTCAAGTCCGCTGCCGCCGATAATGCCTATTTTCCTTTGCATCTTTCTCTCCTCTCCGTTGTCGGAACAATAATCTGGATCTTCGCCGAGCTCCGGGCAGCCGCCGGCAAGGGCCCTTTCGATTCCGCCCGCCTTTCAGGCAAACGCGAAGCCCTCCGCCGGACGCCCGCCGCTCGGCAACGCCGCACCCGAAACGAACGCCAGGCAACGCCCTCCCCGGTCTGTCGTCTCCCCCTGTCCGGGGCGTCTTTTGTGCGGGAAACCTCTTCCACCGCTCCTCGCGCTAACAGGGAATGTAGCCCTGCGAAAGCATGTAGAGCAGATCGCGCATGTGATCGACGTTCGGGGCGTACATGAGAAAGCCGCCCTGATGCCCGGACATGACGATAATGCCGTCCGCCGGATGCCGCCGCACCAGCTCGGCAACGCTGTGCGCCATGGCCGGAGTGCCGAAGGCCGCGTCCGGCGACGTGGCGGGAGCCTTGCCCGCCATGAGCTGACCGTACAATCCGTCGTTGTGCAGATGGATGACGCATCCGGTCACGGGCGACGCCTCATACACGGCCGCATGAGTCATGGATTCGGAACTCGCCTGCGCGGGCCCCACCGACCACACCGTGTTCGCGTCCACGTCGCAGCGGGTGACCAGACAGTAATGTTCCGGGCCCAGCACGGGAATATGCCCCGTGGCCGTCGCCGTCACCACAAATCCCTGATCCGCGCGCAGGGAAACGTTGCCGTAGCCCACGCCGTTGTCCAGCACGCCCACAAGCCCGGCCCGGACAAGATCGGTGCGCAGCGCGTTCAGCGCCTCCCAGTCGGGATGTTGCGGAGCCGGCCCGTATTCATGCACACAGCGATATTTGACGTATCCTTCATCCACGCTCATGGCTTGCTCCTCAATCATTGCGATGTTCCGGGTACAGGGAAAGAATCCCCTGCTCCGAGGCCCCGCACACGCCTCTTTCGGTAATGAGTCCGGCAATGAGCCGCGCGGGCGTTACGTCAAAGGCCCAGTTTCGCGCCGAAGTTCCGGCAGGACAGATGCGCACGCTCGTCACGCTCCCGTCGTCCGCAAAGCCGGTCATGACGCGCACCTCGTCGGCGTTTCTCTCCTCTATGGGAATGTCCCTCACGCCGTCGCGCAGAGAAAAATCAAACGTCGAAGACGGCAGCGCCACGTAAAAAGGCACGTTGTTGTCCGCCGCGGCCAGCGCCTTCAGATAGGTGCCTATCTTGTTGGCCGCGTCGCCGCAGCGCGTCACTCTGTCCGCACCGGTAATCACCATGTCCACCATGCCGTGCTGCATGAGATGGCCGCCCGCGTTGTCCGCAATGAGATCATGCGGCACGCCGTGCATGCCGAGCTCCCACGCGGTGAGGCTCGCGCCCTGATTGCGCGGCCGCGTTTCATCCACCCACACGTGAACGGGAATGCCCGCGTCGAAGGCCGCGTACACCGGAGAGAGCGCGGAACCGTAGTCCACAAAAGCCAGCCACCCGGCGTTGCAGTGCGTCAGAATATTGACCGGACGCCCGGGATGTTTTGCCGCGGCCTCTTCAATGAGACGAAGCCCGTGCGCGCCTATGCGTCGGCAGAATTCCGCGTCCTCATCGGCCACGGCCTTGGCTTCGGCATGGGCGGCAAGCACGGCCTCGCGGCCGGAACGCCCGGCCAGCGCCTTTTTCTGACGCTCCAGCGCCCACGCCAGATTGCTGGCCGTGGGACGGGTCAAGCGCAGCGCCTCCATGCTCCTCGCCATGAATCCGGCAAAATCTCCCTCGGGAGCCGTGCGCGCGGCCACCCACACGCCCCACGCCGCCGCAGCTCCGATAAGTCCCGCGCCGCGAACCCACATGTCGCGGATGGCCCGGCACACGTCATCCACCGTGCGCAGCGCCTTCACCCGAAATTCGTGGGGCAGCGCCGTCTGATCGATGATGAACAGCGTTTCGTTCTCGCCTTCGCCCTCCGTCCAGATGGTGCGGTAATGCCTTCCGTCGACGTTCATCTTCCGCCCCCTACTGGATGCGCAGCTCAAGCGAGTTGCGGTTCAAAGGCACCAGCGCCACCTTGCCCTGCGTTTTCATGTCGAAGACAATGCGGGTCTTGTCGTCGTGCTGGCCTACGCGCACGGCCTCAATAAGCCGGTTGCTCGGCACGCGCGGCACGGCGACGTCCCAGTTGCCCGCCAGATCGAGCACCACGCGGTCGGGTTCGGCGAGCGTGAAATAATGCCCCACCATGGGCGCGTTGCCCTGGAGCACCAGCTTGATCTGACTGCCCTGCATGGAAAATCTGGCGGACGTCACCACCCGCTCATACTGCGGCTTCTTGTCTTCCGACGCGGTTTCCGCGGAAGACTGCGATGCGGCGGATGCCTGTTCAGGCGCGGCTTTTGCGGCAGGCGTCTCTTCTGCCTGTTTGGGGGCCGCATCTTCCGCACTGCTCTTTTTGGACGAGGCGGACGCGTTTTTCTTTCCGCTTTCCGCCTCGGCGACGGGTTCCTTATCCTTTAAAGAGGAAGGGGCAGACGCGACGCGCTGTTTCTTTTCCGAAGCGTCGGCTTTGTTGACTTCACTCTTCCCGGCGTCGTCCGACGCCACGGAAGCGGGTCGCGTATCAAAGGGCGCGGAGGCGGAAGCCGCTTTTCTGTCCGCGGCTCCGTCGTCGACCGCATCCAGCACCCGGCCGACGGACGCCGCAGCACTTTCGTCCCCGTCGGCGCGGACTTCGGACGCCTCGGTGTTTCGGTTTTCCTGATACTCGGTAAGTCCCACGAGTTTTCCCGATATTTCCGAACGTCCGGCCTCGTAGCCGGGATCATCCTTCAGCACGGCGGCAACGCCGACGGCCACGATCAGCATGACCGCCGCATAGACAAAAAGACGCAAAGTCCTGCGCATATCTTCCTCTCATGATGCATGACGCGAAGCAATGTTTTCTCCCTCTATAGCCGAGATGGCCGGGCCATGACAAGCCGCCGCGTCATGTGAAAAATTCTGCCACGGTGGACGGTCGGGACTTTTTACTATAGACCATCTTCATGCATGAACTTTCTCTTATGGCAAGCGTTATGGACATCGCCCAGGAAGAGCTCACCCGTCACGGCGCCCGCCGCCTCACGCTTCTGCGCATCCGGCACGGCGTGCTCGATCAGGTGCAGCCCGACGCCATGCGCATGGCCTTTGAAGCCATGACCGCAGGCACTCCCCACGAAGGGGCAAGGCTCGAACTGGTGGAGGAACCCCTGCGTCTTTCCTGCTGCATGTGCGGCCATCAATTTTCTCCCGAAAACAGAAACGCCCTGTACGAGCCCTGTCCCGCCTGCGGCGAAAGCGTTCCCTTCAGCGTCGTCGGAGGGGAAGGCATTTTTCTCGATCATCTGGAAGCGGAATAACGCCGCTTTTTTCTCTGCATTCTGAACCATTCGAGGCATATCATGGAAATCCCCGTCGTGCGCAACGTCCTGGAAGCCAATGACCGCATTGCCGCCCGCCTTCGCGAAGAATTCGCGAGCCGCGGCACACTCGTGCTCAACCTCATCAGCTCTCCCGGCTCCGGCAAGACCTCTCTTCTGGAACGCACGCTGAACGACCTTGCGGGCGAGTTCCGCATGGCCGTCATCGAAGGCGACCTCCAGACCGACAACGACGCCCGCCGCGTGGCCGCGTCCGGCGCGCAGGCCGTGCAGATCAATACCGAAGGCGGCTGCCATCTCGACAGCAGCATGGTGAGCGAAGCGCTCCGGTCCATCGACTGCGACAATCTCGACATTCTGTTCATCGAAAACGTGGGCAACCTCGTCTGCCCCACGGAATTCGACTGCGGCGAAGACGCCAAGGTGGCCCTGCTCAGCGTGACCGAAGGCGACGACAAGCCCCAGAAGTATCCTTACCTGTTCCACAAGGCCAAGGCCATGATTCTCAACAAGATCGACCTGCTCCCCTACGTGGATTTCGACGTTGCCCGGGCCCGCGCCCACGCCTCCGCCCTGAATCCCGATCTGGCCGTCATGGAAATTTCCTGCCGCGCCCGCACCGGCCTCGACGCCTGGTACGACTGGCTGCGCGCCTCCGTCAAAGCCAAAAAAGAAGCCTCCCATGAGTGAAACGCCTTCCTGCTGCATGCTGTCCGCTTCCGCGCCCTTCCACTCCTATGAGGAAGTGCTGCGTCATCTCGATTCTCTGGGCATGTTCCACATGGACATGGGCCTCGGCCGCATGGAACGTTCCCTGCGCGCGCTCGGTCTGACGAAGTTCCGCTGTCCGGCCGTGCAGGTCGTGGGAACCAACGGCAAGGGTTCGACGTCCGTGTTTCTGCAGTCCATAGCCATGGCCCACGGCATGAACGTAGGGCTCTACACCTCGCCGCACTTCGTCTGGCCGGAAGAGCGCATTCAGCTCAATCACACCATGCTGCCCCGCCGCGTGTGGCCCGCTCTGGCGGACAGCGCCGTGGAAGTGGAAAAGGATCTCACCTACTTCGAGCTGCTCACCGTCATGGCGGCCGAAGCCTTCCAGACCAGCGAAAGCGATCTCATGATCTTTGAAGCCGGTCTCGGCGGCCGCTACGACGCCACCACGTCCCTGCCTGTGGACATGGTGTGCTTCGCCCCCATCGGCATGGATCACATGAACGTGCTCGGCGACACTCTCGCCGCCATTGCCGACGACAAGTCCGACGCCCTGCGCGCGGGCGTGTCTCTGGCCGTGAGCGCGCCCCAGCAGGAAGAGGCCCGCAGCATACTCCTGTCCAAGGCGGAAGCGCGGGGCATTCCCCTGTGTTCCTGCCCCGCGCCGGAAGGCTGCGACGGCACCAAAGCGGGCAAGGCTCTGTGGGAATGCCTGCCCGACGACTTGAAGGCCTGCTCCGTGCTGCCGGAAGACGTGACTCTCGGCCTGCGCGGCGCTCATCAGCGCATGAACGCGCAGACGGCCGTGCTGGCCTGGGTCATGCTGTGCCAGCGCTTCCACTGGAAGACCGACGCACACACCATTGCCCGCGGACTTTCCCGCGCCTTCATTCCCGGCAGACTGCAGTTTGCGCCCGCCGGAGAAGGGCATCCCGCCCTGTGGCTGGACGGCGCGCACAATCCGCACGGCATGACGGCCCTCCTGACCGCCGTGGAAGGCATGAGCGAGAACGAGCGCCCCGGCGCGGTGGTGTTCTCCTGCCTTGCCGACAAGCAGCCGGAAAAGCTCACCGCACTGGTGAAGAAGCTGGCCGGAGACAAACCGCTGTTCGTGCCCGCCATTCAGGACAATCCCCGCGCCGCCTCGCCGGAAACGCTGGCCGCGCTGCTCGGCGACAACGCCGTCGCCCTGCCGGATCTGAAAGCGGCGCTCGCCGCCGCAGAAAAGGCCGCCGGCGGCAGGCCCGTGCTGGTGTGCGGCTCTTTGTATCTGCTTTCGGAACTGTTCAGCCTCTGGCCTTCCCTGCTCAAGCCTGCCGAAAGCGTCCGCTGAACGGCTTTTCCCGGATCCCGTCCGAAGCTGGTCTTCGGCGGGATTCCGTCATATGAGGAGAATCCATGTCGTCACTTTTCCGCTCTCTTCCCTCGGTGGACGCGTGTCTCCGCTGGCTGGAGGACTCCTTTCCCTCCACGCCGCACAGCGTGCTTCTGGAATGCTCCCGCGCCCTGCTCGACGAACTGCGCGAAGACATCCGCTTCGGCCGCGTGACGGACGAAGCCGCCCTGAGCCCGAACGCCGTGAAGCCCCGTCTTGAAGCGCTCGTCGCCCGCAAGGACAGGCCCCGGCTGCGCCGGGTCATCAACGGGGCAGGCGTGGTGGTTCACACCAATCTCGGCCGCTCCGTGCTGGCCAAAGAAGCGCAGGAAGCGGTGCGCATTGCCGCGTCCGGCTACAGCAATCTGGAATTCGACCTCGAAACCGGAGAGCGCGGCAGCCGCATCAGCCTTGTGGAAGAGCTGCTCTGCTCCCTCACCGGAGCCGAGGCGGCGCTCGTGGTGAACAACAACGCCGCGGCCGTGCTGCTCATGCTGGACACGCTGTGCAAGGGCGGCGAAGTGCTGCTTTCCCGCGGGCAGCTTGTGGAAATCGGCGGCAGCTTCCGCATTCCCGACGTCATGGAGCGCAGCGGCGCCACGCTCAGGGAAGTGGGCACCACCAACCGCACGCACCTTGCCGACTACGAGCGCGCCCTTTCCGAAAACACGCGCGCCGTGCTCTGGGTGCATCCCTCCAACTACCGCATCATCGGCTTCCATTCCAGCGTGCCCGCCAATGAACTCGCCGACTTCGCCCACGCCCATCAGCTGCCCATGCTCGAAGATCTCGGCAGCGGCAGCCTCATGGACTTCTCCCGCTGGGGACTGCACGACGAACCCACCGTGCCCGAAGTGCTGCGTCAGGGAACCGACGTGGTCACCTTCTCGGGCGACAAGGTGCTCGGCGGACCGCAGGCGGGCATCATCGTGGGCCGCAAGGTCTATGTCGATCAGATGAAGAAGAATCAGCTTCTGCGCGCCCTGCGCTGCGACAAGCTCACCCTTGCCGCCCTGGAAGCCACGCTGCGGCTGTACCGCGATCCGGAAACGGCCCGCAGGGCGATTCCCACGGTGCGGCGCATGAGCATGGACACCGCAGAGCTCAGAAGCCGTGCCGAGAAGCTCGCCGCCCTGCTTTCGCGCGAACTCGACGGCCTCGCCGTCTGCTCGCTCAAGGACGATTTTTCCCGCGTGGGCGGCGGCTCCTTCCCCGAACAGGGCATGCCCACCACGCTGGTGTGCGTGCATCCGGCAAAGGGTTCGGCCACGCATCTGAAAATGCGCCTGCTCTCCACCGAGCCCCCGGTCGTGGGCAGACTGGAAGGCCCGTATTTCCAGCTCGATCCGCGCACCATGGAAGACGACGACTTTGCCGACGCATCCCGGGCGCTCAGGGAAGCGCTGCTGCGCGAAGACTGATCATAAAAAAGCGCCTCGTCTCCCCGGCGAGGCGCTTCGTTTTTGTCTTCCGCCCGCCCCTGAACGGAATCACGGCATTTGACGCAACGCGTCCGCGTACTTATTTTTTAGGCGTTGCCCGAGGCGAACCGCCCTTTTTCTGGAAAACAAACGTTTTTTCCGCAAGAGCGCCGCGCCCGGGCACGACAACCTTTGCACATCATTCCATTTTCCTATCGAGGTTATCATGGACGAACTTGCATCCTGTTCCAAATCCGGCTGGGAAGTTTATCGCTCGGCCGAAGACCGCCGGGCCATGACGACGCTGGCCGACGACTACATCCGCTTCATTTCCGACTGCAAAACCGAACGCGAAGCCGTGGACGGCGTGATCGCCCGTCTGAAAGACGCCGGATACACGGAAGGCTTCGGCACCGGCAAGGGTTGGCAGGCCCTGCACGGCAAGGCCATCTTCGTGGCCCGCAGAGGCCGCAAGCCTCTTTCCGAAGGCATCCGCCTCATCAGTGCCCACACCGACAGCCCCCGCCTCGACCTCAAGCAGCATCCGCTCATGGAACAGGTGGGCGTGGGACAGGCCAAAACCCATTATTACGGCGGCCTGCGCAAGTATCAGTGGTTTGCCCGTCCTCTGGCCATTCACGGCGTCATCGTGAAATCCGACGGCGAAGTCATCCGCGTCCGCCTCGGTGAAGAGGAAAACGAACCCGTGTTCACCATTGCCGATCTGCTGCCGCATCTCGCCCACAAGGACGGCAATCTCAAGCTCTCCGAAGCCTTCGACGCGGAAAAGCTCAACATCATCATGGGTCACGAACCCGTGCTCGCCGACAAGGACAAGGAAGACGACAAGGCTCCCAAGGACGCCGTGAAGGCCCGCGTGCTCCAGCTTCTGAACGAAAAATACGGCATCCGCGAAGACGACCTCATTTCCGCCGAACTGGAAGCCGTGCCCGCCGGACGCGCCCGCTACGTAGGCCTCGACAAGGGCATTGTCGGCGGCTACGGCCAGGACGACCGCATCTGCGTCTATACCGCTCTTCAGGCCCTGCTCGATGCCGAAGACCCCGAATATACGAGCTGCCTCATCTTCTGGGACAAGGAAGAAATCGGCTCCGACGGCTCAACCGGCGCAAGCTCCCGCTTCTTCCAGTACTGCGTGGAAGACATGGCCGCCGCCTGGGAGCCGGAAACGCCCTTCCGCAAGATCATGATGAACACCAGGGCCATGTCCGGCGACGTCCACGCCGCCGTTGATCCCGACTGGCAGGATCGTCATGAACTCAAGAACTCCGCCTTCTTCGGCTACGGCGTGGCGTTCTGCAAGTTCACGGGCTCCCGCGGCAAGTACGGCGCCAACGACGCGCACCCCGAATACATCGGCTGGATGCGCGGCGTGCTCGACGCCAAATCCATTCCGTGGCAGCTTGCGGAACTCGGCAAGGTCGATGTGGGCGGCGGCGGCACCGTGGCGCTGTTCCTGGCCGCCTACGGCATGGACGTGGTGGACGCCGGTCCCGCCCTGCTCGGCATGCACAGCCCCTTTGAGCTGGCCTCCGTGCCCGACATCTACTCCACCAAGCTGGCCTATCAGGCCTTCCTGGAAGCCAAATAACCAAATAATGTGCTTCTTCTGACGAAAAGAGCCGCTCCATCGTGGGCGGCTCTTCTTTTTTTTGCCGAACGCTTTCCGCCCTGCGACGCCCGATTGAACATCAGCAAGGGCGCATCCTCCCCGCTCCCGGCCGAAAGTCTGCATTTTTCTGTAGCGACGCAAAGCCTTCTCCCGGCACGACGCGCCGCGATGGCGCTTTCCCTGCATTTCTCAGCAAAGACCGCTCCCGCGGAGCGATCCGCGCCCACAAACCGCGCCACCATCCGCGCGCCGAGGAGCGAACGGCAGGCGGCCGCCCTTCTCGCTGCCGCGAACCAGAGCTCGAGGCCGGTCCGACCACCCGCAGCGACGCCCGCGCGAATCGAATCACGCTCTCCGCGGGATGCCGCCCTGCGCAGCGCCGCCAACGCGGCATGCCGACGCCAGCCGCGGCGTCGGTCAGCCTTGTCGTCGATGCGGTTCAGACACTTCGTCAACACCGACGGCAACACCAGACGCGGACTAAAAAAGAGACGTGCGCATATGCCGACCATATGCGCACGTCATCGGGGAGGTGGATGTACCAGGTTAATGCCGGAGGGGAGACTCCGGCATCATTTCATGCCGCTCTTACAGAGCCTTCTTGTAGATGGCCGCCACGGCAGCGTCGGTCATCGTACGAGGGTTGGTCAGGCCGCAGGCGTCCTTCTGAGCGTTGGCGGTCATGATCGGGATGTCTTCTTCGCGCACTTCCTTGCCGTACTTCTTGCCGAGGGCGATGAGGCCTTCGGGGATGTCGACGTCGCGGGACAGTTCGCGGATGGCCTTCACAGCGGCTTCAGCGGACTGGTTGGCGGTGTAGCCTTCGGTGCGTTCGCCGAGCAGAGTGGCGATGCGGCCGAAGCGGCGGCGGGCAGCGATGAGGTTGTATTCGCAGACGTAGGGCAGCAGGATGGCGTTGCATTCGCCGTGAGGCAGGTTGTAGAAGCCGCCCAGCTGGTGAGCCATGGCATGCACGTGGCCGAGGCTGGCGTTGTTGAACGCCATGCCGGCGAGGTATTCAGCGTAGCACATGCCTTCGCGGGCTTCTTTGTCCTTGCCGTTGGCCACGGCGCGACGCAGGTAGCGGTTGATGAATTCAATGGCCTTTTCAGCGCAGGCGTCGGTCATGGGAGTGGCGGCGGTGGAAACATAGGCTTCCACGGCGTGGGTCAGGGCGTCCATGCCGGTGGCGGCGGTCAGGGAAGGCGGCATGCCCATCATGAGGACGGGGTCGTCGATGGCGACGCTGGGAGTGCAGCGCCAGTCAACGATGGCCATCTTAACCTTGCGGGCAACGTCGGTGATGATGCAGAAACGGGTCATTTCCGAAGCGGTGCCGGCGGTGGTGTTCACGGCAACATAGGGAGGGAAGGGCTTGGAGGACTTGTCCACGCCTTCGTAGTCCTGAATCTTGCCGCCGTTGCTGACCAGGAAGCCGACGCCCTTGCCGCAGTCGTGAGAGCTGCCGCCGCCGAGGGTGATGAGGCTGTCGCAGCCGTTGGCCTTGTAAACTTCGGCAGCGTCATGCACGTTCTTGTCGGTGGGGTTCGGAACAGCGCCGTCGAACACGACATAAGACACGCCGCCTTCGTCGAGAATGTCGGTAATCTGCTTCAGAATGCCGCAGGCAACAATACCCTTGTCAGTTACTATCAGAGGATGCTTGGCGCCCAGGCTCTTCAGACGGTAAGGAATTTCCTTGCTGCAGTTAGGACCAACGAGAGTCACAGTAGGAATAAAGAAGGAAGTGATCTGTCCCTGGTACATGCATTTGACATCAGTGCTCATAGTAACTCCTTGAAAGCAGTAGTTAGCAAAAGGATAAGAGACTTGTACTGTATTTGTCCTACGGTACTGCTGAGAAAAAGTCAAAGGTTCTGAAAAAATAAAAAAATAACTTTTTCATTTCAAAATTCAATAAATAAAATAATCAATCATCAGGCCATATTACCGCGTTACTAAAAAAAACAAGCTCGAAACTTTTCCCGTTTCATTTCAAAATTCCATTTCAAAATTCACCCTTTTTCCCCTGTTTTGTGCCTCTTGGGGAAGTGCGTAACATTCTCGGCGCATTCCCTGGATATTCATTCTTAACATTGCATAATATCATAATAAATTTTATTTTTTATTTCAAAACTACGGCATCGCGCCCCTTTTGCCTCTTCCGCGTTTCCCTCTTTTCTTATTAAGAATGGCTCTCCTTTTATAACCATGCGCCCAGGAAAATCGGCGGCCCGCGGCACGAAAAACCACCCCTTCCCGACCGGCGCCGCAGGGAAAACCGCCCCCCTCTTGAAACGCTCCCGGCACTACGCTATAAAAAGGAAAAATCGGAAGAGCAGATATGACGACATCTGGGCTGCCGTATCTGCCTTTTGCAAAACACGGAGTAGGATATCATGCGTCGCACTCTTCTCACCTGCGCCCTTCTGGCCGCTCTGGTTGTTCCCGCTTCCGCCGCTGTCGATACCAGCAAACTCCAGCTTCCCGGCGATCTTACGCTCGAACAGGCGCAGAAGGTCGTTGACGGCGCCTTGGCCTTCGCCAAGAAACAGGGCGTGCCCATGAACATCAGCGTCATCGACGCCGGCGGCAACCTGAAAGCCTTCTGCCGCATGGACGGCGCCTTCCTCGGCAGCATCGACGTTTCCATGAAGAAGGCCAAGACCGCCCGTCTGTTCAACATGTCCAGCGCCGAACTCGGCGCGGCCGCCCAGCCCGGCGGCGAACTGTACGGCATTGAAGTCACCAACAACGGCCTCGTCATCTTCGGCGGCGGCGAACTGCTGAAGGACAAGAACGGCGTTGTCGTCGGCGCCATCGGCGTGAGCGGCGGCTCCGTGCAGGAAGACACCAACGTGGCCAAGGCCGGCGTTGCCTCCCTGAACAAGTAGCGCTCCGGCCGCCTGAACTCCGGCATGAGGGCGCAGATTCCCTTCATGCCTGCCCGTTTTCCCGGGGCGGATGTCTTCAGGCATCCGCCCTTTTTCGCTCTCCCCTTCCTTTCTTTAATAGGAGACTCATCATGGATGTTTTGGAAGCCATAGAAAAACGACGCAGCATTCGCAGCTACACGGATCGTCCCGTGGAAAAGGACGTGCTGGAAAGGCTCGTGAAGACGGCCGTGAAGGCTCCCACCGGCTCCGGCATGGAGCCGTGGGGATTCGTGGTTCTTCAGGACCAAAAGGAAATCGACACGCTCTCGGAACGCGTCAAGCAGAAGGTGCTGAACAATATGGCGGACTATCCGCAGTTCAGCCAGTACGAATCCTGGCTCAGGAATGAGAAATACCACATCTTCAATCACGCGGGCACGGTGCTCATCGTCTATGGCGACTGCGCTTCGCCCTGGCATGTGTACGACTGCTCCCTCGTGGCCGGCAACATCATGCTCGCCGCGGAAAACGAAGGCATAGGCTGCTGCTGGATAGGCTTTGCCGAAGCCCTCTTCAACGACGCCGACTTCAAGGCCGAGCATCATGTTCCCGAAGGCTACCATCTGGTTTCCACGCTGAGCATGGGCTACACCAAGGTGCCCGTGCCGCCGTGCACCCGCAAGGATCCGGTGTTCTTTTCCTGGACAAAGTAGCAGGCGACTTGCCGCACGGGGCAGACTCTCTGCCCCGCCGCCTCCTGACCGTCACGAAATGGGAGATCTTCATAAAAAGCGTGATTGTTTTTTCTCTTCCTTGACGAAAAAAAACATACGGCCCTATGGTCGGCTTAAAGAGGCTTCTCCGATTATCGTGAATCCATAACCCAAGGAGCACACGGCATGTTTCGTTTTCTGCGTGTCAACATGGCTACCAAGAGCTGCGTGTTTGAGGACATCCCCGAAGAATACGCCGGTCTTGGCGGTCGCGCCCTGACCTCCACCATTGTGGCCCGCGAGGTCAACCCCATCTGCACTCCTCTCGGACCGCACAACAAACTCGTTTTTGCCCCCGGTCTGCTGGGCGCCACCAACAGCCCCAACTCCAACCGCATTTCCGTGGGCTGCAAGAGCCCCCTCACCGAAGGCATCAAGGAATCCAACTCCGGCGGTCAGCCCGGCGGCCATCTTGCCAAGCTCGGCATTCTGGCCATCATCGTGGAAGACATGGCCACCGAAGGCGAATGGTGGCAGCTTGAAATCAGCAAGGATTCCGCCAAGCTCGTTCCCTCCACCGTGGCCGGCCTGAACAACTTCGACGCCGTGGCCAAGCTCGTCGAGCAGTACGGCAAGGATTGCAGCTACGTCACCATCGGCCGCGCGGGCGAATTCAAGCTCACCGCCGCCAGCATCGCCTTCACCGACCGCGAACTGCGTCCGCAGCGCCATGCCGGCCGCGGCGGCGTGGGCGCCGTCATGGGTTCCAAGGGCCTCAAGGCCATCATCATCAATCCCGAGGGCGGCAAGAATCATCCTCTCGTGGATGAAGAAGGCTTCAAGGCCGCGTCCAAGCGCTTTGCCAAGGCTCTCACCAGCCATCCCATCACCGGCAAGGGCCTTGCCGAATACGGCACCGCCGTGCTCGTGAACATTCTGCACGAAGCGGGCGGCCTTCCCACCCGCAACTTCACCTGCGGCCAGTTCGAGCATCACGAAGCCGTTTCCGGCGAACGCATGAACAAGCTCACCAAGGAACGCGGCGGCGAAGGCTCCGTGGCCCACGGCTGCATGAGCGGCTGCATCATCCGCTGCAGCGGCATCTTCCCCGACGAAAAGGGCAAGTTCAAGAGCAAGTGGCCCGAATATGAAACCCTGTGGTGCTTCGGTCCCCACAGCAACATCGACGACCTCGATCTCATCTGCACCTTCGACCACATGTGCGACGACATCGGCGTGGACACCATTGACGTCGGCGTGGCCGTCGGCGTGGCCATGGCCGGCGGCGGCATTCCGCTCGGCGACGGCAAGGCCGTCATGGAAGCCATGAAGGGCATCAGCGAAGGCACCCCGCTCGGCCGCATCATCGGCTGCGGCACCGCCACCACCGGCCGCGTGTTCGGCGTGCGCAGAGTGCCCTGCGTCAAGGGTCAGAGCCTGCCCGCCTACGATCCGCGCGCGGTCAAGGGCGTGGGCGTCACCTACGCCACCACCCCCATGGGCGCGGACCACACCGCCGGCTACGCGGTCACCGCGAACATCCTTTCCTGCGGCGGCAAGGTTGATCCGCTCAAGAAGGAAGGTCAGATCGAACTTTCCCGCAATCTGCAGATCGCCACGGCTTCCGTGGACAGCGTGGGCCTGTGCCTGTTCACGGCCTTCGCCATCCTCGACATTCCGGACGCCCTCGCGGCCATCGTGGACATGCTGAACGCCAAGTTCGGCTGGAAGCTCACCGGCGACGACGTGGTCACCCTCGGTCAGCGCATCCTGTCCACGGAAATCGACTTCAACCGTCGTGCCGGCATCACCGAAGCCGCCGACCATCTGCCCGACTTCTTCACCGACGAGCCCGTGGCGCCTCACAACACCACCTTCGACTTCACGCCTGAAGAACTGCAGACCACCTTCAACTGGATAAAGAAGTAACCTCTTCCCGTCCCGCGCGGGGTCCGCTCCGCGCGGGACTTTTCTCCCATGAGCATACTGATAAAACTCAGCACCACCCTTCGCGATCTCGTTCCCGACTACGATCCGGAAGCGGGTCTTCAGTTTTCGCTCGGCGAGGGCGAGAGCTCGCTGACCGCCGGAGAACTGGCGAACCGCATCGGCATCCCTCACGAGGAAATCAAAATCGTCATGATCAACAGCCGTCAGAACGACCTTGACTCCACCGTGAACGACGGCGACCGCGTGGCGTATTTTCCCGCCGTGGGAGGAGGCTAAATGCGTCCCTTCCCTTCCGACACGGAACTTGCCGAACGCTTTGCCCCCTATCTCAGGCAGCAGCGCGGCGAACGCTCCATGATTCGGGAAGGCGTGCGCCTTCTGGCGCAGGAACTCGGCATTCCGGAACGCGTCGCCATGACGGAGCTGCTTGCCCGCGACATCTGGCCGGAACGTTTCAGCCGCTGCCGCGGAGCCTTCAGCGCGCAGGCGCTTTCCGCCCTGCTTTCCACGAGAGTTCTCCTTGCCGGATGCGGCGGCCTCGGCGGTCACGCGGCGGCGCTTCTGGCGCGCATGGGCGTGGGGAGCCTTGTGCTCTGCGATCCCGACAGGTTCGAGGAAAGCAATCTCAACCGGCAGCTTTTCTGCACGGAACAGGCGCTGGGACGCTTCAAGGCGGAAGTCTGCCGCGAGGGAGTTCTGAGCATCGCTTCCTACATGGATGTGGAAGCGCGCACCGTGGCTCTGGACGAAGACAATCTGCCGCAGATGCTGGAAGGCGTGGACGTCGTCATGGACTGCCTGGATTCCATCGCTCGCAAAAAGATGCTGGAGGAAGCCGCCAACCGCGTCGGCGTTCCCTGCGTACAGGGTTCCGTGGCCAGAAACGAGGGCCTCGCCCTTTTCGACGGCAGCGGAGACATGCCCTTCTCTCTGGCGTATCCCGGCGAAGATGCGGGCAACAGGGAAGGCGCTCCCATGAACACCCATGTGCTGACCGTGGCAGGCACGGCCTGTCTTATGGCCTCTCTTCTCATGCGGAGACTCTGCCGGAACAAGAACGACGACGGAAAGCTCTTTCATCTCGACCTTTCCATCCCGGAACTGGAAACGCTTACGGTTCTTCCCCGGCGCTGAACCCCAAACATTTCACTCAAAGGAACATGGCATGGCATTCATCAGCGATCAGCAATGGAGACGCATCGAGCCGTTTCTTGCCCGGGGCAAGAAGGTAGGCCGCCCCCGCAAAAGCGACCGGGAAACGCTCGAAGCCGTTCTCTATGTTCTTACCACAGGCTGCCGCTGGAGCGACCTGCCCCGCGACATGGGCAGCTATGTGACGGCGTGGCGACGCTTTACGGCCTGGAAAAAGGACGGCACCTTCGACATCATCCGTTCCTGCCTGCCCGCAAGCGTGCAGCTTTCCGAAAACGCGACGACGCCGCGGAAAATCAAGTCCGGAAAATGCAGTCTGGCCATGAAAAAATATGCCGGAACCAAAACGGCGCAGACCGATTCCTGATATTCGCGCCTTTTCTGTCGCCCATCCGTCCGCCGCGGGTGCCGGACGATTTGCCCGGCACGGCTCGCAGCCTCCGGCAATATTCCTTCCGTTTTCCTGCGGCAAACATGTTTCCTTCGCTCCGACGCCTGTCCTCAGACGTCGGAGTTTTTTCGTTCCGCCATCATTCCGGCAAACGAAAAAACGCCGCACCGAAAGCAAACGGCATCCATCCCGTATCGGCCTGCGCCGGGAAAACCGCCCTGCGGCAGCCCCCGGCCTGCGGCGCAAAAAAAAGCGCGCCCCCGGAAACACTCCGACGACGCGCGTGAACATGCGAAGGCCTGCGGCGTTATTTGCCGTCGTACGTCCAGAGAATCTCGCCGGTGCGATCCGTGCCGTATCCGCCCATGTCGCGCACGTTTTCCTTGAATTCTTCCGAACGTATCACCTCAAGCAGCGCCTGAATGCGGGCGTCCTGCATGTAGCGCTCGGGAATGACGAGGTCGTATTCCTCCACGCCCACGGAAATGAAGTCCAACCCGAGGGCCGCCGCCGCAGAACGCACGCCGAGACCCGCGTCGGCCCGGCCGGAAAGCACCGCCGCCGCCACGTTCATGTGCGTGTATTCCTCGTCGCGATAGCCCTGAATGCGGGCAGGCGAAAGTCCGCGCTTCTTCAGCTCGTAATCCAGCAGCACCCGGGTACCGCTGCCGCGCTGACGATTGATGAACTGCACGTCTTCGCGGCACAGATCCTCAAACGTCGTGATGTTTTTCGGATTGCCGGGCAGCACCATGATGCCCTGTTCGCGATCCACGAGCTGCACCAGCACGGCGGGCATGCCCTTCATGTTCTCCTGAATGGCCTTTCTGTTGTAAATGCCGGTTTCCTCGTCGAGAAGGTGGCTTCCCGCCAGATGGCACTGGCCGCGCCGCAGCGCCAGCAGTCCGCCCAGAGAGCCCACGTGCGCCGAGGTCAGCCGGAAGCCCGGATGCGTGCGCCGAAGCATGCTGTCGATGAGATCCAGCGTATTGTCGTGGCTGCCCACCGCAAGCAGCGCGCCCTCAATTTCTTCCCGGGAGCGCAGAAGTTCCGCCTGCACGGGCTGTCCGGCGTCCAGACCTTCGCGGTCGCGCTCGATGGGAATCACGGCGTCGGCCCGGGAAAGGCTGGTCACCGTGCCCGCGCCGCGCGGCAGCGTGACCGCGTAGCAGGCGCCGTCCACCACGCCGAGCTTCACGCGCACCCGCTCTTCCATGCCGGGGCGCGAGGGAATGGGATTGCAGGGCGTCACGGTGACGGTTTCGCGGCGCTTCACCCCGTGCTTCTGCCAGCGGGCGAGCAGCGGCAGAACGAATTCCTCCATGGCCACGATGGCGGAAACCGGATATCCGGGCGTGCCGACAATGGGAACCCGGCGGCCTCCCACCTCCACAATGCCGAGCGCCGTGGGCTTGCCCGGCATGACCGCCACGCCGTGCACCAGCACCTCGCCCATGCCGGCAATGACGTCGGCCGTGTAGTCGTGGCTGCCCGCCGAAGAGCCCGCGTTCATGATGACGAGATCGGCCCCGTCCTCCACGGCGGAAGCAATGGCCTCGCGGATGCGGTCCATGTCGTCGGGAACGATGGGGCAGACGCGGGCATTGCCGCCCGCCTCCTCGATCATGGCGGAAAAAATGAGGGAATTGAATTCCGGCAGCGCCCGGCCCGCGCGCAGATCTTCTTCCCGCGCCTCGCTGAGCGCCACGATTTCCGAGCCGCTGGGAATCACGGCCACCTCGGGCTTGCGGAACACCGGGGGCCTCACCACCCCGGCGGCGGCCAGCGCGCCCAGTTCATAGGGGCCTATGACCACTCCGGGCGCAAGAATGATTTCCGTGGCCACCATGTCTTCGCCGAGCTTGCGCACGTGCTGCCAGGGAAAGGCCGCCTTTTCCGTGACCACATACCGGCCGTTGTCCTCAACGTTGAGATGCTCCACCATGACCACGGCATTGCATCCGGCGGGAAGCGGATGACCGGTGTTGATCCAGAAGGCGTCCTTGCCAATTTCCAGGCGCAGCGGCCTGCGCGCAGAAGCCGTGAACGTGTCCTCGGCCTTCACGGCCACGCCGTCCATGGCCGCGCCGTGAAAGGCGGGCGACGAACGCAGCGCCTCCACGGGACGGGAAATCACCCGATGCAGCGCGGCGGAAAGCGGAACGGTCTCCTCCGAAAGTTCCATTCCCAGTTCGTCCACGCGGGAAAACCACAACTCCCGCGCTTCCTCGGGAGTCTTCATCGTAAGATAGGTATGTCTGGCCATAATTCCTCTCTCGGCGCGACGCGCCAGGATGCAACACAAGACGAAGCCCGCAGACGCGGGCGCGCCGCAAGGCGGAATCAGGTTCCGCCCGAGGCGGCGTCAAAAGCGCGACGGCTCATCGACGCGCCGAAAAAAAATTCGACACGGCCAGGCCGCGCTAATCCAGCAGTTCGGCAAACACTTCCTGACCGGCGTACAGGCCTTCGCTGTTCTCCGGGCAGACCACCAGCGCGTCGGCAACGACCAGCCCGGAAATGAGTCCCGAAGGCGCGGTGACGGGATCCGCAACCCAGCCCTGTTCCGTGCGGGAGAGCTTCACGCGGATGAAGTCGCGCCGCCCCTGCGCCGAAGCCACGGCGCGCGAAAGCACGGCCTGCACGCCCGGAACCACGGGAGCCTCGCCGCCCTGCAGATGTCTGAGCAGCGGCGAAAGAAAAGCGCGGGCGCACACCAGCGCGCTCGACACGTGTCCGGGCAGGCCCATGAGGCATTTGCGCCCGGAGCGGGCAAGAATGAACGGCTTGCCGGGGCTGATGGCCGCGCCGTGCACCAGCAGGGCGCTCTCCGGCATGGAAAGAAAAATATCCACGGTGTGATCGCGCATGCCGGCCGAAGAACCGCCGGAAAGCAGCACCACGTCGGCCCAGTCCAGAAGCCCGCGCACCGTTGCTTCCAGCCTGGCGACGTCGTCGCGCACCAGACCGGCCAGACGCACTTCGGCTCCTTCCTTGCGGCACAGCGCCGCGAGGGAGTGAGAATTCACGTCCCGCACCTGCCCGGGCTGCGGCTTCTCCTCGCAGGGAACCACCTCGTCGCCCGTGGAGAGCACGGCCACGCGAGGGCGTCGCGTCACCGGCACGCGCACCTGTCCGAGCGCGGCCAGAAGTCCCGTTTCCTGCGGACGCAGACGCCGTCCCGCCGGAATGAGCACCTGCCCCTTTGCCGCGTCCTCGTCACGTTCGAGCACGTGATCGCCCGGAGCCTGCGTGCGCACGAGCTCCACAAGATTGCCGCCCGCCGGCCTGGAATATTCCACCATCACCACGCAGTCGGCCCCTTCTGGAAGCATGCCTCCCGTAAAGATGCGCGCCGTCTGCCCCGGCGCAAGGGAGAAGTCCGGCGTTCTGCCCATGGGGCATTCGCCCACGCATTCCAGCAGCGCGGGCGAACCTTCCTGCGCGCCGAACACGTCCCTGGCACGGACGGCATAGCCGTCCACCGTGGAACGGTCGAATCCCGGAAGATCTTCGGGAGCGCTCCAGTCCCGGGCAAGATAGCGGCCCGCGCTTTCATCCAGAGGAACATATTCTTCTGGAAGACGCTCAAACGTTTCGACGAGGGACAGAACCTCGTCCACCGACTTCAGAGTAAGAAAGGACTTCATGACGGCTCCCGGATAAATGGAATGATACTGCTGCGGAGTATAACCTTTTGAAGAAAAAAGGAAAGGCGGCCGCCTTTCCGCCTTCGCCGCCCCCGAAAACCTCCTCTCCGCAACTTTTTATTTTTGGTGCAATCTTCCTGAAAAGAAATATGATAATTTTGAAATAAAACTTTGCCGATTCACTGTTTCGTCATTTCAGTATTGCTCATGCGGGTCTTTTCCGTTATATTGAAATGCGCATATTTTTTTGGAGAGCCTTGTATATGGAGTAGCGGATATTTTCACAGCAGATCGTCCCGGTCCCATCGCCGTTCATTTTGAAACGGCAGAGCTCTCCCCCGGTTCCCTTTTCAACGCTTCACGGAACCAAACCGCAACATTGCGAAGTGCGCCTTGCCTCAGGAACATTTGACCAGATCCATGCTTGAACAGCTCACCCTCCGCTGGGAAGCATGGGAAGCGGAAGCCACCACCACGGCGAAAAAGATCGTGCGTGCGAGGCTTCACCTTCTCTTTCTGCTCATCCGCTACGGCGGCCTCCGCCTCGGCGAAGCCCTGAACCTGCCCGTGAAGAACGCCGTGGACACCGTGACCGGCATGGTTCACATTCCCGACCCCGGCGGCCGCGACGTTTTGCTTCCCCTCTCCTGCATGAAGCATATCCGGCGCATTCTCAGCCTGCCCGAGGCCGAAGATCCCGCCTTTCTGCACTTCGATCAGGGCTTCGTGCGGCGCAAGTTCTACGCCGTGGCCCAGGGCATGGGACTTGCGCCGGGCATGGCCGGTCCGCGGGCCATACGCTACGCCCGCGGTCTGGAACTTCTGGAACTGCACGTGCCCTTCAACGTGGTGCAAGCCTTTCTCGGACAGCAGAAGTCCTCACAGATTGCGGAATTTCTCGAATTTGCCGGCGGCGAAGCCAAGCGCATCGTGAAGGATCACGCCCCGGCAGCAGGTCCGGACGACGAACCGGACAACTCGTTCATCGGCATCGTCACCGGTCTGGAAACCGGCATGCGCGCGGTGGGCGTGGAAGTCACCACCTTTTCCGATCTCGTCATCGCCGCCCTGTGCGACGCAAGACAGTTCATGGACATGGAACTTCACCTCAATCAGGTGGTCACCGCGTCCGTCGATCCCGAACAGATCGTGCTTTCCACGGAAAAAGCCGCCCTCAGCATTCAGGGGCCGATACGCGCAAGCGTGGCGGCCCTGCACAAGGACACGGCGGAAACCTTTCTCGTGCTGGAACTGGCCGACGGCACCAGAATGAACGCCGTGCAGGAAACCTCCGCCGTTTCGCGGCTCGGCCTCCGGCAGGGAAGCAGAGTGTACGTCAGCTTTCCCGCGCGAAGCGTCAGCCTCCGCACCGACTAGACACCACGCGGCTCTCGCAAGAGCGCCGCAAAACCTTATAAGGAGCATCTCCATGAATCATCTCGGCAAAGTCCTCTTCGGCACCCTGATCTCCCTCTCCTGCGTGCTTCCCGCGCAGGCCGCCGACTCCCTCATGATGGCCACCACCACCAGCACCCAGGATTCCGGCCTGCTGGAATACGTCGCGCCCGTGTTCAAGAAGGAAACCGGCATCGACCTCAAGTGGGTGGCCGTGGGCACCGGCAAGGCTCTTGAAATCTCCAAGAACTGCGACGCCGACGTGCTGCTCGTTCACGCCCCCGACGTGGAAAAGAAGTTCATCGACGACGGCTACGGCATCGATCGCCGTCAGGTCATGTACAACGACTTCGTCATCGTCGGCCCCAAGGCCGACCCCGCGAAGATCGCCGGCAAGACCACGGGCGAAGCTCTCAAGGCCATCTATGACGCCAAGGCCGGCTTCGTGAGCCGCGGCGACAAGTCCGGCACCCATTCCGCCGAACTCAAGCTGTGGAAGCAGTTCAACCTGAATCCCGACAAGGAACCCTTCTACATTTCCGCCGGTCAGGGCATGATGGCCACCCTCGCCATTGCCGCCGAAAAGGGCGCCTACGCCCTCACCGACCGCGGCACCTGGATCAAGTACGAAAGCCAGCAGGGCAAGAACAATCCTCTCGCCATCGTGGTGCAGGGCGACAGCGCGCTGTTCAATCAGTACAGCGTCATCACCACGAACCCCAAGCTCTGCCCCAACGTCAAGAAGGATCTGGCCGTGAAGTTTGAAGACTGGTGGGTGAACCCCAAGACCCAGAAGCTCATCGAAGACTACCAGCTTGAAGGCAAGCAGCTCTTCTTCCCCAACGCCGGCAAGTAAGCCAACCCGCGGGCCGGATTTCCGGCCCGCCTTCCATTTTTTTCCTCGCAGGTCATCATGGGATATTTCAGCGACGGCTTGCAGAAGGCCATCGACCTTCTGCTGCACATGGACGACGCCACCTTCTCCGCCATCGAGGCCACGCTCACATCCACGAGCTGCGCCCTCATCATTGCCTCCGTTCTCGGGCTGCCCCTGGGCTTTCTGCTCGGCTACACCAACTTTCCGGGCAAAAAGCTCATACGTCTCGTGTCCGATACGCTTCTGGCCTTTCCCACCGTGCTCATCGGCCTCGTCGTCTATGTGCTCATCACCTACCGCGGCCCGTTCGGTCAGTTCGGACTGCTCTTCACCGTGCCCGGCATGGTCATAGGTCAGAGCATTCTCGCCCTGCCCATCGTCGTCTCCTGGACGGCGCAGGCCGTGGAAAATCTGGACCGGCGCTGCCGGGAAACCCTGCTCACGCTCGGCGCATCCTCCACGCAGCTCGCCCTGCACACCATTCGCGAAATACGCTACGATCTCGGCATGGTCTGCGTGACGGCCTTCGGCCGCGTGGTCACGGAAGTGGGCGTGGCCATGATGCTCGGCGGCAACATCCGCTATTCCACGCGCACCATGACCACCGCCATTTCGCTGGAAACCAGCAAGGGCGAATTCGCGCAGGGCATAGCCCTCGGACTCGTGCTTCTGTTCATCGCCTTTCTGGTGAACTTTCTCATGACCTGGCTCAGACAAAAGGGGCGCGCATGAACACTCTTTTCGAGGCGCACGATCTCTGCAAGCGCTACGGCGACATCACCGCGCTGCGTCTCCCCTACTTTTCCATGGAAAAGGGAGAGACCGTGGCGCTCACCGGAAGAAACGGCAGCGGCAAATCCACTCTGCTGCGCCTGCTCGCCTTTCTGGAAAAACCGACGTCCGGCTCGCTGTTCTACGCCGGAAGTCAGACCGATCCGCGTCGGGAAATCACCCTGCTGCTTCAGGAACCCTACCTCATGAAGGCTTCCGTGTTCTGGAACGTGACGCTCGGTCTGCGCCTGCGCGGCCTCGACGCGGAACGCCAGCGCAAGGGCTACAGGGAAAGCATGCTCGCCGTGGGCTTCGCCGATCCCGACGGCATGGCCACCCGCGGACCGGGAGAACTTTCCGGCGGCGAACGCCAGCGCATCGCCCTTGCCTCGCGTCTTATTCTCTCTCCTTCCGTACTTTTACTCGATGAACCGACATCCAATGTTGACGCGGCAAGCGAAAAGGCCATACTCAATGTTGTGCGTACTCTGCGCAGCCGGGGCGTCAGCATCGTGTGCGCCACGCACGACAGAGACATTCCCGCCGCTCTGGAAGCCCGGGAGATAAGTATTGTCAACGAAAGGCTCTGAAAGGCCCGGTCACTAAAAAAACCAACCGTTTTCCGCAAGGATGGAGAATATCATGCGTATCGTTGCCGTATCCACGAGTGCCCGCAAGGGAGAAAAGAAAATCAATCAGCCTCAGGTGACCCTGGTGGCCAATCACGGCGTGGAGGGCGACGTCCATGCCGACGGCACCCATCGTCAGCTCAGCCTGCTGGCCATGGAAGACATTGAATACATGCGCTCCATGGGCGCCGACGTGCATCCCGGCGACTTCGCCGAAAACATCACCACCGAAGGCGTGGAACTCTATACCTGCCCCGTGGGCACCCGCTTCGTCATCGGCGACGACATCGAGCTCGTGCTCACCCAGATTGGCAAGGAATGCCACATGGGCTGCGCCATCCGCCAGCAGGTGGGCGACTGCATCATGCCGCGGCGCGGCGTGTTCTGCCGCATCCTCAAGGGCGGCGTGGTCAAGCCCGGCGACAGCTTCCGCATCACCTTCCGTCCCCAGGTTCTTCCCCAGGCGTAGGCATCGAGGCTCCCATGTCTGAATTCTCTCATATCGACGCCGCAGGCACCGCCCGCATGGTGGACGTGAGCGCCAAAAAAGAAACCAAGCGCACCGCCATCGCCCGGGCCGTGGTGGAACTCAATTCCCACACGCTGGAACTGCTCAAGGCCAAGGCCCTGCCCAAGGGCGACGTGCTCACCGTGGCGCAGGTGGCCGGCATCATGGCGGCCAAGCGCACCTCGGAACTCATTCCCATGTGCCATCCGCTGGGCCTCACCCATGCCGACGTGCGCTTCAAGGTGCAGGACGAACCGCCTTCCGTGCTGCTCGAAGCCTCGGCCAGCACGTCCGGCCGCACCGGCGTGGAAATGGAAGCCATCGTCGCGGCCCAGGTGGCGGCGGCCACCATCTACGACATGGTCAAGGCCGTGCAGAAGGACGTTATCATCCGCGACGTGCGCCTCATTCTCAAGTCCGGCGGCAAGAGCGGCCTGTTCAAGACCGACGATCCGCTGCTCTTCGAGGTGGAGGACACGCCTCTGCCCGCGCCGCGTCCCGCGCCCGAAGCCTGGACGGGCGAAGGACTCGCCGTGGCCTGCATCACCCTTTCCGACAAGGGCTACGCCGGCGACCGCGTGGACGAAAGCGGCCCCGCCCTGCTCGACATGCTCTCCGCGCTCTCTCCGGCCCGCCGTCAGCTCTTCCTGCTGCCCGACGATCCGCGGGCGCTGCGCAAGCTGGTCAGGGATCTTGCCGCGTCCGGCTGGGGACTCATCGTCACCACCGGCGGCACCGGCCTCTCGCCCCGCGACTTCACGCCGGAAGCCCTGATTCCCGTGCTGGATCGCCGTCTGCCCGGCTTTGAACAGGTCATGTTCGCCGAAGGGCTCACCCACACGCCGCGCGCCGTGCTTTCCCGCTGCCTTGCAGGCACGCTGGGACGCACCATGCTCATAGCCCTGCCCGGAAGCCGCCTGGCCGCGCAGGAAAATCTCGCCGCGCTCCTGCCCGTGCTGCCGCACGCGCTGGAAAAGCTCAACGGCGACATGAGCGACTGCGGAAGGAGCTAGCCTCATGGCAGAACCGCACGAAGACTACCCCGCCGTTCTCACCGACGCCCACGGCAGAACGGTGCGCTACCTGCGCATTTCCGTGACCGACCGCTGCAATCTCTGCTGCCGCTACTGCCGCGACGACAGCGTGCCCTTCATTCCGCACGAAAACATTCTGCGCTTTGAAGAAATCGAAAAGATCATTGAAATCGCCGTGAAGCTCGGCGTCCACAAGCTGCGCTTCACCGGCGGCGAACCCTTTGCCAGAAAGGGCTTTCTTGACTTTCTCATCAAGATTCACCGGCGCTTTCCGCAGGCGGCGCTCAAGCTCACCTCGAACGGCACCCTGCTTGCTCCGGCGCTCGACACGCTCAAGGAGCTCGGCGTGTCGGTCAACCTGTCCCTTGATTCGCTCGATCGCGCCAAATACGCGTCCATCACCGGCAAGGACGTGCTGCCCACCGTGCTCGACAACATGCACAGAATGCTGGAGCTCGGCATTCCGCTCAAAATAAACGCGGTGGCCATGCGCGGCGTCAACGACAACGAGCTTCCCGCCCTGGCCGCCATGGCCATGGACTGGCCCGTGGACGTGCGCTTCATCGAGTTCATGCCCATGGGCGATTCCACCATCTGGTCGAACAACCTGTTCTGGCCCGCGGCCGACATTCTGGAGAGCGCCCGCAGACACTGGCGGCTTGAACCCGTGGCCCTGCGCCGCAAGGACGGCCAGGAAAGCGAAGGCCATACGGCCGAAGAGCGCGGACCGGCCAAGCTGTGGAAGCTCATCACGCCGGAAGGAAAAGTCTCGAAGGGAAGCTTCGGACTCATCACTTCGGTGACGCAGAGCTTCTGCCAGTCCTGCAACCGCCTGCGCCTCACGGCGGAAGGCAATATCCGCACCTGCCTTTTCGACGACAGGGAATACCCCATCCGGGACGCCCTGCGCGACAAGGGCGAAGAGGAAGTGCGCCGCATCATGATCGACGCGGTGTCCCGCAAGCCCGTGGGCGCGGAAATTCTTGCCGCAAGCAACGGCCCCGTGGCACACAAGCGCATGTCCGCCATCGGCGGATAAGCGCGCCGTCTCCGCCGCCTCTGCGGCGCAAACCCGCAACGCTGACTTCTTCTCTCGGCGCGCCCTGAACTTCGGAGCGCGCCGACTTTTTTGCCCGCCTCAAGCGCAGACCGCCCCGTCCCGCGGACAACCTTTCTCCGTCGCACAGGCAAGACGTTCGCTCCGCCTCCATCACGTCATTATTAATTAACGCGCCTTTTCCCAACGCCTGCCGCAGGCTCCCGCGCTCTCCCTCGCGCCCTGCGTCCGCGCGCCCGAAATTTCCGCACGCGCGCCCGTTCTGCCTGAGCGTCCTGCCGCAACTTCCGAAGCGCGGAGGAAGTTGCTCCGCGCCGTCACATCTTCCGGCACAGACCAACGGCCTCCCTGAGGTTGCGTCCTGAACGGCGATAGGGCGCGTTCCGACGCTTTGCACGTTCTCCGCCATACAGAAAAGGTCTGCGCGAACCCCGAACGCCCGTCTTTTGCCGGGACTCCGAACAGGCATGTCCTTTTTGCAAAAAATAGCGTATCATGTCCTCCGACTGAACATTCCCGTTTCCGCACGGGCACGAGCATGCCGACAGGCAAGGTGGCGCATGAAAACTTCCACGGTAAAATCGCTTCAGGCCTACGAGCTCATCCGGGAGCTCATTCTTCAGGGAGAACTTCTTCCCGGCGCGCGGCTGGTTCTGGCCGATCTGGAAGAAAAGCTCCAGGTCGGCCGGGGCCCCATACGCGAAGCGCTCATGCGGCTCGACCGCTCCGGCCTCATACGCAATCTTCCCTACAAGGGCGCCGTTGTCGCGCCGCTGCCCACGGTGCGGGAAATCCGGCACATCTATGAACTTCGGGTGCATCTGGAATGTCTGCTCGCCACCGAGGCCATGAAGTACGCCGACGACAAGCACTGCGAAGACATCGAGGAGATTCTGCACGGCATGGAACAGGCCGCCGTGCCTTCCGCCACGCTGTTTCACGCCGACCGGGCCTTTCACGCGGCGCTGTACAAGGCTGCGGCCATGCCGCATCTGCTGGACACCGCCGATACGCTTGTGGATCACGTGGAAATCTTTCTGCATCACCGCTGCTACGCCGCGCAGGATCAGAAAACGCTGCTGGAACAGCACAGGGAAATTTTTGACGCTTTTCAGAAGAAGGACGAAGCCCGGCTTTGCGAGAGCCTGACGAACAATATCCTCATGGGGCTCCGTCTGATACAGAAGGAAATGGAACGCCGGGGAAAACAGTGCTGGTAGCAAGGCTCTGACGAGCGCTCTTCCGGCGACTCCGGGAAGACCGACCGGCAGAAAGCAAATGGGCCCAGCTCCCTGCGCGGCAAAGGCTCAAAAAAATCCCGCCCGCGGCAAACGGATTCCCCCTTCGCTCTTCCGTCCGGCGCGCTTTTCTCCGCTGCGTCGCCCGCACGTTTTCCGCGCTCCGCATTTCCTTTTCCGAAACAAGACACCCCTGTCCGCCCGTCAGACCGGCCGTACCGTCGAAAATTTCGCCGAACATCGCCGGGCCGACTGCAAGGAACTCGGGGCAGCATCGAACGCAAAGGCAGCGCATCATTGCCCGCGCGCGTTCGTCATCAGATTGACGTCGAGCCCTCAGGCACGCCTTGCAGGAACGACTTGTCCCTCCTCCGCTCCGCAATCCCCGCCCGGGAAAACGGTGCAAGCCATGCCCGTTTTTCTGCATGCGGGCGGATGCCGACTTTGCCGTCAACGGAACCCTCGCTCCGCGAAACGCGCCGCGCGTGCAACACGCCTGACGCGCGCGCAAAAAATGCATAAAAAAAGAGCTGCAAACCTCAGCTTGCAGCTCTCGCTCTCATAATGGTGCCCAGGGGGAGACTCGAACTCCCACGCCATTCGGCGCTACCACCTCAAGATAGTGTGTCTACCAATTCCACCACCTGGGCACGAGGAGGAACTTATAGAAAATTGTTCGCGCTGGCAAGCGTTTTTTTGCCGTTTTTCCAAAAAAATCTGTCTTTCTGCTCCGTGGTCAGGAAAAACATGCGTGTACATGCCGAAAAGAACCGAACACGGAGAGTCCGATGATGCAGAACGCTGCACTCTTCATTCCGCAAAAAGCCGTTCAGGCCGTCGGCGAAACGCCCGGCGAAGCACGCCGCAGCCAGCCTGCTCCGCCGCTTTCTCGAAGATGCCGCCTGAGGCGGCTTCCCCGTTCCCCTCTTGCCGGATCCGGCCACTTTTTCCAGAGCGTCCGTTTCTGTAGACAAGGGGCTGGGGAGCGGATATTTTTTATCAAAGCATTCAGCCGTGCCCGTTTTTCGGCATTTCGGCACGAAACTTGCTAGATCATGAGTATTCAATGCTCATCGTTTCCTCAAGGAGGATATCATGCCCCGCATACAGCCCGACCAGGTTTTGCACAGTCAGCTTGAAGCCCGCGGCATTACGGAAAAAACCGGCGTTTTCGGCAAACACAGAGTGCAGCTCGGCAAGGGAGAACCCATCCGTCTGGACAGCATAAAGGCCAACAAAGTTCCCTTTCAGGGCTTCACGACTGCCACAAAAATTGTCAGAGGCAAGGAAGGTCTCACCAGAAGCGCCGGCGATGCGCTTCAGGTGCTCAAGGAACCCGGCACGCTGAACGCGAAGGCGCTGCTCGGCAGCCTCAAAGCTGTGCAGGACTACATGACGCGGCTCGACAAGCTCGGTCAGCTTTCAGAGCAGCAGAAGGAAAGCCCCCTGTGGGCCTTTGCGCCCGCCGTGGAGCATCTGAGCAATGCGGAACTCGCCGCCGTGTATCAGGCCTTCACCACGGCGGACATGGATCTTCTGCAAAGCGCGCTCATGCGCGAAGGGCAGATCAACGCCAAGGCCGGGGACGCCCGCAGCGCCGCCTCGATGCTGTTCGACCTTCAGGCGCTGGTGCTCAAGGAAGTGAGCAACCGCTCCGTGCGCGGCATGGTGGACGACCTCGTGGCCGCGCATCCGGAAGACGCCTCGCTCACGGCCCTCAGAATGCCGCCGCGTCTCAGCGAGGAATACGGCGCGCAGGGCGCGGCCATAGCGCCTGCGCAGCCTCACGACATCACGCCCGCCAACCTGCGCACGCTCGTGGAAACCGCGGCCGAAAGCGCCACGACGCGAGAAAAGACGGCCGCCGGGGAAACGGAAGCGCTCCGCCGCCGCGATCTTCCTTCCGTATCCGTGAAGGAAATGGCCGACATTCTGCGCAGCGCGGAACTCACCATCAACGTCGACGTGGACGTGCTTCTGAGCGAGAGCGGCATCATGGCGCATCCCGACGAGCCGATGAAGAACATCTTTCATCTGGCCGCAGAAGAAACGCTCATCAAGGGCGAAGGCTACCTCGCCCGCCGCGACGCCGCGGAACGGCTGCTCTTCCCAGAGCTCGAAGGACACGCCGTGCAGGCCGACGAGCGTCCCGTGTACGGCGCGCTCAACGTGCAGGGCCGCAGAATAGGCGCCGTATCCGCAGGAGCGGGCTACGGCTCGGCGGCCATAGTGCTGAAGGACGACGTGGCAAGGCGCGCGACCTACATTGCCGAAGACACGTTCTATGCGCCCGTGGTCAACATGTCGCAGGAGCGCCGCGCGGACTTCTACGCGCTTCTCGACGGCGCGGGACTTCCGGCAGAATTCACCACGGCCTGCCGCGACGTGAACTCCGCCGAACACAAGGCGCTGGAAGCCTGGTTCGACAGCATCGCCAAGGTGCCGGACGCCCGCGCGTCCGCCTTCATCGCCCTGCCCTCGGGCATCGAATTCACCGACCTGGACCAGGAGTCTCACTTCAAGGCTCTGCTTCTGGACTGCTTCGGCGACCGCGCCGCCACGCGCAGTCTTCTGGCCACGCACGACAATCTCGAAGCGCTCATTCCCCACATGAGCACCTTCGACGGCAACGCGCTTGCTCTGGCCGCCATGAAGAATACCGACGGAAATCACCCCCGCGTGCACCTGACCGGAGCGCAGTACATAGAAGCGCAGATACAGGGACCGCTCGTCCCCTCCCGCGACATTGCCGAGATACGCATCAACATCGACGACGTGCCGGAAGAGAACCTCGAGGAGCTGAGGGCCCGCATGGCCGCCTTTGAGAAGCGCACGGGCATCCATGTAAACCTCATCGAAAACTTCGACCTCGGCAGGGAAGTGGAAGGCATCAACAGGCTGCATCAGGAAGAAAGAACGTTCCAGGTCAGTCATCTGGACAAGGAACGCATCGACGCCGAAGCCGAAGCCGTGCTCGCGGATCTTCCCGGACAGATCGCAAGATTCATCGAAGCCGAGCAGATAGGCGACAATCTTGCTCCGGGAACGCTCCGCCTTGAAGGCAACGCCCTTGCCGCTCTGGCCGGAAAGTTCATGCAGACCATCGCGGCCGACATGAAGAGCCTGAGTCAGGCAAGCCTGGATCCGCAGAGTCTGGTCCGGCAGGCCTTCCAGAAGACGGCAAAGCCCATGCTGCAGCAGAAGGCCGAACTTCTGACCGAGCTTGAGCGTCTTCCCTTTGCCACGAAGGCCCAGAAGGACGCCTTCGCCTTCTGGGTATGCAGCGCAAGGGTGCTGCGTTCCCCGGAAGAGCTGCGCATCATTCACACCCACGCCACGGCGCAGGCCAATGTTCTGCGCGGGCTCATGAACGCCGGAGCCGCGCCTTCCCCCGAAGATGTCTTCCGAAACATCGGCGCGCTCATGCAGAGAGCGTCCGAGGATCTCAACGACTTCATCCAGCACCTCGGCGACGCCGACTTCGGCGCGGACGACAAGGCCGCCGAGCTCGACCGCATCTCCTTCATGTCTCTGGCCATGCTCGAAAACGGCTCTCCCGCCGTGAATATGCAGGATTTGCAGCGTCTTCAGGCCCGGCTGAACTCTCCTGAGCAGCTGGGCTTCATGGGGCAGCTCTTTCAGGTCGGTCACCGCTCCGGAGACGAGGCTCTGGCGGATGCCGCGGACTTCGGCGTGATGAGCTCAACGCTCCTGCTCATGCAGCGCAACGCCGTCAACGCCTCAAGAGTGGCCGACGTCGCGTTCAAGGACGTGCCGACCTTCACGGCCGAGCTGTCGCTCATCCCGCAGTCCGCCCGCGAAGCCCTGCGCGCGGTGGCCCCGCAGACCGCCGCCGTTCTCGACAGGACGCATCCGGGCTATCCGGCCTTCCCCGCCGCGGCCGTGCCGACATCCATGCCCGCAGACGGCGCGCAGAGAAGAAACTTCCTCATCGCCAATCTCGACGCCTACATGAACCATGAACAGACCTTCGAGCGCGGCACCTCGGTGCACGGACGCGGCCATATCGCCCGCGCGTTCATCTTCGCCTCGGTCATGTGCTCCATGCTGGAGGAACAGGGCGTGCCCATGGACCGCAACGCCGTTCTGTGCGGCATCACGGGACACGATCTCGGCAGACAGGGCGGCGGCACCGACCGCTGGGAGGACAGAAGCGCCAACATGACCGTGGCCGCCATGAAGACCGCCTTCGGCGATGCAACGCTCGGCGCGGACTACGAGCAGGCCGTGAAGGACAGCATTGACGCCCACCGCGGGCAGACGCTGGAAGCCATGCTGCTCAACGCCGCGGACTCTCTGGACATAGGCCGCACGCAGGAATTCAATCCCGAGCGCTTCGCCTTCCTGCACGGCAAGGAAGGCGAGAAGCCCACGCAAAGCGCGGAGGCCATACGAAGAGAACTTGCCGTGGAGGCCGACAGGCTCCAGCGACTCACCAATCCGCTCTGCATGTCCCGCAACGTGCTGGACAAGCTCGTGCAGACGGCGGCCACGGCGCCCGCGCCTCTGGCCGAAAGATGCATGCAGGACAGGCGGGATATGCTCGACGCCATACGGGAAGATTTCGCCAGGGAATGGAACAAGGATGCGGACACCTTCATGCGCGGCATCGAAAAGGTGATAGCCGACCATGCGGACATCTTCCCGCTGCTTTCCAAGTACTACAGACCGTAACGCATGACCGGGGAGGGAGCCGGACTCCTTCCCCCTGAGAACAGTCCCGGAATCAACGCATGAGCCCACGCTCATCAAGGAGTTTTGCCATGGAATGGAACGCCGCGCTGGAGAGCTTCGGCAGCTCTCTGGGCATTGATGGTCTTGCCCCCGACGCCGACGGCAGCTGCTCGCTGCTTTTCGACGGCGAAAACGAAATCACCTTCACCCACGACGAGGAAGACCGCGCGCTCTTCATGTACAGTGAAATAGGCGACGCCGCCGATCTTTCCAGAAACGCCTGTCTGGCGCTGCTCGAAGCCTCGCTTCTCGGCGCCGAAACCGGCGGCGCGGCGCTCTCCGTTCACGGCGCGCTCGGCCGCGTCGTGCTCTGGAAGCGCTTCGACGACAGCGCTCTCACCTCCGACACCCTGGGCCTTGCCGTGAACGACTTTCTGGCACAGGTTGCCGTCTGGAAAAAGAAGCTGGCCGAACTCTGCTCCGCGCCCGGCCAGGAAGAGGCTCCGTCGGAAGGCGCGTCTCTCGATGCCATGAGCAACTTCGGCATGTTCGTCTGATCGACGGGGAGTTAAAACATCAGGGCCGGACCTGCGCAAGGCAGTCCGGCCCTTTTTGTTCTATAAGAAGACGCGATTCTACACCGCCGCGTTGATGAGCAGATTGTCTCTGTGGATGACTTCAGGGTAGTGCGCATCGCCGAGCGCGGCCGCGACTTCCACGCGGCGCAGGCCCTTGATGCGGTCCAGATCTTCCGAAGAATAGTTGCTCAGGCCGACGCCGATGTGATGCTCTCCGCACACGACGCGCACGAGCGCTCCGGGTTCAAAGCTGCCTTCCACGGCAATCACGCCGCCGGGAAGCAGGCTTCCGCCCTTCTCTTCCAGAGCGCGGGCCGCGCCTTCGTCCACCACAACGGTGCCCTGCGGCTCGGACTGATAGGCCATCCAGTACTTGCGGCGCGACACTGCCTGTTCTCCGGGGCACACCCATGTGCCCACATGCTCCCCGGCAAAGGCCCGGTCGAGAATGTCGGGGCGACGCCCGGGAAGAATGAGCGTGGGCACGCCGAGCTGCGCCGCGCGGCGGGCCGCCATGAGCTTGGAGCGCATGCCGCCGGTTCCCACACTGGTCTTGGCTCCGCAGAGCGATTCGATGTCCAGAGAGGCGATGTCCTCAATGCTGTCGAGGAAGGGAGCGGTTTCGCCCTGCGCAACGCTTGCGGGATTGACGGCCATCACGCCGTCCGCGCTGGTGAGATTGATGTAGAGATCCCCTTCCACAAGATTGAGAAGAAGACTCGCAAGCTGATCGTTGTCGCCGAACTTCAGCTCCTGCACGGCCACGGTGTCGTTTTCGTTGACAATGGGAACCACGCCCCAGTCGAGCAGATTCATGAACGTGTTGCGGGCGTTGAGAAAGCGGGTGCGGCTGCGCAGATCGTCCCTCGTGAGCAGCACCTGCGCGCACAAAAGTCCCTGCGCGGCAAAGGCGTGTTCGTACTCGCGCATGAGGCAGCCCTGACCGATGGCGGCCAGCGCCTGCTTGCCGGAAAGACCTTCCACCGTGCGTCCGCGATCCGGAAGCGCCGTTCTGCCCGCGGCCACCGCGCCGGAACTGACCAGACACACGCGCCTGCCCTGACGCGCCAGACGGGCGAGCTGCTCCACCAGATTGTACAACACGGAAAGATGCAGTCCTTCCACCGTGGTGAGCACGGCGCTGCCCACCTTCACCACCAGCGTATGCGCCGAGGCCAGAGTCTTTTCACGGGTATCCATTATTCGCGCGTCCATATCACTTCGATATCGGGGAATTCCTCGTCCACCACCACTTCGTCCTGATAATGGACAAGCGGATCATTGAAGTCCAGCTCGTCGCGCAGTTTCCACATGCGCTCGACAAGCTCCTCAAGACCTATCTGCTCGCGCGCGGAAATGAACACGATGTCACGACCGTCGGCTTTGGCGCGGGCCTTGACGGCATCCAGTTCTTCCGGCGTGCGCAGGTCGATCTTGTTGACCACTTCTATCTGACGACGCAGCGCAAGCTCGGGATCAAAGCGGGAAAGCTCGTCGTTGATGAGATCAAAGCCTTCCCACGGATTGTCGGCTTCGAGGTCCACGTCCTCCACGCTGAGAATATGCACCAGAAAACGCGTGCGCTCCACATGACGCAGGAAGCGGTCGCCGAGTCCCTGTCCGGTGTGCGCGCCTTCAATGAGACCGGGAATGTCGGCAATGACCATGCGTCTGTCCGGATCGCATTCGTCGATGAGCACGCCGAGATTGGGGGTCAGCGTGGTGAAGGGATAGGCGGCAATCTTGGGACGGGCCGCCGACACCCGGGACAGGAAGGTGGACTTGCCCGCATTGGGCAGACCGAGCAGACCGGCGTCGGCCAGAATCTTGAGTTCCAGGCGGAACGTCTTCTCTTCGCCGGGTTCGCCCTGCTGGGCAAAGCGCGGGGCGCGCATGGTGGACGACTTGAAATGTTCGTTGCCCTTGCCGCCGCGGCCGCCTGCGGCAAGAAGCACCAGCTTGTCCGGATCGGAAACGTCGGCAAAGAGCGCCTCGCCCTCGCCGGTGCGTTCGTAGAGCTGCGTGCCGGCGGGCAGTTCGATGACGAGATCTTCGCCCTTGTGGCCGTCGCACTGGCTGCCCATGCCGCCCTGACCGTTCTCGGCCTCGTAAATGCGCTTCAGACGGAAGTCGTACAGGCTGTAAAGCCTGGTGGAGGCCCGGGCGTACACGTTGCCGCCGTCGCCGCCGTTGCCGCCGTCGGGGCCGCCCTTGGCCACAAACTTTTCGCGGCGGAAGGAAACGCAGCCGTTGCCGCCCTTGCCCGCCTTCACCTGAATGGTGGCTTCATCCACAAATTTCATATGCTTTCCTCACGACTGGAGCGCATGAACCGCAAAAGCACGGCCGCGCCGTGGAAATCCGACGCCAGACGCCTTTCCGTGCCGAACCTGCCGAAAGCGGCGACGGGCCCGAACATTGCGCAACACGCGCCGGATTCAGAGTGGGGAGCCGGACAAGTCGCCGGATTCAGGCAGGGCCTGCTTCCCCGAACAAAGACGCAAAGGGCGAGAAGAGCCACAGCCCTTCTCGCCCCAAAATCATACCGAAAGCGCGATTACGCCGCGGCTTCCGCGGGCACGATGCTCACACGCTTGTGAACGCGACGCTTGCGGAGGAACTTTTCAAACTTCACAACGCCGTCGCACTTGGCGAAAAGGGTGTAGTCGCGGCCCATGCCGACGTTGGCGCCGGGATAGACCACAGTGCCGAGCTGACGAACGATGATGTTGCCGGCAAGAACATGCTGGCCGCCGAAGCGCTTCACGCCTCTGCGCTGACCTTCACTGTCACGACCGTTGCGGGAGCTGCCGCCTGCTTTTTTATGTGCCATGATGAAACTCCTTGGAAAATAGCGGTACGCCCGTTAGGCGACGATACCGGTAACAGTAAGAACGGTGTATTCCTGACGATGACCCTGAGTGCGGCGTTCGGCCTTGCGGCGCTTGTGCTTGAACACCACGACCTTGTCGCCGAGAATGTGATCAACGACCTTGGCGGTCACCTTGGCGCCCTCCACGACGGGGGTGCCGATCTTGGCGCTTTCGCCGCCGATCATGAGCACGCGGTCGAGGGACACTTCGCTGTCCTTTTCAGCGTCCATGCGGTCGACAACAACCTTGTTGCCTTCCTGAACGCGGTACTGCTTGCCGAGCACTTCAACAATAGCGTACATTAAAACCTCCGAAAAACGGGTCAGAAATGAAGCCTGCTTCCCATACTACAGGTAAACCGGCGAACCGGAAGCCGACAATGCGGCGCACACTCCCTGAATGATGCTGGCAGGCATGACGACCTGTTCCCGTCAGTCGGTGCAGGTGCATCCTTCAAAAGAAGGACGACTTTTCCATTACAGGCAAGTGCATAGATGTCCTGTTCGGACATACGAAGGACGTTCATATCCCGTTTTTCTGCAAATGGCAAGTCATTTCCCCGCCTCCGGGAAATTTTTTGTTCCGGCGCTCCGGCCTTGCCGCCGCGCACCGTCCCGGCAGAGTTCAAGAATCGTCCTGCGCATGATCTGCGCGGAGCGAGCCTCGCCCATCAAAGATGTTCCGGGGAATGCGGGGGAATCTCGTCAGTCAAGGAGTCTCCGGGGCCGCGGGGGCAACCGGGGCGGCGACTGCGAAGGAGGCCGAAGCACACATGCCCTGCGCTCGGGGAGAAACCTGATCCAGCCTGTGCGTCACACTTTCGACGACGGCGCATGCCCCGCGCGCAGGGAGAATCGTCGGCAGGCCCGCCGCGCGCGTCACGGCCCCCTCTCCTGAGCAACGCTTCTCTTTTTGCCGGAAAACGGCAGCGAGAACCGCACGCCGCCCCCAGTTCAGGCGATGATTATTCGCCGCCCGTTCCGCCCTGCTCCGAGCGGCACAGGCCCGTGCTCGTGACTCCCGCCTGATCAATCTCCCGATCTGCTCAAGCGCTCAGGCCCGGACTGGCGTCGTTCTCAAAAAAACGCGCGACGCCGCGTTTCTGCCGGGCCCTATCCTTTTTTAAGCATCTTGTCCGCCGCGCCCAGCCAGCGCGCCAGTGCCGCGTCGGCCTTGGCTTTCGACGCATCGTCCACATACATGGCCACGGCCGCAAGCGCCGCCGCAAGAATGCCGATGTCGTCGGTAAAGCCGAACACCGGAATCAGATCGGGCACGATGTCCGCAGGAAGAATCAGATAGCCCAGCGCGCCGAGAATGATGGCCCGCGTCTTTCCAGGCAGATCCTTGCGCTGCAGCGTGTAGTAAAGAATGAGCGCCGAGCGCAGCCCTTCCTTGCCTATGGTTCCGGCAAAACGCAGCAGCTTCGTGTGAAACGCTTCCTCGGAATAGGCCCGGCTGTACTTCTCGTCTGTCACCAGTTCCGGCTCCACCACTTTTCGCTCTTCATTTCGCTCTTCATCATGTTCCGTCATCATCATCTCTCCCGGCATAGGCTCAGGTTCTTTCCCGTATATTTAAATGTATGTCCGTTTCCGGCGCAGGGCAATCCCCGCGCCGCAGCGTCCGCTTTTACGCCCTGACCAGTGTGAAATCCCTGATGGCCTCCACGCGACATCCGGCCGACGCTGGCGCATCGCGCCTTTGCTGATGGCGGGCACTCCCCGCGCCGCAGCACGGCGAAAAGTCGCGGATACGAAAAAGGGGAGCCGCCTACGCGGTTCCCCTTTTCTATCAGGCGCGACGGGCAAAAGCCCGTCGGAGCGTTTTTAGTACATGCCGCCCATGCCGCCGCCCATGCCGGGCGCAGCAGGAGCCGCAGGCTCAGGCTTGGGCAGTTCAGCAATGGCGCATTCGGTGGTCAGCAGGAGAGCGGCCACGGAAGAGGCATGCTGCAGAGCGAAGCGGGAAACCTGCTTAGGATCAATGATACCGGCAGCCATGAGGTCTTCGTATTCGCCGGTAGCGGCGTTGAAGCCGAAGCCGTCCTTGCCTTCGCGAACCTTTTCCACAACCACGGAGCCTTCAAAGCCGGCGTTGGCGGCAATCTGGCGCAGAGGTTCTTCCACAGCGCGGCGAACGATGTTCACACCGGCCATCTCCTCTTCGGTGGCTTCGATGTCGTCCAGAGCGGGCAGGCAGCGGATGTAGGCAGTGCCGCCGCCAGGCACGATGCCTTCGGCAACAGCGGCGCGGGTAGCGTTCAGGGCGTCCTCAACGCGGTCCTTCTTTTCCTTCATTTCGGTTTCGGTAGCGGCACCGACCTTGATCACAGCCACGCCGCCGACCAGCTTGGCCAGACGTTCCTGCAGCTTTTCGCGATCGTAATCGGAAGTAGCTTCGGAGATCTGGGCGCGGATCTGAGCAACACGGGCCTTGATGTCGGCGGACTGACCGGCGCCGTCAACGATGGTGGTGTTGTCCTTGTCGATGTGGACGCGCTTGGCGGTACCGAGGTTGGCAAGGGTGAAGTTTTCGAGCTTGACGCCCATTTCTTCGGAGGCAACGGTGCCGCCGGTGAGAATGGCGATATCCTGGAGCATGGCCTTGCGGCGATCGCCGAAGCCGGGAGCCTTGACGGCGGCCACCTGCAGGGTGCCGCGCAGCTTGTTCACCACGAGGGTGGCGAGGGCTTCGCCTTCCACGTCTTCAGCAATGATGAGCAGAGGACGGTTCATCTTGGCCACCTGTTCGAGGACAGGCAGCATTTCCTTCATGCCGGTGATCTTCTTTTCCTGAAGCAGGATGAAGGGGTTCTCAAGATCGCACACCAGCTTTTCGGCGTCGGTCACGAAATAGGGGGACAGGTAGCCGCGGTCGAACTGCATGCCTTCCACGGTTTCCAGAGTGGTTTCGAGGCCCTTGGCTTCTTCAACGGTGATGACGCCTTCCTTGCCCACCTTGCTCATGGCTTCGGCAATGATGTTGCCGATGGTGGGATCGGAGTTGGCGGAAATGGTGCCGACCTGGGCGATTTCCTTCTGATCGCGGGTGGGCTTGGCGATGTTGCCGAGCTCAGCGGTGATGGCGGCCACGGCCTTGTCGATGCCGCGCTTGATGGGCATGGGGTTGCGGCCGGCGGCCACGAGCTTCACGCCTTCATGATAAATGGCCTGAGCCAGAACGGTGGCGGTGGTGGTGCCGTCGCCGGCGGCGTCGTTGGTCTTGGAGGCCACTTCGCGAACGAGCTGAGCGCCCATGTTCTCGAACTTGTCTTCCAGTTCAATTTCCTTGGCCACGGTCACGCCGTCCTTGGTGATGACGGGAGCGCCGTAGGCCTTTTCAATGAGAACGTTGCGGCCCTTGGGGCCGAGGGTGACCTTCACAGCATTGGCAAGCTTGTCCACGCCAAGGGCCAGACGTTCGCGGGCCTTGGCATCGAAAAGAATCTCTTTAGCAGACATGATATGTTCTCCGGAAAAATAGGAAGTTGTACGAAGTTAGTCGAGAATGGCGAGGATATCTTCTTCGCGCATGATGATGTGATCGGCGCCGTTGACCTTGATTTCAGTGCCGGCGTACTTGGCGAACAGCACGATGTCACCGGGCTTCACTTCCATGGCGACGCGTTCGCCCTTGTCGTTCAGCTTGCCGGGGCCGCAGGCAATGACTTCGCCCTTGGAAGGCTTTTCCTTGGCGGCATCGGGGATGAACAGACCACCAGCGGTCTTTTCTTCGGATTCAAGGCGTTTCACGAGCACACGGTCATTCAGGGGTTTCATTACCCATATCCTCCCAAAAAATTTTGTTGTCACTGATGGCGTTTCAGCGCTCCCGGCATGCGCCGGAAAAAGGACAGGATAGAAGCGCTGATCGCATTGTCGCAGGAGAATTGCGCTCCCGGCGACGAACCATAAATAAGCCCGCTTTCGCAGTTGAAAAGGGGCAGAAACGATTTTTTTTTGACTTTTTCTTGATCTGTAAATAAATATCTTTTAATTTCATTATATTACAAATAAAAATAAATTTGATTTTTCTTTGCGTCCGGCGCGTTTTCCTCACGTTTTCCGAACATTCCGCCGTATTTTCCGTCTTTTTCCGCGCCTGTTTTTCCCGGCTTTCTGCGCCCGCAGCGGCGAGAAAAACGCGCTTGTCCCCGTATTTTTCCGCGCCTCTCCCCCTTCGCGCCGAACGCTCCCTCCCCTTCGGCGCGCTTCTCCGCTTCCACCGCAATCGGCAGATTCAGGCAAGAATTAGAGAGAAACGGCACTGGCTTCCGGCGCTCGGCGAAACTATGCTGCTTCCGTGCGTCGGAGAGCTCAAGACTGCGCCGCCTTTTGCGGCAGCCATCCACCATTTTTGCGGCAGCCTTTCAAGCTCCGTCCACGCAACACCATCAATTCCGGAGGGGAATCATGAACGAATGCAAAGTGCGCGACGCCTGCGCCGCCGTTTCCGAATCCAGAGCCGATCTTGCCCGCAACAATCCCGACGTCGCCGCCATGCGCGCCCGTCTCGAACGCGACGCCTTTTCCCGTCAGGGCGCGCTTTCCACAATCAAGAAGCATCTTGTGACGCTCTCCGCCCTCACGGCGCTGCGGGCCGTCAGCAACATCAGAGAAAAAACGGAAGCCGCGCTTGCGGACGGCGTTTCCCCTGTGCAGATCCGCGAAGCCGTGTATCAGTGCGCGCCCTATGCCGGATTTCCCGCCACGGAAGACGCCCTGCGGGAAGTCGATGCGGCGTTTTCCGCGCGCGGCATCGCCCTGCCGCTGGAAAATCAGGCCACGGTCACGGATGAAAACCGCTTTGAAAAGGGACTTGCCGTGCAGAAGGGCATTTTCGGCGACGTCATCGACGCCATGCACGCCTCCGCGCCCGAAGGCCAGAAGGCCATCATGGTGGATCATCTTTCCGCCTTCTGCTTCGGCGACATCTACACGCGCAACGGACTCGATCTGAAAACCCGCGAACTGCTGACCTTCTCCATCATCAGCGCCCTCGGCGGATGCGAATCGCAGGTCAAAAGTCACGTGCAGGGCAACGCGAACGCAGGCAACGCCAAGCAGGAACTCATCGACGCTCTGGAAGTGTGTCTGCCGCTCATGGGCTTTCCCCGCACGCTGAACGCGCTCTCCTGCGTCAACGCGGTGATGCCCGACTGAGAACGTCTCGCTGTCGGCGGAGGCCTTGACAGTTTTCTCCCTTGTTCTTTTAATGGATACAACGCAAGGAGCGTTATACAGAAAAAGAACCTTGCTGGAGGAAACTTATGAAGACTGCCGCCGACATCATGACAAAGAACCCCGTTACCGTCACTCGCGACACCACCCTGCGCGACGCGGCCCGGCTTCTGCTCGACGGGCATTTCAACGGACTTCCCGTGGTGGAGGACGACCGGCTCATCGGCATACTCACGCAGTCCGACCTCATTTCTCTGGACAAGAAGCTCGAAACGCCGGGATACTTTCTGCTGCTCGGCGGCGCCATTCCCATGCAGATGCCGGGCAAATTCTCCCGTGAGCTGCGCCGCATGGCCGCAAGCACGGTGGGCGAGGTCATGAGCTCCGATCCGCACGCCATCACGCCGGCAACCACGGTGGACGAAATCGCCACGCTCATGGTGGAACAGCGCTACTACACCCTGCCGGTTCAGGAAAACGGACGTCTCGTGGGCGTGGTCGGCATGGAGGATCTGCTCAAGCGACTCGCCGCCGAAGAATGATTCTCCGTTTCTTCGCCCTTTTCATGCTCACTCTGGCAGCCATCCCCTCTGCGGGATGGCTGGTTCTCATCTGCGCCGATTTTCTCTCGCTGGACGACTGTCTTGCTCCGCAGCCCGGCTGGACGGCCTTTGCGCTCATCATCGCCCTCTCGCTGATTCTGCCGCCCGCGCTGCACGGCTGGCCGGATCACACGCGCCCCCTGCGCGACGTCGTGCGCGAAACGGCCCGCGCCATGCTGTTCTCCCTGTCCCTGTTCGCCGTGATCTTCTTCATCGGCGCAAGGCCGATCTTCCAGTGGTTCCGGGTGCCGGAACTCATGCTGCCCATGGCGGCGGCATTTCTGGCTCCGCTCATCTCCTGTCCGCTGCTCTACGTTTCCTACAAAATAGCCGTCGTTCTGCTTCCCCGTCCGGGCCCGTCCGACCCCAGGCCCCGCGCCATGCAGGCGTTCGGCGCGCTCTCGCTGATATTTCTCCTTGTGCTGATTGTCCATGCCTTCGTTCTCCCCGGCGCTCTTTCCATCGTCCATGCCGGCAGGCAGAACATGATCGCCGCGGCATGGCGCTTCTTTGCCCTGCGCCATGTGCTCGCCGTGTGCGGCAACGCGGGCTTTGCCCCGGCGTGGGGAGGCTGCTGCCTGATTTTTGTGCTGGACATGGCGCAGGCCGTGCCCGGAGCCGGAGCGGCGGAACTTGCGGTCATGGCCCTGCTTCTTGCGCTCATGGTCGCAAGCTGCGCCTGCCTGCTTCTGCCCTCCAGCAGGAAGTGGCTATGCTGACGCCCTTCCGCAAAAAACGTTCCTCCAGACAAAAAAACGCCAGGCGCATTCTCGAAGAGCAAAACGTCACCCTGCCCGACGCCGACCTTTCCTTTCTCTTTCAGCGCGACGGCTGCCGCACCCTGCGCATGACGGTTCGCGCCGACGGTTCGGTGCGCGTCAAGGCTCCGGCGTCGATCCCCTGGGAAAACGTGCTCGCCTTCGTGCGCTCCCGTCTGGACTGGGTGCGGGAAAAGCGCGCGTTTTTTGCCGAGCATCGAGGCGTGCCGGCTCCCGCGCGTGAAGGCTCCACGGCGCTCTACCTCGGCAGAGCGTTCACCCTGCGCCCGGTTCCCGCCCGGCGAAACGCCCGCGCACATTTTCTAGGAAATACGCTGGAACTGCCCTGTCTGCACCCCGGCCTCGACGACGAGGCCAGAGACCGCGCCGTGGAAAGGGCCTTTCTGCGCTGGAGGCTCGAGGCGGCAGGCCTGATGCTGGGCCGACGCCTGACCCGCCTGGATGAGCACGTCCGCAAGACGCTCGGCGACAGCGCCGCCGCGCATTCGCTCACCGTGCGCAGCCTCAAACGCCGCTGGGGAAGCTGCTCGGTCCGGGGCGACATCACCCTTGCCGCCCAGCTTGTGGAAATGCCCCTGCCGCTCATCGACTACGTGATCTGTCACGAACTGTGCCACCTGAGGGCCATGAATCACGGCCCCGCCTTTCATGCACTGCTCCGCACGCTGCTGCCCGACGCCGGAGAACGGGAAAAGCTCATCCGCATCTGGGGGCTGGAGCATCCGCGAACGTAGCGCCCGCCAAAAGCCCGCCGTTCCTGCCCCGGAACGCAGCGTTGCCCCGCCATCTCACGTCGTCCGGTCATGGTCCGACAAGTTCTCCGACGCCTCCGGATTTTCGGGCCTCTTTCGCGCGTCCTGTGCGGGAGCCTTCCGCGCGACCGCCGCAGACCCGGAAAGCATCGCGAAGGTCGAGCTTCCGCGCGCATCCGGCAGACCAGCAAAAGCCTCCCCCTGCGGGCGGAAAAATCTTGCGCGCAATGCCCCGCAACGCCTCTCTCCCATATTAACAAGCTCCGCCTTTCCGTGTAGTCTGACGGCAAAGCATTCTGTCACCTCTGCCATTTTCCGGAGACTCGCCATGGCCCTTGATCCTCAGGCGGGCAAACTGCCCCGCCCCGACCAGCTCACCGACATTCCCGCTCTCATTTCCTCCTACTACACCTATGAACCTTCCGCCGACATTCCCGAACAGGCCGTAAGCTTCGGCACGTCCGGACATCGCGGCTCCTCCCTGCGCACCAGCTTCAACGAAGCCCACATTCTTGCGGTCACGCAGGCCGTGTGCGACGTGCGCAAGGCCGAAGGCGTCACCGGTCCGCTCTTCCTCGGCAAAGATCCTCACGCCCTTTCCGAACCCGCCTGGCGCACCGCTCTGGAAGTGCTCGCCGCCAACGGCGTGGTCACCATGGTCCAGACCGGCCACGGCTACACCCCCACTCCCGCCATCTCCCACGCCATCCTCAGCTGGAACCGGCAGTCCACCGCCACGGCGGACGGCATCGTCATCACGCCTTCCCACAATCCGCCTCAGGACGGCGGCTTCAAGTACAATCCCCCGCACGGCGGCCCGGCCGACACCACCCTCACCGCCCGCATTCAGGACCGCGCCAATCAGCTCCTTGAAGACGGCAACAAGGACGTCAGGCGCATCAGCCTCTACAAGGCGCTGCGTTCCGGCCTCGTGCAGGATCACGACTACGTTTCCTGCTATGTGAACGATCTTTGCAACGTCATCGACTTTCCCGCCATCGCCGCCTCCGGCCTCAAGCTGGGCGTGAACCCCCTGGGCGGCGCAAGCCTCGCCTACTGGGCCCCCATCGCCGAAAAGTACGGACTGAACATCGAAAACACCAACAATCAGTACGATCCCACCTTCCGCTTCATGCCCCTCGACCACGACGGCAAAATCCGCATGGACTGCTCTTCCCCCTACGCCATGGCCGAACTTTTGAAGCTCAAGGATCGTTTCGACATCGCCTTTGCCTGCGATCCCGACTCCGACCGACACGGCATCGTCACGCCCGAAGGCCTCATGAATCCCAACCACTACCTCTCCGTGGTGGTGGACTTCCTCATCCGCGACAGCAAGGACGGCTTCCGCAAAAACTGGCGTCCCGACGCCATGATAGGCAAGACCGTGGTCACGAGCTCCATGCTCAACCGCGTGGCCGAAGCCCACGGCCGCAAGGTCATGGAAGTGCCCGTGGGCTTCAAGTGGTTCGTGCCCGGCCTGCATTCCGGCACCTGCTGCCTCGGCTGCGAAGAGAGCGCCGGAGCCTCCTTCCTGCGCGCCGACCGCCTGCCCTGGAGCACCGACAAGGACGGCCTCATTCTCTGCCTGCTGGCCGCGGAAATCACCGCCAAGACCGGAAAGAATCCCTCCGTGCTCTATCATGAACTCGAAGAAAAGTTCGGCGCGCCCGTGTATCGCCGCATCGACTCGCCCATGACGCCGGAAATGAAGGCCGCCTTCAAGACCATCTCTCCCGACGACGTGACCATGACCACCCTGGCCGGCTCGCCGGTCAAGGCCGTGCTCACCAAGGCTCCGGGCAACAACGCGCCCTTCGGCGGCCTGAAGGTGGTCACCGACGACGGCTGGTTCGCCGTGCGTCCTTCCGGCACCGAACCCATCTACAAGCTGTACATGGAAGACTTCAAGGGCGAAGAACACTTCCAGAAGATGCAGGAAGAAGCGCAGAACTTCCTGAACGGTCTGGCCAGGGCCTGATCGATTTTCCTCCCATAGCAAGAAAGACGCGGCTCCGGTCGCGTCTTTTTTCATGCCCGAACGCCGGGGCTAAGCAGCGACCGACGGAGGCTTCAGCGTCCGCCTGCGGTCATCGCCGGAGCGCCGGGGCGAAACTTTAAGCTTCCCCTCTGCAATTCTCGTTTCGCCGGCATGCAGCATTCAGGCAAAACGCTTCTAAAGAGCGCCGCGCCGGAGCGTCGCCGGACAGAACAACGCCTCGCCCCCCGCCTCGCGTCGCAGCGCGAGACAGCTTCGCCGACAAAGCGCCGCAAAAAATTTTGCCGTCCGAAAAAAGTCGTCTCAACCCCCTTTTCCCGGGGCTCGACGCCGCATGCAAGGCGCACGCCAGAAACGCGTTTTTCCGGAGAAGCATTCGTCATGTCATCATATCTTTTATGAACATGTCATATCACACAGCATCCGCATGCCGGGCTCTCTATTATTGACACATACAGTGACGTTGCATCCGCCATGCGGAGAAAAAGTCTCTGCATCCCTTGTCATTCTTTGTCCGGACCGCTCTTCAACGGAAAATTTTCAGAACGTAAAGACAAAAAAATACCATCGCATCACAACTAATTTATTTTTTCACAACCTTATTTTTCCTTGTGCGCCAATATTTTTCCATGATATTGTAAGTTGCCTGTACCCCCTTTGTTCCCACGGGGTACGGCGCGCCGAACCGGCGCGGACATGCCTGAACAATTCGGGCCCCGCGCCGCTCCAGAACCGTTTCGGCCCACACGCGTCGTCCTTCCGGGAGCCGCAAGTCAGGAGAAAAGAAATGCCCGTCAGCAGAACACGCATGCTCGCCAAACTGAGCGACGCCTACTCCGTCTATTTCGACGAAGAGCCCGTTGACTCAGGCGCGCCGCTGCTTGCCGCCTGCTACGCCTTTCACTCCACCGACGAGTGCTTCGTGCTGTCCCGCAAGGTCAGGCTCTGGCGCGCAGAAATCAACGAATTCGTGTATGTGTTCTCCGTTCCCGAACTGAGTGCGGATCTTTACGAGTCATGCCGGGGGAAGGCTCTTGAGCTTGGCATGGCAAAAATACGTCCGCACATCGAACATCGATCGTCCTTCATCACGGCCCTGTTCATCTGCGACAGCGTCACGGAACAGGCGGCCGGAGCCGTACGCGGCACCCGCCATCACAAGGACTTTCTGTTCTCCCTGCACGGCTGGATGGATTTTCGCGCCGCAGCGCTGAATCTTTCCACGGGCGAGGTCGCCGTCAACCGGGCAGGAAGGGAACTCGCGCAGTTCCTACGCGGAAATCTGGGAAAGTGCTAACTCAATTGAGGAGGATTTAAATTGAGTTCCGTTGTCATTCTCATCGGCGGATTCGCCTGCCTCATCGCAGGCTACGTCTTCTACGGCTCATGGCTGTCCAAACAGTGGGGCGTGGATGAAAACAGACCTACTCCCGCCATCACCATGCAGGACGGCGTGGACTACGTTCCCGCCAAGACTCCCGTGCTCTTCGGTCATCATTTTTCGTCCATCGCCGGCGCGGGCCCCATCAACGGCCCCATTCAGGCCGCCTTCTTCGGATGGCTCCCCTGCCTGCTGTGGATCATCATAGGCGGCATCTTCTTCGGCGCCGTGCATGACTACGGCGCGCTCTTCGCCTCCATCCGCCACAAGGGCGAATCCATAGGCGAAGTCATTTCGCAGAACATCGGCGTGCGCGCCAAGCGTCTGTTCATCGTGTTCGCCTACCTTGCGCTGCTGCTCGTCATCGCCGCCTTCGCCTCCATCGTGGCCAGCACCTTCAACGGCTTCGCTCCCGACGGCTCCCACATCGAGGCCAACGGCTCCACCGCCACCATCTCCCTGCTGTTCATTCTCATGGCCGTGGTGTTCGGCTTCTGCGTGTATCGCAAGAACATGTCGCTCGGCTTCTGCACCGTGGTCGGCATCATCGTGCTCATCGCCTGCATCGTCATCGGACTCAAGTGCCCCATCTACCTTCCCGGCGACACCTGGATGTACATCATCGGCGTGTACATTCTCGTGGCCTCCGTCACCCCCGTGTGGATTCTGCTTCAGCCCCGCGACTACCTGAGCTCGTTTCTGCTCTACGCCATGATGATCGCGGCCGTGATCGGCGTGTTCGCCGCCAATCCGACCCTCGATCTGCCCGCCTTCGTCGGCTTTGAAGTGAACGGTCAGTACCTCTTCCCCGTGCTCTTCGTCACCATCGCCTGCGGCGCCATTTCCGGCTTCCACTCCCTGATCTCCTCGGGCACGACCTCCAAGCAGCTCAACAGCGAAAAGAACGCCAAGATCATCGGCTACGGCGCCATGCTCGTGGAATGCGCCCTCGCCATCGTGTCCCTCATCACCATCGGCTACATCTACTCCAAGGCCGGCGCGGACGCCTTCAAGATGCCGCCTACCGCCGTGTTCGCCCGCGGCATTTCCGAAATGCTCGCCGTGGTCGGCTTCTCCAGCCCCGAAGCGCAGAAGACCGCCTACGGTCTGCTCATCCTTTCGGTGTCCGCCTTCTGCCTGACCTCCCTCGACACCGGCACCAGACTCGCCCGCTACATGTTCACCGAATTCTGGCTGAACCCCGGCGAAACGCCTGAAACCGTCACCGGCATCCGCAAGCTTCTGTGCAACAAGTACCTCTCCACCGGGTTCACCGTCATCGTGGGCATCGCCTTCGGCATGGGCGGATGGTCCAAGGTGTGGCCGCTCTTCGGCGCGTCCAACCAGCTGCTCGCCGGTCTGGCCCTGCTGGCCGTGGCCGCGTGGCTCAAGAACGCCGCCCGCAATCACAAGATGTTCATCTTCCCCATGGTGTTCATGATTCTTGTGACCCTGACCTCCCTCGCCCTTACCTTCAAGGATAAGATCCTCGTCATCGCGTCCGGCCAGGGCGACCTCTTCGCCGCCTACCTGCAGGCCGGTCTTGCGGCCATTCTGTTCATTCTTGCCATCTTCCTCGTGCGCGAGGCTCTGCCCGTGCTCACCGGCAAGAAGCACGCCGCCGCGTCCAAGTAGCCCCGGCCTTTCTGCCGCATAAAAAGGCGCGCCCTTCGGGGTGCGCCTTTTCTTTTTCTCCGCTTCCCGCTACATTTCCCGCATGAACATGCCTGTCGAATCCTCCTTTCCCGCCCTTCTTGACGCCCTCCGCACCCACAACCGCGCCCTGCTCGTCGCGCCTCCCGGCTCGGGCAAGACCACGCGCGTACCCCTCATGCTCATGGAGCACATGCAGGGCTCCATTCTCATGCTGGAGCCCCGTCGGCTGGCCGCGCGTTCCGCCGCCCGCTACATGGCCGCCTCTCTCGGGGAATCTGCGGGGCGGCGCGTCGGCTACCGCGTCCGCCTGGAAAGCCGCGTGAGCCGCGAAACGCGCGTGGAAATCATCACCGAAGGCATACTGACCCGCCGTCTCGTGTCCGATCCCGAGCTCTCCGGCGTCTCCTGCGTCATTTTCGACGAATTTCATGAACGCTCCCTGCAGGCGGACACGGCCCTCGCCCTCTGCCTCGAAGCGCAGGAAGCGCTGCGCCCCGATCTCAAGATTCTCGTCATGTCGGCCACGCTGGACGCGGAAGAGCTCTCGTCGCTGCTTGCCCCCTGCCCCGTGATCCGCGCCGAAGGCAGAATGTGGCCCGTGGACATCCGCTATTCCCCCTGCCCTGCGGGCTCCGGCTCCTTCGGCACGTTTTCCGGCCGCGAGGCGCTGCTTGCCCACACGGCCTCCTCGGTGAAACGGATGCTCGCCGAAGAGCAAGGCTCCATGCTCGTGTTTCTGCCCGGTCAGGGAGAGATTCGCCGCGTGGCGGACATGCTCGCCAATCTGCCCGACAACGTTTCCCTGCATCCGCTCTACGGCGATCTTTCCGCCGCCGAACAGGACGCCGCCATAGCGCCCGCCGCGCCCGGCAAGCGCAAGGTGGTGCTTGCCACCTCCATTGCGGAAACCAGCCTCACCATCGAAGGCGTGCGCGTGGTGGTGGACTGCGGTCTCTCCCGCACGGCGCGCTTTTCTCCGGCCACGGGCATGAGCGCTCTCGTCACCGTTCGCGTGACGCAGGACGCCGCCGATCAGCGCGCAGGCCGCGCAGGCCGTGTGGAACCCGGCATCTGCGTGCGCCTCTGGCATGAAGGCGACGTGCTTCTGCCCTCGCGCCGCCCGGAAATTCTGGACGCCGATCTTGCGCCCTTTCTGCTCGACGTGCTGGCCTGGGGTTCGCTGCCGCAGGAACTTCCGCTTCTCACCCCCGCGCCGGAAGCCTCGCTTGCGCAGGCCAGGCAGACGCTGGAACTTCTGGGAGCCGTCCGGGAAAGCAACGGACGATCTGCGCTCACTTCGCACGGCGAGGCGCTCGCGCGCATGCCCATGCATCCGCGCCTTGCGCACATGGCCCTGCTTGCGGGAGAGCATCTGCCGCTTGCCGCCGCCCTTGCCGCGCTTGTGGAAGAGCGCTCCTCCGGTTCCGGCTGCGACGTGCGCCCCCGCCTTGCCGAACTTCGCCGCTCCACCCGCCTGCGCCGCGCCGCCGAGCAGATTTATTCGCTCTCCGGCGGAAAGGGCGCGTTTCCCATAAACGACGTGTTCCGCGACGAAGAGAGCGCGGGAGCCATGCTTTCTCTGGCCTGGCCGGAGCGCATGGCCCAGCGCCGGGAACGCGGCAAGTTCCGACTGGCCTCCGGCCGCGGCGCGGAGCTTCCCCCGGAAGACGCCCTTGCCGACGCGCCTTTTCTGGCCGTGGCCGCCATGGACGGCGGCGCGCAGGGCACGGGGCGCATTCATCTGGCGGCGCCTCTGGACAAGAGCACGCTGGAAGAGCTGCACGGCGACCTTCTCCGGGAAGAGGACGTCGTGCGCTGGGACGACCGAACCGAGACCGTGCTTGCGCGGCGCAGAACGCTGCTGGGCAGCCTTGTGCTGAGCGACGAGCCTTTGCGGGGCCGCGATCTGCCCGCGGACAAGGTCCTTTCCGCCGTGACGCAGGCCGTGGCGGATCTCGGCCCGGCATGCCTTCCGTGGACGAAGGAACTGCGCGAATGGCAGGCACGCGTGCTTCTCATGCGCCGCATGGACGGCGAAGCATGGCCCGACGTGAGCGACGAGGCGCTCATGGCCGGGCTCAAGTCGTCGCCGCTCGACAACTGGCTGAGTCCGTGGCTTTCCGGCGTCACGAGGCGCGCGCAGTTTTCCTCCATTGATCTGACCGGAGCCCTGCATGCGCTGCTGCCCTTTGCCGAGGCGAGGCGTCTCGACCGCGAAGCGCCGGAACACCTTCGCGTGCCGTCCGGCTCTCTGGTGCGCATCGACTATCTTCCCGAAGGCGGCCCCGTGCTGGCCGTAAAGCTGCAGGAAATGTTCGGGCAGCAGGACACGCCCGCCGTGTGCGGCGGCCGATGCCCCCTCACCGTGCATCTGCTTTCTCCCGCGGGACGCCCGCTTCAGGTCACGCGCGATCTGTCCGGATTCTGGCGCGGAGCCTACGCCGCCGTGCGCGCGGAAATGCGGGGCCGCTACCCGAAGCATCCCTGGCCGGAAGATCCGCTTGCCGCGATTCCCACCAAAAAGACCAAGAAGGCTCTGGAGAGAGGTTAGCGCATGGAATTTCGCACGGGAGACATCGTCATCAATCCGTCCATGCCGCAGTGGGGCCCGGGAGAAGTGCTGGCCGTCATCGAAGGCAAGGTCATGGTGCAGTTCAAAAGGCACGGCGTGCGCAAGATGGCGGCGTCGTTTCTGGCGCTGGCCGACACCGGCGAATGCCCGGAACCCACGGCTGCGCCCAAAGCTCCGGCATCTCCTGCGGCTGCAACAAAAGTTCCGGAGACAGCGCCCGCGGCAAAAACGCGCCCCGCTGCCCGCAGCGCCGCCGCACCGAAGACGTCGCAGGCAAGGCGCGGCGCATCAGCTCAGCGCGGTGCAGAAAGCGCCCCGGCCGCCTCGAAGGACTCGGATCTCGTGTCCCAGGCGCTTGCCATGCTGAACAAAGACAGCGCCCCGAAAGACGCCTCTCTTGAAAAGGCGGAACGCGCGGCCGAACTTGCCGCGGACGCCAAAAGGAAGGCCGAAGAGGACGCGCTGCGCCGAAGGAACGAAGCGATTCTGCGTTTCTGGCGCGACACGGAAGTGTTCATCATTCCCGAAGTGCCGCGTTCCTCGCGTCCGCCCGTGACCGGCGCAAGGCGCTGGGAAACGGTGTCTGCGGCGCTTTCCTCGCCGAACGCCTCAGGCAGGGGCCAGGCCCCCGCCGCTCCCGGAACGGACGACGGCGCGCTCCCGTGGTTTCATCCGCTGCCGTCGGGCTTTGTCGCGGCATGGCACATCGTCTATCTCGGCGTGCTCGCCCGCCAGCACATTTCCGACATCATTCTGGAAAAGACGGGAAACCGTCCCGAACGCCCGGAAGAGCCCGGCCTCGGCGAAGGATGCCTGGCCGCCGTGGTGCTGGACATGACGGGAGAGCCCGTGCCGGAAAGCTACGTGCCGGCCTCGTTCGTGCCCGGCCTTGCGCGCTGTCTGGCGGACAAGAGTCTCGATCAGCTTCCCGCCGACATGCTGAGCATGCAGTCCGATTTCGACCGGCGTCAAAGCTCGCGCGCCGAGCCCTTCCGCTGGCCGTGGATTCAGGAGGAAATCGAGCGTCTTTTCCGCATGACGGACATGGAAGGCGAAGAGGCGCGCATCGTGGTGCGCTCCGTGTATTTCCGGCCGGATCCCAAGGGGCGGCGCATCGACGACGTGCAGAACGATCTGCTCAACTCCTTTTATCTTTCCGATCTCGATCATCTGCTGGCGCTCGCGAGGCGCGGATTCACGGGCGTGTTCGCCCGCTATCTGGAAGGCGAAAAGAACGCCCGCAAGCGCTGCGACGTGCTGGCTCCCGGCGAGGAAAGCCGTCTTGCGCGCGAAAAGGCGCTCTCTCTCGAACGCCTGCCCGACGGACGCTGGCCGTTTCCGCCTTCCCAGCATCTGCTTCCCGCGCAGCTCGGGGCGGTCACGGAAATTCTGCACGGCAATCTGACGGCGGTGAACGGGCCTCCGGGCACGGGCAAGACCAGACTGCTCTGCGACGTGGCCGCCGAGCTCGTGGTCCGACGCGCCCGCAGACTTGCCGCGCTCAAGAACCCCTTCGAGGCCTTTGCCGCATCTTCGGGAGATTTTTATCCGCTGCGGCGCGACATCATGCGCGGCACCTGCATGGTGGTTACGAGCAGCAACAACGCCGCCGTGGAAAACATCACGCGCTTTCTGCCCTCGGAAGACGCCGTGTGCCGTCGCGCCTTTCCCGACGCGGACTATTTTCCCGAAGTGGCCAGCGCGGTGAACGCCGCCTTCACGCCCGCCGACAGCGAAGAGCCGCCGCGCCCCGCCTGGGGCCTGCTTTCCGCGGTGCTCGGTTCCGCCTGGAACTGCGAGCAGTTCGCCCGCGCGTTTTTCTGGGGTTTCCGCGATCAGGAACGTCAGATTTCCCTGCCCGGCATGAAGCAGGTGCTGGACGCCTTCCGCTCCTACGACGCGAGGCAGGACGCCCTGCGCCGCTGGCGTCAGGCCAGGGAAGATTTTCTGGCCACGGCCGCCGAGCTCAAAAGGCGCAGGCAAGAGCTGGCGCAGCAGGTCAAACAGGCGTCGGGCCCGGAAGACAAGCCCAGGTCCGAGGAACATTCGCTTCTCGGGCAGTTCATGGCGCTCATGGAAAAAAGCCGCGTGCTCCGGGCCGAGGCCGGAGAAGACAACAGGGCCGCGCTGGAACTGGCCGACCGGCTGGAGGCGCTGGAAGAACTGGCCCGCAGGGCGCAGGACGAAATGAGCAGGGATCGAAGCGGCGGCGAAGCGCTGCGCGCGCCCTGCCGTGAATTCTGGCGTCAGCCCGACTGGCAGCTCAAAAGCGTATGGAACGACGAAGAGCTCGAACGCCTGCGTTCTCTGCTCTTTCTTCAGGCTCTGCGCCTGCATGAATGGACCATCAAATCCTGCGCGCGGGAATGTTCCGCCAACATCGGCATCATCACGCGCTATCTGCGGGGCGCGTCCGTGGAGGAAGCGGAAAGCGCGGACATCTGGAACGCGCTGTTCTTCATGGTGCCCGTGGTGTCGTCCACGCTGGCGTCGTTCGGACGCGTGTTCTCCGGCATGGGGCAGGGCTCGCTCGACTGGGTGCTGCTCGACGAAGCCGGTCAGGCCACGCCGCAGAGCGCGGCAGGCGCGCTCTGGCGAGCGTCCCGGGCCGCCGTCATCGGCGATCCGCAGCAGATAGAACCCGTGGTTCCGCAGCCGGAAGGCCTGCTCAACACGCTGCGCGCCAGGCAGGAGAGAGGCGGACTGCATCTTGAACACTGGTCGCCGGAAAGTCAGTCCGCCCAGACGCTGGCCGACCGCAGTTCCGTGCTCGGCGCATGGATGGAAACCGCGGGCCGCCGCGTGTGGACGGGCTTTCCTCTGCGCGCCCATTACCGCTGCGCGGAGCCCATGTTCGGCGTTTCCAACCGCATCGCCTACGACGGGCAGATGGTGCAGGCGCAGACCTCGTTTCCCACAATCCGGTCGCTGCTCGGCCCAAGCTGCTGGTTTCACGTGAGCGGCCACATGGCCGACGCCCAGCTCGTGCAGGAAGAGCTCGCCTGTCTGAAAAACTGCCTGCTGAGGCTCCAGGCGAAGTGGCCGGAACTTGAAGGGGCAAACGGCCCGCAGGAAGCCTCGGTGTTCGTCATTTCGCCCTTCCGCAAGGTGGCGCGGCACTGCCGGTTGCTGCTGCGGGCCATGCGCTTTCCGGAAAACCGCGTGCGCTGCGGCACCATTCACACCTTTCAGGGCAAGGAAGCGGACATCGTGTTTCTCGTGCTCGGCTCCGCGCCGGGTCAGGCCGGATGGGGCAGCAGGCAGTGGGCCTCGCGCACGCCCAACATGCTCAACGTGGCCCTCACGCGGGCGCGCTCGCTCATCTACGTGGTGGGCAATCGGCGCGACTGGAAACGGCATCCGTTTTTCGACGTGCTGGCGGAAGAGCTTCCCGTGCAGGAATACGCGGAAGGAGGCCTTCTTTCAGCCGCATTCCCCGAGGATTAGGCCCCGTCGAAATGCCGCCCGCCCCGACCTTCTGGCGAACGCTCAGCGCTGATCCTTCGCCTCTTTCGACGGAGCGGACGCATCCGCCTCGTCTGCGATCAGGAAACCGGCCGCCCGCGCGCAGGGAAACACTTCCACGCGCTTTCCGGCCAGGCGCGCCTTGACGATGGCGTCGCGCGTGCCGCGGGACACGCCGTCCCAAAAAGCGACCAGCGCGTCGGCCCGGGCAACGATGTCCGTATTGCGCAAAGGTCCGGCCTTCTTGCCGTGCGCCTTCCAGTCCGCCGGAACAACGAGCAGCGGCAGACCATGCGCTCCGGCAAAACGCGCCGCAAGGGCGTCCGCGCCCCTCGCCCCGCCGGAAATGACGGCGTCGATCTCTTCCACGGAAAAACGACGGAGCAGACAATGCTCCATCCATGCATAATCGGAAAAGTTCCGGGAACCCACAACCGCCAGTTTCATGTTCGCTCCGGCTCCTGGGCCTGAAGGCCCTCTCATACCCGTAAAGCATACGAAAAGCCCGCATCGGCCGCAAGCGCTTGATTTCAGCGCCCGGCGGGACAATAATGATCAGGCCCTCTCCGAGGGTCAACCTGAACCACGAGACTCGTCATGCCTGAAACCATTGTTCTTGACCCTGAACTTGCCGCCAGGGCCGACGCTCTTTTCCGCGAACTCGGCCTGGATCTGTCCACCGCCGTGCAGCTTTTTCTGAAGCAGTCCCTGCGGGAGCACGGCCTCCCCTTCACGCCCCGCCTGACCCCGCCCGCGCCCCGTCCGGCCGACGACGCCTCTCCCGCGCCCGAAGGCGGACGCACCGTCTCCCGGCAGGAATCGCCCGAAGCCTGCCCCAGCGAAGATCAGGAACCGGCCGAAGAGCCCGGCCGCGGCGCGGAAGACGAGGCGGACATGGCGGAAGCCCCCCTTGCGCGCGAATCCGCTCCCGTTGCCGATCGCGAAAAAGAGCGCGCGGACGAGGCCGGGGAGAGCGAGCCCGTCAGACAGGAAGGCGGAGAGACCGAACAGACTCCCGAAACTTCCGACGGCCGCGTGGCCGGGCAGGACGGCGGAGAGCTTCGTCAGGCCTTCATCAACGCGCATCTCATCGGCGCGCCGCTGCGCCGCGTGCGCTCATTGAACCGCCTCTACTCCATCGGCGAACCCAACGATCATGTGCAGGGCTGGCGGGAAGTCTATGTGTCCGGCGACGAGCCCTTTGCCCTCGATTTCGGCATGGTGCGCGTGGAACTCGGCTTTCACGGCGGCGGCAGCCTGCGCATGATGGACGGAAGGCTTCCCGACGAAGTGCTCGAAGCGGACGCCGTGTATCCCCGCGATCTCAGCGCGGTATTTTCTTCCGTCATCGGTCAGAGGCTCGCGGACGTTTCCTCCTCCCGCATCTGGAACGAGGGCCGCGAACGCGAACAGCTCTGTCTACGCTTTGCCAACGGCTGCACGCTGAATTTCGCGCCCGGAGGCGAATGGGGCGCGCTGTGGCTCACCGACGCTCACGGAGCGGTCATGTTCGCTCCCGAGGCGGTCTGGCTGCGCGTTCTGGACGACAGCACCAGAAGCGGTCTGCGCTAGCGCCCAGCGCCTCTCTCTTCCTGGCCGAGCCGAAGCGCATGAAACGCGGGCCGGGGCTTTCTCCGACCTGCGTTTTTCCGCCGAAAACCACGTCGTTCCGTTCCATTGACCGGAGCGGTTTAAGCGAGTATTTATGGGAGACTCTATACCCGCAAAGGATTCGCTATGGAAAAACATCTTGCAGAAATGGAGCGCAAGTTCTCCGACTATCTCAAGCAAAAAGGCCTTCGCGTCACGCCGCAGCGCCTGAAGATACTGGAGGCCTTTCTGCAGGCCAACGATCACGTGTCCATGGAAGAACTCTTTCTCCTGGTGCGCACCCGGGACAATACCATCGGTCAGGTCACGGTGTACCGTACCCTCAAGCTGCTTTGCGAAGCCGGTCTTGCTTCCGCCGTCAACTTTGAAGAGGGCATGGTGCGCTATGAACCTGTGGGCATGCATCACCATGATCATCTGGTGTGCGAAAAGTGCGGTAAAAAAATAGAGTTCGTCAACGACGCCATCGAAAATCTTCAGGAAAAAGTGTGCCGGGTGCATGACTTCGTGCCCACCTCGCATCATATGGTGCTCTACGGCATCTGCGCCGACTGCCGAAGCAAGGCGTGATCATGGAAACCATATCCCTCTCCACCCGCCTGCGGGAAGAAATGAAGAACGTCACCGAAGAAGTGCGCGAGGTCGTGCGCAGAAATCGCTGGCAGGACGGCGCGCTCGTGGTGTTCTGCCCGCACACGACCTGCGGCGTCACCATCAACGAGGGCTTTGATCCCGACGTGGCCCTCGACATGACCCGCTTCTTCCACGACCGCGTGCCGGAAAACGGCATGTTCCGTCACGCCGAAGGCAATGCCGACGCCCATATCAAGGCCAGTCTTTTCGGCTCTTCCGTCACGATCATTGTGGAAAACGGCGAACTTCTGCTCGGCACCTGGCAGGCCGTCTGGCTTTTCGAGGGCGACGGCCCCCGCACGCGCAAGCTCTGGCTGAAATGGCTCCCCGCCTGACGCCGACCCTCCCTCTCTTTCGCCGACGCGTCGCACACTGAGCGCCATGCTGCGCTCAGGCGACAATGCCGCACGCCCGGCTCGACCTTCCGCTTTCTGCGCCGCGCCCCTGAAAAAAGGAGAGCGCCCCTTCGTTGCCGAAAAGACGCTCTTCCCGTTTCCGAGCCTGCCGCCTTCGACGCGCAAAAACGCGCGCCGATCATCGTCTGCCCGCGCTTTTCCGCGCACGAAGCAGGCTCCGGCAAAAGACGACGGGCAGATCAGCCCTGCGTCTTTCGGCAGTAGCCTCCCGGCAGTCCTTCAGGACTCAGCACCAGCTGCCAGAGCTGAATGCTTCGTGCGCGGAACGCTCCGGCGCAGGACAGCAGATAATAATGATACATGCGGCGCTGACGCTCCGTGCAGGAAAACGCCCCCGAACGGAATCCTCGCTCGAAGTTCTCATACCAGGCCATAAGCGTCTTGTCGTAATCCACGCCGAAATTCTGCCAGTCCTCAAGAATGAAGTCCCGCTCCAGCGCGTCCACCAGCGTGGAAGGCGAAGGCAGAATGCCGTTGGGAAAAATATAGTGCGTCAGCCACGGATCCGCGCCCGCGCCCGCCCCGAGCGCCCCGTTGCTGCCTATGCTGTGCAAAAGAAAAAGGCCGTCGTGTTTCAGGCAGTTTCGGACAACGTCCATAAACTCCCGATAGTTGCGCCTGCCCACATGCTCAAACATGCCCACGGACACCACTCTGTCCCAGGTGCCCCGCAGGCTGCGGTAGTCCATGAGGCGATATTCCACGTCCGCGCCGGAAGAGGCGGCCTTGTCCTGCGCAAAGGCGAGCTGCTCGCGCGACACGGTGATGCCCGTCACCTGCACGCCGTGCTCCTCGGCCATGTGCAGCGCAAGCGTGCCCCAGCCGCACCCGATGTCGAGCACCGTCATGCCGGGTTCCAGCGCAAGCTTGCGGCAGATCATTTCCATCTTGTTCCACTCCGCTTCGTCGAGACCTGCCGCCCCCGTCTGCTCCACGTCTTCCCAGCGGCCGCAGCTGTACTGCATGGTCGGTCCGAGCATGGCCCGGAAAAGCGCAGGATCGGTGTCGTAATGCGCGCGGGCCACCATGAACGCCCGGGCGCGACTCTGCAGATTGAACAGCGCGTGCGCCGCTTCCGTGAGCCAGTACGGCATGTTGCGCGAAAACGCCTGCTCCAGGCGGGCCCGCAGCGCGCGGCAGAACATGGCGTCCATTTCCTCGCAGTCCCACCAGCCGTCCATGTAGGCTTCGCCGAGCCCCAGCGTGCCCTGCTTGAGCACTCTTGCGTACAGCTCGTCGTTGTGAACCTGAATGTCCCACGGCCTGTCGCCGTTGATGCGGATATCGGCCTTTTCGGCCAGCTTCTGCACAATTTCCCGTGCCTGCATGAAATTCTCCTTTTTTCCCGCACCGTAGCGAAAAGACAGACACGGCTCCATGATAGAACGACATTTCGGGAAAAATGCTAACCTCAGGGCAAACACCTTGCGCACGAAAGACGGCCGCCAGCATACCGCCCTTGCATTTGCGGTAGAAATCGTGCTTCAATCGCTGCAGTCGTCCCTTATCAGCCGTGCCCTTCTTTCCGCACGCCGGACGGAGCCGCCATGTCCACGATCTCCTCTCCCTCGCGCCTTTTCGGCCTGACTACCCTTGCCGCAGGCGTTGCGCTCACGCTGACCTCCGCCGTCTATGTTTTCTCACGGTACTGGCACGCGGTGCCGGCCGCCGCAAAATTTGCCCTGGCCGGTGCCGGCATCGCCCTCTGCCTGATCCTTGCCCTGATCGCTGAACGAAAACGGCATGAAGCAGCCGCATCCACGGCCCTGTTCGCCACCGCAAGCTTCACAGGCATATTCTGGATCGTTTTCGGACAGACCTTCCAAAGCGGCGACACTTTCCGGGACTTCTGCCTGATCTGGGCGGCAAGCACGGCGCCGCTTTTTCTGCTGCGCCGCCGCGCTCCGCTCTGGAATCTTCTCATTCTGCTGCTTTCCGCGGCCGTCTGCTCCGAGCCTGTTCTGGAGCTCTGGCGCAACTCCTGCACCTCACACCTTCTGAAGCCGCTTCTGGTAGCTGCAACGGCCTGCGTTGCGGCGCTGCTGCCGCCCTCATGGCTTCGCCGCTCTCCCGGCCTGAATGCCTGGCTTGCCCTGCCGCTCACCCTGCTGCTGGCGGAAAGCACGGCTCTATGCACGTTCTGCATACTCTTTCTGCCCCTTGAGTATCACGCCGCTCTGCCGGAGCTCGTCGCCGGGCCGCTTGCACTGGCCGCAGTGCTCACGGCAGCCCTGCGCAGCCGCCACGCCCTCGCGCTCTGCGAACTCGCCCTGTGCGGCGTCGTGCTGCTGAACGCCGCCTTGTTCCGCCTGCTGGAGCCTCTTCCCGCCACGGACAAGGCCGCCCTGTTTCTGCTTGCAAACATCGCCTGCACATTTTTTCTGGTCTTCGCCCTGCCGAAGTTTCCGCAGCGGACCAAACATCCGCGTCTCCATCTTGCCCTCGCCCATGCCCCCGCTCTTTTTGGAGGCTTTGCCGCCGCTCTTTCGCTGCTGATTGCAACAACGGTCTTCTTCTCCTGCGCCGACTTCACCAGCACGCTTCTCCTTGCCGGACTTGTCTATACCCCGGGAGGCGTGCTGCTGTGGAAACTTCGCAGAAAAAGCGTCTTTTTCGCCGTGTTCGGCGCCGTGCTCGTCACCGGCGGCACGTTCTGCCTTCACATCGGCCTGCTCGACGAGTATCCGCCCTCCATTGTACTGCCCGTCATCTGGGCGACGGCCGTTGCGCTCTATCTCGTTCTGGACTACGCGCCGCTGCGCTTCTCCGCCGTGTTCTGGGCGCTTGCCTCCACCATTATTTTCGTTCCGCTGATTGCCACCGCGCACACCACGCTCACACTTCCCCTGTTTTTCTTCTGCTTTCTTCCGCTCGTCGCAGCCGCGTTCGGCCGATTTCCCCGCAACTTTCTGCGCCCCGCCGCCTTCGCCTGCCTCGTCGCGCTGCCCCTCTTCTCTTCATCCTTTTCCTTCATCTTGCCCCTTCTCACGAACTTCGACAGCCCGGAAGAAAAAATCGCCATCTCTCTTGCCGCCCTCAATCTGGGCATCATGCTCCTGCGTCGTCCGCCTTCTTCAAGCCCCGCCCGTCCCCGGCCTGCGGAACTTGCAGCATCCGCCTTCATTCTTCTGGCGCTGTGGCATCTGTGCACGCTGGAAAATCTTGTCGCCCTGAACCTTCTTGCCGCAGGCGTGGGCGGACTCAGACCGTGGCCCCGCGCCGAGGAAAACGACGCCCCCTCTCCCATCGACAGAACCATGCTTCTCTTCGGAGCTCTGGCCCTCATCATAAACAACATCGTGCTGTACTATGCGCCGATCTTCTCCTTCCGCTCCAAAATCCTGTCTCTGGGGATTCCCGGTCTCTGCCTGCTTCTCGCCGGACTCTGGATGGAACACAAAAATCACGCCTTCTCCCGCAGCTCCCATGCTTCCGACATCCCGAACGCTCCCCTTCTGCGGCAGGCTCTGCCCTTTGCCCTGTGCGCCGCAATTCTGACCCTGTTTTTTTCCGCCTTCATTTGGGACAGGCTGCATCTGCTTCACGAAGGAAACCCCGTGCTGCTTCCGCTCAAACCGCAGGACAGACAGATCTTCATGCTCGACGACTCCATGGATCTCCACTACGAGGCAGACTGCTGTCTGCCGCGAGGTCCGATCGGCCCCGGCTGTCTGCCGCTCGAAATTGACGCACACGGAACCGCGAGTCCTCTACCGGACGGCTTTCTGGAAGGAACGGACTGCAGCTTTGTTGCCGGACCCGCCCTCACCGTGGAAAAAACGGCGTTCGGCGACCATCGACTCCGCCTGCCGCGCCGCTGGCATTTTGAAGGGGATCTCGGCATATACTATGAAGACGCCGCCTTCGCCGTGCTGCGCTTCGACAAAAAGAACCGCATTCTTCTGCAAGGCCTTGCCGACGACAAGGGCCGGCTCATTCATCCCCCGCAAAGGTAAAAAAACGCGTCCCCATCCCGCGAAAGGATGAAGACGCGCATGACGCCCGAAAACAGCGGACTTTGGCCGCACGGCCGTTGCCGCCCGCAGCTCAGGACAAAAACGCCTCCGGATTTAGCGCCATGTCCTGCATCTCGTTGATGAGGCGGCAGGTATGATAGCCGTCGGCCACGGCGTGACTGACGGAAACCGACACCGGAATGACGAGCTTTTCGCCGCGCTGCTCATACCTACCGAACTTGATGAGCGGAGAAAAGAATTCGCTTTCGGCGTAGGAATCCTGCGCAAAATGCGTGAAGGTCAGCCACGGCACGTTGGACACGGGGCAGATGTTGGGCGGCTGCCCGTCGCGCGCCTTGATCTTGTCCGTCACATGGCGGTAGCGCTCCATGTCTTCCGTCACCGTGGCGTAAAAGCGGGAAAAATCCCCGGAGTATTCGCTCCAGATGTCGGTAAAGGTTTCCGTTTCCGGGTGAAAGAGCGTGTAGCAGGGGCACAGCTCCTCCCAGAAACCGAGCTCATGCCGCTCGTTGAAGGCCATGCGGAATTCCTCATGCGCGTTCACGGCCCGCATGACGACGTACAGCATGACGGGGAAAAACTTCAGCCCCCTCTCGCGCCTGAACCTCTGAAGATTCGTTATGTCGAGATCGGCTCCGAGATTGTAGCGGCACTTGATGGTCTTGAAATAGTAGTCGAAATACGCGCTTCTGGCCCAGGTTTCGCGATTGACGACGTGAAAGACGGCTTCGCCCATAATCCCTCCGCTTCCGGCAACGGACGCTCCTCGCCGGGCTGTGTTCTGCGGGCAGCCGACACTCAGCAGACGAACAGCTCCACCACAAAGACAAGCACGCAGGCCGCCACCGCCACGCTGAACAGACTGGCGCCGAACCAGGCCAGCGCCACGGCCGCCGCCAGACCGGCAAAGCCGGAAATCGGACTGCCCGTGGAATCCAGTATGGCCGGAAACGTCATGACAGACAAGGTGACGTAGGGAATATAATAGAGGAACGAGCGAATGGTGACGTTATGCACCTCGCGCCGGATGAGCGTGAGGGGAAGCACACGGATGAGATAGGTCACGAGCGCCATCACGGCAATGTAAACAAGAGTGTCACGCATGATCGCCTCCGTTGCCGCCGTCGTTTTTCGGGTTGTCGCCTGCGAGACCTCTGTCCACGGGGAAGAGGAAGGCCGCCGCGCCGGAAACGAGCACCGTAAGAATGATGATCTTCATGCCGCCGGAAATGCCGCTGAACAGAGGCAGACGGGCGAAAATCCAGCTCAGGGCCATGGACGCGAGAATGAGCATGCCGAGCAGACGATCCTTGCGGGCCGGGGGCACGATGATGGCGATGAACATGCCGTACAGCGCCACGCTGAGCGCCACCACGATGCGCGAAGGCAGCACGTTGCCGAGCACGACGCCGAACAGCGTGCCGAGCGCCCAGGCCGGAGAAGCGATGCTCACCGCGCCGTACACGTAGAAGGGATCGAGCCTGCCCGGCACGTTCACGGAAATGCCGAAGATTTCGTCGGTCACGCCGTAGCCCACGAGCAGCCGGTGATACATGGGCGTTTCGGGAGCCATTTTCTGCGAGAGCGAGCAGGACATGAGCATGTAGCGCAGATTGATGACGAACTGTGAGAGCGCCATTTCCCAGAAGGAAGAGCCCGCGGCCATGATGCCGAGCGCGGCGAATTCCCCGGCCGACGTCAGATTGGTGAAGCTCATCAGCGTGGAGTCAAAGGCCGAAAGTCCGATGTTGCGGCAGGCGATGCCCAGCGTGAACGACACGGCAAAATAGCCCAGCGCAATGGGAATGCCGTCGTGCATACCGCTGAAAAAATTCTTTTTGTGTTCCGCCATGGAATGATAATCCCCCGAGCGCGAGATGCGCTGTGCGTTGGCAGGGCGCGCGAATGCGGCCCGGTTCCCGGAAAACCAGGATATGTTCTTCGGCGCAGAACGGCGTTCAGTTCTGCCCTTCTTCCTCTTCTCCGCTGACGTAGAGTCTCTCGCGCAGGGCGCGGGCCCGGTCGCGCAGCTCGGCCGCGCGCTCGAACTCCAGCTCTCTGGCCGCCGCGCGCATGGCCTTTTCCAGCTCCTCGATGAGCTTTGCAATATCTGCCGGAGAATGCGGCGTCTCTTCCGCGGCCACCTGTGCTTTGCGTCCCTTGCCGGTCTTGCCCTTCTTGTCGGCACTCTTGCCGCCCCGACCCTTTTTCGTCGCGCCATCCTCATCCTTGCCGTACAGATTGTCCAGCGGATTTTCCAGCGCCTTGATGACGGTGCGCGGAACAATGCCGTGCTCTTCGTTGTAGGCGATCTGCCTGCTGCGACGGCGTTCCGTCTCGCTCATGGCGGCCTGCATGGACGGGGTCACCTTGTCGGCGTAGAGAATGACGCGTCCGTCGGCATTGCGCGCGGCGCGGCCGAAGGTCTGGATGAGCGCGCCCGTGGAACGCAGAAAACCTTCCTTGTCCGCGTCCAGAATGGCCACCAGCGACACTTCGGGAATGTCGAGGCCCTCGCGCAGCAGGTTGATGCCGATGAGCACGTCGAATTCTCCGGCGCGCAGCGCCTTGATGATGGCGATGCGCTCCAGCGTGTCGATGTCCGAATGCAGATAGCGCGAAGACACGCCCATGTCGTTGAAATACTCGGTGAGGTCTTCGGCCATGCGCTTGGTGAGCGTGGTGACGAGCACGCGCTCGCCTCTTGCCGCGCGCGCCTTGCACTCGCCGAGCAGATCGTCCATCTGCCCCTTGACGGGGCGGATTTCCACCGGCGGATCCAGAAGCCCCGTGGGACGGATGACCTGTTCCACCACGAGTCCCGCGCTGCGGTCCAGTTCCCAGCGTCCGGGCGTGGCGGAAACGAAAATGCTCTGCCCTATGCGCTGCTCGAACTCGGCGAACTGCAACGGGCGGTTGTCCAGCGCCGAAGGCAGACGGAAACCGTAGTCCACCAGCGTGTTCTTGCGCGAGCGGTCGCCCTTGAACATGGCCCCCACCTGCGGAATGCTCATGTGCGATTCGTCCACGAACAGCAGAAAATCCTTGGGAAAGTAGTCCAGCAGCGTGGACGGCGGCTCGCCCGGCGCGCGCCCGTCGAGGTGGCGGGAATAGTTTTCAATGCCGTTGCAGTAGCCGAGTTCCTCCATCATTTCCAGATCGAGCTGGGTGCGCTGCTCAAGCCGCTGGGCTTCCAGGAGCTTTCCGCCTTCCTTGAACTGCACGAGACGATCCCGAAGCTCGTCGCGGATGTCGCTCATGGCGCGCACGAGGTTGTCCCGGTCGGAAACGTAATGGCTCGCCGGATAGATGACCGTTTTGGAAATGCGTCCCAGCACCTCGCCGGTGAGCGGATCAATTTCGCGCACGGCGTCGATTTCGTCGCCGAAGAATTCGATGTGCAGGGCCTTTTCGTCTTCGTAGGCCGGAATAATCTCCAGAACGTCGCCTCGCACGCGGAAGGTGCCGCGATGGAAGTCGTAGTCGTTGCGCGTGTACTGGATGTCCACCAGACGGCTGATGATGCTTTCCATGGAGACGTTTTGCCCTTCCTCCACGGGAATGATGAGTCTGGCGTAATATTCCGGCGAACCGAGGCCGTAGATGCACGACACCGAGGCCACGATGATGACGTCGCGCCGCGTGAGAAGCGCGTGGGTGGCGGCGTGCCTGAGCTTGTCGATGTTGTCGTTGATGGCCGAATCCTTCTCGATGTAGGTGTCGGAAGACGGCACGTAGGCTTCGGGCTGATAGTAGTCGTAATAGGAAACGAAATATTCCACCGCGTTTTTGGGAAAAAGCGCGCGGAACTCGCCGTAGAGCTGGGCGGCGAGCGTCTTGTTGTGGGCAAGGATGAGCGCCGGACGGTTGGTGCGGGCAATGACGTTGGCCATGGTGAACGTCTTGCCGGAACCGGTAACGCCGAGAAGCACCTGATCGCGGATGCCGGCGTTCAGGTTGGCGACAAGTTCGTCGATGGCGGCGGGCTGATCCCCGGTGGGCGCAAAGGAAGAATGAAGCTGAAAAAGCTGTTCGGACATGTCCCCTGACTCGCTGCACGAAAAAAAGAAAGACGGAAACGGACTTCGTCGCGCCTCCGGAGAGGCACATTGTGCCCGAACAGGGGATTTTTTCAAGGGGCAGATTTGCGCCGCAGGACTGAAGGGACGCGTTTCGGGCCGGAAGCCTGCCGCCTGCAAAACCGAAGATCCGCTTGCGCGCACGCAAAAAGCACGCACGTATGGCTTCGGCCTCACTCCCCTGTGGCGGCAGGCCCGGCAGTCCGACGCCGCGAGCCTCCTCGACTCTCCGGCTGCGGCGCGAATCTTCGACGCCGCTCGCCGCGCGATCCCTCTTCGAGCGCCGAACTTCGGAACGTCTTTTCTCAGGCCGCCTGCCTGAGACGCAAAAGCGCGCGCCGCACGCTCTCTTCCGCAAGCCGGAAGTCCTGCGCGTTCGGATGCCTGGCCGCCTCGTTCAGACGGGCCATGCGTTCGGGCGTGCGCGGATGCGTGCTTCTCTCAAGCACCTGCGGATCAAGACGTCCCTGACAGAAAAAATGACCGAGCACACGGCAGCCCCGGCTCTCCAGCAGCGCTTCCGCGAGCCGGGCGCAGCGTCCGGCATGGGGAGAATCGGGAAAGGCGGCCATGGTGCCGAAGAAAAACACGCTCTGTCCGTGCAGGGTTTCCATGAAGGCGCGCATGGCCTCGTCGGGACCGCCGCGCCAGGCCCAGAAGCCGAGCACCAGCGCGTCGTAGCCGGAGTGCGGAGCGTTTTCCACGGAATACAGCGGCAGGGCAAGACGCCCGGAAAGATATTCCCCCACGGCGCGGGTGTTGCCCGTGCGGGAAGAGTACACAATGCAGACGCGCATATCAGTTTTCCATGAGACAGCGGCGCAGCGCCTCTTCATCCACAATGACTATGGTTCTGCGTTCGAGGCGGATGAGCCCTTCCTGCACGAAGCGGCTCAGCTGACGGCTGAGACTTTCGCGCGACAGACCGAGCAGACCGGCCAGCACCTCGCGGGTCATGACGTCCTCAAGCACGGAGCTTTTGTCCACGCGGGCCTTGTGCAGAAGCCAGCCCGCCACACGGCGGCGCACCGAAATCTTGCCCTGCGACACGGCTATCTTGTTGATGAACATGCGCTGACGCATGGCAAGCGCCCGCATGACGCGCTGCGCAAGGCCGATGTTTTCCGAAAGCAGCGCGCCGAGCACCCGGTTTTCCATGGCGAGCACTACGCAGGGCGTGAGCGCATGGGCGGAAATGAAGGAGATGCCGCCGCCGAACACGCCGTAGAGATCCAGAAAATGCCCCGGACGCACCACGTGCAGCACGGTGTTCTTGCCCGCTGCGGAGCCCTTGAGAAGGCCCACGTGGCCGGAAATCAGCCAGAACGTCACGGGAACGGCGTCACCTTCAACGCAGATCCACTCCCCTTTCGCGTAGGAAGAAAGCCGCGTGGCGGAGGCAAGTCTCTCCGTGTCCCCGGCAAGAAGTTCGGGAAAACACGCGCTCAGCCGTTCCCGCATGTCGCGGGAAGCATCTCCAGTCTCCGCCATAGTTCACTCCTGAAAGATGAATAGGACATACCGGAATGAGAAGGGCCCCGCCTGCGCGGTCGGCGTTCTCCTCCGCAGGTTGCCAAGCATAGATGATTTTTCCCGTTTCAGCCATGACCGCAGTCACATTCAAGGAAAACGTCGGGCGAGGCCTGGGAAAGACGCAAAAACGCGTCGACGGCATGAGGATTCAGGCAACGCGGACGATGCAAAAATTCCGCAGCCTGAGCGAAGAAAAAAGGATGGCGACCGGATGACGACCATCGGCAGCGGCACCGCGCCGAACCTGCCTGAGATACGAATGACGGCGAAGGGAAAAACGACGTTCCCGGAAGACGGCACGGCGTCCGCGCCCGCAGGCAGTCGGAACGCAGACAACCTGCCCGCAAAAAACAAAACGCCGAAAGGGAGAAAGTACAAACCTTCTCCCTTTCGGCGTTTTCTGAAAAAACGAAACTTAGGCGTCGAGAGCGTTGACGGCCTTGGCAAGGCGGGAAACCTTGCGGGAAGCGTTCTTCCAATGAATGATGCCCTTGCCGGCGATCTTGGAAACAGTGGAAGTAGCGGTCTTCAGAGCTTCTTCAGCGGCGACCTTGTCGTTCTTCTGAATAGCGGCGCGCACGGCCTTCACCACGTTCTTGATGCGGGTACGGGCGGCGCGGTTACGGGCGTTGCGCTTGACACTCTGCTTTTGGCGCTTGATGGCGGAAGCATGATTGGCCACGGGAATCCTCCAGAATGATGACCCCTGTCGGGGTGTGATGCGATACGTTGTCGGGCGGCGGACAGACGCCGCCCGTTATTGCCAGAACGATTATTCTTATGCGCCTTGGAGCTTTCTGTCAAGGGGAGGCGCGGCTCCTACATCTGCAGGGCCGAGAAATCGGCGAGTCTGCCCATGCGGGAAAGAAGAACCTGCAACAGATTCAGTCGGTTGGCGCGCACCTTCTCGTCTTCCGCCATGACCATGACGCCGTTGAAGAAGGCGTCCACCGTGGGACGCACGCCGTCCATGAGGGCAAGAAGCTCGTCGAAACGGTCCTGCGCCCACAGCTCGTCGAAGCGGGCGGTCATGGCGTCGAGGGCGTCGGCGAGCGCCGTTTCCGGCTCTTCCGCAAGAAGTTCGCGGCTGTACTCGCCCGTGACTCCCGCGCCCTGCTTGCGCAGAATGTTGGCCACGCGCTTGAAGGTCTGGGCGTTGTCGGCAAAGCCGGGCTTGCCGCTTTCGGTCACCAGAGCGGCCAGACGGCGGGAGGCGGCCCACACGTCGCTGCATCCGGCGTTCATCACCGCTTCCACAAGCAGGGTGTCGTTGCCCTGCGTGAGGAAGTAGTTCTTCACGCGGCCCGCAAAGAAGTCGTTGAGTTTTGCCAGCGCTTCCGGCTTTTCCAGCTTCCAGCGGATGCCGTCGCTGTAGAGCGACTGCGCCTTGGCAAAGAGCTCTTCCACGGGGAGGCGGTAGCCCTTTTCAATGAGAATGCGGGCAATGCCCAGCGCGCAGCGGCGAAGCGCAAAGGGATCGGCCGCGCCGGTGGGAATGTTGCCGAGGCCGAAGCAGCCCACGAGGGTGTCGGCCTTGTCGGCCATGGACAGCAGCGCGCCGAGATCGGTGGAAGGCACGGGAGTGTCGGGGCCGGCGGGCAGATACTGCTCGGCAATGGCGTCGGCGGCAACGGGATCAAGGCCCATCTTGTGCCCGTAAATGCCGCCCATGATGCCCTGCAGGGTGTCGAACTCGCCCACCATCTGGGAAACGAGATCGGCCTTGGCGCAGCGGCCGGCCACGGCGGCGGATTCGGGATTCACCTCGGCCGCGCGCTTCACGCCGGGCTGTTCCGCCAGCCAGCGGCACAGTTCGGAAAGACGACGGCACTTGTCGCCCATGGAACCGAGAGGTCCGAGGAAGATGACGTGATCGAGCTTTTCCTTCCACACGTCGAAGGAGGCCTTCATGTCGGTGTTCCAGTAGAAGCGGGCGTCTTCAAGACGGGCGCGCAGCACGCGCTCCCAGCCCTTCTTCACCACCTCGGGCTCGCGGGAGGTCAGGTTGGCCACGGTGAGGAAGTGCGGCAGAAGTCTGCCGTCCTCTCCGGCCACGCCGAAGCTCTTCTGATGCGTTTCCATGCTGGTGAGCAGCACCACGGAAGGCAGTTCGAGGAAGGAAGGATCAAAGTCGCCGAGAATGGGCTCGGGATGTTCGCTCAGGCCCTGCACCTCGTCGAGCAGACTTTCCTTCCACAGGATGTGTCCGCCGACCTTGCGGGCCAGCTCGTTGCCGCCGTCCACAACGATCTTGCGGCGGGCGGCTCCGGAAAGCACCACGCCGCACTTTTCGGCCATCACTCTGTCGAAGTCGTCGGCGCAGGCCACTTCAAAGGGTCCGCGGCCGTGGACGCGATGACCGGTGGTCATGCGGCCGGACTGCACGTCCGCCACGGTGAAGGGAATGACGTCGCAGTCCATGAGCGCCACCACCCAGCGCAGAGGACGGGCAAACAGAAAATGACTGGGGCTCCAGTGCATGCGCTTGGCAAAGGGAAGCGAAGCAATGATGGAAGGGGCGGCCTCGGCAATGATGGAAGAGGCGGACACGCCGCCCACGGTCTTTCTCACGGCCACATATTCGCCCTTGGGCGTTTCCTGGCGGAACAGCGCGGACACGTCCACGCCCTGACCGCGGGCAAAGCCGAGCGCGGCCTTGGTGGGATTGCCTTCGGCGTCGTAGGCGGCCTTCACGGACGGGCCGAGGGCCACTTCCTCGCGCACGGGCGTGGAGGAAAGCAGACCGCGGGCATGCACCACGGCGCGACGGGGCGTGGTGTTCACGGTAAGGGAATCGAACGTGAGGCCGTGTTCGTCGAACAGGGCGGCGAAGCGGTCGTGCAGTTCGCGTTCAAGGGAGGCAAGAAAACGGGCGGGCAGTTCTTCCACGCCTATTTCAAGAACAAAATGACTCATGGATTACCCCTTCTTCAGCATGGGATATCCCATGGCTTCGCGCTGGGCGGCATAGAGATGGGCCACGCCGGAAGCCAGCGTGCGCACGCGGGCGATGTACCCGGCGCGTTCCGTGATGGAAATGGCTCCGCGGGCGTCCAGCAGGTTGAACGTATGAGAACACTTCAGGCAGTAGTCGTAGGCGGGCAGAGGCAGCTTCACGTCGATGAGGCGCAGGCATTCCTTTTCGTAGTCGTTGAAATGCCGCAGCAGCATGTCCGCGTCGCTCTGATCGAAGTTGTAGCAGGACTGCTCGTATTCATTCTGATGATACACGTCGCCGTAGGTGATGGAGTCGTTCCACTTGATGTCGTACACCGATTCCACGCCCTGCAGATACATGGTCAGGCGCTCAAGGCCGTAGGTGAGCTCCACGCTGGCCGGAGAAAGATCGATGCCGCCCACCTGCTGAAAATAGGTGAACTGCGACACTTCCATGCCGTTGAGCCACACTTCCCAGCCGAGGCCCCAGGCGCCGAGCGTGGGCGATTCCCAGTCGTCTTCCACGAAGCGGATGTCGTGCACGGCCGGATCGATGCCGAGCGCCTTCAGGCTGTCGAGATACAGCTGCTGCGGATCGGCCGGCGCAGGCTTCATGATGACCTGGAACTGAAAATAATGCTGCAGACGGTTGGGGTTGTCGCCGTAACGGCCGTCGGTGGGACGACGCGAAGGCTCCACATAGGCGGCCTTCCAGGGCTCGGGTCCGATAACGCGCAGGAACGTGGAGGGGTTGAACGTGCCCGCACCGCATTCCAGATCCACCGGCTGCACCACGGCGCAGCCCTGTCTGGCCCAGTAATCCTGCAAGGTCAGAATAACATTCTGAAAATTCATGTAGTTCTCCTGAAGTTCGCCAATGGAGCCATTGGCCTTGCTTCCCATGCGCGAAGGCGCGCGGAAAAATCCCCGTTTGCCCGTGCCGCGCCGCTAAATGGACCTGAACCGGCCGTTACCCCATTCAAGCCCGAGATGATATCGCACAAAAGCGTCGATAAGGCGCGCGGCCTGCCTTGCGCCTTCCGGCGAAGGGTGCAGCCTGCCCCATGACTCCGGTGAGTATTCCTTCACTTTACCCAGTACGTCAAGAGCTTCCTGCCCCAGAACAAGACTCATGTCGCCCGGACGCCGGCAGGATGAGCAGCACACTTCGCCCTCCCCCACCAGAAAATGCACGTCGGGTTCGGCCTCAAGCGGGCGTCCGCAGCGCGCGCAGACATGCAGCTGCGGCGCGTAGCCCTGCTCCGACGCCAGCCGGAAACGGAACAGCACCGGCATGACGGCAGGCACGTCGTCCTCTTTTTCCAGAAGCTCCAGCATGCCGCGCATGAACGAAAAGCTCGCCCCGGCGTTGTCCGGCGGAACGCCCATGGCCTCCATGAAGCGCACACAGTTGGCGGCCATGCCCTGCCTGCGCCAGTTGCGGCGCAGCCGTTCGGGCCCGGACAGAAGCGTGGCTTCGCTCATGTTGAGAAAACGCCCGTCCCGGGAATAGCCCGCGCTGACCCTGATGAGATTGAACGCGTCGAGACAGCCGGTAAAGCGTCGTCTGCTTCTGCTGCCGCCGAAGGCAAAGGCCGTCACCAGCCCCTTTTCCCGGGCCAGAAGACGAACCCAGAGATCGACTTCCCGAAACTTTCCGACGCGAAGCACCAGCGCGTCATCAGTCCACTGCAGCATGGCAACATTCCCGAACCGAACAAAGAACCGTGCCGGATGCCTCTGTTTCCGGCAGGAGGCGCTCTGCAATGTCACGCGCCCGCCTGCGGCAGGCCCGTTTTCTCAGAAACGACGCACCCGCGCTGCTGCGGCAGCCCATCGGCTTCGCGGCAGGCTCAGGCCGAAATATTCCGGCCTCGCACCCGGCCGGGCACGTCGCGCCAGTCCGGAACGCCGCCCTGCCGACATGCTGCGCCCGGCACGTCGTTCTCCGCCCGACGCGGAAAAACTCCATCTTCGCAAGTCGCGCCGACATATTTTTCTCGGCGCGCCGCCGAAAAGCCGCAGGCGCAAGACACGGCGTTTACGCGTCTCCGCCGCCCCTCCGGCCTCAGCAACGGAAAAAGGAGCTCGTCGCCGGGCAGATCGCCCGTTTCGCCGCTCCCTTTCCGTCAAACACAGCTCAAACACGGGCCGCACGCCAAAGAACGCGCGGCCGCATTGCATTCATAAGTTCCCGGCCTTCCGCTACTCCGCAGCGGGAGGGAAGCTCATGGTCACCACGCGCGGCGAGGTAGAGCGGTCCAGCTCCTTGCCGTCGTAGCTCACGCGCACCGCCCGGGCGTTGCCCAGACGGATGACCAGAGAATCCCGGAAGGTCATGGAAAACGTATCGCCCTTGCGGAGCGTGCGCTGCTGCTTCTTGCCGTCCGGTTCAAAGCCCATCCAGCAGTCGCCGGAGTCGGCCACCACTTCCACCTGATGCATGCCCTCGGGCAGCGCCACGGGCTGGGCGTCGGCCGCAGGATCGGCGGGCGCGGCGGAAACCGCGCTTCCCTGCGTTGCCGCCGGAGCGTCGGACTGGAGAATCTGCGTGGACGGCGCAGGCTGCGTCGCCTGCACGGGCTCGGCGCTCTCCGCGGCAGGCGCGGGCTGGGCCTCGGCCGCGGCTTCGCCCTCCTGCTGCACGGGGGCCGCAGGCTGGGCGACGGGAGCCGGAGAAGCGGGCACGGGCGCAGGCGCGGACGTGCCCCATGTGGGCATGGGCGCGGCCGGTGCGGCCTGCTCGCCGGTTGTCGTCGTCTTTTCGTAGTCGCGCGCGGCAAAGAAGTGCAGATAGGCCATGTAGGCCCCGCTGGCGAGAGCGATCACCAGCACGATTTTGAGCACGCCGCCGACAATGACCGGCAGCAGGCTGGGCTTCACCGAAGTGTAGGGGGCGTTTTCGGCGATTACGGGACGGGAAATGTTCTCAAAGCCTTCCAGTCCGTGGAGCCATTCCGTCACCTCATCCTGGGCGAATCCCAGCAGAAGCGCGTATTCCTTGATGAAATGATGCACGTACACGGTGCGGGGCACGTTGTCCGAACCGTCTTCTATGCCCTGAAGAATGCGGGTGGGAATCTTGAGACGATCAGCTACGTCGGCCACAGTCATATTGCGGCCCTCGCGGGCCTCGCGGAGCCTTGCTCCCAGTTCTGCCAGAGTCATGGTGCGCCTCATTTACGGATGTCGACGAGCGCCTTGTCGCGGAGCTGCGCAGTGTACTGCTGAAAACGCTCCTGAAGACGAGGACGGCGCAGAATCTGTTCAATGCGCATGGCGGTCTGCGGATCGGGCACGGCGCTGCTGTGATCCACGTTTTCCGCCTCCTCAAAGTCAAGCAGAGCAATTTGCGCCTTGTTGGCGTTCATGGAAAGCACGGGGGAAACGTCGCCCTTCTTCATCATGGAAATCTGTTCCATCATGCCGGGGGCCATGTCGGAAAGTTCCATGAAGCCGAGGTCGCCGCCGTCCTGCGGGTTCGGGCCGATGGACACGGCGCGCACCGCGTCGCGGAAGGACACCTTGCCCGACGCGATGTCCGCGGCCCATTTGTCCGCATCGACGTCCACGGGATAGACGAGCATGGCCACACGCGCGCGACCGGACGCGAATCCGGCCATGTTCTTGCGATAGTAGTCGTTGATTTCATCTTCCGTCACGACCACCTTGCTCACCACGTTGCGGCTCATGAGCCGCTGCGACACGAGCTGCACGTACAGCCTGTCGCGGAATACCTTTTCAGTCACGCCTTCCTTTTCCAGCTGTTTGAAAAAGACGTCGCGGGAAAGCTGACTGTCCTTGATGATTCTGTCGAGGGCGGAGTCCACGTCGGCGTCGGAAACGTCGATTTTTTCCTTTTCCGCCTCCTGAAGCAGAATCTTGTCGTTGATCATCTTGTCGAGAACGGCCTTGCGGACTTCGGCCGCCATCTGGGGATTCTTGGCAGGATCGAGCTTCTGGGCGATCAGTTCGGACTGAAGAGCCTTGTCGAGCTCGCGAACGGTAATCATGTCGCCGTTGACCACCGCGGCAATGCGGGAAACGGGAACCGCAAACACCGGCTGTGCGGAAAGAAGAGACGCCGCACAGGCCAGAGATATGAAAAGGGTACGCAAGACAGCACACTCCTGATGTTCGTTATGTCGGTTGTTTATAGCCTGTTTTTTCAGCACTGGCAACGTTCCGCGGCAGCAATTTTCTCCGCAGAACGCCCTCCGGACACAACGCGCAATCGGGCGTCTTTGCTGTCAATATCGCCGATGTGGCCGCGGCGGCGGTGGCAGGGCTCCGCGTTATTTTCTCAAAACGCGCGCTCCGCCCTCCGCTGCGGAAAACGCGCCTCCGACCGGCATGCGAAGCGGCCGCCCCGGCGCTCAGGCCTGCCCTTCGCCGCTCGTGAGCAGAGATCCGAGCAGCGCACCGGCCTCGTCCAGCCTGCGGGCCATGCCGCCCTCCCAGCCGAGCGAGAGTTCCAGCGTTGCCGGAGGCTGAAGGTGAATGCGGTCCCTGTGCGCCATGACAAGACGCACTATGGCTTCCGGCTGCACCTTTTTCTGACCCTCCGCCCATGTGACGCGGACGCGGTCGGGCAGAAGATCGGCCCGGGCCACGCCGAGCTCGTTCACCCGGCCCTTGAACGCCAGCACCGCAAGGAAGGTTTCCAGCGCCTCGGGGAACGGACCGAACCGGTCGCGGATCTCCATTTCCACGGATTCCCTGGCCGCCGCGTCGGTGGCGGAAGAGAGCATCTTGTAGTACTTGAGCCGCTCGTGCGCATCCTCGATGTACGAATCGGGAATGTGCGCCGGTATGCCGAGATTGATTTCCGTTTCCGTGCGCAGCAGCTCCTCTTCGCCCTTGAGCCTGGCCACGGCGTCTTCCAGCATTTCCAGGTACAGATCGAGTCCCACGCGGGCCATGTGCCCGGACTGCGCCTCGCCGAGAATGTTTCCCGCTCCGCGCAGGCGCAGATCCTCCATGGCCACCTGAAAGCCCGCGCCGAGATAGTCCATTTCCAGAATGATGCGCAGACGCTCGCGGGCCAGACTGGGCAGATGTTCCACATCCGACACCACGAACACCGCATAGGCCTGTCTGTCGGAGCGCCCCACCCTGCCGCGAAGCTGATAGAGCTGGCCGAGCCCGAACATCTGCGCCTGATCCACGATGAGCGTGTTCGCCCGGGGAAAATCCAGTCCCGATTCCACAATGGCCGTACACACCAGCACGTCGAGCTCGCCGTGCCAGAACTTGTGCATGGTGTCTTCGAGTTCCTTTTCCGCCATCTGACCGTGCGCCATGCCCACGCGGGCGTTCGGCACGAGTTCCTTCACCATGGCCGCCGTCTGCGGCAGCGTCTGCACGCGGTTGTGAACGAAAAACACCTGCCCCTGACGGGCGAGCTCCCGCTCCATGACCTGCCTGAGCGCCCCGCGATCCCGGTCGATGATGGCCGTGGCCACGGGCTTGCGTTCGGCGGGCGCGGTTTCCAGCACGGAAAGCTCGCGTATGCCCGACATGGAGAGCTGAAGCGTGCGCGGAATGGGCGTGGCCGTCAGCGTAAGCGCGTCCACGTTCTTCCTGAGCTCCTTCAGCTTTTCCTTGTGCCGCACGCCGAAGCGCTGTTCCTCGTCGAGAATGAGCAGGCCGAGATTGGGCAGCTGCACGTCCTTGGAAAGCAGCCGGTGCGTGCCTATGAGAATGTCTATCTGACCGCGCGCCGCGGCCTTCAGCGTTTCCGTCTGCTTGGCCCGGGGCACGAAGCGGCTGAGCAGCCCCACGTTGATGGGAAAGCCCGCCATGCGCGAACGGAACGTCTGATAATGCTGTTCCGCAAGCACCGTGGTGGGACACAGAAGCGCCACCTGCCGCCCGTCGCAGGCAGCGCGGAAGGCCGCGCGAAGCGCCACTTCCGTCTTGCCGAAGCCCACGTCGCCGCACACCAGCCTGTCCATGGGCACGGGCTTGTCCATGTCCGCAAACACTTCCTGAATGGCGCGGGCCTGATCGGGCGTTTCCTCAAATCCGAAGGTCGCCTCGAACTCGTGATACATCTCGCCCACCGGCGAATAGGAAAAGCCCTTGGCTACCTTGCGCCACGCGTACATCTGCATGAGGTCCGCGGCCACCTTTTCCACGGCCTTGCGCGCCTTTTCCCTGCTGCTCGTCCAGGCCGTGCCGCCCAGCTTGTCCAGCGCGGGCGGCGGACCGTCCGCCTTGAACTTCTGCACCACGGAAAGTCGATCCACCGGCAGGTACAGCTTCGCGCCGTCGGCGTATTCCAGCAGCAGATAATCGTTGTCCACGCCGGTTCCGCCGGGACTCATGCGGTGCAGACCGCCGAAGCGCCCCACGCCGTAATCCCGATGCACCAGAAGATCGCCCACACGCAGATCGTCGTACCTGTCCAGTCCGCGGAAGGCCCCCGACGCCACGCGATGCGAACTTTCCGCCTTGGGCTGCAGAATCTCCTCGCCGAGCACGAGGCAGTCGTCCCACACAAGCTCCGCGCCCTGCCGGTACGGGGCCACCACGGCGTAAAGTCCGCGCCCCTCCGGATCGTAGCGGAGATTCGGCAGCAGGCCGTCCTGCTCCGCCAGCTTGAGAAACTTGCGCCGTCCGCGCTCGGACGCAAAGGCCAGCACCACCTGCCTGTGCGAAGACGTCCACTTCCTGAGCCCGGCCGAAAGCTGCTGCCACGGCCGATCCTGCTCCGTGCGCCCCGGAAAGAGCTCGGCAAAACTGTGCAGACTGCGCTCCAGAAGATCCTCGCCCGACGTCTCGGAGCCCATGGTGAGCGGCTCCGCGTACAGCCTCGGACGACTCTCCAGCGCCTTTTCCGCAAGGTCGGCGTCGCGCACGTCCATGTGCGCCGGCTGTATCAGGCTCGTTTCCTCCGACTGCACGCGCAGGTCTTCCCGCCACCGGCGCTCCGCTTCTTCCAGATCGTCGCGCAGCTCGCGTCGTCCGGGCAGAAAGCACATGGCGTCCGGCGCAAACCAGTCGTCGAGAAACGTGGCCGAGGCATGCACGCTGCCCGGCAGAAGACGCATGTCGTCCTGCTCCAGCGCGTGTTCGAGCGAATTGCGCGAGCGCTCGCTCAGCACTTCCGCCCGCGCCCGCTCCTTCCAGAACGCGCGCACCCCTTTTTTCCACGCCTCGCCGCTGCCGAGCGCCGTCACGGGCAGAAGCGTCACTTCCTCAAGCTGGCCCACGGATCGCTGCGTGACAAAGTCGAACACGCGCATTTCGTCCACCGTGTCGCCGAAAAATTCCAGACGCAGAGGCTTTTCATAGCCCGGAGGCAGCACGTCCAGAATATCGCCGCGCCGCGCCATGTCGCCCGCGTGCGCCACCATGGGCACGCGCTGATAGCCCCATTCCACGAGCTGCTCCATGAGAAGCTCGGGAGCAATGTCCTCCCCGCGCCGCACGGTCATGACGCGACTGTCCAGAAAATCCAGCGGCGGCAGCGCGGGAATCAGGTTGTCCGCCGTGAACACCACGCCCTTCGCCGTTCCCGAGCGCAGGGCGTACAGCACCGACAGCCTCTCCGCCCAGCCCTCGCGGCTGAGCGAACGCTGACTGAACGGCGGCAGGAACACCCACGGCCTTTCCCAGAGCGGACGTTCCGCCTGGCTGCGGGCCGAGGAGTCGGACGCGCCGGCGCGTCCCACGGAAAGTTCGGGAGTAAACAGCGTGGTCAGACCACGCATGACGGCAAGCGCGTCCCGGCTGCGCACGGCGATGGCCGCATGGCGTCCGGCCCGCACCGCTTCCACCGCCAGACGGGCCAGCGAGGCCGACCCGGCACGGCACACCGTAAGACCGGCGCTCTCTTCCATTCTACGGAGCAGCGATTCTTTATCCATGAGCAACAAGCGATATGATAGAAAAAAAGACAAAAAATCTCCCGAACCGGGAGCGTACTCTTTCGGTGATATCAGCAAGCCGCGCCATGCGCAAGAACGACGCCGTGAGACTTTGTCCGAACGCGCCCACATCGCCGCGGATCAGGCTCCCGCGCCGGAACGGCAGCCCCGCCTGCCGCCTTGCTGAACCGGGCCTACCGGGGGGGGGGCGTCCGGGCCTGATTTCCGCCCGTGCCGCCGTCTGACGGCAAAGCACGCCGCATCCTTTCGCGTCCGCGCTCCGCACCTTGCCCGATATTTTCCGCCCCGGCTTGCCTTCCCTCTGAGACTCGGCTATCCTCTTTCCATGCATACTCGACGGATACTTGCCCGCATCTTCTTCGCCACCATCGCCGAACGGCACTGGCGCAGCCATCTCTAGGAATCAGCCCTTCGGTCTGGTTCCGAAGCCCGCCCTTGCGGGGCTCGTTGCTGCGGCCTGCCCGCTCTTTCGGTGCGCGCCGTCACTTTCCGCCCCGTTTCCGCTCTCTGCCTCCCGCCGACGCGACATGCGCGTGCGCTTTCGGACTCCCGGATCTTCCCGGTCGCGGCTTTTTCGCCGCACAGCTCCGCTTCCCGCTGAAGCGGCTTCCGCACATCCGAAACACAGGAGCATACCGTGTCTCTTTCCCTTTCTCCCAGGCTGTGCCTGCTCAATCTCGCAGGCAGCGCCATTCTGTCCTTCGGCCTTTACAACATCCACGCGCTTTCCGGCGTCACGGAAGGCGGCATTCTGGGCGCAACGCTGCTGCTGCATTACTGGTTCCACATTTCTCCCGCCTGGTCCGGCCTCGTCATGAACGCCGCCTGCTACCTGCTGGGCTGGAAGCTCATGGGCGGCGGCTTTGTACTCTATTCCCTCGTGGCGGGCGGAGGATTTTCCCTCTTCTACGCTCTCTTTGAACTCTTTCCGCCCCTGTGGCCCCAGCTTGCCGACATGCCGCTCACGGCCTCCGTGCTCGGAGCCCTCTTTGTGGGCGTGGGCGTGGGGCTGTGCGTTCGAGCCGGGGGCGCGCCCGGCGGCGACGACGCCCTGGCCATGAGCATTTCACACGTCACGGGCTGGAACATCCGCTGGCCCTATCTTCTGAGCGACCTGATCGTGCTGCTGCTCTCCCTTTCCTATATTCCCCTGGAACGCATAGGCTACTCTCTGCTGACGGTCATCCTTTCCGGGCAGATCATCGGCTTTGTTCAGTCCTTCCGGGCCGGAGAGAGACCCGCCGCCTGACCTGGTTTCATCAAAAGCGCCCGGCTCCCCGGAACAGGGCCGGGCGCGCGCTTCCCCAGCCTGTCCGCCCGACCTTTTCCGCCGACCTGCCCGCAGACACGCCGTTGAAACAGGCCGGGCCGCTTTTTTCGCGTCCAAGCCTGAACACTTCATGGATATGTGCAAGTCAGAGCGGCAGGAACCACTCTCCACAACCGCGCCTGCCCCCTGTCCAACGACCCACCGGGAGGCCGGGATTCACCGGTCTCCGTATCCGAACGGGGCCCCGCCTTTTCCGACCTGCCCGCCTCACGCAGAAGCGCGCATCTCAACGTTGCCCGCCCCCATCCCGTCAAGCCTTCGCAACGTCTTTCCTCCGGCTGCGAAGCTTAAACGCGCCTGCATCGCTCTTCGCACCATCCGCGAGCGGCGTTCGTGTTTTCTCTTCCCGTCATTGTTCCGTCACTGCAGGAGCTTCCGAACAGACCATTTTCCTCCGCGACATTCCGCAAAACGTTCCCAGCCGCGTCAAGATTGCATCCCCCAGGCGTCCGATCCGCCGCATGTTCCCCACATTTCTCTGAAACAGCGTCGAAAAGCGCCACGTCGGCATGTTCTTTTTCGTACAAATAAAACCCAAACAACGCTTCCGGAACACGTCCTTCCTTGCTCGTCGCGAGAAGACACAACAAAGTTTTCCGCATCATCCTGTTTCCATCCTCTGCGCAGCTTCTTTCCGTTCATTATTGTATGTTTTCTCAAAGCGCCTGTCCCTTCACACAACATTTGCGCATGTTACGTCAGATCTCGTCGGTTTTCCGCCCGCTCATACAGAAAATTTTCCATATGTCCATCTTTCGTCAGAGAATGACTTGACGCAGCATGCAAAAATTATTTTTATCGAAGAGCGAAGAGCGGATTTTTTACATATCCACCGCGCATACATCACCCATGCAGGAGTTTCTCATGATTACGAACTGGCCGCTTGTTTTCTTCACCGTGTTCTCGCAGCTCGGCACGGGGCTGGCATTTTTCGCCTGGTGGAAAGACCATCATGGAAGCTCCCCCAGCGCGAGAACCTGGCAATCGGCCGCCGTGTGCGCCGCTATCGCCGTTGTCGCCTCGCTCGTCGCCTTCGGCGGAGCGGGTGAAGGCGTCATGCTGGCCGCCCAGATCGGCTGCGCGCTGCTCCTCGTCCTCGCGCTTTCGGCCTTGAAGTGCTCCTTCTGCGGACTCCTTGCCTGGCTCGCCGGCGCATGCTGCGTCATGAGCGAAGCCGTGGCCGCCATTCCCGGCGAAGTCGGCACCACGTCCGGCCTGTTTCCTCTGCTTCTGTTCCCGCTGTGTACCGTCATTCTCGGCGCCGTCTTCGCCCAGCTCAAGCAGATGGGCGAACCCGACGATCCCGCCGTGCGCTACGGCCGCTTCTATCTGCCTTTGCGCGTCTGCCTGTGGATCATGCTCGTCATCACCGCCGTCGCGCCCTGCATGGCCTGGGACGACCCCTTCATGAGAAAATCCGCCATCATCTGGATGCAGACCCAGCTGTACTGGATGGGCGTCATCTTCAGCGGCGTGGTCATCGGCCTTTCGCACATGGGTCGCATCACCCTGCTCGTGCAGGCCATCGTGGCGTTCGTCAGCATCATCGGACTGCGCACGGCCTTCTATGCCGACGGCGTTCACGGCATCATCGACATGAGCACCCTGTACATGCACTGATGCCGCAAAATCCTTTTCTGCGGGGCTTGACAAGCACTGACGCTTAGTGTAGCTATGTCCCCGTTGCGTATGACACTGCGCTTCACTGCGCGGAGAGATGTCCGAGTCGGCCGAAGGAGCTCGCCTGCTAAGCGAGTATACGGGCATAAACCTGTATCGAGGGTTCAAATCCCTCTCTCTCCGCCACGACAAAGTCTCAGAAAGCCCTATAAGGTACTTAAAGCCTTGTAGGGCTTCACTTTTTTAATTCTGTTAGTCTCACTTGGTCTCAGTTGATTCTTGTGCATATCCGCTCTGGGGATGTATGAGGGGATGTATGGAGTCCATGCATCCCAGGGCCCTTTCCGCCATACATCCCCAAGGAGCATTTCATGAGTGGAATCAACAAGTTGACAGACACAAAAATCAAAAAAACACAGCCTTCCGACAAGATTATTCAGCTTGGAGACGGCGACAGGCTCTGGCTTGTCGTTTACCCCTCCGGAAAAAAGGTCTGGCGGGTCAAATGGAAAAGCGATCACAGGCAGGATCAATTCACCATTGGCCATTATCCGGGTATTTCACTGAAGCAGGCCAGAATGGAACGGGACAGGATTACCGGACTGCTGGATCAGGGAATTGATCCCAACGTTCAGAAGAAGGCCGAAAAAACGTTTGCCATGGAGCAGATGGAAAAGGATGCCAGAACCTTTCGTGTAGTCGCTCTGGAATGGCATAAGAAAAGAACCAAGGTGCAGACGGAAAGCACACGCCGCCTGAAAATGCAGCGGCTTGAAAAGCACGTCTTCCCCGTCATCGGCGATAAGCCTATGGCGTCACTGACCATGGCTGATCTTGTTGCCATGCTGCAGCAGATAGAAAGTACGGGCCATGCAGAAATGGCACGACGTGTCGGACAGATCGTAGGACAGATATGTCGTTACGCCAGATTACTCGGTGATATTCCCTATGACATCTCTACCGGCATGACAGAGGCTCTTGAGGCAAAACCGCCGGTAAAGCATCGAGCGACCATCACTGAGCCTGAACGAGTGGCCCGGCTTCTTCTCGATATTGATGAGTATAGCGGAAATATCGTCACACGCTATGCTCTGCGCATCATGCCCTATGTCTTTGTCCGCTCGCAGGAGCTTCGCCTTGCCAGGTGGTCGGAAATCAATTTCGAGAAGCATCTCTGGGTAATCCCTAAAGAGCACATGAAAATGAAAAAGCAGCACGTCGTTCCGCTGGCCTCTCAGGTGGAACGGCTCTTTCGTGAGCTCCATACCTGGACAGGAAGTCATGAGCTGATCTTTCCTTCGACCCATTCCAAGACACGGGCGATTACGGACGTGTGTCTTCTGAATGCACTGCGTCGCATGGGATACGGACGAGATGAAATGTGCATCCACGGATTCAGAGCCATGGCTTCCACGCTTCTTAATGAACAGGGATATCGTCCGGACGTCATCGAAGCCCAGCTTGCCCATACGGATAAGAACCAGGTTCGAGCTGCGTACAATCACGCCCAGTACCTCCCTGAGCGGATACGGATGATGCAGAAGTGGGCAGACTATCTGGACAGCCTGAAGAAGACCTGCCGAATTCGTTCTTCAGCAGAAGACTTCGCCTCTGCAGGCACAGCGTTAACGAAAAAAAGCGATCTGGTGCTGGACAGTTCCGACGAAGGTCCGTTGCCGGAAATGGCGGTATGACTTTTTCTCTTGCCTTACGGAGCAATTCTTCGTATGTTTTTCCATGCACAACACCTCACGTGCACTCCGCTCCATCCAGGAGTCGAGGAATAACGGTCTCTGACCTTATTATAATTGTACGACAAGTATAAAAGTAGCTGCCCGGTCGGTACTCCCGGAAGCGCATTATAAAATTATTACTTCTAATTACCGATAATGAAACGTATTTCCATCAAAATCCCTCAAAACAGCTGCTCCTCATTTGGTCCCTTTTTCGGATCGACTTTGACGTCAAGCCGATAACGGCTTCTCCCCCTTTTTGGGTGTGTGTAATTGCTCAGGTCTCAGAGGTTGCAGCCAGGAGACCTGACGATGACAACTTCAAGATCATCTCAATTCGTTCGGGCATCGGATCTCGCCGCCATTCTGGGTGTCAGCAAGTCAACCATCTGGCGTTGGCGGGCTGAAGGCAAGTTGCCCGATCCTTTCCGCCTTTCAAGTCGTGTAACAGTCTGGGAGCTGAAGGAAGTTCTCGCCTTCGTTGAACAGAAGCGAGATCTCTCTCTTTAGGCCTATCTTCGAGTACGGCGTGCCGTGCGAGGTAGGCTTGCGCACTCCGCCTGCTGTCTCACTAATGGTCTGCATACGCTGCTATCGGTGCAGCCTTTCTCGGCATGCGTACTCTCCTGAATACCGGTGCAGGGTCAAACTCTTTGGCGGCTCTGCACTGTGAAGGTAAGGAGCTACAAGTGAGTACTGCCATCGAACCTTTTGGGTCCTATATTACGAACTTAGAGGGGGAAATCATTTTTGAAAAATATCTGCTAAGGTGTTTGCTTTCCCCCACTGCTCGATTTAGCATCATAGGAACTACGGAAAATTCAACCAGCCACAAATGGGGACTACTCGTATCCTTCAAGGATTATAGCTCCCATGAAAAGAAACTGGAAATCCCTCTTTCCTGCATCTATGCCAAGAACAGTTCTTTCTTCCGGAATATTCTCTGTGACGGCGGGTATTCTTGTCGGAAAGGATTTCCTCCGGATGTCTTGTTTGAGCGTATTCAGCAGGATTTGAGTTGGTATCCTCCTGTCACACGTATCACCAAAGTAGGCTGGCAAAGAGCCCCAGAGGTGTACATCCTTCCTAAACGTATCTACGGCACCTTTGACCAAAGCAAATATCACTTTGAATGCAGCTGCAGTGGTTACCGCAATCATGGAAACCTTCAGGAGTGGGGCCAGCTTGCCGAAACTGCTGTTGGAAATACCCGTTTCGTTTTTGCGCTGTGCGCAGCTTTTGCTGCAGTTCTCCTGACTCCTTTGGGAATTGAAGGGGGAGGATTTAATTTTGTGGGTGAATCATCCTCCGGGAAGACTACGGCTCTCAAAATTGCCTCGTCAGTATGGGGAAATGATATAATATCTTGGAATTCAACGATAAATGCTCTTGAAAACATTGCTTCGGAGCATAACGACAATCTTCTGGTCCTTGACGAGCTGGGAGAAATGGATTCAGGGTCCTTTCATCAGACAGTGTACATGCTGGCCAATGGCTTTGGCAAAAACAGAAGCAGCGGAAACGGTAAACTGCAGGAAAAAAAGTCCTGGCGTTGTTTGTTTCTTTCGAGCGGAGAGGTAGGCCTCATGGATAAGCTCTCAGAAAAAAAAGCGTCCTGCCATGACGGGCAACGTGTTCGCTTCCTGGACATTCCTGTACGTGCCGACATGATTATGCATCTCCATGGGAGAAGCAGTGCCGCTCAGCTTGTTTCGGATATGGTCTCCCTTGCTGATCAATACACCGGTACGGCTGGACCTCAGTTTTTAGAGTGGCTGACGGAAAATTTGCCAAGTCGGATTAGCTGCTTGAAAAGACAACTGAAACAAAAAGAGGATATGCTTTGCGGCTCTGAAGAAAAAACTGTGATCAGGCGAGCAGCTCGTCGTTTTGCCCTCGTATGGATTGCTGGCGAGGCTGCCTGGAACGCAGAAATTTTACCTTTCGAAATGGACATAGAAGCCGCAGTTCGCAGTTGCTACGATGACTGGCTGAAGGACTACGAGAATTCATCGAATCAAGAACAACAACAATTTCTCTACAAGTTTCGGGCCTGTATTGAACGGAACCGGTCAAAGTTCATCCATGTCAGTATGTCTGGAGATAACGTTTCCAAACTGATCGGATACTATAATCCCAAATCGAAAGGAACGGAGTATCTCTTCTCCAAGGCAACCTTTCACACCATGTTTCCCCAGAAAAAGGCGGTGGAATGGCTGAAACAGGCAGGATGTCTGAAGACCCGCAAGGATCGTGATGACAACGAGCGTGTGGTCTGCGGCAAGAAAGGATATTACTATGTGGTAGTTCTTCCCAAGGACTGATAAGCTCAGGGCTCTTTTCAGCAATGAAAGGAGCCTTTTTATTTTTGCTGTTCGTCAGAAAATTGACGGAAAGATGCTGCGCATATTGGCTGTCTTGACGAAAAAATAGCGTCATCCAGTTGAAATAGATCAGATAATTAAAAAATCGTCAGAATACCGTGGCTAAGGGGGGAAAGAGCTGTCATAGCCCAAAAGTACGACGCGCTGTAAAATGAATACCACTACCGATGCAAACAGGGAGGTCGGAAGAAAAGCGTCATCACGCGGCATATGATTCGACACGCTCGCAAAAAGTCAGGACCGCCCCTTCAAGGGGCGGTTTGATTTGACCCTATAAGGGTCTGTTACTCGGCTGCCCTCTTAAGAGGGCTCGGTCTCGACTCCTGCCGCAGTGTTATTTCCTGCTGCTCGTAAACGAGCTGACGGGCCGTTCTACCAAACTATACTGATCGGTTATTTTGTCTCGTTCTTCCTGTTCCCGGACATACTTGATGATCATCGCTTCATTTACTCCCACAGTGCTGACAAAATAACCGGTGCACCAGAAATGGCGATTGCCGAACTTGTAGCGCAAATGCGGAAAGCTCTCGAATATCATCAGGGAACTTTTCCCTTTCAAATACCCCATTATTTGCGCCACACTATATTTAGGTGGAATCTTGATGCACATATGGATATGGTCCACACACGCATTTGCTTCTACTATCTCTATTCCTTTGTATTCACACAGTTTTCTCAAAATTTCCCCTATCGTCCTGCGATACCTTCCGTATATCAGCTTGCGTCTGAATTTTGGAGCGAAAACGATGTGATACTTGCAGTTCCAACGGGTATGGTAAACTCTGGTCATTCATTGTTGGGTTCCTTTGTGCATAGATTTCGAGTCGAGACAACTTGTTATCTCACAAAGGAACCCTCTTTTTAACTTATTTAAAGGCTTCGCCTTTTTGGAACTCCCCGCATAGCGGGGAGTTTTCGACCTTAAAAAATGCCCCGCCAGAACATGGTACTGACGGGGCGAATATGGAGGAGAACGCTCAGGGAGAAGCAGTGCGTTTAGTGTTGGGCAGGAGCTTCTTCCGGGATATCCCAGGAATCGGTGTGAACAATGATGCCGTTCCGGATCTCAAAGATTCCGCCGAAGCCCTGCTCTTCCTCCCATCGCCATTGCCAGTGGCCTTCAGGGCATGATGCTGCCATGACCTCCGTAAACGCTTCAGGATAGCTCCAGGGCGTATCGAAGAAGTAGCTGGTGTCATCATGTTTCCGGCAACAAGCATCCCACTTGCAGCCCCAATGGCTGTTTGTGAAGGTGTACCAGTCTGCGGCTCCGAATCGCCTGATGAGAGTTCGGGCACACTCGGCGGTACAGCAGCTTTCGATGAAGCCTGACGGATGCTCCACATAAAGCAGTCCTTCCTGCTCATACTCCGTGCAAACACGATCCACATACCGTTCCTTAAACATCTGCATTTCCTCCGGGGAAACGATTCTGTTCGGAGAACTGGTTTTTGAGAGCTCACGCGGGAGAGGGACAAGCCTGCTGAAGCAGAATTCGCCTTTCTCATCCACGATGCGCTCACGGGTGAACGAAACAGCCGCGTCATTGAGTGGGGTCACGGTGTTGGATACCCAGTTCGGCATAACAACCTCCTTAAATAGCAAAAGCCGGACTCCGTGAGGAATCCGGCCTTTTGCGGTTGATGGTACTGATGAATTTGACGATCCCAATTTACAGATCCGACAGGTTGAAAAATCTTCGGCAGTGAGGGCAGAAAAGAATTTGCTTTCTAAGCCGTTCATACCGAGTCTTTCGACCTCGGACGTGTACGTTGAACAGGATCCATAAAAACTGTAATTCAATATATGCAACTGTATACATTGAACGATTATAATGGTATATTACGATTATATATTAAAATTTATATAGCATAATATGAGTAAATTTCGAATATTATTTTTATATAAAATACTATAATGTAAAAAGTAAAATTATTGATAAAAAATCAACAATTGTCTCGCCTTTTATAATATTTTTCTGTATTCTTTCCCTACCGATGACGCTAAAAGGGGAATGTCATGCTTCGCTTCGAAGATATTGCAACCGGACAAATTCTGACGGGAGTTGAGCAGGGAAAGTGCACTGAAGTCATCATGCTGCAGATTGTCAGCGCAAATGCTGCTACGCTTTTTTATAAAACCGATGATGGCAGCTTGCGGGAACGCCTGTTGACACGAGAAGACGAAGCAAGTCTCTCCATTGCAGAGTCGGAACGACCTTGGAGCTTTGATGTCTCCGCTCAGGATTTTAAACGGGCAGCAGAAGCCTATCGCATCAGCCTTGCCTATCTTTTTGATCCTATGATGGCCGTCCACACTTCCAATGTGCAGCCTCTCCCCCATCAGATTACCGCAGTCTATGAATCCATGCTTCCCCGGCAACCTTTGCGATTCGTCCTTGCCGATGATCCGGGTTCCGGTAAAACCATCATGGCTGGTTTGCTTATCCGTGAACTGATCATGCGAGCCGATGCCAGACGCATACTCATTATTTCCCCAGGCAGTCTGAGCGAGCAATGGTATGATGAAATGTCGTCGAAATTCGGACTTCAGTTTGACCTTTTCGACCGCAGTATGCTGAACCTTTCCCACAGTGGAAATCCTTTTGACGATCATGATCTGCTTATCGCCCGCCTTGACCAGCTTGCCAGAGCCAAGGACTTACAGGAAAAGTTGGAATTGTCCTCGTGGGATCTTGTCGTTGTGGACGAAGCACACAAGATGTCAGCTTCTTTTTTTGGAAATAAAATCACTGAAACCCAGCGGTTCAAGCTGGGAAAAATGTTGAGTAAACGCACACGACATCTTCTGCTCATGACGGCCACGCCGCATAATGGAAAAGAGGAGGATTTCCAGCTGTTCCTGTCACTCCTGGATACGGAACGTTTTTATGGTAAGTTTCGTGAAGGCAAGACGGCAAAAGTGGACGTCAGTGACATCATGCGTCGCATGGTCAAGGAAGACCTTGTAAAATTTGACGGCACTCCTCTGTTTCCCAAGCGTTATGCGTACTCTTTGAATTATCATCTGTCGGAACTGGAAGATAACCTTTATAAGGCGGTCACCCGTTATGTGAAAGAGGAAATGGGAAAAGCTGATCGTCTGCAGGGCAGTCACCGTGGCCGGGTAGGTTTTGCTCTGACCGGTTTGCAGCGTCGTCTCGCTTCCAGTCCCGAAGCCATTTACCAGACGCTGTGCCGCCGCAGAAAAAGACTGGAACGGCGACTGGAAGAAATGGTTCACAGCCATGAAACAACGATGTTCTGGAACAATTCCGATTTTCCGGAAGATGCCTGGGAGATGGAAGAAGCCCTGGATGCAGCAGAATTTGAGCAGGCAGAAGAGAAGCTTGTAGATCAGGCAACGGCCTCGCAGACGCGCAGAGAACTGCAGGACGAAATCGAGGTCCTGAAGGCTTTGGAAGTGCAGGCCCAGGGAGTTGTCAAATCCAAAAAAGACAGAAAATGGGATGAGCTGTCCCAACTGCTTCAGCAAAACGAGCTCATGCGTGACAGTGAAGGCTTTCAGCGCAAGCTCATCGTTTTTACGGAATACAAAGATACGCTTGCCTATCTTGCGGACCGAATCAGCACTCTTCTGGGAAGTGCTGACGCCGTTGTCACCATTCATGGCGGAGTGAACAGGGAGGAGCGCCGTCATGTGCAGGACCTGTTCCGCAACGATAAAGCCGTGAAGGTTCTGGTAGCAACGGATGCCGCTGGTGAAGGCGTCAACCTTCAGAATGCCAATCTCATGGTAAACTATGATCTGCCATGGAACCCCAACCGGCTGGAACAGCGATTCGGGCGCATCCATCGTATCGGTCAGCAGCAGCCATGCCATCTGTGGAACCTCATTGCCAGTGGAACGCAGGAAGGCAAAGTCTTCGAGACTCTTTTTGCAAAGCTCGAAGTTGAAAAGGAGGCGCTGGGCGGACGGGTCTTTGATATCCTTGGAGAAGTATTTGAAGAAAAAAGTCTGAAAGACCTTCTTATTGAAGCCATCCGTTATGGAGAACAGCCCGAAACGATGGAGTATCTCCGCAGGCGGGTGGAAGGCGCTCTGGATACCGAAAGACTGCGCGGCATTCTGGACAGAAATGCGCTCTGCAAGGAAATGATGACGCCTGAGCGGCTTTTTGCCGTCAAGGAAGAAATGGACAGAGCCGAAGCGCGAAAATTGCAGCCTCACTATATGCGGGCCTTTTTCCTTGAGGCTTTTCAACATCTGAAAGGAACGATTCACCACAGGGAAGAGCGCCGCTATGAAATCACCTATGTGCCGGAGCTGATTCGGTCCAGAGGTGATGCCCTGCGCCAGAAAAACAGCCGTATCCTCCCGCGCTATCAGCGCATATGCTTTGAAAAGGAGCAGATACAGCTTCCCTTCAGGGTATCGGCTCCCATGGCGGAACTCATGCATCCCGGTCATCCTCTTATGAGGGCTGTGCTGGATCTCGTGCTGGACAAGGGGCGCTCGCAACTCAAGCAGGGAACCGTATTTCTTGACACTGCAGACAAAGGGCAGACGCCTCGCATCCTTCTTTTTCTCAGTCATGCCATACGGGAAGAAAAAAATCAGAATGCCATTGTTTCCCAGCGTGTTCAGTTTGTGGAGCTGCTGCAGACAGGGGAGGAAAAAGATCCAGGCTGGGCTCCGTATCTTTCCTATGAGCCTTTTCCGGAATCCGACCTGCCTCTCATACAAGATATTCTGAATTCTCCATGGCTCAATCACGATCTGGAAAAACGCGCCGTGAGCTATGCTTCCGAACATATGGCTCCCCAACATTTTAAGGAAGTAAGCCAGCGCAGGGCAGCTCAGGCGGATAAAATCCGCGATGCCGTACGCGTGCGACTATCCAAGGAAGCCAGCTACCAGCAGGATCTCTTGCTGAAATATCAGGAAATGGAAAAACAGGGGCAGGACAGACGACTGCAGATCGAAAGGATCCGCAAAATCCTTGAAGACCTGCGGGGCAGGCGTACTCTGAGAGAGGCAGAGCTTGATGCCATGAAGCATGTTGTCTCAACGTCCCCTGTCGTTGTGGCTGGAGCGCTTGTTATTCCCGTCGGCCTGCTTGAAGAGAGAAAAACAGGCACAGTCTCGGCAGTATTTTCTGCCGATGCCGCCGCACGAAGACGCGTGGAAATGCTTGCCATGAAGGCGGTTCTTCAGGCAGAACAGGCGCAGGGATGCACCTGTGTTGATGTTTCCTCCCAGAACTGCGGCTGGGACATCACGAGCACTCCTCCGGCAAAGGAAGACGGTGTTATTCCAGAGGACAGACACATAGAAGTCAAGGGCAGAGTCGCCGGGCAGACTACCATCACGGTAAGTCACAATGAAATATGTGCCGCCCTGAACCAGGAAGATAAATTCTGGCTGGCAATAGTGTTTGTGGATGGCGACAAGGTGGACGGCCCGCATTATGTGCATCAGCCCTTTACGCAGGAACCGGAAATGAGTGTGGCCAGCGTGAATTACAACATCAAAGATCTTCTTGGAAAATAATGATGCGAGATGAAGATATAAAACAGGTATTTAATGGCCTTGTAAGCAATGCGTTTGATTTTTTGACAAGAAGTGTTGCTGAGTTTGACACTGATATAAAATATTCCATTATTCATTTCTGCATTGCCGTTGAAAATATTTTGAAGGCAGAGCTTCTTCATAAAGATTGGAGTCTTATTTTTAAAAAGCCTGAAAATGCCAGCTGGGATAATCTTATTACTGGTAATTTTCAATCTGTGTCTCTGGGAGAGACTATAAATCGGCTATGTAATATTAATAAAAAAGATATAACTCAAGAAGCTAAAGATTGCTTTCTTGATATTGCAAAAGAAAGAAATAAGATAATTCATTTTTGTAATGTGAATATATCAAAAGAAGAAATAGCCATTAAACAGTTTACTGCATGGTACCATATTGATAAGCTTTTACGGTTGTGGCATGGTCACTTTAATAAATTCTTGAAGGAGAAAAGAAAATTTCGAAACATCATGGCAAAACAAATCGAATATCTTAAAATAAGATATGACAAAATAAAACCAACTCTTGACAAGTTAGATAAAAATAAAGTGTTTTTCGCCACATGTCCTTCTTGTAAATACGATGCACTTGTTCTTTCTGTATCTGAACTTCATGTCAGAGAGGAAAGATGCAGAGTATGTGACGTCAGTTCTCGAGGGATAGTCATTCATTGCCCGGATTGTGGAGCACTGACGCTGTTGACGGATGATCATACTACAACTTGTAAATGTCACAAGCGTATAGATAGTAAAGATTTGATAGATATTATAGAAAATAAATTATCATACTATGCTGATATTCCACATGGTGAAGAAGTCGACTGGTTGGCAAACTGTACAGAATGTGATGGGCATGAATCAGCTATAAAACTTGCGGAAGACTTATGGTTTTGTACCGAATGCTTTGCAACCTTTGATAAGGCTTCTTGCTGTGAATGGTGCAATGAATTTTATACAGGTGAAAAAGAAGACACCTATATGTTTGGCTGTGGATGCGGTTGCTGTGAAGGCTATGCAGCCAACCATATGGATGATTAAAGGATAACTCATGCCCGCTATCAAGACCCCGAAGAAACTCATTGAAGTAGCCTTGCCTCTGGACGCCATCAATGCCGCGGCAGCGCGTGAAAAGTCCATACGGCATGGCCATCCCAGCACGCTGCATTTGTGGTGGGCGCGTCGTCCGCTGGCCGCAGCGAGGGCTGTTATTTTTGCCCAGATGGTCAACGATCCGGGGTATGAACGTCAGTATCAGCGGGGCATGAACAAGGAAGCCGCCGCCAGAGAACGGGAACGTCTGTTCAAGATCATTGAAGATCTGGTGAAGTGGGAAAACACCACCAACGAAGATGTTCTGGAGCGTGCGCGCGAGGAGATTCGCAAATCCTGGCGGGAAACGTGCAGACTCAACAGAGACCATCCGCAGGCTGCCGAGCTGTTCAATCCCGACAAGCTCCCGGCCTTTCACGATCCCTTTGCCGGTGGCGGTGCTCTGCCTCTGGAAGCGCAGCGTCTCGGACTGGAAGCCTGGGCTTCCGATCTCAATCCTGTGGCGGTCACCATCAACAAGGCCATGATAGAAATTCCGCCCAAGTTTGCGGGACGTGCTCCTGTCGGCCCCATTCCCCCGTCTACAAAAGAGGCGCTGACCATGAGCGAGTGGAAAGGCGCTCAGGGACTGGCCGAAGATGTGCGTCGTTATGGCCACTGGATGCGGGAAGAAGCGCAGAAACGCATCGGTCACTTGTACCCACAGGTGGAAATCACGGAAGAGATGGCGGTTGAACGCCCCGATCTGCAGGAATATGTGGGCCAGAAACTGACCGTTATTGCCTGGATATGGGCGCGGACCGTCAAAAGTCCCAATCCCGCGTTTTCGCATGTGGATGTGCCACTGGCGTCCACTTTTGTGCTGTCCAGCAAGGCAGGCAAAGAAGCCTGGGTTCAGCCAGTGGTGGAAGGCGACAGCTATCGCTTTATCGTGCGCATGGGCAAGCCGCCGGAAGAAGCCAAAAACGGAACGAAAGTAAGCTCCAGAGGGGCAAATTTCCGCTGCCTGGTTTCCGGCTCGCCTGTTGCTGCTGCATACGTAAAAGAACAGGGGCTGGCTGGTCACATGGGAGCCAGACTTATGGCTATCGTGGCCGAAGGAACGAGAGGACGGATCTATCTTTCGCCTCTGCCGGAACACGAAGATCTTGCCAGACAGGCGAGACCGACATGGAAGCCTTCCTCCTCCATGCCTGATAACCCGCGCTGGTTTTCACCTCCTCTATACGGCTTGACTACCTACGGTGATCTCTTCACTCCTCGCCAGCTTGTGGCTCTGACTACGTTTTCCGATCTGGTGCAGGAAGCCATAGCCAAATGCCGCAACGATGCGCTCGCGTCCGGCATGTCGGACGATGGACTGGGTCTTGAAGCCAGCGGCACAGGCGCACAGGCCTATGCTGAAGCTGTGGGGGTGTATTTGGCCTTTGCTGTGGATAAAGTAGCAGATAGAGGGTCTTCGTTAGGTAGATGGGACCCAACACCTACACAAAGTGGCATTATCAATGCGTTTAGTAGACAGGCCTTGCCTATGACTTGGGATTTTGCAGAGTCAAATCCCTTAGGAGAGGCATCTGGCAACTTTTTAAGCGCAGTTATATTAGTATGTAAAAATTTTATTAATTTTTCAGCAAATAATTTAGGACATGCACTTCAATTATGTGCAAATCAACAAAATACTAGTATTAATAAAATCATATCAACAGATCCTCCATATTATGATAATATCGGGTATGCCGATTTATCAGATTTTTTCTATATATGGCTTCGTCGTTCCTTGCGCAAAGTTTTTCCGTCTCTGTATGCTACCATGTCTGTACCAAAAGAAGAAGAACTGGTAGCGACTCCCTATCGACATGGCGGGAAGGAAGCTGCGGAAACATTCTTTTTGCACGGCATGACGGAGGCTATACGCAACCTGGCCATACAGGCTCACCCAGCCTTCCCTGTGACCATCTATTACGCCTTCAAGCAGTCGGAAACAAAAGCTGAAAAAGGCACATCCAATACCGGTTGGGAAACCTTTCTGGAGGCAGTTCTGAGCGCTGGTTTTGCCATCTGCGGCACATGGCCTATGCGCACAGAGCTTGGTAATCGTATGATCAGTTCCGGCACCAACGCCCTTGCTTCTTCCATTGTGCTCGTCTGCAGAAAGCGCCCGGAGGATGCTCCCAGCATCAGCCGCAGAGAATTTCTACGGGAACTGAACGACGTTCTGCCTACGGCCTTTGATGAAATGACGCGCGGCGGCGTGAACTCACCCGTAGCTCCTGTGGATCTTTCTCAGGCCATCATCGGCCCCGGCATGGCAGTGTTCAGCAAGTACAAGTCCGTGCTTGAAGCCGACGGTTCCCCCATGAGCGTGAAAAATGCTCTGCGCATCATCAACCGCTTTTTCGGCGGAGAAGACGACTTTGACAACGACACCATGTTCTGCCTGAGCTGGTTTGAAAGCAACGGATGGGCGGCAGGAAAGTTCGGCGATGCCGATGTTCTTGCCAGAGCCAAAGGGACCAGTGCCGCAGGACTTGCCGAAGCCGGGGTTGTGGCCTCCGGTGGAGGGGAAGTGCGTCTCTTGCGCTGGCAGGATATGCCGGAAGGCTGGAACCCGCTGCATGACAACAGAAAGCCGGTATGGGAATCGCTGCATCAGCTTATCCGCAGTCTGAACCTGCATGGAGAAGGCCCGACAGGAAAACTGCTTGCGTTGTGCGGAACGCAGAGTGGAGCCATCCGCTCCCTTGCCTATCGTCTGTACACGCTTTGTGAACGCAAGGGCTGGGCCGAAGATGCCCGCGCCTATAACGAACTTGTCGTCGCCTGGCCCAACATCGAACAGGCCTCGATACAGGTTCCTGTCAGAGAACAGGAACAAGGCTCGCTGCTGTAGGGAGGGAATATGCTCAAAACACTATCTATTGAAAATTTTACGGTTTTCCAAAATGCCAAACTTCAATTTTCTCCCGGTCTTAATGTCATCGTAGGGGAAAATGGGACAGGAAAAAGCCATCTGCTGAAGTTGGGCTATACCATCCTGAAAACACTGGAATCATTTGGCGACAAAGCTCCTGCCCGAGAAGTGGCAGAGCGGGAGTTCGCCAAGAATCTTGTAGATATCTTTCGTCCTGAAGCACTGGGTAGACTTGCGTCCCGTGTTCAGGGCTGCAGTGCTTCCTCAGTTTCAGCAGAATGGGGGGGAAAAGGAAAACTTGGCTTCTCCTTTTCCACAAGAAAAACGGAAAAAGTGGACATCTGGCCAAGTCCAAAATATGAAGAATTAAGTTCATCCATGCTTTTTATTCCTCCTAAAGAAATCCTTTCTGTTTTTGAGGGATTACAAGCTACTCTAAAAAAAAGGGAACTCGCCTTTGATGGAACCTATCTGGACTTGGCTGACGCGCTAAGTTCCGCAACACTAAGAGGAAAACGACCTTCAGATATAGCAAATCTCATTAACTCACTAGAATATACCATTGATGCATCTGTTGTAAAAAAAGATAATCGATTTTACCTTCGTTCTAAAAGGACTGGTAGTAAGGTTGAAGCACCTCTTGTAGCAGAAGGCCATTGCAAAATCGGTATGCTGGTCTATTTGATCTTGAATGGGGAGTTACGCAACAAATCTTCTTTGTTCTGGGATGAGCCGGAAGCCAATTTGAATCCCAGACTATTGGTGAAGCTCGCACAAATTCTTGTGGAACTCAGCAAGGTCATGCAGGTTACCATCGCCACGCATAGCCTTTTTCTCCTGCGGGAGCTGGAAATTCTTCAAGAACAGAAAAAGCTCTCCAAAGCCCGTTATTTCGGGCTACACATGACTGATAACGGCGTTGAAGTGCTATCGGGCAAATCTTCCAACGACATTGGGGACATCGCTGCTCTGGAGGCTAATCTCGATCAATCTGACCGATATATGAATCTTGCCTATGAGGAAGCCTTAAATGCCTGATATTAACGTTGACGGATTAGTATTGTGTTTTCCTGACGGTTGGCAGATAACCAAGTTCGATGATTGGGATTTTTATCGTAACCAATTTTCTCGTGCACATAATAAAATCAAAGCTGTAGATGTTCTTGCCATCTCTCCAGACAACAGTAGTTTGTGGATGATTGAAGTTAAAGATTTTCGTGTGCACCAAAGAAAAAAGACGTATCCATTATATGAAGAAATTTGGGAGAAAGTTTTTTCAACCCTTGCAGCGCTATTACCAGCACAGACAAATGCTATAGATAAAAATGAGAAAAATTTTGCAAAAATAGCATCTCAAGTATCCAATATTAGAGTTATATTTCAGGGTGAACAACCTGTAACTAATTCTACAGTTTTTTCTCAAAGCTATAACGTAGCAAACCTTCAAAAGAAATTTAAAAGACTATTTCAGGCCATTGACTCAAGCGCTTTGGTTATCAATAGCAGTAAGATGCCCGATTGCATACCGTGGACGGTGAAACTATGACTACACTCAAGCCCTGGCGTGAACTTGTCTCTCCCCATGCCGATGTCCTTCGCGGCACGTTTCAGCAGTCGGAATTTGCTGCCGACATCTCCCGCGTTCATGCCGGAACGGCAACGGAAGAATATCAGAATCCCGCGCTGTTCTTCCAGCGCACGTTCATTACCGAAGGCATGAAGCATCTGCTCCATTCCGTTCTGGAGCGGCTTTCCGGCAGAGGAGGCGATCCCGTCATTCAGCTGCAGACGGCCTTCGGCGGCGGCAAGACTCATACCCTGCTGGCCGTGTATCATCTGGCTACGGCTACATGCCCTCCCAGCGAGATGCCGGGGGTTCCCGCGCTGCTCGATGAGGCCGGTCTCACGGAACTGCCGCGGGCCCGTATCGCCGTCATCGACGGCATAGGAATGTCTCCCAATCAGCCGGTGACGCATGGTGAATTGACTGTCCGTACCATCTGGGGAGAACTTGCCTGGCAGCTCGGCGGAGCTGAAGGCTATGCACTGGTAGCCGATTCCGACCGGGCAGGCACATCTCCGGGAAAGGATGTTCTGCAAAAGCTGCTGCAAAACGCCGCGCCGTGCATTGTCCTCATGGACGAGCTGGTAGCCTACATCCGGCAGTTTTCCGAAACGCCTTTGACCGGCGGCACATTCTCTTCCAACCTGAGCTTCATGCAGGCGCTTACGGAAGCCATAAAAGGCGTTCCCAATGCCGTGCTTCTGGCTTCTCTGCCCGAATCCATGGCAGAGGCCGGAGATATGAACGGGCAGCGTGCGCTGGAAACGCTTTCGCATACCTTTGGTCGCATTCAGGCACTCTGGAAACCTGTCGGTGCGGAAGAGGCTTTCGAGGTTGTACGGCGCAGACTTTTTGCTCCTGTGACAGACAGAAAAAGCGCCGACGACGTATGCAACGCCTTTGCCAACTTCTATATTGAAAATGCCTCCAGCTTCCCTCAGGAAACGCAGGAAAGTCACTATCTCGCACGCCTGAAATCCGCCTACCCCATACATCCGGAAGTGTTTGACCGCCTGTATGAAGACTGGTCGTCCCTGGATAACTTCCAGAGAACGCGCGGCGTATTGAAGTTCATGGCCAAGGTTATCCATCGTCTGTGGAAGGACAACAGCACCGATCCGCTCATCATGCCCGGCAGTCTGCCTCTCTACGATGGTGGAACACGGGCTGACATCATTTATTACCTTCCTCAGGGATGGGACCCCGTTGTCGATAAGGATATCGACGGAGAAAACGCACAACCGACACAGCTTGATATGAGTATGCCGCGTTTCGGCAATATTCAGTCCTGCCGTCGTGTGGCGCGTACCATCTTTCTGGGCTCTGCTCCGGCTGGCAATCTGGGGGGCAGCAACGTGTATCGGGGCATTGACGAGAAGCGCATTTTTCTGGGGGCGGCGCTCCCGTCCTGTTCTCTGGCCGTTTTCCGGGACTCCCTGCAACGCCTTCAGGACAAGCTGTATTACCTGAATGTGGAAAACGATAAGTACTGGTTCAATGTGCGTCCCAATCTGCGCAGAGAGATGGAAGACCGCAAGGCCAGATACGGTATGGAACAGGCCATTCCTTTCATCAAGGAACGTCTGCGCCATACGCTGAAACAGGGGATGTTTTCCGGCGTGCACATCTTTGCTTTCAGCAACGACATTCCTGATGACGAGCATCTTCGTCTTGTTGTTCTCCCACCTCGGGAGGCATACAGCAAGACGTTGGATAACGGTGCTCTGTCTGCGGCACGAAGCATATTGGAAAACCGTGGAGACGTGCCCAGACAAAACAGGAACCGCCTGATCTTTCTTGCGCCGGAGCACGATAACATCGCCCGACTTATTGATCAGATCAAATCCTTTCTTGCCTGGCAGTCTATTCTTTCCGACAGTCAGGAAGATAAGCTGGTACTGGATACGCTTCAGATAAAAAATGCCCGTACATCTGCAGACAAGGCCAAACAGATTGCCTCCCGCTCCGTCGAGGAAGCCTTCAAATGGATTCTTGTTCCCTACTGCGGGGAAAGAAACCTTACCGAAACCGTATGGGAACGACTTTCCATTCCCAGTGGAACGACCAGCCTTATTTCCGAAATTGAAAGGCAGCTTCGTGAAAACGAAATGGTCATCGAACGCTGGGCTCCCGTTCATCTCAAGCATATCCTGGAACAGTGGTTCTGGAACAGCGGCGAACCGTACAGAAAGGCTGTGGATGTGTGGCAGGCAACCTGTCGTTATCTGTATCTGCCTCGTCTGGGCAGCAGAAGCGTATTCACGCAAACGATAACCGACGGACTGCCGTCCCGTGACTTTTTCGCCATGGCGCAAGGACAGGAAGGAAAGAAATTTCTTGGCTTTTCCTTCGGCAAGTCTGGCATGGTCATTCTGGATTCGTCCATGTTGCTGATTTCTCCTGAAAAGGCAAAAGAATATGAAGAGGCTCTTGCCGCTGCCGATGCTCAGGTTGCTTCTTCGACAAAGCAGCCTTCACAGATGGGAGGTAATGCAACACAAGGAAGTGTAATAACTGCTTCCGCTGGGAATTCGGGAACGTCAGCTTCGGTAAAAGTTTTTCGTCGCTTTATAGGAAATGTGAATATCGACCCCATGATGGGTAAGATGGACAGTCAGGTTATTTTTGATGAAGTCATACAACATCTGTATGAATATACGGGGAGCAATGTCAAAATTACTCTCGAAATAGAGGCCGTTACCGACAGTCCGAAGGGTTTTGACTCCAGCATTCAGAGAACGGTCAAGGAAAACAGCAAGCAGTTGAACTTCACTATTGCAGAATTTGAACAGAACTGATGAATAATTAAATAATATAGCTTCAATGTTACTCCTCAAGCCCCGTGATCATGTCATGGGGCTTTTTCATTTTTCATATAGAAATAGTATCAGATAGGAGGTTTTATTATGATTACTGACTATCTGAAAGCCGGTTTTCCCGCCATCCTGTTACAAACTCAGGAACCGCATCGAGCGGATGAACTCATGAGGAAGATTCCCGAATGGCAGATATGCCGTTGGGATTGTGTCTCCGGTGTTCACGGCATGGCCCCGTCATCCTTCACTCTCAACGAAATCCAAAACCCTGTCGAAGCTGTTCAATGGCTTTCCACTGTGAAGGATACGGTGCTCATCGCCCATGGACTCCAGCACTTTCTTGACGATCCCGTTGTCTGCCAGTCCATTCTGAACGGAATTCTTCTCTGGAAAAGTGTCGGTAACTGTCTGGTCATGGTCTCCCCATTGCCGACTCTTCCGATTCAACTCCAACCATTCTTTCATCTCATCGAGATGAAGCTCCCCGATGAAGAGGCGTTAATGCGCCTGCAGGCCGAGATCGGCGAAACCACCAACATCAGGACAAACCGCAAAGCCTCAAGGCTCGCCACTGGTTTGACTGAATTTCAGGCAGAAACTGCCTTCAGCTTATCGCTGGTAAAAAAAGGCTATTTCAGTTCCAAGGTCATCACTGAAGCCAAAGCGCAGATGATTAAGAAGTCTGGTCTGCTGGAGCTTTATCCCCCTGCCGACATGCAGAACGTAGGAGGCCTGAAAAGACTGAAAAGCTACATCCAGAACCGCGCACAGGCCTACTCCCCTGACTCGTCGCTTCCCAGGCCTAAAGGAATACTTCTTGTGGGCATTCCGGGAACAGGCAAGTCACTGTCCGCCCGTGCCGTTGCTTCCATGCTGGATTTTCCTCTGCTTCGTCTGGACATAGGGCAGCTCAAAAATTCCCTTGTCGGCGAATCGGAACGGAGAATCAGAGAAGCAACCAAGATCATAGACGCCTTCGGCAACTGTGTCCTTTTCCTCGATGAACTCGAAAAAATGTTCGGAGGCGTCAAGGGCAACGGAAGCAGCGACGGCGGAACCACCAGCGGCATGTTCTCTCATTTCCTCACATGGATGAATGATCAGAACAAGGCGTTCATCGTGGCCACGGCAAACAACATCAGGGAACTGCCTGCGGAGTTTTTGCGCTCCGGCAGATTTGATTCCATCTGGTTTGTCGATCTTCCCGCTCTTGAGGAGCGAAGGGAGATCATTGCCATCATGAACAGAAAATATGGAACTGCCATGCCCCTTGAGTGGGCGGAGCAGCTGAACGGATACACTGGTTCCGAACTGGAACAGATCGTCAGGGATTCCCTCTTTGACGGTCTGGAAGAAGCCAGAAAGAACCTGATTCCGCTTTCCCGAACCATGAAGGAAGAGATTGACGCCTTGCGTTCCTGGGCCATGTCCAGAGCAAGAATAGCCAATACCCCCGACGAGGCTCCTCAGGAAGTGAGAAAAATCCGTTCCGTAGCCAGAAAACCTCTTACCCCGGCCAAGTGAGGCAACCATGTCGCACATCGCTAAAATCAAACTTCAGATCAAAGACCTGAACCTTCTCAAGAGAGCCTGTGAACGGCTCGATCTTCGCTTTGTGGAGAACCAGAAAACCTATACCTGGTATGGGCGTGTGGTGCATCCCGAAGACCTGAAGATTCACACGGACATCACCGAGGAACAACTCGGCAAATGTGACCATGCCATACAGGTTCCCACGGCCAAACTCGGCTATGAGATCGGCGTCATCAGACGTGGTGACGAATACATCCTGCTCTTTGACGACTGGGATCAGGGACTCAGAAAGGCTGTCGGCCATCATGGCGAACTGCTCAAGCAGGCATATACGGCAGAAGTCGTAAAAGCCCAGGCAAAACGCCACAACTATTTCTACTCGGAAAAGAAGGTCGACAATACCCTGAGAATCACCCTGACCGCAGTATAGGAGAGCTCCATGAAAACCATCACCATTTCCATCGACGCCACAGGCGAAGTCACTCTGGAAACTTCCGGCTTCAAGGGCAAAACGTGCCTGGAAGCTTCGGAATTCATCAAGCAGGTTCTCGGCGAGGAAATCTCCCGTGAACTGACGCCTCTTTCCTATATCAACAGGGAAGGGAAAGAAGTGACCCGTCATGTTCCCGTGTGCAGGAACGGCGGTTATTCCATCCATTAGGAGTCCGACGTGTCGTATTCTGATATCTTCAAGGATGCGGCGCTTCTTCAGCTCACGGCAACCTGCTGGAGCATTGACAGAAAACTGCCGCCCGCACTTCTGGCTGAGGTCGGAAACGTGGACTATCTGAAAGGGAGAAAACTTCTCCTTGATCCGGAATCCACGGCTCCCATCAAACAAATAACCGGCAAAGCCCGAAACTACATCCGAAAACTGGCCTTGCCATTTCCCATTCGAGGCTGCGTACTCGTTCCACGGAAGCTGATCCCTGCCATACAGGATCAGCTTTCAACGTTTAAAAACGATTACGAATGTTCCGTGGAAAGTTTTCTCTACTGGTATCCTTCCGCCATCACGGAAGCAGCGGAGAAGCTGGGAGAACTCTTCGATCAGCTGGACTACCCTTCTGCCGATCAGCTGAAGGGACGCTTTCGCTTTGAATGGCGTTACCTCACGGTCGGCCCGTCCACATCCCGAATACTCCCTGCCTCTCTGTACCAGGAGGAAATGACCAAGTTCAAGGAACTCATGGCGCAGGCACGTCAGGAAGCCGAAGAGGCGCTGAGAATGGAGTTTGTCGATCTGGTATCCAATCTGACCGACAAGCTGAACGGAACCGACGGAACGCCAAAACGCCTCCGGTCCTCCGCTGTGGAAAACCTGCATGAGTTTCTGTCTCATTTCGATGACAGGAACATCTTTCAGGATGAACAGCTGGAGTCGCTGGTGCAGCAATGCAAAAGCATTGTGGACGGCGTATCGCCCGCACGGCTTCGTACCGACGTTTCCTTCAAAACGGAAATGCACGGAAAAATGAGCGAGCTGCTTGCTGCCATTGATCAGTCGCTGGAGAATCTTCCCCGAAGAAAAATCCGCATGAGCGATTAAGGCACAGGCTTGTTCCCGTCACAATTCAAAAGGGTGGCGGGATCTCTCGCCGCCCTCCTTTTCGGAGGAATCATGACCACTCTGAGACTCTCCAAGTCCAAAATCGGCACATTTACCCTGTGCCCTCAGAAGTACCAATATACATACGTAGATAAGATCATTCCTGAAAAAACTCCGAAGGCCATGCTGGAAGGCTCTGCCCTTCATCATGTCATCGAGAATACCATCGTGTACGGTGACAAGATTGCAGAAATTTCCAGAGTGGCATCCGACGAATTCTGGAAGGACATCGAGCTGACGGGCACAGAATATGAAAGCCCGGAAGCCATGAAAAAAGCTCAGGACAGCGTACTCAAAGAAGCTGAAACATTTCTCTCGCAGATCGACCCTCTCAATCCCGTGGATATGGAAACGTACTTTGAGTATCCGTTGTTCAATCCTGAGACAGGTGAGGTCCATGAGAACATACTGCTTCGCGGATACATGGATCTCATAGACTGCACAGATGACGGAATTTACCGAGTCATAGATATCAAGACTTCGGCACGAACTCCGTTTGACTGGCAGGCAGATCGTTCCCTGGAACTCAGTACCTATGCGTACCTTCTGGCCAGTCGTTTCGGCTGGAACAGTTGTGTTCCGGTTTCTTATCTGTACCTTGTCAGAACTAAAAATCCCAAAGTCGTATGGCTCAACTCTGCACGGAGCAGAAAGGATTTCCAGCAGACATACTCCATGCTGCTGTCCATATCCCAGGCTATCATGCAGGGTAACTTTTATAAAAATATCGGAATGCACTGTTCCTGGTGTCAGCATCAGGACATATGCTTCCATTCAAAATCCATAATGTGAGGTTATCGTATGGAATTTTCCTATGCATCAGATGATATACGTGAATTGGCAAAAGCGCTTCTGAATGTGCAGAGGCAGCTTCAACCTGCTATTAAAGATGCCGTCAATCCTTTTGTCAAAAACAAGTACGCGACACTGAACAGTATTATGGACTGTTGTCGCTCCGTATTGATTGACAACGGCATTCTGCTGGTTCAGCACCAGGTTCCCGCCGAACCCGGATACTGCGGCATTGTCACCAAGCTTGTTCATGCGGAAACTGGTCAGTATCAGGCAGGTCTGGCCATGATCCCGCTGGCAAAAAATGACGCTCAGGGTTTCGGCTCTGCCTGTACCTATGGACGACGCTATGCGCTTTCTGCCATGCTCGGCATAGTCACGGAAGAAGATGATGACGGCAATGCCGCATCCTTCCCACAGGAAAAGTGTCCGTCACGGCGTACTTCCCGGTCGCAGTCTTCGACCGCACAAAAGAAGATACCGCTGAGTCAGATACTTTCGTCCTTGAATCTTGCCGACTACATTCCCCATTACCGGAAATACCTGGAGCAGCTCTACGGCTGTCCTGTGGAGAGCATGACTAATGAGCAATATCAGGAACAGGTTGAAATACTTAGAGAATGTAAGGGAAGTCCCTTGGCTATGCGGGGATTGATCAAAACCCTCAACCCCTACAGAAAACCGCAACCCATCAGACAATAGCTTCGACAGGCTAAAACAAAAGCTCTCTTTTACATCAAAAGAGGGCTTATTTTTGTGTCGTAAATTTTTTATGTTTTTATATAGAAATGGTATTAGTAGTTTATTTTTTTTGTTTAACATTCAACAATGGAGTTAATTATGGCTTCTTTTCAAGATCAAATTAGTGAACTGAGTGATCAAGTTTTTGAAAAACTCAACATCAATACGTTTCCACTTGTTCCCGTAGATGAGAACAGAAGGGAATATGAAGAGAATAAGGAATACGAAATTCCCGTTGACCTTATTTTCGACAACCCATGTGAAATTCGTAAGCACATGGATACGGAAGAGCTTGAGACTCTGAAGAACAGCATCAAAGCCACTGGTCAGAACAGCAGCATTATCCTTACGGAAGCGACTGTCGGAGATAAAGCAAAGCCGGAGCAGTCTGAGAAGCGGATATATCTGATTTCCGGTCAGCGTCGGTTGCGTGCCTGTCGAGAACTTGGATTTAAAACCATCCGGGCCAGATTTATTTATTCCAATCTCAGAAATGTCTGTCTGGAAGATAACATTGCCAGAGCAGATATTCATTACATCGACATGGCCGAGTACATAAATAAGTATCACCTAACGACAAAGTATCTTACTGAGACGCTTCATATATCGAAACAAACGGTTTCAGATTATAGAACGTTGATGAATCTTGATGAAAAAATACGTAACAGCATACGACAAAGACACGATATTCCAAAACGAGACATGCTGATCATTGCAAGAAAGAAGGAGGATAAGCAAATGGAAGCGTTCAATAATTACATGGAAAAAAAGGAAAACAAACCTATGAGACAGAAAAAAGACCCGAAGAGTAAAGCCTATTATGATATCAATAAATTATACATGTATCTATTGAACAATTCTGATCTTGCACAAGAAAATCTTACAGATGTATATGAAGTTGCACAGAAAATTGTAAATTTAATAGAAAAATATAATGAAAATGAATATATAAATTTTGTAAATGGTAATGAAGAAAGCGTATAATATATGGTAATATCTGAGAAGACGGTATATATTTTACCGTCTTCTTAAAAAATAAAATAAGTTAACTTGAAATATATTACATAAATATATCAAGTTTTATATGCAAAAGAGGAAGATATGGCATTTGTAATTCGAAAAAATAGTGAAAATCTTATTGATAAATTGGAAAATGCTGGTCACTTTAGAAGAAGATTTTTAGAAAATTGTTCTTCTTTTATGTATGTTATTAATAAAATAAATGAAAATACAGGTGAAATTACACAAAATCCTATTGGATTTTATAGATGTAAAGACTGTATGTGTCCTATATGTAATGATATTAAATTGTATAAAATTAAGAATGATCTGATTAGTAAGATAGAAAGTATGGATACTTGTAATGCAATATTTTTTACAATTTCACCAAAAAGAGTTGAAATCAGATATATTAAAGATTTAATAAATGTATTAAGAGGAACATTTACAAAAATAAAAAATAATAAATTTTTCAGAAATAGAATTTCAGGATATATTACATGTATAGAATTTGGAAGTATTACTGATAAAAACTATATTCATATACATATGCATTGTGTATTAGCCATGTCAAATAGTGTAAAAGGTAGAAATTTTATAAAAAATACTGATTTTAATAGTATAGTATGTGATATATTTGATAGCATTGCGTCTAAGTTAAAATTTACGCCATATATGGTAAATAAAATAATATATGAAGTTTCTTGTGAAGAAAATTACATACCAGTTCAAACTAATATACAGTCAATTACAAGCATAAGTAAAATAATTCAAAAGATGAAATATATACTAAAGTCAAAGGATTTAGAAAATCTTATATTATCATTAAATAGAAGCTCTTTAACTTCGTTTATAAGTCAAATTGTAAATATGAAATATGTAACTAGAGGCGGAATATTTAGCAAAAGTAATACTAAACATAATATATCTTCTGCTGACTTCGCAGCAGAGTATAAAAATTGTTATTTACTTAATAGATTAGATACAGAAAAATATATTCAAAAAAATAAGGAAAAATTTCTTCTGTGGAAGAGTGCGGATACTTTTTATTCAGAAATTGGAGAAGTCTGAGTCATAGTATCGACAGATTGATCTCCATAAAAAGTCTCCGACTCAGAGTTACATGAAACTGTACATGCATTATATAATAACATATTGAAATATATGTGTTTATAGTCGATTTTAAAAGATAAATTTGTGATCAGAAGTTTCTATACTATTAAATAAGGTTGCCCTCTGGCATTTACGATGCCCTATATCCCCATGCCGAATGGTATGGGGAATTTTTTAACTGAGCGACAGGTGCCCTCCTCCCATGCGTCCATTGGATGCGTTTTTCAGGGGAAGAAGACGTGGAAAAAACGGGAAAAAGATCATGTCCCTTTGACTCTTGTTGATTTTTACATAACTAGTTGAAATTATTTATTTTTTGTATAAACGACGGGGATGTATGAAAAGATGTATTCTCCATAAGCAAACTACAGTATTTTATATAAATATCAATATGTTATCTTGTCAGTTCAAATCCCTCTCTCGAATGTAACCCGTTGATTCATCAACGGGTTTTTTCTTTTAATCACAGCTCATTCGTCATGGAAGCATCTTCCGGATGCGTTTCAGGCACAGGCCGTGAACGACCTCGAGCACTGCATCCTCCCGAAACGTCTTCTCCCTCCCGGCACCTTTTTGAAGTACCAGCCCAGCTGTTATCATTATTCCGGCATCGGGCATGTGGGAACAACGCCTGTTCCCTCCTGGTAAAACGAAAGCTGTCGCGCTCTGGATGGAATGAAAAATTTCTCCAACGCGCTCCGGCTCTCTGTAACTGCCTGAGCCTGCGCTGTCCCCATGGAACAATCATCGACATGGAGATGACAACAGTCCGGCCCTCCTCCCCCCCGAATATAATAGGTTCCCACGAAGCAGAGAGCATCCCGGTTCATGCCCGATAATGCAAAAATGTTTCTCCTGCATCAGCATCTTTCCCATGTCTGCGGCCTTCTTTCCCGGCATGGATGATTTACTCGGCATGAAAAACAGATTACGCTGAGTACAGTTTTCCATAACTTCCGTTTACCGCCGCTCCTGCGCGCCGTCTGGAAAATGCCATGCGCTACAAGCTCTTCCTCTTTCATGCCGACATGTTCAGCACCGCCATCATGCACGTTCTGCAGGAAGGGCGCGATAAAAACGGCTGGCTCAAACACCTGCTTCCTTTCCCTGCCGCTGCCTCTGCTGCGGAACTGGCCGAACAGCTCCGGTCCGTGACGCCGTCATCCGGCGCCCTGTATGCTTCCGCCCGTGAAAACGTATGGGAATGGCGCACGGAACACGGCACGCTCTGGAAACTCACTTCTCAAAGAATCAACACGCAGGAAGAGCTGCCGCCTGAACACGGGCATCTTCTGACCATCCGGCTGGACTGGCATTTCGCCTCCAGACTCATTCCCGCCGTTCTCGACTTTGCCTGCCGTCACAACTTTTATCTGGCGGATGTTCAAAGACCTGATCCTTTTCTCTGGAGTCCGAACAGGCTCGGACACACCGAGATCTTTCAGTGCCGCGAGCGCTCCCGCGAACTTGTAGCGACATTGGAAAAACGCATGACAGGTTTGCGAAACATCGTAAAAATCGCAGACTGGACCATCCCTCTGGACATGAGAGAAGAAAAAAGGATGCACGGTTATGCGGCGTATGCAGTCGTGCTGTCGAGCAGAAAGGCGTGCGCCCCGCGGGACCTGGGCAAAAAGGCCGAAGAGCTCTGCACCATTCTTAAAGAAACGCTGAGAGCTGACGAACGCCTCATGTTTCATGACCGTTTTTTCTGGGTGAACTCGGAAAAAGGAGGATATGAAACCGCCTTCTGCCTTGAAGGCTACGGTAAGAATCCTTCCATGACGGCACACATGGATGCGCCTGAAGACGACTATCGACAAGATCTTCCCGGGAGCACGACCATCGAACCTCTCCGCCGCCTTGGAGCGCTGAAGCTGAAACGCAGAGCGCAGGAATTTTTTCCTGAAAACCCGAATGATTCCCCCATTGCGCGCCGTATGATGCTCCGCGACATGGTCTTCCGTTTTCCCGATCCCGGGATGCGTCTTGCCGCCAGCATCCACATGGAAAAACAATGCAGAGTCATGGGAAACCGCCTTCGCTACGATGTCGGCGGCAGATATGAGGGCGCCGTATTCGGACTGGAAGATATTCCTTACGATGCCTTGCTGGACACAAAAGAACATACCGGCACGCTTTATGTGGAAAGCAGCCTCTTCAACCTGCTGCTGCCCGCCATTGACGCTCATGTCCCCGGAGGCATTGAAGTCTATTCTTCCCTCAATATGCTGAGTCCCGTGCAGTGCGGACTGATTGCCAGGGAACTTAAACGGCTTTCATGGCTGGCAAAGCATGAACCGGATTCCCCGGAGATGGAGGAATACCTCAAAGATGTCTGGATCAAAGCTCTCGCGCCTTCAGAGGAGTGGACAGACGAAAACACTGGTCCGGAGGCGGAAAAAGCCTGTCTGCTCAAATATCGCAGGAACTTCTGTTCCTTCCTTTCCTTTATGATCGACTGGTTTTCCGCCAGGGACGACAGCGTGACCACACAGGACGAAGCCGTGAATATCTTCGGGCTGTAAAAACATTCTGCCAAAGCTGCCTCCAAAGCCGGATACGCCGCTTTTGCCGTTGCCGATTGCCCTCGGGCAATGCTATCCAGCATCCGCAGTCTTTTATGCTTCATTCGCCTTTTACGCTTCTTTTCAGGAGAGCATCATGGCAGAACACATCGAGCGCAAGCCCTTCAAAGCAGGCGACATCGTTCAGCATTTCAAGCATGAACGCTACCCCGCCGACTCTCCCATGTACACCTACAGGATTCTTGGATACGCCACGCATTCCGAAACCAGAGAAACTCTCGTCCTCTATGAGGCGCTCTACGATATGAACTCCGAGGATACGCTCAAAGTCTTTGCAAGGCCGCTCGACATGTTCATGTCCAAAGTGGACAAGGAGAAGTATCCCGACATCCGGCAGGAATACCGATTTGAGCTTCTGAGCAGGGGATGATGGCGCATGCCTGCTTTGCCGGTCGAACGCAAAACACATGCCTGCGACGTTGAAGAACGTGCTATCTTCACATCTGCATGGGATCGCCCGTCTGAAAAATCAGACGGAGCTTTTCATTCCGCTCATCTTCCCTGATCCCAGCCCGTTCTTGTGCGTATCCGTTCCAAGGCTGAATGAAGAGAGAGGCTTCGTTTTGCGGCGGCTCCGACGCTTCTCCTCTGAAAAGATGGAGCGCACTGAAAGATGGAACTCCGGCAGAAACGCTTCATCGCTCATGACTTCCATGTGTGAGGAGACTTGCAGAGAGGCAAAAACAACTTCATGCTGACGGCAGCATACCGTCACCCACCTTCGAGGCAACATCATGAATATTCTTTGCATAGGCGACAGCCTTACCTACGGTTACGGCGTCGGACGTTCGGAAACGTGGTGCGCGCTGGCCTCGCAGCTTACGGGGCATGAGTTCATCAACAAGGGCGTCAACGGCGCGACCACCGGAGAAATGGCGGAACAGCCGCTCTACGGCGACGAAGTCCTCGTCATGGGAGGCCTCAACAATTTTTTCATGGGCATGCCCGTTTCCGTGCCGCTTGCGGACATTCGCAGCCTATGCAAGCGCGCGGCAGACATGGGAATCCGGCCCGTGGTGGGGATTCCCATGCAGATTTCGCAGGATGTTTCGGAAGCCTGGTGTGAAGGCCCCATAGATATGGATATCGTGCGCTCCGCCTACGCCGAATTTGCCTGCGCCCTTCAGCAGCAGTGCCTGTGCGACGGCACGGAATATCTCGACTTTCGTCCCGTCGTCGGCCCTGACGATCTTTCCTTTGACGGCATTCACCTCAACAGACGCGGCCATAAGCACATGGCAGACGCCGTTGCCGCGCACTGGAACGCCCGAAAAAAATAACGGCGCACAAGTTCTGACGGCACGGGTTCTTTCGCCGCCCGCCGCCTCGAACGTCTATTCCGAGCGCCCCGCACCGGTCGGCTTCAATGTTCCGGCAAAGGAAGGCAGAAGTCTTGTTGCCGCAATGAAGACGGCAAGCCCCACGCACGGAGCCGCGGCAAGCGCGAGAAAGGCCGCGCTGTAGCTGACATGATGAGCAAAAAGTCCGCCGTAGGTATTGCTCAGCGAAGCGCCGACGCCCTGAACGGTAAGCACCATGCCGAGGCCCATATTGATATGCCCGCTGCCCTGAAGCAGACGCGCGACAATGCCCGGCGTAGCCACCCCCAGAAGACCGGCGCCGACGCCGTCAAGCATCTGCACGGGAATGATGTTCCACGGGCTTTCCCACAATCCGGCAATGCATCCGCGAATCGGAAGCGCCAGCAGCGCCAGAAGAAAAAGCCAGCCGTAACCTTTTTTCTGGGCGACTTTTGCGCCCCAGAGCGCCATGCCTATCATGGTGGCCTGCGCCAGCACCACGGTTCCCGCCGTGTAGGCCGCGCCGTTCACACTGAACCTGGCCACGGCGGACTGCCCCAGAAGAGGCAGCAGCGCCGCATTGCCGAGATGAAAGAAAAACAGCGTGACGGCTACGGCAAGCAGACCTTTATCCACAAAGAGCAGACGAAAATTCCGCGCGGGCCGCTCCCTGCTCGGCGAATCCGAAGGTTCAAGACCGCGCGCGGCGGCATAGTCGATATGGTCGGGATTGATGCGGGCCAGACTGAACACGGCCAGCGCGCCCATGACCGCCATCACGAAGAACACGCCGGGAATGCCGAAAAAATACCCTACCGTTCCTCCGAGCACGGCGGTCGAGGCGTTGCCGGCATGGCTCCAGGCTTCGTTTCGGCCGAGCCTGGCGGGAAGTCCCTTCTGCCCCACCATGCCCAGCGTGATGCCGGTAAGCGCGGGAGCAATGGCCGCCGCCGCGATGCTTTGAAGAATGCGGGAGAAACCGGCGGCCGCCGCGCCGCTCTGCACAAAGACCAGTCCGCAGCCCGCCACGATGAGACATACGCTTGCCGCAATGAGTCTGCGCTTGTGCCGCGTGTGATCGGCCAGCGCCCCGAGCGGCGTGATGCAGAACAGTTCGGCCAGCCCTCCCGCGGTCATGACAAAGCCGATTTCATCGGGCGTCCAGTTCTGTTCCTGCAAATAGACGCCGAGAAAAGGTCCCAGACCGTCGCGCACGTCGGCAAGAGCAAAGCAGAGTAAGGAGAGAAATATCAGCGATCCTTGTTTCGACGTGTTGGACATCTATTGCCTCTTTTTACCTAACAGCATGAATTTTCAAAAAATTTTTTACAGTTCTAGCAATGCGCATGAAAAAGTCAACCACTGCCTGTTCACGGCATGAAGACGGTGCCGCTCCATGAAAAGATCCCGACGCATGACCGAAAGAGCAACCATGCCGTGGATGATACATAAAACAACGACTGCCTGCTGACGACAGGAAAACGCATTGTTTGAGCTCATGCTATCAAAAGAACGATGACGCCCGTCCGGAACAGAACTTTCTCCTGGTCAGGCATTTCTGCATGACTTTTTTCTTTTTTCCAACCCCTCTGACATTCTTCAGCAGATACGGAACATTAAACAGAAAACCAGCCTGTCCGGGATAGTCGGCAGGCTGGTCGTGCAGAGGAAAACAAAAAGAGGAGGGTATGGAAGGTTTCGGGTCATGGGTCTCGGCATGACCGTCCACGCTTTTTTTCTAGTCAAAAGACGAAAAAAGGTCACGTTTCAAACTCTTTCTCCGTGTTTCGCTACCTTGCGCAGCGTCCCGAGCTCCGATTCCAGCGACGCCGCGCTCAACATGACGAGCCCCGACGTCCGCGTCTTTTCAGGGCGACGCCTGCTTCGCCGACAGCCGAATGATCCGCCGATCCTTGAAAAGCGTTGAGCAGCTCTTCCGGCGACAGCGCTTCCGTCTTTAAACACAACACCGGTCTGATCGGAGGAGGTCTCGACCAGACCGGCACACAGGAGGAAAGCAGACACACGAGAATATGCAAAGGTTTTCCAGGGGGAAGAGGCAACCTGCATGCTATTTTTATAGCACGGCTGCCCGAAAAGTCATGTTTCAAACTCTTTCCGACGGCTGAAACACTTTGAAAGGCTTTCGGAAGAACTTCCGGCACGCCGTTTCTTCATGCTTTTTCAGATGCGCTCCGTTCTCCGGCCATGCACAAATGAAGTTATCCATGGAAATTCCATAACTTTTTTCTTCTTCCTTTCCGCATGACGGGCAACACGCTCCCCTCGGGCTCTTCAAGCGCATGCAGACCGCGTGTTTGCCTTTTGCCATGGTCGCGGCTATTCTTTTCGCGAACTTGCGCTTTTCCAACGTGTTTCCGCTCCGTTGCCGAAAACACGCCCGGCGAAACGCGCATCCTTCATCCCAGAAAAGCAAGGAAGGAATACTCCATGAAAAAACTCTGCACGCTCGGACTCATTGCCACGCTGCTGCTCGGCAGCGGCTGCGCCATGCAAAGCAACACCGGCAGAGGCGCCGCCTACGGAACCGCCGGAGGCGCAGCCGCCGGAGCCATTCTCGGTCAGATCATCGGCGGCAACACCAAGTCCACGCTCATCGGCACGGCCGCAGGCGCCGTCATCGGCGGCCTTGCGGGAACCGGCGTCGGAGCCATGATGGACAAACAGGAAAACGACATGCGTCAGGCGCTGGCCGATTCCGAAGCCGTGGCCGTTCAGCGCGAAGGCAACGCCCTTGCCCTCACCTTCAAGAGCGACTTCACCTTCGACGTGAACTCTTCCAGCATCCGTCCCGGCCTCTACTCCGAGCTCGACCGCGTGGCGCAGGTGCTCTCCGCCTACCCGCAGACCACCATTCTCATTGCCGGACACACCGACAGCACCGGTTCCGACGCCTACAATCAGCAGCTTTCCGAACGCCGCGCCCAGAGCGTGAAAAACGCCCTCGTTCAGCGCGGCATTGCGGCAGGCAGAATTCAGGCCGTGGGCTACGGAGAAAGTTCTCCCATCGCCGACAACAGCACGGAATACGGCCGTCAGCAGAACCGCCGCGTCGAAGTGCGCATCAATCCGGTGCAGCAGTAAGACCGGCATACGGCGCGACGTCAGCTGGTCGCCCCGCCGTATGCGTCAGTTTCGCGGAGCGTCCGCCCGGGCGCTCCGCAGCCCTTTCTCTGCCCTTCGCCCTTGTGCCGTCGCTTGGAAGACGCTCCTTTCCGGCGTTTTCGATTCCGGCCTTCGACGTTCTTTTCCGGCCCTTCCATGACGGAATACCTTCTCATGTTCTTCGTGGCCTTCATTTCCGCCACGCTGCTCCCCGCCCAGTCGGAAGCGCTGCTTGTGGCGCTTGTGGCCGAGGGAACACACTCGCCCTGGCTGCTTGTGGCCACGGCCGCCGCGGGCAACACGCTCGGCGCGGCGGTCAACTGGCTGCTCGGTCTTTTTGCCCAGAAATTCAGGAACAAACGCTGGTTTCCCGTGAAGGAATCCGCCCTTCTCCGCGCCGAGGCGTGGTATCACAAATATGGACGCTGGTCGCTGCTCATGAGCTGGCTGCCGCTCGTCGGCGACGCGCTTACCGTGGCGGCGGGCGTTCTGCGGGAGCCCTTCCGCTCTTTTCTGCCCATCACCCTTACGGGCAAGCTGCTGCGCTACGTGGTGCTGGTCGGCATGTATCTCATGGTCTGCGAGTAAATGCTGCCTGCTCCGCCGCAAGCGCCTTCACGAAAGCAGTCTGCGCCTTCCGAAAAAAACGCGACGGACGCTTCCGTTCCCGACGCCCGCAGACGCGCAGCTCTTTACGACGCCCGCAGGCCCCTCGGTCTTGTCCGACGCGCCGAATGCTGTTCAAGGAGAACTCATGAAATCTTTTCTGACGGAAATACCGCTGAGCGACATTCCCGGATTTTTTATCGGACACGCTCAGGACGAGAAAGGCATGACGGGCTGCACCGTGGTGCTTGCCGAAACCGACATGGCTGCGGGCCTCGACGTGCGCGGCGGCGGCCCTGCGTCCCGCGAAACGGAGCTGCTCTCTCCCGTGGCCGCCTGCGAACGCATTCACGCCGTGCTGCTTGCCGGCGGCAGCGCCTTCGGACTGCGCGCGGCGGACGGCGTCATGCGCTTTCTGGAAGAGCGCGGCCGGGGCTTCGACACCGGTTTCGCCCGCGTTCCGCTGGTGTGCGCCTCCTGCCTGTACGATCTCGGCATAGGCGACGCTTCGGCAAGGCCCGATGCCGACATGGCCTATCATGCCTGCCTCGACGCCGCCGGAAACCGCCCCGCGTGCGGCAACGTCGGCGCGGGCGCAGGCTGCACCGTGGGCAAGCTCAACGGCGCGGGATGCATGATGAAATCCGGCCTCGGCGGCTATGCCGCGCGCATCGGAGAGGTCATGGTGGGGGCCGTGGTGGCGGTCAACGCGCTGGGCGACGTGTTCGACATCGACACGGGAAAGCGCCTCGCCGGCATGCTCTCGCCGGACAAAAGGAGCTTTGCAGACAGTGAACGGGAACTGCTGCGCACCTGCGCCGAACGCGCGGACAATCTCTTCACCGGCAACACCACCATCGGCTGCGTGCTCACCAATGCAGCATTCGACAAGACCCGGCTGAAAAAAATTGCCGCCATGGCGCATAACGGTCTTGCCAGAACCATACGTCCGGTTCACACCTCCGCCGACGGCGACAGCATCTACGCGCTCTCGTCGGGGCGCGTGCGCGCCCATCAGGACGCCGTGGGCACGCTGGCCGCCTACGTCATGGGAAAAGCCGTCAACGCGGCCGTGCGCTGCGCCGTCGGCACGGCAGACTGCCCTGCCGCGCGCGATCTTTCGTTCTAACGCGCGGCCCCTTTCCCGGCGACACAGCAGCGCGCCGCAAACGCGCTCCGGCCCGAGACCTGCCCCCTCTTTCAGGCACAAAAAAACGCCTTTTTCCCGTTGCGGACATGCCGTTCGGAGAAAAGGGCGTTTTCATTATGGCGCGCGCATGCCGCGCGTGGGAGGAGGGGCGGCTGCGGTGCTGCCGAGCGCGTGCCGCCCGAAGAAAAGAGGAAAGCCCCCGTCCGGGAGGGACGGGGGCCTGAGATCGGTGTTCAGACAAAAACCGAGAGCTTACTTCACTTCGGTGAAGTCGGCGTCAACGACGTCGTCGTCCTTCTTGCCGCCGTTCGGCTGAGCCTGCTGGCCGGCCTGAGCGCCCTGCTGCTGAGCCTGAGCGTTCTTGTAGAGCATTTCAGCCAGCTTGTGGGAAGCCTGCGAGAGGTCGTCGGAAGCCTTCTTGATGGCATCGGTGTCGGAGCCTTCCATGGCCTTCTTGAGCACTTCGGTCTTGCTTTCCACGTCGGACTTGACCGCAGGATCAACCTTGTCGCCGAGATCCTTGAGGGACTTTTCGGTGGCGTAGATCAGGGCGTCGGCCTGGTTGCGGGCCTCGATGTTTTCCTGCTTCTTCTTGTCTTCCGCGGCGTTGGCTTCAGCTTCGCGCACCAGCTTGTTGATCTCTTCTTCGCTGAGGCCGGAAGAAGACTTGATCTGGATGGACTGTTCCTTGCCGGTGCCGAGATCCTTGGCGGACACGTTCACGATGCCGTTGGCGTCAATGTCGAAGGTAACTTCAATCTGCGGCACGCCGCGGGGAGCGGCGGGAATGCCGGTGAGCTGGAAGTTGCCCAGAGTCATGTTGTCGGCCGCCATCGGGCGTTCGCCCTGCAGAACATGAATGTCCACGGCAGGCTGGTTGTCCGCAGCGGTGGAGAAGGTCTGACTCTTGCGGGTAGGAATGGTGGTGTTGCGGTCGATCAGCTTGGTGAACACGCCGCCCATGGTTTCAATGCCGAGGGAAAGCGGAGTCACGTCGAGCAGCAGCACGTCCTTGACGTCGCCGGTGAGAATGGCACCCTGAATGGAAGCGCCCATGGCCACCACTTCATCGGGGTTCACGGAACGGTTGGGATCCTTGCCGAAGAATTCGCCGACCTTCTTCTGCACCAGAGGCATACGGGTCATGCCGCCGACCAGAACCACTTCGTCGATGTCGGAAGCGGAGAGACCGGCGTCGGCAAGAGCCTTGCGGCAGGGTTCGATGGAGCGTTCCACCAGATCCATGACCATCTGTTCGAGCTTGGCGCGGGTGAGGGTCATCATGAGATGCTTGGGGCCGGTGGCGTCAGCCGTGATGAAGGGCAGGTTGATCTGGGTTTCCAGGGAGTTGGAGAGTTCCTTCTTGGCGTTTTCAGCCGCTTCCTTCAGACGCTGCAGAGCCATGCGGTCCTGCGACAGATCAATGCCGTACTGACCCTTGAATTCATCCACCATGTAGCGGATGATGCGCTGGTCGAAGTCTTCGCCGCCGAGGAAGGTATCGCCGTTGGTGGCGCGCACTTCCACGACGTTGTCGCCGACTTCGAGGATGGAGATATCAAAGGTGCCGCCGCCGAGGTCGTACACGGCGATCTTTTCATTGGCCTTGCGGTCGAAGCCGTACGCCAGAGAAGCGGCGGTAGGCTCGTTGATGATACGCTTGACTTCAAGACCGGCGATCTTGCCGGCGTCCTTGGTGGCCTGACGCTGAGCGTCGTTGAAGTAGGCAGGCACCGTGATGACGGCTTCGGTCACAGGTTCGCCGAGGTAGGCTTCGGCGTCCTTCTTGAGCTGGCCGAGAATGACGGCGGAAATTTCCTGAGGGCTGTAGTCATGCCCGTCCACGCGCACGGCGGCGTCGCCGTTGGCGGAAGCCACGATGGCGTAGGGAGCGTGCTGCATCCAGTGCTGCACTTCAGGAGAATCGGCGCGACGGCCCATCAGACGCTTGACGGCGAAAATGGTGCGGTCGGGGTTGGTGACAGCCTGACGCTTGGCGGTTTCGCCCACCAGACGTTCCTTATCGGTAAAAGCGACGATGGACGGAGTGGTCCGGCCGCCATTGGGATTGGAGATGCACTTGGGCTCCTTGCCTTCCATCACATAAACGCAGCTGTTGGTGGTGCCAAGGTCGATACCAATAATCTTGCCCATACTATATTTCCTCCTCAGATATTGCACATGTTGGGGAAGAGCCCGCCCGGAGGGCTGAACTCTTACATGCAATAGGTAATTCCGTTTTGCGGTCCGTCTAGGGGGGAAGGAAAAATTTTTTTGAAAATTGTCGATTTCGGTCGAACGGCCGGAGACGAGCGCGCCGTCTGCACGAAAGACGCGGGGCCCGCCTGCGCCTCGTGTTGCCCGCAGGCCCGCAGAACGCGCGCCCGACCCGACCCGCGTTCTGGGCAGCAGACTGCGTTCCGTTCAGCGCCCTCTGCGGGCCTTTCACGGCTTCACCCGCATCTGTTGGACAAAAAGAACCGCCTCTCCCGACATGCCGGAAAAGACGGTTCTTCTTTATTTAAGGAACTATGGTCAGACGGACGAAGCGCCATGCTCCCGCGACGATCTGCGCAGGCTCAAGGAACAGCGCCATGCTCCCGCCGGGGACGCCGCATGTTTTCTGCAAAGATGCAGGCAACACCAAGGCTCAGTCATCGGCAGCGCCGGAGCGCCTTTGCGCCCTATGCGCCGCCGCAGGCCTCATCGAGCGCGCGCAGCACACAATCGAGGGAGGATACGTCCATCTGCCCCGGAGCGCTGGCGCTTTTCGCCGCGCCGAAGGTGGCGGCGCTGCCGAAGCTCTGTCCGCACACGCGGCTCACCACGCCGAGCGGCCCCATGCTCATGGTCACGACCGGCTGATGCGCCCTTCGCGACGCCTCTTCCGTGGCGGCGAGCAGAGAGAGCACGTCGGCCCTGCTCTGCGGCATGACCGCGATTTTAAGAATGTCGGCTCCAAGCTCGTCCTGCATGAAGAGCAGACGACGCACCATTTCCTCCCTGGGAGGCGTGGCGGAAAAGTCGTGATTGCTCGCCACCACGGGAATCCCGCAGGCATGGGCCCGGGCAATGATCTCTCTGGAGCGGCCGGAACGGAAAAAGGCTTCCACGTCCAGCGCGTCGATCTGGCCGCTTTCGCAAAGCTTCACGCAGAGCGAGGCATAACCCTCGTCGCTTACCGGGCAGCAGCCGCCCTCGTCCGTGGTGCGGAACGTGGCCAGAAGCGGCACGGTCAGCGCCTGCCGAAGCGCAAAGAGCGTCTCAAGCACGGCCGACTCATCCACGCCGGAAGATCCGCAGAACATATCCACCCGCCATTCGGCCATATCGGCGGGAAGAGAGGAAAGCCGCTCCGCCTCCCCGCACAGACCGGACAGGTCGGAAGAGGTGAGCGGAACAATGATGCAGGGGCGCCCCCTGCCTACGGCAAGACGACCTATGTGAACGATATTCATGACATTCCCGAAGTTGCGAGTGATCCGCGCGAGACAAAAGACCGCGCACGAGCGCGAAAAAACACGCGTCGTACGGCCTCTTTCTGCACTGCGGAACGAAAAACGCGCCCTGTTCAATCAGATCCAGGGGTCGTTGTCCGCCTCGTCAAGGAACTTGTAGGAACGCACATAGATGCGGCGCTGATCTTCTTCCATGACATTGCACAGCAATTCCACGGGAGATCCGACCATTTCTGCCAGATCCGCCCCCGCTCCGCGGGGAAAGATAGGCCATTCCTGTTCTTCTTCATCAAGAAGTGCAACGCGGCAGGGGCCGCCTTCAAGGGGAGAAACTGTACCTCTGAGCGTGACCGAAGCGGAACTCATGCAAAAAGCCCTCAAAACATCAAAAAATCACTGGTCCAACGGACCTCAAGGCCCGGCAGCGCGTCCGGGATTTCTTGTACTGTGTTTGTTACAGTTCAGTTTTCTTGTCAAGACGCCTGCGGCATGAAAAGGTCTTCTTCCCGCAAAAATCTAGTCTGCCGCCCCCGCGACCGCTTCCCGGCATTGACCCCACCCTCTCCCCCGCGTTAGGAACAAGGGACTCAAGTCCCATATTTCCAAGACGCGAGGACTCCATGATTACCACTCAAGGCCTTTCCTCCAGCCATTCCGCTCTGCGCGAGCTGCCCATAGGACTCTTCGATTCCGGCGTGGGCGGCATGACGGTGCTGCGCGCCATGCGGGAACAGCTTCCCAACGAATCGTTTCTCTACCTGGGCGACACCGCCCGCATGCCCTACGGCACCAAGGGCGTGGAAACCGTGCAGAGATACGCGCTGGAAGCCGCCGACAAGCTGGTGGAACGCGGCATAAAACTGCTCGTCATCGCCTGCAACACCGCCACGGCGGCGGCGCTTCCTCTGGTGCAGGCCGCGCATCCCGACATCGACGTGGTGGGCGTGGTCGAACCCGGCGCCGAAGCCGCCTGCCGGGCCACGAAAAGCGGCTACATTGCCGTCATCGCCACCAGCGGAACCATACGCGGCCGCGCCTACGAACGGGCCATTCTGCAGCGCATGCCGCAGGCGCGCATTTCCGCGCTCGCCTGTCCGCTGTTCGTGTCCATGGTGGAGGACGGACTGCTTGAAGGTCCGCTCGCCGAAGGACTGGCGGCCCGGTATCTCGATCCTATTTTTCACGATCCGCGCGAACAGGGGCTGGAAGTCCCCGACACGCTGGTGCTGGCCTGCACGCATTTTCCGCTTCTGCGCAACGCCATAGCCCACGTGGCGGGCGAAGGGGTCACGCTGGTGGACTCCGCGTGCAACACCGCGCGCGACGTGCGCAAGCTCCTGCAGGAAAAGCACCTCGCCCGCGGCTCCGGGCCCGATGTGGGCATGCCGCTCTGCCCCGGCTCCGTGCGCTTTCTCACCACCGACGACGTGCCCCGCTTCACCCGCATGGGCGAACTTTTTCTGGGCATACCCATAGCACCCTGTACCGTAGAACTGGTGGAACTCTGATGCCGCGTCTCAAGCTCACTCTCGCCTATGTAGGAACCCATTACCACGGCTGGCAGATTCAGGCCTGGAAGGACAGGGAGGATCCGCCCACCGTGCAGGCCTGCGTGGCCGCGGCCGTCTCTCACGTGGCGGGCAGGCCCACCCACGTGCAGGGCGCAGGCCGCACCGACGCCGGCGTTCATGCCGACGCGCAGGTGGCCCACTGCGACATTCCCGAAGAGCGCGCACACGTGCGCTGGCAGCTGGCGCTGAACACGCTGCTTCCCCGCGACATCCGCGTTCTCGACGCGCGCATCGTGCCCGATTCCTTCGACGCCTGTTTCAGCGTGAAGCGCAAGGCCTACACCTATTCGCTGTGGCTCGATCATCTCTGCACGCCGCCCAAGCTCTACCCCTTCGTGTGGGCGTGCGGTCCACTCGACATGGACCGCTTCGACGCCGCCGTCGAACACCTTGTGGGCACGCACGACTTCGCGGCACTGCAGAACGCGGGCACGCCGCACAAAAGCACGGTGCGCACCATTTTCAGCATCACGCGCAATCCCGCGCGCACGCCGGACGCCGCCCTGCCCGAAGGCTGCCGTCAGATAGACGTGCGCTTCGAGGCCAACGGCTTTCTCAAGCAGATGGTGCGCAACCTCGTGGGGCTCATGGTGGCCTGCGGACGCGGCAAGTTCGACCCAAAAGCCGTTCCCGCGCTGCTTGCCTCCGGCGACAGGCGCAAGGCTCCCTTCACCGCGCCGCCGCAGGGCCTGACCATGACGCAGATATGGTATGAAGGCGATCCCCGGCCGGAAGGCTGGATAAGCGAGGAATAGCATGACGCGCCTTACGGTTCTGCCCGAAGAAAACGACGTCAGGCTCGACCGCGTGCTCGAACGCCTGCTGCCCGGCATGGGACTGCGCGGACGCCGACGCCTCTGCGAACTCGGTCTGGTGGAAGTGAACGGTCGCCCCGCGCCGCCTTCGCGCAAGATGCGTCCGGGCGACGTGGCCGAAGTGCGGGAGGCCGCGCCCGCCGACGCCCCGACGCCGTCTGCCGAAACACTGGCGGCGGATGCTCATCACAACCGGCTCTTTTCCGAAGACAATCCGCGTCTTGTGACCCGCACGCCGCACCTTGCCGCCGTGTACAAGCCCGCGTCCATGCACACGGAAGCGCTTGCCGGAAAGCCCGGCGTGAGTCTTCAAAGCATGCTCCCCAAAATTCTCGGCGAAGCATGCCGGGCCACTCTTTTGAACCGTCTGGATTTTCCCACGTCCGGGCTGACGACGGCCGCGCTGGACGAGCTCGGCGAGCGGCAGTACCGCGACGCGCAGGAGCGCGGACTCACGGTAAAGCGCTATCTGGCGCTGCTGGAAGGCGCGCTTGAACACGACGCGCTCGCCGCGCAGAAACTGCTCTTGAAAAACCGCTCCCGCGTGCTGGTGGAGCTGGACGAGCATCCCGACAAGCGGCGTCATACCGAAGTGCATCCGCTGGCCGTGCTGGACGCCGCCGACATCTGCCGCCGTCTGCATCTCAAAGAACACGGATGGACGGGCCGTCTTCCTTCCGCCGTCACGCTGGCCGGATGCACCATTTTAAAAGGCGCGCGGCATCAGATACGCGCCCACTGCTCGGCGCTCGGCCATCCGCTCCTTGGCGACAGGCGCTACGGAGCGCAGCTGCATCCCGGCGAGGAAGACGACGAAGCCTTCTTTCTGCATCACGGGCGGCTCATCATGCCCGCTCTCGACGCTCTGGCGCTGCCCGTCTGGCTGCCGCTGCTGGACGGACGCACCGCTGCTCAGGCCGAGCGCTGGCTGAAAAGCTGAACGAACGCGCTCTCCGGCCACGAGCATCTCTCCACGGCAAAGTCGCCCCGCCCGCTCCGACGCTGCTCCCCGTCGTTGACCTGACCGGCCCCGACGGACCGACGCTGCCTGCCGGTTTGAACCGGCACGGCCCCGGCAAGCCTTGCCTTTGCGCGACCGCCTCGGTTCGCCCTCATCAGCGAGCCGCGCCCACGGAAAAGCCCTCTTTTCCCGCGCCTGATTCGGGCCCTGCCCGAGGGCAAGATGCGCCGCAGGCAACGCGCCAGTGCTCGCCTTTTCCCGGCTGCGGCAAAGCGTTGTTTTTCGACGGCCCCAAACCGCCGACGCCGGAAACAAAAAATCCGCCGCATCAGACGACACGGCGGATCGTTATGTTCATGGGACGGCCTACTGGCGTTCCTTCTCCCATTCTTCCTGGCAGGCGAGGCAGAGTCCCACGCCGGGAATCGCCTTCAGACGGGCCTCGGGAATGGGTTCGCCGCATTCCCGGCAGCAGGGCTTCCCGTCTATCCATTCCGGGCCTTCCTGATAGCCGACGTTCGCGGCCTGACGAAGTGCGGATTCACGTTCAATTCTTTCCAGTTCCGTAGCCTGATCAAAAACATCCATAATCTGCTCCTGAAAAGCTCCTGCTCCGGACGTGCCGGGAAGAGCGTAAGGCAATGGGGCTGAGCGCGACCGGAAAAGGCCCGCGCTCTGGACTCGCGGAAAAGCCGGAACGCTTTTCCTCAAAAACACAGGTTACCGGCAGGGCGGCGTGGACAGCTTGTCCGCCGGAATCTTGACCACAAGCTTCTTCACCTTGTCGCTGCAGGCCCGCTGACAGGGCATGTGCGCCTCGCCGGGCAGCACCAGCGCAAACAGGCCCGGCTTGAGATGCACGCGGCAGGCCGCTTCGGGCTTTTCCGCATAGAAAACAAGATCGCGTTCGTTGTCGCGCATGCTTTCCGCTTCTTCCCCGCGCAGGGGAAACACGTCAAGATACTCGTCGCCGGAAAGCACGGCCTGAATGTCGGCCATGAGCTCGTGACTCTCGTAGCGCGCCTGCGACTCGTCTTTGGGCTCGTACGTCTCCACGGAGACCATGACGCCGCCCTTTTCCGGCCCGCCGGCCAGCGGATAGCGACCGTCGGGCAACGCCTCTCCCTGTTCGACGAGCTTCATCAGTCCGGGGAAGAGCCCGCTCCAGAGAGCGCCGAGCGCATACCCGGAACCACGTTGAAAGGTATCAATAATCATGCTCAGTGAAACTCCACATGTCACCGCCTGCCGGAACATCCGGCTCTCGGTGAACGATGGGCGAGAATGCCTTGTGCGTCAGGCAATGTCAAGAGCCCGCCGCGTTTTTCCGCATCGCGCCGTCCTGAGCTCTTTTCAGGCGACCGCTTCCCCATGAGACTGCATCCGCCGTGCCTGTGCGGAACGCCGCAGGCCGTTTCTTCCCCCTCCGGTTGACGGATATCAAACGAACCCAATAAAAACGATTCTGCAAAGATGGCGAATGTGGACCGCAACAGCCATCGAAGCTGCGCCACGCGTCCACACCGGAAAAGATAACCCGGGGACACCCCCCGAACAAACAGGAGAAAAAATATGTTGATCGGCATCCATCAGCTCAACGGCTCCAGAATTCACCGCTTCCACACCCCCCGCACTCCCCTGAAGGACGGCCCGGATGATGAAGACCTGTAGCAGCGCACTCCCGGGCAGTCGCCGCAATCAGGAGCCGCTGCCATGACGGGAAAGACCTACGGATACATACGCGTCTCCAGCACGGATCAGAACGAAGACCGTCAGGTCATGGCCATGGAAAAACATGCCATAGAGAAAGACAACATCTATATGGATAAACAATCCGGCAAGGACTTTCACCGTCCTCAGTATCGGGCCATGCTCCGCCGGCTCAGACCGGGCGACCTCGTCTGCATCGCCAGCATCGACAGGCTGGGACGAAACTATGAAGAAATACAGAGACAGTGGCGACTGCTTACCAAGGAAATGAATGTGGACATTCTGGTACTGAACATGCCTCTGCTCGACACCAGACAAAACAAGGATCTTCTCGGCACGTTCATAGCCGATCTTGTGCTCCAGATCCTTTCCTTTGCCGCACAGAACGAACGGGAAAACATTCGTCAACGTCAGGCGGAAGGCATTGCCGCAGCCAGAAAGAAGGGCGTGCGCTTCGGACGTCCGCCCATGCCGCTGCCGAAGGAGTTTCCCATGGCGCTCCGACTGTGGACCGAAGGAAAAATAACCCTGGCCCATGCTGCCAGGCTGTGCCACATGGCGGAATCCTCATTCCGCTACAGGGCGATTCCGAAGCATAAATCCCAATAATCCCACAACAAAAAAGTGTACTTTTTCGAGCCCCTTCCGGTTCCAGGTTCGCCATAAGGTAAACATACTCTAAAACCGTTTATAATTCCAGCAAAAAATATATAATACCCTCCTTAATACAACGTCTGTTCGAGTCAGCGAAAAAGTACACTTTTTTGTTGCCCCTTCTCCATTTCATTTTTTAAATGGAGAAATAGAGATGAAATTAAAGAAGTCTATTTTTTACAACGTAAAGGAATATTTATATAAAATAAAAAAAATATCGAAACAAATAATTATATTATTTTTATTTTCAATATGTTATCATAGCAATGCATATGGTTCTTTTGATGAAGAACCACAAAATCATACTTTTACTCTATCATCAAAAGGCAATAATATATATTTATATCTTAATAGAGATATAATTTATAAAAATGAAAACAAAGATATAACAACCAAAGAAAGCATATACGATATATCTTTAGATGACAAATATCTAACTATCGATACAGAAAAAGATATAATATATCTAAAAACAGATGAAAAGTCAGAATATAAAAATGATGAAACCCGCGAATGTCCTATAGCTTATACAGGATTTCATGGAAATGGAACACCTATTGGTTTATCATTTTTTAATGATCCTTCACAGAAAAAAACACTAAAAATAAATCATACCGGTGAAGATTTCGTCATCGCATCCCAAGACGACAGCGATCAGGACTGGTTTCTTTTAAAAGTTAACGGAGACCTCGACATTATACATACCATTAAAGAATATACCGGAAATTCCGGAACCATCCATATGGAAGCCAATCAAGGGACAGAAAAAAGGGAACTCATTGTCACCGGAGACCTTTCCATCCAGGCTCAAAGCTCTTCTCCTACGGGAAATATCGGCTACTTCAGCGGAATATTGTCGGAGGATCAAGGCTATATCCAAGTCGGCGGCGATGTGGATATTTCCATGGAATGTTCTCCTGCTGCAAATGATAGTACGGCCTACATATCCGGCATTGCCCTTATAGGAGAGCAATATCTGTCCCATTTGAACATTGCTGGCCATACCTATATACATGATATAAAATCTGAAACATCCGAAAACACTATCTATAATTATGGATTTTATATACACAATTGGAATGCTGAGTCATTGACAAATTTTAATGCATTAACAATATCCGATATAAAGAGCGTTTCCATCGACGGCACACCCTATGCGGCAGGCATTCTCGCCAACTATACAAGAGTTCCCGTCACTGTTGACGGCAATCTCATTATTAAAAATATCGCGGCCATATCCGATAGCTCCAGTACGGCCATGACCTCCGGCGCGTATGGAAAAAATGCCGCAGCCTATGCCGTATACGCATACGGAAGTAAAATAGATATAAAGAAGGCTGAAGAAATTGAAGGAGATATCGTATCTGTAAAACATTCCTCCTCCTATGATGCGGATATCGACATTGACTTCATCTCGTCTGGAAAATTCACAGGATTTACCCGCACAGGGGAAAATTACGCCTCTTTGGACATATCTCTTCCCGACGGCGCCTTCTGGAACGTGGTGCCTTCCAATGTAATTTCAGCCAACGAACGAGGCAGCTACGTCAGCAATCTGACCAAACTTTCGCTCGACGGCTCCAACGTCTATGTGGGAACAACACGCGACGTCTGGGATAATACATGGAGCGACAATCTCTTTGCTTCTTCCTTCACGCCGCTCTCATCTACGGACAATCCCACGGAACTTCTTGTCCGCAATCTTTCCGGTTCCGGCAACTTTTACCTGCGCACCGACATGCAGGAAGACATTTCCGACAGCGTACGGATTACCGACAGCCTTGCCGGTTCCCATACGCTGCATGTCAAGGGCAGCGGCGCGGAACCGAAGGAAAGGCAGACGGAAAGCTATCTGGCTAGAGCGGAAAACAACATAGCGGCAACCGGAAATGAATTCTCTCTGGCAGCAAACACAGACGGCCTCAAACTCGTGGATATAGGTCTTTACAACTACGAGCTGGAAACGTCGGAAAGAAACAATGGCCGCGAATGGTATCTGGTCAGGGAAAATACGCCTTCCGTTGACCCAGACACGGATGATGATAACGGAAACTCCGGTACGAACGAGCCGGAAGGCTCCATACCGTCTCAGCCCGATGTGCCCTCCGGTTCCTTTTCTCCCACGGGCGAAGCCGAAGCCGCGCTTTCCGGTCTCGCCGGGCACTATGCCATGTGGTACGGTTATCAGACGGATCTGCGCAAGCGCCTCGGCGAAGTCCGCTACGGCACACAGACCGGTCTTTGGGTGCGGGGCTTTGCCGACAAGGCCCGGCTCGACGGCCTTGCCGGAACGAGCTTCACGCAGAACCTTGTAGGCGGATCCATAGGCTACGACACGCTGGCGGACGTTGATGAAACCTATATGTGGATTCTCGGCATGCAGATCCGCAGCGGTCACGCCGACCAGAGCACGAACGGACGCTGGGGCGGATACGGCGATCTGACCAGCGTAGGCGGCGGCCTGTACTCCACCTGGGTTCATGTTGACGGCTGGTATCTCGACGCCGTAGCCACCATGGACTGGTACAATCACGAAATACGCGCCGCCATGCTCGACGGAACTCCCGTACACGACGACCGTTCGTCCTACGGCATAGGCGCTTCTTTGGAAGGCGGAAGAAAAATGGACTTCGCCTTCAGCAACGAGGGCCGGGATTACTGGTTCCTTGAACCTCAGCTCCAGCTTTCCTGGTTCTGGGTGAGAGGCGGCAGCTTCACCAGCAGCAACGGCATGACCATCGATCAGAGCGACATGGCCTCCCTCACGGGCAGAGCCGGTCTGGTGCTCGGCAAAAAGTTCACGCTGGACGAAGAAGACGGCCCCCGCTATGTGCAGCCCTATGTGAAGGCAGGCGTGAACCACGAATTCCTCGGCGAACAGCGAGCCCGCCTCAACGGTCTGGACATGCGCTCCGATCTTGATGGAACCCGCGTGTACTACGGCCTCGGCGTGGACTGGCAGCTCTCGGACGACATTCGCCTCTACATGCAGGCGGAACGCGAACACGGCGAAAACTTCACCCGCGAATACAACATGTCCGCGGGCTTGAAGTGGCGCTTCTAGTCTGAACGGGCGGGCAGGCTCCCTTTGCCGCGTCCGCCCGCGTTATGAGGATTTCATGCGCACCGCCGCATCATTTCTGCTCTGTCTTGCTGTTCTGTGCTTCGCCTCCCCCGCTCATGCGAAGAATATGCCTGCTCCTTCCTGGGGGGCGTCCGTCTCCTTTGTTCTCGAGCAGCGCGCCCTCTCTTCCTTTTTCGGCGAAACAAGCAAAAGTCTGCTCTTTTCCGTGCCCGTGTATGTTCTGAGCACGAAAGAAAGCATACACGGACATCCCTGCTCCGTACTGTACTCCTTTTTTGAAGGAAAACTTCTGGAATACATGATGTTCTTTTCCGGGGAAAAAGAATCTCTGCACCGGGAAATCAGAGAAAGTCTCCTGAAAGAGCATCTTCCCTACCAGGGCCCGTACTTTGCCGGGATAGAAGACGTTTTCATCAGCAAAGACCACTCAACGTTCTACCTGCTCCTCTCCGGCAGGGAAACCATGATCTACGCCCTTGACGCCAGAGCCTACGACAACTTCATGAACCGGCGCTGACGCGCGAAGCTCCGCAAATCGGCAAACGTGTGCCGAGGCTTCGGCGTCGCGCCGCGAATGACGACAAAACCTTGCTACTCTGCGTCTGTTCTACTGCGTCCACCCCTTACAGGCCGACGACTCTACCGACCAGACCACAAGCCCGCTCCGCCGAAAAAAAAGCGCCGCGGAAGCACTCCACGGCGCGTCATCAGTGCGGGCGCACAGGCGTGTTTTCGCTTCCTGTGCGCCCGCAGATTCATGACTGGTCACAAGCGGCGCTCAACGAACGCGCCACTCAGCGTTCCACAGGCGTTCCGGTCAGAGGCTTGCCCTGAAATTCTCCGGTCAGCGTGCGCAGGAAGGCCACAATGAGACGACGATCGCCGTCGGACACGGGAATGCCCGAAAGATACCGGCCCATCACGGCAACGCTTTCGTCCAGCGTGGTCACGGTGCCGTCGTGCATGTAGGGATGCGTGAGCTCCACGTTGCGCAGGTTCGGAACCTTGAAGCGGTGCAGATCGTCCTGATTGCCGGTAAAGCCCATGAGGCCCTTGTCCGAGTTCAGCGGATTGCCGCGCTCGGCAAAATAGTCGGCCTTGAGATCCATGTACTCAAAGGACTGTCCGCCCACGCTGCGCCCCACATGGCAGCTTGCGCAGCGATACTGCTTGAACAGGCGATACCCTTCCGCCTCTTCCGCCGTAATGGCCGCATCGTCGCCGCTCAGCCACTTGTCGAAACGACTGTTCGGGGTGATGAGCGTCTTTTCATACTCGGCAATGGCGTCGGTAATGTTCTGCGCGGTCCATCCGTCGGCATAAATGGTTCCGGCCTCGGCCGTGAGCGCCTCGTCGGCGGAAAGTCTTGCAATAATCTCCTCCCAGCCGGAACAGCCCATTTCAATGGGATTCAGCGGCGGACCGCCCGCCTGCTCCTGAAGATCCGCGGCGCGGCCGTCCCAGAACTGACGGACGTTGAACACCGCATTGAACACGGTGGGCGCGTTGATGTCGCCGAACTGCTTGCGTATGCCTTCCGAGAAGCGGGAATTGTCCGTGCCCGCCTTCTCGTACAAATGACAGCCGGAACAGGCCAGCGTGCCGTCGGCGGAAAGGCGCTTGTCGTTGAACAGCTTTTCGCCGAGCGCCGCCTTCTTTACGTCCACGGCGAGGTGCGAGGGCAGAGGCTGAAGCGGCTCGTCGGCCCGCTTTTCCGCAGCCGGTCCGGTGGCGTAGTACGCGGCGCGGGTCGTTTTCACCCAGTGCAGAATGGTTTCCCTGTCCTTGTCCGTCAGTCTGCTGCCCCAATGCACCACGGTGAACTTGGCCGGAGGCATGGTGTTGTTGAGCACCACCCACTCCATTTTCGCCACGGCCACTTCCCCTACGGGCCTGTCCTTCGCCGCGCCCACAAGCTCCTGATTGAGATCCATGGCGCGCAGCCCGTCGCGGTAATCCTGCTCAATGATCTGTCTGATGCCGGGAATCTTCGCATAGAAGGGCAGATCGTAATTCCGGCTGTGACAGGCCATGCACTTGTCGAGCACGATGTCCGACACTTCCTGGAACTTTTCCATGGACGGCACCTGCTCCAGAGGCTTTTTTCCCTGATCCGCGGTTGCCTGCATTTCCGACGGCATGGCCATCAGCGCCGCCGCGCACAGCGCGGCCAGAGGCAGAAATATCCTCTTCATCTCGTTCCTCCTCGCGGCTTCTGCCGCGCCTTTCCCCGCCGGGACGGCATGTCGGCACAAAGGACGGGGCTGCTTCATGCGGACATGGGAGGCATGTTAAAAAAATAACAATTTTATAACAATAGTTACTATTACTAATAAATATTTTTCTTTTCAAAATTGTTTTGTACCAGGTCGGAAAGTTCTGCTCACGGGCTTTTCTCCCTTTCCGACGGCGAGCAATACCCCGTCGAGTCCGCCCTCGCGTACCTCTCCCCCGCTTCTGCGTAGCCACTCGCCATTCCGGTTTTCTCCTGCCATGACTGGACGTTCAGCATCGGCAGCGCGCCGGGACGCATCTGCCTCCGGAAACGCGAACAAGACACTCGTGAACGCGTGATGTCGGAGCGCTGCGGCCCGAAGGCTCGAAACGACGCCGGTCACGGCTCCGGCAATCGTCCTGCGCGTTGCTTTTCCGACGCACGGATCCTTCGCGCCCGGACAAACGGCAATATCCCCAAAGTACAGGGTTCGGTCATGCGCGCACCGGCGCGCGGGAAATCTCGCCCACCGGAAGGACTCGGCGCTCGACTGCGCCCCGCCACCCCGCGCATGGACGCCTCTCACGGCGCTTCATCAGATACGCCCGACAATCTTCTACGTTCGAGACGCCGCGCACAGGGCCCGCGCTCTGCCGAAACGGTCCGGCTCGCCTTGCACCGGCGCTTTTCACGACGATGACGCCGCGCCTTCCGGAAAAGGCATGAAAAAACGCCGCGGAATCTCTTCCACGGCGTTGATGTTCAGGCAAAGCGTCGCCCTGCCGATGCCCGCCTGGCATCGGCAGGAAACGGCTAGTCGCCGCCCTTGGCCCTGCTTTCGCAGTAGATGCAGCGGTACACGCGCTTTTCCCTGTCCGTCAGCTTGAAGATGTGCGGCAGTTCCTGTTCGGTCGAGGTGATGCAGCGGGGATTCTTGCAGCGGATGACGTTGGTCACCCGTTCCGGCAGTTCCACGCTGAACTTGCGGTCGAGCTTGCCGTCGCGCACGATGCTCACGGTGATGCCCGGATCCACATAGCCGAGCACGTCGAAATTGAGATCGATGATCTCGTCTATCTTGATGATGTCCTTGCGGCCCATCTTTCTGCTGGTGACGTTCTTGAGCACGGCCACGGAGCACTGAAGCTTGTCCAGATTGAGAATGCGGTACAGCTCCATGCTGAGGCCCGCCCTGATGTGGTCGAGAACGATGCCGTTGGAAATCGCGTCGATGACCATGCTAGTTCACCCCCAGAAGTTTCATGATGAGCGCCATGCGCATGTACTTGCCGTTCAGCACCTGACGGAAGTAGGCGGCTCTCGGATCCTTGTCCACGGCCACGGATATTTCGTTCACGCGGGGCAGGGGATGCATGATGCACATGTCTTCCTTGGCGCCCTTCAGCTTGTCGGGAGTGAGCACATAGCTGTCCTTCAGGCGCACGTAGTCGGCTTCGTTGAAGAAGCGTTCCTTCTGCACGCGGGTCATGTACAGCACGTCCAGCGAGGGCATGGCGGCCACAAGATCGGTGGTTTCCTCAAAGGGCATGCCGTTCTTTTCCATGACGTCCTTGCGGATGTAGCCGGGCAGACGCAGTTCCTCGGGAGAAATGAGCACGAACTTCACGTTGCTGTAGCGCGACATGGCAGCAATGAGCGAATGCACGGTGCGGCCGAACTTGAGGTCGCCGCACAGGCCGATGACGAGATTGTCCAGCCTGCCCTTCTCGCGCCAGATGGTGAGCAGGTCGGCAAGCGTCTGCGTGGGGTGGTTGTGTCCGCCGTCGCCCGCGTTGATGACGGGCACGGAAGCGTTCATGGCGGCCACGAGCGGCGCGCCTTCCTTGGGGTGCCGCATGGCGATGATGTCGGCGTAGCAGCTCACCACGCGCACGGTGTCGGCCACGCTTTCGCCCTTGGAGGCGGAAGAGCTCTGCGCCTCGGAAACGCCGAGCACGTGTCCGCCGAGTTCGTACATGGCGGCCTCGAAGCTGAGGCGCGTGCGGGTGGAAGGTTCAAAGAACAGCGTGGCGAGCTTCTTGCCGCTGCACTTCCGGGAATACTTCTCGGGGTCGGCGATGATGTCCAGGGCCGTGGCCAGAAGCTGTTCAATGTCCTGCGTCGAAAGGTCGCGGATGTCGATAACGCTTTTCATGCCGTTACGCTCCGATCCAGCTCTCGTCGGAAGGATTGTTGCGGAAGGCGATGAGACGCGCCACGTCTTCCTTGCGGATGTAGCCGCTCTCCGCGGCCACGGCGGCGATGGTGTCGAAGTTGGTGAGGCTCACGTTTTTCACGCCGGCTTCGGCAAGGCGATCGAGGCCCTTCTTCATGCCGTAGGTGAAGATGCTGGCCACACCGAGCACGTCGGCTCCGGCCTCGCGCAGCACCTTGACCACTTCCAGCACGCTGCCCGCGGTGGAAATGAGGTCTTCAACGACCACGACCTTCTGACCGGGTTCCAGACGGCCCTCGATCTGATTGCCGCGGCCGTGATCCTTGGCGCTCGAACGCACGTAGCCCATGGGCATGCCAAGAATATGTCCCACAATGGCGGCGTGGGCGATGCCCGCCGTGCTGGTTCCCATGAGCACTTCACACTCGGGATATTCTTCGCGCACCACGGCGGCGAGGGCGTTTTCCACGTCGTTGCGCACTTCGGGAGCGGTCAGGGTAAGACGGTTGTCGCAGTAAACGGGGCTCTTGATGCCGCTCGCCCAGATGAAGGGTTCGTCGGGACGGAAAAACACCGCCTTGATGGAAAGAAGATCCTTGGCAATGAGCTTGTCGCGAGACTCCATGAGGATGGCTCCTTGTAGATGAGGTAAGCCCTGCGCCCTGCCGGGCGAAGGCTGAAAAAGGGCATGCGTGAAGGAACGGCGCAACACAATGCCTGCCGGACAACGGTCCGGCAATACGGCGAACTCTGCGTCCGTTGTGAAGCGGAAGGCGCCGTCCGCTTCAAGCTACCCGAGAAATTCCCTGACGCAGCGGCGATAGGCCGCCACGGGATCGTTTGCCTGCGTGATGGGGCGGCCCACCACGATGAAATCGGACCCGAGTTCGCGGGCGCGGGCGGGGGTGGTCACGCGCACCTGATCGCCCTTGTCGCCGTCGGCGAAGCGCACGCCGGGGGTCACGGTAAGAAAGTCGCTGCCGCACGCGTCATGCACCTTGCCCGCTTCCAGCGGAGAACAGACCACGCCGTCGAGGCCCGCCGCACGGGCGCGGGAGGCGTAGTGCATGACCACTTCCTCCATGGGGCGCTCGATGAGCAGATCTTCGCGCATGCGCTCTTCGCTCGTGGAGGTGAGCTGCGTGACGGCGATGAGCAGAGGACGCGTGCCGTCTGCGCGGGTGAGACCCTTGAGCGCCTCCTCCATCATGGGCACGGTGCCTGCGGCGTGCAGATTGCACATGTCCACATTGAGCGCAGAGAGCACGGCCATGGCCTTGCGCACGGTGTTCGGAATGTCGTGCAGCTTGAGGTCGAGAAAAATTCTGTGTCCCCGGGCCTTGACGGCGCGCACGATGTCGGGGCCTTCGGCATAGTAGAGTTCCATGCCTATCTTCACGAAGGGCTTCTCCTCGGTGAAGAGATCGAGAAAATCCATGACTTCCGCCTTGCTGCTGAAGTCGCAGGCCACCATGACGTCCTTGTTGAGATTACGCATCAGTGCGCTCCTCCGATGATGTCCCTGAGGGAGGTTATGCCGTACTGAGCCATGACGGAAGGCAGTTCGGCGAGGATTTTCGGGCACGCCCACGGATCAACCAGATTGGCCGCGCCGATTTCCACGGCCGTGGCGCCCGCCAGCATCATTTCCACCACGTCGCGCGCCGAGCTTATGCCGCCCATGCCGATGATGGGCAGCTTGACGGCCTCGTACACCTGATACACCATGCGCAGCGCCACGGGCAGGATGGCGCTGCCGGAAAATCCGCCCATCTTGTTGGCGATGACGGGCTTTCTCGTGCGCAGGTCGATGCGCATGCCGAGCAGCGTGTTGATGAGGCTTATGCCGTCGGCTCCGGCTTCGGCGGCGGCTGCGGCCAGAGGCACGATGTCCGTGACGTTGGGCGAGAGCTTCACGTACACGGGCTTGGTGGTCACGGCCTTCACGGCCTTCGTCACGGCGGAAATGCCGAGCGGATCGGTGCCGAAGCTCATGCAGCCGTTGTGTACGTTGGGGCAGCTCACGTTCACTTCAATGAGTCCCACCTGCTCTTCGCCGTCGATGCGGGCGCAGCACTCGGCGTATTCGTCCACGGAAAAGCCGCCGATGTTGGCGATGACCTTCTTGTGGAAGCACTTTTTGAGTCGCGGAAGCTCCTCGTTGATGACCCTGTCGATGCCGGGATTCTGCATGCCCACGGCGTTGATCATGCCGGCGGGCGTTTCCGCGATGCGGGGCGTGGGGTTGCCGAAGCGCGGCTCCAGCGTGGTTCCCTTGAAGGAAAAGGAACCGAGCATGTTGATGTCGTAAAGTTCGGCGAACTCGTAGCCGTAGCCGAAGGTGCCGCTGGCCGGAATGAGCGGATTGTCCAGTTCCAGGCCGCTGAGCGTTACTTTCAGATCTGCCATTCGAGCACCTCCTTGTCGAACACGGGTCCGTCCTTGCACACGCGTCTGCTGCCGTCTCTGGTCATGATGCTGCATCCCATGCACGCGCCGAAGCCGCATCCCATGCGCTCTTCCAGACTGAATTCGCCGCCTGCTCCCTGCGTGGCCCGATAAAGAGCGCGCAGCATGGGCATGGGGCCGCAGCTGTACACATGGCTGTAGCGTTCGGGAAGCGCGTCGGTCACAAAGCCCTTCACGCCCACGCTGCCGTCCACGGTGGTGACGACGACGCGCGCGCCGAGCGCTTCAAACTCGCTCTTGTAGAAAATTTCGTCCGCCTTGTTGAAGCCGAGAATGACCGTGACGGAACGCCCCGCGGCCACAAGCTTCTTCGCCAGATGGAACAGCGGGGGCACGCCCACGCCGCCGCCCACGAGAAGGGGCTCGTCGCCGCTTTTTTCCACGTCGAAGCCGTGGCCGAGGCCGACGATCACGTCGAGCGTTTCGCCTTCCTTCATCTTCGCCATGGCGTCCGTGCCCTGGCCCACGACCTTGTAAATGATGGTGATGCTCTTTTCGTCATAGTCGCAGACGGAAATGGGACGGCGCAGAAAAAAGCCCGGCAGACTGATTTCCACGAACTGCCCCGGCATGGTCATGGCCGACGTGTCGCCGGAAAGCACCATGCGGTACACGTCCTTCGTGAGCGGCGTATGCTCGACAATCGTATATATTCCCTGTTTCATGCTGGCTCCGAGTTTTCTGTTTGCGGAGAAAAGGCCCGCGGTGCAGGCCGCAGAGGCCGCAAGGCACGACAAGCGTGTTCCGCCCGCGCTAGGCCTTTTCGTTCCAGGCTTCCTCGCCGTTCACGAGCGTGAGCACGCAGCGGCCGTAGAGCGTGTGTCCGGCAAAGGGCGTGGCGCGTCCCTTGCTCAAAAATTCCTCCGGATTCACGATCCATTCGCGGGAGAGATCGAACACGGCAAGATCCGCCATCTGCCCTTCTTCCAGGAACGAGCCGATGCCGAAACGCTTCGCGGGATTCACGGACATGAGTTCCACCAGCTTTTCGAGCGAAAGCACGCCGCGCTTCACAAAATAGGTGTACATGACCGCAAAGGACGTTTCGAGGCCGACCACGCCCATGGCGCTGCGCTCCAGTCCCCGGCTCTTGGCTTCGGCTTCGTGCGGCGCGTGATCCGTGGCTATCATGCTCACGGTGCCGTCAAGGATGCCCGCAATGAGCGCGTCCCTGTCCTTTTCGCTGCGCAGGGGCGGATTCATCTTGAAGCGGCCGTCTTCCTGAAGGTCCCTGTCGCAGAGCACGAGATAGTGCGGGCCCGTCTCGCAGGTCGCGTCCACGCCTTCGGCCCGGGCGCGGCGTATGATGTCCACGCTTTCCTTCGTGGAAATGTGGCAGGCGTGAAAGGCGACTCCCGTTTCCTTCGCAAGCTCCGCGTCGCGGGCCACTTCCGCCCACTCGCTCTCCGAGCTGATGCCCCGGTGTCCGTGCGCTCTCGCGTATTCGCCGTCGTGAATCCAGCCGCCCGTGAGAAGCGAATTCACCTCGCAGTGCGCGGCGATGATCTTGCCGAGCCTTTTGGCTTCCTGCATGGCCTCGCGCATCATGCCTTCATCCTGCACACCGCGGCCGTCGTCGGAAAAGCCCGCCACAAAGGGAGCCATGGCCGCCATGTCGGCAAGCTCGCGGCCTTCCTCCGCCATGGTGATGGCCCCGTAGGGCAGCACATGAATCACGGCGTCGCGCCGGATGATCTCAAGCTGCTTTTCCAGATGCTCAAGCGTGTCGGGCACGGGGTGCAGATTGGGCATGGCGCACACCGTGGTGAAGCCCCCGTGCGCGGCCGCCAGAGTGCCCGTGCGTATGGTTTCCTTGCATGAAAAACCCGGCTCGCGTAAATGCACATGAACATCTACAAGGCCGGGAACAATGCAACACCCGCTCATATCGGATTCCGTCACGCCCTCCATGGGAGGAATCTGCGGCGCAATGCGCTCTATTCTGCCGTTCCGAATGAGGATGTCGCCCTTCTCGAATCCGGAAGGTCGATACACCCGGGCATGTCTCAGGATGCGATCCATGAAAAGAAAACTCCTTCAAAAAAGCCCGGCCCGAAGGCCGGGCATGAACATCACGCCATCTGGCGGAGCACCGCTTCGAGCGTTTCGGTAAAGGCTTCGAGATCGGCCTCGTCAATGGTCAGCGGGGGCAGCAGACGCAGCGTGGGACCGTAGGTGAGATTGAGGATGAACCCGCGGTTCATGAGTTCGAGCCACACCTTTTTCGCCTTTTCGTCGGACATGTTCAGTTCCACGCCGATGAGCAGGCCGAGGCCGCGCACGTCGCGGATCACGCCGGGCAGTCTTTCACCGAGCTCGCGGAAACGGGCGCGGGCGCGCTCGCCAAGCTGTGCCGCGCGTTCCACAAGGTGATCGCGCTCCATGATTTCCAGCACCTTGAGGCCCACGGCCGTCACCAGCGCGCCGCCGCCGAAGGTGGTGGCGTGGCTGCCGTAGTCGAAGCCCTGCGCCACTTCGTCGGTGGCCATCATGGCGCCGAGGGGCAGGCCGTTGGCCATGGACTTGGCGCTCGTAAACACGTCGGGCTTGAGATTGAAGTTCTGGAAGCCCCACCATTTGCCGCTGCGGCCCATGCCGGCCTGCACTTCATCGCACATGACGAGCACGCCGTGACGGCGACAGATGTCGACGACGCCGTCGGCATATTCCTGCGTCACGGGAATGATGCCGCCCTCGCCCTGGATGGCTTCAAAGAGCACGGCCGCCGTGGTGGGCTTGATGGCCTTTTCCAGGGCGTCCAGATCGCCCCACTGCACGCGGCCGAAGCCGGGCGTTTCCGGCTCGAAGCCTTCGGTGTGCTTGCCCGTGGCCGCCAGGGTGGCCAGCGTACGGCCGTGGAAGCAGTTGGTCAGGGTAATGACCTCCCACGCCTCGCGCCCCTTCACCACGCGCTGATAACGTCTGGCGATCTTGATGGCCGCTTCATTGCTTTCCGCGCCGGAGTTGCAGAAAAACACCTTGCCCGCATGGCTGGTGGAAAGCAGCTTTTCCGCGTAGTTGAGCTGTTCTTCCTGATAAAAGAGGTTGCTCACGTGCACCAGCTTTCGCGACTGCCTTTCCATGACCTCCGCTATTTCCTCGTTGCAGTGGCCGAGGCCGATAACGGCAATGCCGGCCAGCAGGTCGACGTATTCCTTGCCGTCCACGTCCCAGAGGCGGGAGCCCTTGCCTCGGACTATGCCCAGCGGATAACGCGAGTACGTCCGGCACATAAAGGCCTTTTCCCTTTCCTTCAGTCTTTCGAAAGCTTCGCTCATCTGATTTCCTCGTGAAACTTGTATTTTCCCGTTCCAGGACCATCGCAGTCGCAAGGAACGCGGGTATCATATACTATTAATGTTCCGTAGCCAAGAGCGCTGTTGTCCCCTTCCGGGATTGCTTTTTATGCGGGAGGCGTTAAAACTCTGCCCTGAACCCCATGTCTGCGTTCCGTTTTTCCGGCGACCGACGCGCCTTTTGCGCGGACGCAGTCTTGTTTTTGCATCCGCCGCGGCCCTGCCGCGCGCGCCCTTCAACGTTACGGATTTTTCATGACCAGCGCCTTCACCATGCTCCGCCCTCTTGTTCTGGCTTCCGGTTCACCGCGACGCCGCGCCTTTCTGGAAGGCGTGGGCCTCAGCTTCGACGTTCATCCCGCCGCCTGTCCCGAACCGCGTCCCGAACCGGACGAAGATCCGCGCGCCTACGCGGCCCGCTGCGCGGAAGCGAAGTCCCGTTTCGTGCTCGGCGAACTTTCCGGCCGCCTCGACCGCCCCGCCGTGCTCTCCGCCGACACCATCGTCATTCTCCGCGATGAGGAAGGAGCCTCCATTCTCGGCAAGCCCCGCGACAGGAACGACGCCGTCGCCATGCTCTCGCGCCTTTCCGGTCGCACGCACGAAGTGGTCACTTCCTGCTGCCTTGCCATGGACAATCACGTGGAGAGCTTCGACGACATGACGAAGGTCACCTTTGCGCCCTGGCCGCTTCCCGTGCTGGAAGCCTACGCCGACAGCGGCGATCCGCTGGACAAGGCCGGTTCCTACGGCATTCAGGACGGAGGCGCCTTTCTGGTCAGCGCCATAGAAGGATCCTGGTCCACGGTGGTGGGCCTGCCTCTCAACATCGTGCTGGATCGCCTGCTCCGGTCGGGCGTTCTCGGCCTGAACACTTCTTTACGGGAGTTCTCATGAAACAGCAGATTACGGACGCCATCCGCGCCGTGTACGAAAACGTGCCTCTGGTCCACAGCATCACGAACTTCGTGGTCATGCAGGTGTCGGCCAACGCCCTGCTCGCCGCGCATGCCTCGCCCCTCATGGCGCACGCCGCCGAGGAAATGGACGATCTCACCAACATTGATTCCGCCCTTGTGCTCAACATCGGCACGCTCGATCCTTCCTGGCTGGACAGCATGGAGCTTGCCGGCACGCTCATGAAGAAAAAGGGAAAGCCCGTGGTGCTGGATCCGGTGGGAGCAGGAGCCTCCGGCCTGCGCACCCGTTCCGCGCTGCGCCTGCTCGATCTGGTGCGCCCGGACATTCTGCGCGGCAACGCTTCGGAAATCATGGCGCTTGCCGCGGAAATACGCTCGGCCGACAAGGTGGCCACCAAGGGCGTGGACAGCCGCAACAGCAGCGACGAAGCGCTGGACGCCGCCCATGAACTGGCCTGCCGCTTCGGCTGCGTGGTGAGCGTCAGCGGCGCGCGCGATCTCATTACCGACGGCAGCGCCGATCTTGCCGTGGAAGGCGGCTCGCCGCTCATGCCGCTGGTCACGGGCATGGGCTGTTCCGCTTCCGCCGTCACCGGAGCCTACGCCGCCGTGTGCAAGGACCGCCTCACGGCGGCCGCAGCGGCCATGGCCGTGATGGCTTCCGCCGGAGAAAAGGCCGGAGCGCGCGCCAAGGGGCCCGGCAGCTTTCTGCCCGCCTTTCTGGACGAGCTCTATCTTCTGGATCCCGAAGACGCCGCATCGAGAGTCCACAGGCTCGAGAGCTCCGCGCGCTGAGCGCGACCGCGGGGCGTCTGCAAAATTGCGAAGGCCGCGCCCCCTGCCTGCGGAACGCTCTTCCGGCACGCTGAGCATCTCACGCCGCCCGGCTTTTCCCTTCCCGCCTGTGTCCAGGCGCAGGGCAGGCAAGAATACGCCGCCTTCTGCCCGCGGAGTTTTACGCAACGCGCGGACAATCTTTTCACCTGACATCCGGAGGCCTGCCGCCGGAACATCGAGGTCACTGATGAACTGGAGAACGCATACCGACTACCGCGTCTATCTCGTCACGGACCGGGACCTGTGCCTCGGCCGACCGCTGGACGAGGTGGTGCTTGCCGCCGTGCGCGGAGGCGCAGGCGCGGTGCAGCTCAGAGAAAAGCACGCCACGTCCCGCGAGTTTCTGGAACTGGCCCGAGCCCTTGCTTCGCGCATTCAGCCGCTCGGCATTCCGCTCATCATCAACGACAGGGCCGACATCGCGCTCGCCTGCGGAGCCGCCGGACTGCACGTGGGGCAGAGCGATCTGCCGCCGGAAGACGCGCGCCGCCTCATGGGGCCGAACGCCATCGTCGGCCTCTCCGTGGAAACGCGGGAAGAACTGCTCGCCGCCGAAAGTCTCGACATCGACTACGTAGGGCTCAGCCCCATTTTCGCCACGCCCACCAAAACCGACACCCACACCCCGTGGGGTCTGGACGGCCTGCGCTGGGCGCGGGAACACTCCCCTCTCAGACTGGTGGCCATCGGCGGCATTCACGCCCGCAACGCCTCCGAGGTCGTGGCCGCGGGAGCGCACAGTCTGGCCGTGGTTTCGGAACTGTGCTCCGCGCCGGATCCCGAAAAGGCGGCCCGGAATCTTTTGACCGCGTTCCGCTGATCGCCAGCCGCAGCGCGGCCACGCGCGCCATTTTCGCCCCGCATCCGCACGGATCGGGGCTTTTCTTTTCTTCTCCGGCAACGGCAGTCCCTCCCCCGCACAGGCTCTGCCGCCCTGCCGAAGCCCAGCACGCAGAACGACAAAAGGCCGACCGACGCACTCCCGAAAGAGAATCACGCCGATCGGCCTTTGTTCATCGTTGTTCGCGATGCCGAACGCCCGTTGCAGGGGTCGCCATCGTGAGACGCCGCCCCTGCCATGCGCAAACTACAGTTCCTTGGGCTTGAAGAACTTCGACGGCGGCTTGCATTCAGGATCGCCCTGCATGCAGGGATTGTCCTCGGCGCGCATCGAAAGATAGAGGAAGTAGGCGGCCACCATGCAGCCGGTGAAGTCCGCCAGCGGAATGCTCAGCCACACGCCGGTCAGCCCGAAGAACAGGGGCATGACGAGCAGCGCGGGCACCAGGCATATCATCTGACGGCACAGCGACACCACGCTGGCGATCTTGGCCTGACCGATGGACTGAAAATAAGTGCCGATGATGATCTGCGGGCCCACGAAGATGAACAGGCCGCCGGTGATGCGCAGCGCCGTGGTCGAAACTTCCACGAGGGGGCCGTGATCGGTAAAGATGCGCACCAGAAATTCGGGGAAGAACCACGAACCGAGCATGCCCACCAGCGTGATGGCCGTGGCGCTCAGCATGCCGTACTTGAGGGCGAGGCGCACGCGTTCGGGCTTTTTGGCCCCGAAGTTGAAGCCGATGATGGGCTGCATGCCCTGACCGAGACCGATGACGCTCATGGCAAAGAGCATGAGCAGGCGGTTCAGGATGCCGAACGCGCCGATGGCGAGATCGCCGCCGTATTCTTTCAGGGCGCGGTTGATGATGACCACCACGATGCAGGCGCAGAAGTTGATGAGAAAGGGCGCCATGCCGATGGCCAGAATTCTGCGGAAGGCCGTCCAGCTCAGCTTCCAGATGTCCTTCTGAAAATGGATGAGCGAACTTTTGCGCGCAAAATGCGCCACCAGCCATATGACGGACATGGTCTGACCGGCAATCTGGGCCCAGGCCGCGCCGTACATGCCCCAACCCCACCAGTAGATGAAGATGGGCGAAAAGGCCACGATGCCCACGGAAGAGAGCAGCGCCGTCATCATGGCCGTTTTGGGATAGCCCGTGGCGCGGGCGAGGAAGTTGAAGCCCAGCATGAGAAAGCTCAGGGGCGAGAGCAGCACGAGGGGCATCATGAACTCGTGCGCGTAGCGCAGCGTTTCGCCGCTGGCTCCGAAGAACATGAGCAGCGGATCGAGAAAAATCCAGAACACGACGCCGAAGAACAGGCCGAAGATGATTTCCAGCAGCACGGAATGCCCCAGCATGCTGCGGGCCTTTTCCATATCCTTCCTGCCGAGCTCGATGGAACAGAGCGCGGCGCAGCCCACGGCCACCAGCAGACAGAAGGCCATGAGCAGGTTGACCAGCGGAAACGTGACCGCCATGGCGGCAAGCGCCAGATGTCCCACGCCGTGGCCGATGTAGATGCTGGAAATGATCTGATTGAGGGCCACAATCACCATGCCCAGAATGGCGGGTATGGAATACTCAAGAAGGAGGCGGCCGACCCCCTTCGTGCCCATTTCGTTGGCTTTCTGGTCCTGACTCATATTTCCCTCCGTGACTCGAAGCGACAGGCGGAACGCCGAGCGCGTGAAACGACGCGAACGACTCTTAAAGTGCCGAAAGGCGTCAAAAGACGCCTTGTTGTCGGAAACCTTGTCCGGCGACCGCGACATGCGGCCGCATCACTTCAGAATCAATGATGGTGGAGGTTCGCAGCTGGCGCGCGAACCCGAAGAAAACGCACAAAAAATCATCGGTGCGGGGCGTATATTCACAAAGTCGGGCGAGAAAGGCAAGCGCTTCTTTTGCCGTTTTTCCGGGCTACAGCGTTTTTGCGCCGCTCTGAGCATCGTCGCCGTCCGGCTCCTGCGCGGGCTGTTCGTCCTGCCCTCTGTCCGACGGCCCGGCTTCCGGCTGCTTCGCCTCCGGCTGTTCCGCCCTCTTCAGCGTGGGAATGCCGCTCGTGCGCGGCCCTTCATTAAGGAAGGGCATGGGAGCATCCCAGTCCAGCAGCGCCACCCCTATGAGGTAGGAAACCCACGCCGCATATTCCTCGGAGGACCAGTTGAGCACCTTGGTCAGACGGCGATGAATGCCCGGCGTGCTGATGCTCCAGTACAGTTCCGCGGCGCGCTCTTCGGAGAGTCCGGGCCGAAGCAGACCGTCTTCGGCCATCTTGTGGACGGACTTGCGGCATTTTTCCAGCAGCATCATGCTCTGATCGTATTCCTGCTCGGCAAATTCCGGCGAAAGCACGCTCATGCCCCGGATGATGTCGAACACCGGCATGGCGTCTTCCATGAGCACGGACATGAAATGTCCGATTTCCCGCACCCGCTCCTTGCCGGTCATGATCTGCGGAATGGAGTCGCGCAGCTTGTCGTACTTCTTGGCCTCCACGGTCGTTTCGAGAATGGCCGCCAGCACGCCCTTCTTCGAGCCGCACACCGCATACACGGTCTGCGGAGCCACGCCCGCCTCGCGCGCAATGGCTTCAAGCGTCATGTCGGCGTAGCCCTTTTCCTTCATGAGCTGCATGGCGGCCGCAACAATGCGCGCCTTGGTTACATTCGCCTGTTCCTTTCTGCGGGGGGAATGATAGGCTCGCGTCTTCTTGACCGGCTTTTCGGCGGCGCCTTCTGCGGCTTTTCTGGCCATGGTGGAATCCTCAATATTGAATAGAATTAAATAATACGATTCAACCTATCCCATCCATGCCCGTTTTTCAATGGTAAAAGCGGCCGTTTTCCCCGGAAGGCCCCCTCGTGCCGCCCCGGCAGATAAGCAGCACTGCCGTCGTTTTCCAGGAAAGCCCCGCCCGGTCAGGCTGCGCCGACCTGCGGGGAATCCGTCGATGGAGGGAAGGTCCAAATTCCGGACCTCGCGCCTTGCCCCGCGCTTCTCCCCTGCCCGCAGAAAAATTCTTGCAGCACAAACGTTTTCGGAACATCCTTCCTTTTGAACGCCCATGAAAATCCGCAGCAGAACCTGCCCGATGCCTTGACAGAAAACAGGTATTTCACTAGAATGAAAGTCTATTGAATATTTGTTGCCAACAGCAGGAACGCGGAAAGCGCCGGGCCATGTTGCCGCCCTTCCGTGTTCTGCCGAAATACCGCGCAGGCTGCCCGCTCCACCGCCGGAACGCTCCGGCAAGGCCGATCCCGCCGCCGGGACCACGGAATTTTCTAACCGTTATGGAGTTCGACATGGCTATCACTCTTTACAAGGCTCCCAACTGCATCCGCTGCCGCATCACTCATGAGTTCATGGACGCCAGGGGCATCGCCTACACCAGCTATGACCTTGAAGCCGACAAGGACATCGTGAACGGCTTTTATCGCGCCAACCGCAAGTTCCTGCACCGCAACGAAACCGGCGTGGAATTTCCCATGTTCCATGACGACGACGGCGACGTGGTGCTTCAGGGCACGGGCGTCATCATTGCCTATCTGCTTTCCGGCAAGGCCCTCGGCGACGCCGGAGCCGTCACCGAAAGCAAGATGCTGCACGGCTGGATCTCCGGCCTGAACGTCTCCAAGGTTCCCGCCGGAGAAGAGGATCATTTCGTGGAGCTCGTCACGGCGCTTGCCAAGGGCGGACTTCAGGTCGTGCTCGACACCGACGGCCGCAACGCCGCGCTGCTCGAGCGCCTCATCGGCACCGGCTGCCTGACCCGCGTGCGTCTCAACATTCCCGGCCCCGCCTCCGTCTATCCCGCGGCCGTGGGCGGCGACGCGCCTTCCGCCGAAGATCTCGGCAAGACCATCGCCCTCGTGCGCGACTTCAAGGATCACGTCATCCGTCTGTACCTCGAGCCCATTCCGCAGGCCGACGGCTCCTTCGCCTGGCTCTCTCCCGCCGACGCCGCCCTTGCCGGAAAGATGGTGGCCGAAGCCTGCGGCGACATGATGCTGCCCTTCGGCATTCAGGCCACGGCCGAGGTCGTGAAGGGCGTCGAACCGCTGACCAACCTTCTGCCCTATCGTTCCAAGGTTCGTTCCGCCCTTCCCAAGACCGACATCATCAAGGGCGAATAGCGATGCTTCGGCGCGGCGACTCCGTCGCGCCGTCGTCTGCGGAAGCGCTCCGCAGACAGGTCGGCACGCGCCCCTCTTTCGGCGTGTGCCGGGCCGTTTCGGCGGCCGTTCTGCGTTTCTCATGAAAACGCCACATTCTGTTATCAAGGCAGGCAAGATATCATGGCTCTTCGCATCACTGTCATAGGAGCAGGTCCCGGCGGCTACACCGCCGCCTTCGACGCCGCGAGACGCGGCGCGGAAGTTACGCTTGTGGAATCCAGATGGCTCGGCGGCACGTGCCTCAACTGCGGCTGCATTCCCACCAAAACGCTGAAATCCTCCGCCGAGGCGCTGGAAACCGTACGCCGCGCCGCCGAGTTCGGCCTCGCGGGCGCGGGCAATCCCGGCGTGGACATGCCCGCCGTCGTCGCCAGAAAGCGCAAGGTGACCGAAACCCTGCGCGGCGGTCTGGAAAAAAGCTGCGCCAAGCTCAAGATCAACGTGGTCATGGGCCGCGGCAAGGTCGTGAACGCCGGTCTTGTGAAGGTCGCCATGCCCGACGGCTCCGAAAAGGACGTCGAAAGCGACAGGGTCATCATCGCCACCGGCTCCAACGTGCTGAATCTGCCCTCCCTGCCCGTGGACGGCAAATTCATCCTCTCCAGCGACGACGCGCTGGAACTCGATCACGTGCCCGCGCGTCTTATCATCGTGGGCGGCGGCGTGGTCGGCACGGAGCTTGCGTTCATCTTCCGCGCCTTCGGCAGCGAAGTGACCATCGTGGAAGGTCAGAACCGTCTTCTGCCCGTGCCCTCCGTGGATGAGGAAATGAGCAAGCTGCTGCTGCGCGAAGCGAAGAAGAAGGGCATCAAGGTGGAACTCGCCCGCACCGTGAACGCCACGAAGGTGGAGGACGGCAAGGTCTTTGCCGATCTCGGCCCCTCGCCCTTCCTCGCGCCGGAACTCGTGCCCGCCTCCGCCAAAAAGCCCGCCACGCTGGAAGCCGACTGCATCTTCATGACCATCGGCCGTACGGCCAACAGCGAAGGCCTCGGCCTTGCCGAAGCCGGCATCGCCACCGACAAGCGCGGCTACGTCACGGTGAACGATTACCTGGAAACCTCGGTTCCCGGCGTGTATGCCATCGGCGACATTCTGGGCCCGGCGCGCATCATGCTTGCGCACATGGCCAGCGCCGAAGCGCACGTGGCCGTGGCCAACATCTTCGGCGCGAGCGAAAAGCCGAATTACGACGTGGTTCCTTCCGGCATCTTCTCCTCGCCCGAAATCGGCGACGTAGGCCTGACCGAAGCGCAGGCGAAGGACAGGGGCTTCGAGGTGCAGACCTCGGAATTCCAGTTCCGCGAACTCGGCAAGGCGCAGGCCATGGGCGAGCTGCCCGGCGTGTTCAAGCTGGTGGCCGACAAGGCAAACGGCAAGCTTCTCGGCGCGCACATCGCCGGAGCGCACGCCACCGATCTTATTGCCGAATGCGCCCTTGCCCTGCAGATGGGCGCATCCGTGGCCGACATTGCCGGAACCATTCACGCGCATCCCACCCTTGCCGAAGGCGTCATGGAAGCCGCGGCGAAGATGGCGGAATAGTCTTCTGCCGCGCGCCGGATCCCGACCGGTCCGACGCTCGCCCCGCACACGCTGCAAGCCTGCGGCACGGCCGCTCAACCTGACGGGCGCACGCCCCAAAACCAAGGAGTATTCCCCATGGCCAAGACTGTTGCGGAACTTTCTTTTCCTGACGACCTCAAGTACACCGACGAACACATCTGGGTCCGCAAGGACGGCGAGGAAATCGTGATCGGCGTGAGCGACTACGCGCAGGATCAGCTCGGCGAAGTGGTGTACGTGGATCTCCCCTCGGAAGGCGACAGCTTTGCCGCCGGCGACGAATTCGGCGAAGTGGAGTCCATCAAGTCGGTGAACAAGCTGTTCATGCCCGTGGCCGGCGAAGTTTCCGCCGTGAACGGCGATCTCGACGGCACGCCCACCCTGCTCAACGCCTCCTGCTACGACAGAGGCTGGCTCATCCGCGTAAAGCCCGAAGACATGGCCTCCGTGGACGGCCTGCTCTCCGCCGACGTCTACAAGGCCACGCTGTAATTTTCCGACACCTGCAAGAAAAGGCCGCCGCTTGTGAAGAGCGACGGCCTTTTTTATACCCGGCTTGTTCCGTTCAGAGGGGGGTCACCGATCACCATCTGCTGGAATAATGGCTTCTGTGACTGTAGTGACTTGCGTGACTCGAATGACTGGAGGAAAGAAGCCTCATCTTTTCCCGACATGGTGATTTTTACATCATTTTCAATGATATCTATTGAAATATAATATTCTTTTTCATAGATACCGGACACCGCCAGCACACATTCTCTGCTGAACAAAGCCGTGTCGGCAAGAATGCTGCCTGCGCCGTTGTTCTTCTCCATAAAGAACGACGTTTTCATATTGTTCTCCCCCTTATGGATGACGACGATCGTTGATATCCCACCTCTCTCACAAGCGATTTGCCAATCCAGACGGCCCGGGACGCGCATGGGGCAGACTTAACCTATCGCTTATTTTCTAAGCTATAGGTTAATTTTTTTTTAAACGCAATGGACTAGCTGAAGGATATGAAAAAAAAGTCAGATGCCTTCGGGCCGGTTTTGCGTCAGATGCGTCAGGAAAAAGGGCTCACGCAGGAAAAACTGAGCGAAATTCTTGGAGTGGCGGCCCCGTATGTCAGCATGCTCGAAAGCGGGCACAAGTATCCGAATCTCGAAATGCTTTTCAAAATTTCCGAAGCACTCGGAACACGTCCGGGGGCCATGCTGGACGCCATGGAAGAACGAATCAGAAAACTCTCCTGAAAACAACGCATGTCGGCGTATGAAAAACGCGCCGCCCCCGGCTGCCCTTCCGGCCGCCGTCCGCAGGGCGTGTTTCTCGCGGCGCGCCTGAGAGCGTTACTTGTTTTTCTTTGAGATTTCCGGGCGGTTGTCCTGAAGATCGGGATGCAGCTCGCCCATGGTTTCATACAGCTGGGAAAGCGCGATGAGGCAGTCGGCGCGGGAGGAGATTTCCGCAAGTTCCGCGTCGGAAAGCGCGGACTGCGCCGTCAGCAGGTCGAGGTAGGAGCCCGACTGCAGTTCGTAGCGCATTTTGGCGTCCGCATAGGACTCGCGGGCGCTGACGACGGCGCGCTGCGACACCTTCACCGAACGATACGCGTCCTGCGTGGACAGCAGGCTCGAACGCACCGCATAGGCGCAGTTGTTGATCGAAGAGCGCACCGCCGCCTCCAGCGCGGAAATCTGCCGCTGCGCCTGCTGCGTGAGATACAAGCGCTTGCCGCTGGAAAACAGCGTCCAGTTCACGGACAGGCCTATTTCCCCGTAGGAATAATCCTTCTGCGTGTACCGGCTGCCTGCGGCATCGAGATGGCTGCCCGTGGTGGACCAGCCCACAATCGCCGACACCTGCGGCCAGAAAAGACTCCTGGTCATGCCGAGATCCTTGAAGGCCATCTCCACCGACTTTCTGGCCATGAGCAGATCGGGGCGGCATTCCAGCGCCTGGCGCAGACACGCTTCCAGCGTGCGTTTGAAGGGCGTCAGTTCCAGATCTCCGCGATAGGCCACGGGCGCGTCCGGAGGCAGATCCAGCAGCGTGTTCAGTCTGGTGAGCCACACGTTGCGGTCGTTTTCGTACTTGATGAGCAGCGCTTCGGTCTGCGCAAGATCGGTTTCGGCCTGAAGCACGTCGAGCCGCGGACGAAGTCCGATGTTCCACGCGGTCTTTGCCATGTTGAGCTGCGCCTGCGCCCTTTCCAGCGAGCGCTGCGTGCTGCTGATGCTCGCTTCCGCCTTAAGATAGGAAATGAAGGCTTCCTGCACGTCGGCGACGACGGTAAGCCGCTGCGCCTGCAGCTGAAGCTCCTGCCGCTCCTCTTCCAGCGCGGCCTTCTGATAGGCGTTCAGCAGATTGAATCCGGTAAACAGCGGCTGACTGGCCTGCACCGTCATGGTGGTCACGTTGGGCTCGTAGCGCGAAGGCCGGTCCTTGTTGTAGCGCGAATAGCTGTAGTTGACGTCCAGTGTGGGACCGAAGTCGCTGCGGGCCGCCTTGCGCGCGGATTCCGCCGCCTGCAGCGTGAAGCGGGCGCTCTCCACGTCGGGATTCTTCTGCAGCGCGCGCTCGACGGCGCTCTCCATGGAATAGCTCTCCCCGGCTTTGACGGACGGAGGCAAAAACAGTATACAGGCAAGAGCCGCACAACAGACAGAGCGCCAGAACATAGGGAATCTCCTTCGGATTTCCGAACACTAGCGCAAAAGGCGGCCGTCTGTCACGCCCTCCGCATTGCGGCGGGCGCGCGATTTTTTTCGTTGCATCCGGTTCCGCTCAAGCATATGAACAGAGCGGACCCCTTCCGCGCCGGCGCGGCTTCTACGTCGGCAATCTATCGGATATCTTCGGAGCACCCATGGACTACAACATCTTTTCCGTCTTTGCCAGCGCAAGTCTCGTCGCCCAGCTCATCATGGTCATACTCATTGCGCTCTCCATCCTCAGCTGGACCGTCATCATAAGCAAGATCATCACGCTTTCCGCGGCCGAACGCAAGGCCACGGCGGGCATCCTCCGCTTCACCGACGCTCCCGACCTGCGTCAGGCCGTGCAGAGCCTCGGCGGCGATCCCTCCTCTCCGCTCTACGGCGTGGCACAGCACGGCGTGCGCGAATTCAACAACGGCAAGGAAGTCGGCGCCGACGAAAGCGTCGTGGTCGAAACCGTGCGCCGCGCGCTCAATCAGGGCGTCGGTCTGGAAATCGACCGCCTGCACAAGCATCTTTCCATCCTCGCCACGGCCGCCAACACCGCGCCGTTCATCGGTCTGTTCGGCACGGTCTGGGGCATCATGACCTCGTTCCACGCCATCGGTCAGATGAAGTCCGCCTCCCTCGCCACCGTGGCCCCCGGCATTTCCGAAGCCCTCATCGCCACCGCCATCGGCCTCGGCGTGGCCGTGCCCGCCACCATCGCCTACAACATGTTTCTCGGCAAGCTCGACAGCATCGAAACCCGCCTCATCAACTTCGCGGGCATCTTTCTGAACCGCGTGCAGCGCGAAGTCAACGTTCACCACTTCCGCGGCAACGACAGGTAGGGCGCAGTCATGGCCAGAAAAAAAGGCTTCGTTTCGGAAATCAACGTGACGCCCTTCGTGGACGTCATGATGGTTCTGCTCATCATTTTCATGGTCACGGCGCCCATGATGGATTCGGGACTCGACGTCGATCTTCCCCAGGCCAAGCAGGTGGACACGCTGCCGTCCGATTCCGAACATCTGGTGCTCACCGTTCGTGAAGACGGCTCCCTCTATCTCGACACCTACGAAGTGCCCCTCGAAGAGCTGGAAGAACGTCTCGTCACCCTCGTGAAGGACAAGGATCGCGCGCTCTTCCTGCAGGCCGACAAGGCCGTGCCCTATGGTCTGGTGGTGGACGTCATGGGCCGCATCAAGGCCGCGGGCATCGAAAAGCTGGGCGTGGTCGCCATGCCCTCCACGGAAAGCGCTGCCCCTGCGCAGTCCGGCAGCGCCCAGCAGCGCCGCCGCTAGACGGCAATACATACTCCCATGCGAATAAGCAGTCTTTTTATATCCATACTGCTCCATCTGGCAGTGCTGGCCTTCATACTGTACGTGCCGCTGCGTCCCCCGCTGGACATCACGCGGCCCGTGTATCAGGTCAGCCTCGTGATGGGCGCTCCGGGCGGCGAAAAACTGCCCTCTCCCGTGCTGGGGGCGCGTCCCCCCGTTACCGGCAAACAGGTGGCTTCCACGGAAGCGGCCGCCCAGCCCAAGGCCGAGCCCGCCCCCGCGCCGAAGCCTGAAGAAGCTCCCATAGCCAAGCCCGAACCAAAACCCGAGCCGAAACCGGAACCCAAGCCCGAACCGCAGAAGGATCCGGTGCAGATTCCGCAGCAGCAGAAAAAGCCCGAACCCAAGCCTGAGCCCAAGCCGGAACCCAAACCCGAGCCGAAGATCGAGAAAAAACCTGATCCCAAGGCGGAAAAGAAACCCGAGCCCAAGCCCGAAAAGAAAACCGAAGCCAAACCGCAGAGCTCCAAGACGCAGAGCAAATCGCAAAGCAAGTCGCAGAACAGGAGCGACAGCGGCAAGGACGCTCTGGCCGACGCTCTGGCCGACGCCCGCAAGCAGGCCCGTTCCAACACCAGCGGCAAGGGCGGCGGAACCTCCGCGTCGCGCGCGCTGGCCGATCTGGAAAAACAGGTCGGCAGAACCGGCGTGGGCGGTGGCGGCGGCGAAGGCGACGGCCCCGGAGGCGGCGGCATTTACGACGTGTACGTGGCCCAGGTCATTCTGGCCGTACAGCCCAACTGGAGCATGCCCACCTACTCGCGCAACAACATGGTGGTGCAGGTGCGCATCAAGCTCGACAAGCAGGGCAACGTTCTCGACTGCCACATCGAACGTTCCTCCGGCAGACCCGAGTTCGACGCCTCCGCCGTCAACGCCATCATACGCACCAAAACCCTGCCCCCGCCGCCCACTCCGGCGCAGCAGGATCTTGTCATCAGCTTCAACTCTCTGCAGATGATGGGCCGCTGAGGCCCGAACACTCTTTTTTGCAACAGCCGGCTCCGATGTCCTTCATCGGGGCCGGCTCTGGAGTTTTTATGAACATTCGTCACGTCCTGCCCCGTCTCGCGTTCCGCCGCGCGGCGTCCGTCCCTTCCCGCGAGGCCCGCGTCCCGGCCGGGAAAACGGCCCTTCTTGCAGTCTCTGCCCTCATCCTTCTTGCCGCGCCCTCCACGGCTCCGGCCTTCAGCGCCGCGGCCGACAACATCGGCGGCTACAGCACCCAGGTGCTCAGTCAGATTCTGCGCGTCTGGCGTCAGCCCGAGGGCGCCCGCGGCACGGCCGTGATGGAACTTCGCATCGATCCCTCGGGTCACGTGACCGACTGCGCTATCCTTCAGGCTTCCGCCAGCCCGGGCGCCGACGCCTCCGTATGCACGGCCGCACACAACGCCGCGCCCTATCCCTTCCCGCCGTTCAACGCGGAAGCCCGCGTCTCGCTGGCCATGGCCTACGGCCCCGGCGACGGCTCCGCAAGCAACGCTCCCGCGCCGAGCTACGCCGAAATGCTGCGCCAGTCCATAGCGCCGCACATTATTATGCCTCACGGCCTTTCCGGCTCCTGGACAACTGTGGTACAACTGGACGTCTGGGCCGACGGAACCGTGCGCGACTGCCGGATAAGCCGTCCGTCCGGCAACGCCGAGGTCGATGCCGCCGTCATGGCCGCCGTGCGCACTCCCGGCGTCATTCCCGTGCCTCCGGAGCACGCGGAACAGCGGGTTACCCTTTCGTTCACCCTCAGCGCCAGCCGATAGCCGGCCGCCTTTTCGAGGAAGTCCATGCGCAGTTCACGTCTGATCATTACTCTTGCCGTCGCGCTTGCGCTCGGCCTGTCGCTCATGAACGTCGGTTCCGCCGTTCCGCAGGCGACGGCCGCCCAGGCGGACAACGCCAAGCAGGCCGCCAAGAACGCCGACGACAAACAGCCCGACGCCAAGGAGGAGGCCGAGGCCGCAGCCAAGGCCAAAGCCGAAAGCGAGGCCAAGGCCGCGGAAGAAGCCAAGAAGGCGGAAGCGGAACGGGCCGCCGAAGCGGCCAAGAGCGTGCAGGAAGCCTGGGACGCGCTGCTCGCCACGCACAACGCCCAGCTTGCGGGCATCATCGAGCACACGCAGACCCTCAAGGACGGTCTTTCCGCCCTCTCCTCCGATACGAGTCAGAGCATCTCCCTTCTGGAACAGGAGTTCCAGAAGCTCGACGCGCTCTCTCAGGCCACGGGAAGCATGCCCTCCGATCTCACCGTGCTCGTGGAACGCTTCCACCGCATCAAGGAGCGCACGCAGGCGCTCATACTGCCGCTCCAGAACACGCAGACCGAACTCGAAAAGGAAAAGCAGGCGCTCGCGCTCCTGGACAAGTCGCTTTCCGGACAGGGTACCGAGGTGAGCGGCAAGCTCTCAAGCCGCCTCAAGGAAGCCAACAAGAACATTTCCAATCTTCAGACGCGCTACGACCGCATCATCGCTCCGGCGCTCGACCTCATCCAGGAAGTGCAGACGCGCATCGACGAGGTCATGAAGAACATGCCCACGCTCTGGAACAATTACTATTTCCAGTCGTCCGGGCATTTCTACGACGTGGTGGCCTGGGGCAGGGACATCCGCAACCTCGGTTCCCTCGAGGAACTCTTCTCCCTGCGTCTGACCACGGAACTGCCGAGCAGCATGGACGCCTTCTTCTCCATGCTCACGCGCATCGCGACCTCCCTGCTCTTCTGCCTGCTCTTCGGCCTCGCCCTGCGCCATACCGCGCGCAGAAGACTGCCGGAACAGATGCAGGCCGGCGTGGACAGGGTCATGCGCAACAGCGCCATCTGGATAGCCGTCGGTCTGTCCATCCACCTCTCGGCCTGGGACGACGGCAAGCTTTACCAGATCGTGGCCACGCTCGGCACCATGTGCCTGTGCTGGGGCCAGATGCTCCTTGCCTGGGATCTCTACGAGTTTGAAAACCCGAACCGCCCGCGCCTCTCTCCGCTGTGGCCCATGTTCCCGCCCCTGCTCATAGGCATGGTGCTGCTCAACTTCGATCCCTTCCCGCTGTTCATCTGCGTGGCGTGGGTCATCGTGCAGGCCGTCGATCTCTGGAAGACCCGCTCCCTGCCTCTGCCGCCGCAGCCTCTGCCGCGCACCATCATGCGGCTCTACACCATCCAGCTGTGGATCACGCTCATCATAAGCCTGGTCGGCTTCTCCCGCCTGTCCATTCTCATAAGCATGTGCTTCACCTCCATCACGGTGACCATCATGCTCTGCGTGTCCCTCTTCAAGGTGGAACATCTCATAGAGTCGCACCTGCCCAAGGAAGGCACGCTCGCCGTCATGGCCAGCCTGGCCATGGCCCTCATCATGCCCGTGGTGCTGCTCATCTCCGTCATGGCCGCCGTGCTCTGGATCATGGCCTACCCCGGCGGCTGGTTCCTGCTGCAGCACATGGCCACGCTCGGCTTCAACATCGGCGACGTGTCGCTGAACGCCATGCAGATCCTCAGCATCTTCATCGCGTTCTACCTCACCCGCGCCATGCTCGCCGTGGGCAACACCTTCATGGCCGGCATGCAGGCGCAGATATCCCGCATATCCGTCTCGCTGCTCGCCCCCATGCAGGTCATCTACAAGTGCCTGCTCTGGGCGCTCTTCGGCCTCTACGCGCTCAAGGCCCTGGGATTCAACCTCTCCAGCCTCTCCATGATCGCCGGCGGCCTCTCCGTGGGTATCGGTATCGGTCTCCAGAACATGGTCCAGAACTTCACGAGCGGCCTGTCCGTCATCTTCGGCCAGACCATCCGCGAAGGCGACGTGGTGCAGGTCGGCACCATCACCGGCGTGGTCAAGAAGATCAACATCCGCTCCACCATGGTGGAAACCTACGACAACGCCATCATCTTCATTCCCAATTCCAGCTTCCTGAACAGCACCTTCACCAACTGGACGCACAACAACCGCCGCGTGCGCAAGGAAATCGCCGTGGGCGTGGCCTACGGCTCCGACGTGAAGCAATGCCTCGACATGATGCTCAAAATCGCCCGCGAGCATCCCAAGGTGCTGTTCTATCCCGAACCCACGTCCTACTTCGTCAACTTCGGCGCGAGCTCCCTGGACCTCATTCTCCGCTTCTGGGTGCGCGAGTACAACGACGCCATGGCCATTACGTCCGACATCCGCCTGAAGATCAACGAAGTGTTCGCCGCGGAAGGCATCGAAATCTCCTTCCCGCAGCTGGATGTCCACATGCGCAGCGACGAGGCCTCTCCGGCTCCCGCCCCTGCCGCAGCCGCAGCCGATGCCGAAGCCGCAGCCGACAAGGAAAAGGCGGACGAGGAAAAGAAGGAAACGGTTTAAACATGAAACGGGGAAAAGCTCCTGAACAAGGCTGCCTTTCCCCGAACCGCCGCAAAGGCTTTTAACCTTCATCGCCCGGAAGAACCCATCGGCTCTTCCGGGCGATACATTTAAGCGGCTTTTTCCCCGCAGGGACACGGCGCAGGAGACGATCCGCGCCGCCAGCGGCAACGATTTCTCATCAGGCCAGATCGTGACGCATCATGCGGAACTCGGCCATCTTTTCGTATTTCGTGCCCGGACGGCCGTAGTTGCAGTACGGATAAATGGATATGCCGCCGCGCGGGGTGAATATGCCCGTCACCTCAATGTAGCGCGGATCCATGAGCTTCACGAGATCCTTCATGATGACGTTCACGCAGTCTTCATGAAAGTCCCCGTGATTGCGGAAGCTGAACAGATACAGCTTCAGGCTCTTGCTCTCCACCATCTTCACGTCGGGAATGTACTCGATGCGTATTTCCGCGAAATCCGGCTGACCGGTGATGGGGCAGAGACTGGTGAACTCCGGACAGTTGAAGCGCACCCAGTAGTCGTGTTCGGGATGTCTGTTTTCAAAGGTTTCCAGCACTTCGGGCGCGTAGTCCTGCCGGTAGCGCGTGGGAGAGCCCAGAAGCGTGAGATGATCTTCGCTGCGGTCATGCATGGCGCTGTTCTCCTGCGGAGATCGACTCCGCCTTTCTTTTCTTTTCCAGGTAGCGCTCCAGCCCCTGCCTGCGGAGAATGCAGGAAGGGCACTGTCCGCAGCCGTCGCCCGCTATGCCGTTGTAGCAGGTCACGGTGCGCGTGCGCACAAGCTCGAAAACGCCGAGCCTGTCGGCCAGTTCCCATGTCTGCGCCTTGTCGAGCCACATGAGCGGCGTGTGAATCACGAACTCTTCGGCCATGGCCAGATTCAGCGTGACGTTCATGGAGCGGATGAACGTGTCGCGGCAGTCGGGATAGCCGGAAAAATCCGTCTGGGACACGCCGGTGACGATGTCTCTCATGCCCTGTTCCCGCGCGCACACGGCGGCCACGCCGAGAAAGAACATGTTGCGCCCCGGAACAAACGTGTTGGGCCAGCCGTCCTGCGGCTTTTCCCTGTCCATGGTCATGGAGGCGTCCGTCAGGGAACTGCGCCCTATGCGGGAAATGAAGCTCACGTCCTGCACGTCCAGAGGAATCTTCGCCTCTTCGGCAATGGCGCGGGCCGCATCCAGTTCGTGCCGGTGCTTCTGTCCGTAAAAGAAGCTCAGGGCGCGCACGTTTTCAAAACGTTCGCGGGCCCAGAAAAGGCAGGTGGTGGAGTCCTGCCCGCCGCTGAAAACAACCAGTGCTCCGGACACGACTACACCTCCCGGATCTTAAGAATGTTGTAGGAAATGTTTTCGTCGAACACGTCGGTTTCCTCCACGCGCTTGACGTAGTTCACCACGCGAATGGTCACGGGCAGCACGACGATTTCATACAGTGTCTTGAGCGCGGTCTGGGCGAGCATCATGGGGATCATGGCCGAGAGCGGCAGCACGCCCGCAAAGGCGCAGGGGAAAAAGATAAGGGAATCCACGCCTTCGCCCACCAGCGTGGAAAGAATGGCGCGGGCCGAAAAATGACGTCCGCCGGAAGCCACCTTCATGCGGCTCATGACGTAGGCGTTGAGGAAGGAGCCCGCCAGGAAGGCAAGAAAGCTCGCCGCGGCGATGCGCGGAGCCAGGCCGAACAGATAATTGAAGTGCGCCTCTCCGTCCCAGAACGGCGCGGACGGCAGAAAGACGGCGATCTGACCGAGGGCGGCCACAAGAAAATTCATGGCGAAGCCCGTCCAGATGATGAAGCGGGCCCTGCGGAAGCCCCATACTTCGGCGATGCAGTCGTTGATGATGTAGGAAACGGGAAAGATGATGACGGCCGCAGGCAGGGCAAGCGAGCCCAGCATGAAGATTTTGGCGGCCAGCAGATTGGAAATGATGAGACAGGTGCAGAAGACGATGCCGAGCAACATGAACGTTGCCGAAAAGGAATGTTGTTTCATAGCTTGTTTTTTACGTGGTTTTCAAGCACACGGCGCTTGTTTTTTACGTGGTTCTCAAGCACACGGCTCAGGGTGGAC
>NZ_CALUYL010000003.1 GCF_944324995.1 uncultured Mailhella sp.
CGCGTTTTCGAGTTATGCCCATTTACCCCCGACTTGTCAAACACTTTTTTGCGATTTTTTCATTCTTTTTTCATTTTCATTTGTAACATATCGAGAATACAGCATAAAAAAATCGGGCAAAGATGACTCTCCGCCCGATTTTTTGAGCCTTCCCCGGCGTTTTCTCCCTCAAAGGCCCATTTTTCGGCTTTTTCGAGCTGAAAAACGGAGCAGGCGCGTTGTTCCGGCTTTTTTCCCGCCCTTTTGGCACATTTCTCTCGGTTTCGGCGCGCGAGTTGCCCGGCGTCACGCGCCATCGCGGGCCGCAGGAGCCGTGACCACGCCCTGCTCCGCCGCCCAGAGGCAGACATCCTCCTTGCGGATGGCGGCCGCCATCATGCCCGGAAAGATGTCCGGCGTGCAGGCAAAGCAGGGAATGCCCAGCGCCGACAACTTTCCGGCCAGCGCCCTGTCGTAAAAGGGACTGCCCTCGTTGCTCAGCGCCAGCAGCGTGATGAACTGCACCCCCGACTGCACAAGCTCGTTGGCCCGCTGGAGCAGATTCCGCTCCACGCCGCCTTCGTACAAGTCGGAAATCAGCACCATGACGGTGTTGCGCGGATCGCTGATGAGCGACTGGCAGTAGCCCACGGCCCGGTTGATGTCCGTGCCGCCGCCGAGCTGCACGCCGAAGAGCACGTCCACGGGATCGCGCATTTCGTCGGTAAGATCGACCACCGAGGTGTCGAACACCACAAGGCGCGTCTTCACGGCAGGCAGCGACGCCATGACCGCGCCGAAGATGCTGGAGTACACGATGGAGTTTGCCATGGAGCCGCTCTGATCGATGCAGAGTATGACCTCCCGCTGCGGACGGCGCGCCTTGCGTCCGTAACCGATGAGCGATTCCGGAACCAGCGTGTGATATTCCTTCTGCCAGTGACGGAGATTGGCCTGAATGGTGCGGTTCCAGTCTATTTCCGCATAGCGGGGACGACGACTCCGCACCGCCCGGTTGAGTGCCCCGCTCACTGCCGTGCGCATGGGTTCCTCAAGCTGTTTCAGAAGCTCGTCCACGACCTTGCGCACCACAAGCCTTGCCGTTTCCCGGGTTTCCGGCGGAATGACGCCGTTCAGACTCATGAGCGTGGAAACCAGATTCACGTCCGGCTGCACGGACTCCAGCATTTCCGGCTGCAGAAGCATATCTTTAAGATAGAGGCGGTCGAAGGCGTCCTTCTGCATGGCCCGCACCACCGTGGACGGAAAGTATTTGCGAATGTCGCCGAGCCAGCGCGCCACGCGGGGAGACGACGCGCCGCTGCCGCCGCGAAGCCCTTTTCCGTCGCCGCCGTGATCGTAGAGCAGAGAAAGCGCGTCGCTCATGCCCGCGTCTTCCTCGCTGAGCGTCACCTCCGGGCAGGAACTTCTGGCCTCGTCGCCGAGCGCCAGCACCCAGCGCCGCATGCGTTCCTTTTCAAGGTCGTTATTCATGAGCACCTCGCTCGTTTTCCCCCGCGTGAGGCGCGGCAAGTCCGAGAATCTTCCGCAAAAAAGGCAGCGGAAGCGCCGCGCGAGCCTCGTCCCGGTCGAAAGACTGCGCCGCTCCCGCCCCTCCGCTTCCCGGAGCCCGCCGGGCCCGCTCCGCAAGCTGCCGCCGTTCCGGCGCGGAAAATTCCGTGAACGTGCGGCGAAGCATGGGCAGCACCGACTTGAAGCGTTCCGCAGGAAGCGTCGTCAGCCACTGATCCACAAGGGTCCACAGCATGTCGTCGTGCAGCAGCACCATGGCGCTCTCGCCGAGAAACGACGACAGCCACCCCGCCGACTCTTCCGGCTCCGACGCGGGAGAAAGCGCAAGACTCATGAGCGACGCCACCTCGTCGAGCGAAAGAGACTCGTCGTCGAAAAGAAGCCGGGCGGCCAGACCGCGAAGCACGGCATGCACGCCGCTCTCTTCCGCAAGCAGTCGGCGCAGCGCCTGACGCCACATGAGCGCGAGCTCCTCCCGTCCGGACAGGCGTATGGCCTCATGCGCCGCGCGCAGCGGCGCGGCCAGTTCCGCCGAACTTTCGGCGTTGAGCCCGGAGAGCGCCGCATGAAGTCCCACGGCCACGCGCGGAACCATGCCGTCCACCAGCGCAAGCACCATGCCCGTGTCCGTGCTGCGCACGTCGCCGTAACGAGCCACGCGCACAAGCTCCGGCAGCGTGCGGAGAAGCTGGAGCGTGTCCGTGGTGAGCGCGGCCAGATTTTCCAGCGTGCGCACCAGTCCTTCCACCGCTTCCCCGAGATCCGCCAGAAGCGCCGCGTCCATCAGGGCGGCAAGCTCGGGCAGATTCGCCCGGGAAGCGCGATCCAGCGTGCGGCGCACCGCAGCGTCGAGCAGCGTGCCGCCCCACACGCCCGCCTGAATGATGTCCACAACAAGCTTCGGCTCCCACTGAAGCTGCCACACTTCGTGGAACGTGCCCTTGCCCCCGCCTTCGCGTCTGTCCGTTCCCCAGGGAATGTCCAGCAGGTTCATGCGGTGCAGCATGCGGCTGCGCTCCAGATCCACTTCCTTGCGCAGATCGAGATCCAGCGTTTTCTGCGAGGCTTCCGGCTTGAGCCGGAGCTTTTTCTGCAACCGTTCGATGTCCCGCTGAAGCGGAACCGCAGGCACGCCTTCCGGCACGCGCCCCAGCTTCTCGCCGGTGATGAGCCGCCGCGCAATGAGACGCATGGGCGCTTCCTCGCCCATGCAGACCACGGCCTGCAACGCCTCGCACAGCTCGTGAAGCCCCGCGCCCGGACGATGACGCAGCGCCGCCAGAGACTCGGCCAGCCTCGCGGATTCAATGACGTGCGCGGGCGAGCAGTCCAGCCCTTCCTCGCGAAAGAGCCGGGCCGCCGATGCAAGCCAGCTCACGGCCCGGGATTCCGCCGTTTTTCCGCGCCACAGATGCTCGTACCACGCCGGAGACTCCACCCCCGCGCCGTAGCCGCTCCGCACGCTGAGCCCCGCGTAGGTCCACGGCGCCCAGGTGGCGACCGCCTTCATTTTCGGCAGTCCCTTCAAAAGCGCGTTGTCGTCCCTGGCGGCCACCTTCGCTTCCAGCGCAGGCACATGCCACGCGCCGCACACCACCGCAATGCGCAAAAAGCCTTCCTTCTTCGCCTTGCGCAGGCATGAACGCATGTGCGCCTCGCGCAGCGCCTCCAGGCCCGAAACGGCTCCGTCGCGCTGCTCGCGTTCCTGACGAACGGCCGTCATGGCCTCGCGGATGGCCTCGAAGAGCTCAAGCCCGTCGAGCCGCTCCTCCACCATGTGATTCCACCAGCTCTCCCCGCTTTCGTAGCCTGCGGCTCGGCCCAGCCAGTCCAGCGGATCGGCGACGTCGAACGGAACGCTCTGCTCCTGCTCTGCGGTCTGCTCCCCGTCGCTCCCGGGTTCTTCCGCTCCCGCTTCATGCGACGCCGTTTGCTCCGCCCCGGTTTCGTCCGGCGATACCTTCTCCGTCGTCGCTTTCTCCGGCGCTTCAAGCTGCGCCGTCCGCGTTTCGCCTTCCTGCGCCATCTCCGGCGATTCGCCGTCCGCCTGCGCAGAAGCGTTTTCAGCCGTTTCAGCCGCGATTCTCTGCGCTTCTTCCTCCCTCTTTTCCAGCGCAAAGCGCACGGCCGCCGGCAGATCCATGAAGCGAACCGGAACGCCTTCGGCAAGCGCATAGCGCAGCGCCTGCCATTCGGGAGAAAATTCCGCAAAAGGATAAAACGCCGCGCGCCGGGCATCTTCCTCCGCATACACGAGCAGCGCCACCGGCGGCGTCATGCCTTCGTCTGCGGCCAGCGGCAGCACGCTCTCGCCCTCGGGCGGACCTTCCACCAGAATCACGTCCGGCCGCCACTGCTCAAACGCCCGCACAAGGCTGCGGGCGCATCCCGGCCCGTGATGCCTGATGCCGAATATGCGTATCTGCAAGGATTCGTCCATGGTCATTCCACGTCGCGGCAGGCGCGGTAAAGGTCTTTCCAGTCGCTCCGTTCCTTCATGACGGTTTCAAGATATTCATGCCAGATCACGCGGTCCTGCACCGGATCCTTGACCACCGCGCCCACAAGACTGGCCGCCACGTCGGCCGCGCGCAGGCAGCCGTCGCCGAAATGGGCGGCCAGCGCCATGCCGCTGTTGACCACGGAAATGGCCTCCGCCGTGCTCAACGTGCCGGAAGGCGTTTTCACCTTGAGCTTGCCGTCCTCGGTTCTGCCGTTGCGAAGCTCGCGGAAAATGCGCACCACGCGGCGCACTTCGGCAAGCGCAGGCGGTTCGGCGGGCAGTTCCAGGCTCCGCCCCATCTCCCGCACGCGCTTTTCCACAATGGCCACTTCCTCGTCTTCCGTGGCCGGAACAGGCAGCACCACCGTGTTGAAGCGACGCTTGAGCGCGGAGGAGAGCTCGTTCACACCCTTGTCGCGGTTGTTCGCCGTGGCAATCACGTTGAAGCCGCGCACGGCCTGCACTTCCTCGCCGAGCTCGGGCACGGGCAGCGACTTTTCCGAAAGAATGGTGATGAGCGTGTCCTGCACGTCGGCGGGAATGCGGGTCAGTTCCTCCACGCGGGCGATGCGTCCGTCTTCCATGGCGCGCATGAGCGGGCTTTCCACCAGCGCCTGCCGCGACGGCCCCTTGGCCAGCAGCTCGGCGTAGTTCCAGCCGTAGCGCATCTGTTCCTCGCTCGTGCCCGCCGTGCCCTGAATGATGCGCGTGGAATCGCCGCTCACGGCCGCGGCCAGATGCTCCGACACCCACGACTTGGCCGTGCCCGGCACGCCGTACAGAAGCAGCGCGCGATCGGTGGCCAGCGTGGCCACGGCGATTTCCATGAGACGACGACTGCCGATGTACTTGGGCGTGACCTCAAAGCCGTTGTCGAGCCGGCCGCCCATGAGATAGGTACACACGGCCCAGGGCGACATCTGCCAGTTCTCCGGGCGCGGATGCGAGTCGGCCTTCTTCAGTTCTTCCAGCTCTTCGGCAAACTGCTGTTCGGCGTGCTGACGCAGCACGCGGGCGGAGTCTTTGGAATCTACGGTGCTCATGCAATGCCCTCAATGGTTGACGGTCAGGAAAAATACGCATCCATCGTCCTGCGCTGCAGGGCGACAGAAGAAAAACGATCGAAAATTTCGCGGTTCGGGGAATCCTCCGGCAGCGCGGCCAGAACCTGAAGCGCCTTGTCCAGACGATCCGACGGCAGCGTCATGGCGAGCTCGGCGACAACATAGGACAGGGCGTAGTCCCGACGAGAGGCCGACGCCAGCCGCGCGCCGAGCGCCTGAACGGCCTTGTCCGCCAGCGCGGAAGACATGCGGTAGTCGAGCTCCTGACGGCTGCGCACGTCCTCCAGAAACGCCGTCAGCGTCTCTCCGGAAAGCAGGGATTCCCACGCCCTTTCGCGCTCCTCCCTGTTCAGCAGACCGGCCAGGTAAAAAACGTCGAGCCTGCCGGACGAAGACGGCCACACGTCGCCCTTCTTCATGAACTTCAGCATGGCGCGCGCCCAGTCTTCGTCGCCGAAGCGAAGCTCCGCATCGCCCCAGGCCATCTGCAGAGGCTTCTTCCACTCCGAACGGGCGGAGAGCGCAATCAGCTCTTCCGGCTCTCTTCCGGTGCGCTCCGTCCACCACGACGGCGGCATGACGCAGGCCATCTGATACAGCCATCCGGCGCGCAGCCCGAGCTGCGGAATCGGCGATTTTTCCGCGATGAGATCCTCCGCCCAGCTCTTGTCGTAGCTCTCGGGCGGCGCAATGAAGTCTGCCTTGTCCGCCATGCCCACGGCGGCAGCCGCGGCGCGGAAAAGACCGGAGAGCGCCGACGGCTTCGGCGCAGACAAAAAGCCTTCCATGCAGGCGGCAAGGCGCTCGCCCATGCGCGAAAGATACGCGCTCTTCGGCAGGCGGGAAAGCAGAAGCGCCGCGGTTTTCTTCACCTCGCGGCTGCGGTCCTTTTTGAGCAGCCGCTCCAGCAGCTCTTCGTCCCCGCCGGACAGGCCGTGCGAAAAAAAACCCAGCAGCGCGGCGCGCTCCGAAGCGTCCATGGAAGCCATGTCCTTTTCAAAGAGCTCCCTCGCCTGCGCGGGATCCTTCGTGCGCGCGGCAAGAAAAAAGGCCTGCCGCTGCATGGGACGGCCGTGTTCCCAGGCGTCCTGATCCGGCTCTCCGTCGGACGAGGCGGCAAACATGCGCCAGTCGGGGTTCAGCGAGGCAAGCCACAATCCGCGCTCGCCCGCCGTGCGCGCAAGCAGCGGACGCAGCGCAGGCGCGCCGCGCCCCATGACCAGCGCAGGCACGAGCAGCGAATGAGGCAGCACCATGTTTTTCTTCTCAAGATGCGCAAGCGCCTCCCACTGCAGCCGCAGCGGCCCGCCCCGAAAAATTTCTCCCATCACGTCCGTCACCGGAACGCCTTCCGGCAGAGATGCGCGCGTTTCTTCCGGGCACGGCCGGGGCGTCTCCGGCGCGCTTTCCATGGATGCGGGGCGATGCCCCGCCAGATTGCACACAAAGAGCGCTCCCGCGCCGCAGAGCAGCACGCGGGAAAGCGCTTCCGGCGAAGCGTCCGAGGCGTCGGCAAGCTCCCGGATCAGCGAGCCTGCGGGAAACTCGCTCTCGGGAAACGACGGCAGGCGACGCGACGCGCCGATGAGGGCCAGGGAGCCGAACAAACGAAGTCTGGGGTCCATGATGCCTCCCCTACGATGCCGTCTGAGGAAAAACGCCCGCCGGAACCAGCGCGCCGCCGCTCCATTCACCGCAGACAAAGAGCGGGCGTCCGCCGCATGCGGCCAGCATGTTCCAGGCCGCGGCGTCGTCGAGCACCAGCGGGATCAGCCGATTGCCCTCGCACACAAGCTGCCAGCCGCTCTCGGCGCGCGTCAAATTCGCGCCGCCGAAAAACAGCGGCAGCGGCCTCTGCCACGGATTGGCCGCCACGCGCGCAGCCATGTCGGAAAGCGCCTCGTCGAGCGTGCGCTGCGGCAGCGCTCCGCCGGGCTCGGACACAAGATCGCCTGCCACGACGGCCCGAAGCGGAGACGCTCCGGGATAGAAGGCAAGCGTCATGCGAACATGATCGCCCGGCAGAAAGACCGGCTCAAACGAACGGGAGCCGTGGGAGAAATCCAGAACCAGCGCCGTGCGCCCGCTCTGCTTCCCGTAAAGCCACACCCGGCGACGCCACAGCCTGTCCTCTTCCGCCACGCTCACGCCCATGACGCTCCACACGTCGGCAACCGCATCGTTTCCGGCAAGCACGGCCGCCTTGTCGGGAAGAAGGCCCAGCGCGGCGCGCACGTCGGCCTGCTCGGCCGGAGAGAGACCGTCCATGCGGGAAAACGCCTCCGCCAGAAGCTGAAGCTCGCCCATGCGACCGAGCATCTCGGCGGGCCAGTCGTCGCCTGCGTCCGTCAGTGCGGAAAGCTCCCGCACCCTCGCGGCCACGCCGGGCATCTGCGCGTCCACCATGCGGGCGGCCAGCCGGTTCCACTCGTCGTAGCGCCCGGAAAGAGACGACAAGCCCTGACGCACCTGATCGTTCATCCAGCGGACAAGCTCGTCGAGTCCCGCGCGCATGCGCTCAAGCCTCGCGGCCTCCTTTTTGGCAGAAGGCGCGGCGCTCTTTTTGGCGCTCGCTCCCGCTTCCTTTTTCGCGGCCCGCTGCTGCCGGCCTTCCAGCCACTCGCTCACCCAGTCGGGACGGCCGCCCTCCGCAAACGCTCCCTTCTGCTGCGCCAGAAGCAGAAGCAGCGCCAGCGCGTGCTTGCAGGGAATCTTGCGGCTCGGGCAGGAACACGAACACGCAGGCCCCGAAAGGTCCACCTTCGTCTGATAGGGTTTTGATCCGCTTCCCTGACAGAGGCCCCATGCGGAAACCTCGTCAAAGCCGAGCGTCTGCCATTTGCCGGGCGAGGCCAGAGAGCGCGCAGCCTTGACGGAGGCGTCGTCCGGAGCCAGGGCAAGTACAGCGTCCACCGTGATGTCCATATGCTCTTCTCCCGAAGAATGCCGCAGCAAATGCGCGGCTGACAGTCCACATAATATCCATCTGTAACGACAGGGAATTCCTGCGTCAAGCGGGAACGGCGCACACGAGCTCACGTTTTTTGCGCCGCGGGGAGAAAAATCATCTTGTTCCATTCCGGAACAATGGGTGCAGGCTTTACAAGGCCCGCCCCGCCCGGCTACACCCTGAGGATATCGGACGCCGCACGACGGCAGAAACATTCAGGAACGCCCGGCGACACTGCCGACCGTCTCCGCGTCGAAGCGGCTCCGCCGTCATCATTCTTTCACTTCTTTCGGACGCATCATGGAAAAGTCACCGGAAACTCAGAAGGCTCTGGCCGTTCTTGAAAAATTCACCAGCGATCAGTGCTGCGGCAAATGCATTTCCTGCCGGGAAGGCACAAGGCAGATGCAGCAGATTCTCTCCGATTCTCCTCTTCCCTCCCCCTCCCCGGAAGACCTGGCCCTGCTCACGGAGCTCGGAACGCTCATCGATCACACCGCCCGCTGCGGTCTCGGCAAGAGCATCGCACGGCAGGTGCTCTCCGTGCTGGAGCATCAGGGCGGCGAGGAACGCGTCATCGAAGAGTACCTGCCCGGCCCCTATCAGGAACTGATATTCTTCCACATCGATCCCAAGCGCTGCAAGGGATGTTCCAGATGCGCGCGCATCTGCCCGGTACACGCCATCACCGGCGTGGTGAAGCAGCCCTTCGTCATCAACCATGAAATCTGCATCAAGTGCGGCACCTGCATGATGAACTGCAAGTTCGGCGCCATTTCCATCAAGGACTAACCATGGGCAGCATGATCATCGACGGCATCCGCGTCGAATTCACCGATGAAACCAATGTGCTGACGGTCATACGCAACGCGGGCATCGACCTGCCCACGCTCTGCTACGTTTCGGAACTTTCCGTGTACGGCGCCTGCCGTCTCTGCACGGTCAAGGACGAGGAAGGCCGCTATTTCGCTTCCTGCACGGTGCGCCCGCGCGACGGCATGAACATTCAGACCAACACGCCGGAACTGAGACAGTACCGCCGCACCCTGCTCGAACTGCTGCTCGCCTCCCACGACCGCGACTGCACCGTGTGCAACAAGAACGGCGACTGCCACCTCCAGAACCTCGCCGAACGCATGGGCGTGCGCAACATACGCTTCAAGAGCGCGCAGGAACATCACGAGGTGGACAACAGTTCCAACTGCATCGTGCGCACGCCGAGCAAGTGCATACTCTGCGGCGACTGCGTGCGCATGTGCGACAACATTCAGTCCGTGGACGCCCTCGACTTCGCCGGCAAGGGCGTAGCCACGCTGGTCACGCCCGCCTACAACCGCCGCCTCGCCGAAACCGACTGCGTAGGCTGCGGTCAGTGCCGCGTGGTCTGCCCCACAGGAGCCATTTCCATCAAGAGCACCGTGGATCAGGTATGGGCGGCCCTTGCCGATCCGAAGAACAAGGTGGTCGCGCAGGTGGCTCCGGCCGTGCGCACGGCCATCGGCGACAGATTCGGATTCCCCGCCGGAAAGAACGTCATGAACCGCCTCGTCACGGTGATGCACCGCCTCGGCTTCGAGGAAGTGTACGACACCGCCTTCGGCGCGGATCTCACCGTGGCCGAGGAAAGCCGCGAGCTCGAAAACCGCCTCGCCTCGGGAGAAAAGCTGCCGCTCTTCACGAGCTGCTGCCCCGCCTGGGTACGCTTCTGCGAAAAACGGCATCCGGACTTCATTCCCAACCTGTCCAGCTGCCGCTCGCCCATGCAGATGTTCGGCGCAGTGCTGCGCGCCTGGGACGACGAAAAGCCCGACGAACAGGGACGCCGTCTCGTCTCCGTGGCCATCATGCCCTGCACGGCCAAGAAGGACGAAATTCTCCGGCCCGAATCGCGCACCAACGGCCGCCAGGACGTGGACTTCGTGCTCACCACGGAAGAGCTCATCGGCATGATTCAGAGCTACGGGCTCAACCTGAACGGCGCGGACAAGGACGCCGCCGACATGCCCTTCGGCATCACCTCGGGCGCGGGCCTCATTTTCGGCGCGAGCGGCGGCGTCACCGAGGCCGTGCTGCGCAACTTCATTGCGGGGCACAACCGTCAGAAGCTCGACGATCTCAAACGCGTGGGCGTGCGCGAGGAACAGGGCATTCGGGAATTTTCCTTCCATCACAACGGCAGGGACATCCGCGCGGCCGTGGTGAGCGGTCTGCGCAACGCCGACACGGTGCTGAACGCCATCCGCAACGGCGAAAAAAGCTACGACTTCGTGGAATTCATGGCCTGCCCCGGCGGCTGCATCATGGGCGGCGGGCAGCCGGTTTCCTCCTCGGGCAGCATGTTCCGGGCCCGTCGCGATTCCCTGTACGAAACGGACATCAACATGCAGATCAAGAAAACCAACGAGAACCCCCTGCTCGACACGCTCTACGCCACGCTGCTCAAGGGCCGGGAGCACGAGCTGCTGCATCGGAACATGGGCGGCCACTGAGTCCGGTGATCTGAACCAGCAACGAACCTTGAAGGGCCGGGAAGACTCCCGGCCCTTTTCTTCTTCGCCTCACCGAAAAAAAGACCCGCTTCCCACGAGAGGAAACGGGTCTTTGTCGTTCAGAAGCGACGCCTGCAAAAACAGGCTTCGCTTTCTAGTTCTTCAGAAAGCTCGCAAAGGGCGAAATCTTGCGCAGTTCGCTCACGATGTTGGGCATCACTTCGATCACGCGGTCGATTTCGGCTTCGGTGTTGTAGCGGCTCAGGCTGAAGCGCACGGAGCCGTGGGCGTAGTTGAACGGAACGCCCATGGCGCGCAGCACGTGGGAAGGTTCGAGGCTGCCGGAGGTGCAGGCGGAACCGGAGCTTGCGCAGATGCCGTACTGATCGAGCTGGAGCAGCAGGGCCTCGCCTTCCACGCCTTCAAAGGAAATGTTCAGCGTGTTGGGCAGGCGGTGTTCCTGATCGCCGTTGATCTTGCAGTGCGGAATGGCGGCCAGAAGTCCGGCCTGCAGGCGATCGCGCAGCGCGGCGACCTGGGTGCGTTCCTTTTCCATGTTGGCCGCGGCGAGCTCGCAGGCCTTGCCGAGACCGATGATGTAGGGCACGTTTTCGGTGCCGGCGCGACGGCCGCGTTCCTGATGACCGCCCTTGAGGTAGGGACGGAAGCGCGTGCCGCGACGGATGTACAGCGCGCCGATGCCCTTGGGGGCATGCAGCTTGTGGCCGGAAAGCGCCAGATAGTCGATGGGCAGCTTCTTGAGGTCGATGACTTCCTTGCCCACGGCCTGCACGGCGTCCACATGAAGCTGCACGCCGTGAGACTTCACGATTCTGGCCACGTCCGCGATGGGGAAGACGGTGCCGGTTTCGTTGTTGGCGAACATCATGGACACGAGCGCCGTGTCCGGACGGATGGCGCGGTCGAGTTCCTCAAGGTCGAGACGGCCCTTGTCGTCCACGCCGAGCCAGGTCACTTCGTAGCCCTTGTCCTCAAGGTAGTGACCGTAGGCCAGCACCGCGGAATGTTCCACCTTGGTGGTGATGACGTGCCGCTTTTCCGGCTGGGTTTCCGTGGCGGAATACCAGGCGGAGTTGTCGGACTCGGAACCGCAGGAAGTGAAGACGATCTCTTCCGGATCCGCATTGAGAATGCCGGCCACCTGCTCGCGGGCCTTCTGGATGTAGTGGCCCATCTGGCCGCCGAAGGTGTGCATGCTGGAAGCATTGCCGTAAAGCGGGCCGAAGGCGGGCATCATGGCTTCCACCACTTCGGGAGCAACCCGCGTGGTGGCGTTGTTGTCAAGATAAATCACATCAGTACGGTCGGCCATGTTACGCCTCCACAACATTGATGGCGGGATCCACCTGCTCGCGCAGCGTCTTTTCCACCAGGTTCTTCAGCGTCAGCTGGCTGGCAGAGCAACCGGAACAGGCGCCGCGCAGAGCCACCACAACGGTGGTTCCGTCCACATCCACAAGCTCGATGGTGCCGCCGTCAAGGGCGAGGCGCGGAGCAATGTCTTCATTAATGATGGTCATGACCTTCTGCATGCGCTGCACGTTGGTCATGCGGGGCACGGGGCGGATTTCCTCAAGCGGCTTTTCCATGGCGTGCAGCTTGTCGAGAATGGACTGAATGTCGTCCTTGCAGCTGCCGCAGGCGCCGCCGGCCTTGATGAAGTCGGTGACTTCCTCCACCGTGGTGAGGTTGTTTTCCCTGGCCACCTTGATGATCTGCAGATCCGTCACGCCAAAGCACTTGCACACGAGACGGCCTTCTTCCTCCTTCGCCTTGGAGGGAAGTCCCTTCCAGTGACGGACGGCGTCTTCCAGGGCCTCTTCGCCCATGACGGAGCAGTGCATCTTTTCCTTGGGAAGACCGCCGAGATACGCGGCGATTTCCTTGTTCGTGAGCTTGGCGGCCTCGTCCATGTGCTTGCCCTTGATGAGCTCGGTCAGCGCGGAGCTCGAAGCAATGGCGCTCGCGCAGCCGAAGGTCTGGAACTTGACGTCTTCGATGATGCCCTGATCGTTGACCTTGAGCATGAGCTTCAGAGCGTCGCCGCAGGCAAGGCTGCCAGCCTCGCCGATGACATTGGCGTCTTCAAGCACGCCCGCGTTGCGGGGATGCAGGAAGTGGTCACGGACAGTCTCGGTATATTCCCACATGGTTGTACTCCTGATAATGCGAAGTCGGCAACGGTCGTCTTCGCGTTTTCGTCTGGTTTCGCAGCAAGGTTAATCACTTTCCGGGCAATGTCCAGAATCGCCGTCACAAGTTCCGAAAATCTTCCGCGCCCTTCCCATGCCGGAACGCCGGACGAGAAAGGGCGGAGCCGCCTTTCGACGACTCCGCCCCACAGCGAAAAATTTTTTCCGCTACGATGCTGCTTCCCACACCATGTCCGTTTTGCCGAAGCACTTTTCCAGCGCCTTGAGGCAGCGCTTGATCCGCTCCTGCTCCACGGGACAGGGCGCCGTGGCGCGCATGACGAGCGCGAGACCCTGAGCGCGCCGGACGAACGATGCGGACACCACGGCCTGCCGGTGACTCTTGTCCATGGCTTCCGCCAGGGACAGAAACAGCGAAAGATATCTCGCGTGCTCCTGCCAGTCTTCGGCAAGTGTGGCGCAGACCTTGTCCTTGCGGGAATAGCCGTAGCGGTGAAACAGCGCCAGTGCGGCCATGAGCGACACTTCCTTCTGCGTAAAGCCGAGCATCTCGCTGTTCTGGATGAGGTAGTGGCTGTGAACGTTGTGTTTGGTGAAGGAAATGAAGATGCCGATGTCGTGCAGCAGTCCCGCGTAGTGCAGCAGCTCGCGCATGCGCGCGGGGCCGCGGTACAGACCGAGTTCCCGGGCGGAATCGAAAAGCATGAGGGCAAGCTTTGCCACGTGCCGGGAATGCGTTTCTTCAAAGCGGCACAGCCGCGCCAGACGCAGCACGCTCTCGTCGCGCACGGAAAGCCGCCCCTTTTCGGGAAACAGCCGCTCCAGATAGTCGGCCAGCGCGCCGTCGCGCAGTCCGCGGCCGGACACCCGCACGGAATCGAAGTCCAGCTCCTCCATGATGGTCTGAAGAATGGCCGCGCCCTGAATGAGTATGCCCGTGCGGCGGGGATTCATGCCGGGCAGCGACATGCGCTCTTCCTCGTTGCGTTCGCAAAGCGCCTTCACCACGCGCCTAAGCGAGCTGTAGCTGAGCATTTCAGCGGTGTCGCCCGTTTTTTTCCCGCTGTCTCTGGCCATGGCCACGGCCATTTCCGCAAGGCTCTGAATGGTGCCGGAACTGCCCACCAGCTCGCCCGGAGCCTGCGCCTCCATGCGCTGGAGGGGCAAGACCGCGTGATCGCGCACGTACTTCTGCATTTCCGCGTAGCGCTGGGAGCTCACCGGACCGGAACCGGGGAAAAGCCCCGCCAGACGCACCGCGCCGAGCTTGAGCGACTCCAGTTCCAGAATGTTCGAGCCTTCCGCCACGGAAAGCTCGGTGCTGCCGCCGCCGATGTCGATGAACATGCGCTTTCCGGCAAAGGGTTCCAGCGCCACCGACACCCCGCGGCAGATGAGACGGGCCTCTTCCCTGCCGGAGATCACCGTGAAGTCCACGCCGGTTTCCCGGCGCACCTCGTCCATGAATTCCTGACCGTTGGCGGCGTCGCGCACGGCGGCGGTGGCCAGCGCCACAATCTCGTCCACGCCGTAGGAACGGCACATTCCCGCAAAGCCGCGCAGCGCGGCAATGGTGCGGCGCATGGGTTCGGGCTGAAGCCTGTGTTCCCCGAACGCGCCCTCGCCGAGCCTGACCATCTGCTTCACCTGATTGAGCACGCTGGTCACGCGGTTTTCACCGATGCGGACGATCATCATGCGCAGGGAGTTCGACCCCAGATCCATGATGGCGACGGTGCGCCCTCTCCCCGCAGGATTCTCAACCGGCATCCCTGTCACCTTCCTTTCCCTGCGCGACCTCCAGACGTCCGCCGTACAGGTCTTCAAAAAGATCTCCCTTCTTCAGCGCGCGGCGGCATTCGCGTCCGCAGGGCTCCGAGCCGAAGCAGACCAGACGCGCCGCGTGACGGCGAAGACTCACCCGCACCTCTTCCACCGCGCCCTTGTGACGGTAATCCAGGGCGTCGGCTATTCTGAGGATGGCGGATGCCGCGCGGAGCGCCTTGCGATCCTCACGGCAGAGCGCGGCAAAACGCCGATGCCTCATGCTCGGCCAGGCGCGGCGATGATAGCGGGCCAGAAGCGCGACCAGCGGGCGATCCTCCTCCGTCAACCCAAAGGAAAGCGACAGAAAAACGTTTTCCTCGATGATTTCCATGCTGCGCTTGTGATGGCGGCGGCGTCCGCCCGCGGCAAAGCCGAGGTCGTGCCACAGCGCGGCCTGCGCCAGCATTCTTGCCCAGCGCATGTCCAGAGCAAAGCGCGGGGCAAGAGGCTCGAACAGCGCCAGCGCAAGCGCAGCCACGTGACGGCCGTGATGCACGGCCTCAAGCAGCGCCGCGCCGGAAAGCTCCGCTTCTTCCCCGCCGTCCGCGCCGCTCTGCGGGCGCTCCTTCTTCCACTGAAACATCTGCTCCACGGCGGCCTGTTCCAGATCTTCCGAAAAAAGCGCCCCGCGCAGCATGTCGAGCTCGCCGGGAACGCGTTCCCCGGCGGAAGGCTCAGGACGGCATGCAGTCTCAGTCTCCAGAGAGCATGCCGCGGAAGGCTGTTCGAAAGCGTCTTCCAGAGCCTGTTCCGCATCCGGCAGCGCGGTCTCTTCCGGCGCGCGTTCCGCGCCTTCGGGCAAGGCCGACTCTTCGGCGACATCGTCGCACGGCGCGGCCTCTGATGCTGCGTTTGCCGCAGCGTCAGGCGCGGCGTTTGCCGCGTTCCCTTCCGATGCGAAGTCCGAGACGGCGTCAGGTGCGGCGTCCGAGACCACATCCGAAGCAAACTCCGGCGCGGTCTTCTGCGTCACGGTCTGCGCCTCGACGGCATTCGCGACCGCAGCTTCCATGATCCCGGAATCGCTTCCGGCACCCGGATCTTTTGCCGCGGACGCCTCCGCAGGCGTCTGAGCCTTTCTCTTCTCGTCAACGGAAAGAGTCGTCTCCACAGCTGCGACTTCGGCAGCTCTGCCGCGTCCGGCTCTGCGTCCGCCGCCGGATCTGCGCGTTCCGCCGTTCTTTCCTGCCGATCTGACCATAGTTCCTCCCTGAAGAATGCTTCTTCAGCGCTTGAGAAGAATTTCCTGCGAATTGACGGGCTCGCTTCCTTCCGCAGGGGAAAGGCGCACGTATTCGCCGTTGCCGCGCAGCTCCCAGGCCTGCATGTTGTCGGCAAGCTGGAGCCTGAGCACCTCAAGCAGCGTGCGACGTATGTTTTCGTCGAGCACGGGCGTGAGCACTTCGATGCGCCTGTCCAGATTGCGGGACATCATGTCCGCGCTGCCCATGAACATGCACGAGCTGCCGCCGTTGCGGAACCAGTACACGCGGGCGTGTTCCAGAAAGCGCCCCACGATGGAATGCACCGTGATGTTCTCGCTCACGCCGGGCAGTCCGGGCAGCAGACAGCAGATGCCGCGCACGATGAGCCGCACCTTCACGCCCGCCATGGACGCCATGTACAGCGCGCGGATGATCTTTCTGTCCACAAGCTGATTGCACTTCATGATGATTTCGCCTTCGCCTCCGCGGGCGCACACGGCGATTTCGTTCTGAATCTGCTCGATGAGACGGCGGCGCATGGAATTGGGCGAAACGAGAAGTTCGCGATAGTTGTCCTTTTCCGCATAGCCGGTCATGACGTTGAAAAGATCGGCCATGTCGGCGCAGATGTCGGGCTGGCAGGTCAGAATGCCCATGTCGGTGTAGAGTCTCGCCGTGGAGGCGTTGTAGTTGCCCGTGCCTATGTGGGCGTAGCTCACCACGCCTTCCGCCTCGCGGCGCACCACAAGGCAGAGCTTGGCGTGAATCTTCATGCCCACGAAGCCGTACACCACGTTCACGCCTTCGCGCTCCAGCTCCTCGGCCCAGGTGATGTTCCGCTCTTCGTCGAAACGGGCCTTGAGCTCCACCACGGCCGTCACCTGCTTGCCGCGACGGCGCGCCTCGATGAGCGACCGCACGATGGGCGAATCGTTGCCCACGCGGTAAAGCGTCTGCTTGATGGAAATGACGTCCGGGTCTTCGGCGGCCGTCTGCACGAAGTCCAGCACCGGAGAAAAGCTGTCGTAGGGATGGTGCAGAAACACGTCCTGCTTGCGGATGATGCGGAACAGGCTGTCGGTCTGAAGCACCGGGGGAATGGCGGGACTGTGCCCCGGAATCTTGAGGCCGGGCCTGTCCAGACCGTAGAGGGACATGAACTGCGCAAAGGCCAGCGGGCCCTTCACGCGGTACACCTGAAAGGGCTTGAGCCCCAGGCGCTTGATGAGAAATTCCGAAAGATCGGACGACATGCCGCGCGCGGTCTCAAGGCGCACCACGCCGCCGAAGCGCCGCTGCTCCACCATGTCCTGCACGGCTTCGAGCAGATCTTCGCTCTCGTCCTCGTCGATGTCCACGTCGGTGTTGCGGGTGATGCGGAAGAGGCCGTAGTCCACCACGGTGTAGCCCGGGAACAGCAGGCCGAGATGCTCGCCGATGAGTTCCTCAAGCAGCAGAATGTCGGCGTCGCGCACGTTGGCCTTCAGGCCGAGGGAGGCGTAGGTCTTGGCCTCCTTGTTGCGCGGAATGAAGATGAAGCGCGACACGTTGCTCGGACAGCGCAGTCTGGCGAAGCGGGCAATGCCGTCCCTGCCCTGGAGCCGGATGATGAAGTTCAGGCTGAGATTGGAAATGGTGGGAAAGGGATGCCCCGGGTCAATGGCCTGCGGCGTGAGCACGGGATAAATTTCGTCGCGGAAGTAGGACAGCAGAAAACGACGCTGCTTTTCCGTGAGTTCGTCGTAGTGGACGAGATGAACGTCCCGTTCGCGAAGCAGGGGCACGAGCTTCTTCTGCCAGTGCTCGCTTGCCAGAGACAGCAGCGACGAAGCCTTGCGGCGAATCTCGGCAAGCTGACGCGAAGGGGTCATGCGGTCGGCCTCGCAGCTTGCCGCGCCCTCGCGGTACTGACGCAGCACCTTGGCCACGCGCACCATGAAGAATTCGTCGAGGTTGTTGTAGAATATGGATAAAAACTTCGTCTGCTCCAGAAGGGGCAGCCGTTCGTCGAGCGCCGTCTGAAGCACGCGGGCGTTGAAGTCCAGCCAGCTCAGTTCTCTGTTGAGGTAGTAGTCCTGAGCCGTGAGGTCTATTTTCTTCTGACCCGCTTCCTGCGGCTCCGTCATATGCTCTTTGTTTTCGGCCACGGTTACGCCTCCGCACTCTGCCGACCCGCCATGTGATCGGCGATCTTTCTTGAACGATACGCTATTTGCTCGATGGCTCCAAGCACGTCAATGAAGACCAGACCGGATTCGGGAGAGCAGTGTCCGGCGCTCAGGCGGGAAGCGTGGCTTGCCCGCAGCGAGGATTCCAGCTCGCGGATATGATCGGCCAGGGCGTCCAGCGTTTCCTTCTCTCTGGCGGTGAACGGTTCGGAGCCGAACACGTCCAGCGCCAGCCGCACGGCCCGACGCGTTTCAAAAAAGAGCGAACGTATTTCGTTCATGGCCGCAGAAGAAAAGTCGTCGCCCCTCTTTCTGCGGTATTCGTAAAAGTCGATGAGTCTCTTGCCCTTGTCGCCTATGCGTTCGAGATCGCCCGCGCTCACCACGCAGGCTTCCAGCATGTCGGCGTCCTTTCCGTCAAGACCGGTCTGCATGATGTCCGAAGCATAGCTGCGGATCGCCGTTTCCAGCCTGTCGATTTTTTCTTCCAGACGCAGCACTTCTTCCTTCTCGTCGTCCTTCTCCTCGAAGAACACCTTTTCCGTGCGATCCAGAAGTTCGAGCACGATTTCGCCCATGTGACGGCATTCATGCTTCACGGCGCTCACGGCCACCACGGGCGTGCGCTGGATGAGATGAGGATCGAGATAGGCGGCGTCGCGGCGGTCGATGCGGTCCGCGTCGGGAATGATCTTGCGGATGAGCGCCGCGAAAGGCTTGACGAAGGGCAGGAAAAGAATGGTGTTGCAGATGTTGAACATGGTGTGGGCGTTGGCTATCTGATGCCCGATGGACGAGGACGACGCTTCGATGAAGCCGATCCACAGAGGCATGAGCGGCATCCAGATGCACACGCCTATGACGTTGAACAGCACGTGGGCCGCGCAGGCCTGACGCGCGGCGCGTCCCGTGCCGAGCGCCGCCAGCACCGCCGTGACCGTGGTGCCGATGTTGTCGCCGAAAATGATGGGAATGGCCGCTTCCAGGGGAATGAGTCCCTGCGTGCCGAGGGCGATGGTCAGACCCACCGTGGCGGAACTCGACTGCACAAGCAGCGTGAGCAGCGTGCCCGCGGCAAGGCCGAGCAGCGGATTATTGCTGAAGGCGAGGAAAAGATCCTGCCTGTCGCGCAGAAAGGCCATGGAACTTTCCATGGTCTGCATGCCTATGAAGAGCAGTCCGAAGCCGAGCAGCCCTTCGCCCAGATGCTTGAGCTTTCTGGACGGGCAGACGAAAATGAGCAGCACGCCCACGATGACGAACAGATACGCCAGATCCTTGACCCGGAAGGCCAGAATCTGTCCCGTGACCGTGGTGCCGATGTTGGCTCCCATGATGACGCCGATGGCCTGGGTAAGATTCATGAGACCGGCGTCCACGAAGCTCACCGTCATGACGGTGGTCGCGCTGCTGCTCTGAATGACCATGGTGACGGCCGTACCCAAAAAAACGCCCAGAACGGGCGTTTTCGTAAACATGCCTATGATGTTGCGCAGTCTCTCGCCGGCCACCATCTGCAGGGATTCGCTGATGAGCTTGATGGCGTAGAGAAAAATTCCCACGCCGCCTAAAAGCTGCATGGCTGTAAAAAACGACATACTCTCACTCCGTGATCAACTGTCCTGTGATTTCGGAGCAGCATGCCAAACTCATGTGACGTGAGTATTACAGTCTTATGACATCCCGGGACACAATCAGTCCTCAAGCTCGGCGAGCGCGGCGGGATCGCCTTCGCGCACGGCCTGGCAGCGGCGGCAGCACACGCATTCGGGCGCGGCCAGGATGCGGGAGAGCGGAATGGGTTCCCCGCAGTCTTCGCAGAAGCGGTCCTCCCCCGCGCCGCCGAGCGCCAGTCTGCGCAGGGCGCTCAGTCGCCTGGCGCTTCTGTCGGCAAGGGTGCCCGCAAAGCGCACGGACTCCATGTGCAGGGCGTCGTCGAGCTTGTCCGGCATGGATTCGCCCTGAAACAGGCCCCGCAGATACCGCAGACGTTCCTGCTCCTCCTCAAGTTCGGCATTCAGACGTTCAAGAGTTCCCGCTTCCATCATAAAGACCTCCGGATGACAGATTCGGAACCGGTTCGCCGCACAGGCCGCGCACGACCGGCATCGCGGCTCCGCCCGGTTTCGATCAAACCCTAGCAGACCGCCGCGGGAAAAACGATGATACACCGGCAAGGCGGACAACATTATCACGCATGCCGCGCGCCGGAAAACATCAGGAAGCACTCTACCACGCATCCCGGGAAAAAACGTCACGCCGCGATGACGTTTTCATGAAGATATGATGGCAGCGAGAACACGCGAAAATCGCATGCAAAACCGCCGCATCGCCTCTCTCCGGCGCGCCTGCCGAGCCAAAACACATTTCCGGCTTGTCATTTTCTCATCCTTCTTATATCCTGTTGCGAACACTTTTTCCTTCAGGAGTCACACATGTCCCAGCAGGCCTCATCCGATCCTGGCAAAGGCAGTGCCCGCGGCCTCTTTTCCGGCAACATAGGTTTCATTCTCGCCGTGGCCGGCTCTGCCGTGGGCCTCGGCAACATCTGGCGCTTTCCTTATCTCGCCGCCAAGTACGGGGGAGGCATCTTCCTGCTGGTCTATCTCATTCTCATGCTCACCTTCGGCTACTCGCTCATCGTGGCCGAAACCAGCCTCGGCAGAAAGACCAGACTCAGCCCCGTGGGCGCCTATCGCGCCTTCGGTCAGATGCAGCGCAATCCCTTCCTGGTGTTCGGCGGCTGGGTCAACGCCGTCGTGCCCATGCTCATTCTGCCCTACTACTGCCTCATCGGCGGCTGGATCGTGAAATATCTGTTCGAGTACGTCGTGGGCGACGTCAGCCTCGTGGCCGGAGACGGCTACTTCGGCAGCTTCATCTCCTCGCCGCTCGAACCCATTCTCTGGAATCTCATCTTCCTCGGCTGCACCCTCGGCATCATTCTCAAGGGCGTGGAAGGCGGCGTGGAACGCGCCTCGCGCGTCATGATGCCCCTGCTGCTCGTGCTCGCCGTCATCGTGGCCGTCTATTCCATGACCCGTCCCGGCGCGGGCGCGGGCATCTACTACTATCTCGTGCCCGACTTCTCCAAGTTCTCCATCATGACCGTGGTGGCCGCCTGCGGCCAGCTCTTCTTCTCCCTGTCCATAGGCATGGGCATCCTCATCACCTACGGCTCCTACATGAAGAAGGACGTCAACGTCGAAGAAGCCACCTACAGCATCGGCCTCATGGACACCCTCGTCGCCACGCTCGCCGGCTTCATGATCATTCCCGCCGTGTTCGCCTTCTCCGGCGGCACCGCCGAAGCGCTGAACGCCGGCCCCTCGCTCATGTTCATCACCATTCCCAAAATCTTCGAGAGCATGGGCTTCGGCGGCATCATCGGCGCCGTGTTCTTCCTCATGGTGTTCTTCGCCGCCCTCACCTCCAGCATTTCCATCATGGAAACCTGCGTGTCCACCCTCACCGACGAACTTCACTGGTCGCGCAGAAAGAGCGCTCTGTTCATGACCTTTGAAGCCATCGCCCTCGGCGTGCCCTGCTCCCTCGGCTTCGGCGTGTGGGACTTCATTTCCATTGCCGGACTCAGCATCCTCGACATGATGGACTTCCTCGCCAGCCTCATTCTCTGCCCGCTGGCCGCCATGCTCACCTGCCTGCTCATCGGCCGCATCGTGGGCATCGAAAACCTCATTTCCGAAGTGAAGCTCTCCTCCGCCTTCCACGGCGAAAAGATCTTCCGCATCTGCATTTCCTGGCTCGCCCCCCTGCTGCTGCTCGTGGTGCTCGTCTCCTCCGTGGCCGCAGCCCTCGGCATCATCAAAATCTGACCTCGGCGTTGCGCCGGGCATTGTCTTGCCCCGGCGCAACACGCGCGTCTTTGACCTGAACAAAAAGCGCCTTCCCGAAGGAAGGCGCTTTTTGTTTTTCTCCTGTCGTTTTCCGGCGCGCTGCAAACGTTGCCGTTAGTGCAAAGCCGCGAACAGCCGCCGGAAGCGGAACATGCCCGAGGCGCGGGGCATCTCAGCACCTGCGAACCTCTCCGACGTCTGGCGCGGAACATTCCGGCAGGATCGGGCGCATCGCCGCGGCCCTGCCGGGGCGGCCTGGCCTGTTCTCACCCTGCGTTCAGTAGAGCTCGGGTTCCCTGTCGAGAAACACGGGAATGCTCTCCCGCACGCGGCGGACGCGCTCCGCATCCAGTTCCGCCGCAATGACTTCTTCGCCGTCTCCGGCGCAGGCCAGCACCTCGCCGTCCGGCGCAACGATCATGGAATGCCCCGCAAACCGTTCCCCGTCCTCGCCGCCGCAGCGGTTGCAGGCCACCACGTACATCTGATTTTCAATGGCGCGGGCGCGCAGCAGCGTTTCCCAGTGATCACGCCTGACCATGGGCCACTCGGCGCTGACGAACAGAGCCTCGGCCCCGGCCACGGCCAGCTTGCGGATGAGCTCACAGAAGCGGATGTCGTAGCATATGACCAGCGCGCAGCGCATGCCCGAAAACGAAAACAAACACGTCTCCCGGCCCCTGGCCAGAAACCTGTGTTCATCCATCAGGCGGAACAGATGAATCTTGTCGTAGCCGGTCACGTACCGGCCTTCCACGTCAATAACCTGCGCGCGGTTGAACACCTTTCCGCCCTGTTCCGAAAGCACGGAGCCGCCGATAAACGCCGCATGATGCCGCCGCGCAAGCTCTCCGAGAAAAGCGGCATCCTCCCGCCCCAGAGGCGAGGCGAGTTCCCCGGCCCGCTCCAGCGCGTAGCCCGTGGACCACAGTTCCGGCAGCACCAGCGCGTCCGGCGGCCCCGCCAGAGCCGCGGCCTCTGCCGCAAGACGCTGCGCCTTTTCCCGGTTGGCCTGACGGTCGCCTTTGACCACGTCCATCTGCAACACACCAATCTTCACGCCGCACCTCCATGCCTGTTCTGTTCGCTCTCCGGCGTCGCCGCCGTATTACTTCACGCCTCCGTCCGCGCCGTGATGCTTCTGCTCGTGATACGCATGCAGCCGCTCCTGCACCCGCCCGTCCATCCGGCCCTTGAGCCAGAGCTGCGTGGCGTTGAACACGTTCTGCGTGACGGAATAGGCCGCAAGCCCGACCACCACCATGGGATCGAAATACTGAAAGGCCAGCCACATGGCCAGCATCAGATTCTTCTGCGCCAGCGCCTGACCGGCGGAAATGCGCCGGTGATACAGGGAGCCGATCAGCTTGCCCACCAGAAACTGCAGCATGCACACCACCACGCCGCACACGGCCACCACGATTTCCGCTCCGACGTCCTTGCGACCGGGAGAGAGCAGCATGTCGAAGGTGCTGCCCATGAGAATGAGAATCATGGCCACCCAGAGATAATAGGAAACGAAGCTCTTGCGGACTATGCTCTCACACACGCGCGGCGCAAAGGACTGGAGCGCGAGCGCGCAGAAAAAAGGCACGAAGAGAATAGGGCCGACCTTGAAGAACACCGACAGCATGGACGAAAAGAACGGCATGTCCACGTGCCCGGGAGCCATCATGGGCACGAGCAGCGGCGCGGCCACGATGGAAGAAAACGTGCCGAGAAACACGTAGGTCGCCAGAAAACCCACGCTGCCGCCGAGCATGCCGGTAATGGTGGCGGCGGCCGTGGCCGTGGGCACAAGCATGATGAGGCCCACAGTCTGCGCCGCAAGATCGTTCCATCGCACAAGAATCAGATACAGGGCCAGACTTCCCGCCATCTGCAGCGCGAGCAGCATGACGTGCAGACGATGAATGCGCACCGTTCGCAGCGACATGCCGCAGAACGTGAACAGCAGCATGACTATGAGCAGATACGGAGAAAGAAAGGAAAAACAGGAAAAGACGGAGTGCCCCAGCGCACCGGCGATGATGGCCGCCACCAGAGCCCACTGCTTGAGAAAAACAAGAATACGTTTCATGCTTCTGTCCGAAAGGCGCTCGCCCGCCGACGCGGGCGTTTCCAAATACTTTTCAAACCATAGCCGCAAAAGCTCCGCTCCTGCAACCATGCGAAAAAAAGTGAAAACCTCCACAGCAAGCCCATGCCGCAGGCTCCGCGCATCTGCCGACCTCTGCACAGTTCTCTTCAAAAATCACAAAGAACGGCATCGCCGTCTTATTCTCCGCATCTCTTCGTTTGTTCCGCACAAAGCAACATCTTTACTATTCTCCACGACTGCACATCATGGAGCGTTATCATTCACGGATGTTTTCAACAACATGCACGCATAAGAAATAAAAGCATCTTGATTCATGGCAATTTCAACAAAAAGAAGAGGAATTGATTGCATATTCAAAAAAGGCATTGACACTTTTGCGATAATTATGACAATCAATACATGGAAATAATTATTCTTATAGTGCTCATCGTGCTGAACGGCATTTTTGCCATGTCTGAAATCGCCCTCGTGACCGCCCGCAAGGCACGGCTCTCTCCGAGGGCCGCCGCCGGCGACAAGGCCGCACAGGCCGCCATACGTCTCGGCGAACACCCCACCCGCTTTCTTTCCGCCATACAGATAGGCATCACGTCCATCGGGCTTCTGAGCGGCATTTTCGGTGAATCGGCCCTGGCCGGGCCGCTCTCCTTGTGGATGCACGAAAGCCTCGGCGTTCCGACCGCCACGGCGGGCATGCTGGCCACCGTGGTCGTGGTCATGGCGGTCACCTATCTGTCCATCGTGGTGGGCGAACTCGTGCCCAAGCGCCTCGGACAGCTCGCACCCGAGCGCATGGCCTGTCTCGTGGCGCGGCCCATGACGGCCCTTGCAAAAATAAGCGCTCCCTTCGTGCTGCTTCTTTCCTGGTCCACCAGCCTCATTCTGCGCATTCTGGGCGCGCGGCCCGACGAGAGTCAGACCGTCACCGAAGAGGAAATTCAGGCCATGATCGACGAAAGTTCGGAAGCGGGAGCCATCGAAAGCCGTCAGCGCGACATGCTGCGCAACATTTTCCGCCTCGACGACCGTCCGGTAAACTCCATCATGGTGCCCCGCGCCGACGTGCTTTTTCTGGATACGCAGCTCTCCCCGCAGGAAAATCTGAACGTGCTGAAGGAATTCGAGCATTCCTGGCTGCCGGTGTGCAACGGCGGTCTCGGCAATCTGCTCGGCGTCATACGCACCAATCAGGCGCTGCTGCTGTGCGCGGAATCCGCAAACGACGCCGAAACCTTTTCCCGCGAGCTGACCGCCCAGTGTCTTCCGCCCGTGTTCGTGCCGGAAACGCTCACCAGTCTGGAGCTGCTGAAACGCTTTCAGGAACAGCGTCTGCACGTCGTATTCATTGTCGATGAATACGGCACGCTGCAGGGCATCGTCACGCCCCGCGACATTCTCACGGCGCTGGCCGGACAGATCGACACACCGCACGAGGATTCCTGGGCCGTGCAGCGCGAGGACGGCAGCTGGCTCATGGACGGCGGCATTCCCGTGCCGGAACTCAAGGACAGGCTCGGCATTCAGACGCTGCCCGCCGAGGACAAAGGATACTACACCATTCTGAGCGGCATGTTCATGTACCTGACGGGCCGCATTCCCCGCGAGGGCGATCACGTTGTCTGTCAGGGCTGGCGCTTCGAGGTGGTGGACATGGACGGCAACATGATAGACAAGATTCTTGCGGAAAAGTTGCCCGGGGAGGCCAAGGCCGAGGAGAAGGAATAACCCGTTCCGGCGGAGCCACCCGCCGGAAAAAAGCAGCCGGCGGCGGCGCAGACTTCCGTACGCTTCGCAGACCTCGGCGCGAAGCAGCCCCTTTTACGGAATCCTGAGCCGACGACGCCGCGGCCGGACGAGTCATCGTCCGGCCTTTTTTTTCGTGCCTCGTCCTGCGCGAAGCAGCAGGACTGCCGGGCAGATGTTCCACCTGTCCACGCTGGGGAATCGTCCTGCGCGAAGCAGCACGCCCGAAAGTCTGCCGCTCACGCCAAAAGAAACCGGCCGGTTCGTGGAGCTGGGAACCGGCCGGCATGGAAAGGGGGGTATGGAGGAGAAGAGTATGAAAATCTCTGGTTATCCAGGGGAGCTGACAACCTTCGACAGCTCCCTTGTACATGAGCGGGAAGGAAAGTCACGTTTCAAACTCTTTCCCGTCGTGCAACATTTTGCAATGTAGCCTCCCCGGCTCCGCGTTTTTTGCCGCCGCTCTTGCGCGATCCCGGGCTCCCGGCGTAAGCTGAGCGGAAGCCGCCCCTGCGGCAAGGAGGACATCATGAAGAAAATAGGCATCATACGCTGCCAGCAGACCGAAGACATGTGCCCCGGCACCACGGACTTCAAATGCGCAGGCGCGGGAACCATGGCCTTTGAATCCTTTGCGCCCTGCGAAATCGTGGGATTCGTGAGCTGCGGCGGCTGCCCGGGCAAGCACGCCGTCACCCGGGCGAAAATGCTGGTCGATCGCGGAGCCGAAGCCGTGTTTCTCGCCTCCTGCATACGCAAGGGCAGTCCCATAGGCATGCCCTGCCCGAACGCCGAGGCCATGAAGGCAGCCATAGAAAAGAAGCTGGGCGACGCGGTTCCCGTCATCGACTGGACGCACTGATTCTTCGCCGCTTTCCCCTTCGCCGGGCGGCGCGCTCCGGCTCCGGCCGCTTGCGCTCCCCTCGCCGGGGAGGCGGGTTCTTTTGTAATCACTTCCGCTCCTCAATCTCCTGAACATGAAAGGGGGCGACGGAATACTCCGTCGCCCCCTGCTGTTTTCACTTATCCGCCCAGGCGGCGGAACCGCGTTCCGCAGCCTTCGCGCCGCTACGGCGTCACGCGAAGATCATAGGCGCGGTTCAGATCCAGATACTTGCGCGCCGTTTCGCGCAGCGTCTTCGCATCCACGGCCTTCATGGCCTCAAGGCATTCGCGGCCGTAGTCAAGGCCGTGACCGTTCAGAATGTTGGCCGCGCCCTCTCCGGCGCGCATGGCGCGGCTCTGCCTTGCGCGGTAGTAGTTGGCCTCGGCCACGGCCTTGGCCCGCTCCAGCGTTTCCTCCGGGAGCAGATTTTCGTGCAGATCGCGCACGATGGCTTCAAAGGACGCCCTGGCCTTGTCCAGATTTTCCGGCGAGGCGATAATGCCGAAGGCAAGAAAACCCGTATCCTTTCCGGCCCAGTCCACAGGAAACACCGAGTAGCCGAGGCTCTGCTTTTCCCGCAGATCCTGATAAAGCTTGCCGGTGAATCCGCCGAGCGATTCCGAAAGCAGACGCAGCGCCGGTCTGTCGGCATCCTCCGCGCCCGCCGTGGGGAAGAGCATGAGGTACACGGCCTGATTGCGTCCGGGCAGCTTCATGCTCCACGTCTTTTCCTTCGTCCACGCGGGGGCCTCGCTCTCAAGCGCCTTTGCCGAAGGCGCAGGCAGCGACTTCACAAACGCTTCCACCTGCGCGCGGTCGAAGTCGCCCGCCACGGAAAGCACCCACGGACGCTCCTTCTGCCGGTTCCAGAACGCCGCAACGTCCTTTGCCGTGTACTTGGCCACCACGGCGGGATCGCCGTCGTTTCTGTGCGCGTAGGATCCCTTGCCGAAAAGGAAATGCCGCAGATTCCTGCCGAGCAGGCCCATGGCGCTCTGCTCGCTGCTCACGATGGAGGCTATCTGTTCGCGCTTCACGCGCTCCACGTCTTCGTCGCGGAAGGCGGGCTGTTCCAGCACTTCCTTCATGAGCGCGAACACCTCGGGCGCAAACTTTGCGGGGGCGTCCATCTGCACGCTGAACGAACGCAGACCGCTTCCCGCGGAAAGCCCCGCCGCGCGACCGGAAAGGTACACGTTGATGTCGCTCAGACTGCGGTTCTTCGTGCCCGTGGGCAGCGCGGCCGCGGTGAGAGCCGCCAGACCTTCCTCATTGTCGCCTGCCAGAAGCTCGCCGCCGGAAAAGCTCAGCGCGGCGGACACGTACGGCAGCGACCTGTCGGGAAGAAGCACGAGCGTGCGGCCCTCGCCGAGGGAAATCACTTCGGGGCGAAGCGCCGTGTCGGCCTTGTTCTTCTTCGCTTCGGCGGGCGCGGCCTTGCCCGCTTCCGGCCAGCCCTGCACGAGCGCGGCCTTTGCCGCGGCACCGTCCAGCGCCGCGGCTCCGCCCTTTTCTCCCTGCGGAACCAGTGCGGCCACGGTCAGCGCGTCGGGGCGCAGCCAGCGGTCGATGACTTCCTGAATCTGCTTGCGTCCCACGCTGCGCACCGCAGAAAGATAACGCTCGCCGCCCACGCTGGACGGATCATAAAAATATTCCGAGCCCATGGTCTCCGCGACGTCGGCAATGTTCTCAAGGCCGCGCAGGTAATTGTCCTCAAGGTTCAGACGGGCGCGGGCAATCTGCTCGTCGGTGAAGTCCGTCGCCTTGAGCGAGGCCAGCGTTTTGCCCAGGTCGCGCAGATATTCGGGCGTCTTGTCGGCGTCGAGCTGCGCCAGAATCATGAACGCGCCCGCCCGCTCAAAGCTCATGGCCGAAGCGCTCACGCTGTCCACCACCGGCTTCTGAATGCGGAACGACACGGGCAGCAGCGCGGTGTCGTCGCCGGAGAGAAGATGCGCCAGCACGTCGGCCGCTGGCAGCAGCTCATCCTTCATGCCCGGCAGCGGGAAAGACAGCGACACGAACGCCTTGTCCCAGGGCCCGGCCTCCACATCGACCACCAGCCCCTGCGCCAGATCGGCAGGATCAAAGGACGGCTCCACCTTGAGCACGTTGTTGTTCCGGTAGCCGCCGAACAGCGTTTTCGCCTCGGCCAGAATGTCGGACGCCTTCACGTCGCCCGCCACCGAGAGCACCATGTCCCGCGGATCGTAGCGCCGCCGAATGTAGTCGCGCATCATCTCGGGCGTCACGCCGCGCAGCGCCTTTTCCGTGCCGATGACCGGCGTTTCGTAGGGCGTGCCCTTCAGCGTGTGCGCAAGCGCCGTCTGGAAGAGCTTCGTCATGGGGCTGTCGCCGCGCTGCTTCTTTTCCGCAATGACCACTTCCCGTTCCGCGTCCAGATCGGCCTGACGCAGCAGCGGGTCAAAGGCGAGATCGCGCACCGCGGTCATGGCGTCCTTCCACTTTGCGGCGGGCAAATCGGTCAGATAGGTGGTCATGTCATAGGACGTGTAGGCGTTCATGGAGCCGCCCGCGTTTTCCACGCGCTTGTCCACGCCCGGGCCGCTGGTCTTGGAGCCCTTGAACACCATGTGTTCCAGAAGATGGCTCATGCCCGCCTCTTCCGGCTTTTCCCAGGCCGAGCCGGCCTTCACGAAAAGACGCACCGAAACCAGCGGAAAACGACTGTCTTCCCGCACCAGCACGGTCAGTCCGTTTTCCAGACGGAATATCTGTATGTCGGAAACGGCCTGCGCCGCTCCCGTGCCGCCCAGCGCCAGGCATACCGCCAGCGCCACGTTGGCGCACCATTTAAAAAAACGCATAGTCACCTCGTATGCTCACCCGGCCGTCGGCCGGAACAGTTCAGCGCTTCCGCGCGATGCTCGTTCGGCGTCGATGACAACGCCGCGCCGTCCTCAACGCGTCCGCGGCCCGCTTCCCGCCGCGGCGTCTTTCCAGCTGTGGCACAGTCCTTGTTTTTCCGCCATAATTTTTCCGACTCTTTTTCGTGACAAATTCTTGCAACTGCCCGAAAAACTGCGCCGAACGCCCCAGCTCGGGAAACGCTTTTCGCAAAAAAACGCCGCATTGAACAAAAAAGAAATATGACGCGTACCCCGATCAGGCAACCGGGCCGCTTCAAAACGCAAAAAGACGCGCGGCAGTCTGCGCGCCTGACCGGGAAAGTCCGCGAAGGCACGCCGAATCCGACCAGAAGACGAACATCGACCGGCGATATCGCGGCGGACATTCCGCGCCTTCGACATGGAAACGCGCCGCATTGCCTTGGGAGCCTCCGAACGTCGATGGGCAAAAAAAAGCCGGAATATCGTCGAACCCGACCATATTCCGGACAACTCATTTTGCAGGAGCAGCGCTCCTGTCGAAGGGACTACTGCCTGGCGGCAAGAATCACATGCGGAGCCTTGATGGCGGCCAGCACATGCACGCCTTCGGCAATGCCGGCGTCATCTGCGCTGTCCACCGTGCATACGGAGGTCAGACGCTCGCCGTTTTCCAGCTCCACGGCCACGCTGGCCATGATCTGCCCTTTTTTCACGCTCACGACCTTGCCGGGCAGCATGTTGCGCGAAGAAAGAATATAGCCGTCGCTCTCGCGCACAAGCAGAACGTTCACGCCCTTCACCATGGCCAGCACTTCGCGGCCGGGTTCCAGCTTGAGCGTTTCGGTGCTTTGGCAGGTCACGACGGCGGCGACCTTCAAACCGCCCTTGAGGTCGATATCGACCTCATCGTTGACAACGCCTCTTTTTACAGACGCAACCACACCTTCCAAAATATTCCTCGTGGTGACTTTCATGGGGTCGACTCCTTCCTAAGGGGTTTGTTCTAGGATTACTCACCGCCAAAGAGCTGTCAATGCCCTGTTTCCCTGTCTCCCAAAGATTTTCCGCCGTCAGGGCAGGCGGATCGAACGCCCGGGCAATGCCGAAAGTTTACGTGCTTTTGCTGGTGACAATCGCATAAATTTCGGCAGGGCACACCATGCCTGCCGCTGCCAGATGGCATTTTCCCGAGCTCTCCTTCCACGGCGTGCCGAAATCTGAAGGGACGGCGGCCCTTCGACGGCGCTCATGCAAGCATTGCCCCGAATGGACGACATGCCGGTCAAAAGAGGTGCGACACCTACGGCCCCAGGACATCAATCATGCAGTCATCAGGCAGAGCACGTAAAAGCCCTTCCATTCTTGTGGAAAAGCGTTCAAAAAAACTGATGGTCCGGGCGCGTTCCCTGTCAGGCGTCATGTCAGACAAATCAGCGCAGGACAGCCACGACGGACGCCATGACATTTCTTCCAGCAGCGCCATGTGCTGCCTGAAAAACGGGCTGTCACCGTGTTCCCTGAGCGCGTCCACCTCATTTTTTATGTCGCTCAGCATGGTCTGCACGGCTTTTCTGTCATAAAAGTTGCTGCCGTACCAGTCAAAGCCCGCCTTCTGATAGTCAGGGTTACGCTCATTGAGCGACGGGTCACGCCATTTTTCAAGAAAAGGGTACAAATAGCAGTCAAGAACTTCCTCATCCATGGAAAACGAAACGGAGTCGGAAACGCTGCCGCAGAGTCTCTGCCCCGGCTCTGTTCCGTACACCAGAAAAAACGAACCATCCCCACAGACACCATGGCACAACAAAGGCTGACTCACAGGCAGCGCCATGGCCCTGAACCTCAGATACGGCATCTGAGACGCTTCCATGTAACCGGAAAGGGAAAGCCCGTACCAGCCATAAGACGAGTCGACCACGAGTGCAGCGCTGTCGGAAAAACGGAAAACATACCGATACCCGGTATGGCTGTTAGTCTTCATGTCCAGTTCATTTCCCGACAAACGATAGAGAGTGTCCGACTCCTTCTTTTCCACAATAAAAAAGTCCTGGAGATACCTTCCCTTCAGGTACTGACCGAAAAACATGTCGGCATCAAAATTCGGCGTGTTCAGACCTTCCATGCACTGCCGGGGAACGGCATTGACGCTTATCCTCGCTCGCAGATTTTCACCGGGATGAAACTCCAGCGACGTTCCGCCCTCAAAATCAAGAATGAAGGGCTCGCACAGATGAACGGTCCGGGGAATCATGAGATGCCGCCGCGCTTTCTTCAACGCGTCTTCGGAGCGTGCCGTTCCGAGTCTGACAGCATGCTCATGCTCATAACGGGCCATGGCGGAACACGTCATATTACAGGCTGCGCCGATGACTCTGACCCCGGTCAGACGCTTCTTTGCTCCTGTCATGTCTCTGACGGCCCGCACAATACTTTCCGCTCCCACATACTCAGGAGCGCCCCACTCATACCAGTCGAAACGACCGCAAAATGCATTGTTGCCAAACTGCAGTTTCATCGTCTGTTCTCCGCCGGTGAGCACAGGCTCCGGAATGTCAGGCGCCCCGTCCCTTTCCTATCGAATGACACTCAGGAAAAAACAGCGGCAGGCAGGGTCACCGGATAACATGATACCACGCCGTCCAAGAAAAAACAAAAGGGCTTTGATGACGCTAAGCGACAATCAAAGCCCTGGAAATATAACCGTATGGCGGAAAGGGTGGGATTCGAACCCACGTACCGGCTCATCACCGATAACTCGATTTCGAGTCGAGCGCGTTACGGCCTCTTCGCTACCTTTCCACAAACGTGTGTTGTACACGAAGACAGGCCCGCGGGCAAGCCTTTTTTCCGGGCCCCTGCCGCAGAACGGCCGCCCGCACGCTGCCTCCCGCCGCAGACGCAGCAGGACGCCGTGCGCCTCACGAGCATTCAGCCTTTCGGGCAGCCCCCGCCGCGTCCGGTCAGGCGCGGAAGCAGCCTGCGCCGCTGCGGATTAGCCGCCGCCTCGAACCGAAAAAAAAGACCCGCCTTCAAAAAGCGGATCTTTTTTCCAATGTCTTGCAAAGCGGCGCAGGGTCCAGACGAAACGCTGCCGCCGCAGCGCTCAGAGCGGAAGTCTACGGCGCTCGTCCATGTCGGCGTGCAGCTGCGCTATGAGAGCGTCCAGCCCGTCGAAGCGTCGATCCTGACGCAGTTTCGCAAGAAAACGCACTTCCAGTTCCCGGCCGTAGATGTCGCCGGAAAAATCCATGATGTGCGTCTCCAGGGTCAGCGCGGAGCCGTCGAAGGTGGGATTCTTGCAGAAGCTCGTCACGGACATGCGCCACTCTCCCGCGCCTTCGCCGTCCAGCAGACGGGCCGACGTGGCGTACACGGCCGGAGCCGTCATGGCCTGCGTATGGGGCACATCGAGATTGGCCGTAGGTATGCCCAGAAGCGGCCCTCCCCGCCCCTCGCCGTGAACGACTTCTCCCTGCACGGAAAAAGGACGCCCGAGAAGCAGATTCGCCTCGTCCAGCCGCCCTTCGGCCAGCGCCTTGCGGATGCGCGTGGAGCTCACGGGCGCGCCGTCCACAAGCACGGCCTCTACCTGCGTGACGTGCGGAATGCAGGCGCGCAGCGCATCCGCTCCGGCCTGATCCCGTCCCATGCGGAAATCGTATCCGACAAAAAGCTCGCTCACCGCCAGCGATTCCTCAAGCACATGACGACAAAAGTCGTCGGCCCCGCGGGACGCCAGTTCCTTGGTGAACGGCAGCAGAAGCACGGCGTCGATGCCGAGCTCTTCCATGTATTCGAGCCGCTGCGCCGTGGAACACAGTTCCTTGGGAGCGCGGGCCGAAAGCACCGAAACGGGATGAGGATCAAACGTGATCGCCACGGCGGGCACCTGACGCTCGCGGGCGCTATTTACCGTGCTGCTCAGCAGCGCCTGATGCCCGCGATGCACGCCGTCGAAATTGCCGACGGTGGCCGTGCAGGAAGTCCACGCCCCCTGCCTGCGGAGCGCGTTCGGATCGGAAGATACAATCATGAGTTTACTTGGCCGCCGTATGCTTGAGAGCCATTTCCACGGCGTCTATGAAGTTTTCCATGGGAAGCGCGCCGCGCAGCACCATATTGTTCACGAGAAAATACGGCGTGCCCACAAAGCCCAGCGCGTTGGCGTCGGCGGCGTCGCCCGCCATGAGGGCGTCGAGTTCCCTGGCCTTGCTCTTCACCGCGGCTTCCACGGCCTTGGCGTCGAATCCGGCCTCGGCGGCAATGGCGCGCATGGCGGAGAGCACGTCTTCTTCCACTTCCTTCTGACGGTCGAAGGTAAGCGCGTACATCTTCCACGCCTTCGCCCTGTCCATCTGATAGGCGGCAATGAACCACTCGCCGGCCACGCGGCCGGCCTGCGTCTTCGGTATCTGCTTGAACACGAGACGAATCTTGCCCGGATACCGCTTCATCAGATTGCCCACCGTGTAGGCGGCCTGATGGCAGTAGGTGCAGAGAAAGTCGGAAAAGGCGATAATCGTCACGGGCGCGTCGGCAGGTCCGCCCACGGGACGACCTTCCAGCGCCACCTGCTTGGGCTGATCGATTTCCGTTTCCCACTGACGCAGCAGCACGGCGCGACGGCGCTTGTCCGAGCCCTGCTGAACGATGTCGAGCAGCTCTTCGCTGTGATCCTTGAGCACGTTCAGAATAAGTTCGGGATGCTCTTTGAGCAGCGCCTCAAGCTGCGCGTTCATATCGGAGGAAGGCGCGGCCTGAACCGGCGCAGCGACCATAAGTCCGCCGGAAAGCAGAAAAAGCGTCAGACATATATGACGAAGAAAAGACATAATCATCTCCTTTGGCGGGACTATATCTTTTTCATACCGACCTGACAAGCCGCCGCAACGTTGCGGCCCGCAGGCACAGGATTGCAGCGCGGCGGGGCTTTTCTGCATGCCCGCTTCCCGGCGTTTTTTCGTTCAGAGCGCCGAAGCGCCCGGTCATGCATGCGCCTCCCGGCGAAAAGACGCCGCGTTTTCCGGCGCATGCCTCAGGCGGCTCTGCTCCCGCGTCTTCAGCAGGTGACCATGCTCACGGCCAGGCCGCCCATGGAGGTTTCCTTGAACTTGTGGCTCATTTCCCGGCCGGTTTCTGCCATGGCGGCGATGGCGGCGTCCAGGGAAACGCGGTGCGACTCGGGGCGCGTGCCCGTGCTGATGAGTGCCGCGTTGAAGGCCTTGACCGCGCCCATGGCGTTGCGCTCGATGCAGGGAATCTGCACATAGCCGCCCACGGGATCGCAGGTGATGCCGAGGTGATGTTCCAGAGCCACTTCGGCGGCGTTTTCCACGTAGCGGGAAGGATTGCCCTGCGCGTCGGTGAGCATGGCGGCGGCCATGGCGGAAGCCACGCCGATTTCGCCCTGACAGCCCACTTCGGCCCCGGCGATGCTGGCGTTGTGCTTGGCGATGAAGCCCACGGCCGCGGCGGCCAGAAAGCCTTCACGGATGGCGCGGTCGCCGATGAAGAGATCGTGACGCATGGCGTACACGAGCGCGGGCATGACGCCCGCCGAACCGCAGGTGGGCGCCGTGACGATGACCCCGCCCGAGGCGTTTTCCTCCGAGGCGGCAAAGGCGTAGGCGTTGAGTCCGGCAAGGAACTTGCCCGGGGAGGAATGAAGCGCCTGGGCCCGTTCCTGAAGCATGTGCGCCTTGCGCTCCACCTTGAGGGGACCGGCAAGGTAGCCGCTGCCGGCAAGACCGTGCCGCACCGATTCCTCCATTCTGTCCAGAATGTTGTTGAGCTGATCGATGATGGCCGGACGCGACGCCCCGGTGATGGCCGTTTCGTTGGCCAGCATGATTTCGTAGATGTTCAGACCCTGAGTGCGCACGATGTTCCGCAGTTCCTTCATGTTGCTGTACGGATACACCGGATCGCCGAGTTCGGGAGCCTTCCAGCCGTCCCACTGCACGAAGCCGCCGCCCACGGAATAGTAGGCCTTGCTGAACAGCACTTCGCCGCCGGCGTCGAGCAGTTCGGCCACCAGCGTGTTGCTGTAGGGATAGTTGTGAACCACGGCGTCGTGAACGACGTCGGCCAGGGAAACCAGCGCGCTGCCCACGCCGAGTTCCACCTTGTGATCCTTGAGCGGCTCTTCGGACAGGCGGGCCAGATAGCCGGAAGGACAGTCTTCAGGACGCACGCCGAGCAGGCCCGCCAGCACGGCGGCGTCGGTGCCGTGCCCCGCGCCCGTGGCGCTCAGAGAGCCGAAAAGGCGCACCCGTATGCGGGAGGCGCGGGCAAGTATTTCGCGGGGAAGCTCGGCGCACGTGGAGGAAAAAAGACGACCGGCCGTCATGGGACCGATGGTGTGCGAGCTCGACGGGCCGGGGCCCACCTTGAACAGGGAAAAAAGCGATGTTGTGATGGGCCGCATGACGAGGCTCCTCATGACTGTGTTTTGCGCGGCGCTCCCAAACCGGAGTGTCGCCGCAGGAAAAGGGCGGCCAGAGGCCGCCCCGAAAAGACATGTCCCCGTGTCCGGCACAGGGGCGGAAAACTACGCCTGCGCGTCTTCGTTCTTTTCTTCCGCTTCCAGATCTTCGGTGTGCTTGAGGAGTTCCTCAAGCTGAATGTCGCCGCAGAGCACGCCCACGATTTCATCGTTGTCGTCGGTCACGGCCTGCGACACGGAAAGAATGAGCGCTCCGGTGTACTGCGACTGATACACGTCGGTCACGTGTAGTTCGCCGTCCTGCATGGGCATCTTGAACCAGCCGCGATCGGAATAGTCGTAGCCGGGATCGGGCAGATGGCCGTACTTAGGCGCGTTCTCCTCATCCGTGACCACGGCCTGCAGGAGCTTGCCCCTGGCGTCGGTGAGCGTGATGAACTGGATGTAGGGATAGTGATCGGCAAAGCTCTGCATGGCGTTGCAGCGTTCCTGATCCGTGCGGCTTGCGCGGCAGGCCGCGGCCAGACGGGTCATGATGCCCGAAGCCAGACGACTGGCGATTCTCTTGAGCTTCTGCAGTTCGGAAACGAAGAGCTCGGGCATGTACTGCTTGACGAGGGCGAGCATTTCCTTGTTGGAAAACGAGGTGTTTCGTCCGGCCTCGTAGGCCTGCATGATGGCGTTGTAGATCTGCCCCACGGCGGGATGCTTCTTGGTGACCTTGCGGCTGTCGTCGAGCTCGAGCTTGCTGTTGATCCAGTAGGCCACGCCCGCGCGGCCGGACTTGTCGGTGATGATGATGGGCACGGGCCGATTGAGGATCTTGGCCGTGTCGAAGATGTTGTAGATTTCCTCGTTCTTGGACAGACCGTCCACGTGGACGCCCGCGCTCGTGGCGTTGAAGTCGCTGCCCACGAAGGGATAGTTCGGCGGAATGGTGTAGTCGAGTTCCTTGGCGAAGTACTCGGCGATTTCGGAAATGACCGTGGTGTCGGCCACGTCGTCGTTGCCGGTGAGGGAAATGTATTCCATGACCAGCGCTTCCACGGGAGTGTTGCCCGTGCGTTCGCCGAAGCCGAGCAGCGCGCCGTTGACGGAGGCGCAGCCGTAGAGCCAGGCGGTGACGCCGTTGACCAGCACCTTGTGGAAATCGTTGTGACCGTGCCATTCCAGCCACTGACCGGGCACGCCGGCCTCGTCGGTGAAGGCGCGCACGATGCGCTGCACCGACCGCGGAAGGGCCGCGCCCGTGTAGGGCACGCCGAAGCCCATGGTGTCGCACAGACGAATCTTCACCGGCATGGAGGCCTTGCGGGCGAGTTCCATGAGCCTGGCGGCGAAGGGCAGGCAGAAGCCGTGGATGTCCGCGCGGGTGACGTCTTCAAAGTGGCAGCGCGGCACGATGCCCCATTCGAGGGCGCGTTCCACGATGCGCAGATAGTCGTCCATGGCCTGCTGACGGGTTTTGCCTAATTTAAGGTAGATATGATAGTCGGACACGCTGGTGAGCAGGCCCACCTCGTCGAACTCCATGTCTCTGGCGAGGCGCAGATCGTTTTCGTTGGCGCGTATCCAGCCCGTGACGCGGGGAAAGCGGTAGCCGCGGGCCCGGCAGGTGTCGATGGCCTTGCGGTCCTTGGCCGAGTACATGAAGAATTCCGAAGCCTGAATGAGGCCGCTCTTGCCTCCCAGCTTGTGCAGGAGATCAAAGATATGGGCGATCTGCTTCACCGTGTACGGAGGTCGGGCCTGCTGGCCGTCGCGGAAGGTGGTGTCGGTGATGAAGCAGGGATCAGCGGGACTGGGCGTGATGATGGTGCCGTCGAATCCAATGCGCCCTATCTTGGTATAGGGGAAAAGTTCGCGGTAGAGCTGGGGTTCGGCCCTCTCTTCCAGACGAAGGCTGCGCTCAGAACTTTTCTTGAAAAGAATCATTGTACCTCCGAATATGGCCTCAAACTGGCAGGCCCTTTTGATAGGGGATGACGAATCGTATCTGTTAATGCTGGAAAAATAAAGTATTATGCCTCCTTTAAATTTTCCGCGCTCTCCGGCCCCGCCGAAGGCCTTTCCAGGAAAAAATAAATGGTCCGTCCTTGTTGGCTTGTTCTTTTTTTCTCTTGGTTTTTGCCTTGTCATCCAAGCTTCAAACATTTTTGTATAAAAATTTAAGTCTGGTATTTCAATAAATTGAGAAGTCGACTCCGAAATGATTTTTCGTAAATCCCCTGCGCTCGTTCCGTTTAGGAACCATCCGCAGACGCGAAAAAGGGGGGAGAAATCCCGTTTTCATGCTTTACCCATTGAAAATACAGCATTTTCAGCTTTTTTTTCGATTCCTCCCGCCCGGGTGGCTTGTGAACAGAACCGGAGCTATTGTGCTCAAGTTCAAAATAGGGTAGGTACGGAGTACACACTGTAAGGCCGGGACTGTACTGTGCCCTCGCACATCCGGCCAGGTTTTGGTGTATCAGGGGTCGCTCTGTCTGAACGGAAAGTTTTTCCGGCTCATTGGTTGGCAAAGCGACAGACCCATAATCAACCATGTGGAGGTAAGGCAATGGCGAAACATGCAACCCCCCTGTTGGACCAGCTCGAATCCGGGCCCTGGCCCAGCTTTGTATCTGATATCAAGCAGCTTGCCGAAAGCAGAGCTAAAAACGCTCAGGGCTTGGATTATCAGATTCCCAGCGACGCTCCCGAGGACCTGCTGGGCATTATGGAACTTTCCTACGAAGACAAGGAAACCCACTGGAAGCACGGCGGCATCGTCGGCGTGTTCGGTTACGGCGGCGGCGTTATCGGCCGTTACTGCGACCAGCCCGAAAAGTTCCCCGGCGTGGCCCATTTCCATACCGTCCGCGTGGCTCAGCCTTCCGGCAAGTTCTACAGCACCGAATATCTGCGCGGCATCTGCGACATCTGGGATCTGCGCGGCTCCGGCCTGACCAACATGCACGGTTCCACCGGCGACATGGTGCTCATCGGCACCCAGACTCCTCAGCTCGAAGAAATCTTCTACGAACTGACCCACAAGATGGAAGTGGACCTCGGCGGTTCCGGTTCCAACCTGCGTACCCCCGCCGCCTGCATGGGCATGTCCCGCTGCGAATACGCCTGCTACAACACCCAGCTCGCCTGCTATCAGCTGACTCAGGACTACCAGGACGAACTGCATCGCCCCGCGTTCCCCTACAAGTTCAAGTTCAAGTTCGACGGCTGCCCCAACGGCTGCGTGGCTTCCATGGCCCGTTCCGACTTCGCCGTCATCGGCACCTGGAAGGACGACATCAAGATCGATCAGGAAGCCGTGAAGGCCTATGTGGCCGGTGAAGAAGGCTTCAAGCCCAATGCCGGCGCCCACTCCGGCCGCGACTGGGGCAAGTTCGACCTCCAGAAGGAAGTCATCGACCTCTGCCCGACCCACTGCATGAGCTGGGACGGCAACAAGCTGTCCATCGACACCGCCAACTGCGTGCGCTGCATGCACTGCATCAACACCATGCCCCGCGCTCTGCACATCGGCGACGACCGCGGCGCCTCCATCCTTGTCGGCGCCAAGGCCCCCATCCTCGACGGCGCTCAGATGGGCTCCCTGCTCGTTCCCTTCATCCCCGCGGAAGAACCCTTCGACGAAATCAAGTCCATCATCGAAAAGATCTGGGACTGGTGGATGGAAGAAGGCAAGAACCGCGAACGTGTTGGCGAAACCATCAAGCGTCTCTCCTTCCAGAAGCTGCTTGAAGTGACCGAAATTCCGGCCATTCCTCAGCACGTCATCGCGCCCCGCACGAACCCCTACATTCTCTTCAAGGAAGAGGAAGTGCCCGGCGGCTGGACCCGTGACATCGCTGCTTACCGTCAGCGTCACCTGCGCTAATCAGAGAGGAGAGCAAAAATGGCTTTTATTTCTTCCGGTTACAATCCTGCAAAACCCATGGAAGGTCGTATCTCCGATATCGGACCCCGCAAGTACGACTCCTTCTTCCCTGAGGTCATTGCCAAGAACTTCGGCAAGTGGCTGTACCACGAAATCCTGGAACCCGGCGTGCTCATGCATGTGGCCGAAAGCGGCGACAAGGTGTACACCGTCCGCTGCGGCGGCGCCCGTACCATGACCACCGTGCACATCCGCGAAATCTGCGAAATCGCCGACAAGTACTGCGGCGGTCACGTTCGCTGGACCACCCGTTCCAACGTGGAATTCATGGTCACCGACCTTGAAACCCTCAAGGCCCTCAAGGAAGACCTGGCTTCCCGCAAGTTCGCTGCCGGTTCCTACAAGTTCCCCATCGGCGGCACCGGCGCCGGCGTCACCAACATCATCCACACGCAGGGCTGGCTGCACTGCCACACCCCCGCCACCGACGCCTCCGGCCCGGTGAAGGCTCTGATGGACACCGTGTTCTCCGACTTCCAGAACCATCGTCTGCCCGCCCCCGTGCGCATCTCCCTGGCCTGCTGCCTCAACATGTGCGGCGCCGTGCACGTGTCCGACATCGGCATCGTGGGCATCCATCGCAAGCCCCCGATGATCGACCAGGAATGGGTTGATCAGCTCTGCGAAATTCCTCTGGCCGTCGCCGCCTGCCCCGTGGCCGCCGTGCGTCCCGCCAAGGAAGACTTCAACGGCAAGAAGATCAATACCGTGGCCATCAAGCAGGAACGCTGCATGTACTGCGGCAACTGCTACACCATGTGCCCCGCCCTGCCCATCTCCGACGGCGAAGGCGACGGTGTGATCATCATGGTCGGCGGCAAGATCTCCAACCGCATCAGCCGTCCCAAGTTCTCCAAGGTCGTCGTTTCCTACATCGAAAACGAACCGCCCCGCTGGCCCACGCTGTGCGCCACTGTGAAGCGCATCCTCGACGTCTACGCCGAGAACGCTCACAAGTACGAACGTCTGGGCGACTGGGCTGAACGCATCGGTTGGGAAAAGTTCTTCGAACTCACCGATCTGGAATTCACCCCCCAGCTCATCGACGACTTCCGCGAACAGGCCTACTTCAGCTGGCGTCAGTCCACCCAGTTCAAGTTCTCTGAACTGGCCGCCGAAGCCTACAAGGGCGCCGAAGCCCACGCTGAAGCTGCCAGCGCCGGCGTGACCGAAGAAGACAAGGCCCTGGTGTACAACTGGCTCGTCGAAAAGACCAGCAAGCCCGGCGCCAAGACCAAGTTCTACTTCAACCAGTTCCTCGAACTGTTCCCCGGCGCCAGCCCCCGCAAGGTCAAGAACGTCCTCACCGCTCTGGTGGACGACGAAAAGGTGGCTTACTGGTCCTCCGGTTCCACCACCATGTACGGCCTCAAGGGCGCCGGCAAGCAGGGTGCCACTGAAGAAGGCGAATAATATCGCCCCCGCCTCGGCGGGATTCCGACGGGCCGTTTTCTAGGCGGCCCCGGCACCTTTCCAGCAAGCTGGAACTTCAAGGGGAAGATCTTTCGGGATCTTCCCCTTTTTCCTTACCTTTTTTCCTTTTCTTCCCATGCAGCAGCCTCGACTCGTCATTTCCGGACTCTCCGGCGGAAGCGGCAAAACTCTGGTTTCTCTCGGGCTCTCCCGCCTCTTCACCCGGCGGGGACTCTCCGTGCAGCCCTGCAAAAAAGGGCCGGACTACATCGACTACGCCTGGCTCTCCCTGGCCGCGGGACAACCTGCCGCCTGCCTTGACCCGTACTTTCTGAGCGACGAGGCCCTCGAACGTCAGTTCTGCCGCGTCTGCGCCCGGCGCAGGCCCGACATCGCCGTCATTGAGGGCAACCGCGGCCTGTTCGACGGTCGCGATCTTCAGGGCTCCTGCTCCACGGCGCATGTGGCGCGTCTTCTGAAGGCCCCCGTGGTGCTCACCATGAACTGCGCCAAAATGACCCGCACCGCGGCGGCCATCGTCTCCGGCATGGCGAATTTCGAGAAGGATCTGCACCTTGCGGGCGTCATTCTGAACAACGTGGCCGGAGAGCGTCACGGCTCCATGCTGCGCCGGGCCATCGAAAGCTATACCGACATTCCCGTGCTCGGCATTCTTCCCCGCCTCGGCAGCAATCCCCTGCCGGAGAGGCACATGGGCCTTTCCCTGAACACGACCGACACGTCCGTTCACGCCGTGCTCGACAAGTTGGCCGACACGCTGGAAGAACACACCGATGTGGGCGTTTTTCTCTCCCTTGCGCGCACCGCGCCGCCGATTCCCGACGTTACCGAAGACGACGCTCCGGTGAGCGTTCCCGCCGAACGCCCCCGCATAGGCTATGTGCAGGACAGAGCCATGTGGTTCTACTACGAAGAGAATCTTGAGGCGCTGCGCGACGCGGGTGCCGACCTTGTCCGCTTGGATCTCTTTGACGACGCCCCCTGGCCGCAGCTCGACGGACTCTACCTCGGCGGCGGATACCCGGAACTGTTTGCCGACGCCATCAGCGCCTCGCCCCATCTCAAAGAGATCCGAGCGCTGTCGCTGGCAAATCGGCCCATCTACGCCGAATGCGGCGGCTTCATGCTGCTGTGCCGCGCTCTTCTTCTCGACGACGGCGAACATCCCATGGCAGGCCTTCTGCCCGCGCAGCCCCGCTTCTACCGCCGCCCGCAGGGTCTCGGCTACGTCACGGCCCGCGTAGTTGCGGAGAATCCCTTTCACCCGCTGGGCAGCGTGTGGCGCGGACACGAATTCCATTACTCCCGCTGCGAATGGCCCGATAACCGGCGTCCGTCCTGCTGCCTCACCCTGTCCCCGGGCACGGGCATGTACGAAGAACACGGCACGCACTGCGACGGTCTGCTCGTTCGCCGCACCTTTGCCTGCTGGACGCACCTTTTCGCTCCCGCCGTCCCCCACTGGGCAAAAAACTTTGTTGAGGAATGCAGGAAGTAGGGGAGATGAGCGGGGGAAGGAGGAAACCCTTTTGAAAAAGGGCTTTCCTCCTTCCCCCGCACCCCCATCCTCTTTCCGAAAACTTTTATCGGGGCAACGGGGAGTTCTGTCAGTCAGGGCGTAAGCGGCAATGAGAGTGCTCGGCAGTGCCTGTTCGGGCTGGGGAGCTCGGGCGGCAAGTCCAAGGCGTTGAGGGCACTGTAAGCAAAAAGGCAGAGGTTCCCGCAACACGGGCGGCGTTCTGTTTCGGCTGCCTCAGTTTTCGTGTCGAAAGTCTAAAAAATGCGGGCCGCTTTTGCTTCCGCAGATATCGAAAGTCTAAAAAAGCGTCCGGGCGATTCCGTCCGGACGCTTTTTCAAAGATGGATAGGAAAGAGAAGGTAACGAGCTGCAAAAAGCGGCGTCCAGCCCCTCTAGGATCGGTCGACGGAAGTGCCTCGGCGTCAGAATTCCCGCCGCTCCATGCGGCGGCCGAGCCACGCCCAGAAGCAGGACACGCCAAGGTACAGGGCTGCGGTGACGATCCAGAGTTCAAAGGTCATGCGGGAAACGGCCATGACCTCAAGGCTCTGAAACGTGAGCTCGGGCAGGGAAATGGCCGACGCCAGCGCCGTTTCCTTGAACACGGAAATGCATTGCCCCGTGAGCGGCGGAGCCATGATGCGGAAGGCCTGCGGCGCAATGACCCAGCGCAGCTGCTGCCACGCGTTCATGCCGAGCGAGGCCGAGGCGTCCCACTGCGTTTCGTCCACGGCTTCCAGCGCGCCGCGCACTATTTCCGCCACGTACGCGCCCGAATACAGCCCCAGCGTGAGCACGGCCGCCGCCATGCGGTCCATCTGCCCCGCCGGGGCGAACAGGGCGGCGCAGGTCTGCTGCGCCCATGCGGGCAGCGAAGCCACGGCGTCTTCCACGCGCAGAAAGGGTTCCGTGAAAAAGGATCCGGCAAAAAAATACACCAGAAACAGCAGCACCAGCGGCGGCGTGTTGCGGAGCACGGTAATGTAGAGCGTGGCGGGCCAGGCCGCAAAGCCCCGCTGCCTGGCGGAAAGCGCTCCCACAAGGCCGCCGGAGACAAGCGCGACGAAAAGCGACCAGAAGCCCAGCCGGAGCGTGCCGAAAAGCCCCTTGAGCAGCATGCCCGCCTGCCACGCGCCGGAAGCGTCGCACGACACAAGATACGGCCACAGCGCGCTCCAGTTCCAGTCGTGCTGCGTCACGCTCGCGGAACGCCAGCAGAACGCCGCTGCCAGAAAAACGGCGGCGAGCACAAGCACGGCGTCCCACGAATTCAGCTCACGCCAGCTGCGGGCCCCGCAATGCCCGGGAATGCGGTTCAGTTGAGCCTGCTCTGCCATGCGTCGGACTTGAACCAGTAATCGCGGCGTTCCTGCAGCCAGCCTTCCTCTTCCACAAGGCGGATCCAGCCGTCGAACACGTTGAGGGTGTCGAAATCGCCCTTGGGCACGGCAAAGGCCACGGGCTGCATGGCAAGGCCAGTTTCAAACTTCTGCACCAGCGTGTCGCCGTGCTTCAGCGTTTCCATGGCGGGCAGCGGCGCGCTGGAAACAAAGGCGTGCGCCCGGCCGGAAAGCACTTCCTCCACCGCCGGAGCCTCGTCGTTGAACATGCGCAGCGTCGCCTTCGGGAACAGCTTCGTTGCAGCCGCGGCCGCCGTGGTGCCAGTGCGCACGGCAATGACGACGCCTTCCCGGTTCAGGTCCTCAAGCCGGTTGATGTCGCCGGACTTTTCCTTGTTGAGGGTAAGATCCACGTAGGCGTGATCGTAGGGAATGGAGAAGTTCACGGACAGAAGGCGCTGCGGCGTGATGCTCATGCTGCCGATGATGACGTCGAACTTGCCGGAAAGCAGCGCAGGAATGATGCCGTCCCAGCTGGTGGGCACAAGCTGCAGCTTGACCCCGAGATCGGAAGCCAGACGCTCGGCCACGTCGATTTCAAAGCCGATGTACTTGCCTTCCTTGTCCTGCATGGCCCACGGCACGAACGAGGAAAAGCCCACGCGCAGCGTGCCGCGCTGCACGACCTTTTCAATGACGGAATCGCGAGGAGCCGCACTGCCCGAGGAAGGCAGACAGAACGACAGACCGAGAGCCAGCAGAAAGGCGATGAACAGATGTTTCATGAGTGCTCCTTTCGTTCCAGAAGCCGGGCAGGAATGCTGACCAGCGAGGTGAGAACGAGATAGACGGCCGCAGCAAGCAGCCAGAGTTCAAAGCTCAGAAAGGTGTCGGTAATGACCACGCGGGTGCGCATGGTCAGATCCGCCACGGCAATGGCGCTCACCAGGGAAGTATCTTTGATGAGCGAAACAAGTTGTCCGGCCAGCGCGGGCAGTCCCTGCCTGACGGCCTGCGGAATCACGACCAGCCTTGCCGCCATGCCCACGGGCATGCCGAGGCTCAGGGCGGCTTCCCACTGACCGCGGGGCACTCCCATGACGCCGGCGCGGAAGATTTCCGCAATGTACGCGCCCTCGAAGAGACCGAGGGAGAGCACCGCCGCCGCAAACGGCCCCATGCCGAGCGCGGGAGCCGCCACGAAGTACACCATGAAAAGCTGCATGAGCAGCGGCGTGTTGCGCAAAACGCCCAGCGCCATGCCGGAGAACGTGCGCGCCGCAGGCGAAGCGGAAAGACGCATGGCGGCCAGCGCGGCGCCCCACAGGAGAGCCAGCGCCAGACTGACCAGCGTCAGTTCCAGCGTCACGCCGAGAGCCTGCGTGAGCACGCCCGGCGTGAACGATCCGTCTTCCCACACGCCGACGTAGCGCCACACCCGATACCACTGCCAGCGGTACTGTTCCGAGGCGGCGTCAACAAACCACCAGACCAGGGCCGCCATGACCGCAAGCAGCAGCAAAGGCCGCCACAAGGCCCTGAGGCGCGCTTTTCTGGCAAATACGACGCAGGAATCGGGCATGCGGCCTCCGCTTCCGTCAATGGCTCAGCGACGTCTGCCGGAGCGAAGAGCCTTCCTCCAGCTTGCGATGCACGGTACGGCTGTCCGCCGCTTCCGTCATGGTGGACTGTCCCTGGAGAAATTCCATGACGTTGGTCTCCACGAGTTCGCCGCCGGAAGCGTCGTTGCGCACGGTCACCCGGCTGTACACGTGGTCGAGCACCATGAGCACGTACGGCTTGAGCACGGGCGTCGTGAGATTGATGATGACGAGATAGTATTCCCGGAAGCGCTGCGGCGTGTCGGTGTAGCCGGTGCGGCAGTTCACCAGCCAGTCGTCCACGCCGTCGTTGTTCCAGTCGGTCACGGCCACAAGTTCCAGACTCACGCGGTTCATGCCCTGCTCGATGACGGCCTTGTTGTCCTGATACTTTACCCTGGCGTCGGGCGTGAGCATGGCCCGGAACGTGGGCGCCACGGCCAGATGCGAACCCGGGAAACGGAACGCCGGAGAGAGTCTGTCCACCAGCGTCTTTCCCGCGTCGGCGGGACGGGAGGAAAACATGGGCGAATACCAGTCGCCCTTGTCATCGACAATGTTCTTCTTCAGCATCACCGGACGCATGGCCCGGGACATGGCCACAAACTGCCCGCCGTCCAGAGCCTCCACCAGGCGGCTGTTCTGGGGGGCACACCCCGCGGCAAGAGAAAGACAGGCCGCCAGGGCCAGGCAGGCATAACGCTTGTTCATGAGCTACAACCTTCTTTGATGAACGAATCGGGGCGCAGGGCCGCGTCCGTTATTTGCGGTTAATGTCGGTTATTTTTTCCGCACGGGCGGTTCGGGCGGCGTTTTCACGCCCTTGCGCGGGCACAGATCGTAAAGTTCGCACTCGGAGCAGGCAGGACGGCGCGCGTCGCACACGTCGCGGCCGAACCAGACCAGCCGGTGATTCACGTCCCCCCACTCTTCGCGGGGAAAAATCTTGATGAGATCCTGCTCTATCTTCACAGGCTCGGTGTTCTTCGTGAGCCCGAGCCTGAAGGACAGGCGCTTCACGTGCGTGTCCACGGCAAGCCCCTCGTTGATGCCGAACCCGCCCCAGAGCACCACGTTGGCGGTTTTCCTCGCCACGCCGGGCAGGGTGACGAGCTCTTCCAGGGTGTGCGGCACTTCGCCGCCGTAAGCCTCGACGACGCGCTTTGCCGCGCCGATGAGATTTTTCGCCTTGCTGTGATAAAAGCCCGCCGCATGTATCACGTCTTCGAGCTCTTCCTGCGGGGCGCGCGCCAGCGCCGCGGGATCGGGCCAGCGGCGGAACAGTTCCGGCGTGATGGTGTTCACGCGGGCGTCGGTACACTGGGCGGCCAGCACCGTGGCCACGAGCAGCTCCCAGGGATTTTTGTGATCGAGCATGGTTTCCGGCTCGGGATAGCGCTTTTTGAGGCGCGCCAGCACGGCCATGGCGCGATTTGTCTTTTCCGTTGCTTTCATCGAAATCCTCCGCGCCTGAACTGTTCCCTGCTCCGCCTCCGGGGCGGACGACGGCATGCGGCGCGGCATGCGCGTTCTTTTTGCGCCGCGGCGCGGAAAACGTCCGCCACCCTGCGGTGCGGACTCGGGAATCAATGCCCTCTTTCTGCCACAATATCGCCCGGCGGGCAAGAAAGCCCCATGCTCCCTGCGCAGAGCATACTTGTCAAATCCCCCGCACTGCCGTTAAAACCAAAAGAAAACAACCATGCCCGGCGGCATGTGAATCTACCCAACGGAGTCCTGCATGATCCACGTTTCCGGTTCCCTCGCCTTTGACCGCATCATGACCTTTCCCGGTCACTTTGAAGACCATATTCTTCCCGAAAAGCTGCACTTTCTGAACGTGTCCTTTCCCATCGACCGCCTTGAGGAAAAAATGGGCGGCACGGCGGGCAACGTGGCCTATTCCCTGGCGCTGCTGAACGAGCGTTCCGTAATCTACGGCGCCGTGGGCAAGGACTTTGCCGACTACGGTCGCCGCCTCGCCGACATGGGCATAGACCTCGCCGGCGTGAAGGTCGACGACGGCGACTTCACCGCCTGCTGCTACATCATGACCGACAGAAGCAGCAACCAGATCAACGCCTTTTCGCCCTCGGCCATGAAGACCGCCGTGTTTCCGGAAAAAACGCCCGTCGTGCATCAGGGCGACTGGGGCCTCGTGGCACCCGGCAACGTGGACGACATGGTGAACCTGCCCGCGTTCTACAGAGAACACGGCATTCCCTACATTTTTGATCCCGGCCAGCAGATCACGGTGCTCGGCGGCGATCAGCTCGCCTCCGGCCTCACCGGCGCGCATGTGCTCATCGGCAACGACTATGAAATCGACCGCATCGAAAAGATGACGGGCCTCAGCCGCGACGCCCTTCTCGACCGCGTGGAATTTCTCATCGTGACCTTCGGCGGCAAGGGCTCCGTGATCCTGCACAAGGACGCCCGCCCCTACGACATTCCCGCCGTGCCCGTCGAGCACGTGTCCGATCCCACGGGCGCGGGCGACGCCTACCGCGCCGGTCTGCTCAAGGGCCTGCACAGCGGCATGGGCATGGCCTTCTCGGCCAGACTCGGCACGGTGACGGCCAGCTTCTGCGTGGAACAGTACGGCACCCAGCTGCACTCCTTCACGCCGGAAGAATTTCAGGCCCGTTACGAATCCTGCTTCGGCCCCATGCCCGTGCTGAAGTAGTCCCCGGCAGCCGCAGGGCCTTTCTGCAAGAAGCAGACGGGCTCGCGCGGCGGCAGCGCCGCTCGCCGTCTCACGAAGGCTCCGCCTTCTGGAAGGCTTCATCAGGCGCGCGCATCACGCAATCACACAAAAAGCCCGGCGATCCCTGCGGATCCCCGGGCTTTTTTTCCTCCGCGAAGCCTTCGCCCGCGAAAAACAACGACCTCGCCTAGCGCGCGGCGTCCACGTCCACAAACGCGAATCTCTCCACGTCGAACAGGCCGCGGGCCGTGAGCTTGATGCTCGGAATGACCGGCAGCGCCAGGAAGCTGAGCGTCATGAATGCGTCCGCGCCTTCCCAGATGTGATAATGGGACGACGCCAGTTCGAGCAGCTCGTTCAGCTTCGCGGACACTTCCGCGGCCGGGCGCTCGCTCATGAGGCCGCCCACGGGCAGCGGCAGTGCCGCCAGCACGCGCCCTTCCGAAACCATGACTATGCCGCCCTGCAGGCGTTCCACTTCCCGCACGGCGGCCAGCATGTCGGATTCGCTGTCGCCGGCCACCACGATGTTGTGCGAATCATGGGCAATGGTGGTGGCGATTGCGCCGTTTCTGAGGCCGTAGCGGCCGTCGAGAAGGCCCACGCCCATCTTGCCCGTGGCGTGATGACGCTCCAGCACGGCTATCTTGAGAAGTCCCGGATTGCGGGCAAGCTCCACCTCGCCGTCCGGGCCCGTTTCCACCGAACGCAGCAGGCACTCCGTAATGAGGGAGTGCGGACGCAGACCGATGACCCGCGCCCGGCCCGACGGCACGCACACGGAAAACGGACGCTCGGGCAGCGGAGCCACGGACACGCTGGCGCACAGATCGCCGGGGTCGCGCATGGGCAGCGAACGCAGCATGCTGCCGTTTTGCGCCACAAGCTCGCCGCCCGCCCAGCAGGAAATCACGCGAAAATCCTTCAAATCCTCCACCAGCACGAGATCCGCGCGACGCCCCGGGGCAATGCCGCCGCGGTCGCGCAGGCCGTAGCATTCAGCCGCGTTCAGCGTGGCCATGCGCACCGCGCTCACGGGATCCAGTCCGAAGCGCACCGCCATGCGCACGTTGTTGACGATGTGCCCGCGCTCGATGATGTCGGAAGGCTGTCTGTCGTCGGTGCAGAACAGGCAACGGCGCTGATTGGCAGGCGTGAGCCCCGGCAGAAGATGCAGAAGATCGCGCGAGGCCGAGCCCTCGCGCAGCAGCACGTACATGCCGCGCGCAATGCGTTCCTCCATTTCCTCCACGGTGGTGCATTCGTGATCGGTGCTCACGCCGAGCGCCGCGCACACGTCGAGCGTTTCCTTCGACACCATGGGCGAATGCCCGTCTATCACCTTGCCCGCGGCCAGCGTGCGCTCAAGCTTGTCCAAAACATCGTCGTCGCCGGCCACAAGGCCGGGCACGTTCATCATTTCGGCAAGGCCGCCCACCTTGTCGTCGGCAAGCAGAGGCGCAATGTCGCCCGCGCGAAGCATGGCTCCGGCGTCCTCCACGGGCAGCGCGGGCACGCACGAAGGCAGCATGACGCGCACGTCGAGCGGCAGCTCGCGCGAAGCCTCCAGCATGTAGCGTATGCCCTCCATGCCCTTGACGTTGGCTATCTCATGCGGATCGGCCATCACGGTGGTGGTGCCGAACGGCAGCACGAGCGCGGCAAAGCGCGCGGGGCACAGCATGGACGATTCAATGTGTACGTGACCGTCGATGAATCCGGGCAGAAGGAAGGCTCCCCTGCCGTCCACCACTTCGCGGGCCTCCAGCGCGCCGAAGCCGAGTATGCGCCCCTGCCCCACGCTCACGGAGCCTTCCCGGATTTCTCCGCTGAACACGTCCACGATGCGCACGTTGTCGATGCGGAAGTCGGCGGGCGTGCGTCCCGTCGCCATGGACCAGAATTCCTTGTTCATAGCTATCCTCTGCTCTGTGTGTTTTTCATGCGGATTTCCCTGTCCACAAGCTGCGCGAGCAGCAGGGACATCACCGTAAGTCCGGCGCCGAAGAGAAACACCGACTGGTATCCCCAGCTCGTCCACATCCATCCGCCCAGGGCGGGAATGGTCACGGCGGGAATATGGTTGATGGTCTGGGCTATGGCCATGTTGGGCGCGGCGTCTTCGGGGAAGGCGATCTTCTGGAAGAAGGTGCGCACCGCAATGGAAAAGTTGAAGGTGAGGCTGTCGAACACGTACAGCAGCACGATGAGGTATTCGTTCTTCGTGCAGGCGTAGCCGAGGAAAATGACGAAGGCCGAAATGTACTCAATGGTCATGAGCCGCCGCTCGCCGAGACGGTTGATGATCTTGCCCACCATGGGATTGAACATCCAGTTCACGGCATAGTTGAACATGAACATGAGCGACACGCTGCGCACGGAAAAGCCGAACTGCTCCACCATGAGAAACACGGCGAACACGGAAAACACGATGCGGCGGCCGCCCATGAGCAGGTTGAGCACGTAGAACAGCCAGTAGCGCTTCTGAGGCAGCATTCTCTTGCGCTGCTTCGGCGGACGGCTGCCCGTGAGCGGATGCACGAGGCCGAAGAATCCGAGCGCGAGGCCCACGGCTCCGGGCACGAAGAACAGCCAGACAAAGCTCAGCTTTTCGGAAAAGAGAAACACGAACACGGAAATCATGAGACTGCCGCCCGCCACCAGGCCGCGCAGCCGTCCCATGACGATGGGCGTCTGCTTAAGATCGAAGTGCTGAATGGCCAGGGAATTGTTCAGGGCTTCAAAGTAGTGGAAGCCGAAGGACATGAGCATGCTGGTGAAGATGATGGGCACGAAGGACGGGAAAAATCCGGTGAGCATGGTGCCGAGGCCCGCGGCCATGACGGAAAGGGCCGCCAGACGGTGTTCCTTGATGAAGAACAGAAAAAAGATGAGCGTGACGCCCAGAAGGCCGGGCAGTTCCCGCAAACCCTGCACAAGACCGCTCTGCGCGGGCGTGAGCCCGGCATAGTTGACCACGAAGTTGTTGTACAGCATGGTCCAGCCCTGCATGGCCACGGTGGAGCCGAAATTGAGCATGGCCATGAAAAGAAGCACGTGTTTTTTGGATGCGGGAAGTCCAGTAAAAAGCGCCATATGTCGCACCTGCCCTTGATTGAGGCGTTGTTCGGCCGCGCCTTTCCGTCTCGCGACGGAAGTTCGCCGGAATCCGCAACGCGAAAACGTTCAGCGAACCCCGTTCCGAGGAAAATAAAGTTCAGGTGTATGCCTTATCGGCCGACGCGTCAAAGGGCGACAACGCAAGGGGCTTCAGCACGCGGAAACACGGCAGGAAAAGAGAGAATACGGCAAGAATGCGGCAGTATCGAGTCTATGTTTTTCGCCTCCGCGCGCCTATACCGTAGGAACACTCAATATCACAAGGAGTTTTCCATGAACAACGTCATGATACTCTTCGGAGCCGGTCAGATAGGTCTAGCCATAGCCAGACGCACAGGCAGCGGCAAAAGCATCGTCATTGCCGACAAAAAACGGGAGTACGCCGAAGAGGCCGCCTGCGTCATGCGGAACGCAGGCTTCAACGCCACGGCGGAAGAGGCGGATCTCTCCTCCCGCGACTCCGTGCTCGCACTGCTCGACAAGGCGCAGCGACTCGGCCCGGTGACCATGCTTGTGAACGCGGCCGGCGTGTCGCCGAGTCAGGCTTCCGTGGAAACCATCCTCGCCGTGGATCTGTACGGCACGGCCATGCTGCTTGAAGAGACGGGCAAAATCATTGCTCCTGGCGGCGCAGGGGTCACCATATCCAGCCAGTCCGGGCATCGGCTGCCCGCGCTCGGCGCAGACGTCGATGAAGCGCTGGCCCTCACGCCTGCGGACAAACTGCTCGAACTTGACGTGCTGCGTCCCGAAAACATCCGCGACACCCTGCACGCCTATCAGCTCGCCAAGCGCTGCAATGTGAAGCGGGTCATGGCGGAAGCCGTCGCCTGGGGCAGACGCGGAGCGCGCATCAACTCCATCTCTCCCGGCATCATAGTCACGCCGCTTGCCATAGACGAATTCAACGGGCCGCGCGGAGCCTTCTACAAGGACATGTTTGCCCGTTGTCCGGCCGGACGCCCCGGCACGCCGGATGAAATAGCCAATCTGGCGGAACTGCTTTTGAGCGACCGGGGCTCCTTCATCACGGGCGCGGATTTTCTGGCGGACGGCGGAGCCACGGCCTCGTGGTATTACGGACCTCTGCGGCCGAACGCATGATCCGCCCTCGGCGCGCTTCACGCAACCTGCACGCTACGACGCCGCGACATGAGTTTTTTTGCTCTCAGTCATGACAACTCCCTGAAAAGACACTACGCTTTGTCATAAGACGGTGCAGTTCCGCGCCGCCTTTCAACCAAGGAGAACCGTCATGGACGCACAGGTGGAAGCGCTGCTGAAGGATCAGATCAACAAGGAACTCTACTCCGCCTATTTTTATCTGGCCATTGCCGGATTCTATCAGGGCCGGAGTCTGGACGGCTTCAGTCACTGGTTCGCCCGGCAGTCGCAGGAAGAACAGGGGCACGCCATCAAAATTCTGAACTATCTTCAGGACAACAGGGTGGACGTGGAATTTGCCGCCATCGCCGGGCCGGTCACGGACTTTCAGAACAACCGCGAGCCCCTGGAAGCCACGCTCAGGCACGAGCAGTACATCACGTCGCTCATTCACGATCTTTACCGCGAAGCGCGCGACGCCGACGATTTCCGCACCTGTCAGTTTCTGGAATGGTTCATTGCCGAACAGGGCGAGGAAGAAAAGCAGACCGGCGATCTCATTGCCAAGTTCGATCTTTTCGGCGACGATGCCCGGAGTCTGTATCTGCTGAACGCGGAACTCAAGGGCCGGGCCTAGGATTCGGCGCAGCGCGGGCAGGACGCTCCGCATTTCCCCTGTCGGCGGGGGCATGATGCGGGCACGCGCGTCCCGCGGGGCATCTTTCGGGCCGACCGCCGACGCGCCACCCGCCGAAGCAGCCCCGACCGGGCCGCAACGCAGCGTTTGCGGAAGGCGCTGCGCAGTCTCTTTTGTTCCGGCGCATTTTCTCAGACATTCCACAAAAGCACACAAAAGGGGAAGCGACTCTCATCGCTCCCCCTTCTTTTTACGCTTCCGGCAAAGAAAACGCCGGTTCTCCGGCGCGGCGTCCGACGAATCTTCCGGCAGACCGCGCCTGTTCAGGCCGCCGGAAAACGCGCGACTCGTCTTCCGGCATCAGGCTAAAGATTCACGTATTCCAGCAGGCCCTCGCCGCGCACGAGCTCCCGCAAAAAGGCGTTGTTGTGACCGTGACCGGAGCAGGACACCGTAAAGGCTCCCTGCAGCGGCGTGCCGAGCATGGCCATGTCGCCGATGAAATCCAGCATCTTGTGACGCACGAATTCGTCGGGGAAACGCAGCCCTTCCTTGTTGATGACGCCTTCATCGCCCACCACGACCACGTTCTGCAGCGAGCCTCCGCGCGCAAGGCCGCGGCTGTGCAGGTATTCCACTTCCTTGAGGAAGCCGAAGGTGCGGGCGGACGCCACTTCCTTTTCAAAGGATTCCGGCGTGACGTTCAGCGCAAAGTGTTCCTCCCCGATGACCGGATGCGGGAAACGGATGGTGTAGTCCACGTAAAAGCCGTCGAAGGGACGCGCAACAATGGATTTTCCGTCCTTTTCCAGCGAGAACTCGCGCGCCACACGCGCCACGCGACGGGGCGCGTTCTGAGAACGAAGGCCGACGCTGAGCAGAGAATCCACCACCACCATCGCCGAACCGTCGAGAATGGGAGCTTCGCCGCCGAAGACGTGAACTTCCACGTTGTCCACGGCAAGGCCGTTCAGGGCGGCGAGCACGTGTTCGATGGTGGCCACGCTGACCTTGCCGTCGCTGATGGTGGTGGCCAGTTCCGTGGTGCTCACGGCTTCCGGACGGGGCGAAAGCAGATGCACGCCGTCGTCGGAATGAATATGAAAAACAATACCCGAATTTTCCGCAGCAGGACGGAACTCCACGCTGACTTCATGGCCGGAATGCAGGGAAATTCCCCTGCAGGTGACAGTGCCGCCAAGAGTGGTCTGGGGCATGACGATCTCCTGAGCGCCCGGCGGAACATTCCGCCGCGGCTTTCCCCGGTCAACCGGGGGTTTACGCGCACGAACGCCTCACCGCAAAAAGGAATCTGTCCTTTCCGGCGAGGTCGCGTCCCGTGCGCATATCCTTCCAGTACGCGTCCGAACACAACGCCCGGCACGCATCGCCCTGAAGGCATCCATGCTCCATGAGCAGCAGGCCGCCTTCCTTCAGCAGGGCGCGGGCCGCCGCTTCCACCGCGCGGGGATGTTCCAGACCCGAAGGCCCGGGCACCAGCGCGGAGCGCGGCTCAAAATTCCTGACGCCGGGATCGAGTCCGGCGTATTCTTCTTCACTCACATAGGGGGGATTGCTGACGACAAGATCAAAACTGCCGCAGGCAAAGGGCAAAGGCCCGGTGAAATCGGCCTCAATGAAGGTGACGGCGTCGGCTGTGCCGTTTGCTTCGGCGTTTTTTCGGGCCGTCTTCAGCGCGGCGGACGAAATATCCACGGCCGCGCCGCGCCATGTCGGCCTCTCCGCGGCCAGCGTCACGGCGATGCAGCCGCTGCCCGTGCCGAGGTCAAGAAAGCGCACGTCCTGCCGATCGCCGAAAAACTCCAGCGCCGCGTCCACAAGATGCTCCGTTTCGGGGCGGGGAATGAGGGTGCCGGAATCTACAAAGAAATCGCGACCGTAAAATTCGCGGCGGCCGATCAGGTAGGCCGCGGGCTCTCCGGCCAGACGGCGCGCCAGAAGCGCTTCAAGCCGACGCTCCGCGTCGGCCGGCACCTCTTCTTCGGAATGGGCCACAAGCGCCACCTTGTCTATGCCGAGCACATGACAAAGCAGAAGAGCGGCTACCGTTGCCGGAGCTTCCGTGCCGGCAAGGCGGGCCGTCGCGCGTATTTTCCATTCACGTCGGGTCATAACGGCACAAGTCTAACACAGGATGTCCGGCAGGACAAGACGAGGGCGCAACCCTCTTTTTTTCCACATTTCTTTTGGCAAAAAGCACGCGCAAGAGCCTTGGAGAAGCCGCCCGCGGCCTCTTCCGCTCCGAAGGCGGCGGGCGCAAGAAAGCCGCGGCGAACGCAACTTCTTCTGCGTCCGCCGCGGCAAGGCATTCATCAACGCCGCTCCAAAGAGCAACGCCCTCACTTCCGCCTTCCGGCGCGCTGCTGTACGCGGGTAAAGCTTGGCCGCAACGCCTCTGCGGGGAACGTGAGGGAATCTTGTGCGCGGCACAGCAAAGCCGCGCGTCAAATCCTGCCTGCGCAAGGCCGGAACGCACGGGCACGTTCAAAAGCGCCGGACGGGCTCGCTTTGCGGAATCGAAACGCCGACCCGCAGAAACCTCCCGGACGGCCATGAGCCCGGCGGGCCCGGCGTGCGCCCCGCGCGTCTGCGGGTCGAATTTATCTCATTGCTGAGCATCTGCGGGAGCGATAGTGCGCCCCGCGCATCCGCGGGCCGCATGACCGTCATCAAAGGCGGTCGCCCGCAACGAAAGCGGTGCTCACCGCTTCCGCAGGTCAAACGCTAGTCGGAAAAGCCCACGTCCTCGGGCAGATCCTTCCGGGAAGCCTCCGTTCGGGCCAGCTCGTCGCAGCGCTCGTTTTCCGCGTGCCCAGCATGGCCCTTGAGCCAGTGAAAGCGAACCTCGTGCCGGGAAAGAAGCTCGGGCATGCGCTTCCAAAGGTCCTGGTTCTTCACCGGCTTCTTGGCCGAAGTCAGCCAGTTGTTGCGCAGCCAGCCCGCCAGCCAGCGGTCCTTGATGGCCTTGGCCACGTACTGCGAATCGGTGTAGAGCTCGACCACGCAGGGCTCGCGAAGCGCGCCGAGCGCCTCCAGCACGGCCAGAATCTCCATGCGGTTGTTCGTGGTGCGGGCAAAGCCGCCGCTCATTTCGCGTCTGGCCGGGCCCTTCGCGCCCTCGCACGTCAGCACGGCGGCCCAGCCGCCCGGGCCGGGATTGCCGAGGCAGGAACCGTCGGTATGAATGGTCACGGTCTTCATGGCTTATTTTCCCGCGTCCTTTGCCGCGGCGCGCGCGGCCGCAATGCGATCCTTGCCGTTGTTGTGCAGGAGGTACTGCGACGTGTAGTAGAAATCCATGAGCTTCTGCCGCATGGACGCCGCCCTTTCCGGTTCCTCGGCCCGCAGATCGCGGGCGTTGTTGTCGGGCGTGCGCTCGTCCAGACGGTACAGGGCGTCGCCCTTCGGACGCACGGCGTACACGTAGCCGTCTTCCAGCAGGTAGTGAACGCTGTCGGTATCGCTGATGAAGGCCACGGCGTCGGCGTCGTTGGCGGGGTCGAAGAGATTGCGGCCCAGCGTGTTGGTGTAGAAGTCCAGACCGGCCAGCGCCGCCATGGAAGGCAGAACGTCCGGCTGAATGTGCGGAGCCGGATTCACGCCCGGCTTCACCTGACCGCCCGGCGCGTAGATGAGCAGCGGAATATGCCACGCCTGAAGATTGCACGCGCGCACGGCGGGCGTGATGTTGGTGGAATTGTTGTTCAGGCCGTGATCGCCCATGATGACGAACACGGTGTCGTTGAACCACGGCTGCTTCGAGGCCTTGTCGAAGAAGCGGCGCAGGGCGTGATCGGAAAGGTGCAGGGAACGGAATTCCTCGGCGCTTTCGTAGCCGTACCAGGCCAGAGCCTCGGGCGAGGGATCGGGCGGAGACACGTAGCCTTCGTTGTCGTCGGGAATGGTGTAGGGCCGGTGGAACGAGGCCGACTGAATCACGGAAATGAAGGGCTTGTCGCTGCCGGAGAGCACGTCCACGGCTTCGCGGAACATGGCGATGTCGGACACGCCCCACACGTCGGTGTTGGGGGCTTCCCAGGCCGATTCCTCCAGAAGGTGCAGGTCTTCCACGTTGTGCTGAAGCATGCCGCGGATGTTGGCCCAGTTGGCGTTTCCGCCTATCATGTAATACTTTTCGTATCCCGCGAATTCATTGAACACCGAAGACTGATCCACCAGCTTGGGATTGCGCGACGTGGTGCCGCCGGAATGGTTCACGTCCGGCACGCCGCTGATGGTGGTGAACACGGCGCGGGCCGTGGTGCGGGTGGGCGAATAGAAATTGGGGTAATAGAGGCTCTTCGGGGCCAGTTCCCTGAGAAACGGCGTGGGATCAATGTCCGGGCCGAGGGAAGCGGGCATGGAAGGCGCGAGGGACGTGCGCTCCCAGCACATGGATTCCATGATGAGAATCACGATGTTCGGGCGCTTTTCCATGGCCCTGCCGGGGAAATGCCGCACGTAGGTGAGCGGCTCCGCGCCTTCGGGAACGCGCAGATACGCGGCCATGCGGGGCCAGGCCTCGCGGGTGGCCTCGATGTTCGGCGGAAGCGCCTTGCCGTAGTTGCGGGTATCGTAAAGGTTCTGGATGGGATTCACGGCCAGAATGGCGATGTTCTTGTCCGAACTGAAATAGGCGTTGCTCCAGCGCAGGGGGAAGAGGTTGGAGCTGATCTGCCCGTAGCCCACGATGAAGAGCATGACGAGCGAGGCCGTGGTGATGAAGGCGCGCCACTTGCGGGTGCAGCCTTCCCCGCCATGCTTCGGACGGATGGGGAATGCCGCGTGGGAGCGCAGAAAGCGCGCAAACAGCCACACGTAGAGCGCTTCCGCCACGGCGAAGGCCGCCACGATGAGCGGCACGGGATAGCTCTGCCACACCATGCGCACGGATTCCGAGGGGTCTTCCAGAAAGACCTTCGCGCCCATGTCGATGTGCTGATGCAGATAGAAGAAGAAGCCGAAGTCGAACACATAGACGAGCATGGCTCCGGCGGCCATCAGACCGGTGACGAGGCAGAGCACCTTCCGCGCAAACGACGCTCCCTCGCGCGAAACGGCGCGCTCAAGGCGCGGCCAGAGCAGGCAGAAGGCCAGAGGCAGCGCCATGAACACCGCCATGCGCGCGTCGAACTTGAGGCCTATGTAGAGAGCTTCGGGAATGTGCCCGCGTTCGGTGATGTCAGGCAGAAGAAAGTAGAGAAGCGCCAGTCGGGCGGCAAAGAACAGCGCCGTGTTGACGAGAACGAACAGCGCGATGTCCACAAGCGGCTGAAATGCCGCAAACGAAGAACGGCGAGAGCTCATAGTTGCTCCTTGGGCGGAAGGCCGCCGGAGGGGCGTCTCCCGCAGAGAGGCTACACGCGGTCGGCGTACAGCCGTTCGAGGAATTCTTCCATCACGTCGTCCATCTGGCTGATGAACTGCTTGAGCGGAAAGGTGCGGCGGCAGGCGGAACACTGCATGTACGCCTCATGACAGGTGCGGCGGATGTCCAGCGGCTTTCCGCAGTCGGGGCAGGTCAGCGTGGTTCTCGCCTCGCGGGGGGCAAAATAAAAGGCCATGACATCTCCATGACGTTGACATTCGTGTGAGGCCGGGAAGCGCCCGGCAAACGCGCGGCCTGCGGCCGCTACAGAGCCTGACGGTAGCGCAGCGACTGGCGCAGCGTTTCCCTGTCCATGTATTTGACTTCGGCACCCAGCGGAATGCCCTGGGCAAGCCGCGTGACGCGCACCTCGGGAAAGCGCGCGCTCACCTGCTCCTTCACGAAGGTGGCCGTGGCTTCGGCTTCGGCCGTGGCTCCGAGGGCGAGAATGAGCTCCTTCACCCGGCCTTCGGCAAGGCGGGCGCGCAGACGATCCATTTCCAGCGTCTCCGCGGGGCTGTGATCGAGCGGCGCAAGAAGGCCGCCGAGAATCATGTAGTACCCCTTGTAGAAGTTGCCCTCTTCCATGGTGAGCATGCTGTCCCACTCGGCCACAAGGCAGAGCTGGGTTTCGTCGCGCTCGGGATCGGCGCAAATGGGGCACGGATCGGAATCGGAAAGGCCGCCGCAGCGGCTGCACAGATGAAGCGTGTCGCGCAGCTCGTACACGCCTTTGCCCAGTCGGCGCACTTCGGCTTCGGGCCACTTGAGCAGAGTCATGGCGGCGCGCATCGCGGACTTGGGCCCGAGCCCGGGCAGGCGGGCGAGCTGGTCCACGAGATTTTTCAGAGGTTCGGGAATTCGCTGCACGAAAGCATCCTTCCGAAGGTTGACATTGCAAGGCCGGCAACGGACACGGGCAGCCTGAGCGGCCGCGCGGGCGACGCGCCGGAGCGTTCAGGGGCGAGAGCCCTGTTCAGAAAAACAACGGCTCTCCCGAAGCGGCGCGTTCCGGGAGAGTCGCCCCGAAGGGGAAAGGTTTCGGCCCGCTATTTGACAAGATGGCCGAGGCGGCCGAGACGCGGCGTATGGGTGTCGCCGTCCCACGACCAGTAGATGCGCCAGGCCTTGCCGTGAATGTAGGAGCGCGGCACGCAGCCCCAGGCGCGGGAATCCTCGGAATTGTCGCGGTTGTCGCCCATGACGAAGTAGGAATCCGGGGGTACGGTCACGGGGCCGATGTTGTCGAGTCTGCCGATCACGTTGGGGTAGAGCTGCTGAATGTAGTCTTCCTTCACGGGTTCGCCGTTGCGGTAGAACTGCTTGTTGCGCATTTCAATGACGTCGCCGGGAAGCCCCACCACGCGCTTGATGTAGTCGGTGCTGGGGTCGCCGGGATACTTGAACACGATGATGTCGCCTATCTGCGGATCGGCGCCGCGGAACAGGTATTTGTCGGTAAAGGGAATCTTCACGCCGTACACGAACTTGTTGACCAGAACGTAGTCGCCGATCTGCACGGTCTGCAGCATGGAGCCGGAAGGAATGGTGTACGGCTGAAACAAGAAGGTTCGGATGACAAGAGCCAGCACCACTGCCGTCAGCAGCGCTTCGCCGTAGTCGCGAAACATGGAACTGCCTTTCTTTCCAGAATTTTCAGACATGGGGGTCACAAGGGCGCAAGGCCGGGTTGAAGGTCTGGGGGCGTTCGCAAAGAACGAGCGGAGATTAGCACGGCGGGAAAGCTCGCGCAAGAAGGCTCTTTCCTTCCCGGTACGAAAAAAAATTTTCTGCATCACGGCAAGGGCCTCCTTTTTCCGTCTGTTTTGGCACGAAAAATGCATCGGAAAAACATATCTTTTCCGACACCCCTTACCAAGGATCATCCATGACAGACATGTTCTCTCCTCTCAGCATAGGCAATCTCACGCTGAAGAATCGCTTTCTGATGGCCCCCATGGAAAACGGCATGGCCCACAAGGGCGGCATGGTGAGCGAGCGGCTCATCAACTTCTTCAAGGAACGCGCCCGCAAGGAAGTCGCACTCATCGTCACGGGTTCCATCGCCGTTTCGCCCGAAGGCGCCGGCCTGCCCTCCCAGCTCGGCATCTATTCCGACGACTTTCTTCCCGGTCTCTCCGAACTGTGCAAGGCCGTCCATGACGCCGGCGGCCGCATCGGCGCGCAGCTCTATCATGCGGGCAGACAGGCCACCGAGGCGGTGACCGGACTCACTCCCATAGCGCCCTCCGCCATGCCCTGCGCCGCAGTGAACAGCCACCCCCGCGCCATGACGGTGCAGGACATGGACGACATGGTGCGCAAGTTCACCGACGGAGCACGCCGCGCCATTGAAGCGGGCTTCGACCTTGTGGAGGTACACTTTGCCCACGGCTACCTGCTGCACAGCTTTCTCTCTCCCCACAGCAACAAGAGAACCGACGAATTCGGCGGCTCCCTAGAAAACCGCTGCCGCTTCCCCATGCGCGTGCTCAACGCCGTGCTGAATGAAGTGGCGGGACGCGTGCCGGTAAGCATCCGCATTTCCGCCGATGAATTTCTCGACGACGGCCTGCACTTTGATGAAGTGCGCACCATCTGCCGCATGGCGCAGGACGTCGGCGTCAGCGCCGTGGGCCTCTCTGCAGGCAGCTATGACGCCCTGCCCTACAGCATTCAGCCCATGTTCATTCCGCAGGGCTTTCTCGCGCCCTACGCCGAAACGCTGAAAAAAGAGCTTTCCGTACCCGTCATCGTGGCGGGACGTCTGAACAGCGCCGAACTCGTCAAGGACATTCTGACCACGGGCAAGGCCGACGCCGTGGCCATCGGCCGCGGACTGCTGGCCGACGAGGATTTCGTGCTGAAAATGAAAAGCGGCCGCTGGGAGGACATTCGCTACTGCGTGGCGTGCAACCAGGGCTGCGCAGACGGCATCATGTCCGGCAAGTCTGCGGAATGTCTTGTCAATCCACGCTGCTCCTTTGAAGAAGAAAGAACGGTGGAACCGAGCCCCGATCCCGGCCGCGTCGTCATCATTGGCGGCGGTCCCGCCGGCATGGAATGCGCCAGAGTGGCCGCCATGCGCGGACATACCGTCATTCTCTGCGACGCAAAGCCCGAACCCGGCGGCAAGCTCGACATCGTCGCCGCACCTCCGGAAAAGGAATCGTTCCTGCTCTTCGAGCGCTACCTGCGCACCCAGCTGAAAGAGCTGAACGTCACGCAGATTTCCGGTACCGTCACCTCGCCGGACGACATCCGCGCTCATCACCCCGATCATGTCGTGCTCGCCACCGGAGCCAGACAGACACTTCCCCCCATACCCGGCGTGGACAAGCCCATCGTCGTCATGGCCGAAGACGTGCTCTCCGGCGCCGTGGAAACCGGTCACAACGTAGTCATCATAGGCGGCGGACTTGTGGGCGTGGAAACGGCCCACTTCCTCGGCGTCCGCAACAGGAGCGTCACCATTCTGGAAATGGCCAACGAGATCGCCCGCGGCTGCGGCGGCACCTTCCTGACACATATTCGCAGCAATCTTCAGCATTTCGGCGTCACCGTCCATACCGGAGCCGCCGTCCAGTCCATTACGGATGAAGGCGTCGTGTGCAACGGCAGCCTGATTCCGGCCGACACCGTGGTCATTGCCGCGGGCTACCGCTCCGACACCTCCCTGCTCGAACCCCTCAAGCAGGCTTTCGGCCAAGTGCATGTCATCGGGGACGCACTCGCTCCCCGCAAGATTCAGGACGCCACGCGTGAGGGCTTCCTCTGCGCCTGTTCCCTCTAACCATTGGAGAATTATCATGATCATCGATTTTCGCGTACGTCCGCCCTACGAAGGCAATCTTTCCCTCGGCATTTTCGGCAGCTGCTGGACCCCGCCCGCCGATCCTGCGGAAGAGATGTTCACCACCGCCGGAAGAGATCCCATTCCTTCGGCCGACCAGCATTCCGTTCCGCTGCTTCTCCAGGAACTTGAGGAAGCGGGAGTGGCGGCCTCCGTACTCATGGGCCGTGTGAGCGAAGTGGGAACCTCCCATTCCTCCACCACCAACGACGACGCACTGCGTCTGAGCCGCGAACATCCCGGCAAGTTCTTCCCCTTCGTAGCGCTGGAACCCCGCTCCCCCCACGTCATGGAAGAACTGGAACTCCGCCGCAGTCAGGGCTTTGTCGGCGCCTGCATCGATCCGAGCTTCAGCAATCCTCCGCTGTACGCGGATGATCCGCTCATCGACCCCATCTACGAGTACTGCCAGAATCACGGCATGATCATGTCCATCATGCAGAGCGGCCTCTACGTCAAGGACCTCACCTACACCCATCCCATCCACGTGCAGCATGTGGCGCAAAAGTTCCCGCGCCTCAAAATCGTTGTCCCCCATGCCTGCTGGCCCTATCTGCAGCTCATGACCGGCGTGGCCATGATGCACACCAACATCTGGCTCATTCCCGACTGCTACGCCTACATTCCCGGCATGTTCGGCGTGAACGACTTCGTCAACACCGCCAACACGCTGCTGCGTCACCGGGTGCTCTTTGCCAGCTCCTATCCCGTCCGCGGCATCGCCCAGAGCATAAAGATGTGGAAAGACCTGCCCTTCACCCCCGAGGCCCTTCAGCTCACCATGCACGACAATGCGGCCCGTCTGCTCGGGCTCTGAGGAACGGCCATGGACGCCATCAAGGAAATCGCGTCATTCGTCCGCGGAACATCCTTCGACGATCTTCCCGACGCGGTCGTGAAGCACGACAAGGAACTCATCCTGGACACGATCGCCTGCGGTCTGGCGGGATCCGCAGCTCCCGGCTGCCGGGAACTCGCCCGCTGGGCCATCGATACCGGCGGCTCGCCGCAGGCCTCGCTGCTGGTGTTCGGAGGCAAGGTGCCCGCCATCCATGCAGGCATGGTCAACGCCACGCTTTTTCAGGCGCTGGACTTCGACGACACGCACGACAGGGCCATTGCCCATACCCACTGCACCTGCCTTGCCGCCGCCCTCGCCGTTGCGGAATACGCCGGAAACATCGACGGCAGGCACCTGCTTGCGGCCGTGACTCTCGGTGCGGAAGTCATGGGGCGCACAGGCCGGAGCATACACGCTCCTCTGCGCTTCAACCGCACGGGAACCCTGGCCTATTTCGGCGCCGTCACCGCGGCGGGAAAACTCATGGGACTCTCGGAAGACGAACTTGTCGCCGCCTACGGCATCGCCTTTGCCCAGACGGGGGCAACACTGCAATCCAATATCGACGGCGCACTCGTCAAGCGCATGCATCCCGGCTTTGCCGTGCGCAGCGGCATTACGGCCTGTCAGCTCGCCCGGCTCGGCATTACCGGCCCCGTCAACGTGCTGGAAGGCCCCTACGGCTATATGTCTCTCTATGAAAACGGCAACTACAGCCGGGTGGAAATGCTGCGCGGCCTGGGAACCGAATGGGACATGCTGAATATCGGCCTCAAGCCCTATCCCTGTGCCCGCGACGCCGCCGGCGCGCTGGAGGCGGGCATGATGCTCCATGCGCAGGGCGTGGATTTCCGCCATGTCCGGTCCGCGGAAATAGCCATGCCCGAAGTGGCCTGGCGCGTATCCGGCAAGCCCTACGACGCCATAACGGGCAATCCCGTGGTGGAAAGCATTCTGAGCGGTGCCTGGTGCGGAGCTCTCGGTCTGGTCAAGGGAACGGCCATGCTCGAAGACTTTACCGAAAAGGGCGTGCAGAACCCCGAAGTCCGGCAGGTGGCCCGCAGCATATCGCTGCGAACCGACGACGGCGCTCCGGCCGCCTCCATGGTACCCGTCACCATGACCGTCACCATGACCGACGGCACCACGCGTTCCGCCGTGTGCCGGGAATTGAAAGGCTCCTGGAAAAACCCCATGACGCAGGAGGAAATGGAGCATAAGCTGTCGATGTGCGCGAAATCCTCCATCCGCCCGATTTCCGAAGAGCGGCTCCGGGAACTCGCTCATACCGTCAGCACTCTGGAAGATCAGGAAGATGCCGCAAATCTCATTCGCCTCATGACGCCCGAAGAAGTCTGATCAGTCCCGGTCCGCCGTTTTTTGCGCGGCCGTGGGAAGCCGCCTTCACACGGCCGCCCTGCCGGCGCCGACCCCTCTGCCGACACCCATCTCAACGGAGGCCTCATGGAACAGCCCGCCCCCTTTCTCACCGTCGATCAGGAACGCTGCACAGGTTGCGGCCTTTGCGAAAAGGCCTGCCGCCGCTTCATCTTTGAAAAATCCCCGGAAAACGGCAAAAGCACCATTCGTCAGGACAAGGTTTCGCTCTGCATGCACTGCGGCCAGTGCCTGGCCATATGCCCCGCCTTCGCCATACGGCTGGACGGCGCAACCGGCAAAGATCTGCCCGAAGATCACGGCCCCTCAGTCGATTCTGAACAGCTTTCCGCCCTCATGAAGCGCAGACGTTCCACAGGCTGCTTTTCCCCCAGACAGCCTGAACGGTCGCTTCTTCTGGATGCCGTGGCGGACGCGGCCTACGCTCCGTCGGCCTCCAACCTGCGCAGCGTGCGGTGGAAGATCATCGACAGCCCGCAGCAGCTTGAAAGCATCAGGCAGGAGCTGCTCCCCTATTACCGCGACGGCAGCACCGAAAAGGTGCGCAGCCATTACGTGAACGCCGAAGAGGGCCGCGACAGCCTGCTGCGCGGTGCCCCCTGCGTGATTCTGGCCATGGCTCCCGCCGAAGCGTCGTGGGGATGCACCGACTGCGCCGCCGCCGTCAGCTATCTGGAACTTGCCCTGCTTGCCCGGGGTATCGGCTCATGCTGGGCCGGAAGCATCGTGCAGGCAGCCCGCAGCCGCCCGCTGGCCTCCCTCGGACTGCCCGAAGGCCATGTGCTGCACGGCGCACTCATGGCCGGATATCCGGCCGTACACTGGCGCCGCCTGCCGCTGCGCAGCCCCGGCCGCATACTGTTCAACGAAGACGCTTCCCTGTAATTCCGGCGGCCCCTGCGGCCGCCTTTTTTACAACCCCATCTGAATGAAGTTCTTCTTTTCCCCGCCCTCCGGCGCATCATAAGTAAGCCCGTATTTTTTGAGCTTGCGCAGCACCGTGGTCTGATCGCAGCCCAGCACCTGCGCCGCCTTGCGGCTGGAGGGATACTTCAGCATCGTTTCCGCAAGCAGCTTTTTTTCACAAGCCTCCGTGGCCTCCTTGAGTGTCATGACTTCGCCCTCCCCCTTTTTCTGAAGAGCGTCGGTAATGTACTGCGGCACGAACTGCGGCCCTATGATGGCAAAAGGACACAAGGCCACGGCATGTTCCACCGTGTTTTCCAGCTCGCGCACGTTGCCGGGCCAGGAGTAGGCATGGAATATCCGCTGCACGGCCTTGGAAAACTGCTTCTTCGTCTCGTACTTCTTGTTGAACTGCCCGAGAAAATGACGCGCCAGAGGCATGATGTCCTGGTAGCGTTCCCGCAGCGGGGGTATGATGAGCTTGATGACGTTCAGCCGGTAGTACAAATCCTCTCTGAACTTCCCTGCCGCCACCATCTCTTCCACGGGCTGGTTGGTCGCCGTGATAAAGCGCACGTCAAGGTTGATCATCTTCTTGCCCCCCACCCTCAGTATCTGCCGGTTCTGAATGCATCGCAGCAGCTTCACCTGCACGGCAAGCGGCATGTCGCCCACTTCGTCGAGAAATATGGTGCCGTGATTGGCCATTTCAAACAGCCCCATCTTGGATGACGTGGCATTGGTGAACGCGCCTTTTTCATAGCCGAACAGCTCGGATTCTATGAGGTTTTCAGGAATGGTCGCGCAGTTGATGACCACATAGGGCTGATCGGCCCTGCGGCTGAACTTGTGCAGCCGGTAGGCTATGCCGTCCTTGCCCACGCCCGATTCTCCGCGAATCATGACCGTGGCATCGCTCCTTCCCAGCCGCTCAAGCGATTCCATGATAGCGCGCATCTGGCTGCTCACCGCGATGAAGGGTTCCTTCAGCTTTTCCTCTATGTGTATGGGCGAAGAGCTCTCCTCCTCTGCGTTGTCCTCCCGGTCTCCGCTGATGTCGCCCACAATGCGGCTTATGCCGACAACACGCCATAACTTACCGTTTTTCTTAAAAAAAGGATAACAGATAATCGATACTTTCTTTCCTATTTTAGTCACGCACTCGGCCTTGCTTATGGCCCGGGTGCGCAGAGTTTCCGGCAGACTCTGCCCGCTGGCAAGACCTGTTTCCACCAGCTCCGTGGAGTTGTGTCCCAGAAGGACGGCAGGATCGACTCCGTACTGCTCCCTGACTCCCCGGCTGGCATACAGAATCTGCCCATCCCCGGAATTGATCCACACGCCGACATTCTGATCGTCGGCCAGTATTTTCAGCATTTCCATATTTCGGGCCATAAAATCTTCCACGAGGTCCATATTGCCGCTCCTTCCCTGACGGGCTTTTTCATTTTGAGGCTTTTTTGCATCACACCTTTTGCGGAGTTAACTTGAATTTTTTATATAATATATTGAAATATTATATATTTTTTTAAAAATAAAGTTTTTGTTTTTGAGGCTTTTTTACTGATGAAAAATGGCACAAATGAAGCATTATCATATTTTATATCATATTATCAAATAATTATCATAATACTCCGTACATCAAAATTGATGCATTATTACCTCATCTTGGCCATTTCGGCAAGTTTTTTCACCTTTTTTTCTCCCTCCGCTTCGCTCCCAAATTCCTCTTCCCTCGCATGAATTCTCACCCCATGCATTTTTTTTCACGCTTACGGCATGCTTTCGATATGGCATACTTCTTGCATACTCAAAAATATACCATCATCTTACCCTTTCCACCATGAACGTATTTCCCTTTCAACATGTCAATATCGGGATACCATTATGATTATTGATTTCAGAGTAAGACCACCTATTCCAAGCTATCTTGAATCCGGTGCTTTTGAAGTCTGGGAAAATCCACATTCTCCTTACCGCAATCAATGGGAAGGTAGAATAAAAACTCCGTCCATGAACGGAGATATGGATGCATTTGTCCGTGAAATGGAAGAAGCCGGTATTGACATCAGCGTCATTATCGGACGGATGACAAAGGTTCAGGACAAGGGAAGAGGCAACGTAACGGCCGATGATCTTGATGCCATCATCAGGAAGTACCCCGGTAAATTCGCAGGCATGCCCGCCGTGGATCCTCTGGATCCCGATGCCATGGAACAGATAGAGCGTGCTGCCGACATGGGCATGGCCGGCATATGCATAGAGCCCTTCTGGAGCTCCGAGCACATGTTCCTCAACGACAGCCGGCTCTTCCCGCTCTACAAAAAAATAGAATCCCTCGGGCTGCTCTTCACCACCACGCTGAACTTCAACTGTGGCGACAGCACGAAGTGGAACTCCCCCTATCATGTGGAACAGATAGCCATGGCCTGCCCCGACATGCCCCTGCTCATCACGCATGCCTGCTGGCCCCGTCTCACCGAACTCATGGCCATAGCCGTGCGCTACCCCAACGTCTATCTGATTCCCGACTGCTACTTCTACTTCCCCTTCATCGACACCGCCAAGGAACAGCGCATCATGTACAACCACATGCTGCAGAACCAGGTGCTGTTCGGCAGTTCCTATCCCATCCGCGGGTTCAAGCAGTCCGTGGAGCTTTCCCTGGAACAGGGGCAGTGGCTCCCCGAACCCAAAGAAAAATTCTTCTGGAAAAACGGCGCCAGACTTCTTCATCTGGACATCGCCTGATCTCCCCTATTCCACAGATCTCATCCGCAAGGAGCACAATCATGATCATCGACTTCCGCATTCGTCCTCCGTTCAAGAGCTTCCGGGAAACCGGTCTGTTCAAGGCCTGGAACAATCCGCCGAGCTCCGGCGCCTTCGCCCTCATGGCCGAAGGCCGCGAGCCCGTCATTTCCGCGAAGACCGGTGACTACGGTCAGTTCATGGCCGAACTCGACGAGGCCGGCATCGATCTCGGCGTCATCGTCGGCCGCTTCACCAAGACCGATTCCGTCGGATCCGGCAACGTCACCCCCGAAGAAATTCTGGACTTCATGAATCTGTATCCGGGCCGCTTCATGGGCATGCCCGCCCTTGATCCCACTGCCCCCGACGCTCTTTCGCAGATCCGCCGCATGAAGAGCCTCGGCATGAAGGGCATCTGCGTCGAACCTTTCTGGCTCGACAAGTGCTACCGTGTCAACGATCCCTGCCTCATGGACTTCTACCGTGCCGTCGAAGCCGAAAATCTCACCCTGGTCATTACCCTGAACTGGCTCTGCGGCAACGACACGAGCTGGAACGAACCCAAGGATATCGAAGACATCGCCATCGCCTGCCCGAACCTGAACATCGTGGTTCCGCATTCCTGCTATCCCAAGCTGGTGGAATTCATGGCCATCATGGTTCGCTACCCCAACATCTACTCGCTGCCGGACAGCTATTTCTACTTCCCCTTCATAAATACGGTGGACGATCAGATCCTCATGTATAACCATATGCTGCAGGATCAGGTGCTCTTCGCGAGCTCCTACCCCATCCGCGGCGTGGGTCAGGCCCTCAGAGAGTCGCTGGACCGCCCGTGGATGCCCGTTCCCAAGGAGAAGTTCCTCTGGAAGAACGCGGCCAAACTCCTCGGCATCGATACCGCTTCCGCATAGTACCGGGAGGGCCCGGAATTCCGGGCCCTCGCCCCGCCGGCATCGACGCCCAACCGCAACCGACCAGAGGCATCTATGAAGGTCATTGCATTCAACGGCAGTCCACGAAAAAACTCCAATACCGCAACCCTTCTCAGGCACGCCCTGGAAGGCGCCGCAGAGGCGAAAGCGGAAACCTCTCTTGTTCATCTGTACGACATGTCATTCAGCGGATGCCGCAGCTGTCTGGCATGCAAGAGCCGGAACCGGCCGCGCACCGGCCTGTGCGTTCTGCGCGACGCCGCAACTCCCTACCTCGAAGAAGCTCTGAACGCCGACGTCATTCTGCTCGGCAGTCCCATCTACTTCTACACCGAATCCTCTTCCATGAGAGCTTTCATGGAACGTCTGCTCTTTCCCGTCACCCGTTACGAGAAAGAACGTTCTCTCCTGAAGAGAACCATCCGAACCGCACTGTTCTACACCATGAACATCACCGAAGCGGAAATAGCCAGGCGCAATCCTCCGTTTCCAGAGAACTTCTCCCTCTCCGTCATCGAACAGTCGGCTTTTTTCATGAAGCGCGTTTTCGGTCACTGCGAAACGCTTCTCTGCACCGATACCATGCAGGTTCAGGACTACAGCAAGTTCTATATGGACATCTATGACGGCGCGGCCAAAAAGCAGCGGCACGACGAGGTGTTTCCCCTCGACTGCCAACGCGCCAGAGAGCTCGGACGCCGTCTTGCCTCCGCTTCCGACCTGCAAGACAAGGAGTCTTCATGAACAAGCTTCTGCAATGTCTGGACACCGTCATCAACCGTATTGGCGCTTGTGTTCTGATCATGCTCATCATCATTTCCTTTCTCCAGGTCGTGTTCCGCTATTGCTTCAACAATGCGCTGAGCTGGCCTGAAGAAGTATGCCGCTACCTTTTCATCGCTCTTGCCTATGCCGGAGCGGCGCTCACCATGCGCAGCAACGGTCATCTGCGCGTGGATGTGGCCCTCAGCTTCTCCGGTCCGACGATGAAAAAAATCTTCAACATCATCACGCACGCATGCTCTCTCTTCTACTGCATTGCCTGTACGTACCTCTCCTATGACATGATGCTCGAAGTCAAGGGCATGGAGCAGCATGCCTCCAGCATCGACATGGAGGTATGGATCACCTGGATACCCATTCCGGTAGGATTCGTTCTCATGGCCTTCTACGCGGCTATTCTGCTGGCGAAGACCATCATGAACAAACCCGTCCCGGGTGGAACGGAATAAAGGAGCATCTATGGATCCCGTTCTCGTCACCATGTTCTGGGTACTCATCATCGGGCTTGCGCTCACCCTGCACATAGGCACTGCCATAGGTCTCTCCGTTCTTGCCGCCATCTTTGTGGGAGATCTGCCCTACGCGCTCTTCACCCAGAAACTGTACACCACGTTCGATTCCTTCCCCCTGCTGGCCCTGCCGTTCTTCATCTGTGCAGGTGACATCATGCAGCGCGGCTCCATGGCCGGTTCGCTGCTCAAGCTGGCCAAAACCCTTGTAGGCCATATTACCGGCGGTCTTTCCCTGGTCTCGGTTCTGGCCTGCGCGTTCTACGGTTCGCTCTGCGGCTCCCCGCCCGCCACTACGGCGGCCATCGGCGGCATCATGATTCCCGCCATGCAGAAGGAAGGCTACCCCCGCACCTTCTCCACCGCCGTCAACACCGCCTCGGGCACGCTCGGCGCCCTCATTCCGCCCAGCACCGTGCTCATCATCTACGGCGCCACCGCGGGCGTATCCATCGGTGACCTGTTCATCGCCGTCATTCCCACGGGCATTCTCACCATGCTGGTCTTCATGGGCGCGAGCATGTTCATCTCCGCCCGCAAAGGCTACGGACTCAAAACCCTGCGCGCCGGCGCCAGGGAACGCCTCGCCGCCGTATGGGAAGCCAAATGGGCCCTCATGGTTCCCGTCATCGTGCTCGGCGGCATCTATACCGGCATCACCACCCCCACCGAAGCCGGCGTGGTCGCCGTGGTGTACGCCCTGCTTGCCGAAACCTTCATTACCAAAACCATGACCTGGAAGAAGTTTCAGGAAATCCTCTTCTCCACGGTCAAGACCACCGGCATGATGTTCTTCGTCATCACGGCCGCGGGAGCCCTGGGCATCATTCTGGTGTACTTCAACGCCGACGCCGTGGTTGCCGACCTCCTGAACGGCATCACCACCAACAAGCACGTGCTCATGTTCCTCGTCGTGACGCTGCTCATCATCCTGGGCACGTTCATGGAATCCGTGGCCATCGTGCTCATCATGACCCCCATTCTGCTGCCCATGATGGTGCAGGTGGGCATGGATCCCATTCAGTTCGGCGTGCTCATCGCCTACGGCGTGGTTCTCGGCAACATCACTCCTCCCGTGGGCATGAATCTCTATGTAGGCTGCGCCATAGGCGACATTTCCTTCGCCCAGCTCAGCAAGGCCATACTGCCCTACATTATCTCCATGGTTGCCGTGTACTACATCATAGCCTATGTTCCCTGGCTTTCCCTCTGCCTCGTCAGATAACCCAGACGCAAAGGAGTTCTTCATGAACAAACTGTTCCGTATCTCCTGCCTGTGCCTTCTCACCGCCCTTATCGGCACCTCTCCCGCCCAGGCCGCTCCCATCCCCGTCAAGATCACCACGCACGCCACCACTTCCATGGCCATCTGCCGTTCTCTGGAAACCATGAAGAAGTACGTGGAAGAAAAAACCAACGGCAAGTACCGCATCGACATCTACGATCAGTTCAAGCTCGGTACCATGGAAAGCGCCTATCAGGGCATGCAGCTCGGCATGGTGCACTTCCTCGTGGAAGGGCCTTCCAACCTGAGCAACTTCATGCCCATATTCTCCATGTTCGACCTCGGCTACATTTTCCCGGATGCCGACACCGCCGATGAAGTGCTGAGCGGCCCCGTAGGCAAGAAGATTCTGGCCGCCGCGGCCAACAAGGCCGTGACGCCCCTTACCTTCATCCGCTACAGCAACCGCAACATCTACCTCAACAAGCCCGTGCACAGCCTTGCCGACCTCAAGGGCGTGAAGGTGCGCGCCTCTTCCTCCCCCGTGCATATCGCCGTGCTCAAGGCCATGGGCCTCAACCCCACCCCGATGCCCGGCTCCGAAGTCTATACCGGTCTTCAGCAGGGCGTAATCGACGGCGTGGACGTCGATATCACCTACCTCGTCAAGGGAAAGTGGGACGAAGTGTGCAAGTCCGTGGTATTCACCCAGCACACCTACCTGCCCCAGGTCATCTACACTTCCACCAGATGGTGGAACAAACTGCCCGAAGCCGACAGAGTCATCTTCCAGGAAGCTCTCGACCTCTACGTGCAGGAACAGCGCAAGAACATTCTTGAAGACGAAGCCGAGTGCATGCAGGCCATCAAGGACAAGAACCTCAGCGTGTACACTCCCACTCCCGAAGAGATGGCCGCCCTCAAGAAGAACACGTCCGAAATCTACAAGGAATTCCCCAAGATCGACGTCAATCTGCTGAATGAACTCAAGGCCGAAGCCGCACGCGTGGCCGCAGCAAAGAACAAATAGCATTTGTCCTCACTACCGGAAGGAGCCGGTGCCCCCGGGCAGCGGCTCCTTCCGGTTTTAACCGGCCGGGTTCCGGCATCTTTTTCTCCGGTCCCCGCTTACCTTGCACCTGCCCGGCAAGTGTGGCAGATTGGAAAGGCATTTTCCAAAGGAACGGAGAACTTTCCATGATCCAGATACCTCAGGGCTTCCGCCTCGCCGCGGCCAACGCCGACTTCCGGGGCAAGCATCTCGACCGCAATGATCTTTCCCTCGCCTTCAGCGACGTGCCCGCCACCGCCGCAGGCGTGTTCACCACCAATCTTTTCCGGGCCGCCCCCGTGCTCGTTTCTCAGGAAAACATCAAGCATTCCGACGAAAAGGGCGTGCGCGGCGTGCTCTTCAACTCCGGCCAGGCCAACGCCTGCACCGGCGAACAGGGGCGGGAAAACTGCCTGCGCACCCTCGACATGGTGAGCGCCGCCCTGCGCGAAGCGGGCGAAAACGTTTCCGCCGACGAGCTGCTTCCCGCCTCCACCGGCGTGATCGGCGCACAGATGCTCATGGACAAGTGGGCCGCCGCCGTTCCCGCCCTCGTGGCCTCGCTCGGCAAGGTGGACATCGAGGGCCTCGCCCGCGCCATGATGACCACGGACGCCTATCCCAAGATGTCCGGACGCGAGCTTACCCTTTCCGGCGGCACGGTGCGTCTCGCCGGCGTGGCCAAGGGCGCGGGCATGATCTGCCCGAACATGGCCACCATGCTCTCCCTCGTGATGTGCGATGCTTCCGTGGAGCCCGAAGTCTGGCGCGCCATGTTCCGCCGCGCCGCGGACGCCACCTTCAACCGCGTGAGCGTCGACGGCGACACCTCCACCAACGATTCTCTCTACGGCCTGGCCAACGGAGCCTCCGGCGTGACCGTGACCGAAGACGAACTGCCGCTTCTGGAAAGCGCCCTCACCGAAGTGCTCGGCGAGCTCGCCTACATGCTCGTGAAGGACGGCGAAGGCGCGACCAAGGTCATGCACATTCACGTGACCGGCGCCGCCTGCGACGCGGACGCCGAAAAAGTGGCCCGCACCGTGGGTCATTCCCAGCTCGTGAAGACGGCCATGTTCGGCCGCGATCCCAACTGGGGCCGCATCGTGGCCGCGGCCGGCCGCGCAGGCGTGGATTTCGATCCCATGGCGCTGCGCGTCACTCTGTGCGGCGTGGAGCTCTTCCGCAACGGACGCCCCACCGATCTGGACTTCGACGCCCTGCTCGAAGAGCCGCTCAAGAAGGTTGATCTGCCGCTCGACATCGTGCTCGGCGACGGTAAGGGCGAAGCCCGTCTGCTCGCCTCCGACCTTTCCCACGGCTACGTTTCCCTCAACTCCGACTATCGCTCCTGACAAGGCGCACGGCATGGTCATAGGCGTTCTCACCGTGGAATACGCCCTGCACGGCAACGACTCCCTCAAGGGAAAGCGCCGTGTGGCGAACAGCCTCAAGCAGAAGGTGCGCAACACCTTCAACGTGGCCATCGCCGAGGCCGGAACCGAAGAATCGCTGGTCAGGCTCCGGCTTCAGGTCGTATCGGTAAGCAACAGCGAAAGGCACATGCAGTCACGCATGGACAAGTGCCTGCTCATGATGGAAGCCGTGTGCGAAGAAGAAATGGTCTACAGCGACCTTGAGTTTTTCTATGACGACTGAAACCACTCCCGTTCCCGAAGAAGTGCTTTCCGCGCTCCGGAAGCACAAACGCGTGCTCATCGCCGCGCATGCGCATCCCGACCCCGACGCCATGGGCTCAAGCCTTGCCATGGCCTGGGCGCTGCGCGCCATCGGTCTGGACGCGCTCGTGTTCAACGAAGACGGCATGGCTCCCTGCCTGAAGTTCCTCACTCTGCCCGGCCCGGTGCTCTCCAGACTGGACAAGCTGCCCTGCGAGCCCGACCTCGTGGTCTGCCTCGACTGCGGCGACAGGGCGAGACTCGGCGAGAGCATCCAGCCTCTGCTCGACCGCGTGCCCACCGTGAACATCGACCATCACCTGGCCAATCCGCGCTTCGGCACCGAAGCCAACTGGGTGGATCCCGACATGGCCGCCACGGGCGAAATGGTGGCCCACATCGCCAAGGCGCTGCGCGTGACGCTGAACGGCGCCATCGCCGAAGCGCTGTACGTGGCCATTTCCGCCGACACCGGCAACTTCAGCTACGGCAACACCACGCCCGGAGCCCTGCGCCTCGTGGCCGAAATGGTGGAACAGGGCCTCAAGCTCTCGCATCTGCGCGAGTGCATGGAAAACAACTGGACCGAATCCCGCCTGCGCCTGTGGGGACGCGCCATGCAGAACGCGCGCATTCTCGAAGACGGGCGTCTTGCCGCGGCGCTCATCACGCTTGAGGATCTGCGCGAATGCAACGCCAGCCGCGAAGACTCGGAAGGCATTGTGGAGCAGCTGCGCCGCCTCTCCGGCGTGCGCGTGGCGCTCATGCTGCGCGAAGAGGAAAAGAACGGCAAGGTGGAAGTGAAGGCCAGTCTCCGCTCCTCGGGCAAGGACAACGTGCGGGACGTGGCCGCCCAGTTCGGCGGCGGCGGTCACCGCAACGCCGCCGGAGCCACGCTTCCGCTCACGGCGGAAAAGGCGCTCACCGTCATGCAACCCTATATCCGGTTCGTGTGGAACCGGCTTCAGTAAAAACTCTTAGGGCCGCACGCGCGGCCCTTTCGGACAACTGCCATGAAAGACATACGCTTCCATAAAATGCACGGCTGCGGCAACGACTTCATTTTCATCGACAACAGAGAAGCGGGCGTGAGCGTGCCGCAGATGGCCTCGTGGGCCGTCATTCTGTGCAACCGCAAGACGGGCATAGGCGCAGACGGCCTGCTCTTCCTCGACAAGACACCCGCAGACCGCGAAGGCGACTTCATCTGGCACTTCTACAACGCCGACGGCTCCCGCGCCGAAATGTGCGGCAACGCCTCGCGCTGCGCCTCGTGGCTGGCCGTGGATCTCGGTCTTGCGGGCCGCAAGCAGTGCTTCGGCACCGACGCCGGCCTCATCCACGCCGAGGTGGACGTGGAAAACCGCCGCGCCCGCGTGGAACTCACCCATCCCGAAGGCATGGTGCTGCACACTCCCCTCGAAGCCGACGGCAGGACCTGGGACGTCAATTTCGTGAACACCGGCGTGCCGCACGCCGTCATCGTGTGCGAAGACTGCGACAAGATCGATGTTGACCGCCTCGGCCGCCTCTTCCGCTATCATGAACATTTCTCGCCCAAGGGCACCAATGTGAACTTCATCACCGTCACCGGCAGGGACGCCATTCACGTGCGCACCTACGAACGCGGCGTGGAAGGCGAAACCCTGGCCTGCGGCACCGGCGCGGCGGCCTCCACTTGTATCGCTCATGCACTTGGGTTGACGGACGCCTGCGTCAATGTCACTACTTCAGGTAAGGAGCTCTTGGGCATTGAACTTGCGGGAGATTCGGTCTTTCTGTCCGGCGCCGTGGCCCGCGTCTTCACGGGCGTCCTTGATCCCAGCATGTTCAGCCTGTTGAAATTCTGACCGTCCGGGGCCCAGTCGTCTGGAAATCTTTCTTCATCCAAATTTATCCCGCTCGGAGAAAAACATGTTTCACGGTACGATAACTGCTCTGCTTACCCCGTTCAAGAATGGCACCATCGACGAAGAGGCCTACCGCGCCCACATTGAATGGCAGATTGAACAGGGCGTGAACGGCGTGGTGCCCTGCGGCACCACCGGCGAATCCGCCACCATGACCCATGCCGAACATGAATCCGCCATCCGCATCTGCGTGGATCAGGTGAAGGGCCGCGTGCCGGTCATCGCCGGCGCAGGCTCCAATAATACGGTGGAGGCCATCAGCCTCACCCGCTTCGCCAAAAAGGCCGGCGCCGACGCCGCCCTGCTCATCTCCCCCTACTACAACAAGCCCACGCAGGAAGGCATCTTCCAGCACTTCAAGGCCATCAACGACGAAGTGGCCCTGCCCATGTTCGTGTACAACGTGCCCGGTCGCACCGGCTCCAACGTGCTGCCCGCCACCCAGGCCCGCATGGCCCGCGAACTTGAGCACGTCATCGGCTGCAAGGAAGCCACCGCCAACCTGGTGCAGATCTCCAACATCCTTGAACAGTGCCCGGCCGACTACATTCTGCTCTCCGGCGACGACTTCACCGTGCTGCCCACCTACGCCGTGGGCGGCAAGGGCGTGATTTCCGTGACGGCCAACGTGCTGCCCGACATGATGTCCGCCCTCACCGCGGCCTGCGAACGCGGCGACTACGAAGAAGCCCGCCGCCTGCACTACAAGCTCGAACCCATGAACCGCGCCATGTTCGCCGAAAGCAATCCCATTCCCTGCAAGACGGCGCTCTCCCTCATGGGCCGCATGCAGCCCGACGTGCGCCTGCCGCTGTGCAGCGCCAGCGAAAAGACCGTCGCGCTTCTGCGCGAAACGCTCGCCTCCTACGGCAGAATCTAAGCTTTCGGCTTCGGCCTGAACGCATAAGCGCCTTCCCTTTCCGGGGAAGGCGTTTTTTTTTGCGCCGCAGCCGCCTGCTTTGCAAAAAAGCGCAGGAATTTTCCCGTCGGGGAGGCGCAAAACCCGCGATAACTTCACTCGACGCTTTCCCCCCATTTTCTATTCAACCCATTGAATCAGCTCATGTTTTCATAAATTGGAATGAGGATTGAAAATTAATTTTTCTCCTTATTAGGAATTATTCTTGACAAGAGATGAGATGATGTTCATACTGTGTTCAACAACAATGCTTCGGATGGGCGATTCCGCCGCCGATCCGAGTTTTCTCCCCGTAAGGAGTTGACCATGCTGTACAATACCCCCGATCAGCTCAAGGCCTTCAGCAGCCTTCCCATAGAATGGAATCTTGACCCCGCCGATGCCGTTACCCTCTACCTCGAATGGGGAAACAACGACTGGACAGCCGAGCATCCTCCGGTGCGTTCCAAGGACGATTTCGCCCACTACTTCGTGCTCGACAACTGGACCGATCATCCGACGCTGCGCCTTGTCATGCGCAACTCCGAAGCCACGGAAGACCTCTGGGTGTACCCTCTTCCCAAGGAACTCGAAAACAACTTCCGTCAGGAATTCGGCACGCTGAAGGGCGTGTTCATGCCCTCTCCTCCCATGAAGAAGTGGCTGCAGGACAAGCTTTACGCCGCATGAGGACAAAGGCCCTGCCCTGCGCAGGGCCTTTGCCTTTCACAGGCGTCCCGGCGCGGCAGGCCGGAGTGCCCCCGAAGGCGCAGGATTCTTTCCGCTTCTCCTTACATCCCGCTTTCGGCCCTTCGCTCCGTCCCGCCGCGCCGCGCAACTTCGATGCCGCGCGGCGCTTCCGCATGCCGCGAATAAAAGCGCGCCTCCGGTTCTTCTCCGGCGCAGGGCGTCCTTTGACTTCTCCCGCGCTTCGAGCCCGCTGAAACCTCCCTCCCGCTGCTCAGAAAAGAGCCTCCGCAAGACGGAGCCGAAGGGCTCCCCCCATCGCCTCTCCGACGCGCAAAAACGCCGCGCCGCAGGGCCCGGACGGGCGCTCTTCCTCTTGCCTACGGCGCAAAGCTGTGTTAAATTCATCGCCTTGCAGTATATGGCTCTTTCGTGCGAGAGTGGCGAAACTGGCATACGCACTGGATTTAGGATCCAGCGGAGCAATCCTTGAGAGTTCAAGCCTCTCCTCTCGCACCAGCCTTTTGCGCCATTTCCTCCGCCGGCATGCAAGTTTCGGCGGATCATTCATAAGGAGTTTTACCGATATGGCTCACAGCATCGAAGTCGTTTCCCCCGTCTCCCGCAAGATCAGCGTGACCGTCCCCGCCGAGGAAGTCAACGCCGCGCTTTCCGCCGCAGCCCGCGAAGTGGGCGCTTCCGTCACGCTGCCCGGATTCCGCAAGGGCAAGGCTCCCGCTTCCGTCATTGAAAAGCGCTTTGCCGGAGAAGTGATTTCCCGTGCCACCGAAACCCTGGTGGAACGCCGCGTGGCCGACATTCTGAAGGAAGAGGACCTCAAGCCCATGTCCCGCCTCGACTACGAAGGCGGCCAGATCACCCGCGGTCAGGATCTCTCCTTCTCCTTCACCTTTGAAACCCTGCCCGACGACGTCAAGCTGCCCGAAGACCTTTCCGCCCTCACCGTGGAAATGGATTCCTCCGAAGCCACCGAAGAGGAAGTGGCCGCCTTCACCAAGCGCCTGCTGAAGAGCACCGCCACCCTTGAGGAAGTGAAGGAAGCCCGCCTGCCCGAAAACGGCGACATCGTCACCATCGACGTGGACGGCGACGTGGACGGCAAGGCCGTGCCCGGCATGAAGGTGGAGAACTACAGCATTCAGCTCTCCGAACCCCAGGACGGCAAGGAACTCTCCGAGCTCGACAAGATCATCCGCGGTCTGCACGCGGGCGAGGAAGGCACCGGCTCCATGGTCTGCCCCGAAGATCACATCGACGAGACCCTGCGCGGCAAGACCGTGAACCTGCGCGTGAAGCTCAACAAGATCAGCCGTGAAATCCTCCCCGAACTCGACGAGGACTTCGCCAAGAAGATCGGCTTCCCGGATCTCGATTCCCTGAAGAAGATGATTGCCGATCAGGCCAATCACAACAAGCTCACCTCCTCCCGCGCCGAAGCCGAACGCAAGCTCATGAGCAGCGTGCTCGAAGGCCAGACCTTCGCCCTGCCCGAAGCCGTGGTGAAGGCTCAGCAGGAAGAGTATGAAAACGAAGTGCGCGAGTACCTCAGCCAGCAGGGACTCGACAATGCCGCCATCGACGAGAGCATCAAGAACATGGGCGAAGACAGCCGCAAGCAGGCCGAAGAACGCGCCCGCGTGCAGGTGTTCCTCACCGCTCTCGCCCGCCGCGAAAAGATCGAAGTGTCCGCCCAGGAAGTGGACATGCAGATCATGCAGATGGCCCGTCAGTACAATCAGGACTTCCACAAGCTGCGCGAAGCCCTGTACCAGAACGGCGCCGTCAATGAAATTCAGGACCGCATGGTGAACACCAAGGCCATGAACCTCATGTTCGACAAGGCCCAGAAGGTGTCGCCCGCCGAAGCCAAGGCCGAATAACGAATCAGGAACACGGAACGATTCCCCGGCCCCCAAGGCTGGGGAATTCCTTTCTTAAGGAGTCCAGACGTGACTATACCCTTTGTTATCGAATCCACCGGACGCGGAGAACGTTCCTACGACATCTACTCCCGTCTGCTCAAGGACCGCATCGTGCTTTTGTGCGACGAGGTCAACGATGCCACGGCGTCTCTCATCTGCGCCCAGCTGCTCTTTCTGGAATCGCAGGATCCCGAAAAGGAAATCAGCCTGTACATCAACAGCCCCGGAGGGTCGGTCACGGCGGGCATGGCCATCTATGACACCATGCAGTTCATCGCCCCGCCCGTGGCCACCATGTGCATCGGTCAGGCCGCCAGCATGGGCGCGTTCCTGCTGGCCGGCGGCGCCAAGGGCATGCGCTACAGCCTGCCCAACAGCCGCATCATGATCCATCAGCCTTCCGCCGGCGTGCAGGGCCAGATCACCGACATGGACATCCATGTACGCGAAGGCCTCCGCCTCAAGAAGAATCTGAACCGCATTCTGGCCGAGAACACCGGCAACAGCCTCTCCCGCGTGGCCGCCGCCACGGAGCGCGACAACTTCATGTCCGCCGAAGAGGCCCTCAAGTTCGGTCTTATCGACCGCATCCTCAGCTCCCGCCACGACGTGGCGGCCCTTGCAGGAAAACAGTCATGAGCGACGAAGAAAAGGAACTGCACTGCTCCTTCTGCGGCAAGAGCAACACTCAGGCGCGCCACTTCGTGGTGCAGGGCGACGTGTGCATCTGTGATTCGTGCGTGGCCGCCTGCGCGCAGATCATGGCCGAACAGGACGCCGCCGAAGGCGCTTCCGCTCCCGCGCCCGGCGAACTGCTCACCCCGCAGCAGATAAAGGCCCGTCTCGACGATTACGTCATCGGTCAGGAACGCGCGAAGAAAATCCTTTCCGTGGCCGTGCACAACCACTACAAGCGCGTGTTCCACACCGGAGCCATCGAAGGCGTGGAACTCGAAAAGAGCAACATTCTTTTGCTCGGCCCCTCGGGCAGCGGCAAAACCCTGCTCGCCCGCACCCTCGCGCGCATCCTCAAGGTGCCCTTCGCCATCGCCGACGCCACCACCCTCACCGAGGCAGGCTACGTGGGCGAAGACGTGGAAAACATCCTCGTTCAGCTTCTGCAGAACGCCGACTACGACCTTGACGCCGCCTGCAAGGGCATTATCTATATCGACGAAATCGACAAGATTTCCCGCAAGGCCGACGGCCCGTCCATCACCCGCGACGTTTCGGGCGAGGGCGTGCAGCAGGCTCTTTTGAAAATCATCGAAGGCACCGTGGCCAACATTCCGCCCAAGGGCGGGCGCAAGCACCCGCAGCAGGAGTTCATCCGCATGGATACGTCGAACATCCTGTTCATCATGGGCGGCGCGTTCATCGGGCTGGAAAAGCTGGTGGAATCGCGTTCGCGCGGCACCAGCATGGGCTTCGGGGCGCACATCGAAAAGAAGACCGAACACCGCATCGGCGAGCTGCTCGACAGAGTGCTGCCCTCCGATCTCGTGCAGTTCGGGCTCATTCCCGAATTCATCGGCCGAATTCCGGTCATCACCCACGTGGAAGAGCTCGACGTGAACGATCTTCTCCGCATCATGACCGAACCGAAGAACGCGCTGGTCAAGCAGTACCAGAAGCTCTTCGAGCTCGACGGCGTGAAGCTGCGCTTTGAAGACGAGGCCCTGCGCGCCGTGGCCGAAAAGGCGCTCCAGAACAAGACCGGCGCCCGCGGCCTTCGCAACGTGCTGGAAAACGTGATGCTCGACATCATGTACGAACTCCCCACCCTCAAGGACGTCACCGAATGCGTCATCACCCGCGGCGTCATCGAGGGGACGGACAAACCCGTGCTGAAGCGCTCCGCCGAAGACCGGTAACGGTCGCCGCGGGGCATTTCAACCGAAGCGCGCCGGCCCTGCCGCCGACGCGTCACGGAATAAAAACACTTTCCCGGGGATCGCTCCCGGTCCCAGGTTTTGCGTTCCTGTCCGAACTTCCGGGCAGGAACGCAATTCCGTCACGGGAATATCGAGGTTCCTATGGCTGAACAGACTCCGCTGGAATTGCCCATCATCACTTTGCGTGAAGTGGTGATGTTCCCTCACGCCGTCATGACGTTCCATGTCGGGCGTTCGGCGTCGGTAAGCGCCATCAACAGCGCCGTCACCGAATACGACAAACAGATATTTCTGGTCGCGCAGACCAGTTCCGCCATCGAGCGGCCCGGCCCTGAAGACCTGTTTCAGATGGGCGTGGTCAGCCGCGTGCTGCGCGCCGACCGGCTTCAGGACAACACCATCAAGCTCGTGTGCGAAGGGCTGTACCGCGCTTCGTGGCTGCCGCTGAACGCGAGCTCCGCCTTCGGCGACCGGGCTTTCCCGCGCCTGCGCACCGTGCGCGTGGAAGAAACCCTCGCGAAGGACGAAGAACTGCCCGCCGTGGTGGAGGCCCTGCAGGAATCCCTTTCGGAAGCCTGCCGTCAGAACCGCCGCATCACGCCCGAACAGCTCGCGGCCTTTGCGCTCATTGAAGATCCGGGCACGCTGGCCGACGCCGTGGCTCCCTGCCTCAAGGTGGACTACCTGCACAAGCAGGCCATCCTGGAAATGCTGGATCAGGGCCAGCGCCTGCGTCAGGTCTATGAATATCTCGGCGGCGAGCTCATCTCCTCCGGCATAGACAAGACCATCAAGAGCCGCGTCAAGGCTCAGATGGAGCAGAATCAGAAGGAATACTATCTCACCGAGCAGCTCAAGGCCATCAACAAGGAGCTCGGTCACGACGACATTCAGGCCGAAATTCTCGAACTTGAGGAAAAGCTCAAGGTCAAGAACATGCCCGAAGACGCAAGGGAACGCGCCCTGCGCGAAGTGCGCAAGCTCCGTCAGATGCCGCCCGCCTCTTCGGAATACGTGGTGGCCAGAAACTACGTGGACTGGATCATCGACCTGCCCTGGAACGAGCTCAAGAAGATAGACATCGATCTCGACAAGGCCCGCGCCGTGCTCGACGGCGGTCACTACGGTCTGGAAAAGGCCAAGACCCGCATTCTGGAATACCTCGCGGTGCAGAAGCTCTCCGGCGGCCTCAAGGGTCCCATCCTCTGCCTCGTGGGGCCTCCCGGCGTGGGCAAGACCTCTCTCGCCAAGTCCATTGCCGAGGCCACGGGCCGCGAATTCGTGCGCATCTCCCTGGGCGGCGTGCGCGACGAAGCCGAAATCCGCGGCCATCGCCGCACCTACATCGGCGCGCTGCCCGGCAAGATCATCATGGCGCTGAAAAGGGCCAAGTCCAACAATCCGCTCTTCTGCCTCGACGAAATCGACAAGATGACCGTGGACTTCCGCGGCGATCCGGCTTCCGCGCTCCTCGAAGTGCTGGACCCCGAACAGAACTGCGCGTTCAACGATCACTATCTCGACATGGACTACGACCTCTCGCAGGTGTTCTTCATCACCACGGCGAACTCCATGCAGAGCATTCCCGCGCCGCTTCTCGACCGCATGGAAGTGCTGGAACTCTCGAGCTACCTTGAGGGCGAAAAGATGCACATCGCGCGGGAGTTCCTGCTGCCCCGGCAGTGGAAGCTGCACGGCCTCAAGCCGGAGAACATGAATCTCTCCGACGAGGCGCTGCTTGAGATCATCCGCTCCTACACGCGCGAATCCGGCGTGCGCAATCTGGAACGTCAGGTGGCCGCGCTCTGCCGCAAGACGGCCATCCGCCTTGTGGACGCGGGCGACACCTCCCTGTGCGTAAACATCGAGAGCAAGGATCTTGAGGACTTCCTCGGCGTGAAGAAGTACCGCTACGACGAGAAGGAAAATCATCCGCAGCCCGGCGTGGTGGCCGGACTCGCCTACACCGGCGCAGGCGGCGACATTCTGTACATCGAAACCGTCATCATGCCCGGCAATGGCAAAATCCAGGTCACGGGCAAGCTCGGCGACGTGATGAAGGAATCGGCCCAGGCGGCCTTCTCCTACATCCGGTCGCGCTCCAGCCAGCTCGGCCTGCGCCCCGACTTCTACAAGGACGTGGACATTCACGTTCACGTGCCCGAAGGCGCGGTGCCCAAGGACGGCCCCTCGGCGGGCATCACGCTCGCCACGGCCATCGCCTCCGCCCTGCTCGGCATTCCCGTGCGCGACGACGTGTGCATGACCGGCGAAATCACGCTGCGCGGCCGCGTGCTCGCCATCGGCGGCCTGCGCGAAAAGCTGCTCGCCGCCAGCCGCTCCGGCATGAAAACCGTGCTCGTGCCCGCGGACAACGAAAAGGATCTCAAGGAAGTGCCCGAGGAAATCCTCAAGGCGCTCGACATCCATTTCGTGCGCGACGCCGACGAAGTGCTGCCCCTTGCGCTCATGGCCTCCAGGGAGGAAATCTTCTCCGGCGAGGCCTCGCAGGCCCTGACCCATTCCCTGCGGGCTTCCCGCAGCCTGAGCCGGGACCTCGGCGGCGCCGTGCTGTAGCGCCTTTGCGCATGCTCTGAAACCACCGCTGAAAAAAGCCCGGTCGGGATATCCCGGCCGGGCTTTTTCGGCAGAATCAGGCAAGAATTCAAGAGAAACGGCCATGTACTCCCGTCTCTTCGTCCAATACTTTTAAGCAGGCGTCGCGCCGAACCCGCGCAGAACGCCGGAACCCGGGCGTCGCCCGGCAGAACGGAGAGCATCATGCAGTACATCACCCTGAACAACGGCGTCAGCATGCCCATGCTGGGCTACGGCGTCTATCAGATTCCCGACGCGGATATCTGCGAATCCTGCGTGAGCGCGGCCCTCGCCGCCGGATACCGGCACATCGACACCGCCGCCGCGTACGTCAACGAAGAAGCCGTGGGCAAGGCGCTGCGCCGCAGCGGTCTGCAACGCGACGAAGTGTTTCTCACCACCAAGCTGTGGCTCCAGAACATGGGCTACGAAGAAACGAAGGCGGCCTTTGCCTCTTCGCTGAAGCGCCTCGGCACGGACTACGTGGATCTGTACCTCATCCATCAGCCCTTCGGCGACGTGTACGGCTCCTGGCGCGCCATGGAGGAACTCTACAGCGAAGGAAAAATCCGCGCCATCGGCGTGAGCAACTTCCCGCCCGACAGACTGGTCGATCTCATCATTCACAACAGCGTCGTACCTGCCGTGAATCAGGTGGAAACGCATCCCTTCTGTCAGCAGAGGGAGGCCTCGGCCGTCATGGAGGAATACGGCGTGCGCATGGAATCGTGGGGCCCCTTTGCCGAAGGCCGAAACGATCTGTTCCGCAATCCCGTGCTTCTGGACGTAGCCAGAAAGCACGGAAAAACCACGGCGCAGGTGGTGCTGCGCTGGCTGAATCAGCGGAACGTGGTCGCCATTCCCAAAACCGTGCGGCCGGAACGCATGGCTGAAAACTTCGACATCTTCGACTTCACCCTGGATACGGACGACATGGACCTCATCGCCTCGCTCGACACCGACAAGAGCCTGTTTTTCGATCACAGGGATCCCGCCGTGGTGAAGCGGCTCTGCTCCATCCGCTACGACATCTGAGAGCGCCGCGCGGGCGTCTCGCAAAGCCTGCGCGCCTTCCCGGCAGAGCGCAGAAAAAAGCCCCGACAACATTGTTGCCGGGGCTTTTTCATTCCTCGATGCCGCAATCAGCGGAAGGTTCTCAGGCGCAGGGCGTTGAGCACCACGGACACGGAGGAAAGCGACATGGCCGCGCCCGCCAGCATGGGCGACATGGCCGGGCCGCCGAACAGGAGCAGCACGCCCGCCGCCACCGGCACGAGCAGCACGTTGTAGGCAAAGGCCCAGAACAGGCTCAGGCGGATGTTGGAGAGCGTGGCGCGCCCGAGGCCGAGCGCCGTCTTCACGCCGGGCAGGCCGCGCAGAAGCACCACGTCTCCGGCCTCCATGGCCACGTCGATGCCCGAACCCATGGCCATGCCCACGTCCGCGCGGGCCAGCGCAGGCGCGTCGTTGATGCCGTCGCCCACCATACCCACGCGTCTGCCTTCGGACTGCAGCCGGGCCACCACCTTTTCCTTGCCGTCGGGCAGCACGCCCGCCACCACGTCGTCGATGCCCGCCCGCGAGGCCACGGCCCGCGCGGTGCGCTCGTTGTCGCCGCTCAGCATCATGACGCGGCAGCCCATGGCGCGCAGATCGCGGATCACGCCGGGCGTTTCCTCGCGCAGCGGATCGGCCACCCCGAGCACGGAGACAAACGCGCCGTCCCGGGCCAGCAGAAGCGGCGTCTGGCCGTCGTCGGCCAGCGAAACCACAAGGGCCTTCTGTTCGGAGGAAAGCGTCACGCCGTGATCGGCAAGCAGGCGCTCATTGCCGAGCAGAAGCTCATGCCCGTCCGCGCGGCCGATCACGCCGGAGCCGCCCACGGCGCGAAAGTCCTCCACGGCCGAGGTCGCAAGGCCGCGCTTTTCCGCTTCGCCGAGCACGGCCTTCGCCAGCGGATGTTCGGAACCGGCTTCCAGCGAAGCGGCCAGCGCCAGCGCTTCGTTTTCGTCCATGCCCTCGGCGTGCAGGCTGACCAGGCGGGGGCTGCCTTCCGTCAGCGTGCCCGTCTTGTCGAACACGATGGTGTCGAGATGGCCGGACGCTTCCAGAGCGGTGCCGTTCTTCATGAGCACGCCGAGCTGCGCGCCGCGTCCCGTGGCCACCATGATGGACATGGGCGTGGCAAGGCCGAGCGCGCAGGGGCAGGCCACCACGAGCACGGCCACGAACACGCGCAGCGCGTCGCCGAAGGGCAGATCGCCGAAGAACAGCCACGCGAGCGCCGCCGCCGTGGCCACGGCCATGACCGCGGGCACGAAATACAGACTGATGCGGTCGGCCAGCCCCGCAATGGGAGCCTTGGAGCCCTGCGCCTCGCGCACCAGATGAATGATGCGGGCAAGGGCCGTGTCCGAACCCACGCGGCGGGCTTCCATGACGAAGGCTCCGCTGATGTTCAGGGTGCCGGCGTTGACTTCGTCGCCTTCCGCCACGTCCACGGGCATGGATTCGCCCGTCAGGCTCGACATGTCGAGCGACGACGCGCCGGAATCCACCACGCCGTCCACGGGAATGCGCGAGCCGGGCTTGATGAGCAGCCTGTCGCCGGGCATGACCGCCCGCACGGGAATTTCCTTCACGCTGCCGTCGGGCAGCATGCGCTCCACCTGCTCGGGCGTGAGCTCCATGAGCCCGCGGATGGCTTCCGAGGTTCTGGTGCGGGAAACGGCTTCCAGATACTTGCCCAGAGAAATCAGGGCGATGAGCATGCCTGCGGATTCGTAGTACAGGCCCATGACGGCCTGATGAGTCTCCTCGGACGAGGCGGCCGCAGCGATTTCCAGCGTGCTCCACAGGCTGTAGAGCAGCGCCGCGCCCGTGCCCATGGCCACGAGGGAATCCATGTTGGGAGCGCCGCGCAGAAGCAGCGGAATGCCGTGACGGTAAAAATCGCGGCCCGACCAGATGATGGGCAGCGTTAGCAGAAGCTGGAACAGGGCAAAGATCAGCGGGCTGTCGTGGGGAGAAAGCCACGCAGGCAGCGGCATGCCCCAGTGACTGCCCATGGCCACCACAACGAGCGGCACGGCAAAAATGAATTCCGTGACGAGATGACGGCGGCGCACGGCAAGGTCGGCTCTGGTCTTTTCCTGCTCGCTTTCCCACAAGTCGTGTTCGTCCACGTCCGGAGGAAGATAGGACGCCTTGAAGCCGAGCTTGTCCACTCTGTCCGTGACTTCCTGAATAAAGGCGTCCAGACCGTTGTCCAGCGCGCCCTCCGCGGGACGCACCTGGGCGGTGCCGTCGGCAAGACTCACCGTGGCGCTGTCTATGTCCTTCATCTTGCAGAGCGCCTTCTGCGAGCGGGCGGAACAGGCGCCGCAGGCCATGCCGTCGATGCGGAACCTGAGTATCTCGGGATTGTTGTTCATGGAGCACTTCTCTCTTGATGACGGTCGCTCTTTTGCAGCGCCGAAGGCGCGGAAACGATTCGGCGGACCGGAGAGCACCGGCTCGCCGCAAAAATATGCCTGCGTCCGCCTTCCGCGAGCGACAAAAACGACGCCGAGGCACGCGGGCCACAAGTTCGGATGTTCAAAAACGCAGGACGGCAGGATCGCCGAGACCCGCGCCGAAGAGTTTTCGGGGCCGGTTGCCGCAGGGAAAGGGCGACCGGCCCCGACGTGACGCATGCGGTCAGGCTGACGTTTTCTTCCGGCTCAGGCCGAACGCCGTGCAAGGCACAGCTTCCGCCGGAAAAATCGCGTTACGCCTGGCGGATCTGCCTGACTTCAAAGCCGAGGTCGTCCACGGCATTCCTGAGAGCGTCGTCGGACACGGAATCGTCGGCTTCCACCGTGGCGGTCTTGGCTTCAAGTTCCACCTTCACGTCGCTGACGCCGGAAATGCCGCGCAGAGCCTTTTCCACGTTGGAAGTGCAGTGGCCGCAGCGCATGCCTTCAATGCAAATGACTTTCTTCATGGCGAATCTCCTTTTTTCCTTTCGGAGAGCCGCAGCGCGTGGCCGCGGCTTCGTTTGACTTACGTTTCTTGTATAGCTATGAATATTTTATAAGCAAGAACGTACTTTTTCGGTATATAGTATCCTGGAGGATACCGTTATGACGGCAATGAACACCTGCTGCTGCGCCCAGCCCGCGCCGACGGCCGACTCCGAGCGCCACTGCCCTGTGGAAGCCACGCTCGGCATGATAGGCGGCAAATACAAAACGCTCATTCTCTGGAAGCTGATTTCTTCCGGCCCCATGCGCTTTTCCGAGCTGCGCCGCGCCGTGCCCGCGGCCACGCCGAAAATGCTGACCCAGCAACTCAGGGAACTCGAAGGCGACGGTCTCGTGCACCGGGAAATCTTTCCCGTCATTCCGCCGCGCGTGGAATACTCCCTCACCGAATTCGGTCGGAGCATACGTCCCGTGCTGGAATCCATGTACGAATGGGGCAGCCGCTGCCTCGAACGCAAGGGCCTTTGCGCCAACTGCTCCATGGAGCCTCTGCCCTGACGCCTTTTCCCGGGCAGCACACGGCCTGCACGCGCTTTCTCTTCCGACGCTTCACCGAGAAAACGCGCACGCCTTTCGCCGCCTCGGAAAAATCTTCGGACGCCTCGCGAGGCTGTGCGGCAATCCCATTGCCGTGTCCGCCTTCTTCGGCTAGAATGACGCGCATTAACCTTCAACCCCGGCCCTGCCATGACCGCCCTCATCATCACCATCGTTCTCGCCCTGTCCATTTCCGCGCTCTGCTCCACCATGGAAGCCATGCTTTACTCCATTCCGTGGACCACCCTTGAAAAAATGAAGGAATCAGGTTCGCGCTCCGGCAAGATCCTGTATCACATGCGCTCCAACGTGGATCAGCCCATTTCGGCCATTCTCACGCTGAACACCATTGCCAACACCGCGGGCGCATCGCTCGCGGGCGCGCTGGCCGCCTCGGCCCTCGGGCCGGAAAACATGCCCTACTTCGCCGCGCTCTTCACCGTGCTCGTGCTGCTCTTCGGCGAAATCATTCCCAAGACGCTGGGCGTGTCCTATCCCGGCGCGCTCGGCCGCCTGCTGGCCCTTCCCCTTCTCGGCATGACCGTCGTGCTGCGCCCGGCCACCTGGCTTTCCGGGCAGATCACCCGGCTCATCACGCCCAAGAAGTCCGGCCCCGAAGCCACCGAAGACGACATCAACGCCATGGCCCGCATCTCCCGGCAGGCGGGCGTGATTCAGAGCTATGAGGAAACGGCCATCCGCAACATTCTCGCCCTCGATCAGAAGCGCGTCCACGACGTGATGACCCCGCGCACCGTGGTGTTTTCCCTTTCGGAAAACTGCACCGTGGACGAAGCCCACGCCATGCCCTCCTTCTGGCATTTCAGCCGCATTCCCGTGTACGCCGAGGACAACGAAGACATCGTGGGCCTCGTGCTGCGCCGCGACGTGGTGCTGCATCGCGACGCCCACGAAGGCAACATGAAGCTCGGCGAGATCATGCAGCCCGTACACTTCGTGCTCGAATCGCTCACCCTCGACAAGGTGCTCGCCGAATTTCTGGAACGGCATCAGCACCTCTTCGCCGTGCTCGACGAGTACGGCGGACTTGCGGGCGTGATATCCCTTGAGGACGTCATGGAAGAGATGCTCGGCCGAGAAATCGTGGACGAAAGCGACGTGGCCGCCGATCTGCGCGCCGTGGCCAGAAGCCGCCGCGCCAAGACCACGGCCTCGGCGCGAAACGAACACATCGATACGCACTAAACAGGAACAATTCCTACTTGCAAGAGCGCATCAAATCTGTCAGAGTTCTCACGGAACGAAATAATATTCTTTCGTTCCGCCTTCCCCGGTGATCCAGATCACTGAAAACGGCAGCAGCCTGACCGATGCTTGAGGCATCCTCAGGAGGTGAAACATGTCCACGAAAAACAATCTCCGCATCTATCTCACGGCTTTCGTTCTCCTGGCCGGAGGCGTGGGATTCATGCTCTGGTCTGCCCTGTCCGAGGGCAGCATGTATCATCTCAACGTATCCGAGGCGGTGGCCATGCCTTCGGAAAAACTGAAGTCCGCCAGACTGTTCGGCGTGGCCTCCGACGACATCGTCAAGGCGCAGAACGGCCTCGGCGCGAGCTTTACGCTGCGCGATCTGGAACAGCCCGAAAAGGTCATCCGGGTACACTATCGCGGCGCGCTGCCGGACACCTTTGAAAAAGGCGCGGAAGTCATCGTCGAAGGCCGCATGGAGGGGCGCGACTTCGCGGCGAAGACGCTCATGACCAAGTGCCCCTCCAAGTACGAAAAAAGCAATCGGGAGCACGCCTGACAACAAGGGAACGGCCTGAAACCGTTCCCTTGTTGTCGTCCCGGCTCCCTCACGCCCGTTTTCCTTCCGTCTTTCAGGAGTTTTCATGTATCTTGCCGCCTATATCTGTCTTCTCGTCACCCTGTTCTGTTCTCTGGCGGGCGCAGCCATCGGCACGGCGCAGCTCTGGCAGGGCAGGCATTCCGAACTGCGCTGGCTCGAATACGCCCAGGGGCTCGGCTCCCTCTGTCTGCTCGCCGCCTCCGGCGTGCTGATGTACGCCCTCGTGGTCAGCGACTTTTCCGTGGACTACGTGGCAAGCTACACCGACAGGGCCCTCTCGCTCTTCTATCGCTGCACCGCCTTCTGGGGCGGGCATGAAGGCTCCCTCATGTTCTGGGCCCTCATGGTTTCCGTGTGCGGCACCGCCTTTCTCTTCACCCGCACCTACCGCAGCCTCTCCCTGGAAACCAGAAGCTGGTTCCTCGTGTTCTTCCTCGCCATCATGGCCTTCTTCGGCCTGCTGCTCTCCACCTGGAGCAATCCCTTCCTCATCACCGTGCCCGCTCCGGCCGACGGTCAGGGCCTCAATCCTCTGCTCCAGAACCCCGGCATGATCTTCCATCCGCCGCTGCTCTTCCTCGGCTACGGCGGCTTCGTCATTCCCGGCTGTCTGGCCCTCGCCCAGGCCATGAGCTCCGAAAAGGATCCCATGCACTGGCTCGACGTGGCCCGTCCCTTCACCCTCACCGGCTGGCTCTTCCTCACCGCGGGCATCGTGCTCGGCGGCTGGTGGGCCTACATGGAACTCGGCTGGGGCGGCTACTGGGCCTGGGACCCCGTGGAAAACGCCTCCCTGCTGCCCTGGCTCATCGGCACGGCCGCCCTGCACACCGGCATTGTGGAAACAAGGCGCGGCAAGCTGCATCGCGTCAACATCTTCCTCATGAGCCTCACCACGGTTTCGGCCTTCTTCGCCACCTATCTCGTGCGCGGCGACGTGGTCAATTCCGTTCACGCCTTCGGCGGCAACGGCACGGGCCCCTATCTGCTCTTCTTCGTGCTGGCCTTCCTCGTCATCATCACCTTCATCTCCGCGCTCGCCAAAGATGAAAACAACCGCGAGCTCGGCGGCCTCGAAACCCGCGAAGGCTTCGTGGTCATGACCGTGTGGCTGCTCATGGCCCTCGGCCTCATCATTCTGCTCGCCACGCTCTGGCCGGTCATCAGCAAGCTCTGGACCGAACGCCCCGTCGGTCTGGATCAGCACTTCTACAACCGCGTGTGCCTGCCGCTCTTTACCGTGATGCTGGCCATTCTCGTGACCTGCCCCTGGCTGCGCTGGCAGGGCGGTCTGCGCAACTGGCGCAAGATGCTCATCGTGCTCGCCGCCTTCTTCGGCGCGCTTATCGTGTTCTGGCGCACGGGCGTGCAGCAGGCGCTGCCGCTCATGAGCGCCTCGCTCAGCGTGGCCCTTCTGGTCAGCATGGCGCTGCTGCTCGCGGAAAAATCCACCCGCGCGTGGATGCCTTCGCTCATGGCCTGCCTCGTCCACGTCAGCGTGGCGCTCGTGGCCCTCGGCATTTCCTTCTCCGGCCCCTACAAGCAGGAAGTGGAACTGGAACTCGCCCGCGGCGCTGCGGCCCAGGTGGGCCCCTACACCGTGACGCTCTCCAATCTCTACGAAGGCCGGGACGCCACCTTTGAATTCATTGAAGCCGAGCTCCAGCTCTCCCGCGACGGCAGCGTGGTGGGCACGGTGTCGCCGCAGCGCCGCCTGTACGACAAGTTCCCGCGCTACGCCTTTTCGGAAGCCACCACGCATCCTTCCCTCGGCAGCGAATTCTACGCCACCCTGCTCGGCGTGAACGGCACGAAGGCCGTGCTGCGCATGAGCTCCAATCCGCTGGTCAACTGGCTGTGGATAGGCGGCGCGCTCATGAGTCTGGCTCCGCTGCTCGGCCTGCGCCGCAGGCGTCGTCCCCAGGACGCGGCAGATCAGCCGGAAGGCGCGGACAACTGACATGGACGAGGTTCGCCCTCTTCTGGAACTTCGCGGCGTGGCCAAGGCCTTCGGGCCGAGGCTGCTGTTCCGCCGCGTCGATGTGGCGCTCATGCCGGGCACGCTCAGCCTGCTGGCCGGAGCCAACGGCGCGGGCAAATCCACGCTCATGCGCGTGATGGCGGGCCTCACGAAGCCGGACGCCGGTTCCGTGAAGCGCCTCGTGCCCGAAGCAAAGCTCGGGTACATGGCGCACGCCACCTTCCTTTATCCGGGGCTGGACGCGGAGGAAAATCTGCTTTTCTGGGCCCGGGCCGCAGGGCTCGACCGGCCCGTGGAACGCGCCCGCAGGGCGCTGGAAACCGTGGGACTCGCCAGACATGCCCATGAGAGGGCGGGCATCTTTTCCCGGGGCATGGCGCAGCGGCTCAATCTTGCCCGTCTGCTGCTCTCCGAGCCCTCGCTCATTCTGCTCGACGAACCGGCCACCGGCCTCGACGTCTCTTCGCGCCGCATGCTCATGGAACTCATGCTGAAGGCCAGAAGCGAAGGCGCGGCCGTGCTCTGGATAAGTCACGACACGGCCTCGGACGCCCGTCACGCCGACCGCATACTCACGCTGGAAAACAGGTCTCTCAGGGAAGAGGCGGGAGGACTCTCATGCTGAAGTGCGCTCTCGCCCTCTGCGGCAAGGATCTGAAGCTCGTTCTTTCCCGCGGCGCAGGCCTCATGCAGGCGCTGCTGCTCGGCCTGCTGCTCGTGTTCCTGTTCAGCCTGTCGCTGAACGCCGGAGACAGACTCAGTCCGCAGGCGGCCGCCGCCATGTTCTGGCTGGCCTCGGCCTTCTGTCAGGTGCTCATCTTCAACATGCTCTACGCCGTGGAGGAAACCGCTCAGGCAAGGCTCGGCCTCGTGCTGCTTCCCGCGCCCGTGCAGGGCGTGTGGCTCGGCAAGGCTCTTGCCGGGCTGCTGCTCATGGCCGTGGCGCAGTGCGTGTTCGTGCCCGCGGTGTTCGTCTTTCTCGGTCAGCATCTCGGCTCCGCCTGGCTCTTCGCGCTGATCGGCATCGCCCTCGGCGACGTGGGCATGGCGGCGTCCGGCTCCCTGCTCGGCGCGCTCTCCGTGGGGCGCGGCGGAAGAGAGTCGCTGCTGTCCATCGTGCTTTTTCCCCTGCTCGTGCCCATGCTGCTTGCCGGCGTGCGTCTTGTTTCCATGGGCATCGACCCCGACCCCATGCTCGACGACGCCCTGCGCTGGATCGGTCTTGCCGCCGCCTTCGACGGCCTGTTCCTCGCCGCCGGGCTTCTTCTTTTCCCCTTCGTTTACAGCGGAGACGACTGATGCTTCATTCCCGCACCGCCATTCTCGCCCTTTTGGGCGGATTTGCCCTGGCCGCGTGTCAGTGGCTCATTTTTGTGTACGCCCCTGAAGAACAGGTCATGGGCATGGCCCAGAAAATCTTCTACATTCATCTGCCGCTGGCCTGGTGGGGGCTCATCAGCTTCGGCCTTGCCTGCGTCGCGGGCGTATTGTACCTGAAAACCCGCGCCCCGAAGTACGATCTGCTTTCCGCCTCCGCCGTGGAGCTGGGCATGCTCTTCTGCACGCTCACGCTCATTACGGGCTCCATCTGGGGGCGGCACTCCTGGGGCGTGTGGTGGACGTGGGATCCGCGCCTGACCACGGCCCTCATCCTGTGGTTCATCTACGCGGGCTGCATGGCGCTGCGCTCCATGCCCATGCCGGAAAACCGCCGCGCGGCGCTCTGTTCCGTGGTGGCCATCGCCGGTTTTCTCGACGTTCCGCTGGTGTTTCTGTCGGCCAGACTGTGGCGATCCATTCATCCTGCGGTGTTCGCCTCGCAGGGCGGCGGACTCGAACCTGAAATGGCCGTGGCCGTCATCGCATGCGTGGCGAGCTTCGGCGTGCTGTGGCTCGCCCTGCTTCTGGTGCGCTACCGTCAGATGGCGCTCGGCCGCAGGCTCGACGCCCTGATGTTTGAACGTATGATGGCCGATTCCGAAAACGAACAACTCTGATACTGCGCCGAAAGGCGGGGAGACATACCACATGACTGCGGTTTCCTGGCTCATGGCGGCAAACGCCGCGCTCTGGATAGGACTCGGGCTTTACACGGCCTTTCTTGCCGCCTCACAGAAGAGGCTTGAACGTCGTCTTTCCCAGTGGGAGGCCGACCATGACTAATTCCTCCCGCCGCATCGTTCTGGGGGCTCTCGGGCTCGGCATCGTGGTCATGTTCGCGCTCTCCATCGCCTGGCGCATGGGCGATCATCCGCTCATCCGTCAGCGCGCCGCACAGACTTCCGCCGCCGCGGACGCGCCGCGCAGCATGATGGAACAGGGCGCGGACTCCCCGCAGGGGCAGGCCGTGATGAGCCTCATGCAGAAAATGAAGGACAACCCCAACGACGTGGACACGCTGCTGGAAATCGCCCGCATCTTCGCCGAGCAGGGCGACAACGAAGGCGCAAAGAGCATGACGGAACGCGCGCTCGTCGCCGCGCCGTCGGACGCGAGACCGCCCTACATCATGGGCGTGCTTCTCTCCCGCGAAGGCGCGTGGGACGAAGCCGCCAAACAGCTTGAGCGCTCCATCAGCCTGAAGGACGACGCCGCCACCCGCTACAGCCTGGCCGTTATCTACCGCTATCACCTCAAGCAGGAGAACAAGGCCCGCGAAAACTATGAAATCGCGGCCCGCATCTGCGAAGATCCGGCGCTTGCCTCCATGATCAAGGCGGAGCTCGACAAATGAGCGCCGGCGGACATTTCGAGGCGGCGGACACCATAGCGGCGGTGGCCACGGCTCCCGGAGCCGGCGGAGTCGGCGTCATACGCCTATCCGGCCCGAAGTCGCACGACATTCTGCGCGCCATGTTCCGCCCTGCGGGCAAGAACTTCCGGGACTTCACCCCGCGCATGCTGCATCACGGTCACGTGCTCGACGCCGAGGGCCGCGAAGCGGACGACGCGCTCGTGGTGTTCTTTCCCGGACCGCATTCCTTCACCGGCGAAGACTGCGCCGAAATTCAGGGTCACGGCGGCCCGGCCGTGCTGGCCGCGCTGCTCGACTCCGTGCTTTCGCGCGGCGCGCGCATGGCCGAACGCGGCGAGTTCACCCGGCGCGCCTTTCTGAACGGACGCATGGATCTCTCTCAGGCCGAAGCCGTGGCCGAAATCATTGCCGCGCCCTCGCGCGAAGGGGTGTACCTCGCGTCGGCCAAGCTGGACGGCCTTCTCGGCCGCCGGGTGGAGGCGCTGCGGGAAAGGCTCGAATATCTGCGGCAGCGCGTCTGCCTCGCCATCGACTTTCCCGACGAAGAAGGCGAATGCCTGCCGCCGCAGGAGTTTACCGCCATTGCCGACGAAGTGGCCGCGGGCATTCGCGCGCTGCTTGCCGGATATGAAAGGGCCCGCTGCTGGCGCGAAGGCGCGCTCGTGGTGCTGGCCGGCCGGGTGAACGCGGGCAAGTCGAGCCTCATGAACGCCTTTCTCGGCCGCGAGCGCGCCATTGTCACGGAAAAGCCGGGCACCACGCGCGACTATCTGGAAGAACAGACCACGCTGGCGGGGCTTCCCGTGCGCCTTGTGGACACCGCAGGGCTGCGCGATCACAGCGAAGACAGCATCGAGCTTGAAGGCATGCGCCGCGGCCGCGAACTCGCGAAGAACGCGCGCTGCGTGCTGCTCGTGCTCGACGGCTCGCTCTCCCGCGAAAATGCAGACCTCGACGACGCCTTCCGCGCCGAAGGCGCGCTCGTGGACGAACTGGGGCCGGAACGCTGCCTCGTGGTCTGGAACAAGGCCGATCTCTGCCCGCTGCCGGAGAGAGCGCGCCGCTTCCACGGTGCAGACGTGCTGCCCGTGAGCGCGCGCAGCGGCGAAGGCGTGGACGAGCTTGCCGCCGCCATCCGCCGCCTCTGCCTCAAGGACGAAACGCCGGAAGAAGGCGACATTGCGCCCAATCTCCGTCAGGCAAGTCAGCTCCGCCGGGCGCTCGAAGCGCTCGAAGCGCTGAAAAAGGCCATCGCCCTGTCCGTGCCGCCGGATCTTTGCAGCATCCATCTGGAAACGGCCAGCGCGCATCTGGCGGACATCACCGGTCTGAACAGCACGGAAGACACGCTGAACGCCATTTTCTCTTCCTTCTGCATAGGCAAGTAACCCGGCAAAACAGCGCGCAACCTGGCCTCTCATGAAGGCGACGTTGCCGGAAAAAACAGGCATGCTGCCGCAGCGGCTTTCCTGCCGAATGTTGAAACGCGGCGGAATCGCCGCAAGAACGCCCTGCGCGATTCTTGAAGACGGCGTCATCGACGCGTTTTTCCGCCTCCGGACTCTCATCGGCGTCCGGAGGCGGAATATTTGTCTTCAATCTCTGCAACGCATGAGCCTCCCGCGAGGCAACAGACGACGAACAGCGCATGCAGGAACGCTTGCCGCCTTCGCGCTCCGGCAATACCGGAGAAAACGAACGCATGACGGCAACTTTTTGCATAACGTGTCGTTATTTTTACCGTAACTGTCCGGCGGAACATACGTTCCCTCACGGACTCCGCCAGAGCGGCAGCAGACGGCTTGCCCCCTCTGTCTTTCCATGCTAGTCTCGCCAGAAAGGTATTATTTATGTCCGGCAACAACGCATCTTCCCCGTCCCGCGCTCCGCATCGACAGTCGCTCTCGCCCGTCGTTCTTCAGCCGTCCCTGAGCAAGGAGGAAATCAATCTTCTCCCCCTCCGCGCCTGGGAAGGGCCCGTCGTGCTCGTGCAGGACGAAGACGCGCTGGCCGCGGCGCTGAACGATCTGTGGCAGGAGAACGTGCTCGGCTTCGACACCGAGACCCGTCCCACCTTCACCAAGGGCAAGACCTGCCGCCCGGCCCTCATTCAGCTTGCCACGGCGGAAACCGTGTACCTCATTCAGCTCACGCATACGCCCTTTTCCGAAGCCGTGGCCGAACTGCTGTCCTCCCCCCGCGTGCTGAAGGCCGGCGTGGCCATTCACGACGACATGAAGGCCCTTGCCCGCATTCATCCCTTTGTGGCCGACGGCGTGGCGGATCTTGCCGCCATGGCCCGCGCGCGCGGCATTCAGGCGCAGGGCCTGCGCACCCTGGCCGCCAATCTGCTGGGCTTCCGCATCAGTAAAAGCGCCCAGTGCTCCAACTGGGAAAACCACGAACTCACCGTGCAGCAGATAAAATACGCCGCCACCGACGCCTGGGTGGGACGCGAACTGTATTTCCACATGCTGCGTCAGGGCGGCAGTCAGCCGCCGCGTCAGCGCAAGGTGAAAAAATCCGCCTGATTCTAACGCAGGGCGCATTTTTCTCATCTGTGCCCACGCCCGTCCCGGGAAAAGGGCCGCGCGCCAGACAGGCGCGACAACAGGCCGGGACACGGCAGCCCGAATGATGCTCGCGCCCAAGACGCGGAACTCCGGACAAGATGTTCCCAACACGCAGCGCTCCAGGCGAGCGGCTCCACGGACGAGACACTCCCAGAAATGCGGCGCTGCCCCCTCCGACGGCGCGCTCACAAACACGATTCACGCTCGCAAACCGCAGCGCGCGTTGCCGAACGCCGAAGCACATTTCCGACCTCCGCCCCCCTGAAAAACGCGATTTTTCCCCCGCCGTGACGGTCTGCCGCGTTTGCCCATCTCCGGCGCGCCGAATGTTCCCGCGTCCGACGCCCCGAACACGGCCCCTCTCTTTCCTCTTTTCCCTCGCCTTTTCCCGCGCCCCTCTGCCGCAGCTTCTCTCCGGCTCTCCCCGCAACGCTCCCGGCCCGCCGGGCGACTCCGCCGACGCGCCGCTTCTCTTTCCCCGTCTTGACTTCCTGACGTTTCGCCCGAAAATATCAGTCGCAACGCCGCGCGTCACTCAAGCAAAGGACTCCCATGAACACGAACGCCAAAAAAATCATCCGCCTGCTTCCTCCCGAACTCTCCAACCAGATCGCCGCCGGCGAAGTGGTGGAACGTCCGGCCAGCGTGGTCAAGGAACTTGTGGAAAACAGTCTCGACGCCGGTGCTACCAGCGTGCTGGTGGAACTGGAAAACGGCGGTCAGACCATGATCCGCGTGACCGACAACGGCCGCGGGGTGAGCGGCGATCAGCTTGAGCTTGCCGTGACCCGTCACGCCACCAGCAAAATCGCCGACGTGGCCGATCTCATGAACATCCGCTCCTACGGCTTCCGCGGCGAGGCCCTGCCCAGCATTGCGTCCGTGTCGCGCTTCCGCATGACGTCCGCCCCGCTGGAAGACGACGGCTCCACCGGCGAGGCCTTCTGCATCGACGTGCTTTACGGCTCCATCCGCTCCGTGGCCCCGGCGGCGCTCAATCAGGGCACCGTGGTGGAGGTTTCCGAGCTGTTCTCCAACATTCCCGCACGACTGAAATTTTTGAAAACGCCCGCCACGGAACAGAAAAAAGCGCAGGAACTCTTCACCAGGCTCGCCCTCGCCCGCATGGACGTCGGCTTCACGCTCAAGGCCGGTTCCCGGGAGCTCGTCCGCTTCGAGGCGGGGCAGACGCTCGCGCAGCGCATGGCCCTGCTGTGGCCGCCCGCCGTGGTGGACGCCCTGCGTCCCTTCGACGTGACGACGTCGGGCATGCATCTGCACGGTCTCACCTCCGATCCGCGCTCCTCGCAGCCGCGCGCCGACCGCATGCTCTTCTATGTGAACGGCCGCGCCGTCAACGACAGACTGCTCATGCGCGCCGTGCGTCAGGTCTATCAGGGCCGTCTCACCAGCCGCGACTATCCGCAGACCGTGCTGTTCATCGACATGCCGCCCGAGGAAGTGGACGTCAACGTGCATCCCGCCAAGAACGAAGTCCGCTTCCGCGACGAGCAGACCGTGTTCGCCGCCGTGCTGCGCGCCGTGGGCAGCGCGCTGGCGGGCGTGCCGCTCGCATCCGAACGCTTTGCCGAACGCGCGGACGCCACCGCCCCGCAGGACAAGGAACGCCCTGCTCGCCCGCTGGGCTTCTGGGGCGAGGCCGACGCCGTGCGCGTGATGCCGAAGCAGAAAACCCCGCCCCGCTCATCCTTTGACTTTCAGGACGACGGCCCCGCGGGACTTCGCGAACGCAGCATGCCCGAACGGGACTTCGTCACCGGGCGATTGAACAAAAGCGTCGTCCGCGAAAAGACGGGCTTTGCCGTGCCGCATCCGCGCTCCGCATCCGTGCCGCCCCTGCCCGTGAACCGGGAGCCGGAAGACGCCGAACCTTTTGTCGAGTCCTCGGAAAGCCAGCCCTCCGAAGCGCAGCCTGCGCCCTCCGCGCCCGTTGCGACGCCTGCGGAGGCAACAGCGACTGCGCCGGAAATCAAGGCCGCGCCGAAGCCTCTCGATCTCCCGCTGCCGGAGACGCGGCCAGAGCAGAGCGCGGACGTCTCGCCCCTGCGCGGCTTCCGCTATCTCGGTCAGGTGGCCCGCACCTATCTCGTGCTTTCCCAGAACGACGACACGCTGCTGATTCTGGATCAGCACGCCATGCACGAACGCATCTTCTATGAAAAGTTCCGCAACGGCGGCTCGCGCGGCGTGGCGCAGCCGCTGCTCGTGCCGCTCAAGATGGATCTGCACCCCGCGGAAACGGAACGCCTGCTGGAGATTCGGGACAACCTGCTCAGGCTCGGCTTTGAAACCTCGTGCCGGGGCAATCAGTGCCTCGTGCAGACCATGCCCCCGGAAATGGACCGCGCCGAAGCCTCGGCCTTTCTGCGCGAGGCGCTCTCCGGGCGCGTGGACGATCTGGAGAGCGTGTGGATTCATCACGCCTGCGCCACGGCCATCCGCGCGGGGCAGCATCTCACGCCCGACGACGCCATGCATCTCATCCGGCAGTGGCTGCGCACGGAATCGCCGGACTTCTGCCCTCACGGCAGACCCTGCGCCGTGACGCTGGAAAAGGCCGATCTCGAAAAGCTGTTCAAGCGGCGGCAGTCCTGACCTTCGCCGGAAGAAGCGCGCCTTTTTGCCGAAGCGCCTCCGCTTCCTTCGGCGCGCACGGTCCGCGGCGGCAGCCCCCCTGCCGGTTCTCCGCTTGCGCGCCGAGCGCCGTGCAGCCAGCCAAAAACTGCCCGCCCCCGAAACCTTCCTCCGTCTGAGCGCCGATGCCGCGTGCCGCCTCTTTCTTGCATAACTCCTGCGCCGTCCGCCGCTCCCCCGCCCGACTCGCGCTGCCGTCAATCGGCCGCCTTTCCGCGCCAGCCCGCGCCGAAAGCGGCTCAGCCGCCCTTTTGGCGGCTCCGTGCGCCGCAAAACCGCCCGCCGCGCGGAACGCACCATTCACGACTTCATTCACAAGCTCAGACACACAAGTATAATTCACTCATATCACTCAACATTTATTTTTCTTCCGATATTTCTACCCGCCCGCCCTTTCCGCAGGGGATGCGCTCTGAGGCGCACTGATTCCGGCGATCTGAGGCATATTTCTTCTCCTCTCCAAAAAATATCTGAAATTCTCTCCAGATTTCTTTCCGACACGGCGTATTTATTTGCAATAACAGGGGAAAAAAGAACTTTCCGGGCTGATAAAATGAGAAAAAAATACCAAAGACGCATTGACTTGATCTTGCCGTTGGGGCATAGCTGATAGACAGGAGAGACACTCTGGGCAATCGGTTTGCCGGAGCAGGGTGTGGGTTTTAGATTTCTTTTGTGTGAGGTTTTTCTCATGGCCAAGTCTATTTATGTCGGGAATCTTCCCTGGTCCGCCACCGAAGAGCAGGTTCAGAATCTTTTTGCCCCCTACGGCAACGTGCTCTCCGTAAAGCTGGTGAGCGACCGTGAAACCGGGCGCGCCCGTGGTTTTGGTTTTGTCGAGATGGAAGATCCCGCGGCCGCTGCCGCCATTGAAGCTCTGGACAACACCAGCTTCGGCGGACGCACCCTGCGCGTGAACGAAGCGAAGCCCCGTGCTCCCCGTCCCCGCTACTAGTCACTGAGGCTGTCCAAGCAGCCTTGTTCCACCCCGGCTTGCCGGGGTCTTTTATTTAATGTCCGCGCCGTTCACCGCGCTTTTGCCCGCGCGCAGAACGGACGCAACTTTCCCCTCCGACCGCGCAGGGCGGGCCGGATTTTCCGCGCGCAGACGCAGCGCAAGGCGTTCTTAACTGGACATTCCCCGCAAGCTGGTTATGATGGAAGCACTCTTGTTTCCATTTCGTCTTTACAGGAGACTGTTATGCGTTTTCGTAAGTCGTCGGCCCTGATTCTGGCCGCAGCCATGGCGGTCGCCCTTCCCGCGCTTCCGGGATGCGGACCGCAGCTCGGCGGTTACGACTACAACGCCGGTGAAGCGCGTCAGTCCTTTACCGTGTACCGCGCCACGGCCACGGAAGTCAGGGAAGTCAACATCAACAGCGGCGCAAGCTCCAAGCAGACCGTCGGCGGCGTCATCGGCGCCATTGCGGGCGGCGTCATCGGCAGCACCATAGGCAGCGGCTCCGGCCGCACCCTCGCCACCGTGGGCGGCGCGCTGCTCGGCGGCGCGGCAGGCGCGGGCGCGGGCAATCTCGCCTCGCAGCAGACAGGCCTGCAGATCACCGTGCGCTACGACAACGGCAGCGAAGAAGTCATCGTTCAGGGCAAGGATCCCTACATCACTCCCGGCCAGCGCGTGCGCATCGTCGTGGGAGCCAACGGCACCCGTCGCGTCGAACCTGAATACTGATCCTCCGCAGGATCCATATTTATCCTTTTCCGTAACACCATCTACTCTGGGAGGACCAGATGCTTGATCCGAAACAGTGCGTTCTTTTCAGCGGCGGCGCTGCCGGTGCTGAACAGTTCTTTGGAGCTCAGGCCGAAGCCTGGGGCATCGAAGAGGTCAACTACAGCTTTGAAGGCCATCAGATAGAGCGCACGCGCGGCGTTCGCGTGCTCACTCAGGACGAACTGGCGCTCAAGGACGTCAGCATGACCTATGTTTCCCGCCTCATGGGCCGCGAATACACCCGCGCTCCGCTGTTCCGCAAAGTCCTCCAGTCCATCTGCTGGCAGGTCAGCAGCGGCAGCGAAGTGCTCGTCGTCGGTGAAATTCAGGAAGACAAGACCGTCAAGGGCGGCACCGGCTGGGGCGCGGAATTCGCCAAGCTGTGCAACAAGCCCCTGCTCGTCTTCGATCAGAAGAAGGACGCCTGGTTCCGCTGGATCAACGACGAATGGGTGAAGAAGGACGATCCCATCATCAAGCATTCGCGCTTCACCGCCACCGGCACCCGCTTCCTGGAAGCCAACGGCCGCCGGGCCATCGTGGAGCTCTACGCCCGCTCCTTCAACCGCTAGTTCTTCCGGCCTCGTCTTCGGGCCGTCCGCGTCGCGGACGAAACGTTCCGAAGCGCCTTTTCGTTTCACGCGCAGTCCGCTCTTCCGCCCCACCGCGGAAGAGCGGACTTGCTGGTTACGGACGCTGCGCCGCCGGAAGCCAGGCGCTCCCTCTGCGCTGCCGCAAGGCGACGCAGGCCGGAAGACAGGCAGGCGGCCAGACGGACGCGCACCAGCGCCCCGCCTCCTCCCGCGCCGCGAAAGCGTCAGTTTCGGCCGAAAGCGTTCGGGGAGCCGACGGGCGCTTGCCCGAGACGGCGAAAGACGCCTCTCATCGGTGTTTCCGCCGCACCGACGCCTTTGCCGGAAAACGCCCGTCCTTCTTTCACGCCCGCCTGAAACATTTGCCCCGCAGCGCGCCCGACCGTCAGTTTTCATGATGCATCTTCACCTCTCCTTCATGCCCAGGGAATGCACCGGCTCCTGCGCGGGAACCGGCGCAGGTCTTGCCGCCCATCTTCTGTGGGGGCTCGCCGTGCTGTTCTGGCCGCTGCTCGGCTCCCTGAATCCCATTTCCATCATGGCCCACCGCATGATCTGGACCGTGATCTTTCTCGGCGCCGTGCTGGCCGTCACCCGTCAGTTTCCGGCCGTGCGCGCCGCCTTTGAAAGCAGACGCACGCTGCTTTCCCTCTTTCTTGCCGCCGCGCTGCTCGGCCTGAACTGGAGCGTCTATCTTCTCGCCGTCACCACCGGGCGCATCGTGGAATCCTCTCTGGGTTACTTCATCACCCCTCTGCTCAACGTGCTCATGGGGCGTCTTCTGCTCGGCGAAACACTGTCGCGCGCGCAGGGAGCCGCCGTCGCCCTGGCCGTCGTGAGCGTGTCGGCAAGCGTTCTCGCCTACGGCCACATTCCGTGGATCGGCCTCACCCTCGCCTTTTCCTTCGCCTTCTACGGCTACGTACAGAAAACCCTGCGCATGCCTTCCGCGCCCAGCCTCTTCGTGCAGGCGCTCATGCTCATGCCCCTCTCCCTGCTCTGGCTCGGCTTCACGGAACCGGGCTTCGGCATTGTCGGCTACGGCCCCCTGCGTCCGGTGCTGCTCGCCTGCACCATCGCCTTCACCGGTCTGCCGCTGCTCATGTTCGGCTACGCGGCCCGCCGCGTCACCCTTGCCACCATAGGCATTCTGCAGTACGTCAGCCCGTCCATTTCCTTTCTGCTGGCCATCACCGTGCTCGGAGAAAGCATGAAGCCCTCCGACATGATCTCCTTCCCCGTCATCTGGCTGGCCCTTGTCATCTACACCTGGGACGCGCTACACCATCTGCGCAGCTTCAAGGAGAAAGCATGAACGCTCCCCACAGAAATCACACCCGGCAGCTTCGGCTCGGCAACGTGCTCATCGGCGGCGGCGCGCCCGTCGTGGTGCAGAGCATGACCAACACCGACACGCGCGACGCCACCGCCACGCTGGAACAGATACAAAAACTCTGCGACGCAGGCTGCGAAGTGGTGCGCCTCGCCGTGCCCGACGAAAAGGCCGCCTCTGCCCTGAAAACCATTGCCGACAGCTCTCCCGTGCCCCTTGTGGCCGACATTCACTTCGACTACCGCCTCGCCCTCGCCGCGCTCGACGCAGGCCTCAAGGGGCTGCGCATCAATCCCGGCAACATCGGCGGCGAAGGCCCGGTGGACAGCCTGGCCGCGGCCGCCAAGGCCAACGGCGCGGTGATCCGCGTGGGCGTGAACAGCGGCTCCGTGGAGAAGGATCTGCTGGAGCGCTTCGGCGGCCCCACGCCCGAGGCGCTGGTGGAAAGCGCGCTCTCCCACGTGCGCATGCTGGAGAAGCGCGGCTTCTACGACATCAAGGTTTCGCTCAAGTCCTCCTCGGTGACGGACACCATTGCCGCCTACCGTCTCATGGCCGAACGGGCGGATTATCCGCTGCATCTCGGCGTGACCGAGGCGGGCACGCCCATGCGCGGAACCGTAAAATCCGCGGTGGGTCTCGGCCTTTTGCTTTTTGAGGGCATCGGCGATACCATACGCGTCTCCCTCACGGCCGATCCGGTTCGGGAAGCGGCCGTGGCCTGGGAAATTCTGCGCGCCGTGGGCCTTCGCAGCCGCGGCCCGGAAATCGTTTCCTGCCCCACCTGCGGCCGCACGGAAATCGACCTCATCGGCATGGCCGAGAAGGTGGAGGAATACGTGCAGTCCCATCCCGCGGCGGCCGCGAGCCGTCTCAAGATCGCGGTCATGGGATGCGTGGTCAACGGCCCGGGAGAAGCCCGCGAAGCCGACATCGGTCTGGCGGGCGGGCGCGACAAGGGCGTCATATTCCGCAAGGGAAAGGTGCTGCGTTCCGTGAACGGTCAGGACGCTCTGCTTGCGGCTTTTCTTGAAGAACTCGACAAACTTCTTACCCAAAGCAACTGAAGGATCCTCTATGCGCTGGAGCCGTTACTACATCCCCACCCTGAAGGAAGCCCCCGCCGACGCCGAAGTCATCAGCCACAAGCTGCTGGTGCGCGCGGGCATGATTCGCAAGCTCACGAGCGGCATCTACACCTGGCTGCCTCTCGGCCTCCGCACGCTGGAAAAGGCCAAGGACATCGTGCGCCGCGAAATGAACGCCGCCGGAGCCATTGAAGTGCTGCTTCCCATGGTGCAGCCCGCCGAACTGTGGCAGGAATCCGGCCGCTGGAAGAAGTACGGCAAGGAACTGCTGCGCTTCCAGGACAGGCACGACCGCGACTACTGCCTCGGCCCCACCCATGAAGAAGTCATGACCGATCTTCTGCGCGGCGAAGTGAAGTCCTATCGTCAGCTGCCCCTGAACCTGTATCAGATTCAGACCAAATTCCGCGACGAAGTGCGTCCCCGCTTCGGCCTCATGCGCGGCCGCGAATTTCTCATGAAGGACGGCTACTCCTTCGACGTGGACGACGAAGGCGCGAACAGAAGCTACGCTTCCATGAAGGAAGCCTATCACAAGATCTTCAGCAGCATGGGCCTCGATTTCCGCCCCGTGGAAGCCGACTCCGGCGCCATCGGCGGCAATTTCTCCCATGAGTTCATGGTGCTCGCCGAAACCGGCGAAGACGCCATTGCCGCCTGCACCAACTGGCCGGACTGCACCTGGGCCGCCAACGTGGAGCGCGCGCCCATCAGCACGACCTTCACGCAGGATGAAACGCCCTGCCCCGCCATGGAAGAAGTGGCCACGCCCGGCCAGCACACCATTGAAGAAGTGTGCGCCTTCCTCGGCGTTTCCGCCGACAAGCTCGTCAAGACGCTGCTCTTCATGGCCGACGGCAAGCCCGTGGCCGTGCTGCTGCGCGGCGACCGCGAACTCAACGAAATCAAGCTCGCCCACCTCATCGACGCCGACGACATTCAGTTCGCCACGCCCGAACAGGTGCAGGCCATGACCGGCGCTCCCGTGGGCTTTGCCGGCCCCGCCGGACTCAAGGGCGTGGACAGGATCTACGCCGACAAGGAACTCATGGCTTCCAACGACTGGATTGCCGGAGCCAACAAGGCCGACGCGCACGTGCGTCACCTGAGCCTCGTGCGCGACGTGACGCTGCCCATCGAATGGGCGGATCTGCGCAACGCCGTGGCCGGCGATCCCTGCCCCTGCTGCGGCCGTCCGCTGGAAATCAAGCGCGGCATCGAAGTGGGCCACATCTTCAAGCTCGGCACCAAGTACAGCGAAGCGCTGCACGCCGTGTTCCTTGACGAAAACGGCAAGGAAAGACTCATGATCATGGGCTGCTACGGCATCGGCGTGTCCCGCGTGGTGGCCGCCTGCATCGAACAGAACTTCGACGAGCACGGCATCATGTTCCCGCCGCAGCTTGCGCCCTTCGACGCGCACATCGTGTGCCTTGATCCCAAGAACGCCGACGTGTCCGCCAAGTGCGACGCCATCGACGCCTATCTCACCTCCCTCGGCATGGAAACCCTGTACGACGACCGCGAAGAGCGCCCGGGCGTGAAGTTCAAGGACGCCGACCTCATCGGCATTCCCATGCAGATCACCGTGGGCGGCAAGGGCCTTGCGCAGGGCGTGGTGGAAGTGAAGAACCGCCGCACCGGCGAAAAGTCCCCCCTTCCCGCCGACAGCTTCGAGCAGGCCTTCCCCGCGTGGCGGCAGTCCGTGCTGGACAGCTGGAAGCGCTGACGACGAGGGCCGCCCGGATCTTCGGTTCCGGGCGGCCTTTTTTCTCCGCGCAGAGCGCGCAAACACGGAAGACGTGCTGACGCGCCGCGCCGGACCGGACGGCGCATCGGACGCCGAGCCTGACGCCGAAACTTTTACGCGTTCGCCGCGCCGGACGCGGGGCGAACAGGAGGCGCGCGGGCGCTTTTCCGAGGGTACGCGCATGTTCGCAGGCCGCGCCCGCTTATGCGCAGGTGGGCGCGAAGCGTGCGCGCAGGCTGGCGAGAGCGACGCGGCAAGCGCGCTGCGCCGTTCAGGCGCATTTGCGGCAGAATCGCCCTTTTCCGGTCACAAATCACGACGGCACATATTGTCCGCTCCCGGAGGCTATCGACATGGACGCCATTCTCAGCGTGCGGCAGGTCACGGAACGACTGCGTCAGACCGTGGAAAGCCGCTTCCCGTACGTGTGGGTTCAGGGAGAAGTGACCAACCTTTCCCGCCCCTCGTCGGGGCACGTCTATTTTTCCCTGAAGGAAGACGACGCGCTTTTAAACTGCGTATGGTTCAAAAGGCAGCAGAAGGACGAGGCCTTTGATCCGCTCACCGGCGAGGTGTGGGAAGACGGGCCGCGCCCCAGTCTCGCCCGCACCATGGAGAACGGACAGACCCTCGTGTGCGCCGGTCGCCTCACCGTGTACGGCGCGCGCGGTCAGTATCAGATGATCGTCGATCTGGCGCAGGCCGCCGGGCTCGGCCTGTGGCATCAGGAATTTGAGGCGCTCAAGCGCAGGCTGGCCGCCGAAGGCCTGTTCGACGCGGCAAGAAAGCGCCCCCTGCCCCGCGAACCACGCCGCGTGGCCGTGATCACCGCGCCGAGCGGGGCCGCCATCCGCGACTTCATCCGCATCAGCTCAACTCGCGGTCTCGGCGCGGAAATCCGCATTCATCCCGTGCCCGTGCAGGGCGAAGACGCGCCGCCGCGCATCGTGGAGGCGCTCGAAGAGGTGGGACGCGAAGGCTGGGCCGAAGTGGTGGTGCTCATCCGCGGCGGCGGCTCGGTGCAGGATCTGTGGGCCTTCAACGACGAGCGCGTGGCCCGCGCCGTGTACCGCTGTCCCATTCCCGTGCTTACGGGCATCGGGCATGAAATCGATCACAGCATCACCGACTTCACGGCCGACTACGCCGCAGCCACGCCCAGCCACACGGCGCAGATTCTCTGGCAGGAGCGGCACGTGCTGGCCCAGCATGTGGACGGCCTGGAAACGGCCCTGCAAAACGCCCTCGACCGTCGGCTGAACGAACTTTCCCTGCGCCTGCGGCATGCGGCCCGGGCGCTTGATCTGCTCTCGCCCCGGGAGCGCCTGCGCGCGCAGTCGGAACGGCTCGACGACGCGACAAGGCGCATGCAGGCGGGCCTGAACGCCCTGCTGGAAAAGCGCGCCCGCACGCTGGAAACGCTCTTATCCGGCCTGCGCGATCAGAAAGGGCGCCTCGACGCGCGCGAAGCGGAGCTCGAACGCCTGGCCCTGCGCCTGCGCGGGGCCGGAGAAGCGCGCCTTCAGCGCGCGCAGGCGCAGGCGGAACGCGCGCAGGCCGCGCTTTTACCCCTCGGCCGCATGATCGGCCTTGCCGAAGAGCGCAGCCTCACCCGTCTGGAACTTCGCTTGCAGACGCTTGATCCCTTCGAGCCGCTGCGCCGGGGCTACGCCGTGGCCTTCGACGACGAAGGCCGCATTCTCCGTTCCGTGTCGGACACCGCGCCCGGCCGCATGTTTTCCGTCACCCTTGCCGACGGCCGCGTCGTCGGCTCCGTCACCGCCGTCACGCCCGAGCCGCCGGACAAAAGCTCCCGGTCGTGACCTCCGCAACCTTCGTCAGAGACACGCTCATGAAACGCCTTGTTCTTCTTGCCGCGATGCTTCTTTCCCTTGCCGGATTCGCGCAGGCCGCGGAATTTTCCGTGCCTGCAACGGTCAGTCAGGGACACGCCTTTCCGGTTTCCGTTGCCGACGCCGCTCCCTTTGAAGCCGTGTTTTCCTGGCGCGGCGAACAGTTCCGGGTTCCCGCCACGCAGGAGGGCGCGCTCTGGAAGGCGGAACTTCTTCTCGCCATGCCCATGGACGCCAAAGGCCGCCATACCGTTTCCCTGCGCGTGAACGGCGAAAAGCGCGACTTTTCCGTAACGGCCGCCTCCGTGCCGTGGCCGAAAAGCATCCTGAAGGTGGCTCCCAAGTACGTCGAACCGCCGCGCGAGGTGCAGGAACAGATTGCCCGCGACGCGGCGAGCAGCCGCAAGGCGCTTGCCTCGCGCACGGAAAAAAACTGGACGCTGCCCCTGAAAAAACCGGTACCCGGCGGCGTGACCAGTCCGTTCGGCGGCCGCCGCGTGTTCAACGGCAAGCCCCGCGCCCCGCACAAGGGCACGGACATGCGCAGCCCGGAAGGCGCAAACGTGCTCGCCGTGGCCGACGGCACGGTGCTGCTCGCCGAACCGCAGTATTTCGGCGGAAACACCGTGTACATCGATCACGGTCAGGGCGTGATAAGCACCTATGCCCACCTTTCCGCCTTTGACGTTTCGCCCGGACAAAGCGTAAGAAGAGGACAGGTCATAGGACGTTCCGGCTCCACGGGCCGCGTGACCGGGCCGCATCTGCATCTCGGTTTTCTGGTGCAGGGCGTGGCCGTGGACGCCATGCCGCTGTTTCAGGATCCGCCCTCGCTCGTCGGCGGCCCCACCCGCAGCATTTTCGATTCCGCCCCCAAGGCCAAGAACCGGAGTTCCCGATGAAGAAAAAAGAACCCACCTTTGAAGAACGTCTGGCGCGTCTTCAGGCCATTGTGACCACGCTGGAAGCGGGCAACAGCCCGCTGGAGGAGAGCGTGGCCCTGTACAAGGAAGGACTCGCCCATGCCGCCGCCTGCCGCGAACAGCTCGAAAAGGCCCGGCACGACATACGCCTCTGCACCGAAGCAGGCACCGAGCCCTTCGACGCCGGCAGTCAGGAAGACGACGAATAACCCGTACCGCGCAATCCGGCGGCCCCTTTCCGGGGCGGCACATCACAAGGGGGACATATGCCCGCAGATCTTCGCGGCAGAGTGGAACAGTATCTCTCCGCCTCTTTTCTCGACAAGGAAATACCTTCCCGGCTTTCCGACGCCATGCGCTACAGCCTGCTTGCCGGAGGCAAGAGACTGCGTCCCATGCTCTGCCTGGCCGTGGCCCGCGCCTGCGCCAAAGACAGGGCCGAAGACATCACCGAGGCTCTGCTGCCCTTTGCCGCAGGACTTGAAATGATTCACACCTACTCACTCATTCATGACGATCTGCCCGCCATGGACGACGACGATCTGCGCCGGGGGCATCCCACCTGCCACAAGGCCTTCGACGAAGCCACGGCCATTCTCGCGGGCGACGCCCTGCTCACCAACGCCTTCAGCCACATGGCGCGCGCCCACGCGCCCGCCGACGTGCTGCTCGAAGCCCTGCGCCTCACCGCCGACGCCGCCGGAGCCGCGGGCATGGCGGGCGGTCAGATGCTCGATCTGGAAGGCGAAGGAAAAAAACTTTCTCTGGAAGAACTGCGCATTCTCAACGAAAAGAAAACAGGAGCCCTGTTGCTGAACGCCTGTGAATGCGGCGCGGTTCTTGCCCAGGCCTCGCCCGAACAGCGACATGCGGCGCGCTGTTACGGCAGTGAATTGGGCATTGCGTTTCAGATTACCGATGATATACTTGACGTCGTCGGTGATGAGGCCACGGTAGGAAAAGAAGTGCGTCACGACGCGGAAAGCGACAAAGCCACCTGGCCGTCCCTCGTCGGTCTGGAAGAGGCCCGCCGCCTGGCCCGCGTTCACTGCGAGGCCGCCGAAAAGGCGCTGGGCGATCTGTTCTCCGGCCCCGACGCCGACTTCCTCCGCGAAACCGCACGCAAACTTGTCAACCGCACGCACTAGCCGCCTCAAGGATTCCCATGACCGACACGTCTCTGCTCTCCAGCCTGCATCTGCCCGAAGACGTTCCCGGGCTTTCCCTTTCCCAAAAGCAGGAACTGGCGCAGGAACTGCGGAACACCATCATCCGCGTGGTCACGAACAACGGCGGTCATCTGGCTCCCTCGCTGGGCGTGGTGGAACTCACCATTGCCCTGCTCTCCTGCTTTGATCCCGCCCGCGATCCCATCGTGTGGGACGTCGGGCATCAGAGCTATCCCTGGAAAATTCTCACCGGCCGCGCCGACCGCTTCGACACCCTGCGCCGCTACGGCGGTCTTTCCGGCTTTCCCAACCGCTCCGAAAGCCCCTACGACTACTTCGGCGTGGGCCACGCCTCCACGTCCATTTCCGCGGCCCTCGGCATGGCCGCGGCGCGCGATCTGCGCGGAGGCAAGGAACACGTGGTCGCCGTCATCGGCGACGGCGCGCTCTCCGGCGGCATGGCCCTCGAAGCCCTGAACCAGGCAGGCGGCATGGGCAATCGCCTCATCGTCATTCTCAACGACAACAAGATGTCCATTTCCGAGAACACGGGCGCGCTTTCCCGCTTTCTCAGCCGCAACCTCTCCCACAGCACGGTCATGCACATCAAGCAGCACGTGGCCAAGGTGCTCTCCCGCCTGCCCAAGGGCGACTCCATCGTGGACATCATCCGCAAGGGCGAGGTCAGCTTCAAGTCGTTCTTCACCCCGGGCATGCTCTTCGAGGCCTTTCAGTTCAACTACATAGGCCCCATCAACGGCCACGACATCGCCCAGCTGGAACGTCATCTCGAAGCCGCCAAGCAGCTCGACATGCCCGTGCTTCTGCACATCCGCACGCTCAAGGGCAAGGGCTACGGCCCCGCGGAAAACGATCCTTCGCACTTTCACGGCATTTCCGCCTCCGTGGCCGACGAAATCAGCGTGCCTCCCCAGCCGAACGGCTGGGAGCCCTCCGGCCCGGGATTCAGTCAGGCCTTCGGCAGCACGCTCTGCACGCTCGCGGAAAAAAATCCGCGGCTTTTTGCCATCACCGCGGCCATGCCCGACGGCACCGGTCTTCAGGAATTTCACCTCCGCTTCCCCGAACGCTTCGCCGACGTGGGCATCTGCGAGGAACACGCCGTCACCTTTGCCGCAGGCCTCGCGTCCCGGGGCTACCATCCGGTGGTGGCCATCTATTCCACGTTCATGCAGCGCGCCTACGATCAGATCATTCACGACGTGTGCCTGCAAAATCTGCCCGTCACCTTCTGCCTCGACCGCGCAGGCCTCGTGGGCGAAGACGGCCCCACCCATCACGGGGCCTTCGATCTTTCGTGGCTGCGCGTGGTGCCGAACCTCACCCTCGGCGCGCCCCGCGACGAAGCGGCCCTGAGCGCGGCCCTCGCCATGGCCACAAGCATGGACCAGCCCGTGGCGCTGCGCTATCCGCGCGGCTCCGGGCGGAAGCTCGACGCCTCGAACATGAAATTTGCCGACGCCATAGTAAAAAACGTCGGCTATCCCGCGCCCGGCGAAGGACAGCTTCTGCTGCGCGGCAACACGCGCGTGACCGTGCTCGTGGCCGGACAGCGCGCCGTGCCCTGCATGGAGGCGGCCCTGCTTGTGGCGCAGAACACCGGGCTGCTGGCCTCGGTATTCGACGCGTGCTGGGTCAAGCCGCTGCCGGAAAAGCAGATTCTCGACCTCGCCGCCGAAAGCGACGCCCTGCTGATCGTGGAGGAAAACAGCCGCATCGGCGGCTTCTCCTCCGCCGTGCTGGAACTGCTGGCCGACAACGACCGCCTCGGCCGTCTGAAAATACGTCGGCTCGGCCTTCCCGACCGCTTCATTCCCCACGGCCCGGTACGCCGACTGCGCGCCGATGTGGGAATCAACGTTTCCGGCATAGCCTCGGCGTTGAAAGAGCTTTTGCCGTCGTCCGCATCCGCCCATGAAAAAACGTAGGTCCTTCTTCCCCCGCAGACGAAAGAGTCCCGGCCGCTACGGACTGGAAGCCGCCATTTTATGCGTGCTGCTCATGGTTGCGGCCTATGTGAGCAACGCCGATTGGTCGCCGAACGCGCCGACCACGCCCGCCAGAGCGGAAAAACAGGTGGCCGATGCCCAAAAGGCCATCTTCAACAGCATCAAGAACATCCGGGCCTCCTCCGCAGGGAAGTCCGCGCCCGTGGCCGACGAGCGGGAATACCGCCTCGTGCGCGCCTCCGACGGCGACAGCTTCGTGCTCAAGGACGGCAGCGGACGCACCCTCCGCGTGCGCCTCTACGGCATCGACGCGCCGGAAAGCCGCCAGCCCTACGGCAAGCAGTCGAAGGCCCACCTGCTCTCCCTCATTCAGGATCGCCCCCTGCGCCTGAAAACCATGTATCTGGACAACTACAAGCGCACCGTTTCCCTGGTCTATCTCGCAGACAGAAACGGCATCGACGAGCTGTCCGTCAATCAGCGGCAGGTGCAGGCCGGCATGGCCTGGGTGTACGACTACTTCTGCACAAGCGACATCTGCAAAACCTGGAAGCTCGAAGAGGCCATGGCCCGCAAGGAACGCCTCGGCCTCTGGCAGGACAGCGATCCCACGCCGCCCTGGCAGTGGCGTCGCGAGCAGAAAAAGAAGAAAAAGTAGATTGATGCACGGGCGATGCGGCCCTGCCTTCGCATTTCGCCGAAGCGCCGCCGAAACGCGCCTTTTCCCGCGGCCTGAGGCGGGCAGGCCTCTGCCGACAGGGCGGTCACGCTCTCTACTTTTGCGCCCTTGCAGGTCGCCCTTTCCGCCCGAACCGTGCGCCTTTGCGTCGCGTCTTTCCCGAGCCGCCCGCAGTCTGAGCAAAGCGCCTGACGCCTTCCGCCGGGCACCCGTCTCCGCATCCATCCGCCGGGCGGGCCCCGGCCACTCGCCCCGCGTGCCCCGGCGGCATTCCACAACGCCGAGCTCGCGCCCCGGCAACTTCAAAAGTGCGGCGTCCGCGCAGCGCAGGCGAAAACTCCGCAGCCCTCCGCCCTCTGCCCACGGGCGCAGCGCTCGCGCATTGCAGGCGAAACGTGCCCCCTCCGCCGCCTGCCGACAATCGCAGCGCGCCCTTCTCCCGAACGAGGCACCCTTCCTGCCGCCGTCGCCCGGCTGTGACATCTTTGCAAAAAGCGCGAAACGCAAACTTCGCTTGACGCTTCTCGGCGTTCCCGTCTATTCTTTCCACATTTCCCGCGAGTACGCTTCTCGCACCGTTTTCCGCTCCGTGCGTCAACCCTCTTTGCATCGAGGCGACTGTGAACCATATTGTCATCTCTGTCATCGGACGCGACTGCCCCGGCGTGGTCTATGCCATCTCCAGCGCCCTGTCCAAGGAAAAGTGCAACATCGAAGAACTGAGTCAGACCATCCTGAAAGGTCAGTTCGCCTCCATCTTCATCGTCTCCGCGCCGGAAGACGTCAGCGAGGAAGACATTCAGCGCGTGGTGAGCCTCAGTCTCGAAGCCCGTCACATGGATCTGACCGTGGCCGCCCGCACCTTCGAGACCGACACCTTCTCCAGCGGCGAGGAAACCGAACCCTTCGTCGTGACCGTCAACGGTTCCGACCGGCCGGAAATCATCGCCATGATCTCCGGCATCTTTGCCGAGCAGAAGGTGAACATTGAAAATCTGAAGGCCATCCGCATGGATGAGGACAGCAACGAATGCGTGCTGATGTTTGAAGTGGCCCTGCCGCTTTCCATCAACCGCAACGCCTTCCGTCAGATGCTTCAGGCCAAGGCCCGCAGCGTGGGACTTACCATCAGCATCCAGCACGAAAACATCTTTGAAGCCATCCATCGCGTACCCATCGTCTAACCCGGATCACAGGTCTGCCCCATGCTCACTGAACGCGAAGTGCTCAGCACTATCAACATGCTCCGCAACGAACATCTCGATGTTCGCACCGTTACCCTCGGCATCAGCCTCTTCGACTGCGTCAGTCACGACTTCGACGTGTTCTCCTACAAGGTGCGCGCCAAAATCGCCAAATACGCCGCCCACCTCGTGGAACACTGCAACGAAGTCGGCGCGCGCTACGGCATTCCCGTGGTGAACAAGCGCATCAGCATCAGCCCCATGGCCGTGGTCGGCGCGGGATTCAACGCCGAACAGATGGTGCGCGCCTGCCAGATGCTCGACGAAGCCGCCAAGGAAGCCGGCGTCGATTTTCTGGGCGGCTTCGGCGCCCTCGTGGAAAAAGGCATGACTCCCGGCGACAGAGCCCTCATCGACTCCCTGCCCGAAGCCCTCGCCACCACCGACCGCGTGTGTTCCTCCATCAACGTGGCCTCCTCCAAGGCGGGCATCAACATGGACGCCGTGGCCCTCATGGGTCGTCAGATCGTCAAGGTGGCCGACGCCACCAGGGACCGCGACGGCATAGGCTGCGCCAAGCTCGTGGTGTTCGCCAACATTCCGCAGGACGTGCCCTTCATGGCCGGCGCCTATCTCGGCATCGGCGAGCCCGACGTGGTCATCAACGTGGGCGTCTCCGGCCCCGGCGTGGTGAAAAAAGCCATCGACCGCGCCAAGGAAACCCATGAAAATCTCACGCTCAGCGACGTGGCCGAAGTCATCAAGTCCACGGCCTACAAGGTGACGCGCGTAGGCGAGCTCATCGGCAAGGAAGTGGCCGGACGCATGAACATTCCCTTCGGCGTGGCCGACCTCTCCCTCGCTCCCACGCCCGCCGTGGGCGACTCCGTGGGCGAAATCTTCCAGAGCGTGGGCCTCTCCTCCATCGGCGCGCCGGGCTCCACCGCCGTGCTCGCCATGCTCAACGACGCCGTGAAGAAGGGCGGCGTGTTCGCCTCCTCCCACGTGGGCGGCCTCTCCGGCGCGTTCATTCCCGTTTCCGAAGACTCCAGCATCGAAGCCGCGGCCAACAGCGGCGCGCTCACCATGGAAAAACTCGAAGCCATGACCAGCGTGTGCTCCGTGGGCCTCGACATGATCGCCATTCCCGGCGACACCCCCGCCACCACCATTTCCGGCCTCATCGCCGACGAAATGGCCATCGGCATGATCAACACCAAGACCACCGCCGTGCGCGTCATTCCCGTACCGGGCAAGGGCGTGGGCGAAACCGCCATCTTCGGCGGTCTGCTCGGTCAGGCCAAGATCATTCCCGTGAACACCGGCGACGCCTCCGCCTTCATCAACCTCGGCGGCCGCATCCCCGCGCCCATCCACAGCCTGAAGAACTGATTCCTGTTCAGAAACGACGAAGGCCGCTCCTTTCCGGGGCGGCCTTTGCATTTAATGAAAGAGGGAGGACGGAAACAGCTCCGTTCTCCCTCTCCCGACGTTTCCGGGCGGACGAGCCGCCCGGCTCTCTCCTCACTTCACGACATCACACAAGCATGGTGATGGGGAACTCTATGGTGATGGAACCCGTAGGACAGCCTATGCGGCAGCAGGCGCAGTGCCAGCACTCCTCGGGATAACGGACGAAGGGCCCGTCTTCATTGCGGTCCAGAATGTAGTTGGGGCAGCGCTCCACGCAGGTGCCGCAGTCGATGCAGTGACCGCAGTGTATGCAGCGGGAAGCCTCAGCCTGCGCCTGTTCGGCGTTGAAGCCGAGATCAATTTCCTCGAAGGGCAGCAGATGCGCCCGGTCGGACTTGTTCGTCTGCTGACGGGGAGCGTGTTCGTGATAGGTCGGATTCTCGATTTCCTCGAACTGCACGACATGCTGCTCCTGCGCAAGCGCCTTTTTCTCCATGACGAGGGAAAGGGTTCCGCTCCCGTTTTCCTTGAAGACGACTTCGGGAAATTCCGTCAGGCCTTCAAGACGGCAGTGTACGCCGATGGCGGCCTTGCGGCCGCTGCCGATGGCCGAGGCCACCGTGGCCGGTCCGGTGACGATGTCGCCGGCGGCAAACAGGCCGGGAACCGAGCTTTCCTGAAAGTCGTCGACCACCAGACAGCCGCGGGGCGTTTTCTGGAGGGAGAGTCCTTCCAGAAAATCCGTTTCCGGCATCAGACCGCTGGCGCAGATCACCATATCGGCCGGCAGGGAAATGACGTCGCCTTCGCGGAACTCGGCGATGAGCTCGCCGCTCTCGCTGAAACGGAAGCTGGAAAGCCCGGAAGCCCTGACCGTATTGCCCTCGACGCCGCCCGCAAGATAGGACGCGTAAAGATTGATGTTTTCATCCCGGGCCTGTTCCACTTCTTCCTGCGGAGCCTTGATGGCGTCGGCCGCTTCGGGGAACACGAGACTGACGGAACCGGCGCCGAGACGACGGGCCGTAAAGGCGCAGTCGAAGGCCACGCCACCGCCGCCGAGCACCACCACGTTCTTTCCGCTCAGGCTCTGACGGGACAGATTGCTGGCCCCGAGGAAACTCACAGCGGGAACCAGCGCTTCCCTGCCCGGGATGTTGAGCAGACGTTCCTTCTGATTGCCCACGGCGACCACCGTGGCGTCATAGGCGTCCATGATCGAAGCGAGCGCCACGTCCCTGCCCACCTTGACGTTGGTGTGCGCGGCGATGTTGAGCGAGAGCACGTTGCCCACTTCTCTGTCCACGACGTTCTTCGGCAGCCTGAAATCCGGCACGGACACGCGGGGAACGCCGCCGAGCACGGCCGACGCTTCAAACACCGTGACGGCATGGCCCATGAGGCGGAGAAAATACGCGCACGTCATGCCCGCAGGGCCGGAACCGATGACCGCCACCTTCTTTCCCGTATCGGCCAGAGGCGCAAGGCGGGAAATGACGGGAGCGTCGGCGGCAAAACGTTCCAGCGCACGGATGGAAATCCCTTCGTCATACTTGCGGCGGTTGCAGTGCATCTCGCAGGGATGCGTGCACACGCGTCCGGTCACGCCGGAGAAAGGATTGCGGGAAAGAAGCACGGCATGAGCCTCTTCCGGCTTTCCGTCCTTGATGAGGGTTTCAACCGCCTGAATCCGGTTGCCCGCAGGGCAGTGCGCCTCGCACGGCGATGTCCTGTTCTGACGCTTCTGAAAACCCGAAACCACCAGCTCTTTCAATTCCTTACTATATCTGGGAGGCATTTTCTCTATCCTTTTCAGCTGAATATGACTTCATGCTCACTGCCAGGAAATCCTGGGCCGGCTATCCACCTTTTCCGTCACCATGAGCCTGTTCAGCGCGGGATCGGGATCGGGGTAGTCGGAACGCATATAAATAGTGCTGTTGGATGTCTCCCGGTGTTCAATGCTGGCCAGGGTGACAAGCTTGCACATCTCCAGCAGAACAAGCGCTTCATGAGTGCGCATGAGTTCATGCCAGTTGTCTGCAATAAGGTCGTCCTTGAGGGCCTCGATGCGGGCAAGGCTGTCCAGAGCCTGCTTCATGCCCCGCTCGTTGCGGACATACCCCATGTAGTAGTCCATGACCTGTCTGATGGCGCTTTCAAACTGCGCATAATGCGTGCCGCCCTCGGAATGCAGGGGAGCAAGAACGCGACGGCGTTCCGCCTCCGCTTCTGCGGCGGACACGTCCGGCACGGCGTCGATGGTTCCGGCCTTGGCGGAAGCATGCTTTCCGGCCGCATAGCCTCCGCACATGGCTCCGGAAAAAGCCTGGAAGCCGGTTCCCACGAAAAGACCGGAAATGTTGCTCTCGAAATGTTCGTCGCGCAGCACCAGCGCTTCCAGAGCAAGATCGCCTATTTCCACTTCCATGAGCTTGTTGTAGAGATCCACGCCCTTCTGCTCGGAATATTCCTTCCATGTGGCCTTGTCGCCGGGCATGAGTTCTTCCGTGAGCACGCGCTGACTTTCCCGGGGAAGATTGCGGGTGTCCATATAAAAAGGCGGACCGTAACCGGCAATCTGCTCCCGCACAAGTCCCTGCACGAAAAGATGACGGGGAGCCTGCTCCAGCATGGGATGATACTTCTTCATGAGACGCTCGCCCTTGTAGTTCAGAGCTGCGCCGCCTTCGCCCGTCAGTCCGTTCATGCCCGGGCAGCCGAAGCTCTTGGGAAGCACCGTGGCGATCTGACGGGTATCGAGACAGCCGATGCGCGCGCCGGCTTCGTAGGCAAGAATATACTGGGCTCCGGTATTATGGCTGGGGAACTGCGCGTTGAAGGGATTTCTGGTGGAATTGGTCGTCACGCGCGTGGCGCGCGGACCGAGGGCCAGCACCGCCGTCTTGCAGCGGATGACGTGAAATTCCCCGTTCAGCACGTTGTAGCCCATGGCGCCGACCATGCGTCCGTCTTTGACCACAAGTCTGGTGATCATGACGTTGTCGAGCACATCCACGCCTATCTCTCGGATCTTCTTCGCGATGAGCGGCTTCATGTACTGGCCGTCGCGGATGAGAATCCACCACTTTCCCGGCTGACCGAAACCGCGCGTGCGCAGATAGCTGCCGTCGTCCTTCTTGCGGAACTGAACGCCCACGTCCGTGAGCCATTCGATCATGTGGGGAATGATCGCTCCCCACTGGCGGACCGTGTCGGGGAGAAGGCCGTTGGTGGGCGTGCAGTACACCTTCACCATGTCTTCCACGGTGTCGAAGGGCTCGTCGGTGTTCAGAACCCCCATGAAGTGATCGTTGCCGCCGCCTATGCAGCCGCAGCTTTCCAGTTTTCCCTTATCGACCAGCAGCGTCTTTTTTCCGGCTTCCCGCGCAGCTATGGCTGCGCCGCAACCGCTGGCTCCTCCACCGAGGACCAGCACGTCGGTTTCGTGGTACTGAACGGATGTTTCCTGTGCAGACATAACATCTCCCGGTTTTAGCGTTCCGACCGCGACTGTGTGTTTCCGCGGCTGAAATCCATATGCGGGTCTTGCGTACGGAAGCGCCTGCCCGCATACCGACTGAAGCGTGGCGAAAGGCGAACAGGCTGACGGAAAGGCAACGATGCCGAAGCGCGTCTTCCATGCCGGGCATCCGCCCCATGTCTGGGCTCGTGCGGCACCCGCAGCTTCCGTACAGAGGGGACTCCTGAACGCTTTCCCCGTTGCCGTCATTCATCCGCATCTGTATAGTTTTCGGGGGACACTTGCAGATGGAAAGAATTCGGCAGCTTGACCATGAATACGTTGTACCGCCGGCAGCTTGTGAAAATCAAAACTATTATTTTTATACTACTATCCAATAATTCGATGGCCTGAGTTCGACTTCTTTCACGCCGTTGGTGTACGCTGAGAGCAAACGCCCGTCCCAACCAGAGCCAGGGGGAGAAAGCATGATTCCGGAAATCGCTGGAGACTTTTTGCAGCAATTGCGAAGCTTTTACTATGTGGCCACCTGCGGAAGCGTTTCTGACGCATCAAATGAAATAAACCGGACTCAAAGCACGGTAAGCTACCACATACAACTTCTTGAAAAAAGTCTTAACGTGGTACTGTTCTCAAGAATAAAGAACAAAATGATCCTTACCGATGAAGGAAAACATCTTTTAACATGGACTCTCAGGATATTTGACACCATTTCATGCATGCATGATGAACTTTGCGACGCCTCGCAATACGGATTCATGCGCATTGCCGGAACAAGGCCGATATTCGGCTCTGAAGAATTCGGCCGTTCGTTTTCTCTTTTTCACGAAAGATATCCGAACATTCACGTCTCGCTGAACAGCGGTCATCCGTCGCTGCTCTATTCAAGCATCACCAACGGACAAAATGATTTCGGCCTTGTCGGCATATCCGGCGATTCCGAAGAGCTCGACTTCATTCCGCTCTTCCGGTCGCCGTTTCTTCTGGCCGTGAGCAGAAGTCAGACGGAACGTTTTTCCTCTTCCATAACCATGGAAGAGCTGAAAACGCTTCCCTATATTTCCTTTTCCATAAATTTAAGAGAGAAAATATCGAATTTCAGTCTTGTTCCCCGCCAGGTACAGGAAATCATGTCGCACAATTCCATTCTCTCTTGCAGCAGCTATTACATCATCATGAACTATGTCGCCATGGGACTCGGCTGCACGATCATAGACATGCTTTCTCTGAAAAGTCTCAACGTCATCGACAAAATACGAGTCATCGATCTGAGCTCTCTGCTTCCCGGGCTTCAGTACGGCATCGTTTTACGAAAGAAAAGCAGCGTGTCCAAATTCAAGCAGGATTTCATCAACATCATTATGGACAACATGAAAAATATGAATTTCGCAAAAGACATCCATGAATTTATTTAGTGTGCAGAGGGCACGGAAAACAACGACTATCCCCTGTCGCCGATCTCCATGAATGCCGTACTCTCGGCAGCCCGGAAACACAAGATTGCCGAAACTTTTTCCGCATGCATTTCCGCAGCTCACCCCGAAAAAAGACAGCAAAACCAGAGAACGCCGCTTTCTTGATGCAAAAAAGCCCCATGCTCTTTCCCTGAGAACATGGGGCTTTTACGTCATCCTGTGGTACCCGGTGCGGGGCTTGAACCCGCAAGTCCTTGCGGACGAGGGATTTTAAGTCCCTTGCGTATACCAGTTTCGCCACCCGGGCACGTTTCTTTCGTACCAGCACAGGCAAAGGATGACAAGAAAAAGCTTATGCGACGGCGGATTTTTCCAGCAGGCGCTCCGCGTTGCGTTCCTCGTCCATCCCCTTGCCAAGAGAAGCGCGAGCTTCTATCCTGAAGCGAATCTTGATGAGACGGGGTTTTTCATGACTTCCTTCGATACCGTTATTCTTCACTTCTGCCGACTCGGGCCGGCCGGACTCGCGCCCAGGGCTCCGGGCACGGCGGGCTCTTTTCTGGCCACGCTGCTGGCTCCGCTGCTTTTTCTTCCGCTGTCGCTGCCGTGGCGGCTTGTTGTGCTGCTTGCGCTCTTCATTCTCGGCGGCCTGGCCGCCTCCCGCGCGGAAGTTCTGCTGAACCGGCAGGATCCGGGCTGCGTGGTCATCGACGAGCTGGTCGGCCAATGGGTGACCATGCTCGGCTTCGGCGGATTTTCCGCCGCTTCCGGCTGGAAGGACGTTGCGCTTCTTCTTGCGGCGTTTCTCCTCTTCCGCGTTTTCGACATTCTGAAGCCGTGGCCTGTTCACGCTTCGGAGAGCTGGCTGCCTTCCGGCTGGGGCATCATGATCGACGACGTGCTGGCAGGAATCTGGGCGCTTTTGTGCGTGAGCGTTCTCATGCTTGTGATCAATCTGATGTTTCCCGGCGCATTGACGCTGTAACGCCATGAAATATGTTGCCATCGACTACGGTCTCAAGCGCGTGGGCATTGCCGTTTCCGATGTGGACGGCGCGTTTGCCTTTCCCCGCTGCACGCTGAAGCGGGAGACCAAGGCGGCATTCTTCGCCCAGCTGCTGGAGCTGCTCGACAAGGAACAGGCCGACGCCATCGTGGTGGGCCTGCCGCTCTACACCGACGGCACGGAATGCCTCACCACCGTGCAGGTGCGCCATTTTGTGGAATCCTTGAAGCGCCGCACGCCGCTGCCCGTGTACTGGATGAACGAAGTGCTGAGCAGCGCGGCCGCGGAACATGAACTCTACGACTTCGGCATGGGCTTTCGCGAGGTGAAAAAGGTGGTGGATCAGCAGGCCGCCGTGCTCATTCTTGAAAGCTTTCTCGACCAGCCGGAAGAAAGGAGACTCCTGGCATGAGTCCGAACAACGACAGCTTGAACGAACAGCCTTCCCCGGAAAAGGACGAGAGCGGCGCCGCCGCTTCCGAAACGCGCGTCGCCGGGCATTCCGGCCCCTCGCCGGAACAAAAGCCCCGCAAAAAGCGTCGCGCGCTGCTGTGGCTTTTGTGCTTTGTGCTGGCGGTGTGTCTTTCCGCAGGGCTCTACGCCTGGCACGATGCGGACGTCTTTCTGAACACGCCGCCGTCCGTGCCGGGGAAAAATCTCATCGTGGACATCGAACCCGGCATGAATCTCGGTCAGGTGGCCGCCATGCTGGAGAAGGAAGGCGTGGTCACCAACGCCTGGCGCTTTCAGATGCTGGTGCGGTACAAGGAAAAAAGCCGTCACATTCAGGCCGGACGTTTTCTGGTCAGCACGGGCTGGCTTCCGGAAACGGTGCTGGACATGCTGGTGTCGGGAAAGGCCATGCTCTACCGGCTGACCATCCGCGAAGGGCTTGCCTGGTGGGATGTGGCCGAACTGGTGGAGGAAGGCGGATTCTGCAAGGCGGCGGACTTTACGTCCGTCATTCATGACCCGGAATTTCTCCGGCACTGGGGCATTCCCTTCGACTCTGCGGAAGGCTTTCTCTTCCCGGACACCTATCTTCTGCCGCATCCGCGCGAGCTGGACAGAGACGCGGCCAGAGCCGTGGCCAACCGTCTGGTGGAAATGTTCTGGCGTCGGGCCGACAGGCTCTGGCCCGACGGCAAGCGCCCCTCTGCGGAAGAGCTGAAGCGCATCGTCACGCTCGCCTCCATCGTGGAAAAGGAAACCGGCGTACCCGAAGAGCGCGCCCGCGTGGCGGGAGTGTACGCCAACAGGCTGGAAAAGAACATGCTTCTGCAGGCCGACCCCACGGTGATCTACGGCCTCGGACGCAATTTCGACGGCCCGCTGCTGCGCAGTCAGCTCGACAACGCCAACAACCGCTACAACACCTATCAGAATCCGGGCCTTCCGCCGGGGCCCATCTGCTCCTTCGGCGTGTCCGCGCTTGAAGCGGCCATTCACCCGGAAAAGCACGACTACCTCTACTTTGTGGCCACAGGCCGCGACAGGGGACACACCTTCTCCAAAACGCTTTCCGATCACAACCGCGCCGTGCGCGACTATCGCGCCGCCGTGAGGGCCTCGAAAAAATAATACCCCGCATGGGCAGGAGAAAGGGCGGACTTTTCAGAAGTCCGCCCTTTTTGCGTCCGAACGCCTCACGCGCCGAGAAACCAGTCGCCCCAGAGGGCCTGACCGAGAGAAATGGAACCGTCGCCTGCGGGCATGGCGCAGGGCAGCAGCGGACGAAGGCCGAGGCGGCGCAGTTCGGCGGGAAGTTCCGCAAGCAGGGTGCGGTTGTTGAACACGCCGCCGCCAAGCGCCACGTCGAGCACGCCGGAAGCATCCGCCGCCGCACGGGCCCAGCGGGCCAGCCCAAGCGCAAGTCCCCGATGAAAGCGCCGGGCAAGACGGCCCGGTTCGGCGGCGTCCCGGGCGGCCTGCGCAAACAGCGCAACCACGTCGGCTTCCAGCAGGCCGTCCCGTTCCCGCAAAGGCAGCTCGTAGGCTCCGGATTCCCGCCTGTCCTGCGCTTCTTCCAGACGGATGGCAGCCTGTCCTTCATAGGTGATGTCGAAGCAGCGGCCGCAGAGGGCGGAAAACGCGTCGAAAAGACGGCCGCAGCTTGAGGTGAGCGGGCAGCGGATGCCGTGATGCAGCATTTCGTCGATCATGGGCGCAAGTTTTGCGCGCTCCGGGGAGGCGGCAAGCCACGGCGCTTCGCCCGAAAGTCCGGCCGCGCGCCACAGAGCCTGCGCCGTGCGCCAGGGCGAACGGATGGCCGCTTCTCCGCCGGGCAGGGCAAAGGGCGAAAAACGTCCCAGACGCTGCCAGCTTCCGGGCGAGACGAGCAGAAGTTCGCCGCCCCAGATCGTGCCGTCGTCGCCGAGGCCGGAACCGTCCAGCGCAAGCCCGAGCACGGGTGAAGACAGGCCGTGCTCGGCCATGACGGCGCACACGTGCGCAACGTGATGCTGGAGCGTGAGCTCCTCAAGGCCGCGCGAAGCGGCGACATCGTCGGCAAGGCGGCTCGAAAGATAGTCCGGATGCAGATCGCGCACCACCACGCGCGGCTCCACTTCCAGAAGACGCAAAAGATGTTTCAGCGTCTCCTCAAAAAATGCGAAATTCTCCGGGCGGCTCACGTCGCCGAGGTGCTGGCTCACAAATGCTTCCCGGCCCCGGGTGAGGCAGAAGGTGTGCTTGAGCTCCGCGCCTGCGGCAAACACCGAGTCCGCGGCTTCGGCAAAAGGGCGCTCGGGCAGACGCACGGGCTCGGGCACAAAGCCCCGCGCGCGGCGCACCATGAGCTTCGGCGCGGCAGGACGATCGGGAGCGCTCTCCGCGGGAAACATGACGGAGTCGTCCACGCGCACGAGAATGTCCCTGTCGTGACAAAGAAAAAGATCGGCCATGGAACCGAGACGCTCCTTTGCCTCCCGGTTGCCGAGGCACAGGGGCGCGCCGTGCGGATTGCCCGAGGTCATGACCAGCGCGGGCAGCGCGTCTTCGCGGCGTCCGCCCGCCCATTCGGGATGAAAGAGCAGATGATGCAGCGGCGTGGACGGCAGCATGAGGCCGATGCTCGCCGTGTCCGGGGCAAGCAGGTCGGGCAGCGCGTCGCGGCTTTCGTCCGCCGTTTTCCGGGGGCAGATGACGATGGGGCGGCGCGGCGAACAAAGAAGCTTTGCCGCGCCTTCGCCGATCACGGCCACGCGCTCCGCCGCGTCCAGATCCGCGGTCATGACGGCAAGAGCCTTGTGCGGACGCGCCTTGCGGCGGCGAAGCTCGGCCACGGCGTCGGCATTTCGCGCGTCGCAGACCAGATGAAAGCCGCCGAGTCCGCGCACGGCGGCAATCCTGCCCTGCCTGAGCGCGTCAAGCAGAAGAAGCACGGCGGCGTTGCCCATGACGACGTGCTCCGGCAGGCCGTAACGCTTCCTTCTCTCCTCGTGCAGGGCTTCGCGGGCGTCATCAAGCGCCGCGCCCCGGGCAAAAAGCGCGCTTTCTGCCTCGCGCAGCCGCGCCGGATCGCCGTCCAGCCAGAACACGGGGCCGCAGTCCGGGCAGGCGTTGGGCTGGGCGTGAAAGCGCCGGTCGGCCGGATCGTGATATTCTTCGGCGCACGGCGCGCACATGGGAAAACAGGCCATGCTGGTCACCGGTCTGTCGTAGGGAATGGATCGCGTAATGGTGTAGCGCGGCCCGCAGTTCGTGCAGTTGGTGAAGGCGTAGCCGAAGCGCCGGTTGCCCGGATCGGCCATGTCGGCAAGGCACGCATCGCAGGGGGCGACATCCGGGCTCACCAGCACGCGGTGACCGCGATGCCCGCCCTCCCGGCTTTCGTGAATGCGAAATTCGCTCTCGTTCTCCACAAGTCCGGCCTCACGCCGCTCCAGAGAGGCGATGCGGGCGAGCGGCGGCACGCGCTCCGGAAAAGAGGCGAAAAGTTCCAGCGCGGCCTCCTCCCCCTGCACTTCGATGCGCACGCCTTCGGGAGTGTTGCCCACGCTTCCCGTGAGCCCGAGCTGCGACGCCTCCCGATAGATGAAGGGTCTGAACCCCACGCCCTGAACCTGGCCCGTGACCGTGTAGATGTGCCTTGCCCTCATGCGATCCTCCGGCGCGCAGTATAGCCTCCGCCGCCGTCGAAGAAAAGCGCCCCGCACGAGCAAACGGGAAAGGACTGCATTTTTCCTTGAGAAAGCGCCCGCAATGCCATAAGATGTCCGGACTGGAAGCTGCCGAGAGAGGTTTTTTCGTCCCTTCATTTCCACGGAAGCGATGAAAATGGCAGATTCCTCCGGGGAACCTTCCATGTCGAGGTTTGCTCTCACGGCGGCGGCTGCCCGGCTGTTCGTCCTCTGGCCCCGGATTTTCCGCGCACTGATGTCAAGGAACGGAACATGTCTGAATTCAAGCTGCAGGAACGCACTCTCGGCCAGATGCTGGACGAGACCGTCATGCGTTTCCCCGATCGTGAGGCCCTTGTTTATGTGGGGCACGATTACCGGCAGACCTGGAGCGAGTTTGCCGACACGGTGGACAGGCTGGGACGGGGTCTGATGGCGCTGGGCGTGCAGCCCGGCGAGAAGATTGCCCTGTGGGCCACCAACGTGCCCAACTGGGTGACCCTCATGTTCGCCGCCGCGCGCATCGGCGCGACGCTGCTTGCGGTGAACACCAACTATCGCGACAGCGAACTTGAATATCTCATCCGCCAGTCGGAATGCGAAAACTTTTTCTGCATCGACGGCTTTCTCGATTACGATTACGTGTCGGCGCTCTACCGCGTCATTCCCAACCTGAAGGATCAGCACGAAGGCGAGCTGCACTGCGAAAAGTTTCCGCATCTTCGCCGCGTCATGAGCCTCAAGGACATTCCGCATCCCGGCGTGCTGCCGCTTTCCGCCATTCTGAACCGGGCCGGAGAAATTTCCGACGCCGAGTACGAGGCGCGCAAGGCGCTGGTGAAGCCCTACGACGTGGTCAACATGCAGTACACCTCGGGCACGACGGGCTTTCCCAAGGGCGTCATGCTCACCCACGTGGGCATAGGCAACAACGGCTACTGCGTGGGCGAACGCGAAGAGCTCACCGAACAGGACCGCGTCATCATTCCGCTGCCGCTCTTCCACTGCCTCGGATGCGTGGTGGGCGTGCTCGCGTGCGTCAGTCACGGCGCCACCATGGTGATCACGGAAACCTTTTCGCCGGAACGCGTCATGGCCGCCATTCAGGACGAAAAATGCACCGGCGTGTACGGCGTGCCGTCCACCTACATTTCCATGCTGGGGCATCGGCGTTTCAGCCAGTACGATTTTTCCAGTCTGCGCTTCGGCCTCATGAGCGGCTCCGTGTGCCCCGAGCCTCTCATCCGGCAGGTGATGGACGCCATGGGACTTGCGGCCATCGTCATTCCCTACGGGCTCACCGAATGCTCTCCGGTCATCACCATGACCGGCATCACGGAAAGCGACGAGCATCGCGGCCGCTCCGTGGGCAGCGCGCTGGAAGGCGTGGAAGTGAAGCTGCGCGATCCCGTGACCCATGAAACCGTGCCCTGCAACGTGCAGGGAGAAATCTGCTGCCGCGGCTACAACGTGATGAAGGGATACTTCAACATGCCCGAGGCCACGGCGGAAACCATCGATGCGGAAGGCTGGCTGCACACCGGCGACCTCGGCGTGATGGACGAAGAAGGCTACCTGCGCATCACGGGCCGCATCAAGGACATGATCGTGCGCGGCGGCGAGAACATCTATCCCAGGGAAATCGAAGAATTTCTGCTGGAAATGGATGCCGTGCGCGACGTGCAGGTGCTGGGCATACCCTCCCGGCGCTACGGCGAAGACGTGGCGGCCTTTCTCATTCCCTGCGAAGGCAAGACCGTGCGCCCCGAGGACGTGCGCGACTTCTGCCGCGGCCGCGTGGCCTGGCACAAGATTCCGCGCTACGTGGCCGTGGTGAACGACTTCCCCAAAACGGCCAACGGCAAGGTGCAGAAGTTCAAGCTGCGCGAAATGGCGGCGGAGCTGTTCCCCAATGTCAAGTAAGCCGCTCATCGTCTATCTGGCGGCGCGGGGCTTTGAGCAGGATCTTCTGGACGAACTCAGGCTCCACAACGTGCGCGTGCTCGAAGTGAAGGAACGGCTGGTGCTCGCCGAAGGCCTGTTCCATTCCGCCTGGGCCCAGAACATCTGGCTTGAGCCGTTCTTTCAGCCCATCACGTCCGTGGGCAACGCGGTGCGCACGCTCAAATCCATCCAGCGCAACTGGAAGCTGCACGCCGTGGATTTTCACCGTCGCGCCGCGCTCATCGAGCAGCAGCTTCCGCCGGTGAAGGCGAAGCCGCTCGTCTTCGGCGAGAGTGCGCCCACCTCGCCCCTCGGCTCCTGGACGCTCTGGGATCACGACACGCTGCTCGTGTCCGCCACGTGCAGTTCCGCGTTTCCCGACGGGGAAGTCCGCTTCGAGGAAGACAAGGTCAATCCGCCGAGCCGCGCCTACCTCAAGCTGTGGGAAACCTTCACCCTGCTGGGCGACGGCCCGAAGAGCGGCGAACTCTGCCTCGATCTCGGCTCCGCTCCCGGCGGCTGGACATGGGTCATCGCCTCCCTGGGGGCAAGCGTGTTCAGCATCGACAAGTCGCCCATTGATCCGCGCGTCGCGGCCATGAAGGGCGTCGATCACTGCCTCGGCAGCGGGTTCGGACTGGAACCGCAGACCGCGGGCCATGTGGACTGGCTGTTTTCCGACATGGCCTGCTATCCCGAGCGTCTTCTCGGCACGGTGAAGGCGTGGATTGAAGCCGACGCCGCGGAGAACTTCGTGTGTACGCTCAAACTTCAGGGAAGCACCGATCACGCTGTGGTGCAGGCGTTTCGGGAAATTCCGGGCTCGCAGGTCATGCACCTTTCGTGCAACAAGCACGAGCTGACGTGGGTGAACCTCGGAAAAATGCGAAGGCGAGCCGCGTAGGGCACAAGGCTTGCGGCACTTGCGTTTAGGGCTGTTCAGAGAATGCTCCGAAAAAGCCCGGCAAAGGCTTTTCCATAAAAATTTTCTTTGGTTAGCTGAGCTGAGCTTGACATACGGGGATTCTCATTCTACTGAAAAGTGACTCAGTGAAAGAGTCAAAAAATTTTTGGGAGAGTGAAACCATGACGAAAGCTGAACTGGTCGAGAAGATCTACGCCAAAAGCGGACTTGAGACGAAAGTAAAATCGGAAGCAGCTCTGGACGCTGTGATTTCTGCCATCTCTGAGTGTCTTGCTTCTGGCGATTCCATCACCCTGATGGGCTTTGGCAGCTTCAAGGTTGTCAAGCGTGCACCTCGTACCGGCCGTAACCCTCGCACCAACGAGAAGATTGAAATCCCCGCCTGCTCCGTTGTGAAGTTCCTTCCCGGCAAGGCTCTTAAGGATGCTATCAAGTAACAGCGCTTCGAGCGTCTGTGGAATAGGCCGTCCGCGTTTGCGGGCGGTCTGTTTTTTTTTAATCGCGCCGGATGTCCCGGGCGGGGCCGCGCGCCACATTTCGGAAAATTCTCCCCGCTCCGTCCCCCGCGCTACCGCCGCGCCCTCGGCAGGATAAGCGCGGCCTCCCCCCGGCCCGCAACGCCCGGCAAAAGCCCGAAATCCCCGCCCGGACGCGGATGCGCCTGACTACTTTGTACCAGAGAAGGCGAAGAACAGTACGCGGTTGTATCGCCCTTTCCAGCAGTATTCGGGCAACAGTTTGAGATCGTTGATTTTCCCAGTTTGGCACGACTTTTGCTTCATACGTAGCAACCATGCAGGCAAAAAGGAGACGGCCATGAAGATCAGATCACTGCTGTTCAGTGTTTCCCTCGTCGTACTGATAACGGGCTCCGCCTTCGGCGCAGAGCTTCCCAAAGTCACCATTCTTGCCACCGGCGGCACCATTGCCGGTTCCGCGCCGTCGAGCACCCAGCTGACGGACTACAAGGCCGGCGACCTCACGGCACAGCAGCTCATCGACGCCGTGCCCTCCATCTCCACCATAGCCAAGGTGTCGGCCGAACAGATCGCCAACACCGGAAGCGGCAATCTTACCTTCGACAACTGGCTCAAGCTCGCCAAGCGGGCAAATGAGCTTCTCGCCACCGACGAGTGCGACGGCATCGTGGTCACGCACGGCACGGATACGCTGGAGGAAACGGCGTACTTCCTGAATCTGGTGGTCAAGAGCGACAAGCCCGTAGTGCTCGTGGGCGCCATGCGTCCGGCCACGGCCATCAGCGCCGACGGCCCGCTGAATCTGCTCAACGCCGTGGGCGTGGCCGGTTCCGAAGAAGCCAGAGGCAAGGGCGTGCTCGTGGTCATGAACGGTCAGATCAACGCCGCCCGCGAAGTGACGAAGACCAACACCCTCGCCGTGGAAACCTTCAAGACTCCGGACTTCGGCATGCTCGGCTACGTGATCGACTACAAGCCCGTGTTTTATCGCGCTCCGGTGCGCAAGCACACCAAGGACACGGAATTCGACGTTTCCAAGCTGACGACGCTGCCCCGCGTGGACATTGCCTATCAGACGCTCGGCGGCGACGAAAAAATGCACATGGCGTCCGTTTCTTCCGGCGCAGAGGGGCTTATTGAAGCCGGTTCCGGCTGCGGCAGCCTTTCCAACGTTTCCCGGGCCGTTCTGACCGAAGCCTCCAAGAAAGGACTTATCGTCGTGCGCAGCTCCCGCACCGGTTCCGGCATGGTCACTCCGAGCAGCAAGGATGCGGAGCCCGGATTCCTCACGGCCGACAATCTGAATCCGCAGAAGGCCCGCGTGCTGCTCACTCTGGCCCTGACCGTGACCAAGGACCGCAACGAAATTCAGCGCATGTTCGCCACATATTGACGGCAGAGCGCGGGGCCTGACCCCGCAGGACTAGGGGGTCTCTGTACGCCATGCGCGTAAGCGGGCCCGCAAGGGCCCGCTTACGCGCCCTCCAAGCCGAGGTCGAACGCGCAAAATTTTCCTCCATCGCCTTATCGATGGAACAATGCAGCACAGGAGGATACAGAAGCACAGATACGGAACAGGAAAGCTCTTTGGTTGAAGTAGTAGAGGAACAGACGAGAAGCGCCGGAAAACGCCCGAGAATGCGTTTTCCGGCGCTTCCGCGCGCAAACCTGCGAAAGGTCAGCGACCTATTTTTTTCTTCATGTCGGCCACGGAGAGATGCTCCAGCTTGTGAATGCGCACAAGGTAGAGCACGGCGGCTACGCTGAGGCCCACAATGAGCGCCACCCAGAAGCCGAGCACGCCCAGAGGCTGCGGCGTGAGCAGATCGGTCATGCACAGCGTCCAGCCGAGGGGCAGGCTGACTATCCAGTACGCCACGAAGGAGATGCAGAAAATGGCCTTGGTGTCGTTCCAGCCGCGCAGCGAACAGAGGGTGTTGGTCTGCACGCCGTCCGGGAACTGGTAGAACACTTCGCAGATCAGAAGCAGGCTGGCCATCTGAATGACGGCCTGATCTTCGGTGTACAGGGCCGCCACGGGATAGCGCACGAGGTAAATGAGCGCGGCCAGCACGCAGGCCATGGCAAGCGTGATGGCGAGCGCTGTGAGTCTGGCCCGTCTGGCGGCCTCGATGTCGCCCGCGCCGAGCAGTGTGCCCACGCGGATGGTGGACGCCGCGCCGATGGAGAACGGACACATCCACACGAAGGCGCTCACGTTGATGGCAATCTGATGCCCGGATACGGTGGTGACGCCGAGCGGGGAGACGATGAGCGCAATGAGGGCGAAGGCGGCCCTTTCGTTGAGCATGGCAAAAGCGCTCGGCAGGCCTATGCGCGCCATGCGCCTGAGAATAGCGGACGAGGGCTTTTCCAGGGCGAGGGCGGGCCTGTCGGTATGGACGACGAAGAAGGTCATGGACGCGGCCATGAACCAGAACAGAATGGCCGTGGCCACGCCGCAGCCTGCGGCTCCCATGGCGGGGAGTCCGAACTTGCCGAACACGAAGATGATGTTGAGCGGCACGTTGAGCGCAAGCCCCACGAATCCGGCCACCATGGCGGGACGCGTTCTGCCGTGGCCTTCCAGAAAGCAGCGCTGCACCACGAAGAACATGAGCGCGGGCACGCCCCAGAGCACGGCGAAGAGGTATTCCGACGTTTTCTGTGCAAGCTGCGCATCCATGGTTCCCCATTGGACGATGGTGCGGCTGATGACAAGGAACACGGCCATGAGCAGCACGGAAATGCCTGCGGCAAGCCACAGGCCCTGACGCAGAAAATGCCTGCTCTTGATCCTGTTGCCCGCGCCGAGCGCCTGCGCCACGAGGGGCGTGATGGCCATGAGAAGGCCCTGCCCGAACATGGTGCCGGGAATCCAGAACGACGTGGCCACCGCGACGGCCGCCATATCGACGGTGCCGGCGCGCCCGGCGACCACGGTGTCCACGAAGGACATGGCAATCTGCGCTATCTGCCCGAGAAAGACGGGAACGGCGAGAAAGACCAGGTTGCGGGCTTCCTGTTTGCTGAAATGCCTGAACATGATGGCTCCTCCCGGTGGGAGAGGAGGTCTTGCGGGGAAGAGAAGCCGAACGGCTTCCCTGTTTCGAACCTCATCCCTTTTTCAGGTTACGGTTTGAAAGGCGGCGGTACGGGCTGCGGCCCGAAGGCGCGGCTGGCAACGCCGAAAACGCGGAGCGCTGCTCCGAACAAAAAACGGCCGAACATTCGGCAGAGGCGGCGACCTGCAAAGACAAGGCAGGTTTTGCCGGAACATGTTGCGCCGACGCCCGTCGGCAAACAAAGGGCGGACAGCCCGGCGGAAGCCGCCCTCACGAAAGGCGCCTCGCGGGGTCGCCCTTTTGCGGGAGCGTTCTGAACGTTGCACGATGCTGCGCGCTCCCGCCCATCTCCTGCCCTGAAAGCCGGGGCGCGACGCGGCGGAACCTGCGGCAGGCAAAACGCTTTGCTCAAAGCGCTCCGCGTTGTGGAGCCTGCGTCGCGCGAAGCGCTCGCCGGAAAACGCGCGTCGTTTTCCCGTCTGCGCCGTGCAGGGCCGTCGAGTTGCGCCAAAGGCCGAGCTCCGGGCCGAACGCAGTCAGGTCAGCAGCGAGCCGGAGACGGCGCACAGAGCGTTGTCCAAGCCGCGCCGAAACGTGACGCAATCCGCTCGTGGATGCCCCGACGCGGGCCCTCAGGCCCCCTGATGCGACCGCCCCGGACACGGCGTTCCCTGACGCTGCCACGCGGCATAAACCGCCTGACGCGCATCGTTCCGGCAAGGAACTCTCGCGAGTCCATCCGGCGCGGGACGCCCTGGCGTTGGCCGCTCCGAGGCTTTCTTCTCCCCGGCACAAAATCTGCGCCGGACGCCGTTCCCTTGCCGCGAGTCCGCAGCCCAGTCGCGCCCTGCGCCTCACGGCCTTGCCGTGCAACGGGGGCCTTGGGCTCCGGCAGAAACAGGCTTGCCGCGTCTTTGCGGACAGGGCTGTTCTGCGCGACTCACAAAACGTCTTTCTGCGCCGATCAGGGCAGCTCCCTCACCTCGTGCAGAGGCGTTCCGACCGACGGGGAAAGAAAAGCGCCGGGACTCTCTCAGCCTCACGAAGAGGTGGCCGGAGACCGAAGGCGATGAGCCGTGCGGAAAATTCCCTCCGCCCCGCGCAGCAGCTGTGCGGCATCGACGCTTCCCCCGTGCCTCGAGCACATCTTCCTCGGCTCGCACTCACAAACGCACGGCGCGTCCGCCGAGAGTTCCACAAGCCCCTTCCAGAGGCCCTTCCAGAGGCTCGCGCCCGCACGGCTCGGCAAAACCTTCACGCCGCACCGTCGGCAGGACGCCACGGCTCACGCGCCGCGCATCGTCAAAAAAAATATTCCTTCGTTTAAACTCGAAAACCCGTCGGCCGCCGAAGCGGGAGACGGGAACGAGTCCACGAAGGAAATACCTTACTTGCCCAGCTTCTTGAGAAGGGTGCGCACGGTGTCGGACAGTTCGGCGCCCTTGCCGACCCAGGCCTGAAGCTTTTCGTTGTCGATGCTCAGGGTGCCGGGGTTGGTGTTGGGGTTGTAGTAGCCCAGAAATTCCAGCGGGCGACCGTCACGGCGGCTGTCGCTGTTGATGGCCACGATGCGGTAGAAGGGACGCTTCTTGGAACCAGAGCGGGTCATTCTCACTTTAACGGACATATCTCACTCCTGATAGGGATAGGCAGCGGGGCTACCTTTTTTTGTTTTTACGTTTCTGCTTGTCGCGTTTCTTCTTGGTAGCGGACTTTCCGCTGCCAGGGATTCCGGGCACTCCGCCGGGCAGTCCCGGCATTCCGCCCATTCCCGGCAGACCGCCCATGCCGGGCAGACCACCCAAGCCCGGCATGCCGCCCATGCCTCCCAGCCTGTTCATCATGCCCTGGGGAATTCGGGGCGCGTGACGGTTGGGCTGCATCATGGACTGCATCATTTTCTTCATCTGTTCGAACTGGCGCAGAAGCGTGTTCACGTCCTGCACCTGTGTGCCCGAACCCTTGGCGATGCGGGCCCTGCGGCTGCCGTTGATGATGTCGGGGTTGCGGCGCTCCTGATTCGTCATGGAGTTCAGGATGGCTTCCGTCTTGTTGAGTTCCTTTTCGTGTCCGCTCATGTCGCCGAGCTTGCTCGCGAGACCGCCGAGGCCGGGGATCAGCTTCATGATGGATTCAAGGGAGCCCAGCTTGCGCATGTGACGCATCTGGGTGCGGAAGTCTTCAAGGTCGAACTTGGCCTTCTGCATCTTCTTGGCGAGAGCTTCGGCCTCTTCGGCCTTCATTTCGCTCTGCGCCTTTTCCAGCAGGGTGAGCACGTCGCCCATGCCGAGGATGCGGCCCGCAACACGGTCGGGATGGAACACTTCCATTTCGGAAAGCTTTTCGCCCATACCGACAAATTTTACCGGCGCGCCCGTGACCGACTTGATGGAGAGCGCCGCGCCGCCGCGGGCGTCGCCGTCCATCTTGGTGAGGACCACGCCCGTAATGCCGAGATGTTCATTGAACGATTCGGCGACGGTCACGGCGTCCTGACCGGTCATGGCGTCCGCCACGAACAGGATTTCCTGAGGATGCACCGCGCCCTTGATGGACACAAGTTCCTGCATGAGCGGCTCGTCCACGTGGAGACGGCCCGCGGTGTCGAGAATGACCACGGTGCACTGCTTCGCCTTCGCGTCCTCCACGGCCGCGCGGGCGATGTCCACGGGATTCATGTCCGGCGTGGACTCGAAGCAGGGGATGTCGAGCTGCTTGGCCAGCGTGCGGAGCTGATCGATGGCGGCGGGACGGTACACGTCGGCGGGCACGAGGTAGGGGCGCATCTTCTGCTTGCGCAGAAGAAGGGCCAGCTTGCCCGAAGAGGTGGTTTTACCGGAGCCCTGAAGGCCCACCATGAGAATGACCGCGGGCTGCGCGCCCTGCAGCTTGAGTTCGGTGTCGTCGCCGCCGAGCAGCTTGACCAGTTCGTCGTGAACGACCTGGATGACCTGCTGCGCGGGCGTCACGCCCTTCATGACCTGCACGCCGAGCGCGGCCTCGCGCACGCGATCCACGAATTCCTTGACGATCTTGAAGTTGACGTCGGCTTCAAGAAGCGCGAGTCGGACTTCACGCAGAGCGTCCTGGATATTGGATTCCGTGAGCTGAGCGCGGCCGCTGAGATTGCGGAACACGCCGGAGAGTCGGTCTGTCAG
>NZ_CALUYL010000004.1 GCF_944324995.1 uncultured Mailhella sp.
GGCCGATGCCAAGGTTATCTTTAGAAAGGCTCCTGTTCAGGAGCCTTTCGTCGTTTAAAGCCTGCGCTTGCAGAATGAGTTTTGAGGGAAGGAAGATCCACTTCGGGTTTCCTTCCCTTTTTGTTTTTATTCCTTCGGATGGCTGAGGCGGCGGAAGAGAGCGGCAAAGAAAATTTTCTTAGCGGCCGGTCTGACGGAGGAATGTTTCAGAGGCAGATCGAGGAACCCCCGCAACACGGGAAGCGACTGAAAAGGAAAATATCGCGGCGGAAAAGCCGCGGGAGGAAGTTTGCAGAGAAAAATCGAGGATCCTCCCGCGACATCCGCAACATTGGGCTTTCCTGTTTGGAAAGATGCCTGCGGAAGAGCCTTCAAAAGAAAAACATCGCAGCGGCGGAGTCGGCCGGAGGAATTTTCCAGAGGCAGATCGAGGAGCCTCCCGCAATATCGTACTTGCGGGTTCGGCAAGATGCTGTTGCGCTTTGCGCGTTATCCGGCATGGCCGGCTGCATGCCTCACAGGGCGGCGTGCCGCTCAAGTCGCCTGCAAAACACGTTTCAAACTCCTTCAAACCAACCTTTCGGAAGGGCTGCCTGCTGATTCTTGTTGTTTTGATTGCCGACGGCGCGCAGGATATTTTTGGATTCTGCAAAGTCGTTCTTTTCTGAGGGGGGAACCTCGGCGCGTTGTGCTGCTTAATTTTTTTGTATCAATAGTGAGAGTCTGGAAAATTTTTCGTGTACGCGAAAGTCTGAACATGCTGTGCGATGAGGCGTGAAAAACGGAGAAAAAGGCGCGGCGAACGTTGAGAGCTCGGCAGGCCTTGTTGCGCAAAGCGTTGCGGGAATACGGCCTGAATTTTTCTGAAAAAAAACAGGTGCGACGTTCCCCTGGCAGTATGGCGGAACCCTCTGAAATAGACGTATTTTTTCTTCGATTTTCGCGAAAGAGCGTTGCCCCGAGCGAGGATAAGGGGGCGGCGGATGATTGAGTCGTGTCGGCTGATATATTTTTAGATTGATCGCTGTCAGACTCGCCGAATGCAGTTCTGCCCCGGAGAAAAACGTCTGCTGTGAAATGGATGCAGCGGCTTTTCTTGTCAACCGTGTGAATTTATTGTGATTTTTATATATTTGCGACAGAATGGCGGATTTTCATGCTCGGCAGATGCCGCGCCTGCCGGTGTTTTGATAAAAGAAACGCCTTTCTATTTCATGCACTGGAACGAAAAGATAAAGACATAATTGTATCATCAAAAATGAATGTGCAGGATATAAAATTATAAATCAAACGAATATAGTGAGTTATATGCAATGGCATGGTTCTTGCTTGAAGGAAGATGTCTCAGGCACTTCTAACAAAAAAAGGACATTGCTATATGAACGGTATTTCTTTTTTCAAACGTTCCCTGCTTTGCCTTTGCACCGGTCTTCTGGTGGTGACCGGGGGAGAGTTTTCTTCGGCCTATGCCAAGGAAACGGTTAAAGTGGGTTTTGTGGGATCGCTTACCGGCGGACTGAGCTCGCTCGGCATGGGCGGCAGAAACTCGGCTGATCTTGCCGTGCAGGAACGCAATGAGAATCCCAACAGCAAGTATCACTATGAACTCGTGGTGCTGGACGACGAAGGCAAGCCCAACGTAGGCGTGCAGGTCGTGACCAAGCTCGCGTCGGACCGCAAGGTAGCCGGCGTGGTGGCGCATTACGTTTCCGCCGTGGCCTTGAGCACCGTGGACATCTTCCACCGTTTCGGCATGCCCGCCATCATCTGGGGCGCCGTGCATCCCGACATTACCTACGGCAACAACTACAAGGAAATCTTCCGTATTCCCGGGACGATGATCAATCAGAACGAAGTGGCCGCCAAGTTCATGACCGGACTCGGCTACAAGAAGTTCGCCATCATCCACGATACGACCGACTACGGCAAGGGACACGCTTCCTACTTCAGCGACTTCGTGAAGAAGAACGGCGGCGAAATCGTGGGCGAGTTCGGCGTGACGTCCAATCAGCAGGACTTCACCGCGGAGCTGACCAAGATCAAGGCTCTTGATCCCCAGGTGCTGTACTTCGCCAGTCTGGTTCCCACGGGCGTGCGCGTCCGCGCGCAGATGGTCAAGCTCGGCATGACGGACATTCAGTTCCAGGGCGTTTCCGGCATCAAGTCCGACGCCTTCATTCACGGCGTGGGCGACGAGGCCGCGGAAGGCTGCATGAGCTTCATTGAAGGTTCTCCCCTCGAAAAGCTGCCCGGCGGCGCGGCCTTCCTGAGCAGCTATGAAAAGCACGGCTACGAGCAGGCTCCCGAAGCGTACGGTCCCTTTGCCTATGCCGCCATGGTGCAGCTGCTCGACGCCATTGAAGCCGAAGGCCCCAACCACAAGAAGATCATCAGCTACCTGCAGAACATCAAGTCTGCCGATACGCTGGTCGGCAAGGTGACCTATGACGATCACGGCCAGAACATCGAGCCTGCCGTGAGCAAGTACATCGTTCAGGACGGACAGTGGATCTTCTGGGAAGACAGCAAGTACTGTTCTGGAGAACGTGCCTTGAAAAAGCTCAACAAGTAAGTTTCCCGGGCCGGCCTGAGGGCGGATGCCCCCGGTCGGCCCAGTGCTTTATTAAAAGGATATGGTTTTATGGATGGCGTTCTGCTGGCGCAGTTCATCATGAACGGACTCATGCTCGGCATGATGTACGCTCTGGTGGCTGTCGGCTTTACACTGTTTTTCGGCGTATTGGATATTATTGTTTTCTCTCACGGCGATACGGTCATGGTCGGCGCGTTTGCCGGTTTGGGAACGTATGTCTGGCTGCAGTCCGTGTACCCTGAAATAGACACCGTCTGGGTCTGCCTGTGGGTGCTGCTGGCCAGTCTGCTTGCCGTATGCCTTCTGGGCGTGTTTCTTGCCCGGGGACTTATCATGCGTCTTCGTTCTTCGCCGCCTCTGAATACGCTTCTTGCCACCATGATGCTGGGAACCGTGCTGCGTGAAGCCATACGTCTGTTTTATCCCGACGGCTCCAATCCGCAGCCTTTTCCCAAGTTGCTGCCCGACGCCTCCTGGATGCTGGGCGGCGTGACGGTGCGCCTCGACAACGTGCTTTTGTTTGTCGGCGGACTGGTGCTCATCGGCGGCATTCATGTGCTCATCAACAAGACGAAGCTCGGCATGGCGGTGCGCGCCGTGGCGCAGGATTCCGAAACCGCGCAGCTCATGGGCGTGAATTTCTCCTTCATCGTGCTGCTCACCTTTGCGCTCGGTTCCGGAGTGGCCGCGTTCGCCGGACTCATGAACGGCATCTATTACAATGAAATCAACTTCAGCATGGGCGTGCTTCTGGGAGCCATCGGTTTCAGTGCGGCAGTCATCGGAGGTCTCGGCAATATCTACGGCGCCATCATCGGCGGTTTTGTGTTCGCCTTTCTCCAGACCATAGGCGCTGTGGCCCTGCCGTTCTCCAGCGCCTATAAGGACGTGTTTGCGTTTGCCGTCGTCATCGTGCTCATGGCAATACGCCCCACCGGTTTTCTGGCGGAACGTTCTAGTCAGAGGGTGTGAATATGGATCGCTCAAGAGAAATTTTCGTCTGCCTGATCTCCGCCATGGCGCTGCTGGTGTTTTCCGTGGTGTTCCTGCTGGCGGAGGATGAAACCGTCATCGGCACCTACATGGTGGGAGGCGCGCTTCTGCTGTGGCTCATGGTGCGCATGGGCGCGTATGCCAAGGTCATTGTCGCCGTGTCTCATCATGAACGGCTGTGGGCCGGGCTGCTCTTCATTGCCTCGCTCATTCTGCTGTTCTTCTTCCGCGACAATCACTACTGTCTTTTCCTCATAGGAACCATTTTCTGCTACACCATCGCCGTGCTCGGCCTGAACGTTCAGCTGGGCTACACGGGCGTCATCAATTTCAGCGCCGCGTCGTTTTTCGGCGTGGGCGGATACACCGCAGGCATGCTGCTCAATCAGGGGCTGGTTCCGCCTTTTGTCGCGCTTCTTATGGGCGGCGTCATGGCCGGACTTGTGGGATGCGTGCTGCTGCTGCCCGTGCTGAGAACGTCGGGACACTATTCCGCGCTGGTGACCATGGCCTTTGCGCTTCTGTTCAACGTGTTTCTGGAAGTCAACGAAAGCTTCGGCGGGCCGCAGGGCATTGCCGTTCCTCCGTTTTCCCTGTTCGGCATGGATTTTGGCAGCGACGTGGAATGGGGCATGATTACCGGCTCGTTCTATCTGCGCTACGATTTGTTCATCCTGCTGTTCCTGGCGCTCGTGTTCACCATGGTGCGCCGCGTGGAGCGCTCCTGGATGGGCCTTGCCATGGACGCCGTGCGGCTTGACGAAACGGCCTCGGCCTGCTTTGGCATCAACATCGTCCGCTGGAAGGTAACGGCCTTTACCATGGGCAACGTGCTCATGGGTATGGCAGGCGCCGTCTATGCCATGATGCTCGGTTACATCAGCCCGGCAAACTTTACGTTTTCCGATTCGCTGCTGTTCCTTTCCATTCTTCTGCTCGGCGGCATGGGCAACTGCTGGGGCGTCATTCTGGCGACTTCCATCATGGTGGTTCTGCCGGAAAAACTTCAGTTCATTCAGGAATACCGCTACCTGCTGTATTCCCTGCTGGTTCTGCTCATGATCGTGTACCGCCCCATGGGCCTGCTGCCCCGCAGAACGCGCGTTGTTACTTCGGAGGATGTGGCATGAGTCTGCTTTCCTGTACCGGTCTTACCATGCGTTTCGGCGGCCTGGCTGCGCTCAACAAGCTCGACGTGCAGGTCGAGGAAGGTGACGTGATAGGGCTCGTGGGCCCGAACGGTTCCGGCAAGACCACGTTTTTCAATGTGCTTACGGGCATCTACACGCCCAGCGAAGGACACATCGTCTTTGACGGCAAGGACATCACCGCCAAAACCCCGCAGGAAATCTGCCGGGCCGGCATAGCCCGCACGTTCCAGCGTTCGCGGCTGTGTCTTGAGCTGACGGTGTTCGACAACGTCATGATGGGCAACTGCAAGAATCTCAATATGAGCTTCTGGCACAACGTCATACGCAGAAAGGCCTTCTTTCAGGAGTGCCGGGACGATGAGGAGCACATGCGTCTCATGCTGAAGGCGCTGAATCCCACGCTTGCCGACAAGATAAGAAAGCCGGTGGGCGAACTGAGCATGATCGACCGTCGCCGCGTGGAAATTTGCCGCGCGCTGACCGGACGCCCCAGGCTGCTGCTTCTGGACGAACCTTCGGCCGGCATGACGCAGGACGAAACGAGGCAGCTCATGGACGAGCTTGTGGCCATGGAATTTGAAGGCAACAGGCCGTCCATCATCCTCATTGAGCACGAAATGAGCGTCATCAAAAGAATTTCCACCCGCTGCATCGTGTTGAACTTCGGCAGCAAGCTCTGCGAGGGAAGCTATGATGAGGTAACGTCCAACCCTGTGGTGCAGCAGGCCTATCTGGGAACGGAGGTGGTATAGATGGATGTCGCGTTTTCCCCTCTCAGAGTAGAAAATCTGTTTGTGGCCTACGGCAAGGCCGACGTCATCTGCGGCGTGAACATGGAAATATGCGCGGGCCGCATTACCGGACTTCTGGGAGCCAACGGCGCGGGCAAGACCACGCTTCTGCGGGCCATACTCGGCCTTACGCCTCCCAGAAAGGGCAGCGTGCTGTTCAACGGCATGGAGATTTCCGGCCTGCCGCCGCACAAGATTGCGGCGCGCGGCATCAGCTGCATTCCCGAAGGCAGACGCATCTTTTCCAAGATGACCGTGGAAGAAAATCTTCTCATGGGCGCCTACATGGAAAAGGACAGGGACAAGATCCGTCAGCGCCTCGAACGGGTGTACCGCATTTTTCCGCGCCTTCTTGAGCGGCGCGAGCAGTTTGCGGGCACCATGTCCGGCGGCGAACAGGCCATGGTGTCCATCGGCCGCGGACTCATGAACGAGCCCAAGCTCCTTATCATCGACGAACCGTCTCTGGGCCTGTCCCCCGCGCTGGTCAACGACAACTTCCGTGTCATACGGAAGATTTGCGAAGACGGCATTGCCGTGTTCCTGGTCGAGCAGAACGTGCGGCAGACCCTGGCCATAGCCCATTACGGCTACGTTCTGGCGCAGGGACGCGTGGTGGCCGAAGGAACGGCGGAAGAGCTGAAAAAGAGTGAAGAAGTAAAGAAGGCGTATTTCGGATGAGCGGCATGAATGATTTCAGCGGAACGGGCCTGGCCCGGTGGATGGTTGGCTGCGACACCATAACGGGCGGAAGCAACGAGTATGCGCTGCTTGAGCAGATTGCGGCATGGCTGAAGCAGGCGGGATTCACCGTCGTTCTCGACAGGTACGACGACACCGATCCCGGAAAATGCAGTCTTTCCGCGCATCTTCATCCAGACTGCGAGGGCGGGGCGCTGTGCCTGGCCGGTCATGTGGACACGGTGCCTCTCGGAACAAAGCCGTGGAAGCATGATCCCTTTTCCGGGGAGATCATCGACGGCTGCCTGTACGGCCGCGGTTCCTGCGATATGAAGAGCGGCGCTGCCGTCATGCTGGCCGCGGCGCTTGCCATGGCTCCCCGCATTCATGATCGGGATCTCGTTCTGCATCTCTACGGAGGAGAGGAGCGGGGCTGCAAGGGCTCGTTTCACATGCCGGAGCAGGAGTTTCGGAACATTGCGGCCGTCGTCGTGGGAGAGCCCACAGGAGCGCGTCCTCTCGCCGGACACAAGGGGGCCTTGTGGCTTAGCCTGTCCTCGTCAGGCCGCACGTCGCATGCGTCCATGCCCGAGAAAGGCGACAGCGCGCTTGCGAAAATGCTTCCGGCCGCCAATCGTCTTCTGGATTTTGTCGCCGAGGGAAGGCATCCGTTCATGGGCAGGGGCACGTCGGTGCTCTCCACGCTGCATTCCGGCTTAAACAGCAATTCCGTACCTGATTCGGCCGTGCTGACCATGGACATCCGCTCCGTGCCCGGCATGGATCATGAGAAGATGCGGAAAGAGATTCAGGACATCTGCGGAAAGGACATCGCCATGGAAACGACGCTGGACATTCCGCCGGTGTGGACGGACCCGGAACATCCGTGGATGAAGCGCGTGTATGCCCTGTACGAAAAGCTTTCCGGCAAGCCGGCCGAGGTGGCCACGGTGCAGTTCTTTACCGACGCCGCCGCGCTCCGGACCAGACTGCCGCAGGTCCCGGTGGTTATTTTCGGCCCCGGTGAAAGTTCCATGGCCCATCAGGTGGACGAGGCCTGTCCGGTTTCTCAGATAGCGTTCATGGAGACCATCTGCCGGGAACTGATTCGTGACTGGTATGAACTCTGACGTTGCCCGTTCTTTCACTCGCTGAAAGGAGAAAAGGCCGTGCCGATGCAACACATCGGGCGGCCTTTTCTTATGCGCGTTATTTGTTCCTGCGGACGGAAAGCTGCGGGGAAAACGCGGTCAAAACGCAGGAAGAAGCGCCGGGGAGCGCTGCCGGAAACTCAAATTTTTTCGCGGGGCGCGATGAACTTCCGAACTCAGGCGTTGCGGCCGGAAATGCGGATTGCCGCGCCCCTGCGCTCCGTTTGGGCGGCGGACGTTTGGTGCCGACGGGAAGCGGCCGGAGCAGGGGCATGAAAAAGATCCGTGTTCACGCCCTCGAGCTTCAGCAGGCGGATTTTTTTGTCGATGCCTCCGGCGTATCCGGTGAGGCTTCCGTTGCTGCCGACGACGCGATGGCAGGGAATGATGATGGAAATGGGGTTGTGCCCCACTGCGCCGCCCACGGCCTGGGCGGACATGGTTTTCCTGTGAAAGGCGCGGGCGGCCTGTTCGGCGAGCTCTCCGTAGGTGACCACGCTTCCCCAGGGAATGCGGCACAGCGCCTGCCAGATGAAACGGCGGAATTCGCTTCCCGCCGGGGCGAGGGGCAGTTCGTCGGGGGAGGGCCTTTGCCCGGAAAAATATCGGTCGAGCCACGATACGGCCTGCATGAGCACGGGGCGGTCCGTGGCGGACACCGGCGGGACGGTCAGCGTGCTTTGAAAGTATTTCTGACCGTCGATCCAGAGACCGACGACGTGTTCCTCGTCGCTGACCACGGTGAGCGGACCGACGGGGGAGAAATATCGCACCGAGTAGAACATGGCACTCTCCTTGAGAGGGGGTTGCATGACCAAATTGTGCCACAGGCCGAAAAGAACTTCCAGCAGAGGCCATGCCCTCCGGCGCGGAACAAGCCCATGCGGCTCGGAATTGTTCCGTCGTCCTCCGTCTTTCCCCGTACGGAACGTTTGCGGACTGCCGCCTTCATGATTCGGCGTTGTTCCGGCTTTTTGCCGAAAAAGAGCGCTCTGTGGCCCGGCTCTACTTGTAACATGCGGAAAAATAACACTTTTCTTACCCTGTCAAGAATAGAGCGGACGCCTGCCCGATGCCGGACTCTCGATGGTTATTTACAAATATGTAACGAAAGACACAAAAAAATATCATATCGGCACGGACTTTTCCAAAAATGTTATTTTTTCTTGACTTTCCGGGACAATTTTTTATCGTTCAAAAAAAATCAACACCATCTTCATCATGGAGTCTTTTTTTATGTCCAAAATCAGAATCGGCATCGTGGGCTACGGCAATCTCGGCCGCGGCGTTGAACTGGCCGTTGCCGCCAATCCCGATCAGGAACTGGTGGCGGTGTTCTCCCGCCGCGATCCTTCCACCGTCAAGATTCTTACCGAAGGCGTTCCGGTCTGCCGTCTCGCCGACGTGGCGGATTGGAAGGGACGCATAGACGTCATGATTCTCTGCGGCGGCAGCGCGACCGATCTGCCCAAGCAGACTCCCGAGCTTGCGGCCATGTTCAACGTGGTGGACAGCTTCGACACGCACGCTCACATTCCCGCCCATTTCGACGCCGTGGACGAAGCCGCCCGCAAGGCCGGCACCATAGGCATCATCTCCGTGGGCTGGGACCCCGGCATGTTCTCCCTGAACCGCCTGTACGCCAACTGCATTCTGCCCGACGGGCATGACTACACCTTCTGGGGCCGCGGCGTGAGCCAGGGCCATTCCGACGCCATCCGCCGCATCAAGGGCGTGCTCGACGCCCGTCAGTACACCGTGCCGGTGCCCGCCGCCATGGAAGCCGTGCGCAGCGGCAGCAATCCCGAGCTGACCACCCGTCAGAAGCACACCCGCGAATGCTACGTCGTGGCCGCCGAAGGCGCGGACAAGGCCGCCATTGAGCATGAAATCAAGACCATGCCCAACTACTTCGACGAGTACGACACCACGGTGACCTTCATCAGCCAGGAAGAGCTCGACCGCGATCACAAGGGCATTCCGCACGGCGGTTTCGTGATCCGCACCGGCTGCACCGGTCAGCACGGCGAAACCAAGCACGTCATCGAATATTCCCTGAAGCTCGGCTCCAACCCCGAATTCACGTCCAGCGTGCTGGCCGCCTACGCCCGCGCCGCGTATCGCCTTTCCCAGAAGGGTGAAACCGGTGCGAGAACCGTGTTCGACATCGCGCCCGCGCTGCTTTCTCCCCGCGACGGCGCTGATCTGCGCGCGCACCTGCTGTAGTTTCAAAGCTTTTTGAAGCTCGACGCCCGATGTTCTCTGCGACATCGGGCGTTTTTCTTTAAAAGGAAAACCGTCGGCCGTTTGGACCGACGGTTTTGTGCGTCATGACTGTGCGAAGAGCGCCCGGCCTGTCGAAGCCGAGGAGAGACACGCCCGGCGTTTTTCAGTGCGCGGGCGCATGCGGCAGCGACGCCTGTTCCGGAGAGGCAGGTAGGACGTGTGCCCCGGAAGGCGCGGAGAACCGGGCGCATGGCCGCAGAAAGGCGCGACGCATGCCGCCGGAGGGCGAAGGTTTCAGGGGAAAAATCCGCGCCCTTCGGCGAACGAGGTGTTACAGGCCTAGGAAGCGCGCCGCGTTTTCGCCCATGACGAGCGGCTTCACTTCGTCGCGCAGCTGCGCCAGATATCCTTCTTTGGCGCCCTTGAGAGGCATGATGGGGTAGGCCGAGGAGAAGATGACGCGCTCGCGCAGCAGATAGTTGGCGGCCATGGCGTAGTCGGCCATGCCGGGGGAGCGGAGCATGTAGAAGTCGGGAGCGAGATACACGTTGCGGCGGTTCAGGGCGATCTGGCAGACTTCGGACACATACGGCCATCCGCCGTGCATGAGGGCGATGTTCAGGCGGGGAAAGGCCGCGGCGACGTCGTCGATGAGTTCGGGGTTGTAGTAGCGCAGCGAGCGAGTCATGATGCCGCCGAAGGTGAACACCAGCGGAATGCCGTGTTCCTGGCAGTAGTCGTACAGGGGGAAGACCCAGGCGGAATTGACGAGCCAGGGCGTTTTGTCCTGGCCGGGTTCCATGACGACGCCGGTGCAGCGGCCGTTGACGACGAAGCGTTCGGTTTCCGCAATGGCGGCGTTGATATCGTGGGGGTCGAGGCCCGCGAGACCGACAAGTCTGTCGGGATACTGCGCAATGAGGTCTTCAAGATCCTCGTTGCGTCCGTTCGTGGACTTGCGCACCGGCACGACCAGCTTGTCGATGCCGGCTTCGTCGGCTTCCTGCAGCAGCAGAGGCATGGAATACTGCCGGGCGGACGGGGAAACCGGAGCGTCCACGCGAAGCATGCTTTCGCTGTTCAGGTGATCGAGGCATTCCTGGGTGAAGAAGCTGTCCTTGTAGGCGACAAAAGGCGCGCGGACGCGAAAATCTATAACCATGATGGTGCTCCTTGGGGGATAAGGATGTTGTTAGAGTCCGACGGTGACCATGACGAGCGGCAGGCCGAGGCAGAGCATGCAGATGATGGCCGCCACGCAGCCGAAGATGCCTGCCTTGAAGGCTCTGCGCATGCCCACCCATGCGCCGTTGGCGAAGGAAAGGGCGCCCACCGTGGAAGCGGCCGGGGTGGCGTAGGCCGCGCCCGCGGCCAGCAGCATGAGCACGGTGAAGCCTGAAGGATTGATGCCCGTGCTCTGGCCGAGGTTCCAGATGAGGGGAACCGCGATGAGCACGATGGTGACGTTGTGCGTGAACTGCGTCATGATGTTGATGAAGATCATGAAGCCGGCGAGGAATATGAGAATGTTGCCGTCGCCCACAAAGCTGCTGAGAATGTCGGTGAGCACTCTGCTCAGACCTGCGCCGTCGCTGCTCAGGGCCGCGGAAACGGGCATGGAGGCGGCCAGCATCCAGATGACATTCCAGTTGATGCCGGAAGCGCAGTCGTGAAAGTCGAACACGGGTTCGCCGTCCACGCGCAGGAAGGAGAGCACGCCGAGAATGACCACCATGGCCACCACCATGTTGAACTTGCCGAAGAAATTCGCCGCGGCGGAACCGGCGGGCAGAATGTTGGGCAGAAACATGACGAGGAGAAACACGACAAGGGCGGTGGCGGCGACGCGCTGCCTGTTGTCTATGCGTATCTGCGAGCTGATGCGGTCGAGGTATTCCGGCGTGAGATGGGAAAGACGGGCGATGTCCGGGCGGAAAATGAAGCGCACGATGAGCGTGTAGAGCAGCAGCGTGGCGATGCACACCGGCATGGCGATGGCGATGAGGGTGATGTTGTTGATGACGGCCGTTCCGCCGGACACGTCGGAAAGGGCGCTGATGCCCATGAGGTTCTGTCCGGCCCAGGGCTTGCAGGCAAAGGAGAGCACGCCGGCCATGTACACGCCTGCGAGCAGGTAGGCGGGATAGTCGTCGCCCTGCTTCATGTCGATGTCGTGGAACATGGAATAGAGAATGCCGGCGATGAGGAAGGCTGCGGGAACGCCGTCCACGAGAAAGCCGATGATGAGCGTGCCCGTGAGCACGCTGGCCGTGAAGATCCACGGATGCCCGGCGAACACGCGGCGGCTCAGGCACCACTTGGCCATGACGTTGTTGATGCCGCTCTTGTCGCAGTAGGTGGTGAAGGCCAGCACGAACATGGTGAACAGCACGGCGGGGCTGCTGAAGGCGCTGCCGATGATCTTGCCCGGATCGGCGTACCCGGTGAAGCCGAGCGCCACGAGACAGATCATGCTGGGCCAGGCGAAGCCTATGAAGGTCCACCCGTAGAGCATGCCGAGGAAGACTCCGAGAATGTTCATGCCCATGGGGGTAATGCCGACGGGCGGCAGAAATCCGATGCCGAAGGTGAGAAGAAAGAAAATGACGATATGCAGGATATGCCTGCTGTCAACGGCGGAAGGCTGTGTCATGGCGTTTCTCCTGAAAGTTGTCTGAGGGAGCCTGCGGCTCCTTTCACCATACCGTCATACAGAATGCGGACTCTTGTGTATAATTTCTTTTTTTTATAAGCTGGTTATAAATTTTTTTATAGTACGTTTCGTCGGAGTCTCATGCGTCTCGAGCAGCTTCAATATTTTGTTCAGGTAGTAGAATCGCACTCGTTCAACAAGGCGTCGCAGAAGCTCAACATCACGCAGCCTGCGCTCACCAATGCCCTCCGGGCGCTGGAAGAGGAACTCGGCGTGCAGCTTCTGGTGCGCAGTCACCGAGGCTGCGTTCCCACGGCGTGGGGAGTGCGCATTTACGAGGACTGCAAGAGTCTGCTGGCCGAGCTTTCGGCGAAGATGGCTTCTTGGAAAAGGCTCAATGCCGGCAGCAGCGAGCCTGTGCTTGTTCCCGTGGTGGCCATTCCCTCGGCCTGCAACTATCTGACGGAGCACGTCTTCTCCCAGATGAAGCCGGAGTTCCCGCTGGTGGACATCGTGCTTCACGAGGCCACGGTGTACGATTTGTATTCCTTTTTGCAGCAGGGCAAGGCGCATGTGGGGGTGACGGCCTTTTCGGAAGGCGAGGCCGAAAAGCTGGTGGCGCAGTACAGGGACATGGGCTTTCGCTGCGAGAGTCTCATGGAGGATGAATACTACATGTTCCTTTCCAGCAGTCACCCGCTGGCGGGAAAGGAGAGCCTCACGGTGGAGGACTGCGCCTCGCTGACCCTGGCCACGTATTCCAATCAGATGCTGAAACGCAATCAGCTTTTTCAGAAGAAGATATACGACGTCGTGGGCATCAAACGCTACGCCTACGTCAACAGTCGGGAAAACATCATGCAGATGGTGGCGCAGAACAAGGCCGCAGGATGTTTTCTGCACAAGATGTCGGCCTACAGCTGGTACGTCACCAACGGACTCATCCGCGCCGTTCCCGTGGAGGGTTTGCATCTCATGCCGTCGCGCCACTATCTGATAAGCCTTGAGGATGAGGCGCTCAGCCCGGAGGAGCGGCAGGTGACGGACTTCATCCGCCGGCGTTACGGCGATCAGCCTTGACGGATCAACGGCCTCGGGCCATAGTGATATTTTGCAGAAAAGTGTTTCGGCCGTTGCGCAAGAGGTGGGAATATGGAGCACACGGAAGTCGGCGTCATCATTCTGACGTACAATGACTGGAAAAATACGCTGGAATGTCTTGCCTGCGTGCATGCCCAGAGCGGATTGCCCCGTCGCATCGTGGTATGCGACAACGGTTCCGACAACGAGGTGGCCGACCGCATTCTTGAGGAATGGAGCGCTCTCGCCGCCCGGGACGGTCTGCCCGAACCGGTGGAGGCGTACGGCGCCGATACGTCGGCCGCGCCGCTGGTGCTGCTTCGCCGGGAAGAGCCGGAGAGCATAGGCGGCGCCATGAATGCGGGCATGCGCTTTCTTCTCTACGACAGGGACTGTCATGCCTTCTGGCTGCTGCGCAACGACGCGCGTCCGGAATCGTTTGCGCTGGCGGCGCTCTTGCGGCATCTGGAGGAGGACGGGCTCAGCCAGCCCATCGGCATGGTGGGCTCCACGCAGCTCGTCAAGGATTCGGACGTGCTGGAATGCGCGGCCGGCGGACGCTGGAGCCGCTGGACCGGCGATCAGATTCCGCTGGACAAGGGGCTGGAGCGGCACGGTCTTTCCGACAGAAAGGAGATTGCGGCCCGTCTGGACTACGTTTCCGACGCGTCCTGCCTCATCACCCGGGCCATGGCGGAGGACATCGGACTTTTCGACGAGCGCTTCAGCGGCTTTTATGAGGATGTGGAATACGGACTTCGGGCCAGAAAGGCGGGATACGCGCTGAACTGGGCCCCGGGCGCGCTGGTGCGGCGCATGGACTGTTCCACTGCGGGCCTGACGCCGTTTCTGAGCGTGACCGACGATCCGGAGCTTGCGCCTCGCGACGACATGAATTTCATACGCGCGCGTTTTTATCTTCTGCGGCGGGCGCATCCGTTTGCGCTGCCGTTCATGCTTCTGGCGCTGCCGTTTTCGTGGCGCACCTTCCGTTCCCGCCGGGGCCGTTTCTTCATGGTCATGCGGGCGGCGCTGGACGGCGCGGCAGGGCGCATGCGTCAGGAGGGCTGACCTGTGCTCAGAAGCGATGACGCGTCTTGATGAAGACAAAAAAAGCCCCCGTCCGTGCGTCGGACGGGGGCTTTTTTTGTCGGCGGAAACTTAGTTCTTGCCTTCCATTTCCATGCGGTACTGCGCCACGTCGTCAACGGTGGCGAGGGGCATGTTGTGGGCGCGGGCGAAGTCGGCCACTTCGGGCAGGCGGGCCATGGTGCCGTTTTCGAGCGTGAGCTCGCACAGCACGCCCGCAGGCGCGAGACCGGCCATGCGGCACAGATCCACGGTCACTTCGGTGTGTCCGCGGCGTTCCAGCACGCCGTTGGGCTTGGCGCGCAGGGGGAACACGTGGCCGGGGCGGTTCAGATCTTCGGGCTTGGCATTAGGAGCGATGGCGGCCTTGATCGTGGTGACGCGGTCGGCGGCGGAAACGCCGGTGGTGACGCCCTTTGCGGCTTCGATGGTCACGGTGAAGGCCGTGTGGTTCTTGTTGGTGTTGTTCTGCACCATGGGAGGCAGATCAAGGGCGTTGGCCTTTTCGTCGGTGAGGCAGAGGCAGACGATGCCGCTGCATTCGCGGATGAGCAGGGCCATCTGCGCGGGCGTGAGCGTTTCGGCGGCGTAGATGAGGTCGCCTTCGTTTTCACGGTCTTCATCATCGACGATGAGCACGCCGTTGCCGCTTTTGAGCGAGGCTATGGCGCGTTCGACGCGTTCACGGGGAGTTCCGAAGGATTCAAGGATGGAAAGCTGACGCATGACAAACTCCTTTTTGGAGAATATCCGGCATCAGGGCGGCATAAGGCGCTGGGAGAGAGGAGAGGGGGTGCCTCCGCAAGGAGGCCTGGGATCCATTCTCTTTCGTCCGGACTGTTACCGTCGGCTCCGGATTTTCACCGGATCTGCGCATCTTCCCATGAAGATTTGCCCGCGGGCTTCCGACCGAGGCCGGATCACCGCCGGTGGGGACTTTCACCCCGCCCTGAGAAATATGGGCTTATTTTTAATGCGTTTCGGCATGGTGTCAAGAGCCGCTGCGCTTTTTTGCGCGATGAAGAAGAGAAGGGGAGGGCGAGTCGGCGCGCGGGGCGGATGCGGCGTTGACAGAGCCGCCCAAGCCTGCGAGAATGCCTGCTTGCCCGTGTTCCGGCCCCTTCCGACGGGCAAGGATTTTTATCATTCAGCGCCGCTATCGGCAGGAGCAATACAGTGATGACCATTGACGAACAGGTGAAGATCATACGTCGCGGCATTGTGGACCTTGTGAGCGAAGAGGATCTTCGCAAGAAACTGGCCCGTGACAAGCCTTTGAACATCAAGGTCGGCTTCGACCCCACCGCGCCCGACCTGCACCTCGGGCATACCGTGGTCATCCACAAGATGCGTCAGTTCCAGGAACTCGGCCACAACGTCACCTTCCTCATCGGCGACTTCACCGGTCGCATCGGCGATCCTTCCGGCAAGTCCAAGACGCGTCCTCCGCTCACGGAAGAGGAAGTGAAGAAGAACGCCGAAACCTACAAGGAACAGGTGTTCAAGATTCTCGATCCTGAAAAGACGACCGTGGCCTTCAACTCCGAATGGGGCGACAAGCTCACTCCCGCCGATTTTCTGCGCCTCATGTCCAACTGCACCGTGGCCCGCATGATGGAGCGCGACGACTTTGCCAAGCGCTACCGCGAAAACACGCCCATCGCCATTCATGAATTCATGTATCCGCTGCTGCAGGCCTACGACTCCGTCATGCTGCGCACCGACGTGGAAATGGGCGGCACCGATCAGATCTTCAACCTTCTCATGGGCCGCACCCTTCAGGGCCACTACGGCCTGGAAGCTCAGTGCGCGCTTACTCTGCCTCTGCTGGTGGGTCTGGACGGCGAACGCAAGATGTCCAAGTCCTACGGCAACTACATAGGCGTCATGGAAGCGCCCGCCGATCAGTTCGGCAAGGCCATGTCCATTTCCGACGACCTCATGTGGAACTGGTATGAGCTCATTTCCGTGAAGTCGCTGGAAGAAATCGCCGACATGAAGGCCCGCGTGCAGGCCGGTACGCTCCACCCCAAGCTGGTGAAGGAAGAGCTCGCCATGGAAATCGTGGCCCGCTATCACGGCGAGGAAGCGGCCCGCGCCGCCCGCGAAGGCTTCAACAACGTGTTCGGCAAGGGCGGCATTCCTGAAGACGCCATCACCTGGAGCGTCAATTCCGCCGAAGACGACTGCTCGCCCGTGGCCATTCTGGCCGCCACCGGTCTGGTGCCCTCCCGCGGCGAGGCCAAGCGCAAGATTGCCGCCGGCTCCCTCAAGGTGAACGGCGAAAAGCTGACCGACGGCCTGACCGCGCTGCCCGCCGGCGAATATACGCTCAAGTACGGCAAGAAGGGCTTTGTCGTGCTGACGGTGAAGTAGGCCATGATTGATCGCAAACCGGAACCTTTCGGCCGCTGCGCCGACGATCGCTGCCCCGGACGCTGTCCGTACCGCGACCCGGAACTCATGACGCCCGAAGGCCGCGCCGCGCTGCTGGCCGACCGCCGTCCGGCCGAAGGCGAGCCCTGGCCCGCCAAGGTGGTGCATGTGACGTGCCAGCCGGAAGAGACGCAGGTGGACGTGCCCCGCGTGAAGGCCAAGAACGTGGGTATTCTGCTGCATACTCTGGGGCTGCGGCAGGGAACCGCCATCGTGGCCTGCGGAGACACGCTGCTCACGCCCGACACGCCGCTGTACCCCAATCAGCGCGTGCTGGTCAGAAAGGTCATGAGCAGCGGCTGATGCATCTGGCCGCCGCGCAGGCGGCGTTTTACCGGAACGCGCGTCCTTGGCGGCGCGCTGTCCGCCGGGCGTGCCTTTATCCTTAATTAATGACGGCGTTCCTTCGCCCGTCTTCGATTCCCGGAATCGGGACGGAGGCGGGGAAGGAACGCCGATGTTTTTCCGGCTTTTTCCGAGCGTCATGACCGGTCGGAAACGGCTTTTCTGTCAGGCGGCTTGTCCGTGCGGAATCTTCGTGCGGCCGGGCCGCTTTTTTATTTGAGAAGCGGGCGTCTTTTTTCAACATCCCGGAGCGGAGAGTCCGTCCGTTTTTCTGATTTCTGCCGTGTTGCGGGGAATGGGGCCGTTCGGCTCGCGGGCGAGCCGAGGCGTGAATTTCAGCAGCCGCATGCGCCGCCGCGGCCCGGAGTGTTCCGGTCATGGCGTTCCTCCCACGTCTTCGCCTGAGAAGAATGAAGCGCTGCTTTTCGTTTGTTCGGCGTTCCTGCCGCGGTCTTCGTCCGTGAAGATTTCCGAACGCTCGGGGGGGCTGCCGGGCGTTTTTCCCCGACCGCGCGGCGCTTCCGAAAGCCGTTTTCCGTTCGCCTGACGGAGCGAAAAAAGCTGCGTTCCGTCCCCGGCGTCTTCCCGTGAAAAAACAGCACATTTTTGCCGGACGAGTGGATGATTTATCATCCCCGGCGTCCACTTTTTTCGGCTTTCTTGCTGAAATAAGACACAATTCCCCTTGACTGCCCGGCCCTCGTGCTTATCTCAATGTCGATGCGGAAAAAATGAAGCATCACAGGAGACAATGATATGGGTGTGGCTTACAAGGATTACTACAAGTTGCTGGGCGTCGAGCGCTCGGCATCGAAGGATGAAATCTCCAAGGCTTACAAGAAGCTCGCCCGCAAGTATCATCCCGACCTGAATCCCGGCGACAAGAGCGCCGAAGAGAAGTTCAAGGACATCAATGAGGCCTATGAGGTCCTCAAGGACGATGAAAAGCGCCGCATGTACGACCAGCTCGGCCCGAACTGGAAGGACGGACAGCAGTTTACCGGCGGCCCCGGCTTTGAGAACTTCAACTTCAATTTCAACGGCGCGCAGGGCGGCTTCAGCGGCGTGAACAGCGACTTTTTCGAGGCGCTGTTCGGTCAGATGGGCCGCGGCGGCTTCGGCAGGCAAGAGAGCGACGATCCCTTCGGTTCGTTCCAGAGCGGCTACAGCCGTCGCTCGCGGCGCGGTTCCGATGTGGAAGCCGAAATCGACATCACGCTTGAGGAAGCCCGCAAGGGCGGCACCAAGCAGGTGACGCTCACCGGCGGCGGCACGTCGACCAACCTGCAGATAACCATTCCCGCCGGCATACGCGACGGAGGCAAGCTCCGTCTGCGCGGCAAGGGCAATCCCGGCAATCCTGCCGGCGATCTGTATCTCACCGTGCGCTACGCGAAGCACCCCGTGTTCCGCGTGGACGGGCTGGATGTTGCCTGCGACGTAACGTTGCAGCCCTGGGAAGCCGTGTTCGGCACCAAAAAGCGCGTGCCCACGCTGGACGGCGACGTGGAAATGAATATTCCCGCCGGCAGTTCCAGCGGACGCCGTCTGCGTATCCGCGGACGCGGCCTTGGTCCGGCTACGGGCCGTGGCGACGAATATGTGACCGTCGCCATCAGCGTGCCCAAACCGGAAGATTTGACTGAAGAACAGCTGAAGCACTGGAAGGCTCTTGCCGGACAAAAGTAAGCTGCCGGAATGATATAAGAGGTGGGATATGGCGATTAAAACTGTAACCGCGTGCTCTCCCGCAGCCTCTGCGCTGGTTGCCTGGTCCGAATTTCTGGAACAGACGGGCACGCCGGTGGAACGTGTCCGGGAACTCATGGAACTTGGCTGGCTGGAACCTGCCGGTCAGGCGACCCATGCCGTCTTCTTCCGCCGTTCCGATATTTACCGCACCAGAAAGCTGACGCGGCTGTGCGAAGATTTCGAGATGCCCTGTGTGGCAGGCACCATCATCGTGGATCTTCTGGACCGCATTGCGAATCTGGAAACGCGCCTCAGAGAGCTGGAACGCCGATAGGCTCCGGCCGGCGCAACACGTTCGGGAAGCTGCGCTCCCGAGCGGATATTTCAAGCAAATCTACGGTTCCGGCCGGGCCGGAACTGATGTCTGAAGTGTGGAGCGCCTGCGCCCTGAAAGGGCGGGGCGATGAAGCATTCGCCTTGCCCGACAGGCGCAAGCCCCGGTACGGGCGTTCCGCAGGGAGGAGTTTTTTATGGACATGAACAAGCTTACCATGAAGGCGCAGGAGGCGCTGGGCGACGCTCAGAACATTGCCCTCATGCGCAATCATCAGGAAGTGGACGTCGAGCATCTCGCTCTTGCGCTGCTGCGTCAGAAGGACGGGCTCGTTCCCGGCATTCTCTCGCGCATGAACGCGAAGCCCGAAGTCATCGCCGCGGAACTGGAACAGGCGCTGGACAAGCGTCCTTCCGTGACCGGTTCCGGCGTGGAGCAGCAGACCATACGCATCACGCAGCGTCTGGCCCGCGCTCTCGCTCAGGCCGATGAGCTCGCTCGTCGCCTCAAGGATGAATATATCAGCGTGGAGCACATCTTCGCTCAGCTCATTGAAGCGGGCGGAGCCATGGGCGACATCTGCCGCAAGAACGGCATCGATCAGGAAAAGTTCCTGCGCGCCACCGCGGAAGTGCGCGGCGGTCAGCGCGTGACCTCCGCCAGCCCCGAAGAAACCTACGAGGCGCTCTCCAAGTACGGACGCGATCTCGTGGAAGAGGCCGGCAAGGGCAAGCTCGACCCCGTCATCGGCCGTGATCAGGAAATCCGCCGCACGATCCGCATTCTGTCCCGCCGCACGAAGAACAACCCTGTTCTTATCGGTGAGGCAGGCGTCGGCAAGACCGCCATTGTGGAAGGTCTTGCGCACCGTATCGTGAAGGGCGACGTGCCCGAAGGCCTGAAGAACAAGAAGCTCATCGCTCTGGATATGGGCGCGCTCATTGCGGGCGCGAAGTACCGCGGCGAATTTGAGGAACGTCTGAAGGCCGTACTCAACGAAGTGCAGCGCGCGGAAGGTCGCATCATTCTGTTCATCGATGAACTGCACACCATTGTGGGCGCAGGCAAGACCGACGGCGCCATGGACGCGAGCAACCTGCTCAAGCCCATGCTGGCCCGCGGCGAACTGCACTGCATAGGCGCGACCACCATCGACGAGTACCGCAAGTATATTGAAAAGGATCCGGCTCTGGAACGTCGTTTCCAGCCTGTGCTGGTGGACGAGCCCAATACCGAAGACGCCATTTCCATTCTGCGCGGTCTGAAGGAACGCTTTGAAGTGCATCACGGCGTGCGCATCAGCGACTCCGCCATCGTGGAAGCCGTGGTGCTCTCGCAGCGCTACATTTCCGACCGTCAGCTGCCGGACAAGGCCATCGACATCATTGATGAAGCCGCGGCCATGATCCGCACGGAAATCGATTCGCTGCCTTCCGAGCTCGATGAAATCAACCGCAAGGTCATGCAGCTCGAAATTGAGCGCGAGGCCCTGCGCCGCGAAACCGACGACGCTTCCCGCGAGCGTCTGCAGAAGCTGGAAAACGAGCTCGCCGACCTGCGCGGCACGCAGACCACGCTGCGCACCCGCTGGGAAGAGGAAAAGAAGGTCATCAACGGCGTGCGCAAGCTCAAGGAACAGATTGAGCAGACCCGTCATCAGATTGAAGAGGCGGAACGCTCCTACGATCTGGCCAAGGCTTCGCAGCTGAAGTACGCCACGCTCCCCGAGCTTGAAAAACAGCTCAAGGAGACCGAAGCGAAGGCCGCTGCTCAGAGCGACGGCAAGGAAACCCGCCTGCTCCGCGAGGAAGTGGGCCCGGACGACGTGGCCGACATCGTGGCCCGCTGGACCGGCATTCCGGTGACGCGTCTTTTGCAGTCGGAACGCGAAAAGCTGCTGGAGCTGCCTGCGCGTCTGCATGAACGCGTGATCGGTCAGGACGAGGCCGTGCAGGCCGTGTCCGATGCGGTGCTGAGAGCACGCGCCGGTCTTTCCGACCCGCATCGCCCGCTCGGTTCCTTCATCTTCCTCGGCCCCACCGGCGTGGGCAAGACCGAACTGTGCAAGGCGCTGGCCGAAGCCCTGTTCGATACCGAGGACAACATGGTTCGTCTCGACATGAGCGAATACATGGAGAAATTCTCGGTTTCCCGCCTCATCGGTTCGCCGCCAGGATATGTCGGTTATGAGGAAGGCGGTCAGCTCACCGAGGCCGTGCGCCGCAAGCCCTACAGCGTGGTGCTCTTCGATGAAGTGGAAAAGGCGCATCCCGACGTGTTCAACACGCTGCTCCAGCTTCTGGACGACGGTCGTCTGACCGACAGCCAGGGTCGCACCGTGGACTTCCGCAACACCATCATTATCATGACGTCCAACATCGGCTCGCCGATCATGCTGGACGGCATCGACGAGAAGGGTGAATTCAAGCCCGGCGTGCGCGACGCGGTGATGAACGAACTCAAGAAGTTCTTCCGTCCTGAGTTCCTGAACCGTGTGGATGAAACCGTGATGTTCTATCCGCTGCGCGCGGATCAGATCGGCTCCATCGTGGATCTGCAGATCAAGGGTCTGCAGAAGAGACTCGACGAGCGCAAGATCACGCTGGAACTCACCGACGAAGCCCGCAACTTCATTGCCGAATCCGCCTACGACCCCGCCTACGGCGCGCGTCCGCTCAAGCGCTGGATTCAGCATAACCTGGAAACCAGGCTCGCCCGTGCGGTCATCAGCGGCGAAATCCGCGACGGCTGGAAGGTGCGCGTGGTGGTTGACAAGAATGAAGACGGCGGCACCCTGAGATTCGAGAGAGTGGAAGGGTAAGGCCTGATTGAATCATAGCCGCTCCGGCAACGGAGCGGCGGCAGAGAGCCTGCCATGTCGATTATCGGCATGACGGGCTCTTTTTTTATGCCCTGAGCGCGGCGGGGAGCAGCGCGGGGAGAAAGGGAAAAATGATGGGGGCGGAATAACATAGGGAAATTATAGGGGGATTTTGATAATCAGGCACAGCTGTCGAAACGCGCTCGGCCTGAAGAGGCCTTCCGGCACGGCGGTCGGGAAAGGGGAGAGTGTCGCAGCTTGCCGCCGAAGTTGCCGCGGCGGATTCGGCATTGCCGCTCTGAACGCGAACGCTCGACGCGGAAGAAGCGGACGACGGAACCATGATTTTTGACAAAATTTTTGACGAAACCGGGCGACGGCGGCGGGCAGAATAAAAAAATTTTTGCGGAAAAACTTTGATTTTAACATCTTGTTAACAGAAAAATATCGTTTCCTTTCAATTTGGGGTGCCAAGGTCGTCTCATGGAAAAAGAGGGATTTTCCATAACGGTGTTACAAACCAATTTTTGCAAAGGAATGACTACAATGAAAAAGCTTACTACGCTTCTTCTGGCTGCCGGCCTCGTTTTTGCCGCGTCTGCCCCTGCTTCCGCTGTTGATCTTAAGATGGACGGCCAGTATCTGTTCAACTTCATCACCGGCGAACGCGCCGGCACCGGCCAGAACTTCGACAACGCCGGTCAGCGTCTGCGTCTCGGCATGACCCTTACCGCCAATGAAAACCTGTCCGGCTACTTCCAGGTTCAGGTCGGCACCAGCAAGGATAAGACCTCTACTTACGATTGGGGTGCCGATACCACCGGCAACAGCGCTGCGGTCGGTATGCGTCAGGCTTATGTGGATTGGGTGATTCCTCAGACCGTGGTGAAGGTCCGCATGGGCCGTCAGCTCGTTGGTCTGCCTGAAGACGCCTTCGGCAAGAATGCTGTCATGCATCCCGGGTGGCAGGGCCGCGACGGTATCGTCGTGACCGCTCCTGCTACCGACTGGCTCGACCTCACCGCCTTCTGGCTGCGTGGTGCCTATGCGAGCGCGGGTGACGATTACTTCGGTACGGGCAACGATACCGATCAGTCCGACAAGTCCGACTTCTTTGCCGCCATGGCCGCCTTCAAGTTCGACGGCTTCTCCTTCACTCCTTATGTGATGTACGCCTCTGTTGATGACGGGGCTGATCCTGATAGCAGCACCGACGGTATCTTCGGTACCGCCAAGGGAAAGCCTTATCTTGCTACGGATATGTACTATATGGACGGCAATGCCTTCTGGGCCGGCACCAACTTCGTGATGAGCTACTTCGATCCCTTCGTGCTGAAGGTTTCTGGTGCCTACGGTATGCTCTCCTATGACGGCGGCCAGCCTGAGGGAGCCGAAGTCAATCCTCAGGATCGTCATGGCTGGTATGTGCAGGCCAAGGCTTCCTACAAGACCGCGTACGGCACCCCGATCCTCGGCGGCTGGTATGCCTCCGGTGACGACAGCGACGCTCAGTATTTCGGTCAGGGCTGGATTCCTTCTTGGGCCGGTCGTTTCCATCCCACCTTCGGCTACACCGCCGGTGAGTTCGGTCTGTACGACAACAACAGCCGTCATGCCATCGGCGGCACCTGGGGCCTCCAGGCCGGTATCGAAGACGTCAGCTTCCTGCAGGATCTGACCCACAAGTTCACCGTCACCTGGTTCCAGGGCACCAACGATGCGAGCGCCATGCTGAAGGGTGATGCCAACGTGAACCCCGTCTTCTACATGACGGATAACGATAACGCCGTTGAATTCAACCTGGCCAGCACCTATCAGATCTACAAGAACCTGACCGCCTGCCTCGAACTCGCCTACATCATCACCGACTATGACAAGGGCGATCACGCTGCTTGGGCTGCGGACAATGAGATCGACAAGGACTCCTGGAGCACCGCTCTTACCTTCCAGTACCTGTTCTAATACGCTTTCGGCGTATTGGACATGAACAAGGTGTCCAAATGAATAAAACGGGAAAGGTCAAAATGACCTTTCCCGTTTTTGAATTAATGACGCTTGTGAATATTCTCTGTTATATGAATATGTTGGATAAAAATAACGAGTGACTGCCCAAAAGATGGACAATGGCGGAAAAGGCGACGCATGGCGTTTTGTACACCATGGCATGGACGCCTGTTAAAATAGTTAATTATCTGCTGGGGGAAATGAATCATACTGTGAGAATATCCACGGCATGGCGTTTAACGCGCATGGCCTGCTTCGGCAAAGCCTTTACAGGTGCGACGAAGGGGAGTTTATGGGACATGGCAACGCCTTTATTATTGTAGCTCATTGAAAAAACAGGAAAATATTAAACGATAGAAGGCGCGTCGTTGTGTCGTTCCGGAGCAGTCCGGGGAATGACAGGCTGACGCATGTCTCCGGCGACCTCCCGCCGTTGCAGTTCGGAAGAGCAGTCCGTGTCCGGCGGCGTCGTTCATGAACATTACTTACCTTACAAAGAGGTCCTGAACGCGTGGAATCGTTGCTGTCAGAAAAAGGGCTTCGCCTGCTTCTCGTCACGGAAGATGAACAGTTTGCGCAGACGCTGTACAAATATCTCACGCCGCTTGGCTACAATATGGATATGGCTTCCAGCGGCACGGCCGGATGGAAGAGAGCCTCTTCCAATTCCTACGACGCGCTTCTCATCGACATAGCGCTTTCCGGGATGGACGGGCTGACGCTGTGCCGTCGTCTTCGCGATGAAGTGGGGCTGGAAACGCCCATTATCATGTTTATGGACGGAGAGTCCCTGGAGGCCAAAGTGCTTGGCCTGAACTGGGGCGCAGATGTATTCATCAACAAGTCTGCCGACATGCGCGAATTTGAGGCGGTTGTGCGCGCTGTGGTGCGGCGCATGGGCGCTCGTCAGGGATCCCGCAGGCTGAGCTGGGCCGGGCTGGAACTGGATCCGCACATGCACACAGTCACCTGCGACGGCGTTCCCCTCACGCTCAGACCTACGGCCTTCACCATTCTGGCGAGGCTCATGCGGCAGGCTCCCGGCGTGGTGTCCCGAAAGGATCTGGAATATGAAATCTACGGAGATTTCCCGCCGGACAGCGATTCGCTGCGCACGCATATTCATTCTCTGCGCAGGGCGCTGCAGGAGGCGGGAAGGCCGATTCTGAAAACCGTGACGCATGTGGGCTTCCGCCTGACGCCGTGGCCGCCTGCCGAAGCGTCGGCCCCTGCCTCGCAGCAGTGACGTGTGAGCATGTCGGCGTCAGACGATGCCCGGCCGAGGCGCAACCTCCGGCGGGCCGCTCTGGAGCGCAAATGACTACGCCGCGCCTGATCTGTTTCTGGTCAGACGCGGCGTTCGTTTTGTTTGGGAGCGGGATCAGTCGTGTTCTTTTTGGCAGGACGTTTTGCCGCGCAGCTGGTACCTGGTATCGAATGCTGAGCAGTGGCGGGCAATGGTGTCGATGTAGTCCTCGTAGTTGTCCAGATAGAAGGAGAGGGCGCGGGAGAAGTTCAGGCCGAGCATGCCGTCCACAAAGAGCTGACAGACTTCCTGAACGTTGAGCAGAATGCTTTGGAAGCGGGCCAGAACAACGCGTTCCTCTCTGGTCATGCCGCGCAGAAGAGCAATCAGCGTCTGCTGGGCGCAGGGCTGATAGTACCAGAAATACATGAGGTCCAGCGCGTTGATGATGCTTTCCACCTGCAGGGCGCGGGCCTTTTCCTGACTCGTGAAGCGTATGAATTCTCTGGGCTGGGCCAGAAGAGCGAGCATGTCCTTGTCGGGGAAGGCGAGTTCGAGTCTGGTGTAGCAGTCGAACAGGTGTCTGAGCTTGGTTTGGTAATCCCATCCGCGCAGGCGGTAGTTGTTGCGCCTGTCCGCCACGGATTCGATGACGCCCGCCACGGTGTCGGAAGCGAATTTGGAGACGATGGCCGCCGCGGGAATGAGTATCTGTTCCGGCGGCATGCTGATGATGAGCGGAAAGAGCGTATAGAGCACGGAGTTGTAGAGCATGGCCACGGGAATGGCCAGCACGCTCCGGAAGAAGTTGCCGACGACCGCCGTTCGCGGGAATCCTCGATAGATGTTGTGCGAGGAAATGTAGATGCCGTTTGCCAGCGCAATGATGGAAAACACGAGCAGCGGGGCGTTTTCCACGGTAATGCCGAGCACGCGGCTGAGCAGCAGGTTTCGCGTGAGGCCTTCCAGCAGAATGACGGAAATGCCCGTGTACATGAGCGAGTCGCACACGCGAGACCAGTTCACGAATTTTTTCCATGAGAGCAGCATGTTTTTGCGCACGCCGCCGCCTGCAATGACGGCCTGAATGACGTTGCGCACGCCGGTGATGCCGAACCAGATGGGCGCGCCGAACCAGGCGAGCACCCACCATTCCTGCGTGTTCAGGAAGGTGAGCAGCGCGGGAATGAAGCCCAGCAGCACCTTGAGCACGTTGGACATGGTGGTGTTGAGGTAGGCTCTGCCTCCTGCCTCCTCGTCGTGGGCGAGCGCCTGCGCACCCGGTTCGGGCACGAGACCGTTGGATTTTTCCACGGTGATGCCGCCCATGGTGATGATGTTGCCCGGCTGTTCTATGCGCACGTTTTCATAGAGGGGCTCCCATTCTCTGGTGCGGTTCATGCCGCATTTGAGAAAGCTCATGCGGCGGCGCAGCCAGGTGAGCAGCGGCGAGGGGTGACCGCTCGGCAGGTATTCCACCCGGTAGCCGAGCTGAAGACGCATGGGCAGTGTGACGGAACTTATGTATTTGTTGCCGGTCAGGCGCTTGCGGGCGGAGCCGGGCAGAGTTTCGGGCACGGCCAGCCCCATGCCGTAGCGGTTGCCGAGGTGACTGGTGGAATCCGTGCCCATGTGACTGGCAAGGGGCGCGTAGCGGTACAGGGCCTGAAGGGCCGGAATGTCGGCCAGAATGGAGCGGAACTTTTCGCATCGGGTCTGCGAATCCGGCGAGCAGTCGCAGTCGAAGTTCCGCAGCATGCCGCGCAGAATTTTCTTGAGGCGCATGACGTCGCCCGTGTTGATGGCGACCTGGAGATCGTTGATTTCCTTGAGGTGGGGCAGGTTGCCGTCGTGCCATTCCTTGACGTTGAACAGCTCCAGATGCGTGATGAACCCCTGACCGTCCCAGAGAATTTCCAGCACGTCTTCGGCGGTGAGCCCGGCGAGCTGCAGGGTGATGCGGTAGCCGCTGCGCAGCGAGCTCAGGCGTTCGAGAAGCTGCGGCACGCTGAGGCGCAGAAGTTCCGGGCGCTCGTCGTCGGGCGAGGTGGGCGGATCTTCGGGCGAGGGCAGTTCGGGATTGCAGGATGGCGCAAGGCAGCTGTCGTGAATGACGGAAGGGGTAAAGCCGTCCATGCGGCGCATGCGCCGGAGAATTTCTTCTCTGCGGGCGTCGCTTGCCTCCTCAAGTTCCATGGTGAGATCGGCGATTTTGGTCTTGAACTTCGGCAGCAGCGCCTTGTGAACGAATTCCGCGAGATGCAGCAGCGAAGGCTGTCCGTTGCCCACAAAGGCGAGAAACGCGTCGGGGTCCAGCGTGGTGACGGGAATGCCGAGATCCCGCGTGAGCGCGTGAGCGTGTTTTTTGTTCCACAGCTCCAGCGTGGCCATGACGTGATCCCGAATCCAGGCCGAGGCCATGCGGCCTTCGCTCATGAAGGACCGCATGGCGTCTGAGGAGAGAAATTCCAGGAAGTCCTGGATGTCGGAGAATCCGCGCGGAGCCCATATGAAGTTCACGTAGCGGCCCCGGAACGCCGCGCGGAACTCAAGGCCGATACGCACGGAAATGCCCATGATCGCGGCGGCGCTCAGCAGCTCGCGGGCCACTTCCAGATCCACATAGTTGTAGTACACCACGGTAAGATATCGTATGCCCTTCACCCAGGCGTCCATGATGAGGAAGGTGGCGTTTTTGCGTCCCTTGGTGTTGGAATCGTGGACGTGATGATCCATGGTGAGCTGATTCCATTCTTCCGGCATTTCCATGAGGTGATGACGGTTGAGAAATTCCCGCACGATGCGGGGATTGCCGGAAACGGCCTTGCGGAAATCGTGAATCAGCCGGAGCTGGGCGTGCTCGTCGTCCCGCGAGCGGATGATGGCCTTCATGATCTGAATGAGCACGCGGCCGGTGTTGTAGCGGAAGGTGGTCTGGGCGCTGTGCAGCACTTCGTCGTGCAGCGTGCGCAGGGCGGCCAGACGATCTTCGGCGGGGCCGGACTTGGTGAGGCTGCCGAGCAGATTGATGACGGCCTGCGCCATGCGGAACTCGTGCGTGGTGGTGAGATTCAGTATGCCGTGGGGATGGAGTCGGGCATTGAATATTTTATGTTCAAGGTCGGAGGAGGGGCCGTAGTCGATGATCGTGTTGATCATCTTCATGAGCTCTCTGTCCTGCCTGTCGAAGAAGATGTCGGCCATGGAGCACCGCCGTTATTTGCTTCCCCGGAGGGAAAAGATAATTGTAACAACTTTGTCATATATACGTGCAGAAAAGCGCACTCGTCAACAATCCCGGCATATTATGACAGCTTTGTTATAATCTTGTGAAAGATGATGCTATAGAGAACAAATCATGCGGACGTCGTACGAAGCCGTGACGTTGTTTTTTGCGTCGACGCAAACGGACAGGGCTCATGCGAGAGAAAAGAGAAAGAGATGTGAAGAGCAGAGGGCAGGGGAATGCCTTCGGCAGGCGCGGCAGCTTTTCGTCTGGGACGGGCCGTTCCGGTTTTGCGGGGGGCATGCCTGTTTTTACAGGCAGAAGAGAGGGGATGAAGATGCCGGGACGGGGAGGGGCGTCGAAAAGGCCATGATCCACAAGTGAGGGGGCCGGGGCGTGCGGGGAGTGCTTTTTCGCCGGGGGAGAGCTTGGCGTCGGGCAGCGAAGGCCCGGCGGCATTTTCCCGCCCGCGGGGAATTGCCGTGCGCAGGCTGCGCCGCAGCGTCTGCACCGGCTTGTCCCAGTCCGTGGTTATGTCGGACACTCTCGACGCGCCGGGGCTTTCGCCAGCGGGGAGGCGATGTTCACGCGACGTTGCAGAGTTCGGGCGTCCTGCGCGAAGGCGAAAGGCGTCGATTGCCGGAAGATGGTCGTGGAAAAGTAGGCTCTGTCCGTCGGGAATCAGGCCCTGGAAGGCTGAGAAAAACACCGGCGGAAGCGTAAAAAAAACTCCTGTCGCACGCATGCGGCAGGAGCAGATATCAGGCGCCTCGGCGGATCAGATGCTCTGGTAGGGCTTTTTCCCTTCTTCGTACTGATCGCCGCCCCAGCAGTCCGCCACTACGGTGACGGGAAAGTTTTCCACGGTCATGGCGGCCAGGGCTTCCGGGCCGAGTTCCGGCCAGGCGAGCACGTCGTAGGAGCGGATGCAGCGGGAAATGAGCGCGGCCGCGCCTCCGGTGGCGGCAAAATACACGCACACGTTGTCGCGAATGGCGTCCATGACGGCGCGGGAACGGTTGCCCTTGCCGATCATGCCCGCAAGTCCCAGTTCCATGAGGCGCGGGGCGTAGGCGTCCATGCGGCCCGAGGTGGTGGGACCGGCCGAGCCGATGGGGCTGCCCGGCTTTGCGGGCGTGGGGCCCACGTAATAGATGATCTGTCCTGCGGGATCGAAGGGCAGGGATTCTCCCCGGTCGAGCGCTTCGATCATGCGTTTGTGGGCGGCGTCGCGCGCGGCGTAGATGGTGCCGCTGATGAAGGCGAGGTCGCCTATGCGCAGTTTGCGTATGTCGTCTTTGGAAAGGGGCGTGACAAGATGATGAGTGGCGGGCATGGAGGAATCCTTACAGCACGGCTTCGGCGTGACGCGCGGCGTTGCAGTTGATGTTCACGGCTACGGGCAGGCTGGCGATGTGGGTGGCGCAGAATTCCACGTTCACCTTGAAGGCCGTCACGCTGCCGCCGAGTCCGGCGGGGCCGGTGCCGAGCTTGTTGACGAGTTCCAGCAGCTCGTCTTCGAGTCTGGCGTAGCGGGGATCGGGATTGCGGCTTTCAATGTCGCGCGCGCAGGCCTTTTTGGCGCACAGGCAGGCCAGTTCCATGTTGCCGCCTATGCCCACGCCGATGACCATGGGCGGGCAGGGGCTGGCTCCGGCGTGGCGCACGGTTTCCACCACGGCCTTCTTCACGCCTTCTATGCCGTCGGCGGGAACCAGCATGTGCAGCGCGCCCTTGTTTTCGCTGCCCGCGCCCTTGGGGGCCAGGCGCAGGGTGATGCGGTCGCCGGCCACGAGGCGCGTGTGGATGACGGCGGGCGTGTTGTCGCCGGTGTTTTTGCGTTCAAAGAGCGGTTCCGCCACCGAAGACTTGCGCAGGTAGCCCTCGGTGTAGCCCTTGGCAATGCCCTGATTGACGGCGTCTTCAAAAAGTCCGCCGGTGATGTGGACGTCCTGACCTATTTCGGCGAACACCACGGCGAGGCCGGTATCCTGACAGATGGGAACGCACTCCTCGGCGGCGATGCCCGCGTTCTGGATGAGCTGATCCAGCACGTCGCGGCCGGTGGGGGAAAGTTCGCATTCTCTGGCCTGGCGCATGGCCGCCAGCGTGGATTCGGGCAGGCGGCAGCAGGCCTCCACGGCCAGCCGCGCCACGGTGTCGCGTATGAGTTCGACGGAAATTTCTCGCATGGTGACTCCTGAGGCGTAAGTTCCTTGCGACCATAGGACTTTTTTTTCGGAAAATAAACCGGCGCGCCGGTTCGCCGCCCGCAACGCAAAAGGCCCGTCCGGCGGAACCGGCGGGCCTCTTCGCTTGCTGACGCGGCGCAAGATTACTTGGTGATGACGGATTTCACGGACACGTGTTCCAGCTGACCGATTTTTCCGGTCATGGCGGAAATGGCTTCGTTGCTGCCGTCCACGGCGATGGAGATGATGGACACCCCCCTGTCGCGGTAGGGAATGCCCAGACGTCCGACAATGATGTCGGAGTACTGATGCAGAATAGCGTTCAGGGCGGCGGAGGCTTCGAGGTCTTCCACAATGATGCCGACAATGCCGAGGCGGGTTTGTTCCATGATGCTTCTCCTGAAAAATCTTCCGTTGCAGGGACGGGAAAGGCCGGATTGTTCCGGGATGCGGCCCGGTTCGTTGACGAGGAGACTTTCAGGAATGCCCGGGCTTGTCAAGAAGATGATGGGCGCGCCGCCTCGTCGCGGAAGATGGTGCGGACGTTTCGGCCTTTCCCCTTGCCTAATTGCGCAGGAAGCGTATGATGTCTGCGTCCGACCGGCGGATTCATCTTCCGGGAGGTCTGCCGCGCCATGCGGCTTTGTTACGGTATCCCGACTGAGAGGATGGCGTTCTGCTTTCCGATCAGAAAGGTCTGTGCTGTCCCCGTCTTGTCTTCCGCCGTCGGCGGGAAGCTGCGATTGTCGGGCGCCTTTCCTTACGGGTGGGCGCTTTTTTTATTGCTGCGCCCTGTCTGAACGGCACCTGCTGCCATGACCGGCCGAGCGCCGGGGCGGATGATCCGCCGGGGAATCTGCATGTACAATGTCCGCTCGCTGGACTCCAACGAGTTCATCGACCACGCCGAAATTCTGGAGTCTCTGGAAGAGGGGCGAAAGCTTTCTTCCGACCGGGCCGAAGTGGCCCGCATTCTGAACAAGGCCCGGGAATACCGCGGGCTCACGCATCGCGAGGCGGCCGCGCTTCTGTTTGTGGAAGACGAGGACACGCTGAAGAGCATCTACGCGCTGGCCCGCGAAATCAAGGAACACATTTACGGCCGCCGCATCGTGATGTTCGCGCCGCTGTACCTTTCGGACTACTGCGTGAACAACTGCCGCTACTGCGGATTTCACGCGAGCAACAAGACCGTGCGGCGCAAGCTTTCGCAGGAGGAGCTGCGCGAGGAAGTGCTGGCGCTGGAGGCGCTCGGTCACAAGCGTCTGCTTCTTGAGGCGGGCGAAGACGACCGCAACTGCCCTCTGGACTACGTTATTGAGTGCATGCACACCATCTATGCCACGAAGCTTCGCAACGGCTCCATCCGCCGCGTGAACGTGGACATCGCCGCCACCACGGCGGAAAACTACCGCAGACTCAAGGATGCCGGACTGGGCACCTACATTCTTTTTCAGGAAACCTACCACAAGCCCACCTACGAATTCATGCACATGGGCGGCCCCAAGGCCAATTACGAGTGGCATACCGAGGCCATGGACCGCGGCATGCTGGAAGGCGGCCTGGACGACGTGGGCATAGGCGTGCTTTTCGGCCTGTACGACTGGCGTTACGAGGTGATGGGCCTGCTCATGCACGCCGAGCATCTTGAGGCGGTGGCGGGAGTGGGGCCGCACACCATTTCGTTCCCGAGGCTGCTGCCCGCCGAGGGCGTGGACTATTCCGCCTACAGTCTGGTGAGCGACGACGACTTCAAGCATCTCATTGCGGTGACGCGTCTGGCCGTGCCCTACACCGGCATGATTCTCACCACCAGAGAGTCCGCGGAATTTCGCCGCGAGCTGCTCGACATCGGCATGTCGCAGATGAGCGCGGGCTCCTGCGTGGGCGTGGGCGGCTACGCCCATCCGCAGCGCGTTGTTCCCGGCGAAGCTCCGCAGTTTCATCTTGCCGACGAGCGCAAGCCCGAAGACGTGCTCAAGGGACTGGTTCGCGACGGCTACCTGCCGAGCTTCTGTACGGCCTGCTATCGTTCCGGCCGCACCGGCGACCGCTTCATGCCGCTGGCCAAGAGCGGCGAAATAAGCAACTGCTGTCAGCCCAACGCCATGCTGACTTTCAAGGAATATCTGCTGGACTACGCCGACGACGAACTGCGCGCGCTCGGCGAGAACATGATAGCCGACGAGCTTTCCCGCATCAGCCGGGAGCCTCGGAGAAATCAGACGGCGCAGTATTTGAAGCGTCTGGAGCAGGGGGAACGCGATCTGCGTTTTTAAGCCCTGGCCGGTTCGGAAGAGAAGGGCGGCGCAGGGAACTGCGCGTGGCGATGAGCCCGGCAGACGGCGTTGAACGCATGTCCTTTCAGCGCCGGGCCGCCTGTCCTGCGGGCCTGCGCCGAAGTTTTCGGAAGAAGACCGCGGCGCGGGCTTTCCCCTTCGAGCAGGCGCAAACGCCGGTGGTCGGTGCGGCCCTTTTTGCCTCGCGCGGCCGCAGCATGTTTTGAGAGGTCGGACGGTCTCTCGCCTTCCGGCATGGTTTTGCCGGAGAGTCGTCAGAACGGGCGGGGAGTTCTTCCTGCAGGAGAAGAGCGCCTTTCGGAAGGGAACAGGTCCCCTTTCCGGCAGCCCCGCCCGGTTCTCTCCATCTTTTTTGCAGAGAAACGCCGCCTTCGGTTCAGGATGGCGGCGTTTTTGCGCATGAAAAAAGCTCCCGCGTCTGCGGGAGCTTTTGTCGATGATGGAAGGCGGCGCAGGGGGAAAAGCGCGCTTTACCCGGCGCTCTGCGCGGCATCAGGGGAAGAAGATGCGCTGCGAGCGGGAGGTGGCGTCCGCCTCCTTGCCGACCCACACGAAGCGGTCGTCCCGCAGGGCGGTGTCGCCGCGGTTCCAGCGATAGGCCACAAGCGGGCCGCCGTGTACCGCGCTGAAGTCGAGGCAGGCCACGGAGGGAGAATAGAGGCGTATCTCTTCGCCGGGGCTGCGCCAGTAATGCCCGAAAAAGGTGGGATATTCCACGTCGATGGATTCCCAGCTTCCGGGGTCCGGCACGGCGTCTTCGGGAAGGGAGGCAATGTCGTCGCGGCCCATGAGGGCCATTTCGCGGCAGGTGCGGCCCATGCCGAGCCACCATTTCACGCGGATGCGGCGGCGGGGGTGTCCGTCCTTGTCTTCAAAGAAGACGCCCTCCGGCAGCGGAATTTCCGGGCCCTTGAGCAGCACTTCCAGCGCCTCGTATTCGCAGCTTCCCGTGTCGCCTCCGGCGCGCACGTATCCCGTTTCGGTGAGACGGGGCGCGTCCTTGCGGCCGGTCACCAGGCTTTCGCCTCCGCATTCGTTGTTGAGCAGCGTGCGCATGGCCGTCGGAGACCAGCAGGCGTGAATCATGTGCAGGCGACTGCCGTCCCCGCCGAGATCGCCGAGCTCCAGCCACAGCGGCAGGGTGCGCATCCACTGAATCCAGGGCTGATAGCATCCGGCAAGCTGTTCCAGCGTGGCGGCGTGCTGGGCCGTGTGCGCCTCGTTGTGACTGCGGATGAACTCGCCCGGATTGTCGGGATCGGGCGTGCTCCAGCACACGGCGTTGAATTCATGATTGCCCATGAGGCACTCCGCGGAACCGGCCTCGCGCATGTTGCGGACGATGGTCAGCGTTTCCAGAATCTGCGGTCCCCGGTCGATGTAGTCGCCGAGAAAGACGACCATGCGGTCGGGATGTCTCCACACGCCGCCGTTTTTTTCGTAGCCGAGGCGGGAGAGCAGGGCTTCCAGTCTGTCCGCGCATCCGTGTATATCGCCAATCACGTCGTAACCATTCAGCATAAGCAGCTCCAGTGCCGTGGGGACAGGGCCGGAATACCCTTGAAAAACGCCGCTGCCCCGGTATGAAGTTCAGATTAGCACAACTGTCATGGAGATAAAAGAGGAACGCGCGGAGAATTATGCAAACTCCCGTCAGGACTTGTCTTCGTCCAGACAGGCGTCCAGCGCCGCGCAGATGGCCTGCTCGTCCATGTGTCTGCCGATGAACACCAGCTTGATCATGCGGTCGCCGTAGCGTTCGTCCCAGTTGCGGTCGAGTTCGGGATTGGCCCTGCGCGCCTGCTTGCGCTGTTCGGCAGGTGCGGAGGCCATCCAGCGGCCGAAGGGCGTGGCCACGGTCTGTTTGCCTGCCTGCTCGAACATGTACGACATGGAGGGATTCTTTTTGAACCACAAAAGACCCTTGCAGCGGATGACCGACTGCGGCCAGGACGCTTCCACGAAGTCGCTGAACTTGTCCTGATTGAAGGGCGCGCGCCGGAAGTACACGAAGGTGGAAATGCCGTATTCCTCGGTGTGGGAATGGCCTTCGGCGTGTTCGTGATGCTCGTGGGCGTGGTGTTCGTGATGATCGTGCCCGTCGTGCGCGGCCTTGTCGGCGTCGAACTGCTGAAGGCTCTGAATCCAGCCGGCGGATTTTCCCGCTTTGGCGAAGTTGAAGGCGTGCGTGTCGAGAATGTCCTTGACGGCCACCTTGCCGTAGTTGGTCTCGATGATGCGCGCTTCGGGCTGAAGCTGACGGATTACGGCCTTGAGCGTGGCGAGCTGCTCGGCGGAAACTTCATCGACCTTGTTGAGCACGATGGTGGTGCAGAATTCTATCTGCTGGATGAGCAGACTTTCCACGTCGTCCTCGTCGTTGTCGCCGAGGAGCTTTTCGCCGTTCAGAAATTCGTCGGCCATGCGCATGGCGTCCACCACGGTGACGATGCCGTCGAGGCGGCACACCGTGGGCATGACTTCGTCGCCCAGCGTGATGGCCTGGGCGATGGGCATGGGTTCGCAGATGCCGCTCGCTTCAATGAGAATGTAGTCGAAGCGGCAGGTGGCGATGAGATCGAGAATCTGCTGCATGAGATCGTCCTTGAGGGTGCAGCAGATGCAGCCGTTGGAAAGGGGAATGAGACTGCTCTCCATCTCCACGTTGCCGCCTTTTTCGATGAGCGCGGCGTCGATGTTGACTTCGCCGATGTCGTTGACGATGACGGCGACCTTGTAGCCTTCCTGATTGGAAAGCACGTGATTGAGCAGCGTGGTCTTGCCCGCGCCGAGATAGCCGGTAAGAAGCGTGATGGGAACGATGTTTCTGCGCATGATGAAAACGATGACCGCGACTGGCGCGGGTAGAGGTGACGGGCGCTGACGGCGCGCCGCAAAGGTTGTGCGCGCAGTGCGCTGCGCGCCGGGGCGCGCCCGATCGTCGGGAAAAGGAAGACGGGCAGGCCGTTCTTTCGCGCAAAGGGAGCAAAAGAGCGGCGCTGCCCGCCGTGACGGAAACGGAAAGGACGTTATTTTTCGAGGCAGGCGTCCAGGGCGGCGCAAATGGCGGCCTTGTCCATGTGCTGACCGATGAAGACGAGTTTCTGCATGCGGTCGCCGTAGGTGTCGTCCCATTCGGCGTCGAGCTGCTTGTCCACGCGGCGTTCGGCGGCCTGACGCTTGGCGGGCGCGGCGGCCACCCATTCGCCGTAGGGCGAGGCGGTCATCTGACGGCCGGCCTGTTCGTACAGATAGGCGGTGTCGGGCTCGTCGCGGAACCAGATGAGGCCCTTGCAGCGGATCACGCTGGCAGGCCAGGCGTCGTTGACGAAGTCCTCGAACTTTTTCTGATCGAAGGGCGGACGACGGAAATACACGAAGGTGGAAATGCCGTATTCCTCGCCGTGCTCATGATCGCCGTGATGATGATGGTGATGATGGCCGTGATGATGTTCGTGCTCGTCCTCGTCATGATCGTGGTCATGATGATGTTCGTGCTCGTCGTCATCGTGGTGGTGATGGTGCTTGTGCTCGTCGTGGTCGTCATCATCATGATGATGCTTGTGTTCGTGATCGTGATGATGATCGTGGTCATCGTCGTGGTCGTCTTCGTCCTCTTCGGGGGCGTCGGCTTCCAGGGCCTGCACCCAGCCGATGGAAGAGCAGGCGCGGTCGAAGTCGAAGCGGCCCGTGTCGAGAATGTCCTTCACGTCCACCTTGCCGTAGTTGGTTTCGATGATGTTCGCTTCGGGCTGGAGCTTGTGGATCACGGTTCTGAGCAGACCGAGCTGATCTTCGGTGAGGCCTTCCACCTTGTTGAGCACGATGGTGGTGCAGAACTCTATCTGCTGAATGACGAGACTGGCCACGTCCTCTTCGTCGATGTCCTCTTCCACGAGGCGCTGACCGCCGAGAAATTCGTCCACCATGCGGCGGGCGTCCACCACGGTGACGATGCCGTCGAGGCGGCATATCTTGGGCAGGGATTCGTCGCCGAGGCAGAGGGTCTGCGCGATGGGCAGCGGTTCGCAGATGCCGCTCGCCTCGATGAGAATGTAGTCGAAGCGGCCGGATTCGATGAGATTGAGCACCTGCTGAAGCAGATCGACCTTGAGGGAGCAGCAGATGCAGCCGTTGGAGAGCGGCACGAGGCTGTCGTCCATTTCCACGCTGCCGCCCTTGGCGATGAGGCTCGCGTCGATGTTGACTTCGCCGATGTCGTTGACGATGACGGCGACCTTGTAGCCTTCCTGATTGGAAAGCACGTGATTGAGCAGCGTGGTCTTGCCCGCGCCGAGGTAGCCGGAGAGAACGGTGATGGGGACTATTTTTCTTTTCTTCATGATGACCTTCCTGAGAGCGCGGATGCGCGTTGATGCGGGCGCGGCGGCGTCCGGCGCGATGCCGATTCTTCCGGACACCCGGGGGCGGAATGCGGAAGGCGTCATGCGCGGCACGTTCAAGATAGGACAAAATGGCGCGGCGTCAACCATGCGCGCCGGAAAAGACCCTGCCGACGACGCCTGTCTGAGGAAGAGGCCCCGCGCCGAGGCCGTGCTGCGCGGTAATCTGCGGCGGCGTTCGGCGGCGCGGGCACAGGAGGGGAAGTCAGATTCCGGGGTGTGCGGGGGAGTGCGCCGTCTCCGATGGGAAAAGGTTGTCTTGCACGGCTTTGGGGAGGGAGAGGGCCGTTTTCGAGTGGAAAGAACGGGCGTGCGGCGCAGGGCCCGGGGCAGAAGAGCCCGGGAGGGAACATCCGACGGCGTTGGGGGAAAAGAAAAACGCCGGGGAAGCACGGCGGCGTTCGGGGAGTGCGTGCCTCCAGAGTGCATGACGGCTCGGAAAATAAGAGCCTTCGGGGAGGGCGGCGGCGTTCGCGGCTTGCCAGAGGCGAGAGTTTTTCGTAATACACTGTTTTCCAATTAAGGAGGAAAACTCATGCAGTTTGTTTTCACGCCGGAGCGCGTCTGCTCCAAGATGTTCATGATAGACGTGGATGAAAAAAGCCGGACCATCAACAACTTCGAGTTCAAGGGCGGCTGCCCCGGCAATCTGAACGGCATAGGCCGTCTGATTCGCGGCATGTCCATCGACGACGTGATCGACCGCTTCGCCGACATGCCCATCTGCCCCACCTCGAAGGTGACGTCCTGCCCCGAACAGCTCCGCAAGGCGCTTATTGAGCTGCGCGACAAGCTGAACGCCGGAGAAACCCCGGAACGTCCCCGTTTCGGTCTGGACGCCTTTGCCTCCGTGGCGAAGTAGCGCGGCACGTCGGCGGTCTGAACGCCGCCCGTCACTCCATCATTAAAAAGAAGGCTCCCGATTCGTCGGGAGCTTTCTGCGTTTTTGTCTTCACCGGTCTTGCGCGGGCGCTTCGGCAGATGCGGCGTCTGCTGCGGGCTGAGCTTCGGAAGGCGCGGCGCTTTCTGCAATCCGTTCTTTGTCTGCGTCGTCCGTTTCGCCGTTCTTTCGGGCCAGATAGGCCCTGAGGTCGGGCATGAGCGCCTGCGCGTCGCGATAGCCCAGCCAGTACCATTCGCCGAGCTTTTCCAGATCCTTTTCCATGCGGCCTATGTGCATGGAGCGCGACGGGCTTATCACGAACACGCGGTCTTCCTGCCGGAGTTTTTCTATCTCGTCGCACAGTTCGTTGTAGTCGGCGTTGCTCCGGGCCAGAGCGTCGGAGAGGGCCTGCCACTTCGGCCCGTAGAACAGCCGGGCGAGGTTGCGCCCGGCCTCGGGATCGCGGCGATAGTCGTCGGGATTGGTCTTCACGATGACCACGGCGCGAAAGTCGTTCTCCAGCGCCCAGCGGAAGGGAATCTTGCACGAGCAGCCGCCGTCGAGATAGGGCGTGCCGTTCATGCGCACCATCTGCGAGATGTACGGCATGGTGGAGGAGGCGCGCGTCGCCAGCATGATGTCGGAGCAGCGGCCCTTTTCAAAATATTCCGGCTTGCCGGTGAGGCAGTTGGTGGCCACGGCCACGAAGCGGCGTTCCGGCCGGAAGAATCGCGCCGTGTCCAGCGGGTCCAGCGTGCGGGAAAGCTCGCCGAACATGAAGTCGAAGCCGAAGGGCGTGCGGTTGCGCAGAAAGGCGCCGAGTCCGAAATAGCGGGAATCGTGCCGGTAGCGCAGCGGACTGCGCGCGGAACGCCCGATCTGACCGGAAACGTAGCTGATGCCGTTGAGCGCTCCGGCGGAAACGCCGATGGTGCAGGCAAAGTTGACGTCGGCTTCCATGAGGGCGTCCATCACGCCCACGCTGTAGGTTCCGCGCAGTGCGCCGCCCTCAAGCACGAGACAGCCCGGCGTGACGCGGTCGGACGCCAGTCCCCGGGGCAGCCGGTCGAGCCCGGAATAGATGTTCTGACGCATGAAAAGCTCCCTGGCGGAAACGCCGCCCTGTTTTCTGCCGACATGAAGCGTCCGGCGACTGCGGAGCAGAAAAAGAAAAGAAATATTCGGAAAACGTGGTTGCTTTTGAGTGTGCTCCAATATTCGATGCTTGTCGAGCGTCGTGGAAAAAAAGACATGTTTCAGGAATTGAGGCGTGTTTTTGGGAAAAGCGGCGGCGCGCTGCGGAGCATTGCGGGGCGATGGAGGAATATTGAGGAAACATGGGTGGCTCGTGCGTTTTCTTGGGGACTGCGGGCGGACGGCGAACGCGGCGGGCGGTCGCTGCCTGTGGGCTCTGCGGGAGGCTGGCCCCTCCGTGTCCAGGGCTTTGCGGCGTGCGGCGCGGAAGGCAGCGTTGCCCGAACCCGAATTTCTTTCCGAGGAAGGGCCGTGCAACTGTTGTGCAGGGCCAGGCTTATTTTTAATGGAGGATCGTGGTGTGCAGGGCGTTTCAGTAAAACGCCGGCAGTTCCTTTTTGTGAGCGGGCACTGGCCTCTGCGCGGCATGTTCGACGCGCGGCCCGGACGCGGCGGGAACTCGCAGGCCGCGAGCCGGACGGTCTCGTTTGCCGAAACATAACCGCGCTGCGCCGTGTTGTTTCTTTTCCGTGCGGCGTCGGCAACGGTACGGTTATGTTACGTCGGAGAAATGTATGATCCTAATATGTATCAGAGGGAGAGAGGGAACGCTGTCGGGGAGTCCGATGGGGCGCTTTTTGTGTTGTTACGGTCGCTTTCCGAAAATGTGAAAAAAATAGTTTGCTTTTTCGACGGGTTATTTTGGCGTTCCTCACTTGACAAGACAAGAAGAAGCAGTCCAGTATTATTCTACGATTTATGCCTGTACCCCCAGAGAGACGAACCGCAAGGGTCCGCAGCGGGGCGCAGGATGAAAAACACCGCCCAAAGGCGGATCGTGCGACTGGGGGAGGTCCGCTTCGTGCGGATCAGCATGGTTTCAGCCCATAAGGATGAAGAATATGAAACTGACCGGTTCGGAAATTTTTTGTGAAGTGCTGGTGGAGCAGGGCGTGGATACGCTGTTCGGCTACCCCGGCGGCGCTGTGTTGAATCTGTACGACGCACTGTATAAATACCAGGATCGTATCCACCATATTATTACTGCCCATGAACAGGGCGCCGCGCATGCGGCCGATGGCTACGCCCGTGCTACCGGCCGCACCGGCGTTGTCCTGGTAACGAGCGGCCCCGGCGCGACCAACCTTGTTACCGGCATTGCCACCGCCTACATGGACAGCGTGCCCATGGTTGCCATCACGGGCAACGTGCCCACGCCCCTCATCGGACAGGACAGCTTCCAGGAAGTGTACATTGCGGGCATCACCATGCCCATCACCAAGCACAATTTCGTGGTGGACAGGGTGGAGGATCTGGCCGACATCCTGCGCGAGGCCTTCCGCATCGCCCAGACCGGCCGCAAGGGCCCGGTGCTCGTGGACATTCCCAAGGACATGACCTCGGCCGTGGCCGAATTCGTGCCCGCGGCTCCCGTGCGCGATACCTACACCACGAAGATCAACATGGAAGCCATCGACAAGGCGGCGGAAATCATCAACAACGCCCAGCGTCCGGCCATCTACTACGGCGGCGGCGTCATCTCCTCGGGCGCGAGCGCGGAACTTGCCGCCCTCATGAAGAAGACCTGCATGCCCGGCGCCTACACCCTCATGGGCGCGGGCGTCATCGACAGCGACGATCCGCTCAATCTCGGCATGGTGGGCATGCACGGCTGCCGCACCAGCAACTTCGCCCTTGACTACGCCGACGTCATGGTGGCCGTGGGCACTCGCTTCAGCGACCGCGTGGCCCTCGCCCCCGACGCGTTCGGCCGCCGCGCCAAGCTCATTCAGATCGACATCGATCCCAGCGAAGTGAACAAGAACGTCAACGTGGACGTCAGCCTCGTCGGCGACGTGAAGGACGTCATCTGCGCGCTGCTGCCCAAGGTGCATCAGACCTGCCGCGACGAATGGCTCACCCAGATCGCCGAATGGCGTCAGGAAGACTATCATCCCGAAGACAGCGACACCGTGCTCAAGCCGCATCAGGTCATCCGCAAGGTCAACGAAATGGCCGGACTCGACGCCATCTACGTCACCGACGTGGGTCAGCATCAGATGTGGGCCGCTCAGTATCTGCATCACGTCAAGCCCCGCCACTTCCTCACGAGCGGCGGCCTCGGCACCATGGGCTTCGGCTACGGCGCGGCCATCGGCGCCAAGATCGCCTGCCCCGAAAAGCGCGTGATCCTCTTTACCGGCGACGGCTCCTTCCACATGAACATGAACGAGGCCTGCACCGCGGTGAGCTTCCATCTGCCCGTCATCACCGTGATTCTCGACAACCACGTTCTCGGCATGGTGCGTCAGTGGCAGACGAGCTTCTACGGCAAGCGCTACTCCTGCACCGACCTCAACCGCCGCACCGATTACGTGAAGGTTATTGAAGGCTTCGGCGGCAAGGGCTTCCACTGCGAAACCATGGCCGATCTGGAAAAGGCCATGGCGGAAGCGCTCACGAGCGACGGCCCCGTGTGGATCCACTGCTGCATCGACAAGGATGAGAAGGTGCTTCCCATGATTCCCGGCGGCTGCACCTGCGACTCCATCATCATGGAATAGAGAAGGGGGACAATATGACGAAACATGTGATTTCCATCGTGGTGGATAACAACGCCAACGTCATGGCACGCGTGTCCTCCCTTTTTGCCCGCCGCCGCTTCAACATGACCAGCGTTACGGCCGCGCAGACCAGCGATCCCGCCATTTCCATCATCACCATCGTGACGGAAGGCGACACCCACGTTCTCGATCAGATCGTGAAGCAGACCCTCAAGATGGAGGAAGTGAAGTCCATCACCCTGCTTCCGCCCAACGAAAGCCTGCTGAGCGAGACCATCATGCTGCGCATCGCCTTCGACGCCGCCACAATTTCGCCCATCAAGGATATCGTTGAGGTTTATCGGGCGCGCATTATTGACCTTACCTCTAGTAGCATGGTAATACAACTCACCGGAAAGCCTTCCAAGATAGAAGGCTTCCTTGAGGTGATGTCGCCCTATCAGATCCTCGAAATGTGCCGTTCCGGCATCATCGGCATGCCCAGAGGATCGCAGAGTGATTGGTGGAAAAGCAGCAAGGATTGACCTTTTGCTGCTGAGAATGAATTATAGTCATTGAAATGGAGAAGTTATCATGATTAAGAAGTACTATGACGCAGACTGCAATCTCGGCATGCTCGACGGCAAGACTGTCGCCATCATCGGCTACGGCAGCCAGGGTCACGCTCATGCTCAGAACCTGCATGAAAGCGGCGTGAACGTTGTCGTCGGTCTGCGCAAGGGCAGCTCCAGCTGGGCCAAGGCTGAAGCCGCCGGTCTGAAGGTCATGGAAGTGGAACCCGCCGCCGAAGCCGGCGACATCGTCATGATGCTCGTGCCCGACGAAGTCGCCGCCGACATCTACAACAAGCAGGTCGCCCCCCACATGAAGGAAGGCAACGTGCTGTGCTTCGCCCACGGCTTCAACATCCACTTCGGCTTCGTGAAGCCCGCTTCCAACATCGACGTCATCATGATCGCTCCCAAGGGCCCCGGCCACACCGTGCGCAGCCAGTACCTGGAAGGCAAGGGCGTTCCCAGCCTCATCGCCGTTGCTCAGGACTACAGCGGTCATGCCAAGGACTACGCCCTGGCCTATGCTTCCGGCATCGGCGCCGGCCGCGCCGGTATCTTGGAAACCACCTATCGTGAAGAAACCGAAACCGACCTCTTCGGCGAACAGGCCGTGCTCTGCGGCGGCGTGACCGAACTCATGAAGGCCGGTTTTGAAACCCTCGTGGAAGCCGGATACGCTCCTGAAATGGCGTACTTTGAAACCATCCACGAAATGAAGCTCATCGTTGACCTCATCAACAACGGCGGCTTCGGCTTCATGCGCTACTCCATCTCCAACACCGCCGAATACGGCGACTACCGCACCGGCAAGCGCATCATCACCGCCGAAACCCGCAAGGAAATGAAGCAGATCCTGAGAGAAATCCAGGACGGCACCTTCGCTTCCGAGTTCATGCAGGAATTCTCCGCCGGCCGCAAGGGCAAGTTCCTTGCCACCCGTCGTCTGGAAGCCGAGCATCAGCTGGAAAAGGTCGGCGCCGAACTGCGTCAGATGATGAGCTGGCTCAAGAAGTAACACTGGTTTGAAAACATCGCCGGGCAGACCCCTCTGTCCGGCGATTTTCTGTCTTTTTTTCAGGGGAACAGGAGAGAGCATCTCATGAAGCTTCGCAGTGCGAATGTCACGCAGGGCGTGGAACGCGCGCCCAACCGCAGTCTTTTCTATGCCATGGGCTACACCAAGGAAGAACTTGATCGTCCGCTCGTGGGCGTCGTCAGCGCCTACAGCGAGATCGTTCCCGGACACGCCCATCTGGACAAGATCGCCGAGGCCGTCAAGGCCGGCGTGCGCATGGCAGGCGGCACTCCCATTCTCATTCCGGCCATCGGCGTGTGCGACGGCATTGCCATGGGACACATCGGCATGAAGTATTCGCTGGCGAGCCGTGAACTCATTGCCGACAGCGTGGAGACCATGGCCATGGCGCATCAGCTGGACGCCCTGGTGCTGGTGCCCAACTGCGACAAGATCGTGCCCGGCATGCTCATGGGCGCGCTGCGTCTGAACATTCCTTCCGTGGTGTGCAGCGGCGGCCCCATGATGGCCGGCGTGTACAACGGCGAGGAAGTAAGTCTCTCCAAAATGTTTGAAGCCGTGGGCGCCCGCAAGATCGGCCTTATCGACGACGCCATGCTTGAAGAGTGCGAAACCGGCGTGTGCCCCGGCTGCGGCAGCTGCGCGGGCATGTACACCGCCAACTCCATGAACTGCCTGTGCGAAGCCGTGGGCATTGCGCTGCCCGGCAACGGCACCATTCCTGCGGTTCACGCCCGCCGCATGCAGCTTGCCAAGCATGCCGGCATGGCCGTGATGGAACTTTTGAAGCGCGACATCAAGCCCCGCGACATCGTGAACGAAAAGTCTCTGCGCAACGCCCTGGCCTGCGACATGGCGCTCGGCTGCAGCACCAACACCGTGCTGCACCTGCTGGCCATTGCCCACGAGGCCGGCGTGGCCTTTGATCTTTCCCTGTTCAACGAAGTGAGCGCGCAGGTGCCGAACCTCTGCCACCTTGCGCCCGCCGGCCCCACCCACATGCAGGATCTGTACGCCGCGGGCGGCATTGCCGCCGTGCAGGCCGAACTTGCCAAGGGCGGCTTCCTCGACACCAGCCTCATCACCGCCACGGGCAAGACCGTTGCGGAGAACATCAAGGGCGCGGTCATCAAGGATACCGGCGCGGTTCGTCCTCTTTCCAATCCCTACAGCCCCACGGGCGGCCTTCAGATTCTCTGGGGCAACATCGCTCCCGACGGCTGCGTGGTGAAGCGCAGCGCCGTGGCTCCTGAAATGCTCACGCACAGCGGCCCCGCCCGCGTGTTCGACAGCGAAGACGAAGCCATCGACGCCATCTACAACGGCAAGATTCACGAAGGCGACGTGGTGGTCATCCGCTACGAAGGCCCCAAGGGCGGCCCGGGCATGCGCGAAATGCTCAATCCCACCAGCGCCCTTGCCGGCATGAAGCTGGACACCACCGTGGCCCTCATCACCGACGGACGCTTCAGCGGCGCAAGCCGCGGCGCTTCCATCGGCCACGTCTCTCCTGAAGCCGCGGACGGCGGTCCCATCGGCCTGATTCAGGAAGGCGACATCATCAGCATCGACATTCCCAACGCCAGCATCAATGTGAACGTGAGCGAAGAAGAGCTCGCCCGCAGAAAGGCGGCGTTTGTGCCCCGCGAACCCAACATCAAGAGCGGCTGGCTTGCCCGTTACGCTCGTCTGGTAAGCAGCGCCAACACCGGCGCCGTGTTGAAATAGCAGTTACGGGAGGGATGTCGGCAGAAGACATGCCCTGATCCGCTTCAATGATTCCGCTCCGGACGATCCGGGGCGGTCCCTCAGTCGGCGAAGCGATGCCGCAGACAGAATTCTGTTTTTCCAGGCGGGCGGTCCGCCGGGAATCCCTCAACGGAAATCTGTGAACGCGGCCCGGCGTGAACGTATGGTTTTGCGTGCGGACGGTCCGTGCGCATCCCTCATTCCATGCGATATCATACGCCGGAGCATGATGCTGTTTTTTCGATTTCGCTTCCGCGCGAAGCGTATCCCTCAATCGGAAGAGCGGCAGGGCGACATGACGACTGGCGGCATTCCTCCGGAAACGATATTTGACGCGGGCTTTGTGCGGCGAAAAACCGGACGTCACGGCGGCGTTTTCCGAATGTTTCCTGAAGTTCCGAATTTTTTTACGTAAGATGAAAGAAAACGCTTGACGGTGCAGGTGTAATCCGCTAAGTAATTTTTCGCAGCAAATGTTGCTTCGTTCCCCGATAGCTCAATAGGCAGAGCGGGTGACTGTTAATCACTAGGTTGGCGGTTCAAGTCCGTCTCGGGGAGCCAAATTTCGGAAGGGCTTACGATGAATGTCGTAAGCCCTTTCTGCGTTTAATTCCCGCGGGGCTTTCGGCAGGGCAGGCGTTGTGCTTCCGGGCGATTTTTGGCCGTGCCCGTTTCTGCGAGGCGGAGGTTCCGGTCGGGGGAGGCCGCGACGCCGTGCGGAGCGTTCAGTCATCCGCCGTGCGCACGAAGCGGAACATGTCGTCGCTTGAGGCGTAGCAGCGGTAGCCGTGTTCTTCGAGCTTGAGAGCATAGCGCATATACAGGGAACGGCGATTCTTCACCTCGTCGGTGCTGAACCAGAACTGCGGCGGATGCCGTGTATGAAGCCAGTCGAGAAAGACGCGTGCGGCCCAGCGATAGGCCATGCAGGCAATGACGGGATCGACGGCGTGTGGGAACGTTTCGGGTTCCTGTTCTCCCCACATGTTCAGCGGGGGCATTTTGTCGGCAAGAACGACCTGCCAGTCTGCGGTGACGATGAGCGCGTAGCAGGCCGTCGTGCCCTTGTAGTGGAAAAATTTTTCCTTTTCCAGATGATGCGGTTTCATGGCTGTTCTCCCGATGAATGTCCGGCCTCCCGGGCGGCCCGAGGGAGAATATAGCATTGCGGAAGAAGGGAGAGAAGCGCGGCGGGTGCTTTGGTCCACGACAGTGTGGACGAAAAAGGACTTGCGGAAAAGGGCGAAGACGGGCCGCGTCGTCATGGGGATGCAGCAGCGTCCGGGAGTGTCCGGAGCCCTTCGCCGTGTCATCGTGCGTGCCGGGAAGGGCGGATGAGACGGACGCGCGTTCGACTGGTCAGGCCTGCTGAATCGGCATCGCCGAAAGGCTCTGCCAAAGGAAAAGCGCCCGTCATGGAGGCGCGAGCGGCAGGGCGCTGCCCCACGCGGGTGGGGAAGATTGAAGTTTGAGGGCAGATTGCGGGACGCCGGAGCTTCCGGCGTGCATCGGGCGGGAGCGCCGGGGGCAGGCGCGAAAAAATAACGGACGAAAGCAGATGCGCGCCTGCCGCACTTCGTGACTCCGTCTTCGGCAGGAGGCGGTAAATATTCGCACAACACGTTGAAACAGCATGAAAAATAATGATCCGTGCGTCGCATGAGAGCCGCGGAAAAGGGGCGAGTTCCGGCGATATGTGGTCGCCTTGACAGGAGAGGAGAGCCCCTCTATATTCGTAACACGATTTTTTAAAAAATAACACTTTGGAAGCGTGAGCCGGTTTTTATGACCGACGTTGTTGTGTATGGCCGGATGCGTCGTCCGATCACCGCGTTTTTTCCCGCCGGGAGGGGAATATTCATGAAAGCGAGAGCCGTGGCCCGCGTTTTGGGCAAGCACGTCGTCATGATTGTCCTGATGATGTTCTGGCTGTCCGTGCTGGTGTTCTGCCTGTCGCGCATGGCTCCGGGAGATCCGTTGCAGTCCTTTTACGGCGACGCCGTGCAGTCCATGAGCACCGGGGAGCTTGAGGCCGCAAGGCACAGGCTGGGGCTCGACGCGCCTCTCTGGGTGCAGTATGAAAAGTGGCTTTCCGGCGTGGCGCAGGGAGACTTCGGCATGTCGCTCAAGTACAAGCGTCCGGCGCTGGAAGTGGCCGGGCCGCTCATCGGCAACACGCTGATTCTCGGAGGCGCGGCCTACGCGCTCGTGTTTGCGCTGGCCATAGGCATGGCGCTCATCTGCGTGCGCTACGAGGATTCCTGGATAGACCGCACGCTGTGCGCGGCGGGAACCGTGGCCTTCTACACGCCGGCGTTCTGGCTCGGCACCATGCTGGTGCTGGTGTTCAGCGTGAATCTGCACTGGCTGCCCGGCAGCGGCGCGTACCGCCCCGGCATGGCCGGAGACGTGGCCGACAGAATGCGGCATCTCGTGCTGCCGCTCGTGGTCATGGTGGCCAGTCACGTGTGGTACTACGCCTGCATGATACGCAATCGCCTGCTCGACGAGGTACGGCGCGACTATGTTCTGCTCGCCCGCTCCAAGGGCCTCGGCAGACGGCGCGTGCTCATGCGTCACTGCCTGCGCAACGTGCTGCCCGGCATCGTGAGCCTCATGGCCATTTCCGTTCCCCACGTGCTGAGCGGAACCTATGTGGCCGAAACCGTGTTCAACTATCCCGGCATCGGTCTGCTTTCCGTGTCGAGCGCCAAGTATCACGACTACAACATGCTCATGCTCATGGTCATGCTCGCCGGGTTCCTGGTCATTGTGAGCAGCATTCTGGCGCAGGCCGTCAACGAAATCATCGACTCCCGCATGAAGGGCGCGGAACGCGGAGGCGTATGAAAGCGACGTCCTTTCAGCTTGTCGGAGCGCATCGTGCCGAACCGTTTTCCGACGACGTCCGCCCCTGCCGGAGGCGTCGGATCCGCGCGACCACGGCGCTGGCCGGTCTGCTTTTTGCGCTGATCGTGACGGCCTGTCTGTTTTCCGACGAGCTCGCGAGGCATGATCCCGCCCTGTTTCATCTCGCCTTTGTCGATCATGCGCCGGACGCCGAGTTCTGGTTCGGCACGGATTCGCTCGGGCGGGACATTTATTCCATCATCTGGAGAGGATGCCGCGCCTCGCTGACCGTGGGACTTCTGAGCACGGCGGTCATTGCCGTGCTCGGCCTCGGGTACGGATGCGCGTCCGGCATGGCTTCCGACGTGGCGGACGCCGCCATGATGCGCGTGGTCGAGCTGTGTCAGAGCGTGCCCCGGCTGCTTTCGCAGATACTGCTGCTTTCGCTCATGGGCACGCCGGACATTCTTGAACTTTCCCTCGTCATCGGCGTCACCGGCTGGTTCGCCCTGGCCCGCATGGTGCGGGGCGAAGTGCGGCAGATACGGGGCAGCGACTATCTGCTGGCCGCGCGCTGCATGGGCGCGTCGTTTTTCCGGATTCTGCGCAGGCATCTCATTCCCAACGTGATGTCCGCCGTGCTGTTCATGATCGTGTCGAGCGTCAGCACGGGCATGATCATGGAAGCCACCCTCAGCTTCATCGGTCTGGGGCTTCCGGTGGACGTGGTGTCGCTCGGCAGCATGCTGGCCCTCGCGGACAAGGCGCTGCTTCTGAACACCTGGTGGGTCATTGTTTTTCCCGGAATTTTTCTCATGGTCATACTGCTGTGCTTGACAGTTCTGGGTCAGGCCTTTCGCCGGATCCGCGAGCGCGGCCCCAGCAACCTTTGATCTGCCCCACGGAGGCAACATGAACCTGAAATGGCTTGCCGCATGCTTTCTTGCGTGCCTGATGGTCGTTCCCGCAGGCGCGGCCGAACTCGACAACGACACGCTCATGTATGCGGGCGAAAACGAGAGCACCATCAATCCGCTGCTGAACAATCATCAGGAGCTGCCCACCATCATTTTTTCCGGGCTCATGAAGTACGACGCCCACGGTCGTCCCGTGCCGGATCTTGCCGAGAGCATGTCCGTGGAGGGCACGACGTACACGTTCAGGCTTCGTCCGGGCGTGCTCTGGCACGACGGCAGGCCGTTCACCGTTGAGGACGTGCTCTACACCTACGAGGCGCTCACCAAAGACAAGACGCTGACTTCCTCCGTCACCAGCAACTACGAGGACATTGCCTCCGTCACGGCTCCCGACGAGCATACCGTGGTGTTCACGCTTTCTCGTCCCAACGCGGCCATGCCGGACAACTTCACCATCGGCATACTTCCGAAGCATCTGTTTGCCGGGCGGGACATCAACACGGCTCCGGCCAACTATGCGCCCGTGGGCACGGGCCGCTACCGCTTCGTGAGCTGGGACGCCGCAGGCGGCTACATCGTGCTGGAGCGCAACGAGAACTATTACGGCAAGGTGCCGAACATTCGGCGCGTCATTTACAAGACCGTGGCCGTGGAGAGCACCAAGGCGCTCATGCTGCAGTCCGGCGAGGCGGATGTGGCGTGGCTGAACGCCCGCTATGCCGACCGTTTCCGCGGCCGGGAAGGCTTCCGCAACGTGGACTTCCAGACGGCGGACTATCGTTCCTGCTCCATGGATTTTCGTTCCGACTTCTGGCAGCGCAACGCCGATTCCATCGCCGTGCTGAACTACGCGCTCGACAAGCCCGCCATCGTGAAGAGCGTGCTTGCCGGTCATGGTTCGCCTGCGTACAGCCCCATTCAGAAGAACCGTTTCGGCGGCAATCCCGCGGCCGACATGTATCCTTATGATATGAAGAAGTTTGCGGCCGAAATGGAGAAGCTCGGATGGAAAAAGGGCGACGACGGCATATACGAGCGCAACGGCGAGAAGTTTTCCTTCACCATTCAGGTTCGGGACTACGAAGAGGAGCGCGTGGACATCGCCAACGTGGTGTCGCATCAGCTCAGGCAGGCAGGCGTGGACATGAAGATTGCGCTGGTCACGCGCTTTGACTGGACTGCCGGATATGACGGCTTTCTTGCCGGTTTCGCCGCCGAATTCGACCCCGACGCCGTGTTCAAGGACTTTGTGACCGGCGCGAGCGACAATACCATGCACTATTCCAACGCCGAAGTGGACCGTCTGCTTCGCGAGGGCCGCGGGACGCTGGACCAGGACAAGCGCAGGAGCATTTACGGCGCGTTTGAAGTGGAGTACGCGAAGCATCCGGGGCATCTTTTCATCGCCTATCTGGACGGCAACTACGTGACGGTGGAAGGACTGCGCGGACTGGACGTTTCGCGGGTGCTCGGGCATCATGCGGCGGGCGTCATGTGGAATATTGAAGACTGGACGCTGGAGCGCCAGCCCGGCGTTTGATTTGGCAGAAACAGGCGACATCCCGAGTCGGTGCGGAGGGTTATCCTTTTGCGCCGACTCGGGAACGTCTGAGCGGGAAGCCTCCGGGCGTGGAGAGAGGCTCTTTGCGGCGGAACCGTCTGCGTTCAGAGAAATTTTGGGGCGGAATCGTTGATCATGACAGGTGCGGGTCAGAGGATGAACAGCGGAACATCAAAGGAACCGGTTCTTCAGATAGAGAATCTGGAAGTGGATTTCGACACGCCGTCGGGCACGCTGCATGCGGTGCGGGGCGTTTCTCTTGCGCTGCACCCGGGCGAGATTCTGGCCGTGGTGGGGGAATCGGGCTGCGGCAAGTCCGTGCTCTGCCGGGCGGTCATGAAGCTGCTGCCGGAGCGGGCGCGCCTTCGCGGTCGCATTCTGGCGGCTGGCGAAGACATCTGCGCGTATTCCGAACGGCAGATGCAGCGACTGCGGGGCGAATTCTTTTCCATGATGTTTCAGGATCCCATGACGTCGCTGAATCCCGCCATGCCGGTGGGGCGTCAGATTACGGAGGCACTGCGCCGCCGCGGGGTGTCAGGGAGCGAGGCCGATTGCAGAGCCGTGGAGCTTTTGCGTCTTGTGGGCATAGATCGCCCGGAACAGCGCATGAAGCTGCAGCCGCACTGCTTTTCCGGCGGCATGCGTCAGCGCTGCGTGCTGGCCGTGGCGCTGGCCCTGGATCCCCTCGTGCTGTTTGCCGACGAGCCGACCACCGCGCTCGACGTCACCGTGCAGGCGCATATTCTTGATCTGCTCCGCGAGGTCAGCGCGAGCAGGGGCACGGCCATCGTGCTCATCACGCACGATTTGAGCGTAGTGGCGCGCGTGGCCGACAGGGTGGCCATCATGTACGCGGGAAAAATAGTGGAAACGGGAAGCGCGGAGGACATTTTTTATGATCCCCGGCATCCCTACACCTGGGGACTTCTGCAGGCGCTGCCGTCAAGGGCGCGGCGGGGCGAGCGGCTTCGCGGCATTCCCGGCATGCCGCCGGACATGACGCATCTTCCCCGCGGCGACGCCTTTGCCGAACGCAACGAATACGCCCTCGACATCGACTACGAAGAAATGCCGCCGTTTTTCCCCGTGTCTGCGGGGCACAGCGCCGCCACCTGGCTTCTTGATCCGCGCGCGCCGCGCGTGGCGTGCCCTGTGCGCGGAAGGGGGCGTTGAACATGTCTGCCCCTCTCTTGGAGATTCGCGACTGCTGCCGGAATTTCGTTGTGGATCGCTCCCTCACCGTGGAGGCGGTGCGTCATTTTTCGCTGACGCTGCGCCCGGGAGAGATCTACGGTCTTGTGGGGGAATCGGGCTGCGGCAAGTCCACGCTGGCGCGCACCATCATGGGCGTCTATCCGGTCAGCTCGGGAGAAATATGGTTTCGGGGGATGAAAATTTCGGATCGCAGTGTGCTTCGTCGGCATCGGCGCGAGGTGCGACGGGGCATGCAGATGATTTTTCAGGATTCCTCGGCGGCGCTGAATCCGGTGATGAGCGTAGAGGAAATTCTTGCGGAGCCTCTGGAAATCTGGGGGCTTCTGCCGCGCGGCAAAGAGCGCCGGGAGACGCTGGAACGTCTTTTGCACCGCGTGGGAATGGACGCCTCGGCGCTGTGCCGTCAGCCTGCCGAGCTTTCCGGCGGTCAGCGTCAGCGCGTGGCCATAGCCCGGGCCGTGGCCGTGCATCCGGAACTTGTGATTGCCGATGAGCCCGTGGCATCGCTGGACGTGTCCATGCAGGCGCAGATAGTGACGCTTTTTCAGCAGCTTCAGCAGGAGCAGGGCTTTTCCTTCCTGTACATTTCGCACGATCTGGCCATGGTGCGGTATCTGTGCGACCGCGTGGGCGTCATGCGCGCAGGCCGTCTTGTGGAAGAGGCGGAGGCCGACGAGCTGTTTGCGCATCCCTGCCACGCCTACACCCGCGTGCTGCTTTCCGCCATGCCGGAGCCTGATCCCCGCTATGAGCGAGCGCGGACCATTCTTTCCTACGACGAAGAAGAGCTCGGAACGACGTTTGAAGAAGTGTCGCCCGGGCATCGGGTGCTGCGCTGAGAAAAGTCGGACGACGTTCCGGCGGCCGCGTTCCGAAGATGATCCGGAGAACGTCGCGGCGTTGCGAGCAGCGTCGGGCGCAGTGTGCTTTTGTCCTGACGCCCGTGAGGGCGAACGCGGGACGTTGCCGAAACGCCGACGCAGGCAAACGCCGCGGGGCCGTCAGCTCCAGCGGCTGGAGCGCTGCACCTTGCCTGCCGGCAGGGTTATCAGGCAGGAAGCCTGAGGCACACCTTCCATGAACGCCACCGGGCGGGACATGACGCACAGCGCCGTGGCGAGGGCGTCCGCCTCCATGGCCGAGGCGGCCACCACGGAGGCGCCGGGAACCGTGGCGCAGAGGCCGTTTGCGGGATTCAGAATGTGATTGAGCGCGCCTTTCCCGTCGAACCTGTTCTCATAGGTGCCGGACGTGGCCATGGCCTGATTCGTCAGATTGCGGACGGCCGGATAGGCGGTGTTGCCGCGATACTTTTCCGGGTTTTCCACGGCCACGCGCCAGGGAGCGCCGTTTTTGCCGCCCTGAGCCACGATGTCTCCCCCGGCGTTGACCAGAAAGTTCCTCACGCCCGATTCGCGAAGCAGGCGCGCGCCTTCGTCGGCGATGTAGCCTTTGGCGATGCCGTCGAGACTCATTTTCATGCCGCTGCGGTCGAAGCGGATGTCGCTGCCTGAGGCCTCAACGTGCGTCATGCCGATGAGTTCCGAAGCCTCGGCCGCTTCTTTGGCGTCGATGCCCGCCGAGGAGCGCTCCAGCACTTCCAGAAGCGAAAGCACGGTGGGGTCGAAGGCTCCGCCAGTGAGAGCGTGCATGCGCGAGGCCGCCTGTACCACCGTGCGCAGCGGCGCGGGCGCATCCTTGAGGCGTCCGGCGGCGTTGAGCTGGCCGAGGGCGGAGGCGCTGTCGAATCGGGTGAGCAGCGCTTCGAGCTCCGACATGCGTTCAAAGGCTCTGCCCACGGCGTCGGCCGCCTGCATTTCGGAAACGCCGCTGGTCTTGATGGTGACGAACGTGCCCATCATGACGCGGGTTTCGGTGAAGGGGGCCGCGGTTCGGGCGAGCGCGGAAACGGGCAGAGCGGCTGCGGCGGCAGCGGTGAGACAGCGGAGAAAGAAGCGTCGGGTGAGCATGAAAACCTCGCAGAGGCGACGGAGGGAAGAGAAGACTATTCGGCTTTTTCCTGGGCTCTGGCCTTTTCACAGGCTTCGGCCTGAGCGGCGAGCGCGGCTGCGCCGTGCAGACGCAGAATGCCGCGGGGGCAGGCCTTGGCGCAGGCCTGACCGCAGGAGTCGCCGTATTCCAGACAGAGCTTCTGATCGATCTGAATGCGGTCGTTCACCATGGCGATGGCCTTGGCCGGGCAGGTCTTGACGCATTTTGAGCAGTGAATGCAGCCCACCTTGCACACGTCCATGACGGCCTTGAGCTTGTCCTGCGTGGAGCAGGTGATGGCCACGCGGGCGCGCTTGGGAATGAGCTGGAGCACGTTTCTGGGGCAGATCTTGGTACATTTGCCGCAGCCTATGCACATGGATTCGTTGACTTCCACGATGAAGTTTTCCACGTGCAGGGCGCTCGTGAGGCATTCCTTGACGCAGTCGCCGAAGCCGAGGCAGGAAAATCCGCACTGATCCGAACCGTGATGCAGGGCGGCGGCCGCGGCGCAGGAGGGGATGCCCTTGTAGTCGAAGCGGCGGGCCACCTGACCGGCGTTCTTGTCGCAGCGGCGGTAGGCGACGAGCGGCTCCATTTCGGTGGTCAGCTTGCCGGTGAGTTCGCCGATGGCGGAAGCCACCTTGGCGCCGCCGACCACGCACAGGTTCGGCGGAATGGAAGGATCATGCACCACGGCGTTGGCATAGCCTTCGCAGCCGGCGTAGCCGCAGCCGCCGCAGTTGGCGCCGGGCAGGCTGTCGGTAACTTTTCCCACCATGGGATCCTCATGGACGGCGAAGACGCGGGAGGCGACGGAAAGCAGGACGGCGGCCACAAAGCCGAGTCCGGTAAGAGCAAGTATGGAGTAGAGAACCATGAGCGACGTCCTTATGCTGACGATGGAAAGCTGTCGAAGCGGGAGCGGCCCCGCCTACACCATGCCCTTGAAGGCCATGAAGGACAGAGACATGATGCCTGCCATGATGAGCGCGATGGGCGTGCCCGCAAGAGCGCTGGGAACGCGGCAGGTTTCCAGACGTTCGCGCACGCCGGCCATGAGCAGCAGGGCCAGCAGAAAGCCTGCGCCCGTGGCAAAGGCGTAGAGCAGGGAATCGACGAGGTTGTACTGTTCTCTCTGCACGAGCAGCGTTACGCCGAGCACGCAGCAGTTCGTGGTGATGAGCGGAAGAAAGATGCCGAGCGAGGCGTACAGCGGCGGAACGGCCTTTTTGAGGAACATTTCCACAAACTGCACGAGCGAGGCGATGATGAGAATGAACACCAGCGTCTGCAGGTATTCCAGATGGGTGGGAACCAGCAGATATTTCTGCACGAGCCATGTACACAGCGTGGCCATGACGGTGACGAAAATGACGGAGGTGCCCATGCCGAGGGCTACGCCTTTTTCCTTGGAGCATCCCAGATAGGGGCAGTTGCCCAGGTTCTGGGAGAGCACGATGTTGTTGACGAATATGGCGGAAATGAAAACTTCAAAAACGCTCATGGGCGTTCTCCTTGTCGTCTGCCGGTCGCTCTGCCTCAGCGGGGGCGGTGGCGGCCGTGGCTGGTTCAGTCTTTATTGCTGCGTCCCAGGGCGCAGGCGCGGCAGCCGCCGCAGGGCGAAGGCAGTTCTTCGGAATTTTCGCGGCTCTTCTTCATGAGCTGACGGTGCGTGCCGTAGTTCATGGCGGCGAGGGTGAGCCCCAGGCAGAGGAAGGCGCCGGGCGCTTCCACCATGATGGTGAAAGGCTGGAAGCCGTCCCACATGACGGGGTGACCGAACCAGGTTCCCGCGCCGAGAATTTCCCGGATGGAGCCGAGGAAGGTGAGCGACATGGTGAAGCCGAGCCCCATGCCGAGGCCGTCGGCGATGGCGAGATGCACGGGGTTCTTGGCGGCAAAGGCTTCGGCGCGGCCGAGAATGATGCAGTTCACCACGATGAGCGGCACGAAGATGCCGAGCTGCAGATACAAGGGGTAGGCGTAGGCCTGCATGAGCAGTTCCACGGCCACCACGAGCGTGGCGGAAATGGTGATGAAGCAGGCGATGCGCACCTTGGAGGGAATGATGTTGCGCACCATGGAGATGAGCATGTTGGAGAGGGTGAGCACGAAGAGCACGGCCATGCCCATGCCCACGCCGCTGGAAGCGCTCTTGGTTACGGCGAGCACGGGGCACAGGCCCAGAAGCAGCCGGAACGGAGGAAGTTCCTTCCACAGACCCTTGGTCAGTTCCTGCATGAAGCGATTCATGGTTCCTCCGTTATTTCCACGTCTCCAGAAGGAGGGGCTTGAGTTCCTGATAGACGGCCACGGCGCTGTCCACCGCGCCCATGACGCCGTTGGACGAAACCGTGGCGCCGGAAACGGCGTCGATGTCGCCGCCCTGGCTTCTCAGCTTGACGGGCAGGCTCTTGCCGGGAAACTGCTTCAGAAAGGCGGGTTCCTTGACTCTGGTGCCCACGCCTGCGGTTTCCTTCATGGTGGTGATGCCTATGCCGGCAAGGGTGTCGTTCTGCACGTTGAATCCGACCACCACGCCGAGATCGCCGCCGTAGCCGCTGCCGAACTGTTCCACGGCAACGCCGACGAGCTTTCCCTTCTTCATGCTGGGAAAGACGTTGACGGTGCGGCCGTCCTTCAGGGTGAAGGCGCGGCGGTCGTTGATGGGAGAATTGTCGGCGTCCTTGAACACGTCCAGAATGGCGGGGCCCTGAACGAAGGTGAGCGCCTGGCTTTCGATGCGGGAAGCCGTGGTCATTTTAAGGTAGGAGAGGCAGAATCCGGCCGTGCCGCACAGGATGGACAGCACGAGTATCATTTGAACAATGCTTTTCATGCGTTGGTCCCCCCTTTGCGGCTGAACGCGCGTGCGGCCTTTCCGGGCTTCGTGCCGAAGGGGTGCGAGCGGATAAGGGCAAACATGGGCGCAAGCAGGTTGATGAGCATGACGGCAAAGGGCGCGCCGTCGGTGTAGATGCCGAAGGTTCTGATGAGCAGCACGAGAATGCCGCCGGTGAGACCGTAGAGCAGCATGGGCAGGCGGCGATGCGGCGAGCAGGAGTCTTCCGTGGCGAGGAAGAAGGCGGCGAGCACGGTCGAGCCGCTGAAGATGTGGAAGAGAGGCCCGGCGCTCAGAGCGGGATCGGCCAGATGCAGCGCGGATGCGGAAAGAAACACGCCGACGAGGAATGAGAACGGCACTTCCCAGCGGATGACGCCGCGCAGGGCTAGATACATGCCGCCGAGAAAGAGCGCGCCGGACTGCGCGGCTCCGAGACCGCCGAGCTGACGGCCGAGCAGCAGGTCGGAGAGCGGGAAGTCCGCCACGGCCGCGCCGCCGAAGTACTTGGCCTTGAGCAGGGGATCGATGAGCGAGGTGTGCAGCACCGAGGCCGTGGGATCCATGTAGAGCGGGAAGGAAACGAACACCAGGGCCCAGCCCACGAGGGTGGCGTTGACCTGGTTGGCGCCGTAGCCGCCGAAGGCCATGCGGCCTATGCCCATGGCGCACGCCGCGGCAATGACCACGAGCCACCACGGGGCGGAAACGGGCAGCAGAAAGGCGAGCAGCAGGCCGGTAATGGCGGCGGTGCCGTTGTCCTGGCTGAGCTTCTGCTTCATGAGCGTCTGGCAGACGGCTTCGGTGACGAGTGAGACCACCACGGCGAGCGCCATGACTCGGGCCGCCGGCATGCCCCACTGAATCAGACTCAGCACCACGGCCGGGGCGAGCGCTATGAGCGTGTGGATGCTGTTTTTACGTATGGTGCGCCCGCAGTGCCAGAAGGGGGGCGTGCTGATGGCAAGGAGAATATCGTTGTTGGAATTGCTCATGTCTGTTCTCTCTGATGTGCTCGCGGCGTGCGCGGATAGAGGCTAGCCCTTGCTGACCGGCTCGACGGGAGTGAGGCTTGCAAGGCGTTCCTCTTCCGCGAGCCTTTTGACGGCAAGACGTATGTACTGAAGCACGGGCCGACGCGCGATGCACACGTAGCCGCAGAGCCCGCAGTCGACGCAGAGCCGGAAGTTTTCCTTCCGGGACATGTTGTATTTGCCGAATTCCGCGTAGCGGCTGAGCATGCGCGGATCGATGCGGGTGGGGCATATCTGGATGCACGCGCCGCAGTTGATGCAGGCGCTGTCGCCCTCGATAGGCGGCACTTCCCCGGCGTTCACCACGAAGAAGCCGTACGCGCCCTTGGTGATGCTTCGATCAAGCCTGTCCAGACTTTCGCCGCGAAGCGGACCGCCGCGGAGAATGGTGTCTCCGCTTTTCAGCGTGATGTGCGAAAATTCCAGAAGCTCGCCCACCAGACTGCCGTTCTTCACGATGTAGTTGGCCCATTCCGTGGCCGTGCCGATGGTGATGACGGTTTCCATGAGCGGCAGGCCGGTGGTACCCACGCGGCCGAGGCTCCACACGTTGTGCAGGCCCACGGCAGCCACGTCCGGCGGGGCTTCCTCGCCGGTGACTTCCTTGATGAGCAGCTCGTTCACGCTGTTGGGATAGGTGGGATCCACCTCCACGGTTTTCACGCCGGAAATGGGCGAGGAGCATCCCGTGGGAACGGCCATGATGATTTCGTCGGCGCGGCGCAGGCGGCGCTGCAGTTCAAGGCCGGTGCGGATTTCGTCGGCATGCTGGGCGAGCATGGGTTCCGCCCAGCAGACGCCCGGCTCGGGATTGAGCGCGTTCACGATGAGGGTTTTGGCCCGGCAGCCCAGAGAGCGCGTGTTGACGCCCATCTTTTTGATGGTCAGCACGAGCTCCTCGCCTTCCTTGCCCTCGCGGAGAAGATCGACGGGTTCAGGCAGATCGGGAAACGTGCCGGGTTCCATGTCTGCGGGATTCACGGCGTCCACAAAGACGCTGCGGGCGTTGATTTCCGTAATCACGCCGTAGATGGGGGCGTGCAGATCGCCTTTTTCCAGCGAGGGATGTTCGGCCAGCAGCATGCCGGGGTACACGAACGTCTTCTTCTTGACGCCCGCAACCATGGTGAATCCTTCACGGTTGAGGCGAATCCTCCTGGGGGCGGGGCCTTCGCCGAACGGTCTCTGTTCGTTGTAGACAAGGCGGAATCGAGGATCCCTTATCATCCTAAAAAACTGTTTCATGGCTATTCCCCGTCTCTATTTCGTATGGCATTGCGCACAGTTGTCCACGGGGCCTCCCTGCTTTTCGTGGCAGGAGATGCACAGACCGTGGTAGGCCGACATGACTCCGGGAACCAGTCGGGAGGGTTCGGTCTCGTGGCAGGTGGAGCAGGGAACAAGCGCGCTCTTGGGGAGTCTGCCCTGCATCTGCAGGTCGCGTGACGCCGTGGCGGTGTGGCAGGTCGCGCACGAGGACATGTCGTCCTTCCGGAAGGCGTCCTCATGGCAGCTGGCGCAGCGCGTATGCACGGCGTTCTTCAGGGAGAGAATCGGCCCCATGTCGGTCTTGCGGTCATGGCAGTTCGCGCAGTTCTGAGGCCGGGCCTCTATCTGCGGGCCGTGATGACACGACGTGCACTCGAGCTTGAATTCCTTCGTATGCCTGGAGTGCCCCCACTTCTTGTGCGAGAGCGTCATGTGATGACAGGTCGCGCAGGTGGAAGGATCCATGGTGTAGGAGTGTCCTTTAAAGGATGCGTCGAATTCCAGGCCGTGGCAGCTCTTGCAGCTCACTCCGGCCTGTTCCGGCGTCGGCGCGTCGTGATGGCAGGTCAGACAGTCGATGCCGAGTTTTTCGGCGTGGGCTCCGTGGTTGAAGACCACACGGCCGGCCGAGTTGTCCATGAGAATTCTGTTGGGAAGAGGGTCGGATTTCTCCGGCATAAGATATCCTCCCACAGCCAGAATCAGCAGCGCGCCAGTCAGGATATATGTTACGTTACGCAATGTCTTCTCCCCCTGATTTAGCTTTTTTCATATAACATGTTTCATTGGTTGAGAAGGGGTAAAAACATAATTTTCACATGTTATTGCTTACTTATCAGTTGATTTTTTTGTAATTTTTCTTTTTGTCGTTCAAAACGGAACTTGGCGGAAGAAAGGAGGCCTCGTTGGCGCATCATCCTTTTTTTCTTGGATGAAATGGACATGCGCCGTCGGATCGCCTGAGGAGTTGAGACGCTGCGTTTTGCGCAAAAGGACGGACGCCGCGCGGAGAGCATCGGCACGAGCTGCCGGAACGAAGGGCCCATTGCGCGGCGATGAAAAACGGCAGATGCGGGTATTATATGTAATATATTTATATTATTATGAAAAATAAATGAATTGACATTGCTCTCCTGTTGCGTATATGTGAAAAATTTTTTTTGTTGTCGTGTGAGAAACTTATCGGCGTTGTGACAACTCCGCGCCATGTCACATGTTCCCGGGAAGGGGCGGAACAGGCATTTCCCGAGCGTTCGGGAAGGCGGGAACATGTTGTCGGACAAGCGTCGGGCCGTGTCTGACCGACTCCGGTCCGCCGGGAATCGGCGCTGCTTTGCAGCAGGGCGCGCAGGCAGAGACGGATTGCCGGGAACGTGACGCGCGGCAGGGCGTCTTCCGGGAGGCCTGGCGTCATGCTCATCGGCAAAGGGAAGCCTGAAAGCGGCGTTTCTTCCCGGCGTCGCGTGTTCGGGGCGCTTTCGGCGTCGTACGGCGGACGCGCCTGGCTTCCCTCCCCGCGACAGCCGTGTCGGGACTCGATTTTTTTTCTCGACTCTGGCATGGTCGGCGCAAAGGAGATCGCATGAAAAAACTCATCATTGCTTCCGATATTCACGGTTCGGCCCGCTGGTGCGGCCGACTGCTGGAATACTTTGAAAAGGAGAACGCCGACAGACTGCTCATTCTCGGCGACATTCTCTATCACGGCCCGCGCAACGATCTGCCGGAGGAATACGCGCCGAAAAAGGTCATGGCCATGCTCAATCCTTTGCGCGAGAAGCTGCTGTGCGTGCGCGGCAACTGCGACGGCGAAGTGGATCAGATGGTGCTGGACTTTCCCATCATGGCGGAATACGCCGTGCTGACGCTCGGCAATGCCGAGGCCTATGCGACGCACGGCCATCACTACAACGAAAAGACGCCGCCCCCGTTCCCTTCCGGCAGCATCCTGTTGTACGGTCACACGCATGTGCCCGTGTGCAACAGGCACGAAGGCTTTGTGGCCATGAACCCCGGCTCCGTTTCCATTCCCAAGGAAGGCAGCGCCCACAGCTGCATGCTGTGGGAGAACGGCGTGTTTCGCTGGCTGAATCTTGAGGACGGCTCCGTGTATCGGGAGTGCTCCTTCTGATAAAAAAACGCGCCTCTTTCCCGCAGCGGACGAGGCGCGTTTTTTTTTTGCGATGGTTCTGCTCCGGCGCGGCGGGGGAGCTTTTGGTTGCTCGGCCGTTTTTGCCGTCCGCGTGACGGGAGCGTGTTGCCGGGCGATCTTCCCGGAGCGCGGCCGACCTCGGCTAGGAAGGTTCGGACTCGCTGCCGGATGAGGCGTGTTGAGCCTTATCGTCCCGGACGGGATCGCCGCAGAGCATGTCGAGAAGTTCCTCGCGACGCGCGCCGGAAAACCAGCTTTCCACCGGCACGTCGGCCAGCGCTCTGCGCAGGGAAGGCGCGTCGGCGCGTTTGCCCGTCAGTATGGTTTCCAGCTCGCGGATGTCGCGCAGGGCAAAAAAGTCGCCGAACAGGCGGCAGCCCGAAATGACGCCGTTTCGCACGTCGAGCAGGCATTCGAGTCTGCCCCAGCCGAAGCGGTGACGGCGTTTTTCCGTAAAGCGCGGCGACTGCCCCCAGTTCCACTCCCAGCGACGGTAGCGGGCGTTTGCGAGCGCCTCGGCCTGCTCCCTGAGGGCGGGATCCAGCGTGCGCTCTTCGTCCGCGCAGCGGCGCGTCATGGCTTCGATCACCATGTCCATGCACTGCGAGCCGCTCAGTCCCGCGGGCAGAAATTCGCGAAGATTCGCCACCCGCGCCCGATGCGAGGCCACGCCCTTGGTGCGGAATTTTTCCACGTCCACGGCCAGCGCATTGCTGAGCTCGGAGGTGTCCACATCCACGAGCAGGCAGCCGTGGTGCAGCATGCGCTGCCCGGAGCGGCGCTGCGCCGTGCCCGACACCTTGCGCCCGTTCACCGTGATGTCGTTGCGGCTTGTGTATTCGGCGTTCACGCCGAGGTCGCGCAGCGCGGCCACCATGGGGCGCATGAAGGCCTCGAATCCGGCAAGACGGTTTTTCTCCACCCACACAAGAAAGGAAAAATTCACGTTGCCGAGATCGTGATACACGGCGCCTCCGCCGGTGGGGCGGCGCACGACGGCAATGCCGTGCTCGCGGCAGTAGGCGGCGTTCACTTCTTCGGCGGTATTTTGATGGCAGCCGATGATGACCGACGGCGCGTTGCGCCAGATGAGAAAGATGCCCGGATTCTCCGGGCCGAGCGAGTTGAAGAGGGTTTCTTCCAGAGCCAGATTGAAGGCGGGATCGGTGCTTGCTATGCGCAGGGCGTACATGTCGGACTCCTTGATGACGGGTGCGCTCGACTATAAGGGGCGGAAGAGCGCTGCGCAAGGGGGATCGCTTGCCCTCGGCACGGCGTCGTGGCAGTATGCCGCAAAAGAGCGAAGTTCAATTAGTCCACTCTATTGCAGATTCGAGGAAGTCATGGATCAGCTTTCATTATTCGACGCTCCCGCCGGGGGCGAACATGCCCGCGCCGAGGCCCGCGCGGCGAAGCTCCGCCGGGAGATAGACCGTCACAATCGCCTGTATCATCAGCTGGACGCGCCTGAGATCACCGACGAGGCCTACGACGCGCTGTATCGCGAACTGGTGGAGCTGGAAGAACGCTTTCCCGATCTGCGCACGCTGGATTCTCCCACGCGTCGCGTGGGCGGGGCCGTGCTGCCGTATCTGGAAACGCGTCCTCACCGCGAAAGGATGTACGGTCTGGACAACGTGTTTTCCCTTGAGGAGTGGGAGGGCTTCGTGCAGAAGGCCTCGCGCGCGCTGCCCGAAGCCGGGCCCGACGTCATGTCGGCGTGGTGGGCGGATCCGAAGCTGGACGGCCTTGCCTGCGAACTGGCCTACGAGAACGGCGTGATGGTGCAGGCGCTCACCCGCGGCGACGGCGAAGTGGGGGAAGTGGTGACCGAAGCCATGCGCACGGTGCGCAATCTGCCGCTTCGCCTGCGGGGCAACGGGCCTTTTCCGCGCCGCATCGAGATTCGCGGGGAAGTGCTCATGTTCCGCCGGGAATTCGAGGAGCTGAACAAGCGGCAGACCGAACTCGGGCAGAAGCGCTTTGCCAATCCGCGCAACGCCGCGGCGGGATCGCTGCGTCAGCTCGACACCAACGTGACGGCGAGCCGCAAGCTGCGTTTTCTGGCGTACAGTCTCGGCGAGGTGGACGCGCCGGGCATGACCTTGTGGACGACGCATTCGGCGCTCATGGCTTCGCTGAAGGACTGGGGCTTCGACACGCCGCCCGAGGGGCGTCTTTGCCGGAATGCGGACGAGGCGCTTGCCTACTACAGGCACCTTGAGAGCATTCGCGACGATCTGCCCTTTGAGATAGACGGCGTGGTGTACAAGCTGGACAACCGGGAGGCGCAGGCCGCGCTGGGCTTTACGGCGCGCGCGCCCCGCTTTGCCGTGGCCTGGAAGTTCACCTCCCGCAAGGCGGAAACGCGTTTGAAGAAGATAGCCGTTCAGGTGGGACGCACAGGCGTGCTCACGCCTGTGGCGGAACTCGAGCCCGTGAGCCTCGGCGGCGTGATGGTGAGCCGCGCCACGCTGCACAACGAGGATGAAATCCGCCGTCTTGATCTGCGCGAGAACGATATCGTCATCATTCAGCGCGCCGGGGACGTGATTCCCGACGTGATCGGGCCCGTGCTGGAAAAAAGACCGGAAGGTCTGGTTCCCTTTGAATTTCCGCACGTGTGTCCCGTGTGCGGCTCTCCGGCCCGGAGACTGGAAGGCGAGGCGGCGTGGCGATGCCTGAACATGGCCTGTCCGGCGGTCATCATGCGCAGCATCGTGCATTTCGTGTCCAAGGCCGGGCTGGACGTGGACGGCGTGGGAGCGAAATGGGTGGAAGCGCTCATTGAATCCGGGCGGGTGAAGAGTCCGGCGGATCTGTTCACCGTGACCAGGGAGGAGCTCATGAGCTATGAGCGCATGGGCGAGGTGTCTGCGGGCAATTTCGTGGCCGCGCTGGAGCAGGCGAAGAGTTCCGCAACGCTGACGCGCTTCATTGCCGCGCTGGGCATTCGACAGGTGGGCGAGCAGACCGCGCGCACGCTGGCCGAGCATTTTCACGACATGGACGAGCTGGAAAAGGCCGGAGTCGAGGAGCTCATGAGCCTGCCGGACATCGGTCCCGAGGTGGCGGGAAGCATTCGCGCCTTTTTTGAAACGGATTCCAACCGCGAACTTCTGGAACGCTTCCGCGCCATGGGGCTCTGGCCGAAGGGCGGACGAAAAGAAGAGGGCACGGGTGCGCTTGCCGGTCGCAAGGTGCTCTTTACGGGCACGCTTTCCCGCCCGCGCGACGAGTACCGCAGAATGGCCGAAGCCGCCGGAGCCAACGTGGCGTCCGGGGTGTCGAAGACGCTGGATTATCTGATTGTTGGCGCAAACCCCGGCTCGAAACTTGACAAGGCCAGAACTCTGGGTATCACCGTTCTGGATGAAAACGGATTTCTTGCCCTGCTTCAGGGGGAAAGCCATCAGTAATATCCCGTCGGGTATCGAAAAAGCCCCTTGCCGCACTTGCGCGTTGGTGTTTTATTGGATATGATGGGCCAGATTTTTTTCAGTGTCCTCCCATGGACGGACGATGGATGGCAGTTGCCGGGGCCGCGGAGGCGGTCTGGCTGTGTATCATGTGGCCGTGAGGAGATATGCTGATAAGCGTTTATTTGATCAGGAGATTATGATGAAGACCAGCTCTCGCAATGCCTATCCCGGAAAAATCACTGCTGTTATCCCCGGAAGCCTCAGCGATGAGGTCGAAGTGACCCTGGAAACCGGAGAAAAGATTTACGGCCAGATTTCCCACGCCAGCTTCCAGAATCTTTCCCTGGCCGAAGGCAAGGAAGCCGTGGCCCTTGTCAAGGCTACGGAAATCATGCTTGTGGCTGACGACAACGAATACGAATTTTCCTGCCGCAACCAGTTCACCGGCAAGGTGGTCAAGCTGGTGCGCGGCTTCGTCAACGGCGAAGTGCTCATTCAGACCCCCAGCGGCATGGAAATCAACGCCACCGTCACGCTGGAAGGCGTGAACCGTCTGCGTCTGGAACGCGGCTGCACCGTGGTCGCCATGTTCAAGTCTCCCAACGTTCTGATCGCCGTCAAGAAGTAACGCTCAAAACCTGCACGGGCGGGCGGCGTCAAGCCGAACGGCAGGCAGCGCAGATTGCTTCTGGTTGGAAGAACTTTTCCTGTACAGGCAAAGGGGCACGCTTTCGCGTGCCCCTTTTTCGTGTATTTTTGACGGCATCTCTCTGCCGTTGTGTCTCAGCCGCGTGTTTCTGATGTCCGGGCGTCGCATCGCTGATTGCGTCGCTGATGCCGTGTCTCTGCGTCGCGTCGCTTTTCATTTTTGGCGTCGCGGCAGCTCTGACGCCTTACTTTCAGCATCCTTTGTTTCTTTTCTCCATGCCGGTTCCAGGCGAGGCGCGCAGGCTCCTCCGTCGTGACGGAGCGGACTCTTCATGCCGGATCGAGGCGTTTTGCATCGAGGCGTCGGGAAAATCAGGGGCTTCGCAGCGGCGGCGCATGCGTCGCTCCCCCCCCCACACACAGGTGGAGCGGCGTACTATTTTTTGCCGAAGCGCAGCAGCAGCGCGGAGGTTGAGATGAGCGCGTATCCGAGCAGTTCGCTGGATTCTTCCATCGCATTTTTTGCGGCGCGCCAGTCGCCGTCCGGCAGCAGCGTTTTCCACAGCACGCCTGTGCCGAACAGTCGGGAATACGCCAGAACAATGACGAGTCCCGCGAGAAGAAGAGGAAAGTGCCGCCAGCGGACCAGCCGGGCCAGTCCGGCGACGGCGTCGCGAAGATTCGAGACCGCAAAGGCCAGGCAGACGAAGGCCAGCGTGAGGGCCGGCCACTTCCAGCAGCCGTGGGAGATCATGTCGAGAAAGTAGTCCTGCTCGCGTATGAGCATGCAGCCGGTAAGTCCTCCGACAAGCGTCAGAGCCCGGCGCATGTCCGGACAGCGGCGCGCCTCGGAAAAGAAAAGCGCCGTGCTTGTCAGAAGCAGCAGCGTCTGACTGAACTCCGTGGGACCGACTTCCGCAAAGGGATGAAGGGAGCCGGCATCCCACCAGAAAATGAGGAACAGAACCAGAATGCCCAGGCCGAGCCCGAAGAGAAGACGCAGTGCGAAGGCAATGGTTTTCAGATCAGAAAAAAGTTCCCTGTTCTGCAAAGATGAAAAGCGGATATTCATGGCAGGCACATCGTGATGAAGTCTGTTTTCTGCGAAAAAGGCAGCAAATGACCGCCCCGGACCGGGGAAAGGGTGATGGATATTCGCCGTGAAGAACGCGCTTGTCAAGCGGTGTCGATGAAGAAAATGCGGAACTTTTGTTTCAAAGAGAAAGTTGCAGGAAAAAAAAGTCCGTTTTCTGCACGGATACAGAAAACGGACGAACGCTAGAACGTTTTTTTCGTGGCAATGTATTGCACCAGCAGAGGCAGGGCCACGCCGCAGGCGCAGGTGAGAAGTGCGAGCAGCACCATGCCGTCCATGACCGGCGGAAGCGCGGGCAGCGTGCCGTTGTGCCACGGCCATACCGTGCGCAGCGATCCGGCCATGAAGCCGATGAGCACCGCGTTGGTCTGCAAGGGATAGCGTCGGAAGCACGCGGCGAGCACGCGGCTGAAGCTCATGAGCCCGCAGAGTCCCCCGGCGATGAAGGTGAGAAGCACCGGCAGATTGAGATGCACCACCGCGGAAAGGATGAAGGCGTACTGACCCATGACGACCAGCATGAACGAGCCGGATATGCCGGGCAGAATCATGGCGCACAGGGCGATGAATCCGGCAACGAAGATGTTCGGCAGGGCGTGGGAGGCCGTCATGGCTTCGGCTCCGGTGACGAACCAGGCCGCCACGGCTCCTGCGACGAGCAGCAGCACGTTGCCTGCGGGCATGCGCTGACCTCGGGTCATGAGCACGATGGACGAGATGATGAGCCCGAAAAAGAAGGCCCACAGCGCTTCGGGCCAGGCGTGGAGCAGATAGAGCGTCAGGCGCGCAAGGCTGAAGATGGACGTGCCTATGCCGATGACCAGCGGCAGCAGAAAGCCCCAGGGAATGCCCGCGCAGGCTTCCTTGAAGCGTCCGGTGAAGAAGAGCCGGAAGAACGTGATGTTGAAGGCCTTGATGCCGTTCAGCAGCTTGTCGTAGATGCCGGTGATGAAGGCGATGGTGCCGCCGGACACGCCAGGCACCACGTCGGCGGCGCCCATGGCCAGTCCGCAGAGAAGGTAGCGCAGTTTTTCCCTCATGCCTTGTCTCCCTTCACCAGGCGCACGCGCAGCTCGCGACGGGAAGGAATGCGGCGGTAGCGGATGTCGGGAACGCCTATCATGAGTCCCGCCATGGGGATGAGACCGTCTTCCGCGCCCATGGCCTTGCGCACGTCTTCGCTCATGGCCGCCGCCCGCATGACGTAGCCGGCCCAGCAGCCGCCGAGGCCCATGACGGGAAGCAGCAGATCGAGCGAGGACACGGCAATGGAGCAGTTCACGATGTCGAGATCATAGGAGCCGCCTGCGCAGGCGAACACCGCGCAGGGCGCGCCGCGGAAAATGGGGTCTCCGCCCCGGTCGTGGGAAAGCACCACACCGGCGAGGCGCTTGTCTCCGCGGAAGGCGTCGGCCACGGCGTCGGCCACGCGGCGCAGCACGTCTCTGCCTTCCAGCACGAGCCAGCTCACGTTTTCCAGATTCTTGCCCGTGGGCGCGTAACGAGCGACGTCCAGAGCTTTCAGCAGCAGCTCTTCCGGCACGTTCTGTTCCTTGAACTCGCGCACGGACCGGCGGCCGCGGATGAGCGCCGCAAGACTGTCCGCATCGGGCAGCGGAGCCGCGGGAGCGAGCGTGTCGGGATTCACGCCGTCCAGCTGCACGGCGGCCTGAGGACAGACGGCCGCGCAGTGACCGCAGTGCATGCAGTATTCTTCATGATGAATGCGCACGCCTTCGTCGGAAACGTGAAAGCAGTGCAGGGGGCAGACTCGGGCGCACAGCCCGCAACGGACGCAACGGGAATTCTCTATGTGTATCATGGCTTTTCCTGAAGGTATGTGCTAAAGAATGTTCGTGCAGCATAGAGGAAAATGCGCGAAAGGGGAAGAACTTCCTTTCGGCGTTGTCGCCGTCGGCATCGGTTTTCCCTTCTGCAGCAGAACACGGGCTGGGCGTCGGACATGCGCGCTGCGGGCTGCCGGTTCTGCAGTTTCTCTGCGGTTTTCCTCAGACAGGGAACATTCATGGAATCGTTGACTCTTGTCGTGTTCGGGGCGCTGGTCGCCGTTGTTGGTTTTGTCTGGGCGTTGTTCTGCGTCGTACACGCGCTGCTGCATAAAAAGGATTCACAGTCCGCTCTGGCCTGGGTGGCGAGCATCATGCTGCTGCCGTTTCTGGGGAGTCTTGCGTATTCGCTTTTCGGCATCAGCCGGGCCGACAGCCTGGCCGGACGCCTTCTCGACGAGGCGGCCAGGAGGCAGGATTCGTCCGACAGAATACTGGATCGCCGCCTGAACTCCGAAGAGGACGACGATTCTCTGCCTGCGGAATGGGAGGCCCTGAAGGTGGGCCGCGCCCTCACCGGACGCCGCATGATGCGCGGCAACCGGCTGGAACTTCTGAAGAACGGCGAAGAGGCCTATCCGGCCATGCTGGAAGCCATAAGTCAGGCCAAACGCATGGTCTGCCTTTCCACCTATATTTTCCGCGGCGACGATACGGGCCGCGCCTTTGCCGACGCGCTTGAAGATGCGGCCAGACGAGGGGTGGACGTCAGGCTCATTGTGGACGGGCTGGGCGGCATGATCTATTCGCTGCGCAAGCCGTGGCGCAAGCTGCGCGAGAAGGGCGTGAAGGTGCAGATGTTTCTGCCGCCGCGCCTGTGGCCGCCCATGTTTGCCGTGAATCTGCGCACGCACCGCAAGGTGCTCGCCTGCGACGGAACCGTGGCCTTTACCGGCGGCATGAACATCGGGGATCATCATCTGGTCACGCTGCCGCGGCGCGGACGCGTGCAGGACATCCATTTCCGCTGCACCGGGCCTGTGGCCGCGCGCCTGCAGGAAGCCTTTCTCATGGACTGGGCTTTCGTGAGCAAGCTGCCCACGCCGCCTTCGCTCATGGAACCGGAGGAGAAGGGCGCGTCACATTGCCGTCTGGTGTTCGACGGGCTCGGCCGCAGTCGGGAAGACATTCATCAGCTTCTGTGCGGCGTGATTTCCGCGGCCAGACGGCGGGTCGTCATTTTCACGCCGTACTTCATTCCTCCGCGCGAGCTGTCCGGCGCGCTGGTGGCCGCCGTGCAGCGCGGCGTGCAGGTGGACGTCATTCTTCCGGCGCAGAACAATCTTTTCTATGTGCATCACGCCTCCCGCCGCTATCAGGGCCCGCTGGCCAGAATGGGCGTGCGCATCTGGTATCAGCCGCCGCCGTTCGCCCATACCAAGCTTCTGCTGGTGGACGACTGGTATGCGCTGATGGGTTCGGCCAATCTCGATCCGCGCAGTCTCTTTCTCAATTTTGAACTCAATGTCGAGGTGGCCGATCCGGCGTTTCAGAAGGAACTTTCGGACTACGCCGATGAGGTGCTGTCCCGCTCGCGCCGGATGCGCTACGAAGACTATGATCGTGCCGCGCTTCCCTCAAAGCTGTTCGATTCGCTGTGCTGGCTGCTCAGTCCGTATATTTGACGCCCTGAAAGGTAGCGCAATATTACGCAAGACTTCTGTCGTTGACTTATCCGCCCAATGCCGTATGTGAGTAACATACGCTACCTTATGTCATGCAAGGAGTTTGCCATGTCGCTGTTCGATATTCTGAATTCCCCTGAACTCAAATCCACGCTTGGTTCCTTTGCCGACAAGGCGAAGAACACGGCTTCCGATATCACTTCCAAAGCGCCCGGCGGACTCGGCGGACTGCTCGGAGCCGGAGCTCTGGGCGCGCTTCTGGGCAGCTTTGTTTCCAAGAACGTGCTGAAGGACGCCGCTCTGGTGGGTGCGGGCGCCGTGGCCTGGAATTTTTATCAGAAGTGGAGTCAGAGCCGTGGCGCTCAGACGGAGAACGTCGAAGTGATTTCCCGGCAGACGACCGGGACGACGGTCGGAGCCTCCGTGCCCGCGCCTGCGCTGGACAATACGGCCATGCTCATGCTTCGCGCCATGGTGTACACGGCCCGGGCCGACGGGCATATCGACGCGACGGAACAGGGACGCATTCTCAAGCTGGTGGAGCAGATCTGTCCGGGCAGAGACATGTCCGCAGTCATGAACGGCCTGATGAGCGAACCCATTGATCCGTCCCGACTGGCGGCGGAAGTGCGTTCGCCGGAGCAGGGCGACGATCTGTATCGGCTCTCCTGTCTCATTGTGGACGTCGATCATTTTATGGAACGCAGCTATCTTGACGGTCTGGCCTCGGCGCTGCATCTGTCCGCCGAGAGAAAGGCGGCGCTGGAGCAGGAAGTGGCGCAGGCAAGGCAGCAGCTTCTGCCGGGCTAGAAGAGCATTCGCCTTTTCGTTTCCGGCGCGTCGCCAACGTGCGCCGGAGCAGGACATAAGCCCCTTCATGACATCTGATGGATTGCGCAGGCGTGATGCCTTTCCACCGGAATTCCAGCAGACTTTTATTGTTAAAGGTGGCATGACGGATAGTTAATTGTTGTAGCAACAGGATGATATGCCTTGTCCGTCTCGGCCTGGTTCCCGAAGGGATGACGACTTGACGGGGGGCGCTCTCAAACGCTTATGAAGCGATTTCGCGCCGCAGAGTTCTGCCGCATCACAGTTTCGGCAGGACTTTGCGGCGCGGGCTTTTTGTACTACACTGAAACAGTTTTTCTTGCGGGTGAAACGTCTCCGGCCTGCGCGCGAGGCGCGATGAAGGGGCAGGAGGAAAACTGTGAAGGAGCGAGGTATGAAAAGAGCGTCGATGCTGGGCGTGGGAGCGCTGCTCGTGTGTCTGGGAACCGTTCAGCCGTGTCTGGCGGAAGAGGAACTGGCTCCGGGCTTTGACGCCTGCATGGAAAAGTCGGGGGGCGTGACGATGGAAATGCGCATGTGCCTTGACCAGGCCTACAAGTACTGGGATGCCGAGCTGAACAGCAATTACAAGGCGGCCATGAAGCGGTGCGGCGATACGGGTGATCCGAAGGCGTGCAAGAATCGTCTTCGCAATGCGGAACGCCTGTGGGTGCAGTACAAGGAGGCCATGTCGGACGCGATCATGGGCTATGAGGAAGGCACCATGGGACCGGTTCTCGGTGCGGATTTTCTGGCGAGGGAGACGAAAAAGCAGGCGCAGGAACTGGGAAGCATGGCCGGGCAGGGCGAGTAGGGCCCTGTGCCGTGTATCCTTGAATCGGACGGCGTCTGAGACGTTGGCGCATCGTTGCGTGAAGGAAAACGCATCGAAGACCTGAGGCCGAAGATGCCTCGTCACGGAGCGCGTGGCTCGCCGTGACGCTACAGAAAAGCTGTCTGCGGCATGTCTTTCGCCGGTGCATAACAAAGGCGCGTTTTGACAACGCGCCTTTGTTATGCGGAAAGGTTGTTCGTGAACCGCCGCTCCAGAAAGGGGCGATCACGCGGCATCAGTCTTACACGTTGAACAGGAAGTTCATCATGTCGCCGTCCTGAACTACGTAGTCCTTGCCTTCCACGCGGAGCACGCCCGCAGCGCGGCAGGCCGCTTCGGACTTGTACTTCATGTAGTCTTCGTAGCTGATGACTTCGGCGCGGATGAAGCCCTTTTCAAAGTCGGTGTGGATGACGCCCGCGGCCTGCGGAGCCTTCCAGCCCTGACGGAACGTCCAGGCGCGCACTTCCTTGGGGCCGGCGGTCAGGAAGCTCGCCAGACCGAGCGTGTGATAGCCCATGCGGATGATGTTTTCGAGGCCGCTTTCCTCAATGCCGTAGGATTCCAGCATTTCCGCCTGTTCGGCGTCGGAGAGGCCCTGAAGTTCCTCTTCGAGGCGGGCGCAGATCTTCACGATGCCGCAGCCGCGGGATTCGGCCAGATTGCGCAGCGCCTTCACGTGTTCGTTGTCTTCCTCGATGCCGGCTTCGTCCACGTTGGCGCAGTAGATGAACTTCTTGGCCGTAAGCAGGGAGAGTTCGCGCCACACCTGCTTGAAGGGTTCGTTGAGTTCGGGCACTTCAAAGGTGGACCCGGGCTTGCCTTCGCCAAGATGGGCGACGAGCGCTTCGAGCACGGGCTGTGCCTTCTGCATTTCCTTGTCGAACTTGGATTTTTTCTTCAGCGTATCGAGGCGCTTTTCCGCGGTGTCGAGGTCGGCGAGCAGCAGTTCGGTTTCAATGGTGTCCACGTCGCGCAGCGGATCAATGCTGCCGTCCACATGGGCGATGTTTTCATCGTCGAAGCAGCGCACCACTTCCACGATGGCGGCGCATTCGCGGATGTTGGCCAGAAACTGGTTGCCGAGACCTTCGCCCTTGCTGGCCCCGCGCACGAGACCGGCGATGTCCACGAAGTCCACGGTGGCATAGATGGTTTTGGCGGGCTTCACAAGCTCGGTGAGCGCGTCGACGCGTTTGTCGGGCACGGCCACGGTGGCCTTGTTGGGCTCGATGGTGCAGAAGGGATAGTTGGCGGCTTCGGCGTTCTGCGCCTTGGTGAGCGCATTGAACAGGGTGGACTTGCCCACGTTGGGCAGACCGACGATACCTAGACTCAGTGACATGACAAAACTCCGGAATAAGGCGGGACGCGCATCAGCCGCGCACGGCTATGTGAAGATTGGCGACGCCCAGCGTGAAGGGAATGTGCTGAACAAAGGCAAAGCCCGCCTCGCGCAGTTCGTCGCTGAAGGCGGCGGGCTTCGGAAAGTTTTCGATGGTGTCGGCGAAGTAGTCGTAGGCCGACGTGGAATGGCTGACGAGTCCGGCGAGTTTGGGCATGATGTGGCGCAGATACCAGTGATAGCACGGGCCGAACACGGGCGTGGACACGGGAGCGAATTCCAGAATGCAGGCTCTGCCGCCGGGTACGAGCAGTCGATGCATTTCGCGCAGGGCCTCCATGCGGGGGCGCACGTTGCGGATGCCGAAGGCGATGGTCACGGCGTCGGCGCAGCCGTCGGGAAGCGGCATGTGCCGGGCGTCGGCCACCATGGTGGTCACGCGGGAGCGTTCGCCGGCGCGCATTTTGTGCTCTTCGCCGTAGCGGAGCATGGGCTCGCAGATGTCCGTGGCGTACACGCGCAGCTCAGGATAGCGGCGTATCAGCGCAAGGGTGACGTCGAGCGTGCCCGCGGCCATGTCGATGACCGTGTTCGTGGGGCCGGGAACCACGGAACGCACGAGATTGCGCCGCCACCAGCAGTCCAGAAAAAGGCTGAACACGCGGTTCTGCAGGTCGTACCACGGCGTCATGCGGCCGAACATTTCCGACACGTTGCGGGTGTGCTCGTCGCCGGGCTCCTGGGAGGACGCGCGTTCGGAAGACGCGGCGTCTGCGGACGTTCCGGCGTTGTCTGCGGCCGCGTCCGCTGCGGGACGGCTGTTTTCGGCAGAAGATGCGGACGCCTGCTTCTGGGAAAGGGATTCGTCGCCGGACATGTTCTGACTCACTGCTCGTCTCCTTCCTCTTCTTCGAGGCGTTCTCTGCCCTTCAGGGCGGTGTCCATGACCACGCGGTAGATGGAGGGGAAGATTTCCTCGAAATTGCTGGGAGAAAGGCGCTGCGATTCGATGAACTTCACCGCGATTTCCTTGCTCACCTGCATGATTTCACGTTCCAGTTTTTCCATTATGAACTCCTGCGGCACGGCCGCAAGCTGAAGGCAAAAAAACCCGCCTGTGGGGAATGGCCCCGGCCACCGCGGCTGGGAACCGGGCGGGTCAAAAAGACGGGAAGGAATGCCCCCCAGCCTTTTTATGTTGACGTGTCTCGGACGGCGCTTTTCGGATCTTTGTTCCGGTTTGCGTTCCGACGCTCCGCCGGAGCGGACGCTGACGCCGGGAGTGAGCCGCGCGGCCCGCTCCCGGCGAGCGATTAGAACATGTCCTTGAGCAGATCTTCGCCCTGCTGAGCCTGTTCCTCCACCTGCTGGACGAGCGCGGGATCGACGTCGCCGTCGAGGGCGTCGAGGCCGTAGCCCGTGCCGGGTTCGGTGCCTTCAATGAAAGGCATGCTCATGCCGTCGGCGTCGGCGAACACGATGCCGTCGGGCTTGGGGAAGTCGTCGGGCGGATAGGCCTTGAGCGCCTCCCTGGCATAGTAGATGTAGGCGGGCAGGGCGGCACCGGAGCCGGTTTCGCCGCGGCCCATGGGCTGGAGCTGATCGTAGCCTATGTAGGTGGCGGTGACGAGGTAGGGCGTCATGCCGATGAACCAGGCGTCGTTTTCGTCGTTGGTGGTGCCGGTTTTGCCGCCGAGGGGGCGACCCAGCACGCGGGCCTTGCCGCCGGTGCCGAAGTTCACCACGCCTTCGAGCAGCTTGGCCATGACGTAGGCGTTCTGCGGCGTGATGGCCTGCACGGATTCGGGCTGGCTTTCATAGATGGTGTTGCCCCAGGGGCCCTGAATGCTGGTGATGAAGCGCGGCGAGCTGACCTTGCCGCCGTTGGCGAAGGCGGTGTAGGCCTGCGCCAGATTGAGCGGAGACACGGCCACGGCGCCCAGACTGATGGACAGGGTGGCCGGGAACTCGGGCGTGAGGCGCAGGGCCTTGGCGCGGGCAATGATGTGCTCCACGCCCATCTGCTGCGCCACGCGCACGGTGCAGAGGTTGCGGGAGCGGGCGAGGGCGCGGTAAAGCGGCATGGGGCCGTTGAACTTGCCGTCGTCGTTGCCGGGACGCCAGGCTTTTTTCGTCCACTTGTCGATGAGGATGATGGGGGCGTCGAGCAGCATGGAGGCGGGAGTGAAGCCGTTGTCGAGCGCCGCGGAATAGACGATGGGCTTGAACGAGGAGCCGGGCTGGCGCTGCGCCTGCGTGACGCGGTTGAACTGGGAGCCGGAGCTGCCGAAGGAGTAGCCGCCCACCATGGCCACCACGTCGCCGCTCTGCGGTTCGATGGACACCATGGCACCCTGCACGTCGGGATACTGCTGGAGTCGCAGGGCAATGACGGCTTCATGGGGACGCAGCACGGCGTTCTGTGCGTTTTTGGGCGCTTCCGTCACGTTTTTGCCCGTTTTCTTCTGGGATTTGGCGGGCGCGGCGGGAGTCTTGTCGCGGGAAACCCAGATGACGTCGCCGGGCTTGACCACTTTTGTGGCGTCGCGCATCACCACGGCGGTGACGGAACCGGCCACGCGCTTGTTCGGCTTGCGCGCCCAGTTCATGGTGCGCACGCTCACGTAGCCGCGCTGCGTTTCGGAGAGCAGCACGTCCGCGCCGGACTTGTTCACGCTCGTCACGAGCGCGAGCGCCCAGCCGTCGTCGTCGAGATCGGAGAGCTGGAAGTCCTTTTTCTTGAGAAAGTCCGCGTATTCGGAAGGTTCGAGATGCTTGACCGGTCCGAGCCAGCCGTGACGCTTGGTGGCGTCTTCCAGACCGTGGCGCAGACCTTCGTTGGCGGCCTTCTGCTGCACGGGATCCATGGCGGTGTGCACGGTGAGGCCGAGCTCATACACGGCGTCTTCGCCGTAGATGCCGAAGTCGTAGCCGTTTTTCTTGCAGTTCTCTTCCGAGAACATTTCCACGAGCAGGCGGCGCACTTCTTCCATGTACCAGGCTCCGTCGGGATTGGACGAGGGCATGGCCTTGTATTCGAGCTTCTGGTTGATGGCTTCGTCGTACTGGGCGTCGCTGATCCAGCCGAGGTCGCGCAGGCGGCGCAGCACGTGACGCTGACGGTTCTGGGCGGCTTCGGGATTGCGGTAGGGATTGTAGGCGGAAGGCGACTGGCCGAGACCGGCGATGAGCGCGGCTTCGGCAATGGTGAGATCCCTGGCGTTCTTGGCGAAGTACACGCGCGCGGCGGCTTCCACGCCGTAGGCGTTGTTGCCGAGGAATATCTGATTGATGTAGAGGGTGAGAATTTCGTCCTTGCTGAGCTGCTTTTCCAGACGGTAGGCGAGAATGGCTTCCTTGAGCTTGCGTTCGTAGCTCTTTTCCGGGGTGAGCATGAGGCGCTTGACCACCTGCTGCGTGATGGTGCTGCCGCCCTGCCTTGTGGAGCCGTGCTGGAAGTTGGCTATGGCCGCGCGCACGATGGCTTTGATGTCCACGCCGGGGTGATTGTAGAACTGATCGTCTTCCACGGCGAGGAAGGACATGGGCACGAACTTGGGAAGCTGGTCGAGCGTGACGAGAAAACGCCGTTCGTGGTAGAGCTGACCGATGAGACTGCCGTCGCGGGCGAGCACGGTGGTCACCAGCGGCGGACGGTAGTCGGCGATTTTGCTGAAGCTCGGCAGATCGTCGGACACCCACTGATACAGCATGTAGCCGCCTGCGGCCGCGCCCAGCGCGCCGAGCACGACCAGCGTGCCGAAAAGATAGAGTATGGTGCCGAAGAATCCGCGGCCCTTGCGGCGTTTTCTGCGGGATTTTCCGGGAGCGTCCAGAGAAAGCAGTTCGCTGTCGGAGTCGTCCTCCGCCGCGGGCCTGGAATATTTCTTGTTCCTGCCGGGGGCGGGCGTTCCGAAATCGAGCCTGTCGAGTCCGTTGTCGTTGTTCCAGTCTTTGTCGCTCATGGCAATAGGGAAAGTGAAGTGTCCGGGGAAAGCGTTCCGCCCGGGGGGCGGAACGCCGTGACTGCGCGCTAGTTCTGGCCGAGCAGACGGGCCAGAGCTTCGTTGACCATGGCGGGATTCGCCTTGCCGCGCATTTCGCGCATGACCTGGCCGACGAAGAAGCTGACGAGCTTGGTTTTGCCGCCCTTGTAGGCTTCCACTTCGGCGGGATGGGCGTCGATCACCTTCTGCACGGCGGCGTCGATGGCGCCGGTGTCCGAAACCTGAACGAGGCCGCGTTCCTTGACGAGCGCCGTGGGCATGACGTCGCCCTTCATGAGCTCGGGGAAGATGTCGGCGGCAATCTTGGCGGAAATGGTGCCGTTGCCGATGATGGTGACAAGCTCGGCGATGGCTTCGGGCGTGATCTTGAGGTCGGCGCTGCTGACGCCGGTCTGATTGATTTCGCGCAACAGCATGCCGAGCATGATGTTGGCCGCCTTCTTGGGCTGAGCGCCGAGCGCGCAGGTCTTTTCAAAGAGCTCGGCGAGATGCGGATCGGAGCAGAGCTGTTCGGCGTCCTGTTCAGGCAGCTGGAGTTCGCCCATGTAGCGGGCCATGCGGGCTTCGGGCAGTTCGGGCTGCGTGGCGGCCCATTCGGCGAGTTCCTCGTCGGTGATGACCACGGGCAGAAGGTCGGGGTCGGGGAAGTAGCGGTAGTCCTGCGCGTCTTCCTTGCTGCGCATGGGGGCGGTGAGGTTGCGGTTCGCGTCGTAGAGGCGGGTTTCCTGAATCACCTTTTCGCCGTCGTCGAGCAGATCGGACTGCCTTGCGATTTCAAATTCGATGGCGCGCTGCACGTTGCGGAAGGAGTTGAGGTTCTTCAGTTCGGTGCGGGTGCCGAGCTTCGTTTCGCCGCGCGGACGGATGGACACGTTGGCGTCGCAGCGGAAGCAGCCTTCCTCCATGTTGCCGTTGCTGATGCCGAGGCTCACCACCATGGCGTGCAGCTTCTTGAGGTAGGCCACGGCCTCTTCGGCGCTGCGAAGATCAGGTTCGCTCACGATTTCGATGAGCGGGGTGCCGGCGCGGTTGAGATCCACGTAGCTGAAGTTTTCGCCCTGCGGATGGATGTTCTTGCCCGCGTCGTCTTCCATGTGGATGCGGGTGATGCCGATGCGGCGCTTCTGCCCGTTGACCGTGATGTCGAGCCAGCCGTGTTCGCACAGCGGAAGCTCGAACTGCGATATCTGATAGTCCTTGGGCATGTCGGGGTAGAAGTAGTTCTTGCGGGCGAACTGCGAGCGCTGATTGATCTGCGCGTGGATGGCGAGGGCCATGCGCGTGGCGTATTCCACGGCCTTGCGGTTGAGCACGGGCAGCACGCCGGGCATGCCGGAGCACACTTCGCAGACGTTGGTGTTCGGCTCGTCGCCGAAGGAGTTGGGGCAGGAACAGAAAAGTTTGCTGGCCGTGGCCAGGTGTACATGTACTTCCAGGCCGATGACAGCCTCGTATGCAGACATGGGGTACTCCCTGAAAATAGCTGGTAAACAAAGCTCCGAATGGAGGAATCTGTATTGCTATCATTAAAAGGCGCGGGGCTCAAGCGAAACCCGGGTGCGCGTTCAGGGCGTCGCGGGAGGGAGAGGCGGCCGGGTAGAGGCGACCGCGGACGGGCCAAAGCGGCGGAACACGCGACGGGCGCTTTTTGCCGCAGGGCGGGCGGCGGCCCGGATGGCGCCGACGAGGCGCGGGAGCAAACTGAGAACGCGGAGCGGAGGAAGTTTCGCTGTCGGACGGAAGGTTCGCGGGAGTCGCCGAACGCAGGGAAGGCAAGCTGCCGCGTCTTCGGGAAACGATGCGGCGCAAGATCTTCGGGGATTTTTGCGGCCTGCGCCCTGCCTCGGCGAGGGGCAAGGGCGAGAGGGCGCGCGTTTTCGCCGGGCGAGGCGGAGCGCGGAAGGCTTTTTCAGCCGTTTTCCCGTCTGCCCGGCCCGGAGGTGACGATGCCGCGATCGATGAGGCGGCGCAGATACCAGTTCTTGTCGCTCACGAGCATGTGGAGCTGATCGGGCGTGCCCTGGATTTCCAGCACGTCGCCGAAGTCCAGCGGCAGATTTTCCTGCCCGTCCACGGAAAGCAGTACCTGATCGCCCTGACGGCAGGCTTCCAGCCGGATGCAGGAAGAGGCGGGCAGCGCGATGGGAGGAAAGCCCCCGGCAAAGGGGCAGATGGGCGTGACGAGCTGGGCGTTCATGGAAGGAATGGTGAGCGGGCCGCCTGCGGAGGCCGTGTAGGCGGTGGAGCCGAGCGGCGTGGACACGATGACGCCGTCGCAGCGCAGCGTGCTGAAGTGGACGCCGTCGATGTTCAGGCTCAGAGAAACCGCGCGGGCGACCACGCCGTGCGCGGTGACCACGTCGTTGATGGCCACGCCTTCGCTGAGGGGCTCCAGCATGTCTCCCTTCCGCCGCAGGATGCGCCAGTGCAGGGTGAGGTGTCGTTCCAGCTCCCATCGGCCCTGCAGCATGTCGGCCAGAGGTTCTTCCCAGCCCTCGGCGGGAAGAGAGGCCAGAAAGCCCACCCTGCCGAAGTTCATGCCGGCAAGGGGCGTGCGTATGCCGGCCAGACGGCGGGCCACGCCTATCATGGTGCCGTCGCCGCCGAGCACGAGAACGGCGTCACTGGCGGCTGCCTCGGCCCGCATGGTCATGGCGTCGGCGCCGGCGGAAAGCAGCACGCCTTCCACCTGACGGGAGCGCAGCCAGGGAATCAGGGCCCGCCCGGCGTTTTCCGGCTGAGGGTTGTCCTTATGAAGAATGAGAAGACGGGAGATGGGCTGCATGAAACATCCTTGAAATCGCCTGCAACGGCGGGGAATGGCCGCCCGGACGGCGCGGCGAAGGAGCGCTCGCCGGAAGGCGGACCGGACAAAGGCTCTTGTACTCTAAAGAACAAACCCGCGCAATGGAAAATTGAAACAACGGCCGGATGTCGGCGGCGGACCCGCCGGGAGCCGGAAGGCTGCGGCTTTTGGCAAAAGCTCGGAGAAATTTGCGGAAAAAGGCGGTCTTGCCCCTTGCCGAAGCGCATGGGAACGTTATTTCTCTTCTGCGGGGAAGGGACGCGTGCCCGCCGTGGGCGGGCCCCGGCCATTGTCAGTGTCGGCGCTTTGGAGTATGGTTCCTTCTCTGAAAGTCGCGGCGAGAGCCGCTCACGTCAAGCGCTTATGGAGCATCATGAAAACAGCTCTTGAAATCATCCACGAACATGCGGAAGAGGGCGCGAAGCTGCGTCGCCGCTTCCTTGCCGACGCCGCTCCCGTGCTCGACGCCGCTTCCCGCCGCATGGCGCGCAGTCTTGCCGACGGCGGCAAGATTCTTGTCTGCGGCAACGGAGGCAGCGCGGCCGACGCCCAGCACATGACCGGAGAACTTCTGGGTCGTTTTCTCATGGAACGCCCCTCGCTTCCCGCCGTGGCGCTCACGGTGGACACGTCCACGCTGACCGCCGTGGGCAACGACTACGGATATGAAGAAGTCTTTTCCCGTCAGGTGTCCGGCCTCGGCCGTCCCGGCGACGTGCTGGTGGCCTTTTCCACGTCGGGCGGGAGCGCCAACGTCGTCAAGGCCATCGAAGCCGCCCGCGCCGCGGGCATGACGGTGGTGGGACTCACCGGCAAGGGCGGGGGCAGAATGGCCGCCATGTGCGACTATCTGCTCGACGTACCCCATTCGCATACTCCGCTGATCCAGGAAATGCACGAAGCGTGCATGCACCTTCTGTGTCAGCTTATCGATCATTATCTCTTCGAGAATGTTCAGGCCCTCAGCGAGGGCCCGAAAGGAGCCTGATTCCATGCCTATTTACGAATATCGCTGCAAAGCCTGCAATCATACCTTTGAGGATCTCGTCTTCGGCGACGAAAAGCCTTCCTGCCCCAAGTGCCATTCCACGGACACGGAAAAGATGATTTCCCGCTGCTCCTGCCGTCTGGCCGACGGAACGCCCGATTCCTTCGATCTTCCTTCGGCTCCGGCGTCCGGCGGCGGGTGCGCCGGATGCTCCGGCGGCAACTGCGCAAGCTGCGGTCACTAGTCTGCGGGAACATAGCCTGTTTTTCTGCGGCGACGCAGCGTTTTTTCTGAATGCCTCATGGACGCGACGCGGGTGCATCGCGTCCATGATTTTGTCTTTGTTCGGAGCGGGTCCGCAGCCGTAAGGCAGTGCGCCGGACGCGTCGGAAACGTCTGCGTCGGCGTGCGGAGGGAAAGCCGTTTTTTCGCGGAGTATTTTCGCGGCGGCGTGGCGCATCCAGGAAGCGCGGAGCGTTTTTCCGGAAAGCAGGCAAAATTCGAGCTGCCGGGCAAGCCGGCGTCATTCATTCTGCCGTTTCCCCGCGGGGGGCCGCGCCCCCGGCGCGACGGAAGACCCGACGGCGTCCTGATAAAAACTGAGGCGCGTCGGTTCCGGCAACTCTGGAGTTTTTATGAAAAAAATCATCATTGCCACGCGCGGCAGCAAGCTGGCGCTCTGGCAGGCGGAACACGTCAAGGGACGCCTCACGGCGCAGTATCCCGATCTGGAAGTCGAACTGCTCGTGCTCAAGACCAAGGGCGACGTCATTCTCGACGTGCCCCTCGCCAAGGTGGGCGGCAAGGGCCTGTTCGTGAAGGAAATAGAGGAGGCGCTGCTTTCCGGCGCGGCGGACATCGCCGTACACAGCATGAAGGACGTGCCCATGGTGCTGCCCGAGGGGCTGATTCTGGGCGCGGTTCCGGAACGGGAAGTGTGCAACGATCTCTTCCTTTCCGAGCGCTATGCGGAACTCTCCGCTCTTCCTGCTGGGGCCGTGCTCGGTACAAGTTCCCTGCGCAGACAGGCGCAGGTTCTGGCGCTGCGGCCCGACATCCGCGTGGCCATGCTTCGCGGCAACGTGGAAACGCGTCTGCGCAAGATGAAGGAAGGGCAGTACGACGCCATCATTCTCGCCCGCGCGGGCGTCAAGCGTCTGGGACTTTCCGCCACCTTCCAGCAGGATCTCACGCCGCCGGACATGCTGCCTGCCGTGGGACAGGGCGCGCTCGGTGTGGAAATGCGTGAAGACAGGGCCGATCTGCGCGAGCTTCTTTCCTTCCTTGAGCATGAGCCCACGCGCCTGTGCGTTTCTGCGGAGCGCGCGTTCCTGCGTCGTCTGGACGGCGGCTGTCAGGTGCCCATTGCGGCCCATGCCGTGCTGAACGGCAACGAGCTGGAACTTTCCGCGCTGGTGGCCGGCGTGGACGGCAAAACGGTGATACGCGGATTCAGACGCGCCGAGGCCTCGCCGGAACAGGCGGAGCTCATGGGCTGCGCGCTGGCGGAGGAACTGCTTTCCAAAGGCGCAGATCGCATTCTGGCTGAACTTTACAACGGAGAAGACGGGGAAAAGGCATGAGTCCTGCGCTTCGCACCATAGCGCCGCTGTCTGCGGACAAGCTGCGCCCCAGCTGGCCCGCGGAACGCGTTCCGTGGGAGGACAGCCGCGCCATTCCCCGGGGCGGACGCCGTCGCCCGGCGCAGCCCAGGGCGCTGGCCGCGCTGGAGCTTGCGGTGCATATCCGCAATTCCGGGTACAACGTGTACCTTTCCGGCTCGCCCGATCTGGGGCGCACCTACATGCTGTGCGATTTTCTCGAACCGCTCGCCCGTCGGGAAGCCACGCCGCCGGATGTCATTTACGTCAACAATTTCAAGGACGAAGATCGGCCCGTTCTCATTCAGCTCCCTGCCGGACAGGGCAGCCAGATGCGCGATGCGCTGGCCGACGCGCTCCGTCAGCTTCGCGATGAGCTGCCCGCGCGGCTTGATTCCGACGTGTTTCTGCGCAAGCGCCGCGCCGGACGCGAAGAGTTCCGCGAAGCGCGCTCGAACATGGTCAGGGAACTTGAGCGCATGGCCGAAGAAAAGGGCTTTGCGCTCGAAGCCGAAGAGCAGGGAGCGCTGTCGCTGTTTCCCATGAAGGAAGGCAAGCGCCTGAGCGACGAGGAAGTGTCGCTTCTGGACGCGCTGGAGCGCCGGGAGTTCAAGAAAAGAGCGGATCAGCTGCTGCAGAGCATGGCTCCCTTTGTCCGCAAGATGGGCGAGCTTGAAAAGGGCTTTCAGAAAAAGGAGCGTCAGCTTGAGCGCGAGGCGGCGGAATATCTCTTGAACCGTCTGGTCTCGCCGGTGGCGGACAAGGCCTGCCGCCTGTCCGGCTGCGAGGAGAAGACCGACGCGCTGCGCACGTTCTTTGACGATCTTCGGGCCGACGTGCTGGATCATCTGGAGCTTTTTCTGCCCAAGGACGGGCCGTCCCTGCCGGGGCACGGCGAAAGCCCCGCGCCGCAGGAGCCGGATCTGTACCGCTACAGCGTCAACGTGCTGGTGGACAACGGCGACATGCGCGGCGCGCCCGTGGTGGTGGAGGATCATCCCACCTACGGCAATCTGCTGGGCTGCGTGGAAAGGGAATCGGAAATGGGCGCGCTCGTCACGGACTTCACGCTCATCAAGGCCGGTTCGCTGCATCGCGCCAACGGCGGCTATCTGGTGCTGCACGCCAACGATCTTCTGGCCAACGGCCCCGCCTGGGAAGGACTCATGCGCGCGCTGCGCTCCGGCGTGGCCCGCATCGAAGACCCGGACTTCAACGACACCTCCCGCGTGAAGGGCATAGAGCCGGAACCCATGCCCCTGAATCTGAAAGTGGTGCTCGTGGGCGAGGAGGATCTGTACGAAATGCTGCTGGAGCGCGACGAGCGTTTTGCCAAGCAGTTCAAGATCAAGGCACAGATGGCTTCGGAAACCGAGCGCACGGCGCCGTCCGTGCGGTCGTGGCTCTGCCAGCTCGCCCGCATCATGGACGAGGCCGATCTCTTGCCGTTCGACCGCGAAGCGCTGGCCGGTCTGGTGGATCACGGCTCGGAGCTGTGCGAGGATCACCGGAAGCTGACGCTGCGTTTTCCGCTCATGCGCGAAACGCTCATCGAGGCGTCGGCCACGGCCGCCATGGCGGGCAAGTCCGTGGTGGACAAAGCCAGTCTGAACGCGGCGCTGAAAGCGCGTCGGCATCGCTCCGATCTTGTCGAGGAACTCTTCATGGAGGAATACGACCGCGACGTCATCAAGCTGCGCACGTCGGGTTCCGAGGTCGGCTGCGTCAACGGTCTGGCCGTGACCACGAGCGGCGACTACGAGTTCGGCCTGCCGCATCAGATTTCCTGCACCGTGGGCGTGGGACACGGCGGCATCATTGACCTTGAGCGCGAGGCGGAGCTCGGCGGCCCCATCCACACCAAGGCCATGATGATTCTGAAAAGCTATCTGGCCTCGCAGTTTGCGCACAACAAGCCGCTGGTGCTTTCCGGCAGCCTCTGCTTCGAGCAGAGCTACAGCGGCATTGAAGGCGATTCCGCGTCCGGCGCGGAGCTCGCGGCGCTGCTCTCCGCCCTGTCGGAAGTGCCCATCCGCCTGTCTCTGGCCTTTACCGGTGCGGTAAGTCAGTCCGGGCAGATCATGGCCGTGGGCGGCGTCACCCGCAAGATCGAGGGCTTCTTCGAGCTGTGTTCCCGCCGCGGACTCACGGGCGAGCAGGGCGTCATCATTCCGCGCGACAACGTGGAACATCTCATGCTGGACGACAAGGTCGTCGAAGCCGTGCGCGAGGGGCGTTTTGCCATCTATCCCGTGACGCACATCTCGGAAGCCATGGAACTGCTTACCGGCATGCCGGTGGGGCGTCGCCGCAAGGACGGCACCTTTGCCCGAGATACGCTGTTTTACAAGGTTGACGAAAGGCTGAGCGAATTCGGCTGGCTGGCCGAGCACAGCTTCAAGACTAGAAAGCGCAGAACGCGGGCCTGAGCGGCGCGCTTTTTGCGCAGCGCGGCGTTTCGGGGCGCTGGGCGCGCCGGGAACGAACGCATAGTTTGAAAAAGGCGTCCGCCTGTTTTTCCGAGGGGAGAAACGGACGGACGCCTTTTTTCGTGCGCGCGGCGAGGTGCCGCGGAAGAATCAGTTTGCTTTCGGTTCGCGGAGGAAGCAGGCGCACACCGCGCCGATGACGGCCAGAGGCGTGAGCAGATGCATGGCGGGAGCCAGACCGCCCCAGAGGTCGGCGACCCGGCCCAGCACGGGGGCGAACATGCCGCCCACGCTGACGGCCACCCCGAGGGTGATGCCCGAAGCGAAGCCCATGTTTTTGGAGAGATAGCGCTGACCGAGCACGACCATGGAGCTGAACGGCGCGAACAGGGCGATGGCGAGCGGAGCCAGCAGAACGCCGGCCAGCCACGGGCTGGTCACCAGCGGAAACACGGCGAGAATGGGCAGGGAGAGGAAGGAGGCCCAGCGTATGACGCGGCGGAAGCCCCAGCGGTCGGCGGCCGCGCCGCCGGAAAGATTGCTGGCCACGCCGAAGATGGAGAACAGCACGAGCATGAGGTTGCCGGTGGACACGGACGAGTGGAACACGCCCTGCCAGTAGAGCGGCAGATAGGTGGTGAAGGCCACGGTGAGGCCCATGCGGGTGAGCAGGCAGCCGGAAAGGATGCCGAAGGAGCCCCATTCGTTGGCGGCGGAGCCGGTGCTTTGCGCGGCCTTGGGCGTTCTGGCCTCCATGTCCCAGGCGGAAACGCGCCAGAGCAGCACCGACGCCATGACGACGCCGAGCAGGCAGAAGGCTGCGGTGCCGTGCAGTCCGAAGCCGCCCAGGGTCATGCCGCCGAGCGGAACGCCGCCGACCGCGAGCATGACGATGACCGGTCCTACGAGCATGCCGCCGTTGCCGCCCACGGAAAAGATGCTGAGTCCCACGCCCTTGTGATCGCCGGACACGATGTTGGCGTAGCGTGCCGCCTCGGGATGAAAGACCGCCGCGCCTATGCCGCCGAGCACCAGAGAGACGAACATGGCGTATTCGTTGGAGAGAAAGCCGGTAGCGCCTATGCCCATGCTCGCCATGAGAATGCCGAGCGGAATGAACCAGCCGCGGGCTATTTTGTCGGCGAGCAGGCCGAGGCCCGGCTGCACCAGCGAGGCCACGGCGGAATAGGCGAAGGCGAGAAAGCCGCAGGTCTGATAGTCGAAGCCGTGAGCGGCCGCAAGATAGGGCAGCAGGGCGGGCAGCGCGTGGGAATTGAGGTCGCAGGAAAGATGTCCCAGGGAAAGAAGAAGGATTTTTCTGTAGTTCATGGCAAAAGATGAAGGTCGGGGTGAACATGCCGGACGGCACGGGTGCGGGCTGTCATGCTAGTCCAGTGCGGGGCGCGTGGCAAGACGCCGCATTCATCCTTCGCCGCGGCCTGAGGAGAGGCGTTTCGAGGGCTGATCTTTGATGCGCGTTGTCGCGCTCTTCCGTGACCGTGCCCCTGGGCATCATCGCCGCGGCGACTTCGGAATAGCGTGTGCCGCACAGACGAATTTTATAAAAAACAAGTAATTTCTGATTGTTATAGATGTAGTTCACGGCGTTTTTCGGGAGGTGAAAAGAAAGGCCCCTGTCCGCAGAACGGACAGGGGCCGCAGGGGGCGCGTCATTGAGACGTGAGGGGCGTTTTTTCGCCTGTTTTGGAGCGTTGCGCCTTCTTTCCGGCGCGCCTTGCGTCGCCTGAGAGCGTCAGCTTGCCTCAGGCGCGGGCACGGGAAAAGGTTGTCGGAGCGGGATCAACAGCCGGATTCGGCCGAGGCGCTCAAGGGTTACTTCTTGAAAAGGTTGAGACCGTCCTTCAGCAGGTTCTTTGCCGTGTCGCCGGCCTTTTCGCCGCCTTTCAGCAGATCGGAGCCCACGGTTTCTCCGCCCTTCAGCAGCGTGGAGCCGATATTCTTCGTCTGCGCTGCGGTGGCTTCGGCCAGCGTGCGGGAAACTTCCTTCACCACGACAAGAGCGGTGCGGGCGAAGCTCGCGCCGGATTCTTTCCGGCCGATGTCGGTGAGGCGGATTTCCGGCAGAGGCACCTGCACGGAGAGCTTGAGCATCGGAACACTGAGCGTGGCCCTGGCGTTGCGGATGATGAGCTCGTCGATGATGACTTTCTTTGTGGACTTTTCGTCGTCCTTCTTTGTCTCGCCGCCGGAAGAGGCCGCGCCTTCGTCGTGACTGTCGGCGTAGTCCTGAATGTTTTTCAGAATCACGTCGAAGTTGCTGGTTTTCCTGCCGAGTTCATACACGAGTTCGGGGTTGTCCACGGCGATTCTGCGGATGACGACCACATCCTTGAACACCGTGGAGGTGTCGAGATCGACGGCGACGGCTCCCACCGTGGCCGCATGGCCGCTGAATCCGGCCGGATTGCCCACGGAAAAGCCGCGGAACACGCCGTTGCCCGAGAAGAGCGAGATGTCCGCCTTGTCCAGATGCACGGACGTTCCGGTGATTTTGGGGCCTTCGGTGTTGACGGCCTTTTCCACAATGGAATTGAGGGAGAAGAACAGAATCGTGACGCCTGCGGCCAGCAGGACGATCAGAGCCGCCAGAGCGATAAGCCATTTTTTCATGAACAGCCTCCGAAGAAAAGAGGGTTACAAAAGCGCGGCGAGTTTTCTGAAAAGAAGTGTAGAGGAAAGAGGGGAAGAAATCCAGAATTGAGCTGCGCATCTTCGGAAAAAATAAAGGAGAACGCCGTGTTGCGCTTCTGTTCCATCTGCGGACAAGGCTCGGCGTTTTTGCCGTCGTCGGTGATTTTGTCAGGAAAATCCGAGGGAAGGAGAGAGCAGAGCGCCTTGACGGAGGGGCTGTCGAAAGGAGCTCGGAGAAAAGCGGAAGTGTCCGGTCGGACGCCGGGCGCGGGGCCTGTCGTGAAAGGACGCGCAGACGCCGCTTCTCGGAGTGCTCGGGATACGACGGCCAGGAGCGCCGCGGAGCGCTCTGGAGCCGAGCGACGCCATCCACTCCGTTTACTTACAGCCGTGCTTTTGGGATGAGCAGCCAGGCGAGGAGTTTTTGTTCCAGCTCCGCCCAGTGCGTTTTGTAGGCCATGGCGGGATGATCGCTCATGCCCATGTCGTAACGGACGGCGTTTTCCTCGCATAGCCAGGCGAGCTGTTCCATCTGCAGAAGGTCGCCGATGGAAAGCGTTTTATAATCCGCGTCGTAGCTGAACTGCTGCCCGCGGTAGAAGCGTCCGGCCATGCCGCCGAAAATGAAGCCGATGTCCTTGCCTTCCTGCGCGGCGAACATCACCCGGCCGCCGCGGTACAGGGAAAGTCGCCGCATCATCACCCGGTAGAATTCGAGCGAGGGCGGTTCCGTCATGCCGCAGTGCTCTCTGCCTTTCCAGCTTCGTTCCTCAACGGCGACCATGCGCGCATAGACGGCGTCGGCTTCCTGAACCGTGGCGGGCACGACGCGTTCAAAGGTCACGCCGTTTTCCGCGGCCTTGCGGCGCGCCTTTTTCATCTTGGCGCGGAAGTTGCCCGAGCGCCGGGAAAGATAGCCGTCCATGCCGCCCATGAGCGAGGCGCTGCGCTGCAGCGTGGCGGGCTGGGGCAGCACATGAAAGATGTCGGCCGTGCGGCGGGAGAGTCGGGGAAAAAGGTCGTTGCCTTCTTCCAGACCGCTGAGGAGCAGGCAGGGGAGCGCGCCGTGATAGAAGTCGGCCAGAGCGGGAAGCATACGCACGAGAAGGTCGTCGGCATTCGGGCCCAGCAGCGGACTTGCGGAAATCCAGTGCGCTTCCACGGGCGCGAGAAGAATGTGCCCGGAAAGCAGCGTGAGCTCCGCAAACGTCAGCACGTTTTCTTCGTCCACATGGATGAACAGACGCCGTCTGGGCGCAAAGGCGTCGTGAAAGGAGAGCTGCCACGCAGGCGTGCAGCTGAAGGGATCCGCTCTTCCGGAGCGCGCGGCAATGGCCGTCCACAGGGCGGCCAGCGGCGGGTTCCAGTCAAGGGAACCGTGGGACAGAATAAACGTTTCCATGGCAAAGATTTTTTTGAGACGCCCGGACGGAGAGACCGGGGCGCATTCTCGCAAAGGCCGCGGACGCGGCGCTCCGCAACGCCTGAAAAGCGCGGGCGGGCCGAAGTTGTGACAGAGCGTCAGTCGTTGCTGGTTTGCGGCGACTCTGGCGGAAGAATTTCCACGAGCATGGGCGGGCAGTCGGCGTCGTCGGAATCTTCCGACGCGGAAGGCTCGGGCAGCACAGAGGCATGGCGTTCCTCAAGCCAGAGCAGCGCGGCGCTCTGCACGTTGTCGAGCATCTCCTCCAGCGTGTCGCCCTCCGGGACGCATCCGGGAAGATCGGGAAGTTCGCCGGAAAAACCGCCGAAAGGCTGATGGCGGACGAACATGGGATAGAGCACGCGGGGCCTCCTTTGCTGAACCGTCCGACGGCGCGTCGTCGCCGGGCATGCCGATCATGGTACAGCGTCGGGAGAGGGAATGCAACGTCGGCGGGAAAACGGCGCGCGTCGTTGAAAGCTCCGCCGTCGCGTTCGGAATGGCGCAGCTTCGGCAGCGCGCGCATGGGCAGGCGCTTTGTTTGTCGGCGGGAAGTCCGCGCCGTGGGGAGCAGGAAGACGGCGCGGCTTCCAAGCGTTTTTCGGGGACGTGGGCGAGGCGGGGAGCCTGCGGCGTGCCGACGCAGCGGCTGAGGGAAACGCGCCGGGGCGCTGCCGGACTCGCGCGGCAGGGGCGCAGTTTACATTGTTGCTAAAACGTCTATAGTAAGAAGACTGTCGGAACATCTGCTCTGCGACGGGCGCTCCTTGCCCGGTTTCTGTTCCGCTTCCGAAAATACCTGTCTCTGCTGTCCGGGCTGCGGGCGGTCTTGCCGCGCATCTGCCGGACGGCGCATGAGGCGGAACTCACCGCCGCGCTCCGTCGTTGTCGAAGAGCGCATCGGCGTTTTTTCGTCCACCCTGTTGTGGACGGCGCGGAAGATATATCCGGCATATGCTAAAAAGTCATGTATAAAGAAACATTGAGTGGTAAAAGACGTATGAAGAAATATTCCCGCGGCATGGAAGAAATGAGCCTTGTGTATATTCTTTTGGTGGTCATGGTGCTGATGCTCTCCTACGCTTGCGAATACTGGAAGTTCTGATTCCAGCAGAATTGTCGGCGCGCTCGTTGTCCGGCTTCGTCCGGCAGGCGCGGCGGGCTGTCCGGGTGCGCTTGCCGCAGATGCCTGGCATACGCCCGGTTTTGCCGAAACGCGCCCGGCGCTGACGGCAAAGGTTGAGTAGGAGAGCGTGGCGCAATAGCCTGAAAAGAGACGACTCGGCGCTGTCGGAAAAGGCCCCCGGCGGAAGCGTCCGCTCCGGGGCGCGCAGTTTTGCGCTCGGAGCACAAGCCCGGGGGCGGACCGCAGAACGCTATTCCTCGCTGACCGGCGTTATGGAGACGACTTCCATTTCGTTTTCCCACTGTCTGGCCCAGCGCACCACTTCCTGAGGATCGGAAACGCGCACGGAAAACAGCAGTTCATGAGCGGAGCGGCGTATCTGCTGACTGGGATGCCATTGCCGTTCCAGCACGTAGTGCATGGCGTTGCCGGTAAAGCGCAGCGTGACGTCGAAGAGCGTGTCGCCGAACACGCCGGCAAAGGAGTTCTGCTGCTTGTCGGCAAAGCCGTCGTCCTGCAGCGACTCGCAGGAAAAGCAGATGTCCGTGGGTTCGGCCTTCCTGATGCGGTTCAGCCGGAAGATTTTCCAGGCGGGCGGCGTCTCGTCGGCCGTGCGGGCATACACGTAGATGGCGTGCTGCCGGATGTACAGCCGTCTGGGATCAATGGTGCGCCAGCGTTCCGTCCAGTCCGTGGCGCGCGTGTAGAAAATGCGCACGCGGCGGTTTTCGTACACGGCCTTCTGCAGCGTCTGGAGCACTTCCGGTTCCGCGCCGAACACCTTGGAGGTGATGCAGGAATCGAAGCACTGCTGAAGCTGTTCTCGGAAGGGCGAAGAAAGACCGCCCGCCAGTTTGCGTCCGGTTTCCACGGCCAGGGCGGCGAGGGTTCCGTCGCCTTCGCTGCTGAGGTATTCGAGCGCGAACATGAGCACGAGCCTGTCGGAAAGCGTGAGGCCGGTGATGGGCGTGAGTCTGTCTTCCGTGATGCGGAAGCCCGTCTTGCGGTTGAAGGTGAAGCAGAAGCCCGTTTCGGCCAGCGCGGCCTTGTCCTTGTAGTACTGACTGCGGCTGATGCCGAATTTTTTCTGCAGCGCTTCCTGCGTCTGCTGCGGGGAGCATCGGATTTCCTGAGCGATGCGGAGCAGTCGAACGAGACGATTGGAGCCTGCGGCCGATAATTCTGGCGTGGAGCGCGTCATGTTGTCCTCGAAGAAAGGGATGTACCGCAGGAGCATGGCGCTATTTTGCGCCGAAATCAAGAGGAGCCTGATTTTGATGTGGCAGAGCGCGGCAAAAAGCCCTATCGTGAAGCGTAACATGCGCAGAAGCGCGAGGCTCGGCGCAGACAGTGAGGAGCGTGTCGGATGCAGGTAATACTCGGCCGTCATATGGACGGTCATGCGTGGCCAGGGGCACTGGAGGCGGCGGAAGCCGAAGGCAGGGCCGTTTGCGGCGTTCATGTGACGGGGGAAGCGGGCTTTTTGTCCCTTCTGGAAGAAAAGCTGGGACTTCCTGCGCGCGTTGTTCACGGAAGCCGCCGCATTGCCGTTGTGCAGCAGCTGCTCCGGCAGCGGACGGCGGAGAGTCCCGACGCGTTTTATGCGCGGGCGTTTGAGGCCGACGCGTGGAACACGGCAAGGCGCGTCCTTGCCATGCGCGACGAGCTGAAGATGTCGGGCGCGCTCGAAGATGCGGCGCTTTCGGCGGAGCGCGAAGACGCAGCACCTGCGCGGCTTGCGGAGTTTTTTCGTCTGGAAGCGCTGCTGGGGCGGGCCGGGATTCCGGGCATGGCGGATCGCTTTCAGCGGGTGCTGCGGGCCGTGGACGCCTGGGGCATCGACGGCGTGTCGCGCGTGAGTCTTGCTCATCCCCTGTGCTGCTGGAGCGCGCCGTGGAAGCGTTTGTTTTCTCTTTTGAAGAAGAACGGCGTGGAGGTTGAGGAGACCGCGAGGCTCGCGGCGTTTGCGGAAAACCGCCTCGGCGCGGCGGCTGCGCTGCTTGACGGAGCTCAGTCGAAGCAGACGGCGTTCGGAAATGACGACGATTCCCTGATGATTCTGCAGGCGGATTTTACGACGGAAGCGGCTGAGGCGCTGGCTTCGACGCTGGCCCGGCATCGGCATGCGGGCGATCTCGGCCGCGTCGTGATGATACGGGCGGATGAGAGCGTCGAGCTCGACGGCGCGCTGCGTCGCTGCGGCCTGCCGGACACGGGCGCGTGCCTTCGGGCGCAGGGGCGGCCGTTCGAGCAGATTCTTCCTTTGTATCTGCGTCTGCATCTGTTTCCCTTTGATCCTGAAACGCTGCGGCAGTTTCTGCTGCTGCCCGCAAGTCCGGTGCCGAAGTTCTGGGCCGGGCGATTTCTGGACGCGCTGAAGGCGTCGGAGAGCGAGCTTGCCTGGGATCAGGAACCGAAGTCGTGGCCGGGGCCGTGGCGGAAGCTTTGGGACGAAGCGGAAAAGCTCGGATGCGGGGAAGAAAAACGCCTGAGGACGGCGCTTAGCTGGATCGTGCCCGAAGGCGGCGCGGCAAAGGGCATGGTCGATCCGCAAAAGGCTCGCGCTCTGGCGCAGCGTCTGGGAAAGTGGGCCGCGCAGGCTGCCCGGGACGACAAAAATTCGGAACTGCACATGACGGCGGAACTTTGCGCGCGCCTCGGCGAGACGGTGGCCGACATGCGGGAAGAGATGTCCGCGCCGGAATGGGACAAGGTGATCGACGCCGTGCTCGGCGAGGGGGAAAAGAGGCGCAGAACGTCTCCGGGCATGCCCTGGATTGTGCTGGACGAGCCCGGTCAGCTCTGGGGCGGGGCGGACACCGTGGTGTGGTGGAACGCCGTGGACGAAGGCGCAGCGCCGCGTGAATCCGTTGCCTGGAGCCGGGAGGAGCGGGCATGGCTGGAGACGCGGGGCTTTGCGCTTTCCGATGTGGAGGCCGAACGTCGTTTTCAGGAGGAAGCGGCAAGTCGTCCGTTCTTTTTCGCGCGCCGTCTCATCATGGTGACGCCGCGTTTTCGTCAGGGGGAAGAGACGGCGCCGCATCCTTTGAAGCTGCGGCTCGACGCCGCGGTCGAAAGTCTCGGTATCCGTTCGCCGTTCCCCGAGCCGGTGTCGGCCGCAGAGGTGCTGGCAGGTTCGGACAGGCAGAAAGAAAATGCGGATACGCCGAAAGAACATGTGGACGAGCGCTTCGGCGGATTCTGGCGTCAGGAGCGGGAGGATCTTCCACAGCTGGAAGCGGCTCTGCCGGAAACGGACCGGAAGCGGCATTTGCAGATGCCGGAGAGCCTTTCTCCCTCCACGCTTGAGACGCTGCTGGCCTGCCCCCTGCGCTGGTATCTGCAATACGTGCTGCATCTCTCCGACGATGAAGAGTCGCTGCTCCCGGACGCCGTGGTCAAGGGGAACATGGCTCACGAGGCGGCGGAGCAGGTATTCCGGGAGGGCGCGACGCCCGACGAAGAAACGCTGCTTGCCCTGCTGCGGGAGCAGGCGAGGGTGCGCGGGGCCCGCATGGCGCATCCGGGCAGAAGCGGCGAACTGAGGGGCATGGCCGCGGCGCTTCATCGAGCGCTGAGCCGCTTCATGAGCGTCGCCGACAGGGAGGGGTATCGTTTTCACAGCGCCGAGCAGACGGCACAGGCAAAATTTCAGGACGTTCTTCTTCGCGGAAGATACGATCTGGCCTTCGCCCGGGCGGGGGAAGCGTCGCCTTCGCTGATTGTGGACATGAAATGGTCGCGCCGGTCGGCGTATCGGAAAAGCGTGGACGAAGGCATGGCGGCGCAGCTTGCGGCGTATCAGTATCTTTTGAAGCACGGCGCGGAAAACGGAGAGCGCGCGGCCGACGTGAGGGACGCGTGGTATGTGCTGCTTCCTCTGGCGGACATTGTCCGCGTGGGGGATTCCGCAGCGGAGCCGGATCTTGAAAAGCAGTGGGACAAGGTGGCCGAGGCGCTGGAGGCGACGCTTTCGGCCATGCGTGAAGGGGTGCTTGCCGTTCACGAGGAACAGAAGCAGGATTCGACCTGCACATATTGCGCGTTCCGCTTTCTGTGCGGACGCCGGGACGGCGTGAAGCGCGACGCGGCGGAAGAGGAGGCGTCGGTATGAGCGGAGTGGAAAAACTTGTCATCCGGGCCAGCGCGGGAACCGGCAAGACCTTTGATCTGGTGCGGCGCTACATGGACGCTCTGGAGGGAAAAGGGGGATGCCGGCCCTGCATGCCGGAAGAAATCATTGCGGTCACGTTTACCCGCAAGGCGGCGGCCGAGTTGAAACAGCGCATTTGTGCCGCTTTGTACCGGCAGGGGGCCTGCGACATGGCCTCCCGGGTGGGAGGCGCGTACATAGGAACCGTGCATGGGGTATGCCTGCGGCTTTTGCAGGAATACGCGCTGGAAGCGGGCATTTCGCCCCGGGCGGACGAGCTTTCCGAAGAAGACGCCGAGGCCATGTTCGAGCAGGCGTCCGTGCCCTTCGTGGAGGAATACGGCGACGCAGCCGCCCTGTTTTCCTCGTTCGGTCTGGACAGGGTGAAGTACAGTGAGAAGAAGACGAAGCCCGAAGATCAGTGGAAAAATACGGCGCACGCCATACTGACGGCGGCAAGAACCGGCGGCATGGAACGGCGTCTTGAGGAAATGGCGGAGCGTTCCTGCCATGAGATGGAACGGTATTTTGCGTGCGTGAACGGCCTCGGCGAGCCGCTGGAGAGCGTGGAGCGCGATCTGCGGGCGGCCTGGGAGGAGCAGCGCGATCTGAGCAACTACGTCAAAAGCACCAGAACCGGAGCGATGGCGAAGAAGGCGCTGGCGTATCATACCTTCGTGAAAAGTCTGCCGGTAGGGCACATGCGCTGGAAGGACTGGTTTTCTCTGATGGGCCGCCCCCTGGACAGCGGAAACGCCGCTTTTGGGGAGGAACTCACGGAACTGGGCCTCAGAGCGCTGGCGACGCCGGAGTTTCATCGGGACGTCATGACGCTGATCCGCCGCATGTTCGGCTTTGCCGAGGACTGCCGGAAACGTTTTCAGCTTCTCAAGCAGCAGTCCGGCGTGGTGGATTTTGCCGACATGGAGCAGCTTGCGGTCAAGGCGCTGCGGGAACCTGCGGTGCTTGATCGGATTCGCGGACGCTTCCGCATGCTGCTGGTGGATGAGTATCAGGATACGAGTCCCATGCAGCTGAGCATATTCAACAGTCTTTGCCGCATTCTCGGCGCGGACGGCCGCGTGGTGTTCGTCGGCGACGACAAGCAGTCCATCTACGGCTTCCGCGGGGCCGCGCCGGAGCTGACGCGTCGGGGAACCGAGGGCTGGAACAGGGCGGATCTGACGGTCTGTCATCGTTCGCTTCCGGCGATTTTGCGATTCACCAACGCGTTTTTCAACGCCGTGAATGCGCCGTTGCGCGACGCGCTGCTGAAGGAAGACGAGGAACTTGCGGTTCAGAGCTATCTTGAAGAGTCGTCCGACGCGCCGTACATGACGCCGGAGGCGAGGCGGAAGGTCAGGGAGCAGGCGGAACAGCTTTCTTCTTTGCAGTTCTGGCTTGTGGAAGGGAACGCGAAGACGGCGAAGAAGGTTTGCGACGCCGCCGTGGCACGCGCCGTGAAGCGTCTTTTGGAGGAACAAACGCTCGTGTACGACAAGGAGCGCGGCGAGTTCCGCGCCGTGCAGGCCGGAGACGTGGCCGTGCTCTGCCGCACGGGAGACGATTGTTGCAGCGTGGCGGACGCGCTGGAAGCGCTCGGCCTGCGGGCCTGCGTGTCGCGCAAGGGACTGCTGGATCAGGAGGAAGTGCGCCTGTGTGTGCGAGCCTGCCGTGTGGCCGCGGACGGATGGGGCAGTCAGCTGGATCTTGCGGAACTGTATCATCTGTTCCATCCGGGCGGCGACTGGTTTGAAGCGGCGTCCGCGCGGAAGCTGGAAGAGGGAATTTCCTGCTGGCAGGCGCTGCGCGCTCTGCATGAGCGGGCCTGGGTGCTGACGCCCTCGGAACTGCTGGACGAAGTCATGGACGTTGCGGACGCGTTTCGTCTTGTTTCGTCCTGGAGTCACGGACAGGAGCGCCGCGCCAATCTGGAAGCGCTGCGCGTGCTGGCGAAGGAGTACGAGTCGGCCATGCACAGCAGGCGCGAGCCGGTGACGATGTACGGCTGGTTCGACTGGCTGGAGGAGCAGAAGCCGGGCATGGCTTCCGGCGGCGAGAGCGCAGTGCAGGTATGGACGCTTCACGCTTCCAAGGGATTGCAGAGGCCGGTAGTGCTGCTGCACGGCTTCAGCTTTGCGCCGGACAAAGGTTCCGCGTGGGGCGTGAAGGTGCATGCGGACAGTCAGGCTCCCCAGGGCGATCCGCTTTCCGCGCAGGAGCTGTTCTGGTTGCCTTCCGTTTTTGCGTGTCTCCAGAAAAAGGATCTTTCTGTTCCCGACGCATATGAGCCTCTGGCCTCTGCGGTGAAGAGCGCGGAGGACAGGTATCGCGAGGCCAGTCTCCGCGAGGAGCTGCGTCTGCTGTACGTGGGCATGACCCGGGCGGAAAGCGTGCTGATTGTGACGGGCCGTTTCAGTGACAAAAAAGGTGTGCTTTTGGGCGGACTTTCCTGTTTTCTGAACGCCGAGGCTGCGGATGCGGTGCAGAGCCTCCAGGAAGGCGAGGGCGACGTTTTCGGTGAGCCGTGCCTGGTGCGCATGCTGAAACCGGAGGAGAGCGGCGGAGAGGCGACGGATGGCCTGTCTGCGGGAAGATTTCCGACGAGGCCGGAGCGCGCGGTGCAGGAAAATATTGCGGAAGAGGTGCCGGAGAGCCGTGCATTGTCGCTGTGGCGTTTTGCCGACGCCGTGCCTGTGGCGGCGTCGGACGAGGTTGCGCGCAGCGAACTCGGCAACATGATTCACGCCTGGCTGACGCTCTGGTTCGGCATGAGCCGGGAGAAGCGGGAGCGCGAGCAGAGCTCGGGCCGCTGGATGGAGAGGCGAAGGGCGTTCTGCGCGCTGTGGAATGAGCAGACGCCGATATGGCCCGACGCGGAATCCTGGCTGGACAAGGCGGCGGAGCGTCTGTGCGAAGAGGTGGAGAAGCGCTGGGAGCCCGCGCGGACAAGGCGCGAGGGCGACAGGCTGGTCTGGCGCACGGAGTGGCCGCTGGAAGTTTGCCGGGAAACGCCGGAAGGCGAGCTTCGCCGGACGATGCGCGTCGATATGCTGGTGGAGCTGCGGCATGAGGACGGAACATGCGGTCCGTGTCTCATCATCGACCACAAGTGCGGCGACTATGCACGGTTCGCGACGGACGAGGCGCTGTTGAAGCATCTTCAGGAGGCGTATGCCGTGCAGATGGCCGGATATCTTCAGGCCTTTGCCGACATGGGGCGCGAGTGCCGGTGCTGGATGCATCTTCCTCTGGAAGGCAAGATGCTGGAGTTTTCTCTCCAGTCGGCGGCGATGGCATGACCAGACTTTATCTTGATGTGGACGGCGTGCTTCTGACCGTCCGTCGGAAGCGCGCCGCGCCCGGCGTCGCGGAGTTTGTGGCGGAGGCGACGCGTCTTTTCGACTGTTTCTGGCTGACCACGCATTGCCGCAGCCTGGAGGATCTGCCCTGGATTCGATACTATCTCGGGCAGTTTTTGCCTGCGGACATCGTTTCCGCGCTTGAGAAGAGCGTCAGGCCCGCAGCGTGGACGACGCTGAAAACGGAAGCGCTGGACTGGAACAGTGATTTCTTCTGGCTGGACGATGCCGCCATGGAAGCGGAAAAGGCCGAGCTGGCGGCTCACGGCTGTCTGGACAGGCTGGTGCCTGTGGATCTGAACAGGGAAGGGGAGCTGAAACGGGTGCTGGACGTGGTGTGCGCGGCGCAGGGCTTGAGGCGGGCACGCACGGCGCTGTGAAGGGCAAGGGGCTTGCAGGCCGGTGTTGCAGGGCGCGGCCTCCGATGTTTGTCGGCGCGTGTTTTCGGAAAAGGGGCCGTCGGCCGAGCGGTGGAAATGACGCGCCGGATTGCCGGATCGGGGCGTCTCTTCACGCCGTGGCCGTTTCAGAAATGGGGGCGGACGCTCCGCCTGACATGCGTTGTCGAAGCGCCGCATAGTGCGGCGCTTCGACAGCCTGCGGGACCTCGCGCCGTTCTCAGGTGTTGAGAATTTCAAGAATGTTGTCGGCAAAGAGTCGGGGATCAAGTGCCGTTCCGCCTTCCTGTATCAGCATGCGGTTGCCCTGCGTCTTTTCTTCCTCCGCCGGATCGTCGGCGGCGTAGTGCAGACAGAACAGCGCTTTTCCGGCGGCCAGCGCCATGCGGGCGGTCAGCATGGTTCCGCCTTGGGCGGAGGCCTGCACGACAAGAACGCTCCGTGCAAGCGCGGCCTGAAGACGGTCCCGGGCCGTCAGCGTGAACGGCGTGACCCGGGTCCCCAGAGGATATTCGCTTATCAGAAGTCCGTCGTGCTCCAGAATGTCCCGGGCCAGCGACGCGTGTTCCTTGGGATACACGGTGTCCAGACCGTGCCCGAGCAGGGCCGTCGTTCTGCCGCCGGGACAGGAGAGCGCGCCGCGATGCGCCGCGGCGTCGCAGCCCGCGGCAAGGCCGCTGATGATGTTGCAGCCCGTTTCCGCCAGTCGCTCTCCGCAGTATTCGGCATGCCTGCGACCGGCCGGAGAAGGATGGCGGGTGCCGATGACGGCCACGCCGGGGTGCTGGAGCGCTTCGAGGTTGCCCTTGCAGTAGAGCGTGAGGGGAATGTCGGGTCTGCCGGAGCAGTTGACGGCGCAAAGCATTTCCTGCGGGTAGTTGTCGCTTCCGTAGGAGAGAATGCCGACCCCGCTGCGGGCGGCTTTTTCCATGATGCGGTCGGAGGCGTCCAGCCCCTGCCGCACGGATTCCGCCGTGACGTTTTTTACTCTTGTGATGATTTTTTCCGCAATGCACGTCGTGACAAGTGCGCAGAGCGCCTCGTCGGAAGGAATGTCGTCTTCTGAAGCATGGTCGGCAATGCGCTTGACGCTGATGTTTCCAAGACCTTTTACAGACTGAAGAGCAATAATGTGCCGGGATGACAACATCTCCATGATCCTTTGATGAGATTGAAGGAGATGCTCAATATAGCAATGCGGCGGATGGCCGCAGAGAAGCTTTTGTTTTCTGATCTATGGCAGGGTGGACGATTCGCCTTGAAATCGTGACGGCGGGGGCGCGAAGAAGACGCAGAGGCGAAAGGCTTTTGCGGAACGGGGAAGAAAGGCAAAGAAACGACAAGGCCGGCGCGTTGGGGCGTGCCGGCCTTGTCAGGTTGATGAGACGCGTCAGACGCGCATCAGCGGATCAGATACGGAATGCGCACATGCAGAGCCTGCGTGGGGCATACGACTTCGCAGGGCAGGCAGTACCAGCAGGTCATGTTGCGCTCGACGGGGCGTCCGCAGCCGAGGCAGCGCGACGCTTCGGCCTTGACTTCCTCTTCCGTGAAGCCGTCGCCGGAGCAGACCACGGGCGCGGCCTCGGGAGCGTCTTCCTGCTCTTCGGAAAGGCCGTGGAAGCGTTCCAGACCGCGGGCCACGCGCTGGTTGCCTTCATAGTCCACGCTGAAGCCTTCCAGAAGGTTGCGGGCGGCGTGAGCGGCGCGCATTGCTCCGGCCATGGCCTGCATGGGATTCCGACTGTCGCCGCCGATGACGGCAAACAGGTTGTCGCGGACAAATCCGTATTCGTCGGCGCTCATGCCGTCCGCGGCAGCGCCGGTGAGGATGACTGCGTCGAAGATCCTGCAGAGTTCTTCGACGTTGAAGGCGTCGGTCGTTTCAAACGCTATGCCCATGCCCTTGAGCATGGTCATGGTCTTTTCCAGAACCGGAGCGGGCACGCCTTCCACCGAGGGGCAGGGCGAAGCGCTCAGAACGGTGACGGCGTGGCCGCCCATGCGGAGGGAAAAGGCGGCCTGAAGGGCGGCCGCGTCGCTGCCTGCCACCACGGCTTTTTTGTGGGAGCGGGGAAGACGATCGGCCGGGCCGTACACGGCGTCTTCCTGGGTGCGCACGAGATAGGCGAGAATGCCGGCAAAGTTCAGCGCGCCGCCGCTGTGTCCGCGGGAGCAGGCGCGGGAAGCCGGAGCGTCGCCCCAAGCGGCAAGAAAGCCGCCGAAAGGCGTGCAGCGGCGCAGTTCGCGGGCCGCTTCGGTCATGTTTCCCTGAGCGGCAAGGCGCAGGATGCCCTGATAGTTGATGTCCAGCAGGGAAGCCTGACGGCAGGGAGGAAGCACCAGACGAAGATTGTCCATGATGCAGCGGTCAACGCAATTGCCGCAGGCAAGGCATTTGGAAACGTCAATGGCGATATTGCTGTCGTTCATCACAGGGAGACCTCCTCATTCAGTTCCGAAACCCTGACCTTTTCTGCATTGAGCTTGCCGTCCTTCATCTTGATGACCACATGACACTTCCAGTTGGCGTCGTCGCGCTGGGGATAGTCGCTGCGGTAGTGACTTTCGCCCCAGCGGCTTTCCTTGCGAAAGTCTCCGGCAACGGCGGAACAGTCGGCGCACAGCAGAATGTTTTCCACTTCATAGAGCTTGGAAAGTTCGTGTCCGTTGTGTACGGCGACGTGCTTGATGTCTTCGCGGAACGTCTTCGACCAGTACTGCCAGAGCTCAAACTTGTGGGCGTTCTTGGGCGACACCAGATAGTCGGCCACCATGCGGCGCACCTTGCGTTCCAGATCGTGAACGTCGATGTCGCGGTTTCTGGCCGTGAAACGTTCGTCGAGTTCGGCCTTGACGGCGGCCACGTCGTTTTCGTTGATGGCGGTGTCCGGGGCTTCGGCCACGTACTTCACGGCCTGTTCCGCGGCAACTTCGCCGAACACGAACGCGCCGGTCAGATGCTGCTTGGCCACGCTGGCCACGTCGCCTGCCGCGTACAGTCCGGGCACGGCGGTTTCGGCGCGCTCGTTGACGCGTATGCCCGCAAGACCGTGACCGCCGCACAGATAGTATTCCGTGGGCCACAGCTCGATGTCCTGCTTGCGGAAGTCGATGTGACGACCGGCAAAGAAGCGCTCGTTGACCGGACGTTCCGTGGTGAACAGTATGTGCTCGATCTCGCGGATGCGTTCTTCGGGCAGATGGCTGAGCTGAATGTGAACGGGACCGCGACCCTTGGTGAAGGCTTCGTTCATCACGTTGGTGTTCGCCACTTCGCCTTCCATCAGAATGTTGCCTTCGCAGTCGAGCACCCTGCCTCCGCGGGAAACGCAGATGGCCAGCAGCGGCATGTTGGTGTCCTTGATGAGCATGGTGCGCTGGGTGTATTCCATGCCGGTCACTCCGGCGCCCGCGCGCAGCGCCATGACGAAGCCGTCGCCGGTGTTGCCGGGATAGTCGTACACGCCGTAAAGATATTCGGAATTGGGCAGGGTGAAGCGGCTCACGCCGCCGGAAGCCACCAGCACGGTCTTGGCCTTGCATACGACCATCTGGCCCGTGCGGACGTTCATGCCCACGGCGCCCGCCACGCGGCCGTTGTCCATGAGCAGACGCAGCGCCATTACGCGATTGACGGGACGCGTGCCGAGATCGAGCGCTCTTTTCACCAGCATGGCCTTGAGCTCGGGCTCGTCCATGGCCGTCTGGAACTTGCCTTTGACATGATATTTCAGCGTCTTGTACTGGCCGTTCTCATCCTTGGGGAAGGTGACGCCCCAGCTTTCCATTTCCTTGAGCAGAGCATAGGAACGTTCGGCCATGACGTAGCTGGGACCGGCGTCCACCACGCCCGCCGTCATGGCGCGCACGGATTCCAGATAAAGTTCCGCCGTGGTCTGTCCGGGAATGGCCACGATGTTCAGAGCGTCCATGCCGCGGGCAATGGAGCCGCCGTACACGATGTCGCTTTTTTCAAAGATGGTGACGTTGAGATCGGGATTCAGCTGCAGGGCATGCATGGCCGCGATGCAGCCGGCGCTGCCGCCGCCGATGATGAGGAAATCCGTTTCCATGGCTTGCAATTTCATAGAAATGTCCTTGCGTATGAGGTTGCCGGCTCAGGCCTGTTTCTTTTTGCCGAAGCCGTGACGCACGATGTACAGAAGAATGATGGCCACCGTGAGCAGCAGAAATGCACAGGCGATGGGTCTGTCGAGGAAGACCGTCCAGTCTCCGCGGGAAATGAGCAGGCTCTGGCGCATCTTGTGCTCAAGCAGAGATCCCAGGAAGAAGGCCACGATCATGGTCGGCAGGCTGATTCTCAGCTTGGTCAAAACATAGCCCAGCACGCCGAAGACGAGCATGAGCCATATGTCGAACAGGCTGCTGTTGTTCACGTACGAGCCGATGAGGCAGAACATGGGAACAACGCTGAAGAGCACCGGCTTGGGAATGGAGACCAGTTTTCTTGCACAGCGGATGAAGGCTGCGCCCACAACGAACGTGTAGAGGTTGCTGATGAGCAGAACGATGAACAGGGCGTAGAGCAGGGGTGCATTGCTTTCCATGAACTGGGGTCCAGGAATGAGGCCCTTGATCATGAAGCCGCCGAGAATGAGCGCCGCCGCGAGGTTTCCGGGAATACCGAGGGTGACCAGAGGCACGAGGTTGGGGCCGTTCACGGCATTGTTGCCGGCTTCGGAGGCGGCTATGCCTTCCAGGGCGCCCTTGCCGAACATCTCGGGATGCTTGGACTTCTTTTTGCTCCAGATATAGCTGAGGTACGCGCCTACCGTCGTGCCTATGCCGGGCACGATGCCCACGAACGATCCGATGAGGGTGGAGCGGGCAATGGTGGGAAGACACTGCTTCATTTCGGCAGGCGTAAGTCTGTCGGCATCGGTTCCCCTGGCCGAAAGACGGACTTCCTCCAGTTTCTTGCCGGAGCGGCGATCCCTGTACCAGGATTCCGCCTGCAGAAGCACTTCGGAAAAGGCCAGCAGACCTATGGCCATGGGCATGATGCCTATGCCTTCCGCCAGCTCGATGAATCCGAAGTTGAAGCGGGGCGTGCCCATTTCCGGATCGCAGCCGACAGTGGAGAGCAGCAGACCGAGGCATGTGGCAATGAGGCCGCGGCAGGGACTGCCGGAGGCGGCCAGACTGATGATGACCAGGGAGAACAGCAGAATCATGCTGTACTCGGGCGGGCCGATGCGCAGCGCGACGGAGGCGACGGGAGCCGCCAGGAAGATGAGCACGAGGTCGCTGGCGGTATCGGCGGTGACGGAGGCGAACAGGGCCGTTTTGAGAGCCTTGCCGCTTTTTCCGCTTTTTGCCAGCGGATACCCGTCAAACGTGGTGATCATGGCCTGCGGCGTACCGGGAATGTTGAACAGAATGGCGGGAATGGAGCCGCCGAAGTTGGCCCCCTTGGACAGGCCCATGAGCATGGCGATGCCGGGAATGGGACCGAGGTAGTAGGTGAAGGGCAGAAGCAGCACGATGGCCATGTTGTCGCTCAGCCCCGGGATGGCTCCCATGATGATGCCGAAGGTCACGCCGAACAGAGCCCAGAAGAAGTTCTGCCATTGCAGCACCATGCCCAGGGCTTCCATAAGTTGATCAAACATGCGCTGCTCCTTCTGCCTTGCAGATGTTGTCGGATGGACGTTGCATATGGCTCATAGGCGCTCCTCAGATAAGCAGACCGGCAGGCAGCTGAAAGTTGAGAAACACGGAAACCACCACATAGACGGACACAAGCAGACCGGCGGGGGCCAGAATCAGCGTTTTCGCCCGTCGTTCGCCGAAAAGAAGCAGGGACAGGACAAGAAAGCAGGCCGTGGACACATAGAATCCCACGAAGCTCACCCCGACGATATAGGCAATAAACAGGCCGAGGACAGGCAGCGTGGAACGCGCGAAGGCGCCGGGATCAAAGTTCAGCGGCGTCACGCTCTGCGGACGACGGAGAAGCATGATGAGGGAAGGAACGGCAAGGCCGATCACCGTCAGTCTCGGCACGAATGCCTCATCCGCTCCTTCCGTCTGCCCGGGAATGATGACGAACCACATAAGGGCGCACAGGACAAGAAATCCCAGCCCGATCCATCTGTCATTGTTCATGAAAACTCCGAAAAGCTGAAAGGCTCGCTATTTTTTCGCGTCTTTGATGTACTCTACGAGCTTCACGAGGTTCTGAGTCGTTTCGTCAAGCATGGGACGGTATTCCGCGGGCGCAATGAACTTCGGCGTCAGACCGGCCTTCAGCATGTTTTGCTGAACCATCGGATCGCTCAGGGCCTGCCTGAGGGCTTTTTCCCACGTGGCGCGGATGTCTTCCGGGGTGCCTTTGGGCAGAATGAAGCCGTAGCTCAGGCTGGCGTAGAAGGGATGGCCGAGATCGGCGTGCAGCTTGGGCACGTTGGGAATGTCGGGAATGTCGCTGAGACCGAGGTTGAGCAGAACGTTCAGTTCGCCCTTGCGCGCAGCCTGATAGGCGGCCGTGCCTACGCCGAGCTCACAGGCGTCGATGTGTCCGCCGATGAGATCGGCAGAGGCCTCGCCGCCGCTCTTGTACATGACGAAGTTGATGTCCAGACCGTTTTTCAGCGCAAACGAACGGAGCACTTCGGTGGCTTCCTGAGAGGCTCCGCTGCCGACGGACACCTTGCCGGGATTGGCTTTCACATAGTCGATGAATTCCTGCCAGGTCTTGTAGGGCTTGTCGGGTCTGGCGAGCAGAATGCGGTCCAGAAGCATGTAGCCGCCGACGATGGACATGTCGTCGAAATTGTAGGTCTTGTTGCGGAGAAACATGGCGGAAGAAATGCAGGCGCCGACGCCGGGAGCGGAAATGGTGTAGCCGTCCGGCTTCGACTTGAGAACGTACTCGAAGCCCGGCATGCCTGCGCCGCCGCCCTTGTTCACGATGACTACCGGCTGACCGAGAATTTTTTCCAGCGGATTGGCCAGCATGCGGACGGTCAGATCCCCGGTTCCGCCGGGAGCGAAGCTGACGACGATGGTGACGGGTTTTTCGGGAAAGGCGGCCTGTGTGTCGGGCGCGGCCCCGAAAAGCAGGAGAGTGCCGACGAGTAAGGACGACAGCAGCTTGTTCATAACAGTCTCCAGGTGCGTTGAGTGTTGTCAGATTACTGACGGAAGTCATGCCTGCGGATCATTCCGGTCGATTCGTTGAGCATGTAGCTCAGGCGGAATTCAAAGGGAATTTTGCCGAAGGTATAGGAAACCATGCTCATCTCGAAACATACGGTGTGGCGAGGACGACCGAGCGCCTCCTGTACGCGTGCCGGCAGTTCCGTGCATATCTGCAGGAACTCGTCGCAGAACACGGTGGAGAGATGGCAGTGTTTTTCCAGAATGAGATAGAGGGGATATTTGACAAAGTCGTCGGACGGTATGTCCATGAGCGCGGAGGCTTCGGCATAGGGAAAGTAGGAAACGCACCAGGCCAGAGGAAACATGCCGTTTTCATCTCTGCCGAGCAGCGTGCGCCGCACCTGAATGCCGCGACTTTGCGGGGCGCAGTTCAGATATCCAGCCACGTCGTCAGGCAGTCGGATTTCCTCGACGGCGACTTCACGGGGAAGAATATCGACATCCTTGTCGAACAGAGAGTGGCGAGATTTATAGAAAAACTTGGTCTGACTGCTGGCATAGTCGGAAATAAAGGTGCCTTTGCCCTGAATCCGGTAGCAGTAGCCTGCCTGGACGAGCAGTTCCATGGCTTTTCGCACGGTACCGACACTGAGCTGATTTTCCTGCGCCAGCTGACGCTCCGTGGGAAGCTGTTCTCCGGGCTTCCATTGGCCTGAAGAAATTTTGGCCACAAGTTCCCGGTACAGACGGGCATAGACCGGGGAGAAGGAGGAGTCGAGAGCTTGTTTCATATTTTTTTCCAATTTTGTTTATTGCTATATATGAATAAAGCAATTTTTTTGTCAATCATCCCAAGAAGCACCAGGGGGCAAAAATAGATTATTTTTTTGATAATATCTTATAATAAAAAGAAAAAATTAATATATTCCAACCTGAAAGCGGGAGGAGCAGCTTTGAGACGTGTTTAAGAAAATGTTTACTTTTTTGATAGTGCGGTTTCGACAGCATAATGTCTGAAAAAACTTGAGGCGCAAAGTTTTGGGCTGGCTCTGGCGGGAATGTGAGGCAGACAGGGGAAGGCGTGATGGACGGCTTTTTTTGAGGATCGTCAGGAGCGTTGCGATCGCACTGCCGCGGAAGCCCACACTGGATCCGTATATTCTTTAAGATACGGCGGAGGTCTTCCTGTGGTCGGCACAGGATGGATGTCGTGCCGTCTTTTGGTGCTTTCCGAAGACCTTTTATTTCTGCGGAGCTTCTTTTGTGGGGATGGAGTTTCGTTGGGTCTGTTTGAGGAAAATCGAGGCTGTATTTCTATTGTTATCTTCCGTCACTGTGCCGTGATAGCGCAGAGAATACCGACGGACACATGTGGCGGCGTTGCTCATCCGTTGCGGAGCGTTTTTCGGCTAGGGATGATGCTTGTGCTGAAAATCTACAGACAGGATTCCGGGGTGAGTCGCATTTCCAAGTCGACAGGTTCCCCATTCTCTAAGAGCAGGGCAGGGGAGTGGGGGACGCCTGAGCACCGCAGGGAAAAAGAAGAGCATGCCAGGCTTTCATGACAGCATTGTGAATCGCGTATTCGTTGCCTGTGAAAGGCTTTTTTGCATCTTTGCTGAATGACTGAATTTACTGTTGAACGATGCCCATAGCCTAAGATGGTTTTTGTGATATTTGAGAGAGAATTGTGAATTTTAAAGATAATAAAAAGAGAAGTTTCGACGGCGCCAAAACTTCTCTTAAACGTTTTTTGAAGTGATATCTATATGTTTTATATGATTTTATGTTTTTATATACAGTGTTTTCAAGCGAATCCGATCAATATGAAGGTATTTTAATAGTATGGATGTGCCCATGCTGGAAAAGAAAAAGAAGAATTTTTTATTTCAGATCTGGCATTTTGGGCACTGAAAAAAAGTCAATATAATTTTTGATAACATGTCGAAAAAGTGTACTTTTTTGACACTCATAATACTGTCAGTTTCTTTCCAGACCTATAGCAGGGAACATCCGAAAATTCCAGCAAAAAAATAACGTCAATTTTCCCTCGCTCCTTACCAACCAAAAAGTACACTTTTTGGACGCTCCGATTAAAGGACTCGCGTATGGCAGGGGGAAAACATCGTCTCATCACAAACTGTGTGAGGGATATCAATAAGCTGTGTCTGTTCGAGAATTTCGTCAGGAGCAGCTATCTTCCTTACGTGCAGCAACATAAGAGGAGCTGGAAGACCGACGAGCGTTATCTGAACCGGCATATCCTGCCCTACCTTGGAAGCTGTCCTCTGACTGAAATTTCCGAAGAAAAACTCAGGGGATGGCTCTCCACTTTGGAAGACAACGGCCTGTCCTCCAGCTCGCAGTATCGTCTGTTCTGGCTCGTCAAATATATTTTGAACTTTGCCGTGCGGATGGGAGAGCTCAAGAGTGATGCCGCATTCCAGAATATGGTCGTGCGCAAGAACAAGCAGCAACGGGCTCCTGAAATTCTTACGCCTGCAGAAGCATTGAAGCTTGTTCACCTGCTTGAGGAATATGCCGATCGCCCCAGCGCGCAGGCCATCCATCTGCTTTTGCTGACCGGAGCCAGCAAGTCGGAAATTCTCTACGCCCGCTGGCAGGACGTGCATCTGCGACGTGCCGTTCTTGCTACAACGATGACCTATACGGGGCAGAGCAGACTTATTCCTCTGAATACCGAATCCATCAGACTCATTCGCAGACTTCCCCGGCGCAAAGATGTGCCGTGGCTCTTTGCTTCATCCTCCGGGCAGCGTCTCACTTCTGTTTTTTATACCTGGAATCTTCTGCGCACCAGGTTGGGAAGACCGGATCTCCGCATTCAGGATCTCCGGCACAGTTTTGCAGGTTTTCTGATGGATATGGGGATTCCGCAGACGGAACTGTGCAGTTTCATGGGATGTTTTAACACCATGAAATAAATTATACTTACTACAAGCAAAACAATATATAAATATCATGAGCAAGTATTCTCCTGTTATATCTGTCATCATTCCTGTATACAATGTTGAAAAATACATTGATAGATGTCTTAATAGCGTACTTAATCAAAGCTTTAATGACATTGAAATTATATGTATAGATGATGGATCTACAGATTCATCGTTATCTATTCTTCACAGATATGCTGCTAAAGATGAACGCATTCGTATTTTTACACAGAGAAACCGTGGTGCTTCTGCTGCGCGCAATGCTGGATTGGATGCGGCCAATGGCCAATGGATATCTTTTGTGGACAGTGACGATGAAATCCATCCAGACATGTATAAAACACTTTTAGCACATACAGGCTATGAGGATGCTGTATATTTCAGTGCAGAAGAATTTATTAGGGACGGAAACAATCTGAAAAACGTGAGTTCCGACTATTTCAAGGTGAAATTTTCCGGTATCCATGTGGTAACTATCGATGAAATTTCCCATTTTTCCATGGTTGTATGGGATAAACTTTTTCTTCGTGAAAAAATAGAAAGCATTAATCTTCGTTTTCCAGAAGGCCTATGTTTTGAAGACAACGCATTCATCATCAATTTCTTTTCCTTACATCATAAAGTACGTTTTGTTCAGAAAAAACTCTATCGATATTTTCGTAGAACCGATTCTATCACAGGGATGGCCTATTCAAAAAAGACAGGCATAGCCTTTGATTATATCCATATTCTTGATGAAATTCATTCTTTCTGGAGAAAATGGGAATTGCTGCCTGAAAACCAGCCTTTGTTTGAACAATTTTGTGTTTTTTATTTTCGTGCAGCCATAAGCATCTGTCAGGCATGGGAACGACCAGGACTTGTATATGAAATGGCTCGTTCAATGTATAACTGGAATATGACTCCTAAAAATAACATACTTAGTAGTATAAAGAATGGATTATTAAGCTTACGTATAGGAAAATTTCCAGGAAAAGATGTTACAATGTTAAAAAAATTAAAAGGTTTTGAAAAAATTTTATATATTGGAAACTGCAATAATATGAAGATAGTGTGTATTTTTTCCATAAAAATTGCAAGTTGGAGAAGAAAAATATATAATATATAATAGAACTATTATTGTCAATAGTACTGCAAAACATACAACCATCTGAATAATGGAGATGTTATGAAGGTAGCTATTCTTGCCGGAGGGCTCGGCACAAGACTTGGAGAAGAGACGAACATTCGCCCCAAACCCATGGTCGAGATCGGTGGAAAGCCCATACTTTGGCACATCATGAAGATATACTCCCATTACGGGTACAACGAGTTCGTGGTGCTCTGCGGATACAAGCAGGAATACATCAAGCAATATTTCACCAATTACTTCACCAATAATTCTGATGTTACGTTCGACCTGTCCAAAGGAGAAGTCGAGGTGCATTACAAGCACGTCGAACCATGGAAAGTCACGCTGCTGGATACCGGTTCCGGCACTCTTACCGGTGGGCGCATCAAGCGGGCGCAGGACATTCTGGGGGACGGCACCTTCATGCTCACCTACGGTGACGGTGTTTCCGATGTGGATATAGCCAAACTTGTGGACTTCCATAAGAAGAGCAAGCGTCTCGCTACGCTCACCGCCGTTCAGCCTCAGGGGCGTTTCGGCGTACTGGATCTGGACGAGAGCAGTACCATCCGTTCTTTCCAGGAAAAACCAAAGAACGCCTCTTCCGCTTGGATCAACGCAGGCTTCTTTGTGCTTGAACCGAAGATCTTTGACTATATCACCGAAGGTGACAAGACCATCTGGGAACGCACGCCGCTCATGGGGCTTGCCCGGGATGGTGAGCTCAAGGCCTACAAGCACAACGGCTTCTGGCATCCCATGGACATGCTGAAAGACAAGATTGAACTCAACGAAATGTGGGATTCCGGCAAGGCTCCGTGGAAGGTGTGGGAGGACTGATCCGCTATGACTTTTTCTCTCGACTTTTTCCGTGGCAGACGCGTGTTTGTCACCGGTCATACCGGATTCAAAGGCAGCTGGATGTGCCGTGCTCTTCTTGGTGTGGGCGCGGAAGTGACAGGTTACAGCCTGCCAGCGCCCACAGAGCCCAATCTGTTTTCCATAGCCGGTCTTGAAGGAAGAATGACGAGTGTCATTGGGGATATCCGAGACTTCGCCATGCTGAAGGAGGCGTTTGACAGGGCACAGCCGGAAATCGTCATTCATCTTGCTGCCCAGCCCATCGTGCGTGATTCCTACAAGGATCCACGTTACACCTACGAAACCAACGTCATGGGCACGGTAAACCTTCTGGAATGCGAGCGGCTCTCATCTTGCGTGAAGAGCTTTCTCAACGTCACTACAGACAAGGTGTACCATAATAACGAATGGTGCTGGGGCTATCGGGAAAACGAACCTCTGGACGGATTCGACCCGTATTCCAACAGCAAGAGCTGCTCGGAACTTGTGACGCACAGCTATAAGAGCAGCTTCTTTGCGGGCGGCACGCTTCCCATAAGTACGGCCCGCGCGGGAAACGTCATCGGCGGCGGTGATTTCGCCAACGACCGCATCATTCCCGACTGTGTGCGTGCGCAGCAGGCGGGCAGAGTCATTGGAGTGCGCAACCCTTTCTCCACAAGACCATATCAGCACGTTCTCGAACCCGTTATGGCTTATCTCATGATCGTGCAGGCTCAGTGGAAAAATCCTTCGCTCGCGGGCTGGTACAACGTGGGCCCGGATGATTGCGACTGTGTGACCACCGGACAGCTTGTGGATCTTTTCTGTGAGACTTGGGGAGGAGACGCCCGCTGGGAAAATCAGGCAGAGCAGAACGCCCCTCACGAGGCGAACTACCTCAAGCTCGATTGCACAAAAATCAAGACAACCTTTGGCTGGTCGCCGCGCTGGCATATCGCCGAGGCTGTGGAAAAGACCTGTGCCTGGGCGAAAGTATGGCTTGCAGGCGGCGACATTCCCGCCGAAATGGACAGAGAAATTGCCGGGTATCTGGAGAAATAGCATGAAAACAGCCATTGTCACCGGTGCCAGCGGCTTTGTGGGCGGCGCTGTTCTGCGGGAGCTGCTCGCTCACGACTACAAGGTCTATGCCGTAGTGCGTGAGGGACGGGAAGCGACGCTTCCCTCAAATGTGAACTGCATTCCCGTATTCTGCGATTTGGCGAACATTTCGTCTCTCGTGGAAAAAATCCCGACAGGGGAACAAGCTGTTTTTATACACCTTGCATGGGCAGGGGTCTCTCCAGATCAACGCATAGATACCGCTCTTCAACTGAAGAATGTGCAGGCAAGCACTGAATGTCTGCAGACAGCCAAAAAACTTGGGTGTTTCCGCTTCATAGGCGCGGGAAGTATCATGGAACAAGAGACATTGGCTGCGACCTTGGCCCAGGACTGCCGTCTTGGCATGGGCTATGTTTATGGTGCAGCCAAACTAACGGCACACTCAATGTGTAAAGCTCTTGCGGTACAGGTAGGTATTGATTTTATCTGGTGTACACTTACCAATATTTATGGTGTAGGTGACCATAGTCGGCGTTTGATCAACACATCGATTCTCAAATGTTTACATGGAGAATCTCCTCAATTTACCGCTGCAACACAATATTATGACTTTGTCTACATCGATGATGCAGCATTTGCATTCCGTCTTATTGCTGAAAAAGGTATTTCTTTCAGAAATTACTTAATCGGAAGTGGTCATGCTCGACCACTTCGTGAATTTCTTTTGGAAATGCAAGCTGCTGTCGCCCCACAGCTGGAATTTATTTTTGGAACGGTTCCTTTTACAGGAGTAAATTTGGATTTATCAGTGTTTGATACTTCTTTAACCATGAGAGACACGGGCTTCAAATCAAAAGTTGGCTTTTCAGAAGGATGTAGTCGGGTAATCCGGTGGTGGAAAGCAGAACTTGGGGTCAAGTAATATCGGGAAAAGCTATGGATGCTCTTGTTGTAGGTTGTGGACTTTCTGGAAGTGTCATTGCACGAGAACTTGCAGAAGCCGGAAAAAAAGTTGTCATATGGGAACGTCGTGATCATATTGGCGGTAATATGTACGATTATATAGATGATCACGGCATACTTGTGCATAAATATGGACCTCATGCATTTCATACATCTAATATTAAAATTATAAACTATGTCCGTCGCTATGCCGAATGGCAGGATTTTCATCTGATATGCGGTGCACAGATTGACGGTATCTATACACCGACCCCCTTTAATTTCAAGACTATCGACGACTTCTACGCACCGGAAGAAGCAGCAGAGCTGAAAAGGCGTATTACTGTGGTTTTCTCTGGGAGAAGCAGTGCAGCAGTAGTGGAAGTATTGGAATGCGCCGACCCCATGGTACGCAGCTATGCCGAATTCCTTTTTGAAAAGGATTATAGTCTTTACACAGCTAAACAGTGGGGTATCTCACCTAATGATATAGATCCTAGCATCTTGAAACGCGTTCCCTTGCGTTTCAGTTACGATGAAGGATATTTTGATGACGAATTCCAAGTAATGCCAAAAGTTTCTTTCACACATTTCTTTAAGAATCTGCTTGATCATCCCAATATCTCTGTAGAACTTGGCGTTGATGCTCTGAATCATCTTCAGGTGAACGCTGAGGGGAATCAGTTACTGCTCGGTGGAATTCCAGTCGAGTTCCCTGTGATCTATACGGGCGCATTGGATGAACTTTTCGGCATCAAAGAAGGCCCACTCCCCTATAGAAGTTTGCATTTTGAATGGAAATACAAGGAAAAAGGATCTATACAGCCATACCCTGTCGTAGCATATCCGCAAGCTGAAGGATACACCCGTATCGTCGACTTTAAACATTTTTCTGGGCAAGACATTGAAGGTTCTTCCTACGAAGTAGAGTATCCGTTATCGTACGACCCGTTCGGCGATACGGAACCGTATTACCCTGTACTTACACAAAACAGTCAGGAACAATATAAACGTTATGCCGCTATGGCTAATCAACTGAAACATTTGCATATTTGCGGAAGGTTGGCAGACTTTAAATACTACAATATGGATCAGGCTTTGGAGCGAGCTCTGAATATAAGTGAAGTTATTTTGTCAACATATTAATGAGGTATTATTGTGAATACAGCTCCTGAGATTTCTGTCGTCATTCCTGTTTACAATGTGGAACGATTTTTACATCAATGTATAAATAGTGTTCTTGCACAGACATTTCAAAATTTCGAAATTATATGTGTCAATGATGGTTCAACAGATGGAAGTCTTGATATTCTAAAAGAATATCAGAAAAAAGATAATAGAATTTACATTATTTCTCAGGAAAATCAAGGCCTGAGCAGCGCAAGAAATATGGGATTGAAGTATTCTCATGGCAAATATATCAGCTTTTTAGACAGTGATGACTTTATGCATCCTGACATGTTGGATATGCTTCATACAAAAGCAGAATTAACACAGGCTGAAATAACTATTTGCAATTTTAAGCTATTTTTTAATGATACTAAAACCTACGGCTACTATCGTGACGAAATTTTTTATTATCATATGAAATTCAAGATATTTGACCTTCGCTCAGAAGGGCAAATTGTTAATTGTATTGCAGCCTGGGATAGGTTGATAAGGAAAAGTTTTCTTGAAAAATACAATATAAAATTCATACCAGGTATTATTTACGAAGATGTACCATTCCATATTGATTGCATAGTAAACGCTTCAAGTATAGTAATTGTGCCTGATCATCTTTTATTTTACAGAAAAAATGCTGGAGGTTCAATAACAGATAATGAATCAAAAAATAAAAAATGCAGACATGATTTTATTTTTACGCGTAGATATGCCAAGGAAAAACTAAAAAAATATGGATCAAATGAAGATATATGGTATTTTTATGCTATTCATTTTATTAGTCAAGCAATAATGCACTTTAAAAATTGTAAAATGACAAAAGAACAGAAGCTGTTTTTTATAGATCTTTGTTCATGCGTTGATAATAAAATGTATAATATAACGAAAAGAATACTTGATACTCAATCTAGGAATTTTTTGTTGGCATTAAAAAATAATGATTATACGAAAGCATGTGAAGTTATAGCATAGAAGGGAGTGATTTATGAAAAAGAATATAAAAGTTTTTGTTTCTCATCGAATAGATCTTGAGAGCTTCAAGATCGATAACAATATTTATGTACCTGTTCGATGTGGAGCATGTTTTGATAAACGGGAAAATCCTGATATGATCGGTGATGATACCGGTGTAAATATATCTGATAAGCGTGAAAGTTATTGTGAGCTTACTGTTCAGTATTGGGCATGGAAGAATGTAAATGCCGACTATTATGGTTTGTGCCATTATCGTAGGTATCTTTCTTTTAATGAAGCGGATACAGTAAAAAGAGATAGCTGGAGTAATGTTATTGTGCCGCGCTTAGACGAAAATTCATGCCGTGAACATTTTCTTAATGATTGTGAATATATCCAAAATAAAGTTTCGCAGTATGATATTATTACTATGATTCCTGCAGACATGAAGGATGTAGATAGAAAATCTGTTTACGAACAATATAAAAAAGATGGAAATCTTCTTCATATATCCGATATTGATACCATGTTGGATATTATTGATGAAATGTATCCTGAATTCAGTGAAGTAGCTCATGCCTATATAAACGGGACAAAAGCGTACTTTGGAAATATTTTTATTATGAATAAAAAATTGTTCCACGACTATTGTGCATGGCTTTTTGATATTCTTGAAGAGTTTGAAAAACGTGTAGATATGTCTAGCTATTCTGTTGAAGGTTACAGAACACCGGGACATCTAGGAGAACGCCTTTTTGGTATCTATTATACATGGTTAAAAACTGACAAACAGATACGATCTCTGGAACTTCCTCTTGTAGTTTTTAAAGATACTGCTATAGTAAAAAAGATTTCTCCTGCATTTTCTCAAAATAATATACCTGTCGTTTTTTCCTGTAGCGAGCAGTATTCTACATTTTGCGCTGCAAGTATACAATCTCTTATAGATGTGTCTTCTCATGACAATAATTACGATATATTTATTTTAAACAGAAATTTATCCAAAGAGACAAAAAGAAAATTTTTTTTCATGCTTGAAGGAAAAAAAAATATTTCTCTTCGATTTATCGATATGTCGAGTATTGTTTCACAGTATAATCTATATGAAACACCGACTATCTCCTGTGAAACATATTTTAGACTCATTATCCCAGAATTATTTATAGAATATAATAAAGTGTTATATTTGGATAGTGACATTATTATTAGGCGTGATATTGCAGAATTGTATACTATTAATCTTGATGAACATTGGTTAGGTGCTGTTCATGATATTTGTGAGGCAGCAAATATAAATAATTTTAACGAAGAAAGAAGAAATTACGTTAAAAATTATATGCGATTACGCAACATCTATAAAGAATTTAATGCTGGGATACTACTTATTAATACAAAAGCATTTCGTAATAATTTTACAACACGCTATCTTTTTGAATTTTGCGAAGCAGGGGCATTTCAGTTTCAAGATCAGGACGCTCTCAATATCTTATGTGAAGATAAAATCTTATGGATTGATATGCGATGGAATTTTGTTCCGGCTCAAAATGGGAGCTATACAGAAATGCTTTTACGGTATGCGCCTAGAGATGCGTATAAAGTATGGAGTAGATCTAGTGAAGATCCATGGATAATTCATTATATTGGAAATATAAAACCATGGTATAACAGTCATATGGAGTTTTCAGAGTATTTTTGGTCTTCTTTACAAAAAACACCTTTCTATCATACATGGATAAAAATCAGGATAATCGATCATATATTGGCCTATAAAGAAAAAAATAATCCATCCCTGGTTCCTTCTCATGTTATACCGTATAATACTGGTGTAACATATAAACGACATTATGTAATATATAAGTATTGGATATATAAGATTATTTCTTCTATGACACTTGGAAAATTACACCGTAAAATGGATGCTAAGAGAAAAAAATATAAGAATTTATATTTTGAATTTATGGGAAAATAGTCTTTTAAAAATAAATTAATATAAAATATATTATTTACGCTTATATTGATACGAATTGTGAATTTTACTATTATTTTGAAAAAATTGTTATGTGTTTGAATATGGAGAAAATGCATTTCGCCATTTTGTTGTGTATAAGGGTAAACTCTAATTCATATACTTGAAATTTTCGTCTCGGCCTGAATTTCAAGTGATTTATGATAAATATATGCCATATTAATGTGCATTATTAGACTGTAGAAGTGTGTATAGAAAAGTAATATCTGGCTGGATCATATAAAATAGCGAAAAACTTTAATATGATTTTAATAAGTATTTATTCAATATAATAATTTAGTTTATGATTAGAGTTATAAATAGTATATATTTACATTTTTATATACTTAATATAATATTAATTGTAGTTATATGTTGATTAATATAATATTTATACAATAATTTAATAATATTGTATAATAGAGTATATAAATATTATATTAATATTGTTGTGAAATTATTTGTAAATAATTTATCATTATAAAACTTTATAATTATAATTTTTGAATAATATTAAAAAACAATATAAACTTTTGCAGAAACACTTATCACCAAGGAATAATAGAATGCGCATTCTTCTTGCAGGTGGTACGGGGTACATAGGTTCGCACACGGCCGTAGAACTTATGAATGCCGGGCACGACGTCATCATTGTAGACAATTACAGCAACAGCTCCCCGGAAGCCGTCAGACGTATCGGGGAACTCACACATCGCGACATCCCTGCCTATGAAGCCGATGTGAGCGACAAGGCGGCCATGCTCAGTATCATGATCGTCCACCACATCGACTGCGTCATTCACTTTGACGGACTCAAGGCCGTGGGCGAATCGGTGATAAAGCCGCTCGCCTACTATCGC
>NZ_CALUYL010000005.1 GCF_944324995.1 uncultured Mailhella sp.
GAGAGAGGAGAGAAGAGATTGCGGGGAAAGAGGGACACCCTTTTGAAAAAGGGCTGTCCCCCTTTCCCCGCACCCCTATCCCCCTTCCTAAAACTTTTATTTTTGAGGGGACGGGCGCGGAAGGAACGTGCGGCAAGGGATGCGCCGCGGTGCGTATGTCTCTGGATTTTCCTTCATCCGCTTCCCCTTGACGCAGGTCTTTGCGTTCCGTGCGCCGCCCTCTCCGTACCTGACTAGTCAGGATTTTTTTGCTCCGCCCGCCGACAGGCAGAGGAAGAAAAAGAGATGGAAAAGTTTGCGGGGAAAAGGTGACACCCTTTTGAAAAAGGGCTGTCCCCCTTTCCCCGCACCCCCATCCCCCTTCCTAAAACTTTTATTTTTGGGGGACGGGCGCGGAAAAAAGGCGCGGCAGGGTGCATATCGCTCCGGCGTGTTGACTCTCTGGGGATTCCTTTTTTCTTGCCGCAGCCCCACCACTCTCTTCTCCGCTCCACAGTTTCGTGCATTCCGCCAGCCGATCCGCTCGCCGAACTTCCGGCTTCGGAATTTTCCCACTCGTCGCCTTCCGCCAAGCTCCGGCGCTCTTCCCGCACCGCTCCAAGGTTCCGTGCATCCCACGACTCCGCGGTGTTCTCCCTGCGCCGTCCCTCATCTCTGCGCATCCGTGCGCGCCCTCTTTCGTTTCGATGTTTTCTCTTTTGCCGACATCCCCGCAGGCTGTCCGATGCATCCGCGTCCCGTGGTCTCCCCGCCCGCAAACGGAAGGACTTCTCAAGGTTCGGCTTCCCTCCCCCCCCTCTTCCCTCTGCTCCCTCGCCTGCTTTCCCCGGCGCATTTTCCCTCCGCCGTCGCCAGTTCCTCCCCAGCCTCTCCCCCTCTCGACTTCCGTCGCTGTTCTTCGCCCGCCCACGCCGGTGTTTCCTCCCTCCGCTTTTCCCCCTCTCTTTTTCTTTCGCCCCTCCACGTTTCTCTCGCCGCCCTTTCCGCCCCCCGCAATTTTTGCCGCCCCGCTTTTCCGCCTCCCGGCTTTGTCCCCTGCCGCAGCGCTTTTTCGCCCGGAACCCCGCCTGTTGTGATTTTAAGTTGACAACGGTTTTCAATTTCACTATTTCTGTTCCATCCGCCATGAGAAAAAACTCTCAGGCTCTCCGGCAGATCCCCGCCCTTCCGGCGGACTCTCCATTCACGGTCTTTTCGATTTCGGATTTCCGCAATCTTTTTTTTGAACTTTTATTGAAAAAGAATTTCATTTTTATTCAGGAGGACGCCATGTCACAGATGAATCTCCGCCAGCTCGCGCCGGGACAGAAGGCGAGCATAGTCAAGATCACCGCTCACGGAGAACTCGGACGCCGCATCCGCGACATGGGACTCGTGCCCGGCATGTCCGTGCAGGTGGTGGGCAAGGCTCCCCTGCGCGATCCCGTGGCGCTGCGCATTGAAGGTTCCACCATCGCCCTGCGCAACAGCGAGGCCGACTTCGTTTCCGTGGAGGTCAAATGAGCTGCCCCATGTGTGAAAAGAAAGGCGTGCCCGGCGCATCCGCCCTTACCGAAGAAGAAAAGAAGAACGGCGTGCGCATTGCGCTGGCGGGCAATCCCAACTGCGGCAAGACCACGGCCTTCAACGCCTGGACTGGCGCGCATCAGCACGTGGGCAACTATCCCGGCGTGACCGTGGAAAAGAAGGAAGGCTGGACGCGCTGCGGCAATCAAAAAGTGCTGCTGGTCGATCTGCCGGGCGCGTATTCGCTCACGCCCTATTCCATGGAAGAGCGCGTGGTGCGCGACGTGCTCGCCCCCGAGAACGCCGTCGAACGCCCCCGCGCGGTGATCGACGTCATCGACTCCGCCACGCTGGAGCGCGGCCTCATGCTCGCCGTGCAGATACGCGAACTCGGGCAGCCCGTGGTGCTCGCCTGCAACATGATGGACGAAGCGAAGCGCGCGGGCATAGCCATTGATCTGGAAAAGCTTTCCGCGCGCTTCGGCGTGCGGGCCGTGCCCACGGTGGCGCGCTCCGGCGAAGGGCTCGACAGGGCGCTCGCCCTGGCGCTGGAAAAAGCGCAGAAGCCCTGCGAGCCGCTCGTGCTCGCCTACGGCCCGGACGTGGACCCCGCGCTTCAGCGCATGAGCGCCCTCATCAGCGAAAAGAAGCTGCTTGTCGAACGCTACCCCGCCCGCTGGACCGCGATCAAGATTCTGGAAAACGACGAAGTGGTGCTCGATCAGATACGCAAGGCCGACCCCGACGCCGCCCGCGATCTGGAAGCGCAGCGCGACGCGCTCGCCGCACACCTTTCCTCAACGCACGACACCACGCCCGACGCCGTGATTGCCGACTATCGTTTCGGTTTCATCAACAGCGTGCTCAAAGACGGCGTGCTTCGCAAGGACAACGCCAAAGACCGCCTTGCCTTCACCGACAAGCTCGACAAGGTGCTCACCAACACCATTTTCGGCCCGGTCATCATGCTGGCGGTGGTGTATTTCATGTTCTGGACCACGTTCATCGTGGGCGCGTATCCGCAGGGCTGGGTGGAAGACTTCTTCGGCTGGCTCGGCGAACTCATGACCGGCGTGCTGCCGGAAGGTCTCGTGCAGTCGCTGGTGGTGGACGGCGTCATCGGCGGCGTGGGCGGCGTGCTCAGCTTCGTGCCGCTCATTCTCATCATGTTTCTCATCGTGTCGTTCCTTGAGGACAGCGGCTACATGGCGCGCATGGCCTACATGCTCGACCGCGTCATGCGGGCCTTCGGACTGCACGGCTCTTCGGTGATGCCCTTCATCATTGCGGGCGGCATTGCGGGCGGCTGCGCCATTCCCGGCGTGATGGCCACCCGCACCATGCGCAGCGAGAAGGAACGCATGGCCACCATGATGACCCTGCCCCTCATGACCTGCGGCGCGAAAATTCCGGTGTTTCTCATGCTCACGGCCGCGTTTTTTGCGGAAAATCAGGCGGGCATCATGTTTGCCGTCACGCTGTGCGGCTGGGCCGTGGCGCTGCTGGTGTCGCTTTTCCTGAGAAAAACCGTGTTCCGCGGGGAATCCACGCCCTTCGTCATGGAACTGCCCCCCTACCGTCTGCCCACGCTGCGCAGCATTCTTACCCACACCTGGGAACGCGGCTGGATGTACATCAAAAAGGCGGGAACCGTCATTCTGGCCATTTCCGTGATTCTCTGGGCCGCGCTCACCTTCCCGGCGCTCAGCGAAAAGCAGTCCGCGCCATTTGAAGAAAAAATCGCCGCGCTCGAAGCTCAAATCGCGCCCCTCGACGAGCAGATCGCCGCGCTGAAGCAGCAGCTTGAAGGCGCGCCCGCCGATGCCGCCATGAGCCGGGCCCTTGCCGACGCCACGGAGCAGAAGGCGGCCCTTGAGGAACAGAAGTCCGAAACCGAAAACGCGCTGGCTTCCGAAACCGTGCGCAACACCTGGGGCGGCCGCATCGGCCAGTTCGTGGAACCCGTGTTCCGGCCCCTCGGCTTCGACTGGCGCACCGACGTGGCCCTCATTTCCGGCGTGGCCGCCAAGGAAGCCATTCTCTCCACCATGGGCACGGCCTACTCCATCGGCGAAACCGATCCCGACGAACCCGATTCCCTTTCCGCCCGTCTGGCCGCCGATCCCGGCTGGTCCAAGACCGTGGCCCTCGCGCTCATGCTCTTCGTGCTCATCTACTCGCCCTGCTTCGTCACCCTCGTGGTGCTCAAGAATGAGGCGGGCGGCTGGAGATGGCTCTTCTTCAGCATGGCGTTCAACACCGGCGTGGCCTACCTCGTGGCCTGGGCGGGAACCTTGGTCGGACGCATGATCTGGGGCTGACGCCCGCTCCCTTCCGCAACGCAAACACTTGAACGCGCCCCGCGGCGCGCTGAACCTCGGAGGATCCCCGATCCTCCGAGGTTTTCTGCGTCCTGCGACCAGTCCCCCGCGCTCAAATTTCCGTGCTCCCCGCAATCCCATTCAATCCCTCGTACCGAAATCTACCGCGCTCAATCCCCGGCGCTCAAGCCCCTGCGTTCCCCCCGCGCCGAAATTACCTGCGCCGAAATTGCCGAGCCGGACTCGCCTGTGCCGCCATCCGTTCGCTCTGCGACTCAATCCGCCCGCCGCCGAAATGCCCTGCACCTGAATCCGCGCCGCGCCTTCCGCTTTTTCCCCGGCTTTTGGGGCAGCTCCTGGCTTCCCCCGCTTCCGAACCTGCGCGCCGAACGCGTTCCCCACGCTCCTCAGCAGGTGCGGCAGCCGGGGCAGACGCGCCGCGCCCGGCCCCTCCATGCCCGGCGCTCCGTCTTCCGTTCCGAGCCGTATCATCCTTCGCATCCCTCCCCGCCCCGGAAGCCCTCTCCCACCCATCTTTCCCTTTTGCGCAAATTTCGTTAGATTTTTTGCACCCCAATTAAAAAAATCCCGCTTCCTAAATGCACGCATCGTCCAAGAGGTCTTCATGCGCAACATCTATCAGCTCTTTCCCGCCCTCGCGCACAGAGCGTTTTTCTTCTTCATCATCGGCCAGACCATATCCATGCTCGGCCTCTGGATGCAGCGCCTCGCCATGAGCTGGCTCGTCTTCCGGCTCACGCAGTCCGCGTTTCTGCTCAGCATCGTCGAATTCGTCAGCCTCGCCCCCATCCTTGTGCTCGGCCTCGTGGCCGGCGCATTCCTGGAGCATCACGACCTGCGAAAGGCCCTCATGGTCACCCAGGCCCTCAGCATGATCGAGGCCGCCATTCTCACCTTCTGCACCTTCTCGGGCATCGTCAACTATCCGCTGCTCGTCGCCCTCAGCCTCTGCCTCGGCGTCATCGGCTCCTTCGACATGACCGCAAGACAGTCCTCCGTCTCGCTCATGGTGACCGATCAGGCCGCCGTCAAAAGCGCCATCGCCCTCAATTCCATGGCCTTCAACATCAGCAAGCTCGTAGGCCCCTCTCTCGCGGGCTTCGTCATCTATCTCTGCGGCGAGGGCGTCTGCTTCCTCGTTTCCGCCTTCACCTATCTGCCCCTCATCTTCCTGCTCGCCTTCCGCGTCCGCCTGCGCGAACGCGTCGGCTCCCACGCCGGCAAAAACATGTTCAGCGAAATCGTCGAGGGACTCAGGCACGTGCAGAGCGAATATTTTCTCAATCACATCTTCCGCCTGCTCTTCGTGTTCAGCATCTTCTGCATGTGCTACAGCGTGCTCTTCCCCATGTTCTCCACCGTCGTGCTCGGCGGAGGCTCGCAAACCCTCGGATGGCTCTTCGGCGCCGTGGGCGCAGGCGCGTTCACCGGCGGCATCATCGTGTCCATCTACGTCGTGCCGAGGCACATTCCCGGCACCCTCGCCCGCACCGCCGCCGTCACCGCCGTCGCCCTCGCCGTCTTCAGCTTCTCCGAAACCCTCTGGCTCTCCCTCATCGCCGCCTTCTTCATCGGCTTCGGCATCACCACCACCAACGTCAGCGTGAACACCCTCTGCCAGCTCACCAGCTCCGACGACTGCCGCAGTCGCGTGCTCAGCCTCTACGTCATGTTTACCTCAGGTCTCGGCCCCGCCGGCGAACTCGCCTTCGGCGCCATGGCCGACGGCGTGGGCGCGCCCGTCACCATGCTCTTCTGCGCCATCGTCATCGGCGCGGCCGTGATCCTGTTCCTGCGACATCTGCGCGCCGTCAGACACAGCCTCGCGCAAACCCTCGCCCACATGTAACCTCTTCCCGGCCGCCCCGCGGCCAGCCTCAAGGATCAGCTTCCCATGAACGGCATCTTTTCCGCCCTCGTCACCGTGTTCGGCATCATGCTTCTCGGTCTCTTCGCCGAACGTCGCCGCATTCTCGCGCCCACCATGGCGCTCTGCCTCAATCAGTTCGTGTACTGGATCGGCCTGCCCGCCCTCATCTTCACCCAGATGTGCTCCATTCCCATGACCGGAGAAGCCTCCACCTTCATCTGGTCCTTCCTCGCCGCCTCCTTCGTCTGCTATCTGCTCGCCTATCTCTTCTTCTCGGGCTTCTGGCGCTCCCACAGGCCCGAAACCACCATACGCACCCTTGCCGCCGTGTTCCCCAACGCGGCCTTCTTCGGCCTGCCCTTCATCTTCATGGTCTTCCCCGACAACGAACCCGCCGCCACCGTCGGCATGCTCGGCGCCCTGCTCTACACCGGCGTCTTCCTCGTGGCCGACGGCACCCTCGACATCCTTGCCTCCTCCAGCGGCAACGATCGCCGCGGCCTCGGAAAGAAACTCCTCGGCGAAGTCATCCACAACCCCATGATCGTGGCCGCCGTTCTCGGCGCGTGCGTCGGATTTTCCGGTCTGCCCCTGCCCAAGTCCATTCTGAACATCACCCAGATGCTCGGCTCCACCGCCTCCCCCTGCGCCCTGTTCGGCATGGGCATGGTGCTCTCCGCCCAGCTCTCCGGCTCCTACGGCGCCGGCGACAACGCCGAATCCTTCAGCAAAAAGAACCTCACCCTGATCTGCGTGGCAAAGCTTCTGCTTCAGCCGCTCTTCACCTGCCTCGTGCTGATTCTCGCCGGCTGCTCTCCCATCGCCGTGGCCGTGGGCACCTTCACCGCAGGCATGCCCACCGGAACCATGGTGTACATTCTCGGCGAACGCTACCACGCCTGCCCCACCGAATCGTCCATGACGGTCATCGCCTCCACCATTCTTTCGCTGGTCTCGCTGCCGCTCGTCATGCTCGCCATGCAGTTCGCAGGACTCGTCTGACCTCCGCCGCCCTTGCTTAACAAGGGCGAGAAGGTTATCATGCTCTCCGCCAGTTTCCGCGCACCCTGCTCAATGCGGCGGAATCGTTGCCGTTTTTCAGCAGGAAGAAGGAGGTCTTCATGCCGGATCAATACCTGCCGCCCATACTTCCCTGCTCCACCTGCGGGAGCCGGGAACAAAAACTGGAATCATGCCTGCCCGCCGGCCGACGCCATGAACTGTGGCGGGTCGTGTGCCCGTGCGGCTGCGCGCTGACGCAGTGGGCCGTGTCGCAGGGAGCCGCCATCCGGCTCTGGAACCGCTTCCTCGGTGAGGAACACGGCAACTGAGCCCGCGCCCGGACGATTTCGACGCCGAGCGAACCGGGAACGCGTCCGCTCCCGCCGGGCGGGCCGAAACCTCCTCCGGCGAACCGAAGTCGAAGGCACAAGGCTGCCGCATGCCCGCGAGGCTGTCACGCTCCGCAGGGAAAACAGACGGCACCCCGGTGCCGGATCCGCCGAGCCTGAGAGGCTGCCACGCTCCGCAGGAAGAACAGTCCGGACGTCTTCCGCCTCCGCGGGGCGACGCACGCCCGGCCCCGTCGTCGCACGAGGGCGCGCACACCTTTCCCGTTCCGGCCGGACGCCGGATTTTCCGTCGCCGATACGGCGTCACCATTTCACAGGCCGCTGCGCCGCAAAGAATCATCATGGCCACATCTCATCCCCGTCCCCGCATGCTCCTGGCCGACGACAAGGGCCAGATATACGACGATCCCGATCTGCTCATGCTCTGCCGCAAGGGCAACGAATGGACGCTGCCGCGTCCCGACGAACTCATGCCCCTGCCTCCCGAAAGCGAGCTCTTTCTGCTGCCCGGCCGTCACGCCGCCGGTCTTGATCCCGAAACCGGCGACACCGTGGAAGTCGAAGAACTCGCCGTGGCCGCCTTCATCGCGCCCGCGCACACCCTCACGGGGCACCCCGTGTACGTCACCGACGACGACGCCCCCACCCTGCCCCTCTTCGCCTACGCCGCCGTGGGCATGATCGGCGACCGCTTCTACGTGTGCGCTAAAAAGGTCGATGAAGACCCGCGCCAGATCTTTACCGGCATTCCGCAGAAGAAGATCAACAAGGCGGCAAAGGAACTCATGGCGAAGTATCCGCACAACCGCTTCATTCAGCACCTCATGCAGAACTGCGTGCTGAAATACGGCTGCCCCGCGGCCAAGAATCTCGCCATCGGCCGCTACGAAGCGCCCATTCCCACCTCGCGCGTGTGCAACGCCCGCTGCGTGGGCTGCATTTCGCACAAGAATGAGGATTCCACCATCTGCGCCACCCCGCAGGATCGCCTCACCTTCACCCCCACGGCCGACGAAATCCTCGAAATGATGTTCCATCACATGAAAAACGAGGAACATCCCATCTTCTCCTTCGGCCAGGGCTGCGAAGGCGAACCCCTCACCGAGGCCCCGCTGCTGCTTGAAGTGGTGAAGAGATTCCGCGCCGAAGGCGGTCACGGCACCATCAATCTGAATTCCAACGCCTCCATGCCCGACGAAGTCGCCAGGCTCGCCGACGCCGGACTCACCTCCCTGCGCGTGAGCATGAACAGCGCCCGCGACGAGGTGTATCTGCGCTACTACCGTCCGCGCAGCTTCACCTTCGCCGATGTGCGCCGTTCCATCACCGAAGCGTCGAGCCGCGGCGTGTTCGTGTCGCTGAACCTGCTCTACTTCCCGGGCATCACCGACTGCGAAGAGGAAATCGAGGCTCTCGTGGAACTCATCAACACCTGCGGCGTGAGCTTCATTCAGCTGCGCAATCTGAACATTGATCCGGAACTGTACATGAAGCTCATGGAAGGCATCACCTTCGGCCCCTCGGTGGGACTCGTGAACTTCCGCAAAAGGCTCAGAAAATACTGCCCGAACCTGAAGTTCGGCTACTTCAATCCCTACATGGGCGACGAGGCTCCCCACGAGCACGACGGGGAAGACGCTCACGGCGAAAGCGACGATACTTCCCACGACGAACACTGATGCACAGGCGGGACTCCACAACGGGGCCCCGCCTTTTTTCGGACTCTCCTTCCGAAACCATGCGGCATGGCCTTTGCTGCATGCGTCCAACCTTCAACAGCTTTTCCTTCTTCCATGTTTGCTTCTCTTCTTTCCCGCTTCGGCAGATTGTCCTCGAACCTTGCCCTGGCCTCGGTTCTCGCCATGGCGTGCGGCATCTCTTCTCTCTTCCCTTCCGGCGCGGCGCAGGCGTATGAGTCACGCTATGTTTACAAAGCCGACGGCTCGCCCCTGTTCGAGCTGGACTTCTTCGACCAGGGAGAACTGTATGTCATGTACACGGACGGCACCTCCAGCACCTCCACCTGGACGCTCTCCGAAAAACAGAAAAACAGCGCCGTCGAGGCCGTCCGCCTCTGGGCCGATATGCTCGGCACGTCAAGTCGCAACACCTCGCCCCTCCACCTCACCATCGGTACTGTCGACTACGAGAACGCCAGCGCCTTCTCCTCTCCTAACTTATCCGATCTTCCCATCGTTCCCACCGGGGTTCAGGGCAGCATCGTCGACGGCACGGACATGGACTACGAGGCAATCATCGAGATCGGCACTCTGGATTTCTCCATTGCCGATCATCTTTCTCCTGTCCCCCTGACAGACAAGTACGACTTCACCGCCGTGCTGTATCATGAACTTGGGCACGCCCTCGGCATTGCCACTATAGCCCCGGATCACAGCTACGCCGGCCCCGTAAATCAAATTTCCGTATGGGACTCGCACCTCGTGGACCAGTACGGCAACCGGCTCCAGCCGGGCATGAACGTGGTTTCGGAAAGCGAGGCCGACAGCGTGGAAGAACCGAAATTCGTCGTAGGCGACTTAACAAACAGCGGCGTACGCTTCTACGGCAAGCACGTTTCCGAAGTGCTGGGGGAAGGCAACGGCCTGCTCATCGAAGGCTATGAGGGCAACATCCCCAATCTTTCGCACATCGAGCTTGAGCACAGTCTCATGAGCCACCAGTACTACCGCAACTACACCACCTTCATGGAAGCGGAACTGGCCGCGCTTCAGGACATAGGCTACAACTTCGACCGCAAGAACTACTACGGCTTCTCCGTGTACGGCGACGGCGCAACCATCGTGAATCAAAACGGCTACTTTGCCAGAAACGCCGAAGGCACCGCCTACCTGAACGGCGTGCCGAACACGGCCAGGCTCGGCGTGGGCCTGCACGTTTACGGCAAGAACAACACCATTGTTCAGGCCGCCGACCTTCTCGCCTGCGGCACGGCGGGCACCGGCATCCGCGTGGACGGCAGCGCCAACAACCTCACCATAGCCCCCGGCGTGCGCATTGCGGCCGACGGCTCCTGGGGCACGGGGCTTCTTGTGGCCTACGGCAAAAATCAGACCGTCATAAGCCGCGGCGATATTACCGCCCTCGGCAAGGGAGGCATTGCTGCACGCTTCGACTTCGGCAACAACGCAAACGGCAACGACCCGGAATATCGCGGCTCATGGATATGGAACAACAGCATGGACATATCAATTGCCGACAGCAAAAACACGGATCTTTCCGGCTTTCCCCTGAACCTCGACGGTCCGCTCGTTTCCCGCTTCGACGTGAGCGGTCTTCTCGCCGGATCGGATGCCTCCATCTTCATTTCCGAAAACGCGCTGGTCAAGGACATCAATATTCTTTCCGGCGCGCAGGTCATCGGCGACATCGTTTCCGAATGGGACCCGAATAACAACGCCATTCAGTATACGGGCGACAGAGGCGATCTTCACACCGCCCTCACCTTCGGCCATGCCGCCAATGCCGACGGAACCGCCGGTACTCCCGACAGCAACTTCGACATGACGCTCTTAGGCTCCGTCAACGGCGCAAAAAGCATCAACATGAACCTCGACGCCGGACGCCTTGCCGTCACCGGCACGGTGAACGCATACTCTCTTAAAAACTCCGGCCGCCTCGCTCTCTACGGCGTGGATGAATCCGGCAAGTCCGCTCACCTGACCTCAAGCTTCGTGAACGGCGAAAACGCCGTGCTTGAAACCCTCGTTTCCGCCTCCGGCAAGGTGAACGGCATTGAAGCGAACTCCGCCGATCTTGCCGGTACCTGGGCCCTGCGCCCCATGCCGGAATTCTACGCCGCAGGCGCCGTCATCCGCCCGGAATCCCCCGTGGAGGCCGAACAAATTTCCGGCGACTTTGCTAACGCCGTGGTGGAAAATACTTCCCCCACGCTTGATTTTTCCCTGAGCTTCGCCCCCGAATTCACCATGACCGCTTCCCGTGACCGCGACGCCTACAGCCGCTATGCCGAAAACGCGGGCGCACGCTCCCTCGGCAATGCGCTCTGGGGCATTTCCGGCGTGGCCGAAGGCGACATGCAAAACCTTCTCGCCGCGCTGGACTGGTCAGCGCCGGACGGCTCCGGCGTAACCCGCGGCCTGAACGCCCTCGGCCCGGAAGCCTACGACAACGCCGCCCGCGCCTCCCTGAACCAGGTGAGCGAGTTCAGCTCGCTCCTCTTCCGGCACATGACCGCCGCCGAAACCGCCCGCCGCGCGGGCATTCTGCCGGACTCCCCCGACGCGGAACACTGGACGCTCTGGGCCGCGCCCTACGGCTCCGGCTCCTGGCAGAGCGGCCGCAGCGGACTTTCGAGCTGGAACAGCACCGGCGCGGGCCTCATGGCGGGCCTCGACCGCCGTTCTGATTCCGGCCTCACTCTGGGCGCACACATTGCAGCAGGCGCGCGCCGCACCTTTACCGGCGGCAGCCACAGCGCCACGGCCGAAACCCGCGATTTTCTCATCGGCGTTCAGGGCCTCTACGCCCCTGAGTTCTGGAACGGCTTCTACCTCACCGCTCAGGCCCGCGCAGGCGTGGAAGACGGCGACATGAAGCGAAACGTCCTCATCGGCCCCTACGCCGCCCACAACGAAAGCGACTGGACCGGCTTTGCCTTCGGCTCCCTCATCGGTGCAGGCAAGGACTGGACGTGGCACACGAACGCAGGCACTCTTGCCGCTGGCCCCCTCGCCTTCCTCGAATGGAACGCCTTGCGCCGCCCCGGCATTTCGGAACGCGGCTCCTCGGCCTCGCGCCTGCACCTTGAAAGCGACGCCTTCCACTCCGTGCCCCTCACCCTGGGCGCACACATGGCATGGAACACCGCCACCGCCAACGGCTCCACCCTCGGCCTCGACTTCATGGCGGGCTGGAAGCACGAACTGGCCGACGACGCCCTCTCCTCCCGCGCCTCCTTCCGGGACTACGGAACCTTCGGCTTTGCTTCCGATACCTCCCTCACCGGCCGCGACGCCATGGTGCTCCAGTCAAGCCTCACCCTCACCGCCAAAGATAATTTCTCCCTCCAGATGAACCTCGGCGGCGAACTCTTCCGCCCCCACGCCTCCGCCGTCAACGCAGGCCTTACCTTGGGATGGAAGTTTTAAAGGAAGATGGATGATGGGAGAGAATGCGGGGGAAGGGAGGGAAAATTTTGAAAATTTATCCCTCCCTTCCCCCGCGCCCCCATCCCTCCTTTCAAAACTTTTTAATTTTTAAGGGGATGAGACAACGTAGTGAAAGGAAAGCGGAAATGAGAGAAACGAAAAGGGAGAAAAACCATTGAAATGAGGCGCAGTCATTATCGGCACGCGCGTACCCCTCCCCCAACATCTGGAACGCCTTTCGGCATAGACGTATTCGGCTGGGCGTGGCTCACATTCCCCCGAGCGTTGAGAGAGCGTTTTCCGTTTTACCTTTGGGCACTGCCCTCAGTGTTCCCCCAAAAAAATCTGAAAATCCCTTCCTTACTCACGACTGTCCGGCGAAGGCCGGACAGGAGTCGGCCACCGCAGGTGGGTCCGACAGGACACACCTGCACTGCGTCCGCAGACCGAACCGCGCCCGCCAAGCACTTCCAGGCCTCGCATTCTTTGCCTTTTCCTCTTCCGAACTTCCGTTCGTTTTCGGCAACGCGCTCTGCATGCACGCTCCCGCCCCGCCGAACGGCGCAGCCGTCGGCGGAATCAGGGGGGCGCGGGGGGCTTGTCCCGACTTTGTCGGGGAATTATTTCCCCCGCCGGGGTCCGGGGCAGCGCCCCGGAGGCTCTTGCCGATCCCGTCCTTTCCTGCCTTTCTCTCAGATATTGAGGAAGGTTTTGACGACGGGGGTAAGGTCTTCGTTTTGGGAGGGACGGAACCAGAGGATGCGTTTATCGGCGCGGAACCAGGTCCACTGGCGTTTAGCGTAGGCGCGGGTATTGCGGGTCCAGAGTTCGACGCACTGGTCGAGGGAGAGGGAGCCGGTGAGGTAGGCGGCGGTTTCGGCGCAGCCTATGCCGGTCCAGCCGGGGGCGGAGGTATCGGGGCAGGCCTTGAGGGCGGTTTCGGCCTCTTCGAGGGCTCCGTTACGGATCATGATTTTGATGCGTTTTTCGAGGAAGGGGGTAAGTTCGGGAAGGGGGAGGCCTATGCCCAGGCGGAGGGTCTGCCATTTGGCGGGGGGAGGGGTTTGGGCGTGCCACCAGGAAAAGGTTTTTCCGGTGCTTTCCCAGACTTCGAGGGCGCGGACGTTGCGCTGGCTGTCGTTGGGGTGGATTTTTGCGGCGTAGTCGGGATCTATGGACGCGAGGCGCGCGTGGAGGGCCGGGGCTCCCAGGGTTTCGCATTCCCGGGTGAGGCGTTTCGTCACTTCCGGGTCTGCGGCGGGAATGGCGGCTATGCCGTCGAGCAGGGCGCGCAGGTAGAAGCCCGTGCCGCCCACAAGGATGGGAAGGCGGCCTTCGGCGAGGGTTTCGCGGATGGCGGCGTCGGCGAGGTCGGCCCACTGTCCGGCGGAGATTTTTTTTGTGGTTTCCAGCCAGCCGTAGAGCTTATGAGGGCAGACCTGTTTTTCCTCTTCCGAGGGCTGGGCCGTGATGATGGGAAAATCGCGGTACACCTGGCGGGAGTCGGCATTGATGACGGCGGCGGGAAGTCCGCAGCGTTCGAGCATGGCGGCAAGGTGCAGGGCGGCGGCGGTTTTGCCGGAGCCCGTGGGGCCGACCAGGCAGAGAATGCGGGGCGCAGGGGTCATGCGCGATCGTCTCCGGGGCATTCAAAAAGGTCGTCGTCTTCGGGATTAGGGCCGGCGCAGGGCACGGACGCGGGCCAGGATTCGGGCAGGCCGTAGGCGCGGCGCAGGCGCGGAATCACGGTGGGGGGCACGAGGCAGCGCACGTCGCCGCCGAGGGAGGCCACGTTGCGGATATTGGTGGAACTTATGTACATCCAGCGCAGGTCGGACATGAGGAATATGGTCTGCACGTCGTGCTGCAGCTTGCGGTTCATGAGAGCCATCTGGAATTCGTAGTCGAAGTCGGAAACGGCGCGCAGGCCGCGCAGAATGGCCTTGGCTCCCACGCTGGCGGCGAAATCCACGAGCAGACCGGCGAAGGGCATGACCTTCACGCCGGGGATGCCGGCAAAGACTTCCTTCACGATGTCCACGCGCTCTTCGAGAGTGAAGAGCGGATGCTTGCCGCAATCCTTGGCCACGGCGACGATGACGGTATCGAAGAGTTCGAGGCCGCGGCGTATGATGCATTCGTGTCCGTTGGTAAGCGGATCAAAGGTGCCGGGATAAATGGCTATACGTTCTTCACCCATACCAGAATCCTTGTGTTGCCGTACAAGCGTTCGGCCTCAAGGCGCAGATTGTACTGCGCGTCGGCCCTGAGGGGGAGACCTTTTTCGACTTCGGCGACGAGGAAGCCGTCGTCGGCGAGCCAGCCCTGACGGATGATGTTCTTGAGGGCGGGCTTGAAGAGATCGGCGCCGTAGGGCGGATCGATGCAGATGAGCTGACAGGGTTCCGCAGGACGGCGGGCGGTCACGCGCAAAGCGTCTTCTTCATGGATGGCGCAGCGATCGGCGAGGCCGAGGTTGGCGGCGTTTTTCCGCAGGCATTCGGCGGCTTTGTGATCTTTTTCAATGAAGTCGGCAAAGCGCGCGCCGCGGCTGAGCGCCTCGAAGCCGAGGCTGCCGCTGCCCGCGAACACGTCGAGCACGCGCACGGCACCCCACACGACGCCGCGGGCTTCGAGCATGGAAAACAGGGATTCGCGCACTCTTCCCATGGCGGGTCTGTAGCCCGGTCCGGTAACGGTGTGGAGAGTGCGTCCGCGACAGGCGCCGGCAATGATTCGCATGAAAGGTTTCCTGAGTAAGGCGAGCCTGAGGCGCGCCGCCGGAAGGCATCCGGGATGAAGGTTTTGACAACGAAGCGCGAAAAGCTCCCGCGACGACCGTTTCGGGGCCGCGGGAGCTGCAAAGGTAACGCTTGAGCGCCGCTCTGACAAGAGGGCTCCGCACGGGTTCGGAGCCCGGAACCGGGATCAGAGCTGAGAGAGGAAGAGCACGAGTTCGCGTTCGATTTCCACGAGGCGGTCGCGCAGTTCGGTCTGCTCTTCCCAGGGAATTTCGTCCACGTGGGCGAGACGTTCGCGCACCTGGGCGACGCGCTGTTCGAGCTCTCCGGCCAGGAAGTTCCAGTCCACGCGGGGCTTGGCGCGCGAGGGGCTCGGCATGTGGATTTCGGTGCGCACCGCGCCCTCGATGGTGGCTTCCTCGAGGTATTCGGGAATGCGCGCCGTGATGCCGAAGCGATCCTTGATGAGTCCGGCAAGGATTTCCTGGGCCTTGGGTTCGCCGTGAACCAGCGCGATGTTCATGCCCGGACGAGCCATGCTTCCTATCCATTCGAGGAGCTGGCTTTGTCCGGCGTGGGCGGAGAAGCCGTTGATGGTGAATATTCTTGCGGCCACGGCCACGTCTTCGCCGAAGAGGCGCAGCGATTTTGCGCCGTCCACGAGCTTTCTTCCGGGGGTGCCCATGGCCTGATAGCCCACGAACACGATGCTGACGCCTTCCTTCCACAGGTTGTGCTTGAGGTGATGGCGTATGCGGCCCGCGTTGCACATGCCGCTTGCGGAAAGAATGATGGCCGGGCCTTCCATGGTGTTGAGCTTCTGGGATTCCTGCGCGCTCTGGGTGAAGCGCACGAGGCCGTCGGGAGTGGCCTTGAAGTCTTCGACGGTGAACTCGGGAGTGCGCAGATGATCGGCGTAATTCATGAACACCCGCGTGGCCTTGGACGCCAGCGGGCTGTCCACGAAGATGGGCATGGGTTCGGGCAGACGGTTCTGCTTTTTCAGGATGAGCAGGCTGTAGAGGATTTCCTGCGTGCGTTCCACGGCAAAGGCCGGAATGATGACCTTTTCGTGATGGCTGAAACTGTAGTTGACGGCTTCGGCGAGTTCTTCGAGGGTGTCGTCTTCGCCCTTGTGATCGCGGTCGCCGTAGGTGGATTCCACAAAGAGCCAGTCGGGAGTGTCGGGCTTTTCGGCGTCGGGCAGGAGCAGGGCTCCGGGGCGGCCGAGGTCGCCGGAAAAGACGATGCGGGTGGATTTGCCCTCTTCCTCGACGGTGAGTTCCAGAAAGGCCGCGCCGAGGATGTGGCCCGCGTGGCGGAAGACGACCTTCACGCCCGGCGCGGGAAGGATGGTGTCGTCGAAGTTCACGGGATGCAGAAGCTTGGCGGTGGCGAGGGCGTCTTCGGTTTCGTAGAGGGGCTCGCCGCCGGCGACTTCGGAAGCGCCGCGCCGCTTGTCGTGACGGCTTTTCCATTCATGGTCCATTTCCTGAATGTGGGCGCTGTCTTCGAGCATGATGGAGGCGAGCTCGGCCGTGGGCCGCGTGCAGTAGATGCTGCCCTTGAAGCCCTTTTTGACCATGCGGGGCAAAAGACCCGAGTGATCGATGTGGGCGTGGGTGAGCAGAATGAAATCCAGGTTTTCGGGGCGATAGGCGTCCGTCTGAAAGTTTCGCTCTTCAATGGCGGAATTGCCCTGGAACATGCCGCAGTCCACGGCAAAGCGGGACGAGCCGGTTTCTATGACGTAGCAGGAACCGGTAACGGTCTGGGCGGCCCCCAGAAAGGTGATTTTCATAACACGACTCCTGGAATAGGGTTCCGTAAGATGGGAGTATAGAAGTTTTTCATTGTTTTCGCAAGGAATGTGGGCGGAGGAAAAGAAAAAATCGCGGTATTGCGTTAGTTGTGCTCCGTTATACAGAAGCGGAAAAAAGAGGGAGCGGGCGGCGGAAAAAACGCGGAGGAACGCTGCGGGGACTGGGAGCGGGACGCGGCTAACCCCGTTTTCGGCCTCGACTTTTCCGTCAGCCCGGGGCCATGAGCGCCGAAATGGAACGGGGCGCGGAGGTGTGCCTGCTCGACGGCCTGTGCGGGTGGGGAGCGCGGCGGTGTGTTTGTTCGCGGTGGGGAGCGCAATGGAGTGCCTGCGCAGGGCGCGCAACGGCGGGATGACGCGGGGATGGGGGAAAGGCGCAGCGAAATGAAGGCTCGGCGGAGGCGAAAAAGCCGTGGCGGCGCGAAACAGGATTCCGCCCCCTTCCCGGCGCTGACGGCGATGCGGATTTCGGCGCGACTTTCAGCGCTGACTGCGGGGCAGTTTTCGGCGCGGCGGTTCGTCGCGGATTTCGATCGGCATGAGGTCTCGCCTTCCACATTCCGGAGCATGCTCTCCCTCCGACGCCCCCCGACAGGCGGGTGCGTCCCCTCCCCGGTCGGCGAGAAAACTCGGCCGCGCCTCAGAAAAAGACGGCGGAGAGCGTCAGCACCGAGGCGCACATGATGAGCCAGGAAACTACCATGATCGGAGGAACCATTTTCAGGATGTCCCGGCTGGTGATCCATTCATTGCCGTGCAGCAGTGCGGCGCTGGAGCTGGCGGCCGGGGTGAGGAAGGCCAGATGCACGCTCATGACCACCATGACCACCGCGGGAATCGGATTGATGCCGTTGTTGGAGCAGTAGCTGAAAATGACGGGCATGAGCATGGCGCCCACGGCGCCGTTGTTGATGAACTGGCAGAGGCAGAGGGCGAGCGCGCCCATGCAGACCACGAAGAACATGGGGGAGCCGGAGCCGAAGACGGGCTGGAGCAGGCTCATGAAAAAGGGCGTGATGCCGCTTTCGGGCGCGGCCATGGCGGCGGAAAGAGGCTGCACCAGCGCAAGAATGAAAATGATGCCCCAGGCCACGCCTCCGGCCATGTCGCGGAAGGGAAGAAAGGGCCTGCCGTTTATTCTCATGGCGGCCATGACCGCAATGACGAGCATGCAGATTCCCGTATTGCCGATGCCTTTGAGCAGCCTGACGAGAAGCAAGTCTTCCGGGAGAAACGCCGGAATGAGCAGCAGCACGACCAGGGCGCACAGAAAACCGAGAACGGTTTTCTGACTGCCGGAAAACGTGATTTCGTCGCCGTTGCCGAGGGCCGCGGCGTTGAAGTTCTTCAGAGCGGAAACATCCGGCCGCAGAACGCAGCGGCCGAAGAGCAGAAACAGCAGGGAACACAGCAGGCAGATGACGAGCGACGTCGCCATGTATCCGGCGTAGGCGATGTGGGTTCCGGAAATGCTTTCGTAGGTGCCCATGACCGTGAGGGCCAGCTGCTTGAAGGGAATGAGCGACATGCCGACCAGCGCGGCGTACACCACGCCGAAGACCATCATTTTGGGGTAGGCGTCGCCTTTGCGATAGCCGCACACGTCGCAGATGCCGTACAGGATGCTCCAGCCGATGAGAATGGCGGGCGAGGCGCTGGTGAGTCCGCCGAGCAGCATGACGGACAGAAAAAACAGGTAGGTGAACAGCCAGGGTCTTCCGGCCGCGAATTTCCGGGTAATCACCCACAGGGAAATCTGTTTGGAGAGCCCGTAGTGATTGATGGCCGCGCAGAACACGAAGATGAAGAACATCATGACCACGGTGGGACTGCCGAAGCTCTGGGCGAGCACCTGCTGCGGGGGAAGGCCGCCGATGAGCGCGAGCGCCAGCATGCCGGCGATGCTGGGCCAGATGATTTCTATGAATATCCAGCCGTACAGCACGCCGAGGAAAATGCTGATGAGCGCCATGCCCTGCGCCGTGAGCGGAGGGGACGGGGGCAGCAGCCTCACGCCGAACATGACGGCAAGGCAGACGAGGGAATGGAACAGATAGGAAAGATTCGCTTTTCCGAATCCCGCAGACGTGGAATGAGGTTGGGACATGAAAGCTCCCGAACGTAACAAGGCGTGAAGGCGAAAGGCGAACGCGCCGTTTCCGGAGAGCTTGCCGCGCGTTTTCGGCGTGCGCAGCCTGTTTGCGGCGGGTTCAGGCGGAGGGCGGGCCTTTTCGGCTTCCGCTCTTCCATCCTTCATGGATACGACGAACGCCCGGCCTTTTCAAGACGACCTGCCGCAAACGAGTCGTCCGCAGGGCGCGGCCGCACGAAAGAGGCGCGGGCGACGCTTTTTTCTTCTGCGCTTCCCCGCCCCTCTTGCCTCCCGCCTCCCCGCAGGATATGAAAAAAACGTCGGCGCAGGCGGACGAAGCCACGTCTTGCACCCCGCCTTTCCGCAGGCTATGATGAAGATTCCAAAGGCTTTTTACAGGAGCAGATCATGAGCGCATCGTCGCAGCAATATATTATTGATACGCTGTCCGCGCAGGAATCCTGGCGGCTTTTCCGCATTCTCGCCGAAATCGTGGACGGTTTTGAAGACCTGAGCGGGCTGCCGCCCTGCGTGTCCATTTTCGGCTCGGCGCGCCCCGGCGAGGATTCCCCCGTGTACGAGGAAACCCGTCGCGTGGCAAAGACCCTCGGCGAAGCGGGCTACGGCATCATCACGGGCGGCGGCCCCGGACTCATGGCCGCAGGCAACCGCGGAGCCTTCGAGGCCGGCGCGCCTTCCGTGGGACTGCACATCCACCTGCCCATGGAACAGGATCCCAACAAGTATCTGACCGTGCGCAGCGATTACCGGTATTTTTTCATACGCAAGCTGATGTTCGTGAAGTACTCCATTGCCTACGTGGTCATGCCCGGCGGCATGGGCACCATCGACGAGCTCTCCGAAGCCTTTGTGCTGGCGCAGACGCACCGCATCAAGCCGTTCCCCATCATTCTGTACAGCCACGCCTTCTGGGACGGCCTGCTGGAATGGATTCGCGGCCGCATGATTAAAGACGGCTACCTGCGCGAAGAGGAACTCGATCTCGTCACCGTGTGCGACACGCCCGAAGAAGTGCTTTCCACCATCCGCCGCCGCGTGGTGCTCTAGCGCATGGATCTTTGCAACATCTGCCCGGAAGAGGATCGCTGGCGGGCCTTCGCCTCGTGGGGCCCGGAACCTTCGCCGCCGGCAGGCACAAGCTGGCGCGCGCTCATGCTGCGGGCGCTGCGTCTGGCGGGCCGGGCGGCCAGACTCGGCGAGGTCCCCGTGGGGGCCCTCGTCGTGGATGCCGAAGGCAACGTGCTCTCCTGCGCGCACAACGAAACCGAATCCCTGCGCGATCCCACGGCGCACGCCGAAGTGCTCGCCCTGCGCCGGGCCGCCGCAGCCGCAGGCAATCACCGCCTCGGCGGAAGCGTTCTCGTCGTTACGCTGGAACCCTGCCTCATGTGTACGGGAGCCCTGCGCGAGGCGCGCGTGTCCGGCGTGGTGTTCGGCGCGTCCGACGCCCGGGCCGGGGCCGTGTGCTCCTGCCTCGAAGGCCTCGACTACGCCCGCACCGGCTCCGCGCCCTGGAGCTACGGCGGCGTCGAAGCCGAAGCCTGCGCAAGACTGCTCAGGTCCTTCTTCCGCGCAAGGCGCTGATGCCAGGTCGGCCCGAAGCGGCGTCATATTTCGGCGGTCGCGCCGCGTTTCCCGGCGCTGCGCACCGCCCTCGACAGGCTGCCGCCCCGCGCGGCAAAATTCATGAGCGCGCCCTGCCCCGCACGGCGCGCCGCAAGGGAAAACAAGCATCGGAGAAACATCCCATGAACAATACGGTTGACGAACTGACGGTGGATTACGAAGAAGACGGCATTCTCAAGATCAAGGAAATCGACAAGGAAATCCTTTCCAAGGGAGCCTGGGCCACTGTGCTGTTCCGCTACCGCGAGTGGCAGGAAAACGACACCTACGGCCCCGATCGCTACGTGATACGCCGTTATAAGAAGTCCGGCGGCGAATACCGCCAGCAGTCGAAGTTTACCATTTCCAGCAACGATCAGGCCCGCCGCATCGTGGACGCCCTGAGCCGCTGGATGTCCGACGAAAACGGGGAGAAATAAGCCTCCCCTCTGGCGGCCCGATCCATTCCGGGCCGCCGCAAGGAGTTTTCATGGCCGAATGTCGACGCCGTTTCCTTTCCGAAGCCCGTCAAAAGGTGCTTCACCAGCTCATTTCCGGATGGAAGCGCCGCGGCTCCTCCCTGCTTCAGGTGGGACTCAACGCCGGCTTTTCCCCGGAATTCTTCTGGGAGGCGGGCTTCGACGTGACCGCCCTCGACCGTTCCCCCGCCTGCCTTTCCGCCGCCAGAGCGCAAACCGGCGACCGCGTGGAATACGTGTGCGGCAGCGCTGAACGCCTGCCCTTCGACGACGGCTTCTTCGACTACGCCGTGCTCGTTCACCACGGCCTCGCCCCCACCCCCGCAGGCGAAGCCGTGCTCCGCGAAGCCCTGCGCGTCGCCGCCCGCGGCATCATCATCATGGAGTGGAACCGCTTCTCCCTCGCCGGCGTTCCGAAAAGCGCCCTCGAACACTGGGAATCCCCCGCCGCCACGGATGACGACGCCTGCGCCGTCTGCGGCGAACCCGCCAAAGGCTCCAAGCCCTGGGACCTCTACGCCATGGTCCGCCGCGCCTGCCCCGGCCGCTGCGTCAGCCTCGTCTCCGCCCTCCCCCTCTGGGAAGCCTCCTGGCCCGACGGCTCCTCCGGCCTGCTCGCCTCGCTCCGACACGCCGCCTCCCCCCTCAACCTCGCTCCCCTCCCCCACCCCTTCGGAGCCCTCCTCGGCATGAAGGTCGACTGGGCCCCCGTCCCCCTCACTCCCATCGGCATGCTCAAATCCGCCGCCGCCTCCCTCTGCGCTCCCCCCAAGCCCTCCCGTGAACAGGTCATGGGCCGCAACCCCCTCCCGTGAAAGGCAGAAAAGGCAGAGAAGACAGAAAAGGCATGCGGGGGAAATAATTCCCCCCGCGCCCCCCTGTTTCCGCCGAAGGCTTCGCCCTCGGCGGGCGGGAGCGTGAAGGCAAAGGGCGTTGCCGAAGACGGACGGAAGTTCGGAAAGGCAGGGACTGCGGATGCCGGAGTGCTTGGCAGGCGCTGTTCGGGCTGCGGACTCAGTGCAGGTGTGCGCTCTGCGCCCACCTGCGGTGGCCGACTCCTGTCCGGCCTGCGCCGGACAGTCGTGTCAAAGGATGGGATTTCCAGATGTTGGGGGGGGGGGAGAAACATCGAGTGTTGCGAAAGCAGACCGAAAAATGTTCTTTCAACGCTCTGGGAAACGTGTTCAATTATTCCTCTCCCTTTGCCTATCTCCCCTTGTCGACCTTCCCCCCCCTTAAAAATTAAAAAGTTTTGAAAGGAGAGATGGGGGCGCGGGGGAAGAGAGGGAAAATTTTTCAAAATTTTCCCTCTCTTCCCCCGCATTTTCTCCCCTCATCCTGCGCATTTTCTTGACATGAACATGGGGGGACGTACATGATGGGCGGACAGGCAAGGAGGCTTGTCATGACGACGGTACTTTACCGCAAGGGCGATCTGGAATTTTGTTTCAGCGACAAGTTTGAGGGAAAGTTTCTGGTATCGCTGCTGGAGAACATGAAGGAAAAGCTTCTCAACGAAGAGTGGGACGACTACGACGAGTTTCATCACTGTTGCAAGATCATCCACGATTTCAGCGAGAAGCCCGGGCTGGTGATGGATTTTCACACGTTGCGGCGCGGCGACGAGCAGCTCGGCATGGTGATGCTGACGCATGGTGCGATAGATCCGGACATTTATGCGTGTTCGGGGTTGTCCATTTCCGATCCTCCGGCTCAGGTGGCGCTGCTGAGCTACTTTCACATTGCGCCGGCGGGGCGCGGGAACGGAACGTTCTGGCTGCGTGATCTCATCATGCCGTTCTATGCCGATCAGGGCTACACGGCGGTGTATTTGAAGACCAGTCATCCGAAGGCGTTTCCGCTGTACGACAGGCTCGGCGCGGTCATCGGCAACTACACGTTTCCCAGCGACAACGGGGAGCACATGCGTGTAGGCCGCATTTATCGACTTCCGCTTGTGGAGCGTCCGCTGCCCGAGGCCTGATGATGCCCAGCATAGTTTTCGACATGGACGGGGTTCTTGTGGACTCCGAGCGTCTGGTTTTGCGCTCCTGGGAATGCGTGGGGCGCGATCTGGGGCTTGACGGTCTGCACGACCTGTTTTTCCGCTGCATCGGGACCACGCACGCCAGCACGCAGAAGCTGTTTGCGGCGGTGTACGGCGACGCGCTTGACTATCAGGCGTTTCGCGCGCGCACGCGGGTGTACTACATGGAGTTCACGAAGAACGGCGTGCCGCTCAAGCCCGGGGTGATGGAGCTGCTTTCGTGGCTGAAGGAACGGGGCTGGCGTACGGGGCTTGCGAGTTCCTCCCGGGAAGCCAACGTACGGCACAACATGGAAGTCACGGGCATGGGGCCGTATTTCGACACGCTGGTGTGCGGCGACATGCTCACGGCGAGCAAGCCTGCGCCGGACATTTACCTGCGGGCGTGCGCGGAACTCGGCGTGGAGCCTTCGCAGTCCTACGCGGTGGAGGATTCGCGCAACGGCATTCTGTCCGCCAGCGCGGCGGGCATGAAGGCGCTTCTTGTGCCGGACATGGTTCCGCCGGACGATCTCATGAAAAATCGCGCTTCGGGCGTGTTTCCCGATCTTTTCGCCGTTCGGGACTATCTGTCTCAGGAGACGGGCGAGGCATGATTCAGGATATTGCGCCCTGGCGCTTCGGCAACGAATTTCTTTCGGCGGTGCCTTCCGACGACGACAACGTGCTTGACGTGACGTCGGAAGGCCTTTTGCTGCGCAAGAACGGGCTGCGCGTGCCCACGGTGCGCGAATGGCGGGCCATGAACGCGGGAGCAGGCCTTGTGTACGCCTTCCGTCTGATGCGCCGCGAAGAATCGGAACGGGGCGATGCGCCCATGACGGAGCGCGCATGCGCCGAGGGCCGGGAAGCGCGATTTTTTCTTGCGCTGCGGCAAGGGGACGACGCGTCCGCCGCGCCTTCACTCTGGCAGCGCACGCCGCCTTCCGAACTGCGGGCGCAGGCCGCGCCTCTGCCTCTTGCGGCGGCCACGGCGCAGCATCTTGCGCACTGGTACGCCACGCATCGCTTCTGCGGGCGCTGCGGCGGGCCCGTGCGTCCTTCGTCCAAGGAACGGGCGCTGGAGTGCCCCGCCTGCGGCGAAGTGATCTATCCGGTGATTGCTCCCTGCATTCTGGCGGCGGTCACGAACGGCGACAAGCTGCTTCTCACCCGCTACGCGCGGCCCGGAGCGACGCGCCTCGTGCTGGTGGCGGGATTCGTGGAAATAGGCGAAACCGCCGAGCAGGCCGCCGCGCGCGAAGTGATGGAGGAAACGGGACTCCGCATCAGAAATCTGCGCTACGCGGGCAGTCAGCCGTGGGGATTCTCCGGCACGATGGCCGTGGGATTCTTTGCGGAGCTCGACGGCCCGGAAGATATCCGCCTCGATGCCTCGGAACTGGCCGAGGCCCGCTGGGTGAAGCGGGCCGACATTCCCCCCTGCCCCGACGACTCTTCGCTCACCATGAACATGATCTCGCGCTTTGCCAGAGGCGAAGTGTGAGCCTACGCGCGGCGGCCCCTCCCCCCCAAAAAACGGAGGAGCACTGAGAGACTTTCGCCGCGGCGGCTCCTGCGCGGAATCCGAAGCGGCGGAACGTCGGCGGCCCGGACCAGCGCCTGAACGGCACAAGACCGAGGCGGCCTTTCAGCTGCGAGCTCATCGCAAAAAACGAGGCGTCCCGAGTGAAATTCCGGGCGACTTCGGCGCGGAGCCCGGGCGATGCGGGCCGCATGAAGGCGCCTTCGACGCGCCGGGAGTTCCAGAAGACTGGCGCTCCGGTCGCATGATTCGAGGCTTTCCATCCGAAATTCCCTGTTAACGCCGTGCGGATCGGGGCCGATTCTCCTGAATTTCCGGAGAAATTCGCGAAAATCGAAAAAAATTGCGAAAATGGCCCATTTTCCCCTTGCCAAACGCCGAGCCTTCCTATACAAAGTCTTTCGTCACGCCGAGGTAGCTCAGTTGGTAGAGCAGGGGACTGAAAATCCCCGTGTGGGCAGTTCGATTCTGTCCCTCGGCACCACGCAATGATAAGAAAGGGTTACGGCTGAACGGCTGTAACCCTTATTTTTTTATTCTTCCAAAGAGAAAAACGTCGCGGCCTCCCCGCAAGCCTCCCATCTTCCGCCCTCCCCTTGAGCACCAGAACGCTCGGGAAACGTTGAATGTCCCATTCTCCCCCCCACAGGAAGCATGGGACGTTTTATTATGGCTCCCCCCTGCCCTTCAAAACTGCATGATGAGGGTGATTCCGGCCCTGGACTTAAACGCCAGGACCGCCCTTGAAGGGGCGGTCCGACGCGGAGAACTTGCGGCTGCAGTCACATCCGATGGCCGCGGGGAGAACTCTCCTCCGGCTGTTTTCTGCAGCAGGAAAAGTATGTCCGATTCAGATCACATTTTTCCGTCAGAGCAGGAAGAGGCAGACCTGTGGAACAAAGGCGATGAGCACGGTAACGCCGAGCATGGCGCATATGAACGGTCCGGCAGCGCGGCATACGGCGCTGAAGGGAGTGCCGGTCATGGCGCAGGCCATGAACAGGTTGATTCCTACAGGAGGCGTAATGACGCCGCAGACAATGGTAGTGACGAAGACTACGCCGAAGTGGATGGGATTGATGCCGACAGCCGTAACGATGGGCATGAGCACGGGAGTCATGAGCAGAATGGCGGAGGAAACTTCCATGAAGCATCCGAGAAGGATGAACAGGAGCACGAACAGAGCCATAAGAATGTACTTGTTCGTGGTAATGCCGGTAATATAGCCGGCAATGACGGCGTCGGCCTGGAAGTATACGAGCACCTGACCGAGTACGAGGGCACCGATGACGATGAGGAAGATCATGCCGGTGGAGCGCAGAGAGCTCATGAAGATTTTTCCGGCCAGCTCCCAGGTCATGTTGCGGGTAATGAAGCATTCCACGAACAGGCTGTACACTACGGCGACGCCGCCGGCTTCCGTGGGCGTGGTAATGCCGCCGTAGATGCCGCCGAGAACGATGACGGGAACAAGCAGCGCCCACTTCGCATTCCACAGAGCCCTGCCTCGTTCACCCCAGGAAGCTCTGGGAGCAAGGCGACCGTAACCGTAGCGCCTGCTGTAGTAGTATGACACGCCCATGAAGGCCACGGCAATGAGAATACCGCCGGGAATCATGGCTATGAACAGATCGCTGATGGATGCGCCGGACATGGAACCGAAGAGAATGACCGCGATGCTCGGAGGAATGATGGGACCGAGCGCGCCGCCTGCGGCGCAGAGGGCGGCAGAAAAAGGCTCAGGATACCCTTCTTCCTTCATGGAAGGAAGAACCATGCCGCCCACGGCTGCGAGCGTTGCCGGAGCCGATCCGCAGAGAGCGCCGTAGAAAAGACTGGTCATGACGGAAATATGGGCGAGGCCGCCGTGCATATGGCCGACGAGCGTTCTGGAGAACTGAAGAAGCACTCTTGCCAGCGTTCCCTGAGACATGATTTCTCCGGCGATGACGAAGAAGGGAATGGCCAGCAGTGGAACGGATTCAAACGTACTGTAAAAGATGCCGGAAAAAATGGCCATGGGTACGTCGCCGATGACAACCGCAGCCATGGCTGCCAAAGAAAGAGCCACACCTATCTGCACGCCGATGGCAAGAAGCACCACGAGCAGCACGAACATTACGAGAAGAGGAGTCGCCATGTTGACCTTCTACTTGTTTACGGGAGTCTTGAGCAGTTTGATGAGATTTCTCAGGCAGTACAGCGACATGGCCAGGAAACTCAGCGGAATGGCCGTGGAAACCAGCGCAATGGGAACGGGCACGGTAATGGCGTATTGCTCCATGTCCATGGTTTCCAGCACGAGTTCCACGCCGAGCCATGCAAGCACGAGGCAGAAGATGATGACGACGACCATATTTATAACGTCGAACACTCTGCGTACTGAAGGCGACATATACATGAGCAGCGTGTCGATGCGCAGATGGGAGTCATTTTCCATGGCGAGAATGATTCCGATGTACGATACCCAGAGGAAGATGAACGAATAGACTTCTTCGCTCCAGGAGAAGGCATGTCCCAGGCAGTAACGGGAAATAACGCTGACAAACAGTACCGCGATGAGGCAGGCAAAGGCCGCGCTGCCCACGTAGAAGAGGATTTTGGTAATCCTGTCAACGATGGACGTTTTCATAACCATCCCTTTGGTAAGAAAGATTTATCTGCAGGCCGGGAGCGGGCCGCCGCCCTGGAACATTCCGGAAATCCGGACTGGAGGCGACCCGTCGAACCGAAAAGAATGTTCTGAGCGGCCCCGGACTACTTGAGGCTGGAATATTCACTGTAGAGCTTTTCCACCCACTCGCCGGGAACATGGGAGAAGTCCTTGTACACGTCCTTGACGGCGGCCGTCCAACGATTGCGTTCTTCTTCGCCCGGCACGAATACGGGATGACCTTCGGCAGCGAGTTCATCCATCAGCCGTCTGTCGTCGTCATACATGGCTCTGATATTCTTGTTGCCGACTTCAATGATGATGTCCCTGATGGTGTTTCTGTCGGCTTCGGGGAGCTTGTCCCACCATCTGCGGTTGGCGATGACCACGGCGGTCATGGGCATGATGTCGAACTTGGACCAGTAGGGAGCAACACTGATGATGCTGGCGGTCACGCCCTGAGCGAGTTCGGGATCAACCCCTTCGATGACCTTCTGCTGAAGCGAGGTATAGCATTCCGTCCAGGCGAGCGGTACGGGAGCCATACCGAGCTTCTTCATGGTCGCAAGATGGATTTTGGAAGGCGTAACGCGCAGCTTGAGGCCTTTGGCGTCTTCAAGCGTCTTGACGGGACGGGTGAGCATGAACACGCGCGAAGAGGTGGCAAAGGCTCCGATGACGATGAGGTTCTTGCTGCTCGCGGCCTTGTAGATTTCCATGGAGGTAGGCCCGTTGAGCACCGAGGCCATGTCGGGATGGTATTTGGTGATGCCGGGCATATCCAACACATCCAGCTTGGGAAGAAAACCGGAAAGGTTGCCGGAACTGGAAACAAGGAAGTTGAGGTTGCCCGCATTGAGCAGCTTGACCTGAGCAGGAACGGGACCGAGCTTGCTGTCGTCATAGCTTTCCAGAGTATACCGACCGCCGGTGCGCTCCTTTATGGTGTCGCAAAGCTCATGCACGGCCTTGGTAATGATGCTGTCCGACGTGAAGGCATTGCCGATTTTCATGGAGGTTGCGGCATGGGATTCGCCGGCAAGACCGGCAAAGGGCATGGAAGCAAGCGCCAGAGCAACGAAAAGATGTTTCAGCATGGGGTCTCCTGTACGAAGTGTTGGTATGAGCCGTATTCAAAAACGTTACCAGCACTCAAGCAAGAATCATGCCAAACTGAAGGCGCCTCCCAAAAGAAAAAAACGGGAATTTCATCCCCCGACACCTCGGAGAACGTTTTCCACGACAGAATCATGTTACATTTTTTACAAGACTAGTTGTATTTTTGTAACATAAAAACTCTCTCATAACTATTTTATTTTATTTTTAAAAAAATATCATGTTACATTTTTTCATCGTTTTCTGACTCGTCGAAAGATATATCGTACTCCTTGAGCTTGCGAAACAGCGTTACTCTGTCAATTTTCAGGTGACGAGAAAGGGAAATCCTTGTCTTGTACAGCCTGACGGCCCGTGTGAGCAGAGCTTTTTCAAAATCCCGCTTCAGTTCCTTGAACGACGAGCGGAGTATCCTTTCATTGGAAAGAAACTCTTCCGAGGGAGGATTCTCCGGCTCCAAAATTTCGGGAGCTTTTTCCTGAATACTGTACAAGTCCTTTTTTTCTATGATATTTTTTCTCAGCGTAAGGACAAGGCCATGAATGAACTGATCCAGCTCACGCACGTTTCCGGGCCAGCCGTACGCAGTGAGGACTCCGGCGGCTTCGTCTGAAAGTCTCATGGGTCTGCCGTATTCACGCCCGTACTTGACAAGAAAATTCAAGGACATGGGAACAATGTCATCCCGATGTTCCCGCAGGGGAGGAATGGTGATGGGCAGAAGATTCAGGCGATAGTACAGATCCTTGCGGAATTTTCCCTCCTCGACTTCCTTTTTCAGCTCCCGGTTCGTTGCAGCAATGAAACGTACGTCTATTTTGACCGGACTTGTCGACCCCATGCGCAAAAGTTCCTTTTCCTGGAGCACGCGCAGCAGTCTGTTCTGCAGGTGGAAAGGAAGCTCCCCTATTTCATCAAGAAACAGCGTGCCTCCGTTGGCCGCCTCGATAAGTCCTATCTTTCCCTTGGAACTGCCGCCCGTGAAGGTTCCGGGCGCGTAGCCGAACAGTTCCGCCTCAATGAGATTCTCCGGCAGGCACGAGCAGTCCACCGTGACGAACTTCTTTGCTCTGCGCCCGCTCATGTCGTGGATTCTTCGAGCAAACATGCTCTTGCCCACGCCGGATTCCCCAAGCAGAAGCACGGTGGCCGGAGTGTCGGCGATGTATGTGATTTTCTGCATGAGTTCCTGCAGAACCGCGCTTTCCACAACGAAGCTGTCGGCCGCCGGAGCGGTGCCGAATCCGGCGGCAGAAAGCTGCCGTTTCTGCTCCTGAATTTCATCCTTAAGCCGTTCAAGTTCCGAAATATCCCTGCTCAGCGTGGCGACATACTGCACCTTTCCATCGTCTCCGAAGAGCGGGTAGGAGGTCAGTACATAGGTGCTGCCGTTTCTGCTCACGCAGGTGCCCTTCTGCACCTTTCCCGTCTTTACGACAGCAGGGTTGAGCGCTGCGGTGACTATTTTTTTCCGCAGCATCTGATGCACGTCGTAACTATTGAGATATTCAGCAGAAATGCCGCTAAGCTGCACATAGGCGTTATTGAAGAACACATGTCGGCCTTCGCTGTCGGTAATAACGCAGCCCTCGGTCATGAGTTCCAGCACGGCTTTATAACAGTCGCATCCGTTCATGAGAGCACTCCTGTTGGCATACTTCTTGCAAATGTGAAGAGGGAATTCTGATGCTGCCGGAAACTCCTCCTTCCGGCCTTTCCCTCATCTCCTTTTTTCAGAACAGAGGAAAACATTATGAGTCAAGCTGTCGAATGCTGCTGTTCCGCGACCGAAGAAACATATCATGACGGCGAAGTTCTCTCCGAACACGAAAAAAACGTGCTCGGACATGTGAACGTTCTTAAAAACGCCCATCCGCGCGTCTATCAGATTGTAAAAAGCTTTGAGAATACCACTCCCCGTCTCGATATCCAGCGGGGATTGTATTTTACTCAGAGCATGAAGGCAACCGTGGGACAGCCGCTTATCCTGCGCTGGGCAAAGGCTCTGCACCACATTGCCGAAAACATCGAAGTCTATATCGACGACAATCAGCTCCTCGCCGGCCGCATAGGCGCACAGAATACCAGATACGGCATTCTGTATCCTGAAGTCGAGGGGGATTTCTATCGTACCTTCCTCAGCAATCTCTCTTCCCGCGAAGGCAACCATGTAATCCTCACTCCCGAAGATCACAAGATCATCAATGAGGAAATAGGACCGTTCTGGGAAGGCAAAACCTACCATGAAAACTTCACGGCGGCCCTTCCCGACGATATCCGGGATTTTCTTTTCCTGAATCGCGAAGGCACGGAATCAAGGTTCATCGTTCAGGAACAGTCGGGCTACCGCTCTTCCCTGCAATGGGTGCATGACTACGGCACGGCCATAAACCGGGGCTTTGCGGCCATACGCGACGAATCGCAGGCAAGACTCGACAGCCTTGATCTGGACAACCCCAGAAACGTCATTGAGAAGAAGCCGTTCCTCGAGGCCATGGTCATCGTATGCGACGCCATCATTCTCTGGGCGCACCGTCATGCCGAACTGGCCCGAAGCATGGCCGCTCAGGAAACTGATCCCGTACGCCGGGAAGAGCTGCTCGTCATCGCCGAAAACTGCGATCAGGTTCCCGCCTATCCTGCCAGGAACTTCCACCAGGCCGTGCAGTGTCAGTGGTTCGTGCAGATGTTCTCCAGACTGGAACAGCGTACCGGAACCACCATTTCCAACGGCCGCATGGATCAGTATCTCTACCCTCTGTTCAAGCAGGACATGGAAAACGGCTCGCTCACGGAAGAAAGAGCGCTGGAACTGCTTGAATGCATGTGGGCCGGCATGTCGCAGTTCGTGGAGCTGTACATCAGCTCTCAGGCCAATGCCTTCTTCCAGGGCTATGCGCACTGGGAGGCCGTAAGCATTGGCGGACAGGACCGCAACGGCAATGACGCCACCAATGAACTTTCTCACCTTCTGCTCAAGTCCAAGCGCGAATTTCCCAGCCACTATCCCGACCTTGCCGCACGCGTTCATTCCCGCACGCCCGACTCCTTCCTTGCCGACATTGCCGAAACCATCAAGTTCGGCAGCGGTTTTCCGAAGCTGCTCAACGACGAGGAAGTCATTCCCCTGCTGGTGAGTCAGGGAGCGCCCATGGGCGACGCTCTGGACTACTCCGTGAGCGGCTGCACGGAAGTGCGCATGCCCAACAGAGACACCTATACTTCCGGCGGCGGCATGATCAACCTCGCAGCCGCCATCGAGCTTGCGCTCAACAACGGCCGCATGAAGAAATACGGCGACAAGCTGCTCGGCATGGAAACCGGTGATCCGCGGAACATGAAGACCTGGGACGAGTTCTGGGAAGCCGTAAAGGTCCAGCTCAACAACTTCATGCGCATCATCTTTGCGGTGCAGTACGTCATCAACAAGGAACGTCCCAAACATTTTGCCCAGCCCATGGCGTCGGCGCTTCATGCCTTGTGCCGCAAGCACTGCATGGATCTGCACAGTGAGCACATTCCTGAAGGCTATGAAGTGGCCTGCTCCGACTTCGTGGGCTATTCCACGCTCATAGACAGCCTTGCCGCCGTGAAGAAGCACGTCTATGAAGACAGGGACATCTCCATGGACGAACTTCTTGCGGCCCTCAATGCCGACTTTGAAGGGCATGAAAAGACGCAGGAACTGCTCAGTCACAGTCCCGCATACGGAAACAACGATCCCTACGCCGACTCCATCGGCAAGGACATAGACCGTGTTCTGGAAGAATACAGTCTCGCCCACAAGGACGAACTCGGCTTCCTCATGCAGATACGGTATGTGACGGTAACGGCCCATGTGCCGAACGGCCGTGTGGTGTCGGCCACCCCCAACGGAAGAAAGGCATGGTCGCCGCTCTCCGAAGGTGCCTCCGCGGGCTACAGCACCGACGCCCATGGTCCTACGGCGCTTCTGCTCAGCAATGCCGCCGTCAAGAACCGCGATCTCATTGCAAGAGCCGGTCGAGTTCTGAACATCAAGTTCAGCCCGAAAACCCTTGAGGGCAAGGCCGGAACACGTCACCTGATGGACTTCATCCGCACCTTCGTCGATCTCAAGCTCTGGCATGTGCAGTTCAACATCGTGAACCGCGCCACGCTCATCCGTGCCAAGAAGGAGCCTCAGAAGTACCGCAACCTGATCGTCCGTGTTGCCGGCTACAGCGCCTTCTTCGTCGACCTGACGAGCGACCTGCAGGATGACATCATCAACCGAACCGAACAGGACAACATCTGAGGCACTGCCGGATGAGGGCAGTCGTCCTCATCCGGCAGCCACGGAGCCCGCGGCATGAACAGTGATCTGACCACTTCAGGATATGTTTTCAACATTCAGAACTTCAACATTCACGACGGACCGGGCATCCGCACGCTGGTCTTTCTTAAAGGCTGTCCGCTGCGCTGCGCATGGTGCAGCAATCCCGAATCGCAGGAATCCCGTCCCCAGCTTGTGGTCAAGAACACGCTGTGCATGGGAACAGACAAGTGCGGAGACTGCATAGGCATATGCCCGCGGGGAGCGCTTTCCGCAGGCGTGGACGGCAAGCCCGTGCTCGATCGGAATCTGTGCAGCGACTCGTGTGCCCGCCCCTGCCGCGGAGTATGCCCGTCGAAGGCGATGTTTCTTTTCGGCGAGCGCATGAGCGTGGCGGAGGTGATGAATATTGTGGAAAGCGAACGTGATTTCCATGCACGTTCGGAAGGCGGCCTTACGGTTTCCGGCGGCGAACCCTTCATGCAGCCGGACTTTCTGCTTGCGCTGCTTCGGCAGGCGGAACGCCGCTATATCAATACCGCCGTGGAAACCACGGCCTTCTGCCGCTACGAGACGTTTGAAAACATCGCAGAACATCTCGATACCGTGATCTGCGACATCAAGCACATGGATGCCGAAATGCACAAACGGCATACGGGCGTGGACAATGCGCTGATTCTGGAGAATATCCGTACGCTGGCGCAGCGTCGTCCGCATCTCGACATTCTGATCAGAACGCCGGTCATTCCCGGCGTGAACGATACCGATGAGGCCATAACGGCCATTGCCTGCTTTGTGGAACGGCTTTCCCCGTCGGTCCGCTACGAAATGCTTCCGTATCACCGTCTCGGGGCCAACAAGTATGCCATGCTGAGCAGGCCCTATCCCATGGGCAATGTCTCGCTTCCCGGAGAAAAAATGCGACACCTGGTCGGTGTGGCAGCTTCTCTTCTGGGGGAACGACTGGTCAACGAACATTGATCGTTCATGCAGAAAAGGAGAGCACTCATGAAAGTCATGGCCTTCAATGGAAGTCCGAGGAAAAACGGCAATACGGCCGCACTGCTTCGCCGCTGTCTCGCCGCAGTGGAAGCCGAAGGAGTGGAAACCAGGTTCATTCAGCTCGGAGGCAGCGGCATACAGCCCTGCCGGGGATGCAATGCGTGCCGAAAAAACGACAGAGAAGAGTGCATCATAAAAAATGATCCTCTGAACGCCTGGTATGCGGAAATGAAGGAGGCCGACGGCATCATTCTGGCCTCTCCCACCTATATCTGGGGCGTCACGGGCGAAATGAAGATATTCCTCGACCGGGCCACCTATCTTGCCAGAGCCAGACTCCGTGCAGGCAACCTCGAAGGTTCTCTGAAGAACAAGGTGGGCGGCGCGCTTGCCTGTCATGCGTTCACCGGCGGCGTCAATGCCATTCAGCAGATGCACAGCATGTTCTTCAATGTTCAGATGATCGTTCCGGGCGTGAGCTACTGGCCCGTGGCCACCGGGCTTCAGCCCGGAGACGTGGAACAGGATGCCGGAGGCCTCCGTTATGCGGAGGAGCTGGGACGAGCTGTGGCGCGACTCGTCAGAAGGCTCGACGCCACGAAGAATCTCGCCTGACGACTCGGCGTCCGCGATGCACGACTCGTTGCCGGGGCATCCGTTCAGGGTTCCGGCAGGCCCTCTCTTCTGTCGGACACTGTCCGTTCACGCGGGACGAGCATGACGAAGTGATTTTCCGCCGCGTTTCTGCGGCATCTCCTTGTACGGGAATCACGCATCGCCTCCAGCCAGCCTCCGAGGCGTCCGCATTTTCTCTGTCTTCAATATTTCACACGGAAGGTTATTATGGAAATTCTGGATTTTCGTCTGCGGCCTCCCTACCGGAGCTTCACCAGACTCGGCATATTTCATCCCGTCTGCAATGAATCGGCGCCCCAGAAACATCACGCCGTTCCCAGCCGTTCGGCCGAAGAGCGGTCCATGGATCTGTTCTGGAAAGAAATGGATAAGGCCGGTATAAAAAAAGGCGTGGCCATTGGTCGACAGGTTCCCGACGATACAGCATCCGTCAGCAACGACGACATCCATGCCCTTGCCATGGAATTTCCCGACAAGATCATTCCTTTCGGCAGTCTGGACGTCTCCCGTGGCATTTCGGCAGCCATGGATGAGCTTGAGCGCTGCATAGATATGGGATTCAAGGGCGTTGCCATGGAACCGGCCTATTTCATGCCACCCCGACATGCCGACGCCAATGTACTGTATCCCGTTTATTCCCGCTGCGAAAAGGCGGGACTTCCCGTCGTACTGACCATGAGCTTCTTCCAAGGAAATCTGGATTATTCCAATCCCACGGCCGTGCAGCATGTGGCCCAGGATTTTCCTGATCTGCAGATAGTGCTGGCCCACAGCTGCTATCCCTGGATTCCCCATGTCTTTCAGGTCTGTCTTGTCTGCCCCAACGTGTGGCTGCTGCCGGACATCTACATGATGAATCCCGACGCCCCCGGCAATCAGATGTACGCCGAGGCCATGCGCTGGCTTGACGGAGAAAGGGTGCTCTTCAGCTCCGCCTATCCCTGCTACAACATGGAGCAGGCTGTGCACGACGTGGAACGCTTCGGATTTTCCGAACGGCATCTGGAAAAATTCTTCCACGGCAACGCGGAAAGACTGCTGAACCGCATATGGTAAGGGTCGTTCCGCCGTCCGCAGGCGCTGCGGCATGACGGAGCGGCACGGAGGAAACAGCGCCTTTCGTCGTGAAAAGCTCTGCAGCCATGCACCTCTCCCGAACGGTTTTCCGCCCCTCCGGACGGAATCCGCAACAGCACCTTTTCCGTATTTTTCCACAAAATAACAGCTGTTGCCTCTTGCCAAACGCGGAGCCTTCCTATACGAATCTTTCGTCGCGCCGAGGTAGCTCAGTTGGTAGAGCAGGGGACTGAAAATCCCCGTGTGGGCAGTTCGATTCTGTCCCTCGGCACCATATTTCGAGCCCGGAACATTGTTCCGGGCTTTTTGTTTTCCCGCAGGGAGCGCACGGGAACACCTTTCCGAAGCGCGCCTCTCCGGGCGGGACTGCCGGAACGTCTTTGCCCGTCCGCAGAAGGCGAGTTTTCCTCCCGAACGCCTCTGCTCCTCATATTCTCTTCTCCCCGTCCCCCCCTCCCCTCTGAGCACCCGCCTGCCCCGGACTGCCCTCCACGCGAGCTATGGTGTCATGACTGCGCCGGGCACTCCCCTTTCCCCTGCGCCGCCTCACGCTCGCCCGCTCCTGTCGCGCTCCAGCTCTCCCATGCTCTTCGGGCCGGGCGTGCCCCCTGCGGCTCTTTCCCCTGCGCGCTTCCCGCTCCTGCTGTCACGCCTCCCCTCTTTGCGGCTCGCCTGCCCAACGCACCTTGCCAAAAGGCACTTCCGGCGCACTCCGCCGACCAGACGCCGAGAGGCTGCGACGGCCAAAGCCGCCGCAGCCTCTCTCAGGCAAAAAGGAAGAAAGGAATGATGCGAGAAACGCCTTAGAAGCGCGTTTCCGGCCAGGTGTTGCGCACGCGCTCGGAAACCGAGAAATAACGATGCCACACGAACGCCACAACAGCCATGCCGACGAGAGTTCCCCAAAGCGAAGGGGAGGAATAGACAGCGAGCAGCACCTGCAGAAGCGACGCCCCCGGCACGGACAGCGTCAGCACGGCCGAGTACGCAAACGGCAGGCTCGCACTGAACACGGGCGTGAGAGCGATCATGGTCTTGATGCTCGACACGGCTCCCGGTTTCAGCCTGACCAGACGATACAGCGCCGCCGCGTAGGTGAGATACCACGCAAAGGTGAGCAGCGCGGCGACAAGCTCGCAGCGCCACAGCACGGGATGCATCGCCGACGAGAGATCCATCAGGCTTCGCAGCAGCGTGAACGTTATGCCCAGGGCCGTGAGCACGACATAGACCAGCAACCATCCGCCGATGCCGCGTTTCGGCTCCCGCCCGGCTCCCGCATTTCCGCCCATGAGCTATCTCCCCTTCTTTTTGTTCATTTCCTTGCCAAGCTTGTCCAGCAGCGAAAGCATTTCCTTGGAAGGTATGATCTTGTTCCACACCATCTTGTTGGTGAGGCGGCTCGTGCCCTGCGACCTGGCGAATTCCACGTGCTCGGCAAATGCCGCGAGATTGTTGCGGAAGTTGGTGTTGAGGCGGTCGTCGCCCACGTATTCCTTGCGCAGCTGAAGAATCTTGTTTTCCACGTCCTTGCGCGGATAGGCCGCAATTTCCTTCACGCTGAGCCGGTAGAAGTTGGTGGAGACTTCCAGATTCTTGTAGTGTTCGAGAATCTGTTCGCGCATCTGCCGTTCCTTGTCCGCGGGCAGATTGGGAATCTTCCGCTTCACGTCCCGAAGCGTGAAGTCGAGCTGATAGCAGCGGAACGCGATGTTCGACAGCGAGTCTGCCTTGTACACGGCCGAACGCAGCGAGCTCAGCAGATTGGCGTCTCTTTCGCGCGCCAGCGAGGCGTTCACGTCCTTGAGCAGGTCGCGGAACTGATCCAGATTGCTCTTCACGAACGGCGACGACGTGGCCGCGTAGATCTTTTCCAGTTCCTTGAGCGGATCGCCGTCCAGCTTGACGGTGACCAGTCTGTCCCCGCGGGAAGCAGGTTTTGCGGCGCTTTTCGCCTCGTCTGCGGCGGGCGCGGCCTCGGACGCAGCCTGCGGAGCCTGCGCAACTTCAGTCGCGGGCGCTTCGGCCGCCTTTTCTGCGGAGGCGGCGCTGCCGCTCAGGCGCTCATCTTCCTTGCTGATGGCCTCGGCGCGGCCCATGCCCGGAATGTTGATGGATGCGAGCACCACTCTCGCGCCCAGCGAGCGCGTGCTGTAGGGCTGAAACCTGCCGTCGCGCTCCTTCTGGAACATGCGCACTTCCACGCGCTTGCCGGGATAGACGTCCTTTTCATCGCCGGAGAGGAAGCTGCCGCCCTTGGCCAGCAGACCGCCTTCCGCGCCGTGCAGACGACGGATGTGCCCTCCCCCTTCCAGACTGTCGGAAATGGTGAAGCGGAATCCGCTCTGCACAAGTTCGGCCACGTTGCCCGCCATGTCGTAAATGCCCAGCGCGTTTGCCATGCGCGAGCCCACGGGCAGAGGGTTCTCGTAGCGCGAGCCGAACACCGCGTAGTCCTCCACGGTTTTGCCGTCGCCGAGCATGAAGTCGTTGTCCACTTCCATTTCCGGCGGCAGATTGCCGCCGCGCGCGGCGAATTCCCATTCCGTTTCCGTGGGCAGGCGGAAGAAGCCCGGCACGCCGTCGATGGCGGGCACGTCGCCCGCGTGTTCGGAGAGCAGCCATTCGTTGTAGCGGCGCAGAAATTCCTGAAGATCATACCAGGAAATGTCGCTCTTCGGCAGATCGCCCTTTTCCGTGACCGCAGCGCCGTCCATGACCGCGGCCCACTGCGCGTTGGTGATTTCGTACTTGCCGATGAAGTAATAGCAATAGGCGTCCTTTTCATCGGCGGGAAGTCTGCCCGCCCAGGCCGCGGGCAGATTTTCCTGCCGGAACGGCGCGCTCACGTGCGCGGTGCGACGCTTTTCGTAGAAGCCGCGGTTTTCGTCGGTGGAGCTCAGGCCCATGTTGAAGGACTTATCGCCGAGAAGGCCGTTCACAGGAATGGCCACGGGCCGCAGCACCATTTTCATGCCGCAGGGCATGGGCAGTTCCAGATCGTCGGGCGCGGGCCGGGGATTGCAGAGGGCCGCGGGATCCGCCGCCTGAGCGGCTTCCTTCCTGGCGGACTTGAGCGCGGCTTCGCCCACGGAGGGCAACAGAAGAAGCCCCGCAGCAAGCATGGAAACAATGACCGTTCTTTTCAGCATGACATACCCCCGAACTCTCTACAACTCTCTGATGACCGCCGACGGCTCGATGGCCGAAGCCCGCACGGCGGCGTGCAGCGAAGCCAGCACGGCCAGAAGCTGCACGCAAAGAAACGTGAACGCGAAAAACGCGGGCGAAACCGTGCAGATGGCTTCTCCCCCGGTCTGCGCGGAAAACATCATGTCCACGGCATGCGCCGCCGCGCCGTAAAAGGCGAAGGCCAGCACACTGCCCGCGGCTCCGGTGGCCATGGCCTGCGCCACGGGATACGCCAGCAGCGACGAGCGCGTGAAGCCGATGAGCCGCAGCATGCCCATGAGCTTCCACTTGCGGCGCACGGCCGCCTGCGCCGTGCTTGCCATGAACGCAAAAAAGCCCGCACAGGCGACAAGCGCAATGAGCATGATGACCGACGAGAGCGTGGAATCGATGCTCCTGATGTTGGCGATGTCGCGCGAGCGCGTCTTGACGCTCACATGCTGCGCTTCAAACCAGTCTTCGAGGGGTTCCACGTCGTCGAGCGAGCGGGCGTAGGCGCGGAACGAGGCAAAGTGCCGCGCCTCTGCCGGCGGCAGATCGCCTTCAAAGCCCAGAAGATCGGAACTCACGCCGTCGCGGAAATCCTGCACGGCGGTGAGGGTGTTCATGTCCACGAAGGCGGTGTCCATGCCCGTGGCCGAGGGCGGAAGCACGCCCGTCACCACGAATTCCAGCGCACGTCGCTGGAACTGCCCCGACGAAAGCCGCCGCCCGAGCGACGCCGAAACCGTGTCTCCGGGCGCAACCTTGAGCCTGTCGGCAACGCTGAAAGAAAGCACGATTTCAAAGCGCTCCGGCGTGGATTTCGGCGAAGAGGCGCCGTAGTCCTCAAGCACGGGATCGCCCGGGGCCGAGGCTTCCAGGGTGACGGTCTGCCGCCGCTCGCCCGCCGAGAGCTGCAGTTCGGAAGCCACGTCGCGGGTGCGGCCGATGCAGAAGCGGCAGCCGGGCTGCTCGGCGACTTTGCGGATGAAGTCTTCCTCAAAGCCTGCGCCGCTCCCCCCGGAAGGAATGAGTACCAGCACGGCGGGATCGCGCATGAGATTTTCCCTGAGGCGCTCGATGACGCCCATGTGCACCCCGTGCAGGACGAGCAGCGGCGCAAGCATGCTGGCCAGGGCGAGCACGCCGCAGAAGGAGAGGCTGCGTTCGTGCAGCCAGTCGCGCAGGGCAAGACGCAGGGACAAAAACAGCAGACGGAACATCAGCGACCTCCGGCCTGATCGTCCAGAAAGGCGCTCAAGTGATCGCCTTCGCTGCGCACGACCACGGGCACTTCGCGGAAGGCGAACTCATGCACGAGGGACACGTCGTGCGACACCATGACCACCGACGAGCCGCTTTCCCGCACCACGTCGAGAAACAGTTTCATGACCGTGCGGGAGAGTCCGGGATCCAGGGCGGCGGTGGGTTCGTCGGCGAGCAGAAGGCGCGGCTGCGGCGCAAGCGCCCGGGCGATGGCCGCGCGCTGCCTCTCGCCTATGGACAGCGACGCAGGCTCCGCGCGGCGCAGCCTGGCGATGCCTAGGCGTTCCATGAGCGCGTCGGCGCGCTTTGCGGCCTGCACGGGCTCCATGCCTGCGGCAAGCGCCGTGAGCTTCACGTTTTCCTCCACGGTCAGGAAGGGAAAGAGGCCGCCCGTCTGGAGCACGTAGCCCAGGTGACGGCGGCGCAGATCCGTGAGCGCGTCGGTTCTGCCCCGGCTCCACAGTCCGGCGACGTCCGCCTCTTTGCCGTCGAAGGAAAAAACGAAGGTTTCCGCCTCGTCGGGACGCAGCACCATGCCCAGAAGGTCGAGCGTGGTGCTCTTGCCGCAGCCGCTCGGCCCGGTGATGGCGATGCTCTCCCCTTCCTGCACGGAAAAACGGCGGATATGGAGGCGGTAGCCCGCCCCCATGTCGCGCTGTTTGGTCACGTTTTCAAGATGCGCTATCATTACGGCAGCATGTCCAGCGGCACGCGGTACACCCATTCGTTGGTGTTGGGGGAACCGAAGCCCTCCCAGTGGGTGTTGTCGCGGTCGTATTCCTCATAGCGGCGCACGAGCCCCTTGAGGCGACGGATGAACTCCTGCTGCTGACCGGTGCTCATGTCGGTCCAGTCCTCCTGACGCAGGCGCAGCACCTGGCTCTTGTAGGGAAGGCCATCCAGCACTTCGAGCAGCACGCCTTTCTGGGCGAGGTTCGCTTCCGGATCCTTGTTGAAGCTCGACGGGTCGCGGCTCATCTGCGCGGCCGCCGATATGAGCTGTTCATAGAAGTTGAAGTGTTCGCTGTCCTGCAAAAACGCCTCTTCGGCCGTGGAAATGATGAGCTTGAGCTGCTTGCGCAGCTGGCTGAGCTGCAGCTTGGTGAGCAGCACCGCCGGATACACCGCAGGCACGGGCGCGCCGTTGGGATTCTCTTCCAGCGACGTGAGGTCGGAATCGGCAATCCAGGCGCTCACCACCTGCGGAGCCGTGGTGCCGCGGTTGTCGCCCACGAACTGAAGCTGCATGGCGTAGCCGATGGCCTCGGCCGTGCGGCGGGCCCGCTCTTCCGGCGAGGCGGACTTGGGCAGATCCTGCGTCTTGGGCTTGTTCAGCATGCCGCCCTTGAGCTGCTGTTCGGCAATGTTGCAGTAGGTTTCGGCAATGAGCTTGCCCACGGCCTGGAACTGACGCGCGCCTTCCGCGGGCGTGGGCGCGTTGATGGGAATGTAGCTCGAACGGTTGTTGCTCAACATGGAAAGCGCGCGGTAGCTCTCTTCCGCGTAGGAATGATCCTTCTTGCCTGCGGGCGTCTTCACGTGAACGGCCGTGAGGAATATCTTGTTCGTGCGCAGGTAGTCGGCCATGCCTTCCGGCGACATGCCGGTCTTCGACGTGGGATCGCTCCCCGCAAGAGGCCCGGCGTCGGTGATGAGCAGCATGGTCTTGGCGTCCACGCGGTTCCAGCTCAAGGAATCCACGGCCTCCTTCACGCCGGCAAGGGAGTCTTCGTCGAAGGCGTGGGTGGACGCCTGACATTCCTCCACCTGATCGAGCATGCGCTCCAGCGACGAGCGCTCCTCCACCGTGGCGAAATCGCTCACGATGCGCGTGTTGTACTCGGTGGCCGGGCGCTTTTCCACGTTGCTGCGGAACGCCACCACGGCAATGGCCACCTTGTCCTTGGCGGGCGACTTCTGGAGTCTGTCGTACACCGTGCGGATGATTTCGCGGGTCTGATCGATGTAGGGCTTCATGGACTTCGTGGTGTCGATGATGAACACGATGCCCGTGGTCATGCCGTCGGAACCCTTGGCCTTTTCCTTGTCGGCGTCCTTTTCGGGATCCTTCTGCACGCCGGGATCGATGCAGGCCACCTGAAGAAGCTGCGTGCCGCTGTCCTTGAACTGATCGTCCGTGGAGAGCACGGGCAGAAGATAGAAGTTCTTCTGCGAAACCTGTCCGTCCTTTTCCATGGGTTCGGCGGCAATGACCGGCAGATCCGCGGGCTTGCGCGCGCCGGGCGTGTTGAAGAGCTCCACGTACTGCGCCACGGTGTCCTTGATGCTGTCGGCCGTGCACAGATCCACGATGGCGTCGTGACTGCGGAAGAACAGCACCGGCTGACGCCCCATCTGATCGGTGAACACCATGGTGATGGCCTGCGGCCATTCGGTGGTTTCGGAGATCTTGAGCCAGCCGTCCGAACCGGTGGAGGACACGCCTACGCGCAGCATGTCGTTCTGCCGGGCGTACACGTAATAGGAAGTGAAGGTGCGCGGATTGCCCACCACCTTGGAGGCCGAGGCGTCGCTGTAGAGCTTTGCCCCGGGATGCGACACCACGCGCTGAAACACCGTGGTCTTGCCTTCCTGCACGAGAGGCTGCTCGGCCTGCGCAAGGCAGGGCGCGAAAAGCGTCAGCGCGCACAACATGGATGCTGCAATAACATGCTTCATGGGAAACCTACTTCATGTCCTTGAGCCAGGCGGCCGCCTCGGCGTTGCCTTCGGCCGCGGCCTTTTCCGTCCAGGCCTTGAGAGAGGCGCGGGCCTTTTCCCCGTCGGGCGACTTGCCGTAATAGTACCAGGCTTCCGCGCCGTCCTTGCTGATGCTGCCCCACGCCGGACGCGAGGGATCCACGCATTCGGCATAGCGCTGCGCGGCCTGCGCATTGTCTTCGCCCGCAGCGTAGTAGTACAGGCGGAAAATGGCGTCCTGCTGTTCCGGCGTGTCGGCGTCGAGTTCGCCCGCAAGCTTCATGGCCGCCTCGGGATTGCGTTCCCCGGCAAAGAACGAGGCCACGCGTCCCCTGGCGTCGGCGCGCATGGCCGCCTCTTCCGCGGCCTTCTTCTCCGCGGCAGCCTTTTCGGCCGCAGCCTTGTCCGCAGCCGCCTTTTCCGCCGCGGCTTTTTCAGCAGCAGCTTTTTCCGCTTCGGCCTTCGCCGCTTCCTCGGCCGCCTGCTTTTCCGCGGCGGCCTTCTTTTCGGCTTCGGCACGGGCGGCTTCTTCCGCGGCCTTCTTCTCGGCCTCGGCCTTTTCCTGCGCCGCCTTGTCCTGCTCGGCCTGCTCGGCGGAAGGCTCGCTGCCGCCCTGCGTCATGAAATACGCGCCGCCGGCCGCAAGAAGCGCCACCACCACGGCCGTCGCAATGAGCGGCGCGCGGCTCTTGCCCTGCGGGGCCTCAGGCGCGCTGCCGCCCGCGTCAAGCGAGGGCAGCTCCTCGGAAGATCCGGCTTCCGCCGCGCTTGCGGCCTTTGCCGCCTCTTCCTCAGCTCTGCGCCGTTCCGCCTCTTCGCGTTCCTTTCGGCGCGCGGCCTCCTCTTCTTCGCGGAGGCGGGCTTCCTCAAGGCGGTAATCCTTGATGGTGCTCGTGCCTTCCATCTCTGACCAGGCTATACTGTAGGCGGGCATGTGACTGTTTTCCGCCTTTACGCGCCCGTCCGCGCCCATGAGGCAGACGCGATATGTGCCGTCGGGCATGCTGTCCACATAGGCGGGCTGGAGCTCAAACGACACGCTCTCGCCCTGCACTTCGGGCTTCACTTCCAGAGCCAGCGCTTCCGGCGCGCCGCTCCAGTTTTTGTTCCCGCTCACGCACAGATACTCGCACCCGTTTCCCGAAAAATGCCCCAGCGCAATGCTGTCGCCCTCTTCGTAAAAGGCGGCGTCGCCTGCTTCCCGCGTCAGCGTTACCCGGGCATAGCCCTGATTCATTCCGTCCTGTGTAAATTCCGCTCTCATGCGCTTGCCTGTTCCCCGTTAATCTGATTGATGATCCTGCCGAGCTTCGCGTTTTCCTCAAGATTGATCCTGAGCCCGTCGGTAAAGGTGACGTTGTCCACCAGCATGCCGTAAAACGTGGTGAGCCAGTCCTTGTACCACTGCTTCACGAAAGGCTTGAACGTTTCCGGCAGCACGGGATATCCCGTGATCTGCGGCTTGTCGCGGAACACCGTGACGTTCTGCCCCCGATAGTTCACCACGCGCTGCGATTCGTTGCTTTCCGCGGGCTTCTTGCCCATCCAGCTTACGAAATCGTTGAGCACGCCTATGGCGTAGCTCGCCTGCTTGCGTATCTTGCTTTCCTTGGGCACGTCCACGGGCTGGGCGATTTCCCGGAACTTGCTTTCCAGACGCCCCTCGATGTTCAGACGGGCCACGGCCGCGTCGAACTCGTCGAGCACCGCAAGAAAGATGGTCTTCGGGAACAGGTAGTAGCTCGTGCATTCCGTGGTGTCGGCAAGCGCGCGCATGCGCATGCTCCACGCCTCGATGATGCGCTCGGCGTAGAACGAAAGCTCGTCCTTGTCCGCGGGCGAGGGTTCCTTTTTGCCGGGCGCGGCAGGCGCGGGCTCGTCGAAGAAGTCCAGAGGATCGACCTCCGACATGTCGAGAGAATCGCTTTCCGGCGCGCTTTCCGCCTCCTCCGGCATGCTGAACGACGACTCCCGATATTCGTCGTAGCTGCGTTCCGCCTCGCTGTACAGATAGTAGAGCTGCTCGGGAGAAATCTTGAAGTTGTTCAGCAGTTCGGGGAAGCGTTCCTGGAAGTTCGGATTCATGAACAGCTTGCCGAAGCGGCCGAACAGCGCCATCTTCTTCTTGAGCTCCTCCTCCTGATTGCCGGAATGATAGAACGGCGCAAGCGTGGCGTAGAGCGTCTGTCTCGCGGCATAGAGGGCGTTGGATATCTGACCGAGCTTGAGATTGGGATCGCACAGCGGCTGGAGGCAGCGCTTGATGTGCTCGATGCCGCCGTCGTTGGGATTCATGATTTCGTCGAAGGCCGTGGCCGGCGAACGGAAATGACGCTGCACCAGCGCCGATTCAATGAACGCCTTGCGCAGCTCGTCGCGATACTGTTCCTTGTCCTCGCGCACGCCCGTTTCCCGGCCCTCGGCGTTGTAGGTCATCATGTTGTCCCAGCGGATGTTCACGTTGCGCAGCATGTACAGATTGTTGAAGGGCTGATTCGGCGTCCATTCCTCCACCCAGCGGGTGTTCTGACTGTACGCTCCGGAGAAGTGGCCGAGAAACACGCCCTTCACCACGTCGTCCCAGCGGGTTTCAAACTTGGCGCCGCTCTTCTCCTCGAAGTGATGATCCGACTTCGTGAGAATGTAGAACAGCGCGGTCTTGGCGTGAACGCGGTCTTCCGGGGTCTTGCCGTGGGTGGCGGTGATCCATTCCTCCACGGCGGCGGGCAGGCCGGGCGTGTTGTCGGTGGTGGCCACGCACAGAAGCAGACTCGTCAGCTCGCGCTCGGCGTTGTAGCGCTGGAACAGGTACGCCACCTTGCCGCGGCGGAAGAACTGTTCCACCGCGCTGTCGGCGCGGCCCTTGTGCAGGTAGTCGCGGATGTCCGAACATTCCAGACGCGCCTTGTAGCCCGGAAAGTCCAGAAGATCGGTGTGATCGAAGTAGTCGGCGGGCTTGTGGGTCATCACGAGGGTGAGCTCCGCAATGACGGCCGAGGCGTTCTTGCGCGAAACCGCGGCCTTGCGGCCTTCGGGGGTACACATCTGCACTTCGCCGCTCACGTGGGAGAGCGAGAAGTCCGTGCGGCCGAGGGTGTCCACGTCGATGATGCTCGCCTCGCGGGGCACGAGCGCGTCCATGGAGCAGAACGCCTCCTCGGCGTTGCCGAGACGCGCCAGATCCGAAGAGAGCGCCTGGAACATGTCGTTGAATTCCGGAATGCCGTCCCAGATGATGCCGAAGAGCTTCACGCGGTCGTCGAGGGAAAGGCGCGGGGCAAGCGCAATGGCGTCGCGCCAGTACACTTCTTCGAGCGCGGCCGCACGGCTCATGCCGCCGAAGGAATTGCTCACGTATTCGCGCAGCTCCTCCATGACGTCGAGCGTGATGTGCGCGCACGGCTGCCCGGCGCGTTCCTTGAGGGACGACACCGCGGCCTGAATGGCGGTCTTGTCCACCTTTTCCTTGTGGTCGCAGTCGCAGAAGTAGGAGTTGGCGAAAATCTTGACGAGCTCGGTTTCGGAGAGCAGGCGCACATGCACCGGATACCCCGCCGGCATGTTGGCCGGGGGCGTCATGGTGAAGCGCGTGACGAGACCCGTGGATTCCTTGTTTCCGCCGGGGTTCAGATCCCGGAGGAAGTCGTAGGTCTGATCGCCGAAGGCGCAGCGCACTTCCTTGTTTTCATCGCGGGCGAGCGACGAGAGCAGGTAGGACTTGCCCGCCTGACTCGGTCCGAACACGCCCGCGCACATTTTGCGTTCCGCGGCGCGGCCGAGCTTGCGCAGCAGCCTTGCCTGCTGGCGCAGCTTGGCGAGCACGTCTTCCCTGGACTTGCCGCACGAACGCACCCGCTCCTCGTTGCGCGCTATCCACTGCTGGGCCTGTTCCGCCGCGTCGGTAAGGCGTCTGGCCTCGGCAACAATCGTATCCTTATCCATAAAAAGGCTTCCTTTTCAAATGTGCTTTCGATAGGGGCGTCAGAACAGAATGCCGGTGTCCATCCAGCAGCCTTCCTCGTCCTTCTTGCCCAGCGTGCGCAGAAGAATCCGCACCGGACGCCCGGGAACGCGGACCAGTTCCATCTGTCCGCCGTTCATGCGGCGTTCCTGCACGGCTTCGGGATCGCTGTAGTCGATCTGCGGTTCGTCCAGCTTGGCCTTGATGTCGCGGCCGGTTTCGGGAATGTCGTCGAGCCCCTCGTCCTGCTCGGGAATGACGAACTGCACCTTCACCTCGTAGGGCGTGTGTCCCTGCGCCGCGTGACGGGCCTCCTCGTCGGCGAATTCCATGCGCCAGCAGCGCGTGGCCGTCCAGCGCGGCACCTCAAGCTGACGGAAGCCTATGGTGATGGGCGCGCTGAATTCCACCACCTTGGTGTATTTGTCCTCGCCCCTGGCCTTGTCGGGATGCAGGTTCGGGAACCACACCTTTTCGCGCGAGAGCGAGCCCTGCACGTCGAGTTCGCCGATGTACTGCGCGGTGCTCTTGAGCTCCAGACGGCTCGAATCGAACACGAAGCCTTCAATGCTGTTTTCCGCAAGCGCGCAGAGAATGGCTCCCGTGACCACCGTGGTCTTCGGATCGGTGATGCGGCCCGTGTTGTTGGCAAAGGGATACCACGGTCCCACGCGGTAGGTGTGCATGGGAATCACGCGGTCGGGGGCCACCGGAAGCATGGCGAACACCTGACGCACCACCGCGTTCCAGCACGAGGGGCGGCCGGTCAGCAGCAGCGCGTCGCAGTCGTAGGCGCTTATGACCTCGCCCATGCCGTTGAGCACGGCGCTCACGCTGCCGCTCACGGCCTTGTCCACTTCGGAGCAGCGCACGTTGAGTTCCATGTCCATCACGTCGATGGCGATGCCGCAGCGGGTCTGAAGCGTTTCGTTGAAGAAGTCCACCACGGACTGCTGAGGCTGCGCCGCGCCGATGCCCGAGCCTGCGCCGTCCTTGCCCCGGAACAGCGACCGCACCGACACGTTGATTTCGCCCGACACGTCGTGCAGATCCTTCTTCTCGTACTCGGCGAGGATTTCGTAGGCGATGGGCAGCGCCACCTGACGCAGGAACTGAATGCGGTTGTTCTGCACGCGGGTGTTGTCGCTCTTCTTGCCGAACATGTCGCGGATGGCCATGTCGGCGGCGCTCTTTTCCACGCCGCGCTTCACGAGGCCTTCCATGATGGCCCGGCACACGATGTCGGAAACCACGGTCTTGAGCACGTCGTCGCCGCCGAAGTTGAAGCCGTCGCGCATTTCCTGCTTGGGCCAGATGCGGTTCGTCGAAGACTTGTCGTTGGCGAGCACGTAGGTGGTCACGGAAAGATCCGTGGTGCCGCCGCCGATGTCGATGGTGGCCACGCGCAGGGTGGGCTTCACTTCGGTCTGGGCGGGGGCGAATTCCTGGGGAACAGTGCGCAGACGGCCCATGCTCTCGAAGAAGAGATGCGCGTCGCCCTGATAGTTGCGGTTGATTTCGTTGTACAGGTACACGAGCTGCGTGCAGGTGGCCTCGTCCCAGCGGCAGCGGATTTCGGGATTCATGCGGAAGTCGCGCGTGCCGCCGTCGGCGGCGCGGAGGCGTCCGCCCTTGCCGGAAGGCGGTTCCGCGTAGAATATCTTCTTCCAGCCGAGGGCCTCCCAGAGAATGTTCACGGCGGCGTAGGCCCAGCGGCGGTAGATGCGCTGTTCGGCAAAGGGCATGCCCGGCGGCACCGTGAAGATGATGCTGCGCAGACGGCGAGGCATGTCGGGATACGGACGGCGATAGCGCTGGGCCGGCGAGTTGATGGTGACGAGCGCCTGCTGAATGAGTTCCATGAACAGGAACATCATCATGGAGGAGCGGGAGAAGCGCGGCTGGTTGGCGGGCAGCGCGTCCTGATTGCGGCAGCCGGGGAGCGTGGCGTTGAACAGGTTGGCGAGGTAGCTCTTGGCGGCCGGAGCCTCGCCGGTAGGATTGAGCTCGCGCACGCAGCTCACGGGCGTGCCTTCGTTGTTCAGGTAGCGGCAGATGGAATTCGAGGAGACGAGTTCCTCCCTGTCGGTGACGTTGGCCCGGTTGAAGTACCAGAGATTGCTCGACTTGTCCTGATCCCAGAGGTATCGCTTGGGACTGGTCATGCCCGAGGTGCCTTCGGCGTTGGAGGAAAGACCGGCCAGACGGCTGGCTTCCGGGCCGGTGCGCACGGGCGACACCCAGGTGAAGGCGTTGCTCCGGCGGCCGGAACGCTTGCTGAAGGCCATGGAGCCGAAATCGGCCTTGGAAAATTCCACGCGCGTTTCAAAGGGTTCGGCGTAGAAGTTTTCGGGATGGCTCAGGTCGCGCAGCTGCAGGCGGTAGCTGTCGTTGAGATCGGTGATTTTGCTCGGCTGATTCTCCACCAGAATGCCGGTGCTGCGGGAATTGCCGATGTCGAGAATGAGATCCACGTCGATGGTGTCGGTGGACTGCGAATCCGATGCCTTGTCCTGCGTGCCGGAAAGGTTGACGATGCGCACGTTCAGATGGCCGATGGCCGCCTGAAGAAACTGCAGATACACGAGATAGGACGCCAGATAGTCCAGATGGTTTTCCTTCTCGCCGATGCAGCGGGGGCGTTCGTTTCTGTGGGCCCTGTCGAGGAAGTAGTCCTCCCAGAGCGAATGGAGCCAGCCGTCCACCCAGCCCTCGGTGAGGAACCAGGAATTGTCGCGTTCCCGGTCGGCGAGGGAGCACACGGCGCGGGCGGTGACGTCGTCGGGCGAGAGCGCGGCGTGACGGCCGTTCTGCGGCTCTTCCACCTGCATGTCGAAGGCCAGCACCACGCGCCAGTTGAATATTTCAGGATCGGCGGCCGAGGGCACGCGGGTCACGTAGGCGCGGGCCCAGTTGGTGGGGCCGGAGCGGAAGCGCGGCAGGCCGTCGTCGTGAACGTCGCCGGAATGCCGGAAGAACGGCACGGGCAGCCACTTGCCGAGCCACGGCCCGAAATGCTTTTCGGCCTGCACGGTGTAGTAGTCCTCGCCGAGGTACTCGCCCCGTCCGTCGGGATTGAGCAGGTAGCCTTCTTCGGGATCTTCCATGAGCTCGCACAGCTGCACGCTTTCTCCGTCTTTCTGTGCGCCGCCGTCGGGCAGGGAGACTTCCTGCTCCACAAAGGTTTTCTTTATCTTGCGCGCCTTTTCGGGCGGCAGCTCGAAATCGAGAAACTGCGGCAGCCCGTAAGGGATGAGACTTACCGTGTCCTTATATTCCGGCATTTGATGCATGACCAGGATCTCCTTCTACTTCAGGCGGATAAACGACGCGCCGTACCAGCTGATGCCGCCATTCTTGCCGTTGCAGAGTGCCTGACCGCCCTGGTCGTAGCACTCGATGTAACTCTTGTGATAGCCGGATCTGTTGTCCTTCGCGCGAAAATCGGACGTATTGATGCGCAGCACGCCCTTCTTGTAGGTGGCGTGGGCGGAAGCGTCGTAGCGGCGGCCCGAGAGCTCGCGCACCGCGGCCGTGCCCTTGCCGTTCTTGTCGAAGCGGAACTCCACCACCACAGGCTGATTGTCGGTCACGCGGGCAAGCCCGGTGTTGCAGCGCCAGTGCCCTTCAAGGAAGGACATGGTGTCGTCCTTGGGCGGCAGCGAAAGCGCGCTGCCCCGCGAAGACGAGGACGAGGCCGACTTCGACGACGACGCCTTCGACGCGGCGCTGCGGCTCTCCGCCGCTGCGGACATCTTGCTCGACGCGGCCGCGCTGTTGTCCGAAAGCTGGGCCAGCATGCCTGCGATGTCCACGTTGCCGCCCGCCGCCTGACCGGAATCCGCCTGCGCCGAAGAGGCGGCCTTGTCCGCGGAGGCTGCGCCCGGAGTTTCGGGAGCCACGGGCAGCAGCTCTTCCATATTCAGCTGGCGTTCCTGCTGATCCAGAGAATCCTTGGACACGAGCTGTCCGTCTTCCACGCGCGTCCAGCCGTTGGACACGTCGCACATGAGCTCGGACGACGCGCCCTTGCGGCATTCCATGAACGTGGGATAGTAGCCCTGACCGCTGCCGTTGTCGTAGGCGTCGGTCTTCACGCGCAGGGAGCCGTCGGGCATGCTGCCGGCCTCGGCGTCGGCCTTGAAGTCCTTGCCGGAGCCGTCGCGGATCACCGAGTAGCCGCGTCCGTTCTTGTCGAAATGAAATTCGAGAGCCACGCTCTGACCGTCGCTCTTGCGGGCCAGATCGCGACTGAAGCGCCAGTCGCCTTCCAGCGCGGACACTGGGTCGGAACCGGAAGTCGCGCGGGCCTTTTCGGCCTGTTCCATGACCACGGGCGGAAGTTCCGCGCCGCCGGAGGAAAGCTCGGCGTACTGCTGCGCGCCTGCGCCGGAAGAAGCGCTCTGACCGGCGCTCTGACGGGCCGCGCTCTTCTTTGCGCCGCCGGCCGAGGCCGCCTTGTCCGCGCGGCTCGAAGAGGCCTTCTTCGAGGGCTCGCCCATCAGGCGTTCGCCTTCCCAGGCGGAAAAGCCGTCCGTGCCGCGGCACAGCGCCGCGCCGTCGCTGTTTTCGCATTCCATGAATTCGGGATAGTACACCTGCGAGGACTCGGGATTCGTGTAGGGCGTGGTCTGAATCTTGAGCACGCCGTCGCTCATCGAAGCCGCAGCCTCGGCCGTGTGCCGCACGTTCTTGTCATCGGTGAACGCGGCAACGCCGCGTCCGTTTCCGTCAAAGGAAAAATCCGCGCGCAGTCTGCCGCCGTCCGGCCGCACGAACATGCGGTCGAAACTCCAGTCGCCCGCAAGGAACGACGCATCTTCCGCGCCTTCGGGAATGACCAGCGGCTCGCCCTTCACGTCGCTGCGCTTGTCGCCGGGGCGAAGTCCGGTCACGGCGTCGAGCGCGGCCTGCTTCGCCGCGTCTTCGGCGGCAGCCTGAGCGCCTTCCGCACTCTTCGCGTCGGCGCCCTTCTGCGCGTCGGCCTCGTCGGCCGCATTCTTCGCATCGGAGCCGTCACTTGCATCAGCCTTGCCGGACTGGGCGTCGTCCTTTTCGGAAGGCAGCACCAGCGGCTCGCCTTCTTCGGCCTGCGCCGCATCATTCGCGGAGCTCTGCGCCTTTTGCGCCGCACTCTGCGCCTTTTCGGCAGCCTGCGCCGCTTCTTCCGCGGCCTTCTTTGCCGCATCGGCACGGCCGGACTCTCCGGCCTTCTTCGCCGCGGCCGCCGCCTTCTGCGCGTCTTCGGCCGAGCTTCCGGCCTCGTCGGCCGCCTGCCTTGCCGCTTCCGCCGCCCGGCGCGCCGCGTCGCTCTGCTTTTCCTCAGCGCTCTTCTGCGCTTCCTCCGCAGCCTTGTTCGCCGCTTCCGCGGCCTGCTGCGCCGCTTCCGCCGACTTCAGCGCCTCGGACACCTCGCCGCCCGCATCGGGCTGCGATTCCTGCGCGGCCTGCTCCTGCGCCCCGCCCTTCGAGGCCAGACGCAGACTGTTGGCAAACACCGGAGCAGGCATGATCAGCGACGCGGCCACGACGGCGCAGCCTATGGACTTCCACAACGCGCTCATTGCGCACCTCCTCCGACATTGATTTCAATATGCCAGGACTCGCCGTTGCTGTTGGTGCCGGTGCAGGACTTCTCGCCCTTCACGCACACCAGAGAAAACGGATGATAATTGTTGCCGTTCGGGCACACCATCTCGCTCATCTCGAACACCACCGTGTTGCCCGGGCCGTGCTTGGCCGCCACCGTGCCTTCGCAGGTCTGCGAGGGTTCGGTCACGTAGCTCGTGCCCCTGCCGTCCTCGCCGGGAAAGTTCAGACGCAGATTCACGTTCTCGTTGTTCTCGTTGGCCAGCACGCCGTCGGCCTTCATGTCGCCCTTCAAAAACGCAAACGACGTGTCCGGCGCAGGCTCGTCCTTCTGATTCATGAAGAACCACGCCGCAGCCGCAATCAGCAGCACCACGATCGCCGCCACAATGGGAAGCAGCTTCGACGACTTCTTTTCCGGCTCCTTCTTCACTTGCGGGGCAGGCGCAGGCTCCGGCTTCGGCGCAGGTTCCGGTTTCGGCTCGGGCGCGGGCTGCGGAGCAGGTTCCGGCTCGGGCTTCTCCTCCTCGGGCACGGCAAAGGGCATGGCCGCCGGCGTCGGCACAGGCGCGGGCTGCGTCTGCGCCTTGTCTTCGGCTATGGTCTTCTCTATCTGCTTGATGAGCTTTCTGCCTTCCTCAACCACGCTGCTGTCGCCTTCGGAAAATCCCCAGCCCACCAGAACCGGCTTTCCGTTCACCGCGTACAGGTATTCGATTCCCGGCACAAGCACCGCTTTTTCCAGAATGTCCGCATAGTTGCGATACGTCTGACTCCGGGTTTCCGAACGCAGTCCCTCCGCGTAGTCGTGCAGAGACTCAAACATTTCCCGGAACCTTTGCAGCACCTGCTGCCGCTCCTCACGGGGAAGCTCCATCACGCGCACGGCCTTGCCTTCTTCGTCGGCATACCAGTCAATGGTGCGTCCGCCGTCCACAGGCTCGGCAAACAGCGACAGGTAATCCTCGCCAAGCTTGCCGTCGAGCTCCAGAATGCTCCGAATCTGATGCAGCATTCTGTAAATATCGTTGCCGCCCACCTGCGCTACGGTCAGGCCGCTCCTCTCCGTTGTCGTGATGTAATTGTTTCCCATGACTCAATCCTTAATGATGCGGGCCTGGCAGACGACCCTTTCTGCAATACGCCCAAAGTCCCGTCCGGTGTTCCGGACGGGACCATAACGCCGCGCCTTTCGGCTTTCGGTTCCCGGAATCTCGATCAGGCGAGCTTGCCAGCCACGCCGAAAAGCTGATCCACGGACGCCATCGCATCCTGATATTCCTTTTCGGTCTGGCCCTTGGCCTTGTTCACGCGGTTGGCGTCGTTCTGCACCTTGGTCTTCTGGCTGTTCGTCGCGGAACGGATCTTCTGCAGATCCTTCTTGGCCTGGCGCTGCTTGGCCTTGGCCAGCATCTGATCTTCCTGTTCCTGCTGCTTGATGAACGATTCACCGTCGGCAAGACGTTCGTCCATTCTGGTCTGGCTGCCGGCCCAGTAGGTATTGATGTTCTCAATGCCGGCCTGGATTTCCTTCATGCGGGCAAGGAAGTCTTCCTTGGAAATCTTCTTCGCCTTGGCCGCCTTGCGCAGAGCCACGATCTGATCGCTGTAGCACTTGTAGGCTCTTTCCACGGACGCGCGTTCAATATCCCAGTCTCTGGCGTTCTCGCCGAGTATCTTCTGGTATTCCGCCAGACGTTCGTTTCTGTCGCTGATCTTGCTCAGGCGGGCCTGGAAAAAGCCCACCATGCCGCCGGCCACGGCTCCGGCCGCCGCACCAACCGCAGCGCCCTTCCAGTCGCCCTTGGCAATGCCGCCGATCACCGCGCCGCCGAGCGCGCCGAGCACCGCGCCCGTGGCCGCGCCCTTCACTTCCTGCGTGTTGTCCTGATCCTTGCACAGCTTGGCTATGGGATCATAGCACTCGGGATAATACTGCGCCTGAAAGACGGGAGCCGTCTGCTTGGGACCGCAGCCGACCAGAGAAAAGGTCAGCGCTACAGACACAGCCCACACCAGGGCTTTGGACATTTTCATAAAAACCTCCTCAAAAACCAATCATTTAAACGCAAGAGCCCTGTCCCCCTGCGGAACAGAGCCCTACCGAACAAGCAGATCGCGCAGCGAGTCCTGCAGATGGCTTAAAAAACGAATTGCGGAGTTTTTTATAAGAAATCATATAATTCACCAATTTAATTATATTAATGAAATATAAAAACATCTGATCCCTGCGAAATCCGCAAGTTTTCGGACCAACTGCCTTTTTATAATCCCTGCGAACAGAACCGGTCAAGAGGCAACAGGATTTTTTTTCGGCATGCGACGCCGAACTGCATCCGATTTCCCCTGTTTTCTCCAAAGTATCAGAGATCATCCTCGTGCATTGCTCCTCAATGCAGACAATATTCTGTCGCATCCCTGTCGGAATTTTAGCGGCATCTTTTGTTTATACATCATTAACATATTGATATAACAGTAAAAAATAATATCTGTACCACCTTTTCCGTCAGAAGAGGAAAAGCGCGCCCCGCAGCGTCGAACGCATATGCCCCTGCGTTTGTCTGCAACGACGCATCAAAAACAACGGCTGCGTCTTCTGTTTGCCTCGCCTGTCCGGGCGACCTCCGCAAGACGCCGACAAGACGTCCGGCCGTGCGGCAACGGCCGGTCTTGCCCGTTTCTGCCTCCCGAGCGAGCTGCGGCGTCATCGCCGCGCCGGGCGCTCCCTCCGCCCCTGCGACGCCTCACGCGCGCCCCGCTCCTGCCGCACACGCGGCTTCGTCCGCGAGCGCTTCGACCTGCGTTTTCCGAGAGCGCGGCTCGTCCCTTGCCGAGCCTCGAAACGCCCCGCCGTTTTTCGCAGACTCGCACGCTTCTGCCGCTCCGCCCCTCCGGCGGACGCCGGGCAGGTCGTAAGTCGGGGATTCCCGAAAGCCGCAGAGGCCGCCACGCCTTTCCACGAAAGTTTTCCGCAGGCGCGAAGGCATGCTTCGGGCGGAACCGCTCGCCCGCTCCGAGAAAGGCGCTTTTCCACAGCCTCGGAAGCATTCCCCGCCGGATGATCGCCGCTGGGCCTTTGATTCGCGTTGTCCAAGCCCCCGGGGAGTTCTGCACCCTCCGTCCGCTCACAGGACGAACCGGCCTTCCTCGAAGGCGCACAACCTCATTCCGCGGCATTCCCATTTTTTCTTCCCCCCTGCTCTTGACATATTTCAACTTTTGTTGAACTGTTCACCCATGGAAAGCAAAAGCGCCAGCAAAATCTTTGAAGCCCTCTCGTCGGACGTGCGTCTCGACGTGTTCCGTCTGCTCGTGAAAAACGCGCCCGACGGTCTTGTGGCCGGCGACATTTCGCGGCTTCTGGACATTCCCGCCACCAACCTGTCCTTCCACCTGAAGGCGCTGGTGCAGAGCGGGCTCGTCACCGTGGAACGCGAAGGCCGTTACATGCGCTACAAGGCTTCCATCCCGCTCATGCTGGACATCATTGCCTACCTCACTTCGGAATGCTGTTCCGACAATCCGGAGTGCTGCCGCAAGTTCCGCAGGGAAAGTCACGTCGATCCCTGCTTTCTGCCCGAACGCTGAGGGTCCGCCCTTCTTTCGCGCAGTATATTTCAATAGTTCAACAAGTATCATTTAAAGGAGCTTTTTCCATGCGTATGACAGACGGCCGCGAGCCTGAACGCGGCACGGACGACAAGGAAGAAAAACGCTGGCTTCTGCGCTACGGCGCGACGATTGTTGTGCTGGCGGCGCTGTGGTGGACGGCCTATTCCTGCATTCAGAATGCGGCGGCATGGATCGTGTACGATGCTCTCGGCCTTGCGCGCGAGTCGCACCTCGGCGCGTCGCTGGAATTTTTCCTTTACGACACGGTGAAGATTCTGCTTCTGCTCGTCGCGCTCATCTATGTGATTTCCTGGCTGCGTGCCGCCCTCAACGCCGAGCGCGTGCGCGACTTTCTGGCGGGCAAGAAGCGCGGCATAGGCTACGCGCTCGGCGCCATGTTCGGCGCCGTCACGCCGTTCTGCTCCTGCTCCAGCGTGCCGCTCTTTCTCGGCTTCACCACGGCGGGCATTCCCATAGGCATCACCATGTCGTTTCTCATCACCTCGCCCATCATCAATGAGATCGCCGTGGTGCTGCTCTGGGGCCTGCTCGGCTGGAAGTTCACCGTGGTGTACGTGGCCGCAGGGCTTGCCGCAGGCATGATCGGCGGGCTCTTCATGGATTCCATCCGGGCCGGGCGCTGGCTCCAGCCCTTCGTGCTCGACGCCATGAAAACGCCCGTCATTCCCCTTTCGGGCGGAAGAAAACGGCTGACCGTGCGTGCGCGGCATACGTTCGCCCTCGGAGAAATGATCTCCATTTTCCGCCGCGTCTGGAAATGGGTCATCGTGGGCGTGGCAATCGGCGCAGCCCTGCACGGCCTCGTGCCCGCCAACTGGTTCGCCGAAAACCTCGGCGCGGGAGAGTGGTGGACCGTGCCCGCCGCCGTCATCGTGGGCATTCCCCTCTACTCCAACGTCACCGGCATCGTGCCCGTCATGGAAGGCCTGCTCACCAAGGGCATGCCCATAGGCACCACCATGGCCTTCTGCATGTCCGCCGTCGCCGCCAGCATCCCCGAAGTCGTCATGCTCAGACAGATCATGACCGCAAAACTCCAGGCCGCCTTCATCGGCTACCTGTGGGTGGTTTTCACCCTCACCGGCTGGCTCCTCAACGCGCTGTTCTAAGAGAGAGTTTGCGGGGGAAGGGAGAGCCCCCTTTTTCAAAAGGGGCTCTCCCTTCCCCCGCGCCCCCATCCCTCTTCCCCAAAACTTTTCATTTCTGCCGTCAGGCTTCGCCTGCCGTCAGCCGAAGCGCAGCTACCGAGCAAAATTTCGGAGAAAGTCGATCAATGAGGCACTGAGAAACGTGCAAAGAAGCCTCGAAACTTTCCCCGGCACTCTCTGCCCCCCGTTTCTTCCCTGCCGCGCCCTTTGCGGACGCGGCTACAAACTCCCATAAAGAGGTTGCCATGATCATCAAAGTTTTCGGCCCCGGCTGCTCCAAGTGCAAAGAAACCGAACACATCGTCCGCGAGGCCGTGGAAGCCTCCGGCATGCCCGCCGACGTGGAAAAGGTGTCCGACCTGCGCGACATGATGGCCGCAGGCGTTCTTTCCACCCCCGCCGTTTCCATCGACGGCGCGCTCGTCTGCTCCGGCCGTGTGCCCTCCAGAGAAGAAGTCGTCTCCTGGATCATGACCGCAGCGGAAAAGGCATAACTGTTCTGCGGGGAAAGACGAACCGGTTCCGCCTTTCCCCGCCGGGCAGGAAAAGTCCGCGCCGAAGCGGCGCGAATCTCCGCCCCGACCCGTCGGCCCTCGCCACGCGTCCGCCTCCGCTTCCGGCAGTTTTTCCGAAGGGCTGCCGCCTCTCCGACCGGCAATGTCGTCAGACACTAAAGCGGCAAGGCTGCGCCGTCCGGCAGAGGCATCCCTCCCGTTCAGCACAGAGCACCGCATGAAAAAACGCATTCTCTTTCTCTGTACCGGCAACAGCTGCCGCAGTCAGATGGCCGAAGCCCTCGCCCGTCTTCTTCTGCCCTCGCTCGAAGCCTTTTCCGCCGGCTCCGCCCCGGCGCAGTGCATTGATCCGATGGCCCGGGAAGTCATGGCGGAACTGGGAGCGGATCTTTCCCGACAAAAGCCGAAGGGCATCGACGAGCTGCCCGCCGCGGACTTCGACCTGATCGTCACGCTCTGCGGCAACGCCCGGGAAAGCTGTCCCGTTTTTCCCGGGGGAGACATGATCGTTCACCGGGGCTTCGACGATCCTCCTGCGCTGATCGGAAAAGCCGGCAGTCGTGAGGAAGCGCTGACGGTCTACCGCAGGGTACGCGACGAAATCGCCCTTTTTCTCCGCTCATTTCCCGACAATTTTCCCTTTCTTTTCCGCTGATCTTCAACGCTTCGGCAGGACTTCCCATGTTCAGACGCCTTTTTCTCTCCGTTTTTTCCGTTTTTCTGCTGTACTCTTCCCCCGTCTGCGCCGGGGAGGTTCCCGTGCCCGGCAGGGTCACCATGGTCGACATCGGAGCAGGTACCTGCATTCCCTGCAAAATGATGGCTCCCGTGATTGAAAAGGTGAAGGGACTTTACGAAGGCCGGGCTGAAATCGTCTTCATCGACATGCGGAAGGATCGTGAAGCGCCCGAGAAATTCGGCATCAGCGCCATTCCCACGCAGATATTCTATGACGGCAGCGGCAGAGAGCGTTCCAGACACGTCGGCTTTCTGGATGAAGCGGGCATACGGAAGATCCTGGACGCCCTGCTTTCGGAAGCCGACGGTGCTTCCGCGCGCTGACGCTCGGCAGGAACGGTTCTTGCGATGTTCAACGACTTTCTCCTTACCATCAACATGTGGATGGCCGACTCACTCGGCTACGCGCTCGTCGGCTGCTTTCTCTGGGGCGTGGTGAGCGTGCTGTTCAGCCCTTGTCACCTGGCGTCGATTCCCCTCATGACCGGGTACGTGGCCGGACAGGAACGCTCTCTCAGGAATGGAAGCCGGGACCTACGCCGTCGTGTTCAGCGCGGGACTGTTTCTGTCCATCGCCGTCGTGGGGCTTGCCTGTTCCATGCTCGGGCGCATGCTGGGCGACGTGCCCCCGCTGTGGGGCCTGCCTGTGGGCGCGCTGCTCGTGTGGCTCGGCCTCGACCTCATGGGCGTGACGGCGTGCCGCCTTCCGGGCAAGGGCCTCGGGCGCTTCTCCCTGCGCGGCTACCGGGGAGCGTTCGTGCTCGGAGGCACCTACGGCATACTTTCCGGCGCATGCACCTTCGGCTTCATCGCGCCCATTCTCGCCATCATCACCATGCAGCAGCGCGTGGCCGAAGGACTCATGCTCATTGTCGTCTTTGCCGCCGGGCACTGCCTGCCCATCGCCCTCGCGGGGAGTTCCGTGGCGCTCTGTCAGCGCCTCGTGGAATCGAGAGGCATGCGTACCGCCTCCGCATGGGGCCGCCGTGCCGCCGGACTTCTCGTTGTGGCCGTGGGCCTCTACTTTCTTGCAACGGCGGTGGCGGGCATGCCGGGAATGAACTGACGCCGCCTTGCATGCCGCCGGGGCGAGAATGCCTCCCGTGCAGGGGCAGGACGTCTGCCCGTGCCCGCCCTCGCCCATAGCTTAGGGCATAATCTTCCCGTTCACCCTGTCCTGCCTGTCCGGCGAAGCCGGGAGGCAGGATCAGGGGGACACGGGGGGGGGCTTGTCCCGACTTTGTCGGGGAATTATTTCTGACTTTGCAGCTCTCCCGAAAAACACCCAAGCCCGTTTGCGCAAGACACTCTGTACGAGCTGCCTCACTTGTACGACGGCGGCTGCGTTTAACGCCGGAAGTGAATTCCGGCTGCTTGCTGCCGTCGGCGCGGGCTCTTGATGTCGCCCGCGGACCCCAGAGCGTTGAGAGAACACTTTTCGGTTTACCTTTGCGGCATTCAGTATCCCCCCAAAAAACATCTGGAAATCTCTTCCTTTGACACGACTGTCCGGCGCAGGCCGGACAGGAGTCGGCCACCGCAGGTGGGTCCGACAGGACACACCTGCACTGAGACCGCAGACCGAACAGTGACTGCCAAGCACACCAAGCCCGGCGTCACTGCCTTTCCGCACTCCCGCCCGTTCTCAGAAACGCTCCATGCCTTCCCTTCGGCGCCTGCCGAACCGGCGAAGCCGGGAGGCAGAATCAGGGGGGCGCGGGGGGAATTATTTCCCCCGCATGCCTTTCCTGCCTTTTCTGCCTTTCCTGCCTTTAAAAAAGTCGCCCCGCTCTTCGGGCTTCCTGTCAGGAGCAGGAGCCTTGGGAGCGGGGCTTGTTTCAAGGATGGCCACAGCCGCCCGCGTGGAGAGCGTCGGCCGGGCGGACGCGCCTAGCGACGGTAGTCACGCAGGAACGCGGCCAGCTTGTCCACCGCTTCTTCCAGAATGGAGATGCGCGGCAGATAGACGATACGGAAGTGGTCGGGCTTTTTCCAGTTGAAGCCGGAGCCTGGAACGAAGAGGATGCGGGTTTCGCGCAGGCAGTCCAGGGCGAACTGCGTATCGTCGATGATATGATAGCGTTCGGTATCGATTTTGGGGAAGATGTAGAATGCGGCCTTGGGCTTTTTGGCGGAGATGCCGGGCACGCTGTTGAGTGCCTCATAGATGAAGTTTCTCTGTTCGTAGATGCGGCCTCCGGGCACGATGTACTCGTTGACGCTCTGGTAGCCGCCGAGGGCGGTCTGGATGATGGACTGACCGGGCACGTTGGAGCACAGGCGCATGTTGGAAAGCATGTTGATGCCGGCGATGTAGTCTGCGGCGAGGCTCTTGTTGCCGCTCAGGATCATCCAGCCGACGCGGAAGCCGCAGACCATGTGCGACTTGGAAAGTCCGCTGAAGGTCACGCAGAAGAGGTCGGGCGCGAGGGAGGCGATGGACACGTGCTTTTCGCCGTCCATGACGAGGCGGTCGTAGATTTCATCGGAAAAGATGATGAGCTCGTGACGTCTGGCGATATCCACGATGCGTTCGAGAACTTCCACGGGATAGAGCGCGCCGGTGGGGTTGTTGGGATTGATGATGACGAGGGCTTTGGTTCTGTCGGTGATCTTGCTTTCCATGTCATCAAGATCGGGGTACCAGTCGGATTCCTCGTCGCAGATGTAGTGAACGGCCTTGCCGCCGGCGAGGTTGGCGCAGGCGGTCCAGAGGGGATAGTCGGGCGAGGGAATGAGTATTTCGTCGCCGTTGTTGAGCAGTGCCTGCATGGAAAGCTGAATGAGTTCGCTGGCGCCGTTGCCCGTGTAGATATCCTTCATGGTGACGTTGGGGATATTCTTTATCTGGGCATACTGCATGATGGCCTTGCGGGCGGAGAAGATGCCGCGCGACTCGGAATAGCCCTGCGACTGCACGATGGAATCGCGCATGTCGAAAATCACTTCTTCGGGCGCGGAAAAGCCGAACGGCGCGGGATTGCCGATGTTCAGCTTAAGAATTTTCATGCCGCTTTCTTCCATGCGGGCGGCTTCGTCCACGACAGGTCCGCGCACGTCGTAAAGAACGTTGTCGAGCTTGCTGGATTTTGAAAAAGTTCTCATCGTAGGGCTTCTCCGGAGTGTTTTTTAGCGGCTGTCGTTCAGTGTGCCGACTGCACAATGCCGTCACAACGATAAACGTAGCACTATTCTCTGCGGACGCAAACAAAAACTCGGGCCTGTCGAAAAAAAATCGCAGAATTCCCCGCCCTTGCCGCCTTCCGGAGCCGGAAAAAGAACGGATGCGCTCCCGTCTCGCGCGTATTCGTCGCCTGCGGTGCTCGCCCGGAACGGAAAAACGACGCTTTCCGGCGTTTCGGGAATCTTTTTCTGACGCGATGCGGGCAGGCCTTCTTTTCGCCGGGCGTCCGCCGGGCGCGTTCCCGTGCTCCAGGGGGGAAAAGTCCCTCATTCCTGCCCTGCCTAAGCTCGGCGCTCGCGTCTCCGTTCCCCAGGGTGAAAAAGCCGAATCAGGCCCCGACGCAGAACCCACGAATGCGCGTTTCCGTGCCGGGGGAAAAGCCCCGCGCGCAGTTTTTCAAAGCGACTGCGCCGCAACGATTTTCGGATGTTCCGTGCGTCGCGACCGCATGTGACCGCTCAGCGGCATCTCTTCCGCTGCGATTTTCCGCCGCAGGCCGCCTGAAAAAAGTTTCTTTTTCCGCCGCTCTCTGCAGAAACCTTGTAAAACTCTTTTCCCGTATTGACCGAAATCCGGGAGTTTCGTATCCTGAAGCAAAGAACTGTCACCCTCTAGCGATGAAGGAGAACGTCCATATGCGGTACGTGTATCTGTTCCACGAAGGGAATGCACAGATGAAGAGTCTGCTGGGCGGCAAGGGAGCCAATCTGGCGGAAATGACCAATCTCGGCCTTCCCGTCCCCTACGGCATGACCATTTCCACCGACGCCTGCCGCGACTACTACGCTCACGGCGGCAAGCTGCCCGAAGGACTCGTGGACGAGGTCATGACCGCCCTCGCCAGGGTGGAAGAAAAGGTGGGCAAGCGCTTCGGCGACGAACACGACCCGCTCCTTCTTTCGGTTCGCTCCGGTGCCGTGTTCTCCATGCCCGGCATGATGGACACCATTCTCAACCTCGGCCTGAACAAGGTGACCTTCCCCGCGCTGGCAAGGCTCACGAACAATCAGTGGTTCGCCTGCGACACCTATCGTCGCTTCATTCAGATGTTCTCCGACGTGGTCATGGAAGTCCCCAAGGAAAAGTTCGAGCACATTCTCGCGGAACAGAAGGCCGCGCAGGGCGTCGAGCTCGATCAGGAACTTTCCGTCGAGTCGCTTGAAACCGTCATCGAACGCTACAAGGAACTCTATCGGCAGGAAGTGGGCGGCGATTTCCCCGAAAACGTGCATGAACAGCTTCTGCTCGCCATCGAGGCGGTGTTCCGCTCCTGGAACAATCACCGCGCCATCGTGTACCGCACCATCAACAAGATAGATCACAACCTCGGCACCGCCGTGAACATTCAGTCCATGGTGTTCGGCAACATGGGCGAAAACTCCGGCAGCGGCGTGGCCTTCACCCGCAACCCCTCCACCGGCGAAAAGAAGCTCTACGGCGAATACCTGTTCAACGCCCAGGGCGAAGACGTGGTGGCCGGCGTGCGTACCCCGAAGCCCATCGCCCGCCTTGCCGACGAAATGCCGGAAATCTACAATCAGTTCAGCAGCATCGCCGAAACCCTCGAAAAGCACTATCGCGACATGCAGGACATCGAGCTCACCATCGAACGCGGCAAGCTCTTCATCCTGCAGACCAGAAACGGCAAGCGCACCGCGCAGGCAGCCCTCAGAATCGCCTGCGAAATGGTGGACGAAGGCCTCATCGACAAGAAGGAAGCCATTCTCCGCATTGATCCCGAACACCTCGCCAACGTGCTCCACCGGCAGATCGACAGCTCGGCGAATCCGCACGTGCTGGCCACGGGTCTGGCCGCCTCGCCGGGCGCGGCGTTCGGTTCGGTGGTGTTCGACGCCAACGAGGCCGAACATCTCGGCCGCATGGGCGCCAAGGTGATACTCGTGCGCGTGGAAACCACTCCCGACGACATTCACGGCATCGTGCAGGCGCAGGGCATTCTCACGAGCCGCGGCGGCATGACCAGTCATGCGGCCGTGGTCACGCGCGGCATGGGCAAGCCGTGCGTGTGCGGCTGCGAAGCCGTCACCGTGGATTACGACGATCAGCAGTTCACCGTGGGTGACACCGTGGTGAAGAAGGGAGATCTCATCTCCATCGACGGCACTACCGGACGCGTCATTCTCGGAGCCGTGCCCCTCAAGGATCCGGAACTCTCCCACGAGTATCAGACCATCCTCGGATGGGCCGACGAGGTGCGCGATCTTCAGGTGCGCGCCAACGCCGATACCCCGGAAGACGCCGAAAAGTCCCGCCGCTTCGGCGCGGAAGGCATAGGACTCACCCGCACGGAACACATGTTCATGGCGCAGGAACGCCTGCCCTACGTGCAGAAGATGATCCTTGCCGAAACCACCGAAGAACGCACCGCCGCGCTCCTGCCCCTCCAGATCATGCAGGAAAACGACTTCTACGGCATTCTGAAGGCCATGAACGGCCTGCCCGTGTGCATCCGCCTGCTCGATCCGCCGCTGCACGAATTCCTGCCCAGCCTCGACAAGCTGCTCGTGGAAACCACCGAACTGCGCGTGCGCGGCGACAACCCCGACCTGCTCGCTGAAAAGGAACGTCTCCTCGCCCAGGTCGAAAAGCTGCATGAAGTCAATCCCATGCTCGGCCACCGCGGCTGCCGCCTCGGCATCACCTACCCCGAAGTCTATGAAATGCAAATGTACGCCATCTTCAACGCGGCCTCCAGACTCGCGCGCGACGGCTACACCCCCCTGCCGGAAATCGAAATCCCGCTCACCATCAGCCTCGCCGAAATGGCCATGCTCAAGGAACGCTGCGACCGCATCGCCAGGGAATGCATGGAACTGCATAAGGTCGAATTCCCCTACCTGTGCGGCAGCATGATAGAACTGCCCCGGGCCGCCCTGCTCGCCGGAGAAATCGCCGAGGCCGCGGAATTCTTCAGCTTTGGCACCAACGACCTTACCCAGACCTGCTTCGGCTTCAGCCGCGACGACGCCGAAGGCAAGTTCCTCCCCGTGTACATCAACCAGCATATCCTCAAGGACAACCCCTTCGCCGTCCTCGACCGCAAGGGCGTAGGCAGACTCATGGAAATCGCCATCGACGAAGGCCGTAAAACCAGACCCGGCCTCATGATCGGCATCTGCGGCGAACACGGCGGCGACCCGAGCTCCGTCGAATTCTGCCACCAGGCAGGCCTCGACCTCGTCAGCTGCTCCCCCTACCGCATCCCCATCGCCCGCCTCGCCGCCGCCCAGGCCGCCCTCAAGTTCCCCAGAAACAAGGAATAACCCCTGAATAGTCACTGCCAACAGAGGCCGCCCCAGAGGTCGCAGAGGAACCCTCGGGCGGCCTCAACACGTTCAGCGCCAAGATAGCCCCGAGAAAGGCAGAAAAGGCAGAAAAGACAGGAAAGGCATGCGGGGGAAATAATTCCCCCCGCGCCCCCCTGTTTCCGCCTCAGGCTTCGCCCTCGGCGGGCGGGAGTGTGCAGGCAGAGAGCGTTGCCGAAAATGGCGTGATGTCGGAAAGGCTGGGACTGCGAGGGGTGGTGTGCCTGGCGGACGCTGTTCGGGCTGCGGACTCAGTGCAGGTGTGTCCTGTCGGACCCACCTGCGGTGGCCGACTCCTGTCCGGCCTTCGCCGGACAGTCGTGTCAAAGGATGGGATTTCCAGATGTTTTTTTGGGAAAAACATCGAGTGTTGCAAAAGCAAACCGAAAAGAGTTCTCTCAACGCTTTTTCAATTATTCCTCTCCCTTTGCCTCTCCCCCCATGTTTCGTTTCCCTTCTCATCCCCCTGTTCCCTCCCCATAAAAATTAAAAAGTTTTGAAAGGAGAGATGGGGGCGCGGGGGAAGAGAGGGAAAATTTTTCAAAATTTTCCCTCTCTTCCCCCGCATTCTTCCCCTCCCCCCTTTCCTTCCTCTTCTTTACTTCGGTTTTAGCGGCTGGTATTCTTGCTGGGGCTGAGGGGGCGGCGGCGCTCTCTTTTTTTTGAAGACTGCAACGTTTGGGAGCGACCATGCTGCTTTCCTCCATTGTCAAGGGGTACAGGAAGATCAGGGTGCTTTGTATCGGCGACGTGATGCTCGATCATTTTCTTTACGGGAAGGTTGAGCGTATTTCGCCGGAAGCGCCTGTACCCGTTTTCAATTTTCAGAGCGAGAAGAAGATGCTCGGCGGAGCGGGCAACGTGGTGGCCAATCTGCACAGTCTGGGCTGCTCGGCGGACATCATCTGCTTCATCGGCGACGACGAGGCGGGGCGGCAGGTGCATGCGCTTTTGGAGCAGGTATGCGATCATGTGGCCGCGCTGGTGGTTCCCGGATTTCCCACCATTGAAAAAACGCGCGTGATTGCGGGCAACAATCATCTGCTGCGCATCGACAACGAGCGTCGTTTCCAGTGCGACGACGAGATTCTCGGCTCGAAGCTTGAAGAGCGCGTGCGGGAAGCGGACATTGTGCTGCTTTCCGACTACGCGAAAGGACTGCTTTCCCCGGAGCGTTGTCAGCGTGTGGTGAAGGCGTGTGTGGAAGCGCAAAAGCCCGTCATTGTTGATCCCAAGGGCGACGATTACTCGAAGTACGCCGGGGCCACGGTGGTGAAGCCCAATCTTAAGGAGTTCAATCAGGCCACGGGCCTGAGCTGTCATCCCTCCGAGCCGGATTTTCAGGACAGGCTGCGCGAAGGGGCGACCCGGCTTTTTGAGCGCTACGGCATACGGAATCTGCTGGTCACGCTGAGCGAATACGGCATGGCCTTCGTTTCGGCGGCGCATCCCGACGAAGTGTTCCGGATTCCCACCGAGGCGCGGGAAGTGTTCGACGTTTCGGGCGCGGGCGACACGTCGCTCGCAACGTTCGGGGCGTCGCTCGCGGCCGGAGCCGACATTCAGGACGCCATGAAGCTGGCCAACATTGCGTCCGGGGTGGCGGTAGGCAAGCTCGGCACCTCCTGCGTGACCGCGCAGGAAATTCTCGACGCGCTTTCGCGGCGGCGCTCTTCAACGGGGCCCGGCTGGAAGCAGAAGAACAAGATCGTGAGTCGGCGCGAGGCCGCGGCCATTGCGGCGCAGTGTCGCGAACAGGGCAAAAAGGTGGGCTTCACCAACGGCTGTTTCGATCTGCTGCATCAGGGGCATCTGCATTCTCTCATGCAGGCGCGCTCGCAGTGCGACGTGCTCATGGTGGGCCTGAACACCGACGCCTCGATCAAGCGGCTCAAGGGGCCGGAACGTCCGATTCAGGATGAAAAGACCCGCGCGCTGCTGCTCGCCTCGCTGGAATTTGTGGATTTCGTCATCATGTTCGACGACGACACCGCCCTGCCCCTCGTGGACGCCATTCGTCCCGACGTCATTCTCAAGGAAGGCTACACCATCGACCGCTGGCCCGAGGCGCAGTTTGTGGAAAGCTACGGCGGCAAGGCCGTCACGCTCTCGCGGCTCGACGGCTACTCCACCACGCAGACAATCGCGCGGATGAAGGGCTGAGACGCTCGAAATTCTGAGGCCGGACGCAGAACGCGTCCGGCTTTTTTGTTGATGCAGGGCGTTTGACGCCTGTGGAAGCACGGAACCTCAGAACGGCCCGGCCATGCGCACCGACGTATTGATGAGACGGGTGCGACGCAGAGAAAATTCCCTCTGCCAGTAGGAGTCGGGCAGAAAATCCGGCGACGCGTTGCGCCGCACGGCCTCGGCCGCGGACAGATGCTCAAACAGCTCCACCGCACTGCGGAAGGTCTGCCGTTCCGAGCTTTCAAACTCCAGTCTCGGCCGATCCAGAACATATTCCTCTCCGCTCCGGGCAAAGGCCCGGAAATCTTCATCGACAAGCAGCAGCGCGGCCGCCGCAGAGGCGCGCGTCTGAAGCGCCGCCGGGCCCGACACGCGCGCAAGTTCGCCGAAGAAGCCCGGAACCTCGTCCAGCGTCCGCCACTGCCGCGACGAAAGCGTCATCGGGCGCAGGCTGCCCGTCATCACGGGATCCACGCCGTTCCACCACAGGCGGCAGAACGGAAACGCCGCGGCAAAGCTCTTCATCACGCTGCGGGCCTGTTCCGGGGTCATCTGTCCGCAGGGCAGCGGCATGGAAAACACGCCGTCCGGCGTCAGATGCGCGGCCGCGTTCCGGAAAAACTCCACCGTGTAGAACACCGCCCCGCGGTAGCCGAAATACGGCGGCGTGGGCTCCGCAAGAATGAGATCCCAGCGCTCGGCGCTCTGACGCAGGAATCGAAAGGCGTCCTCAAAGTGAAAACGCACCCGCGCGTCGTCCTGCCAGCGGGCGTTGTCGTGAAAATATTTCAGGGCGAGCTCGACGTTTTCCCGGGAAATGTCCACCATGTCGAAGCGCTTCGCCTGCGGCAGCATGCCCGCCGCCACGGTGGAAAGTCCGCCGCCGAAGCACAGCGAAAGCACGCGCTGCGGCGCGCTCTCTGCGGCAAGCAGCGGCACGAAGCCTTCCGTGCGGAAGCTCGCCGAACGGTCGCGGCTGATGATCACGCGGCCGGAAAACAGAAAGCGCTCTCCGCCCGGCAGTTCCGCCGCCCAGGAATCGCCGTAACGCCCTTCCCGAACGTCGAGAATGCGCGCCATGGACGCCCACGGCCCGAGATCCTCCCGAAGCTTGGCTTCCAGCGCGGCGCGCGCCAGATCGGGCGAAAACACGCCGCACGTCGCACTCAGAAACGCCGCCGCCGTTCCCGCCGCGCAGGCGCAGACGCCGCCCCGGCGCGACATCCAGAGTCCGCACGCCGCGGCAAGATACGCGGCAAAAAACGCCCCGAGCAGGCCCAGCGACGCCGTGATTCCCAGCCGGGGAAACAGCGCTGCGGGAAAAAGCAGCGCGCCGGCCACGGAGCCCAGCGTGTTGCACGCCAGAAGACGGCCCGTATTGCGTGAAATCAGGCGGCGTCGGCTCAGCGACGCAAAAAAGGCGGGCATGCTCACGCTGAAGAAAAACGCGGGAAGCCCCGCAAACAGCAGAAGGAAGAGGAGCTGCGGCCCGGGCGTCGGATCTAGGCGGACGACGTCGGCATAGCGGCGCAGCATGATTGTGGTTCCGAGCGCGGCGAGCACCGCGGCCGCAGCCGTGGCGGAGGCGAACAGCGGCAGCACTCTTCTGCGTCGAAGCAGGGTTCCGAAGGCGAGATCGCCCGCGCCGGAAGCAAAAATGATCGCCGCCGTCACGCCGGAATACAGCAGCGACGTGTCGCGGAAAAACAGGCCCAGCCAGCGCAGCGCGCACGCCTCCCAGCCCATGAACACCAGCCCGGAAAGGAAGGCCGCCGCATACAGCATGCGCGGCGCGCCCGCCTCCTGCGCCCGCTCCGGAACTTCCACGGCAAACGGACGCCGCGCAAACGCGAGCACGACCACGCCGAGCGCCAGATTGCACGCCGCCGTCACGCCGTGCGTGAGGGCCACCCCGAAAAAGCGGATGCCGAGCGCTCCCGCAAGGAGCGATCCCGCACACGCACCGAGCGTGTTCACGCCGTACATCCACGCGAGCCCGTGCCCCTCCCCTGCGCGCGTGGCGAAGCAGGGCGCAAGCACGGGCAGCACGCAGCCCATGGGCAGCGAGGCAAGCAGCATGAGCAGCGCCGCCCCCGCATGGGCAAGCGCGGGCGAACGCAGCGCGTCCAGCGCGTCATGAGCAGGCGGCACCAGAAACGCCAGTGCGGAAATCAGCACTTCCAGCAGACCGTACAGCCGCAGCGGCGGCACGCCGCCTTCCGCCAGTCTGCCGCCCAGACGGCTCCCCAGCGCCAGCCCGAGAAAGAACATGGACGTCACAAACGACACCGAAAGCAGCGTCGAGCCCAGCGTGAGGCTGAACAGCCGTATCCACACCATCTGATAAATCAGACTGCAGCAGCCCGAACAGAAACAGAAAAAAAGAACGGCAATTCGGCGTCCGTCCATGCGCGCCTCGTCCATAATTCTCTCCGAAATGCGGCTCCGGACGGAGAGCGCCCCGAAGGACGCTCCCCGTCACGGCTTGTCGCCGCGCGTCAATACCGCTTGAAGGTGGTGAACTCCTCGCCGGACATTTCCACTTCGTGGTCGCCCTTGATGGAGTCGTCGTAGATGAAGGGATCTTCGTATTCCACGGGCGTTTCCCTGGGAGCCTGCACCTGCTTGATGTAGCTGTAGGGATAACGATAGGCGCGATACACCGAATTGGTGGGACGGGCCTTCTTGTCGGCTCTCTGGAGTTCTTCGGCCACAAAGCCGCTCACCATGCCGTACCACATGTAGGGCGTCACGTATTCCCACACGGTTTCGAGTTCGGGAGTCACTTCAAAAATGCGGCCGCCGTCGCCTTCGCAGATGAGCGTGTTGCCGTTGGGCAGACGCTGCGCGGAACTGATGGTGGCGCTGAAAAAGTAATGCGAAAGCGAATGCGTGGGACCGTAGCCGAGCGCCTGGCCCGAATATTCCCACACCTTCTTGCCGGTGACGGGATCGAATTCAATGACTTCGGAGTACGGCAGACCGTTGTTGAACACCATGATGTTGCCCTCGCCGGGAACGCCGCGGGGAATCATGTGCGCGTGATGGATCATGCCGCCGGCAAACAGTCCGCGATAGCCGCCTTCCTCCAGCTTCATGCCGAGGTGACGAAGCGGTTCGTCCTTGCCGTAGTTCGGGCCCACCTGCCACACGGGCTTGCCGGTCTTGTGATCGAGAATGTAGATCACCGACTGACCGTCGTCACAGATGATGTTCTCGGGATGAAAACGCTGATCGCCCGCGTCGTACCACTTGTTCGGGCCGAGCCAGGAGGCCGCGTTCTGGAAGTTTGCTATGCCCTTCATATCGGCGGCGTGATCCATGTAGTTCCAGGACCACACGGTGTTTCCGTCCTTGTCCACGATGACGAGCGCGGCGCTGTCCTGCCCGTTCACTTCCTTGTGGCACTGAATGAGGGTGCGTCCGCCTTCCTTGGGCATGGACGTGGGCGTGTAGTATACGGCCATGCCCTCGCGCTGAAGATCATGATGCTGCTGCGCGCTCCACATGGTCTTCTGCCCCTTGGCCTTCAAATCGGGCGTCGCCTCGATTTCCACGCCCTTGTCCCATTCCCACACGATCTTGTCGTCCCAGGTCTTTTCCACCACGGCGGATCCCTCAAGCAGACGGCCCGTCCACTTGTCGGGATCGTAGAGCACCTTTTCGGCAAGCAGATTGCCGTTCGGCAGAAGCTGGGCGGGCTGCCCTTCCACGCGCATCCACTTGTTGACCACGTTGCCGTTCATGTCGATGAGCGGCAGGCCGTGCGGCGTGGCGCGCAGCACGCAAAGAAGCGTGTAGCCGTTGTAGGCCTTCTCAGGATTGTAAATGGTCACGCCGGTGGGAAACACCGTGGGCGCGGCCGCGGCCGTTCCGGCCACGCCCAGCGCGAGCGTCAGCGCAAGCGCGCAGCTCTTCAGTCTGTTCATACTCTCCTACCTTTCGTAGTCGGGGCGCTCTGTCCCGGAACGCCGCCGTTGTTCCTGCATGGGGACCTCCTCTCTTATGCAAGAGGCATGCCAGTTCGTGATATTTTTCATATTTTCAGCGCCATAGCGATATCTGCGCCTTTCGCTGCAAAAAATTTTGTTGAAATATCAAGAATCAGCATGATATTTCAAGCTGTTCAATGAAATATCAATATTCAGAAAGCACAGGAGGCGGCATGAGCGTCGACGGCTTTTCTCCCGAATTCTTTCTTCACGCCACCGGCATCATCTGCGGCTCTACGGACATGCACCGCATGCTGCACGATCTGCTGGCGTATCTGTCCGGCTGTCTGCCTCTGGACGCCCTGGCCCTCAGCCGCTTTGAAGAAGACAAATCCGCCGTGCACCGCTTTGCGCTCTGCCACAGAAACGGCGCGGAAGAAGGCGAATCGCTGGAAAAGATTCCCGACGGCGCGCTGCAGTTCGCCTGCGGGATCATCCATTCCGGCAAGCGCTGCGTGCTCACCGAATCCGCCGCCGACAATCCCGTGCGCTCCCACATGCACGACTGCGGACGTTCCCGCTTTCAGTCGGCCGTGGTGCTGCATCTGCATCAGGAGGGGCGCTACTGCGGCTCCGTGGACATGTTTTCCGAGCAGGCGCGGGCCTTTTCGGAACACGACGCCCGGGTGCTGGATCAACTCTCCACGCCGTTCACGCTTTTTCTGACCCGCTACCTCGACGAACGCTCCGGCAGGATCCGCAACGCGGTCAGGGAAACGCCGCCCTTCCCCATGGTGGGCGCAAGCGCGGCGTTTTGCCGGGTCTGCGAGATGGCGCGCGACGTGGCTCCCACCGTCACGCCGGTGCTCATCACCGGGGAAACCGGAACCGGAAAGGAAGTGATGGCCGATTACATCCGTCACCTTTCCGACCGCGCAAACGGCCCCTACATCAAGGTGAACTGCGCGGCCATTCCCCCCGATCTTCTGGAAAACGAATTCTTCGGACACGAGGCCAACGCCTTCACGGGCGCAGGACGCCTGCAGAAGGGGCGCTTTGAACGCGCAGGCGGCGGCACGCTCTTTCTCGACGAAATAGGCGAACTGACGCCGGGCGCGCAAGCCAAGCTGCTGCGCGTGCTGGAATACAAGGACATGGAACGCCTCGGCGGCAGCGACAGCATTCATCTCGACATCCGCATTCTTGCGGCCACGAACCGCGATCTGGCCGAGCGGGTGCGCGAGGGCCGGTTCCGCAGGGATTTGTACTATCGCCTCAACGTGTTTCCGCTGCACCTGCCGCCGCTGCGGGAACGTCGGCAGGACATTCCCGCGCTGGTGCGCTTTCTTTTGCGGAAAAAGAAAAACGAGCTGGGGCTCGCCCTCATGCCGGAACCCTCGGCAGACGATCTGCGCGAGCTCGCGGGCCGAGCGTGGCCGGGCAACATCCGCGAGCTTTCCAATCTGGTGGAGCGGGCGCTCATTCTGGCCCAGCGCACGGGAGAGCTGCACTTTGCCCCGGAAGAAGACGCGCCGTGCGAAACGCCGCCTCCGTGCCGTCCTGCGCCGACGAAACCGGCCCACGCTGCGCTCTTCAGCGAGGACGCGCCCGTGATTCCCCTCCGGGACATGGAGAGGGCCTATATTCTTCATGCGCTCCGCAGGGCAAACGGCAAGCTCACGGGTAAGAACAGCGCCGCCGAAATGCTGGACATCAACGGCGGCACGCTGCGCAGCCGCATGGTCAGGCTCGGCCTGGATCCGAAAAAGCGCACGGACTGAGCGCCCCGCATGTGCCGACGCGCGTTGCAGGCGCAAGCGAGACGGCGCGCTTCGCCGCGCGCAAATCCCGGACGCCCGCGCTCCGCAGGACGCGCTCTCGGAGAGGCCCGTCACTCTGTACTTTTATGCACAAGCACTCCAACTTGCCCGAAACGGGCTGCGGCACAGCGGCCTCCTCTCTTGTTGGCGCGGCGTATTGCGCTGCATATCTGCTAACCGGCGCGAAAGATTTGTTCTTTTACAGTAAAAACGCCCTTTGAAAAAAACGCCTCCCCGTGTTTGACAATTTTTGAAAACCTATTAGTCTGAAAAAAATCGTCTTCCCGGATCGTCTTCTCCTCCGCCTCGCGCGGAACCTCGGAGACCGTCCGTCCGCACCCGCGGCAACGGACGCATCCGACTTTCGGAGGGGCGTTGTTATCTCCTTTTCGGGAGGTAAGTCATCCCGGGCAGATGTCCGCCGGTTTTTTCTCTCTCCTTGTACGGTACAGGGCCAGAATCCGCGCGGCAACGTTTTTCCCCTGTCCCGCCATGGATCGGCTGCTGCTCACTCTGACCATCATTTTCGTCAGCCTCATTGCCGGATACGCCTTCCGGCAGTGGGTGAGTTCCGGCTCGTCCCCGATGAGCGAGACCACCTTCTCCGCCCTGCGCCTTCTCATGCAGAAGGTGTCCATGTTCGGGCTCATTCCCCTCTCCGCCATGCTCTCCCTGTGGGGCCTGCCTTCTCCCGATCCGCGCCTGCTCTGCCTGCCCGCCCTCGGGCTGGCCGCCTGGGTCTCGGGCGGCGCGCTCGCCCTGCTCTTCTCCCGCGCCATGCGCCTCGACAGGCCCCGCACCGGCAGCATGTACTGCTGCGGAACCTTCACCAACATCGGCGCCGTGGGCTCGCTCGTGGCCGTCATGCAGTTCGGCGAGCAGGCCATCGCCATGGCCTCCCTCTACCGCCTCTGCGAGGAAATGTTCTACTTCGGCGTGGCCGTGCCCGTGTCCCGCAGCTTCGGCTCCGATTCCGGCAACGCGCGCTCCCGCCGCTTCCGTCTCGATCCCGTGCTGATCGCCATCGTGACCGCCCTCGCCCTCGGCCTCTGCCTCAATCTCGCCGGGGTGCGTCGTCCCGCGGCGCTCGGCACGGTGTCCACCGCGGCCATGATCGCCGCCACCGTGGGCTTCCTTCTCTCCATAGGCATGGGACTGCGTCTTTCGCGCATGAGCATGTACGTGCGAGAATCCGCCGTCATATCTCTCATCAAATTTGCGTTCGTGCCCGTCATCGTCACCTCGCTGGCCGCCCTGGCCGGTCTGGGCGACGTGGACGGCGGCATTCCCCTCAAGGTGACCGCCATCCTTTCCGCCATGCCCGTGGCCATGAACGCGCTCATTCCTCCGTCGCTGTTCCGTCTGGACCTCGACCTGGCCAATGCCTGCTGGGTGTTCACCACGCTCGAACTCGTGCTGGTGCTGCCCATCCTCATTATTATCCTGCCGCTGCTGTAGGCGGCTCAACCGTACTTCCGCCCCAGTACCCGGGCGGGAGTACTCTCCCTGCTTACGGGTGCAACGTGACTTCGCGTCACCGAGAATATATCCTGAGGAGGATTTTATGAATCGTCTGTTCCGTACCGCCCTCATGGCCGCCGTGTGCGTGGGTCTGCTCTCCGCTCCGGCCTTCGCCGCCTACAAAAAGGAATACAAGCTGAGCGTGGTGCCCGCCGCCACCTCCGGCTGGGGCCTTTCCGCAACCTACTTCGCCGATCTCGTCAAGGAGCGCACCAACGGCCGCATCAACATCAAGGTGTACCCCGGCGCTCAGCTCATGGCCGGCAAGCAGACTTCCGAACTGCTGCTCGTGCGCCGCGGCGCCATCGACTTCGCCCTCGCCTCCACCATCAACTGGTCGCCCCAGGTGCAGGAACTCAACCTCACCGCCCTGCCCTTCTTCGTGGCCAACAATCCCGACCGCTACAAGGCCATGGACGCCATTGAAGCCGGCGAGTCCGGCAAAATGCTCGTCGCCGCCGTGGAAAAGACCGGCGTGAAGTTCATCGGCTGGGGCGAAAACGGCTTCCGCGAACTCACCACCAGCAAGGGCCCCATCAATCATCCCGCCGACATGAAGGGCATGAAGCTGCGCGTGTGCGGCACGCCCATCTTCGCCGACATCTTCACCGCGCTCGGCGCGAATCCGCAGGCCATCAACTGGTCCGAAGCCGTGACCGGTTTCCAGCAGGGCATCGTGGACGGCCAGGAAAACCCCACCAACGGCATCAACATCACGCTCCAGATCTGGACCTGGCACAAGTATCACACCGACTGGCACTACATGATCGATCCGCTGCTGCTCACCTCCAACGCCAAGGTGTGGAAGTCCTTCTCCAAGGAAGATCAGGCCATCCTCATCGAATGCGCCAGGGAAATGGAAAAGTACAGCAAGGCCCTTTCCCGCCTCGGCTTCGACGACGGTTCCTCCCTCGCCTTCCTCCAGAGCATAAACAAGGTGCCCGCCGTGACCGATCCCTTCAAGACCATGGAAGAACACGGCATGAACATCGTGAAGTTCACGCCTGAACAGGTCAGGGAATTCTACGACGCCACCAAGAGCGTGCGCGACAAGTGGACCAAGGAAGTCGGCCCCGAACTCGTGAAGGCCGCCGAGGCCGACATGAAGGCCGCTCAGTAAAACAACATGTTCCGGGAGCGGCCGGGCCGCTCCCGTCTTTTCATCATCGGGGATTCTCACTATGTGGAACTTTCTGAACGCACGCTTCGAGGAACTGCTCGGAGCCGTACTGCTGGCCGTGATGGCGTGCATATCGTTCATCAACGTGATCGTGCGCTACTGCACCAATTTTTCGTTTTCCTCGTCGGAAGAGCTCACCGTCAACCTCTTCGTGTGGATAGTGCTGCTGGGCACCTCCCGCGCCTTCCGCGAAGGCGGGAACTTCAGCATGAACCTGCTCTACGACGCCATGCCCCGCCCTCTCAGAAAGCTCCTCTACATTTTCGGCGCGCTGTGCAGCATCGCGTTCTTCGCCGCCCTCTGCTGGCAGGGATACATTGAAGTCAAGGACGAAATCGAACTCGAAGTGATTTCCGAATCGCTGGCCATTCCGGTCTGGATCTACACCATCGCCACGCCGCTCTTTTCCGCCCTCATCATCGTGCGCATTCTCCAGAAGCTCTGGGAAGACTTCCGTTCCAGAAACTACTAGTCCCCCGCAGGGACGCTGATCCGCACGTCAAACCGCTTGCTTCAAACGCCTCCCGCGTCTTTGAAGTCTGGAGAATTTTGCATGGATACCTCACTTTTTCACGATCCGGCCTTCTGGCTTCTCGTCACCTTCATCGTTCCGCTCATCTTCCGCGTGCCCATAGCCATCTCCCTCGGAGTTTCCGCCATCTTCGTCGGCTGGTGGTGGGACATGGGCATCGACATGCTCTCCTACAACTTCTTTGCCGGCATCGCCAAGGTGCCGCTGCTCGCCATTCCGTTCTTCATTCTCGCGGGCTTCATCATGGAGCGCGCGGGCATCGCGGCCCGCATCGTCATGCTCGTGGAAACCCTCGTCGGCAACATGACCGGCGGCCTCGCCGTCGCCACCGTGGGCGTCGCCACCTTCTGGGGCGCCGTCAGCGGCTCCGGCCCCGCCACCGTGGCCGCCCTCGGCCTCATCCTCATTCCCGCCATGGTCAAGAGCGGCTACGACAAGCCCTTCGCCGCCGCCACCGTGTCCGTCACTTCCGGCCTTGCCATCGTCATTCCGCCGAGCATCGCGTTCATCGTGTACGGCGGCATTGCCGACGTCTCCGTGCCCGCCCTCTTTGCCGCAGGCTTCATTCCCGGCGTGGTGGTCGCCCTCTTCCTCATGGGCTCCGTGCTCATCACCTCCAAAAAGAAGGGCTATCGCGGCAAACCGCGCTCCATGCCCGTGTCCAGGGCCCTGCGCGAAGCCTTCTGGGGCGTCATGACCCCGGTCGTCATTCTCGGCGGCATCTACGGCGGCGTGTTCACCCCCACCGAAGCCGCCGCCGTGGCCATCTTCTACGGCCTGTTCGTGGGCGTGTTCATCTACCGCACCATCAACAAGCTCTCCATCCTCGTGGACGTGCTCGTGGAATCCGTGAAGGCCACCGCCGTCATCATGTTCGTGGTCACCTGCGCAGGTCTCTACGCCTGGGTCGCCAGCACCGTGGGCCTCGTCGAGCGCGGCGCTTCCGTGCTGCTCTCCCTCTCCGACAACCCCATCGTGCTGCTCCTGCTCATCAACGTGATCCTCTTCATCGCGGGCATGCTGCTCGACGCCATTTCCATCTACTACGTGCTGCTGCCCTTCCTGCTGCCCATCATGGCTCATTTCGGCTGGGATCCCGTGTGGTTCGGCGTCATGATGACCATCAACCTCGCCCTCGGTCAGGTCACGCCGCCCGTGGCCGTGAACCTCTACGTGGGCGCAAAGATCAGCAACCTCACCATGGAAGAAATCACGCCGCCCGTGCTGCCCATGCTCCTTGCGTCCGTGCTGGCCCTCGTGGTCATCGTGCTCTTCCCCGACATCACCCTCTTCCTGCCGCGCCTGCTCGGCATGTAACCATCCCGGCTCCGCGTGCATGCCGGGGCCGGAAGCCTTCGGCACGCCGAAGAAAGAAAAAAGGCCGCCCGGCAACGGACGGCCTTTTTTCATGCCTCAAAGAGGGCTATACCTTTCCCAGAAAATCGCGCTGGAAAAAGCCGAAATGCAGGTGATGGAACAAGGAGTCGCGGTCAACGCCCCGCACCTCGGCCTTCATGGCGTCCAGCACGGCGGCGTCTTTCCAGTCGTCCACCACGCGGCCGCGCCGGGCAAGATCCTCGGCCACGGCCTTCGCATCCCTGAGGCGCGAGACTGCGGCGTCCAGCGCCTCGTCATCAAGGCAGTCGCGAAGGCTCATGCGGTAGGCGTTCTCATCCAGCAGACGGAGCTTGTCATAAGTTTCCCTGTCGATGAACGACGGCCGGAACAGCTGATTGAAGCCCAGATGCCTGCGCATGACGCCGAGCTGATCCTCATTGAGCGTGCTGCCGTCCACCACCACGGAAAGATGAACTCCCGCGCCGGAAAGCTGCGCCTGAAGCGCCGGATTCCCGGCAATGTTCACCTGCGTCGCGTCGTCGGGAAGATCGGGCATGAAGATGCGCAGAATCCGCTTCTGATCGTCGCTGAGGGCAGATGCGTCCACCATGACCGGCAGAGGTCCGGCATGCGCGGCCTCAAGCGCCTGCCGAAGTTCGTCCCTGCCGGCGATGTCCACCTTCGCCACGCCCACCTTGCGCGCGCCGAAGCTCGCATCGTTGTCGATGCCCGTCACCTTCACCGCGCCGGTTTCGGGATTGATGTCCACAAGATAGTTCTGATAATGACGGTCCGCCTGACCGGAAAGCGCGTCCGCCCATTCCAGCCTGTTCAGCTCGCGCATGAGATTGGCCCGCATGCCGTCGAGCAGTCCTTTCTTTCTGAGTCCGCTCACGACCTGCCCGAGCGTCAGCTTGTTGCCCCGGCCGTCGGGCACGCACGAACGCCCCGTCATGAGATCGCAGGCCGTGCTGCCCGGAGCCTTCTCCATGAACAGCCCCACGCGCCCGTCGTACACGCCTATGCGGGAACGGGCCACGGCATCGCCGCAGCCTGCGGCATCGGCGCTGCGGCTGGCCGCCACGTTGATCTGCATGACGCGCGCCCCGGCCCGGTAGCCGAGCCGGTACACGGTGAGATCGGGAAAGCCCTGACGCGCAGCCGTTTCCGGCTTGAACACCAGAGGCACGTCTTCGCCGTTCTCGCCGCGGTACACGCACAGCGTCACGGTGTTGGCCGCGCCGTGCCCCAGCACTTTGGCGCTCTTCAGCGTGTCGCTGCCGGCCTTCATTTCGAGCTGATCGGTCGGAATGCCCCGCAGCGACGCCTCAAGAAGCGTGGGAATCTCCACGTCGTGCTCGAAGGCCGCGGCAATGTATTCGCCGCGCAGCACGGCACGATCGGCCGCCGTGCCCGCGTACATGGCTCCGATTTCCTCCGCCTGCGCCTCGACAATGGGCTGCCGGGTCGAAAGCGTGCCGGCAAATTTTTCCAGAAACGCCGCGCCCGCGCCCTCGCAGAAGTCGCTGCTGCGGGCCGCGGCAAACAGATTGACCGCCTCCCGGACCGAAACGGAAACGCCGCACCTTCCAAGAAAGTTGCGCAGGGCGACGCTGTTCGACAATCCGCCGCTGCCTGCGAGGTACAGAGCGTAGAGCAGCGTGGAATTCTTGTCCGTGCTGCCGGAACGAAGCCGCCGCCACGCCTGCATCAGCCCGCTCCTGACTCTGTCCGGCGAGGACGCGCCCGCCTGAATGTCCCCTTTCAGGGCCCTGAGATCGGCGTTGTACCGGGCAAGGCCGCCGGCGACGTCCATCAGCGCGTTCCGCAGTCTGGTCAGGCCGGTCTTCGAAGCCAGGGCGCGGCACGCGTCGGGATCAATACCGGGCATGAGCTCGTCCACGGCTTTGACGACCTCCCCGTGCAGCGAGCAGCCGGACAGGTTTCCGAGCCTTGCGGAACAGCGATCCAAAAGATCGTTCAGGCCCGCGTGCAGACTTCTGTCCTCCACGCTCATGCCGTCCGTGTTCAGCAGCGCCACCGCGGCCCGCGCCCTGTCGAGCACGTTTCTCACATCGGCGGCCTCGCGGCGGAACTGCTGTTCCGACATGCCCGCGCCCTGCTGTTCCAGCCTGTCGAGCGCGTCGAAAAGTTCCTTCATCTGCCCGTCCACACGCCTTTGCAGCGTGCGCTCGTGCATGCCCGGCGCAAGCGCCTTCATGCCGCCGGAAACGGTCATGTCGCCCATGTCCGCCATGCGGTCCTGCATGTTCGCGCGCACGACCTGCTGCTCGGCGGAAAGCCCTTCCCCGCTTCCGCCCGCGAGCTGGAGCGACGCCACAAGATTCAGCGCCTCCGAGGCCCGGTACTGCGTGGAGTGCAGCAGCGACGAAAGCAGCGCGGAATCGTTCCCCGACGCCTCCATGAAACGGCGCACCTCGCCGTAGAGCGCGTTCTGCGCCTCGGTGTACGCCGAAAGCCTGTTCAGCAGCGCCTTGGGAAGCGGCACCCCGGCAAAGGAGCGGGCCGGAATGCCCGCCAGCGCCGCGGCCGCCTTGTCGCAGGCCCGGGCCGCATCCATGAGACGGCCGTGCGCGCTCCGCAGGCCGCTGAAAAGCCCCGGACGTGGAATATTCCGGCCGAGCTCGGCGTACACCGAACCGGTCAGACAGGGCAGATTGCCCGACGCGCGCCCGAGCAGCCTGTCGAGGCGCTTCTGCGCGCCCTGAAGCTGCACCGCCACCGACGACTCGCGGGACTGCGCAGCCTCCGGGCGGATTTCCGGTTCCACGGCGGGAGACGTCGCCACGGCATGGCTGCCGGTCACGGAAGGTTCCGGCAGATCCGATATCAAAGGAGTGTAAAGAGGATTATGAACCTGACTCATGTGCTTCTCCCCCGCTAAACCCGCATCCACATGCTGAAGGGTACGCTTTCTTCGCAGCGCATGTCCCCGGTTTCCAGACAGTCCAGAAGGCCGTCCACGTCGTCGCCTCCGCGCTCCGCGCCTTCGCCCGTGAGCGACCAGCGGCAGCCCAGATCGTTCACGAACACGCGCAGCTCTCCGCTCCCGGGCCTGCTTTGCAGGCAGACTTCCGCCAGCCGGAAGGCCGCCTCAAGATCTTCCCGCTCCTCCGCAGGATCGCCGAAGGCCCGGTTCCACGGCAGACTCACGCCGAATCGAAACGAGCCCTCCTTCAGCAGAAAAAGCACGCGCATTCCCTGAAGTCCGCTTCCCGCAAGCCCGAAGCCGACGTATCCGCCTTCGTAAAAGGGCACGGCCTCCCCGTCGGAAGAAGGCGCGGAGGCCGCCGCCTCTTCCGAACCGCCGACTTCTGCGCCCGCCCGGGCGTCTTCGTCCTCGCCGGATGCCGAAGCGTTGTCCGAAGCCTCGGCGCTCTCCCGCCGATCGCTCCAGGCGTCGAGCACGGCGTCCATGTCTCCGGGCAGCACGGGAACAAAAGACACGGGACGCAGGTCCGTGGCAAAAAAGTTGTCATCCGTCCGATCCAGCACGTCCAGGGCCGACAGAGGCACCGGCGGACAGGGAATATCGTTGTCTTTCAGAAATTCCGTCAACCCCTCGGGAAGACGCAACGCTTCGCGTTCAGACATGCAGGCCTCCTCATGACGCCAAAGTTGGCGGCGCGCCGGAAAAAACGCTCCGTATGAACGATAAAGCAAAAATCGTGCCGCAAGACAACGATAGACGCAGCCGCTCTCTTCGGCAATCCCCGCGCCGTGCCCCCGCGCCGCGCCCCCGGGCCCTGCCGCCCCTCACTTCGGCCCGCCCCGGCCGCCCCGCCTTTCCGCCCTTGCCCTCGCTTCGACAGCCCGGATAAAACCGGTTCCAGATTCCCCCGCGCCTCATTCCGGCAGGCCCGCATGTCGTCCGCTCAGCGCCGGGCGTTCCGGCGCCGACAATTCCCTCCCCGACGCGTTCCCTCCGGATCTTTCCGGCTCTCAGCTCTGCGCGGCCACCGGCAACAGCCTCCCTTGCCCTCATCGCGCCTCGTTCCCGCCCCGCGTCCGCTCCCGCCCGGCGTTCCGGCTCCGGCCCGAATCAAAACGCCGCCCGAAATCCCCGCCGAAACCCCGCCGATCAACGCCCCGAAACGTCCGCCGCCCGGCGCATCCCCCCTTGAACACTTCCGGCGCACACAAAAAAGCCGCGTTCGCCACCCTCCGGGCGCAAAACACGCTCCTTTTCCGGCTCCTGCCCGCCTCCGTCGTTCCCCGACTGCAAAAATCTGCGGTTCCGGGCCACACTGCTGTGGATTGATTATGAGAATCTCTTTGACTTTCCCTGCAATTTCGGATGTCCAATAGAACATATCTTTCATTAAAAAATTCTCTCCCGCGCTCCGGCTTTGCGCCGGACCTTTGCGGACGTCCGCAAAGGATCGAAGCCGCGTCGGAGCGGCGTTGTCGGCGTCTCTCCGGAAAGAGCATCGGAAAAACGTTCGTGGTCAGGGGCTCGAACGTCCGGCGTCTTTCAGGCCTTCCGACAGCCGGGCGCAACGTCCGCCCGTCCCCGGCGGGCGCTTCCGCCCGGAAAATTTTTCTGGAGTTTCCTGTCGATGTCTTCTCATCCACCCTCCGAGCTCGCTCACGCCGCCCCTTCGGGGGAAAGCGGCTCCCGGATTTCCCGTTTGCTGCGCATCGTGCAGGCCATCCGCCAGGATCCGCATCGAACCCTGAGCGCGCTCCAGGCCGAGCTCGGCATCGGCAGAAGTCAGTTCTACAAGGACAAGGCCGCCCTTGCCGAAGCCGGATTCCGCTTCAGCTACAGCAAGAAGAACGGCTTCCGCATTCTGGAAGACGCTCTCGTGCCGAACATCGACCTGAGCCTCTCCAACCGGCTCATTCTCATGCTGGCGCTCGAACAGCTCTGTCTCACCGGCGACGGCATGCTCGCCGCCCTCGCCGTGGACGCCGGACGCAAGCTGGCGGGCGGCATGCCCGCGCCCTTTCGGGAACAGATGCTCTCCACCTTCGACCGCAGCTTTCCCCGCTGGAAGAACCATCGACCGCCGGAAACGCTTTCCCTGCTGCTGGAAGCCGTGAGTCAGGGCCGGAGAATCCGCATTCTGTACGCCGCAAGCAGCGCCTGGGACGCCCGCTGGCGGGAAATCGATCCCCGGCATCTGTACCTGCGTCAGCGCGCGCTGTACCTCTACGCCCGCACCGTGGACGAATCGCCCTTTCAATGGCAGGGCTTCCGCGTGAGCCGCATCCGCAAGGTCGAAGACACCGGCATGCGCCTGTTCTGGCCCGCCGATGCCGACGACGGCTTCCGCCATCAGCAGCCCGCCCCCGCCGACGCCGACGACAACGGATACCCGGTGACCATCCGCTTCACCGGTCAGGCCTCCCACTACATCCGGGAAAAGGTGTGGCGGGAGAGCCGAAACATGGAACAGACCGGCCCGGAAGAAATTCTGTTCACCGTGCGCGTGTCGGATCCGCAGGAAGTGGTGCGCTGGGCCCGCGTGTTCGGCGACGAGGCCGAAGTCATGGAATGCGGCGAACCCGCCCCCTGCCCGCCTTCCGGCTCCGAATAGCCCTCTTTTGCCGAAAAAGCCCCGGCCTTTGCGCCGTCTCTCTCTCCGAAGAGCTCGGATGCCGGGCAAAAAGCCCTCTCGAAAAAGCCCTTCGTCATCCGACACTCTTTCGCGGCGCGCCTTGTTCCGGCGCGCATCGCCGCCGCAACCTATTTTTCCGTCGTCCGCCACGCCTCCGGCGGCACGTTCCTGCTGAATAGAGGCAGCCGTCAAATTCACCTTCGTGAGCCGTTCCGTCGCCTTTCTTCGCGTCGTCCATGAGCGAGGAATACGGCCTGCACAGACGCTGAAACAGCCCCCTTCCGGCACATGCCCCTCAAGCGCCCTCGGAGCCCGTCAGGCGAATTTCCCCACGACGCGTCGGGCAGCCTCCCCGAAGCCCTCCCCGAAGCCCTCCCCGAAGCCCTCCCCGTCGCCCTGCCGACGCCGAAAAATTTTTTCGGAAAACGTCTTGTGATTTTTTTGTCGACATTTTATACTCGCGCAGGAACATGTTCGTTCCTCTACGAAAAATCGGAATCATTCCGGGGAGAAATGGTCTTCGCGGAAGCGTTCCGGACACACGCAAGGAGATGTCATGAACAGACACCTGTGGCTCACGAGCGCCGGCGTGGCGCTCGCCCTGCTGCTGCCTTCGGTCGCCCCGGCGGCTTCCGAATCGGCGCTCATGCAGGCCCCGGCCCGCAATGCGGCCATCATTGCCAAGGTTCCCGGCTTCAAGGCCGCCGACCTCGATCTCTATCTCGGTCAGCGCCGCATCAGCGAGGGCGTGGTCATCCGCAAGAGCTTCATCCGCGACGGCAAAATCGTCATTCCTCCGGCGGGCCTGTACTACAGCTCGCGCATTGCCAGCATAGGCACCATGACCAACATTGAAGTCATGCTGCTCGGCAAGCGCTATTCCGAAGTGGACGAGGCCTTTGAATACCTCGTGCTGAAAAACCGCGTCATGAAAAAGGGCGACTCCATCAATCTGCTGCCCGACGGCTCCCGCGCCCTGCAGTTCGTGAGCGGCAGCTCGCATCCCTACGGCAACAGCGCGGGCTATTCCAGCCTGCGCATCATGAAGTCTTCCGGCAACTTCTACGGCACCAACTTCCAGGTGGCCGTCGATCCCACGCTGGTGGACGTGAATTCCGGCAAATTCCACGGTCTCGGCCTGAGCGAGGGACGGCATCCCGTCACCGCCGCCACCGGGGAACCCGTGCAGCACAAGAGCTACTTCGGCGCGTCCATCTATCCCAGCGGCAAGTCCTACCTCATCGTGGGCAGAACCAGCCCCTCCGAAGTGGAAGTCAAGGAATTCGCCACGCCCAGCCTCACGGAAATATGGCTCACCTCCGAACCCCGCGTTTCCGGCGCCTACAAGGCCGGGGACAGCGTGAAGGTGGGCAGCGCCACCGTAAAGATTCTCGCCGTGGGCAAGGATTCCGCCAAGGTGGCCCTCACGCAGAACGGCAAGGAAACCGTGAAGGAATTCAAGAATATGCGCGACAAGCACGCCCTTGACTTCCTGCCCTCCAGCCCCGCCGAACGGGCAAAGTGGCAGATGGCTTCCGAAGACGGCAAGGTGCGCGTGCAGGTGGCCATGCTCCATCCTGAAGGCGCGCTCACTGCCGACGGCAAGGTGCGTCTCGACATGTTCAGCGGCATTTTCGCCATCAAAAACCCGCAGCAGTGGCCGGGCGATCCGCGTTTCACGGTTCGCCCCGACACCTGAGCTTCCTGCAGCGAGCTGAACGAGATCATTCTCGAAAACACCGACGAGATTGTTCTCGACAGCGCCAGCAACGTGTTTGCTGGCCCCGAAAACTACTTCCGCATCGTGATCGACGACTTTGACGGCAAAACCGTGAACGCCTGGCACTTTGAAGACGCCGACGGCAACAAAAGCCCCAACCTCGCCTCGTTCGCCAAGGGTCACAACATCGACCTTCTGGCCAACCTGGAAAACAAGACCATCAGTCCCTTTGCGCTGAGGCAGTCCCTGAACATGCTCTACAACGACCTTGAAGCGCAGGGCATGGTCATGAGCCGCTGACGCCGCAGACGCCGGAGTTCTTTCCCCGGCGCGCTCATCTCAACATCGGAAGGGGCCGTCCCGCCGGACGGCTCCTTTTTCCGCCTCGCCGCCGCCTATGCAGCCTCCTCCGGCATCAGCGGATGCCGCAAAAAACACGTCCCTCTTCCAGGGGCCTCTTTTGCGTCAGCCGTTTTCCGTTCTGTCGCCGGAACGCATTCTCTTTGCCTTCTCAAGAAACGCCGGCACGCCCTCCTGTTTCTCGCGTTCTTCAAAGCGCGCGCAACGCTCGCGCAACTCCGCGTTTTCCTTCCATAAACGACGATTCTCCACCGAGAGTTCCCGGCGTTCGTCCTCCAGACGATCCAGCCGGTTTTCCATTCTGGCGCAGCGTTCGCACGACGCGGCAGACTCCGGCGCTCCGGACTCCTCCGCCTGCGATCCCTGCACACCCTCCGTCGCGCAGCCCGGACGCATGGGCCCCCTGCCCATGAGAAGCCATTCCAGCCCCACGCCGGTCTTTGAACAGATTTTTAGTATGACGTCCACGTTGGGCAGATTTTCGTTCCGCTCATAAAAGCCCAAAGCTCCTTTGCTGATGCTGAGAATCCGGGCAAACGCCTCCTGCGAAATGCCGCCCCGCGCCAGTTTTATGCGTTCTCCAAGAGTGTTCATAGGACAAACAACGTTCTGACAGCCAACATCCTGTTTTAAACTTTATCCTGCATGGGGCCTTAAACGGCTGCAAAAAGCATGAAAACAAGACGTTGGACAAAATTTTAAGTTTTGCCCTATAATTCTGCTTTACTTGAACAGAAAAATATTCTAAAAACAGATTTACGGGCGTTTACTGATCGTATTGACATTTCGACTTTAACCGCTACGTGTGGGAATATCAACGTCCAAATCCCATGAGATTTGGCAAAAACAATGGCGCTGCAAGGTTTCCATAATAACCATTTTTAGTAATAAAGACAGATAGATACGGTTTTGTTTTCCCTTGCTGTCTTCAAGCGTCGCTCTGAGAATCTTCTCGGAAAAACGCGTCGGTCATCGTTTGCGCGAAATCCGCACAAACGTCTCTTGCGTCCGCAGGGAAGCTCCGCCCATCGCATGCTTTAACCGGCGGCTTTTTGCGCCCTCTCCGCAGTTTTTGCAGCGGAAAAAACAGCCGCCTCGGAGCCTTGACGCGCCCGCAGGCGGGCAGCATGACCTCGGACCACAGTTCGGACGGCAACGGCACGGCGCTTTTCACAACGCCCGTCTGTCCGCGCCCGCCGCGTCTCCCTATCCGAAAGCTCCCCGCATTCCCAGCCGCTCTTTTCTGCTCTGCCCTCTGCGCAACCTTCTGCTCTTCGCCGCTCGCCCGGCTTCGTTCCGGAGCATCCCTCTTCCGCCTCCTTCCTCACCTTCGCCGCGCCCTTCCGGCATCGAAACGCCCCTGTTCCGCAGCCGGGCCGCGCGACTCGCTCCGCCTTGCCCGCGCCCATCGCCGCGCTCACGCTTTTGCGCCGCTCCGCGCCCTTGTCCGCTCGTCCTTCCGCGTCCTTTTCCGCACCCGCGTCCGCCACGGTTGCGGCGCTCATTCCTGCCCCCGCTTCCGCAGTGTTTGCTGCGCGCTCTCCAGCAGCCCCGCCCGCGCCCCCGCTTCGACGACATTTTTTCCCATCAACGGCCTCTCCGACCTCGCCGCGTCGAGGTCGCACGCTTCCGCAACTTTTCCGCCCCTCGCTCCGCAGCCGCCCGCGCCTTCGTCCTCCGGGCCGTCTCCCCCGCACAGGCCGCCGCAGATATCCGCAAGAGAGATCTCGCTGTTCCCTTTCCGCAAAAAGGCCGCCCGTTCAACGCCCGCCCGGTCGAAACGCCGCTCTCCGACTTGCCATCACGCGCCGCACTCTGCTCCGATCCGCGCCGCATCATGCGGCTCCACCGCCTGCTTTCGCGACGCGCCGTTGCCGTTATCATCGCATCATCATTGAAAAAATACTTCCACAATCATTCTTTTTCCGTCGCCATGCATGCAACAGTCCGCCAAAACGCCGACGCTTCTTTTTCGCCTCATCCGAAAACAGTTGATTTTCCCGCGTTCAACATGATAAGGAAACAGCGAACTCTCATTATCATGCTGTTGTTGCATATACGGGATCAGTATAACATACTTTTTAAAAATATCTTTTGTTTCAACAACATAAAAAATTCAGGGGCCTTTCGATGAAACACGCCTCTTTCACGGACGAAGAGAAAAAAAGACAGGTCATGGAACTGACCAGTCTTTTTCTGCACAAGCACTACGGCGAAAACAGCACGGAACTTCTGCTCGCCCACCTCGACGACGTGTTCAGCTGGGTAGGCACGGCGGAACACGAATACTCGGCCGATCCCGACGTGGTGGCCAGCACGCTGCGCTCCTTTGCGGGCAAAGTCCCCCATTGCAATATTGCCGACGAACATTACGACGTCATTCAGCCCATGCCGGAAATCTTCATCTGCTCCGGAACGTTGTGGGTGTCCACGTCGCCCGCGTCCGAAACGTATCTGCGCGTGCATCAGCGCATCAGCACCGTGTTCCGCTGGAGCGAAAAGGGCCCCCGATGCTGTCATCTGCACCTCTCCAATCCCTACGACGAAATGGATGAAGGCGACGTCGGATTCCCGGAAAAAATGTCGCTCGAATCCCGTCGCTACTTCCAGGAACAAATCGCCCTGCAGAAAAAACAAATCGAGGAACAGCACGCCTTCATCGTTCACATGTACGTGGAAGACCTCTCCACCGGCCTGCACAACAGAAACAAATTCAATCAGGTATGCGAAAGCCTGCACGGCAGGGACTGCGGAAGGCTCGGCATTGCCTACTTCGACCTCAACGGTCTGAAGAAAACCAACGATCTGCACGGTCATCAGGCCGGCGACGCGCTCATCCGGCGCACGGCCGAACATCTGCTGCGCCACTTCGACAAAAAGGCCTACCGCATCGGCGGCGACGAGTTCGTCGTCATCGACACCGAATCCGACAGTGACGTCTTTCACAGCCTGGTGCAGGCCACGGCCCAGGCCATGCACAACGACGACATTTCCGTGGCCCACGGCGTTTCCTGGCGCTCGGAACACGGCAACATCGACGAACAGCTCAACGAGGCCGACAAAAACATGTATCTGGCCAAGCGCGAATTCTACGCCCGCTCGGAAAACAACCGCAGGCAGCGCTGAACCAAACGCCTGCCGCGCCGAAGACGACCGGCTCCGGGGAGGCGGCGCATCCGCGGCTTCCGCCGGAGCATGTCGCGCGCCTCTGCCGGGCCCGGCCCGCCGCATGAAGCGCGTGTTCGATACGCCGCACGGCAATGATGCGAGGGCCCTGTCCCCTCCCCGGCAGCCATTCCCTTCAGGCTGCGTGCCATCAAGCAGCGTGGGCGGTCAGGCGTCGGCGCAGTCCGCGTTCTCCCGAAGCATGCAGGAACATTCAGCGTGAGAATGTGGGACATTTTCCTCGAACAGCGAGGGAATGTCACGGCAAGGGACTCTCAGAACATTGCCTCGCGCGTTCCGTCCGGCCATTGAAATGTTCACGCAGCGAAAGAACCGGCCATGCGTCTCCCGACGCCTGCCATACTTCCGCCTCAGAGTGCAAAAAAGGCGGCGTGAAGCACGCCGCCTTTTCCATAATCACGTTGCAGCCGCAGGCTAGGCGACTTCTTCCGCCTTTTCCTCAACCTCGCCATGATGAATGGGAGCCTTGAACTGCATGTTGTACAGCGTGCGGTACTGACCGCCCGGAATGGCCATGAGTTCCTCGTGCGTGCCGAGTTCCGCAAGATGGCCTTCGTGAATGACGGCAATGCGGTTGGCGTTCTTCACCGTGGACAGACGATGCGCAATGACGAACACGGTCTTGTCGCGCATGAGGTTGTCGATGGCGCGCTGCACGATTTCTTCCGACTTGTTGTCCAGCGCGGACGTGGCTTCGTCGAGAATGACGATGGGCGCATTCTTGACGAAGGCGCGGGCAATGGCCACGCGCTGCTTCTGGCCGCCGGAAAGCAGAATACCGCGTTCGCCGATGTAGGTGTCCACGCCCTTTTCCAGCGAGTCGATGAACTCGGAAAGGCAGGCGCACTGCAGGGCGCGCTGCACGTCTTCATCCGTGGCCGAGGGATTGCCGAGCAGAATGTTGTCCTTGATGGTGCCGTCGAAAAGGAAGTTGTCCTGAAACACCACGGCAATGTGCTGACGCAGATCGTTGAGGCCGAAGTCGCGGATGTCCACGCCGTCTATCTTGATGCTGCCGCCGGTCACGTCGTAGAAGCGGGGCAGCAGGCTCACGAGCGTGCTCTTGCCGCCGCCGGAATTGCCCACAAGCGCCAGCATTTCACCCACGCGCACGTCGAGATTGATGTCGTGCAGCACTTCCACGCCCTTGGTGTAGGAGAAGCACACGTGCTCGAAGGTGACGTTGCGCTTCACGGCAGGCAGCGACACGGGATGTTCCTTTTCCTTGAGCGTTCTGGGACGTTCCAGAATCTGGAACACGCGGTCGATGGCCAGAAACGACTGCTGCACCGAAACCGCCACGTTGGTAATGTTCTTGAGCGGCGTATAGAGCATGAGCAGCGCGGTGATGAACGACACGAAGTTGCCGGCCGAAATGGTGCCCTGCACGATGAGCCAGCTGCCGAGCGCGATGGCGAGGCCGAGGCCGATGGAAATGACGAAATGCATGAACGGCGTGATCCACGCGGTGCGGCGCGTCATGGCCACGGTAAGGGTGAACACGTCGTCGAGCAGGCCGTTGAAGCGCTTTCTCTGACGTTCCTGAAGGTTGTAGGCCGCGATGGTGCGGTTGCCGGAAAAGGTTTCGTTATAGGTGGTGTTGAGCTGGAACATGCAGCTGTTGTTGCGCGAAACCAGCGAGGTGAGCAGCTTTTTCACCTTGGTGAGCGGAGCCACGGCCACCACGAGAATCACGATGGCCAGAATGGAAAGCTGCCACGAGTTGTAAAGCAGCACGCCGATGAGCGCGATGGAAGAGCAGATTCTGGTAATGAAGCTCTTCAGGTTGCCGAGCAGACCGGAACAGGCGAGTTCGGCGTCGGAATTGAAGCGGAAGAGCACCTCGCCGGAGGTGGTCTTGTCGAAGTAGGAAGGCTCGATTTCCACGAGCTTTTCGTAGAGTTTCGCCTTGAGCCCCAGAGTGAGCTTGCCGCCCACCCACGCGTTGAGATACGCGCCGCCGAAGTTCAGCAGGCCCTGCACCGTGGTGAAGCCCACGATGAGAATGGGAATGTACCACGGCGATTCCATGCTCTTGCCCACCACGACCACGTCGGTATAGGGCTTGAGAAAGAGAGCAATGACGGCATCGAGACTGCCGACGGGCACGCAGATGAGCAGAGAAAGCAGCGCCATGGGCCAGAAAGGCTTGATGAACGGCCACATGCGCTTGTAGTTCCTGGCGAACTGGTTTTTCTCCATCATCTGCCTGACGTCAATTTTTTTCATAGACAACTTCCGTTGAGGCGGGTTCAGGGAAAGCCGTCGCGCCGAAATTGCGCGCGGCACAGGATGTGGAAAGGCCATGGTAGCCCCTATGGGCCGCCATGGCAAGAAATCTCTCCAGGGCTATTCCACGGTCACGCTTTTGGCGAGGTTGCGCGGCTGATCCACGTCCTTGCCGAGGTAGTCCGCCATCTGATAGCTGAAAAGCTGGAGCGCAGGCAGCGCGAAGAAGCAGGAAATCACCGGATGCGCCGCAGGCAGCACCCACAGCTCTTCCACGGAAAGATCCGGAACCTTTCCGTTTTTCTCCTGCACGAGAGCGATGACTCTGCCCTGTCTCGCCAGCACTTCCTGAATGTTGGACTTCACCTTGGGAAAGAGCGCGTTGTCGAGCGCGAGCGCAAAGGTGGGGAACTGCGGATCAATGAGCGCAATGGGGCCGTGCTTCATTTCGCCCGCGGCGTAGCCTTCGGCGTGAATGTAGGAAAGCTCCTTGAGCTTGAGCGCGCCTTCCAGCGCGAGCGCGTGGCACTGGCCGCGGCCGAGATAGAAGAAGCTGCGCGAAGAGGCAAAGCGCAGGGCAAGCTGTCCGGCCCGCTCCTGCATGGCCGGAAGCGCGGCCGAAAGCTTTTCCGGCAGCGCGTGCAGCGCGGCAAGCAGTTCCCTGTCGAACACGGCCGGCGTGCGGCGCTGTCCGTAATAGAGCGCCATGAGCGCCAGCAGCACCATCTGACTGCACATGGCCTTGGTGGACGCCACGCTGATTTCAGGCCCGGCCTGCGTGTAGAGCACCACGTCCGCCTCGCGCGCAATGGACGAGCCCACCACGTTGCAAAGACCGATCACCCGGCAGCCCTTTTCTTTGGCAAGACGCAGCGCGGCCAGCGTGTCCGCCGTTTCGCCGGACTGGCTGATGACCATCACCGCTTCGCCCGGCAGCAGAATGGGATCGCGGTAACGGAACTCCGAGGCGATGTCGAGATCCGTGGGAATGCCGCCCACGTTTTCCAGAAGCTGCTGCCCCCAGAGGCCCGCGTTGTACGACGTGCCGCAGGCCACAATGTGCAGACGCGCGGGCACGGGGATGTCGTCGAGCTCCTGAAGATGCACGGAAAGCTCGCCGTCGCTCCCTTCGCTCACGCGACCGGTGAGGCAGTCGGTGATCACGCGCGGCTGCTCCATGATTTCCTTGAGCATGAAGTGCTTGTAGCCGCCCTTGGCCGCAGCCTGCATATCCCACGGCACATGGCTCACGCTCTTTTTCACGGGCGAAAGATCGGCCAGCGAAAACACCTGCCACTTCGCGCCCTCGATGCGGGCCACTTCGCCGTCTTCCAGAAACACCACTTCGCGGGTGTAGGGCAGGAAGGCCGGAATGTCGGAAGCCACGAAGCATTCGCCCACGCCCACGCCCATGAGCAGCGGCGCGGCCATGCGCGCGGCGTAAATGACGCCCGGCTCCTCCACGCCCATCATGACCACGGCGTAGGCTCCGTGCGCGCGGCGCAGCGCGCGGGCAAAGGCCTCGCACAGACTCGGCGCGCTCTTGCGCTCCTCGCCGATGAGATGCGCCAGCACTTCGGTGTCGGTGTCGGAAAGGAAGGTGTGTCCCCTGGCGGACAGTTCGTCCTTGATTTCCTGAAAGTTCTCAATGATGCCGTTATGGATGATGGCGATGTCTCCATCCTGCGAGAGATGCGGATGGGCATTCTTCTCCACGGGCAGGCCGTGCGTGGCCCAGCGCGTGTGGCCGATGCCGGAGGTGGCCAGAAGATAGGCGTTGTTTTCCAGCTTGGCCTCCAAGGCCGCCAGCTTGCCCGCCGCCTTCACCACATGGAGGCGGCCCGCCTGCTCGAAGGCCACGCCGGAAGAATCGTAGCCCCGGTATTCCAGACGATGCAGCCCCTCCACCAGAAGGGGAACGGCAGGACGATGCCCGCTGTAGCCAATGATTCCGCACATATGAGGACTCCTGTTTCAGGGAAAATATATCGTCCTTATACTAGGGGAAGGCCCGGGGGGCAAGTGCCGAGTGAAGACAATACATTTCAGTATGTTGAAAGATATTCCCGGGAGGTTTCTCCACGCATTCCGTCTTCCGGGCCGATGCGTGCCGCTCCGCTCCTTTGCCGCAGCCGCAGACAGCTTTTTCTCCCTGCCTGCGCCGCGCCTGTTCCTTTGCCCTGCTTTTGCGCCTTGCCCCTGCTGCGCTTTTTCCGCGAAGCAGTATTCCGCCGCATTCCCGCGAGCGCCTCTCTCTGCGCCCGCTTTTCCCACTCCCCCCAAAGATTCATCACTGCACCGAACAGCATCACGGCTCCCGGCCTTGTCCGCGCCCCGCAACGCCCCGCCCCGCCCTTCTCCCGGAACGTCGCCCGTCCGGCAGAAAAAAAGACCCGCTCTCCGAAAAGAACGGGTCTTTGTCATGACGCGGAAAAAACGCTACTTCGCGGCGGGAGCCTTTTCAGCAGGAGCCGCGGCCTTGGGAGCGGCCTTGTCGGCAGGCGCGGCAGCCTTGGGAGCCGCAGCCTTGGCGGAATCGGCGGAAGCCTTGTCGGCGGGAGCGGTGGCGTTGCCGGGTTCGGGCAGCGCGGGCTTTTCCAGAGAAGGAAGCTCGCCGAAGGTGGCGGGATCGGCGTCGAGAATGGCCTTCACGGCTTCCGTCATATCCACTTCGGGGGCGTAGGAAGGCATGACTTCGTCGCTGAACAGACCAAACAGACCGCGCTCGGTCTGGCACTTTTCAAAGGCTTTCTTCATTTCGGTCTGCATCACGTTCATCACGTGTTCCTGATCCTGCTTGATGACGTTCTGCAGGAAATAGACGCGGCTCTGCAGCTGCTTCTGCAAACGCTGCACTTCGGCCTCGTTCTTGTCCTTCTGCGCCTTTTCGACCTTCTGCTGCAGTTCGGTCAGCACGGCCATGGCCTTGTTTTCCAGTTCGCCGACGCGGGCTATGCCCTGCTTGCCGAGCTTCGTATCCTGATACAGCTTGGAAATCTGCACCACGCCGAACTGCGGAACGGGCTTCTGGGGCTTGGCTTCTTCGTTGCAGCCGCCGAGCAGCGCCAGCATGGACACAAGGGCAAGAGCGGAAACTATGTTTCTGTTCATTATTGTCATCTCCTGTGGTGAAATATCCCGATCTCCGTAGCCGGAGCGGAAATGTCCTGAAAGAGATACGCTTTTTGCCCGTTCTCGGCAATGGGGCGAGACGGGGAAAAATTTTGCCCGCGGCAAAAGCCCCGCCCTTGACACCGACGCCCGGCAAGAGCATTCCCAGCTTATGGGGAACGCTCAACGCGCTCCCCCGAAATTCGGCCTTCTTCCCGCAAAGCGGCAAACGGCGCGCCCCGCACGAAGAAGACCACACCAACGCGCCCCATACCTGCGAGGCTACGCATGGCAGACCCCAGATCGGAAGCGGCCATAGAAAAACTGAGAGCCGAAATTGACGCCATTGACGACGAAATGCTCACCCTCGTGCGCCGACGCTTCAACCTGAGCCGCCGCATCATGACCGACGAACACCGCTACGGCATGCCCGTGGAAGTGTTCAGCCACGACAGAGAACAGCAAACCATCGACCGCCTGAAAAAACTCAACGAAGACTCCGACTGCCCCATGCGCAGCGCCCATATCGGCAATATCTGGCAAATGATCTTCTCCTGCACCCGCGTAGGCTGGTGAGATGAGAGGAAGAAGAGGTTAGGCGGGGGAAGGGAGAGAACCTTTTGATTGAAGATTGCAAATTACACTTCTCCCGAGTACCGCCCACGCCCGTCTGCCCTGGACACGCTGTACGACCTGCGGGACTTGCACGACGCCCGCTGCGCTTTACGCCGCGGGTGAATCGCGGCTACTGGCGGACGTCGGCGCGGGCTCCTCACCTCGCCCGCGTTCCCCCGAGCGTTGTCAAAAAGCTGAAAGAACCAAGGGGGCGCAGGGGGAATTATTCCCCCCGATGCCTTTCCTGCCTTTCTCAATATCCAAGGAGGGAGAGGGATTCCGCAATATCGCCTTTGAGCCAGACGGAGCGGTCGGCGATTTCCGAGGGGACGCAGGGGGGGGCGCCGTTCATGGCGGCGTAGGTGACGAGGCTGCTTTTCCGGGTCAGCTGCCAGAAGGGGAACTTGATGATGCCGGGGGTATTGTAGCCCACGCCGAGTTCGAGGCAGACGAGGCGGCAGTGTTCGTGCTCCTTCAGGAATTTCCGGTAGCGTTCATTGGCGGCGAACCAGCCTTCGTCCTGCACGAAGGAGTCGTCACAGCGCAGGTTCATGGTCATGAGTCTGCCGCAGCGGGGGCAGCGGGGCACGAGTTCGGAGGGGACGCGCATATTTTTCTGCTGTTCCATCATGAGTCTGACGACGGATTCATTGTCGTAGGTGCTTTCGTGGCAGGGGGTGGCGCACTGCCAGAGGCCGTAGTCGCCCTGCATGTAGAAAAGCCGCGACTTGTCGAAGCCTGCGAGCTGAAACTGATGGTCCACGTTGGACGTGAGCACGAAATAGTCCCGCCCCTGCACGAGCTTCAGAAGCCGCCGGTACAGCGGCATGGGGCCGGGCTCGTAGCGGTTGTACCAGATATGGCGGCTCCACCAGGCCCAGTGTTCCTCGGGCGTGGGAAAGCGGTAGAACCCGCCGGAGTACATGTCCGTTATGCCGCAGGCATCGGCAAAGTCGCCGAAAAGCCGGTGGAAGCGCTCGCCGGAATAGGTCAGTCCCGCCGAGTCGGAAAGTCCGGCTCCCGCGCCTACGAGCACGGCGTCGGCCTCGGCCAGCGCCCGCGCGAGTCGTTCGGCGTCACTGAAGCAGACGTCGGTATATTTGTGCGTCGGAATCCTTGAACACATTGAATATCACCTTTTGTATGGACGGAAGGGAGGCAAGGCGTTCCGTTACGGTTTCCACGGCCGTTTCCGCGGCCTGCTGCGGCGGAAAATGGAACTCTCCCGTGGAGATGCAGCAGAAGGCCAGGCTGGCGACGCCGTTTTTCGCCGCAAGGTCGAGACAGGAAGCGTAGCACGAGGCCAGGGCCGCCCTGTCCCCGGCCGTGAGCGGCCCGCGCGCCACCGGTCCCACCGTGTGGATGACGAAGCGGCACGGAAGGTTGAAGCCCGGCGTGATTTTTGCGCCGCCGGTCTTCTCCTCATGCCCCTGCTCCTTCATGATGCGAGCACAGGCAAGACGAAGCTGAACGCCCGCAAAGGTATGTATGGCGTTGTCGATGCATCCGTGATTCGGGCAGAAGCAGCCCAGCATGGCGCTGTTGGCCGCGTTCACTATGGCGTCGCAGCCGAGCGTGGTAATGTCGCCCTGCCAGAGCGAGAGACGCCCGCGCATGAACGGCACGTCCTTTTCGGGCGTCACGCCCCGCGCGCGCAGCTCCTCCTGCAGATAGGCGTCCTGCACGCTCAAGAACTCCCGCGATGCGGGCACGGGAGGCCGTACGTTGAAAAGCGCCCGAAGCAGCCTTTTCTGCGACGCTTCGCCCGCAGGCGCTGCGGCCGCCTCGCCCCGTTCCCTGAGCAGGGCCTCAATAAGCCATGTTCTGCGCTCGCCCTGCGTCACGCCCTTTTCCCCGCCTCGTCGGCAAGTCCCTTGTGCTGCACGGCATGGGCGGGACAATGAATCCAGCAGTCGCCGCACTCGTCGCAGCGCGAACCGTCGATGACATACCTGTCTCCTTCCCGATGCACGGCCTTGAACGTACACACGCGCTCGCACATGCCGCAGCCCGCGCACGCTTCCGTAATGCGGAGTCCGGCCTTTTCCACGGGATGTCCGCCAAAGGAAAAGCGCTCCCGCTCCAGCTTGTGATCCCTGAATTTCATGTCGAAATCATAGTCGAATATCTCGCCTTTCGCCCGGTACAGCACAAAGGTCGTCATGGCCGGGTAGCGCTGCTGATCCTCTATGCCGTAGCTGAACGCCGGATCGTTCTTCGCCTTTATCTCCTCCATGCTCACTTCCCGCACGTCGCCCGTCACGCGGATGAAATACCCCGGAGCCATCTCCAGCGAGCGGTCGTCCCGCATGGTCACCAGAGACGAGGCCGACATGCCGCACACAGACACCTTGCCCGTTTCCTTGAGCTGACGGTAAAACGGCTTCGTGGTCATGGTCATGAAGTACAGTCCCTCGTCGTCGCACGCCAGAAAATGGGCAATGCGCGTTGCCGGCTCGTCGCCGTTCACCGTGGCGAACACGCAGCTTCCTATGCGGTCGAACCGTTCGTAAATCTCCCGTATGGTCATGCTCTTCCTCCCTGCGCCGCGCCTCCGCCCCGGCGTCCCGTTCACGAACCGGCAACAGAGACGTGCGGCAAAACGCCGTCGATATTATTCGATATCAAAATATATCATCCAAACCTTTCTGTAAAGGGGAAAACGACATGCTGCGCAAACGCCCGCCTCCCCCAAAGACCGGCGTCGGACGCAGGGAAAAGGGTCCCGCCGCTCATGGGAACGAGATGCGCAGACAAGGCGACGCCCCGGCCGGAAAAAGCGCACGAAGCCGCCCCGTTTTTGCAACCGGCCCTGCGGCCGCAGGCGATGCGCCCCGCGCGTTCTGCAATGGCCAGCGTCACTCCATAAGGCACGCGCCCACCTCGATGACGCCCGCCAGCAGCATGACGAGAATGGGATTCATCCGAAATTTCAGGAGCAGAACAAGGCTGAAGACAAAGATGCCCGCAAGACGCAGATTGACGTCCCCGAGCGCGAAAATCGCCTCATGATTCCAGAAGGCCGACATGAGGATATCCACGCCGGAGGCGGCGATAAGGGCCACCACGGCCGGGCGCAGGATGTCGAACACGCCTTGAAGCAGGGTCATGTCCCTGTATTTCAGGTACATTTTCGCCACCAGGGTGACGATGAAGCAGGCCGGGAGCACGCAGCCCGCGGTAGCGATGACGGCTCCGGGCAGCCCTGCCAGGCGCGTGCCCACGAAGGTGGCCGCGTTGACCGCGATGGAGCCGGGCGTCATTTGCGATATGGTGACGAGATCGGTGAACTCACGCATGGACAGCCATCCGTAGTTTCCCACCACCTCGCCCTGAATGAGCGGCAGGGCCGCGTATCCGCCTCCGAAGCTGAACGCGCCTATCTTGAGAAAACAGAAAAAAATATCCCAGTACATCATTGTTTTCTGCTCCTCATGAGGCGCAGGGCGTGTACGAGCCCCACGCCGATGCACGCCAGGACCACATAAATCACGTTGATGCGAAGGCACACCGCCGCAACAAACGCCCCCGCCATGACGAGCATGGCCGTCAGGTCGCGCTTTTTCACGTATCCTTTCGCCATGTCCCACACCACGGCGAAAATCACGGCTCCCACGCCGGCCTGCATGCCCAGAAGCAGCCGCTTCACGAGTTCGTTGTCGCCGACGGCACGATAGCCCAGCGCAATCAGCGATATGATGACCAGCGGCGGAATCGTGGTGGCCACCACCGTGATGAACATGCCCAGAAGTCCGGCCAGCTTGTAGCCCACCACGATGGCCCCGCTGATGGCTATGGAACCGGGCGCCGTTTCCGCTATGGCCACAAGATCCAGCATTTCATCGTTCTCTATCCAGTGAAACTTGTCCACAAACGTCTTCTTCATGAGAGATACGATGACGTAGCCGCCCCCGAAGGTGAACGCGCTCAGTTCCAGCGTGGAAAGAAACAGCTTCCATAAAAGTCCGCGTTGCCGTGCCATGTCGTGCTCCTTTGCGCAGCAACCATGAATCGGATTGATTAAGAAGTAAAATAGTATTATCTGATGAAATCCATAACCGTTTAATTATGTATCGCCATGACACTCCGACATCTGCATATTTTCGTGACGGTGTTTCAGGCCGGAGGCATCACGAGGGCGGCGCATATTCTTCACGTGGCGCAGCCGTCCATAAGCCTCGCCGTGCATGAACTGGAAGAACACTACGGCGTGCGCCTGTTTGAACGCACAGGACGAAAAATCGTTCCCACCGAATGCGGCAGAAGCTTCTACGGCTACGCGCTGCACATCGTTTCTCTGTTCCGCGACATGGAACACCACATGGCCGACTGGAACAGCGCCGGAACCTTGCGCATAGGCGCAAGCATCACCGTGGGAACCCATGTGCTCCCCGCCCTGCTCGATCGCTGCAAACAGCGCTTTCCCGATATCCGCGCCGAAGTCGTCATCAACAATTCCGCCACCATAGAACGCTTCGCCGTGGACAACGCCATTGACGTGGGACTCATCGAAAACAATCCCGAACACCCGGACATCCACAGCACCCCGTTCAGAAAGGACCGCCTCTGCGGCATCGCTCCGCCCGGTCACCCCCTCGCCGGTCGCGCCGGCGTCACCCTGCCGGAACTCGCCCGATTCCCCCTGCTGCTGAGAGAAAAAGGAAGCGGCAGCCGCGAAATCCTCGACGCCTGCTTCGCCCTCGATCAGCTCTCCGTCCGCCCCCTCTGGGAAAGCGTCAGCAACCAGGCCATCATCAGCGGCGTGGCCGCAGGCCTCGGCGTCGCCGTGCTCTCCGAACTGCTCGTCGCCCCCAGCGTCCAGACCGGCCGCATCAGCCCCTTCTCCCTCCAGCCCGCCCTCGAACGAAACTTCATCATCATCCGACACAAAAGCAAATACCTCACCCCGCCCCTCCAGGCATTCATGGAACTCTGCCTCGACGGACAAAACAGGGATTGAGAGGAAGAGGATCAGGAAAGAGCCTCGGGGCGCTGCCCCGAACCCCGGAAAGGCAGGAAGAAAGGAAAGGCATGCGGGGGAAATAATTCCCCGACAAAGTCGGGACAAGCCCCCCGCGCCCCCCTGATTCCGCCTCCCGGCTTCGCCGGTTCGGCAGGACATGGTGAACGGGAAGATTATGCCCGAGGCAAAGGGCGGGGCGTTCGGAAAGACGACGGCTGCAAGGGGTGGTGTGCTCGGCGGGCGCTGTTCGGGCTGCGGACTCAGTGCAGGTGTGCGCTGCTGCGCCCACCTGCGGCGGCCGACTCCTGTCCGGCCTGCGCCGGACAGTCGTGTCAAAGGAAAGGATTTCCAGATGTTTTTTTAGGGGAAGAAACGTCGAGAGCTGACGATGCAGACCGAAAAATATTCTCTCAACGCTCCGGGGCCAGCGACCTGTCTTCAGACGGTCGCGCCGACGGCAGGCAAGTAGCCGGAATTCACTTCCGGCGTTAAACGCAGCCGCCGTCGTACAAGTTTCGCAGTCCGTACAGCGTGTCTTGTGCAAACGGGCCGCAGCGCCCAACCGGGCGTCATTTGTCCTGTGTCGCGGGTTCCGTTTCGACCTTTTTCGGGTGGCTGAACATGCTTCTGCGGCGTTTTTCCGCGGCGGAGTAAATGAGCTGGAACACGTACTCCTCAAGGCCGCTGCGGGCTTCGCCGGGAAGATCGACAAGCGCAGCCTCGGCTCTGGCCATGGTCTTGTGACCGCCGCCACCGCCCACACCGGTGAACACGCACGACGCCACGGCGCCGAGATCCATTTTGCCGTAGCCGCCGCGGAACACAACGATGACCCGCCCGGCGCTCACGCCGCACACGGCCACCCAGCGCAGGCCGTGAACCTTGAGGAAGAAATCGGCAACAACCACGAGAATGTCCGAACTTTCCACCTTGCCGAGCCACACGTAGCTGCCGCGTCCGCAGGGGCGCAGCGTTTCAAAGGCGCGCGAGAAGTACGGAAGCCATTCGGGCATGTATTCGCTGCGCAGGATGCGGTTCATGAGGTTGGCGTCGCCGAAGCGGCTCAGATAATGATAGGCGCGCAGATCCACGTCGGTGCAGCCTCGGCCGAAGGTGGCGGTGTCGGTGCGGATGCCGTATTGCAGCGCGGTGGCCAGCAGCCTTGCGGGGCGAATGCCTGCGGAATAGAGGTATTCGGTCATCATGGTGCTCACGGAGCCGTAGTCGGGACGGATGTCCTGAAACGGCGCGGAACAGGGTTCCGCGGCCTTGGGATGATGATCGATGACCACGGAGAACTCCAGATCCGCGAACGCCGGATTGTGATGCGCCTGCGAATCGACCAGGGCGAAGCGCTGGAACTTCCTGCGCATGGAAGGACGCCACTTCACCACCGGAATGTTCAGATACCGGATCATGGCCAGATTGTCCGGCCGGGTGATTTCGTTGGTTCGGGCGATGGTCACGCTCTTCACTTTTGAGCGTATGATGCGCTGAAGGGCCATGGCGCTGGCAAGAGCGTCGGGGTCGGCGGTGATGAGTATGGCCCACGACTCTTCCCTGACAAGCAGAGCCTGAAGCTGCGCAAGCTGCGCGGAAAGTACGCGGAAATAAGCCATAATCTTCTGCTCCTACGATTTTCGGTTGCGCACGAATTCCAGTGCTTCCCGAAAGAGCTTCTGCTCGAAGCGCTGCGGCAGTCCGTCGAGACAGCGTTCCGCCTTGTCGAGGTATTCGTCGGCCATGGCGCGGGATTCGGCGTCGAAGCCGAGGCGGCGGATGTCCGCGGCGATGCGCGCCCTGTCCTCAAGGGTGAATGTGCCGTTGCGGAACTTCTCGCAGAATCCCTCTCTGTCGCAGCGGGGCAGAAACTCCAGATATTTCATGATGGGCGGCGTGAACTTGCCCTCTTCCAGATCTCCGGCGGTGGGCTTGCCGGTTTCCGATTCGTCGGCGAAATCGAGGGCGTCGTCCACCATCTGGAAGGCGATGCCGAGATTGAGGCCGTAGTCGGAAATGGCGTCCACCTCCGCAGGGGACGCCTTGGCGTACAGCGCGCCCAGACGGCACGAGCCGCGGATGAGCCAGCCCGTCTTTCCGGCCACGACGTCCACGTATTCCGCGTGGCTGTGCGAGAGCGAATGCTGAAGCGCAATTTCATGCGTTTCGCCCGCGGCGGTCATGAGCACCGATTCCGACACGCAGGTGAGAAGCTCGGGCCTGCCGAACGACGAGGTCTTGTGACTCGCCGCGGCGAGCAGCGCGTCGCCCGCGAGAATGGCCCGCGGAACGTCGTAGAGCACGTGCGCCGAAACCCGGCCCCGGCGCGAGGATGCGCCGTCGAGCACGTCGTCGTGCAGCAGCGTGGCGACGTGAATCATTTCCGGAATCACGGCCACGTCGTAGAGGCCGTCGCCTTCCGCGCCGAACAGGCGCGCCGAGGCGAGCGTCATGAGCGGACGCAGGCGCTTGCCGCCCGCAAGAAGCACATGTCCAACAATATCGCGCAGGGGCGCGGGCATGGCGGCAAGTTCCCTTTCCAGAGCGGCGTTGACCTTCACCTGCTCGTATTTCAGCACGGACACAAACGTTATCATAAATTCAGACCTTTGCCCTGCGGGCGTCGCGGAGAATCTTTCCCTACGTTTTGAACGCATTTTTCATTCTTCGCAAGCATTTTCGTCCTGCTGTTCCCGCAAAGCCCGGCGCCGCACGGCTTGAGAAGGCAAAAACCCTCTTTACAAGTCGGCCGATACCTAGGATACTGCCCCGATGAATTTCAATTTTTCCCTCTTCCTCACCGCGCTCGGCCTGGCCTGCGTTCTCGAAGCGCTGCCCTGGCTCATTTCGCCCGGCAAAACGCGTCAGACGCTTCTCGAAATGCTCTCGCTGCCTGAAGAGACGCTGCGCAGGGGAGGCATTTTCCTCATGGTTCTCGGTGTTGCCGTGTGCGCCGCGGGCCGTTTTCTCCGTGGAGACTGACATGAATATCGACGCCCTCATTCTCGCGGCCGGCAAGGGCACGCGCATGCCCTCCCCCAGGCCCAAGGTGCTCCAGACGCTTCTTGGCGAAACCATGCTTGCGCTGGTCACGTCCACGCTGGCGGCCATGCCCCGCGTGGGCCGCATTCTCACCCTGGTGGGCAACGAGGCCGACATGGTTTCCGCCGAGGCCGCACGCACGGCCGAAAGGCTGGGCATAGCCTCCTCCTGCATCCGGCAGGAAAAGCAGCTCGGCACGGGCCACGCCCTCATGACCGCCATGCCCGGGCTCGGCGGCGACGGCTGCGTGCTCGTGGTGAACGGCGACGCGCCCCTTGTCACCCCCGAGGTGCTCAATCACTTTCTCGACGCCGCGGAAGGCGCGGACGCGGCCTTTCTGAGCCTCGAACTCGAAGACGCCGCCGCCTACGGCCGCGTGGTGCGCCGCGAGGGAAAGGTGAGCGCCATCGTGGAGGCCAGGGACTTCGACCCCGCCCTCTACGGCCCGCTCGAAGACGCGCATGAAGTGAATACGGGCATCTACCTCTTTTCTCTGCCCGCGGCGCGCCGTCTGCTGCCGCGCCTCACCTGCGACAACCGAGGCGGGGAATATTACATTACCGATCTTGTCGCGCTGGGCCTCGCCGAAGGCATGGACGTGCGCGGCATCCGCGCCGAGGGCGCGGGCTGCGAAAAAACGGCCCTGCTCGGCGTGAACACGCCCGTGGAACTCGCCGCGGCCGAAGAAATTCTCACCAAGCGCCGCGCCGACGAACTGCTTGCCTCGGGCGTGGTGCTGCACGCTCCCTCGCTCGTGCGCGTGAGCCCGCTCTCCCGCGTGGAAAAGGGCGTGGAAATCTTCGGCCCCTGCGAAATCTACGGCGACAGCGAAATCAAGAGCGGCGCGCGCATTCTCTCGCACTGCGTGCTGCGCGACGCCCGCATCGACGGCGGCACGGAGATCCGCGAATTCTGCCACATCGAAAAGGCGGAAGTGAAAAGCGGCGCGCTCATCGGCCCCTACGCAAGGCTGCGTCCGCAGGCCTTCGTCGATGAAAACGCCCACGTGGGCAACTTCGTGGAACTCAAGAAAACCCGCCTCGGCAAGGGCTCGAAAGCCAATCACCTCACCTACCTCGGCGACGCCGAAGTCGGCCCGGGCGTGAACTTCGGCGCGGGCACCATCACCTGCAACTACGACGGAAAAAACAAGTTCCGCACCGTGATAGGCGAAGGCTGCTTCATCGGCAGCAACACGGCGCTCGTGGCCCCCGTGACCGTGGGCGACAACGCCCTCGTCGGCGCGGGCTCCGTCATCGTGGAAGACGTGCCCGCCGGAAAGCTCGCCCTCGGCCGGGGCAGACAGGTCATCAAGGAACGCAGAAAGTGACGCGGCGCGCAAGACGCGGCGCAAAACTTGACTATTGCCCCCGGAATCTCCATTCTTTGCAACGCGACGCCGCTCCGGCCCGCCGCATGCTTCCAACAGCAAGGAGTCATCAATGTCTTGTCGTATATTGAACATCAAGTCGCCCACTGACGCGGAAGCCGCCGAACTGTTCCGCCGTCTGGCCGAACGCGGCAATCCCGCCGACGGCAACGGGCAGGACGTGGAAAATCAGGTGCGCGCCATTCTAGCGGACGTGCGCGAACGCGGCGATCAGGCGCTCATCGAGCGCACCCGCCAGTTCGACGCTCCCGACATTGAACCGCCCCTCGCCGTTCCGCAGGAAGAACTCGCCCGCGCCGCGGCTTCCATTTCCGGCGAAGAACGCAGCGTCATCGTGGAAGCCGCCTCGCACATCCGCACCTTCCACGAGGCCCAGAAGGACAAATCCTGGTTCAT
>NZ_CALUYL010000006.1 GCF_944324995.1 uncultured Mailhella sp.
GCCACGGGAGCGGGTTCCACGTTTTCCACTTCAGCGTTCTTCTTAGCGCAGCCGGCGCCCATGCCGAGAGCCAGAGCGAGAACCATAACCAGGCCAAAAGACTTCAGAGACTTCATGATAACTCCTCCTGAGAGTTAAGTCATAATATTTCTCTCTCCCCGCTCGTTCCCTCTTATCATCGAGCGAAGAAAGAAAACTGCACTTATCGGGCAGAACGGCATATTACCCTCGCCCTTGGGGATGTCAAGCTCGCAAGGGGGGGATTTCGCCCAGAAATTTAAAATATTTTACTTTCCCCAGCTCGGGAACGAGGCATTGCCCGGTCCCGTAGGCACATGCTTGGCCTCGCCGCCGTGGCGGGTGGTCAGATAAATCTGGGAAGTGCCGCTTCTGGTGGAAGTAAACGCCACAAAATAGCTGTCGGGGGCGAAGGCGGGCTGTTCGTCTCTGCCGGGACCGAAGGAAATCTGCTGATCCGAGCCGGTCATCATGTCGTGAACAAAAATGCGGAAGCCCGAAGGCGTGGCCTTGGTGTAGGCGATGAGCGTGCCGTCGGGGCTGATGCAGGGCTCGGAGTTGTAGGAGCCGTCCATGCTCACGCGGGTCACGGATCCGGTGGAGAAGTCCTTCAGGAAGACCTGCGGGCTGCCGAGACGGCTGGAGGTGAACGCCATCTTGGTGCCGGAGGCGTCGAAGGAAGGCGACACGTTGATGGCCGCGCTCTGTTCCAGCGGACGCTCGCGCTTGAACTGACGGTTCAGCAGGAAGATGTCGGGATAATGACCGGTGGAAAGGCTCACGGCCACGCGGTTGTCCGGCAAAAAGCAGGGACCGATGACGGTGTTGCCGGGGAAGCGGACGCGCTTGACCGTGTTGTTCAGGCGATCCCACACGCCGAGGGCGTGGGTGCTGTCGTCGAGATGGCTGAAGACCACGTAGCGGCCGTCGGGCGACCACGAGGGGGACATGGCGGAGCCGGGAATGTTGGTGACCTGACGCAGATCGCGACCGGTGGCGCGCACCACCCACACGTCGCGCTTTTTGCCGTTGCCCTTCACGAAGGCGAGAGAGCTGCTGAAGAAGCCGCGCGCGCCGGTGAGCGCGGCCATGAGGTCGTCGCAGAAGCGATCGGCCACGTTGGGCACTTCGGTGTGGGTCACGCCGGAATAGGCGTTGCCGAACACGAACTTGCCCGAATAGGTTTCAAACACGCGCAGTTCCACGGTGGAATTTTCCCTGTCGCCGGAAGGCCAGTGCGCCGTGACCAGAAGGTCGGCGCCGGCAATCTGAAAGCGACGGAAATCCACGTCGGCTCCCTGCCAGGCGGTGAGCACCGTGCCGCCGAGCACGGCCGAGGAAGGAATGAGCTGCATGAACGGCAGGAAATTGAGGTCGGCCACGATGGCGTCGTTCAGTTCCGAGCCCAGCGCCGTGGCGCGCTGACCGGGAGCGGTAAGCGGAGACGCCATGGACAGCTTGATCTGATTCTGACCGGGGCCGTAGATGTCCACCATGGTTGCGGCCTGGCACTGCACGGCGAACGCCAGAGCCAGCACCAGAAGCGCCGCCACGCGGACGCTATGGAAAAGATGAAGGATTTTACGCATATGACACCCTTGAATAAATTTCTGAAGCAGCCTTTGCGCTGCTTTTGAGGGAGGCTAGAGCATATTCCCGCGCGTCTTTGCGGTCAAGTGCACGGAAGCGCTCTCTGCGCCTTTCCCGCAGACAAAACAGGCGTCTGCCAAAAGGCACGAAAAAGGCCTCTTCCGAAAAAGAGGCCTCACATCCTGTCCTCCGAAGAACAGGCCCCAAGCAGCGCGTCCAGCTTCCGCGCCCGGGGCAGCCGCTTCACCCTTCGCTCAAGGCGAAGCGCCTCCTCACGCGTCATGCCGCCTGCGCAGGCCAGCAGCGTCACCGGCCGACGCCCCCGGGTGTACTTCGCCCCTCCGGCAAGAAGGCCGTTGTGCATGGCCACGCGGCGCGCCACGTCCACGCTCGTGCCGCAGTACAGCGTGCCGTCGGCGCAGCGCAGAAGGTACACGCTCCAGTTTCTCACGCCTCCTTCTCTCTCCAGGGCGCGGCAATCGTCCAGCCGAGGCCCGCAAGCACGATGCAGAGCGCGGCGTTCAGGCCCACATTGAGCAGCGCAAGCATGGCGCTTCCCGACTCCCAGAGCGTGAGCGTGTCGAGTGCGAAGGAGGAAAACGTGGTGAATCCGCCGAAAAATCCGGTGGAAACAAAGGCCGCAGCCGTGGGGCAGCCGCTCTTTGTCCGCGAAATCGCGCCCAGGAACAGGCCGAGCAGAAAAGAGCCCAGCATGTTGACGCAAAGTATGCCCAGAGGAAAATGCACGCCCATAAAGTTCATGACAGCCCTGCCCGCCTCCACGCGGCACACCGCGCCGAGCGCGCCGCCGCAAAGCACCGCCACCGTCTGTTTCATCAACTGCGTCATGATGTTTCCCGCACCAGTCTGAAATCGTTGCACGGGCCCTTCGCCCGCGTTTGGAACATCCTTTTCCGAATCGCCCGACGCGCGATCCGCCCTAATCCACGCTGAAGAGCGAAAGGCCGAGCGCCGCGGCTCCGAGGCCGAGGACCATGTTCAAAAGCACGTTGACGACGCCCCGGACGACGCGCCCCTGCTGAAAAAGCCGGAAACTGTCCAGAGAAAACGTGGAAAACGTGGTGAGCGCGCCGCAGAAGCCCTGCATGGCGAAGTCGCCGACGAGCGCGGAAGGCCCGGTCGCGTACACGCTGCCGATGACGAAGCTGCCGACCACGTTGACGATGAGCGTGCCCGCGGGAAACGACGATCCGAACGCGGCCGCGGCCGCCAGTCCCGTGACATAGCGGCACCATGCGCCGAGCGCGCCGCCCGCCGCAACAAAGAAAACTGCATCCATTGATTCACTCCAGGGGGCAGAGCATCAGAAGTTTCCGCCCGATTGTCAACGCCGAACCCTGTCCGCAAACGCCGATGCGCCGCGAAGCGCACATTGACAAAGTCTGCGCCCGACCGGAAGGCGGCGCGCCGCAGGGGTGCGCCGCGCCTTCGGTCAGAGCCGGTAGGCCGACTCGCCGTGCAGAGCCTCGTCGAGGCCTTCGAGTTCCTGCTCGTAGCTCACGCGGATGGGGCCGAAATGGCTGATGACCTTGAGGATGACCCAGGTCGCGCCGAAGGACCATGCGGCCACCACCACGATGCCCAGAAGCTGGAGGAAGAACTGCTCCACGCCGGCATGCACGGTGTTGATGGCCGTGGAGGCAAACACGCCGACAAGGAGCGATCCGGTGAGGCCGCCCATGCCGTGAGCGCGCCAGACTTCCAGCGCGTCGTCGAAGTGCAGTCTGGCCTGCACGCACTTGGCGTAGTAGCACACCACGGCTCCGGCCGCGCCGATGATGATGGCCGCCCACGGGGGTACGTAGCCCGCACAGGGGGTGATGGTGGCAAGACCGGCCACCGCGCCCACCAGCACGCCGGAGAAGGAAGGACGCTTCGCGCCGTGCCAGTCGAGGAACATCCACACCAGCATGGCGATGGAACCGGCTATGGTGGTGTTGGTGAAGGCGTAGGCGGCGAGTCCGTCGCCGGCGTAGGCTCCGCCCGCGTTGAATCCGAACCAGCCGAACCACAGCAGGCCCGCGCCCACGGCCACGAGCGGCAGATTGTTGGGCTCAGGATGCGAGCCCGGAGCCACGTCGTCGCGGCGACCGAGGAAGAACACGGTGGCGAGCGCCGCAAAACCGGCGTTCACATGCACCACGATGCCGCCGGCAAAGTCCACCACGCCGAGTCCGGCCAGGAATCCGCCGCCCCAGATCCAGTGACAGGCCGGAATATAGACGAAGATCATCCACAGCACGAGAAACTGCAGGTAGCCGCGGAAATTGAATCGTCCGGCAAAGGCGCCCGTGATGAGCGCGGGCGTGATGATGGCGAACATGAGCTGATAGGCGAAGAACAGCAGGAAGGGAACCGTGGTGGCGTAGTCGGAGCTCGGCGCGGCTCCCACCTTGTCCAGAGCAAAGTGATAGGTGATGTCGCCGATGACGCCGCCGACGTCCGGTCCGAAGGCCAGGCTGAAGCCGCCGAAGATCCAGATGACGGCGATGACGCCCATGGAAATGAAACTCTGCATCATGATGGTGAGCACGTTCTTGCGCCGCACGAGTCCGCCGTAGAAGAAGGCGAGACCCGGAGTCATGAGGCAGACCAGCGCCGTACAGAGCAGAATGAACGCGGTATCTCCCGAATCGACTGTGTACATGAAAGACTCCCGTCAGGCTGAAGGTGAGTCGTCGCCGCCTCTCGTTCCGGCAAGAACGACGTGCGGCAGCAGAAAGAGCCACGCGGCGACGACGAAGGGAAAGGTGAGCGTGGGAATGCCGAGAGGCGCGAGCGCCGCGTTGAGCGCGCCCTGCGCCACCACGGTGAACACCGTGGCCAGAAGGGTGTAGAGAATCACCCTTCCGCCGGGCCGATAGAAGGTCGTGCCCATGCCTATGGCCGTGAGCACGGCGCTGAACTGATAGAGGCCCGCGCCCACGGATGCGCCGTCCGCCCCGAGCAGCAGCGCCGCGGTCATGGCCGCGAGCGAGCCGCCCCAGCCAAACAGCGCGGCGGAAGGCGAAGAGAGGGCAAGGCCGATCAGAAACAGCGCTCCCGTCACGGGGTCGTTGATGAGAAAGACCTGGGAGACGCCGACAAGACTGGAAATGAAGAAGGCTTCCGCGCTGAAGAGCGACACGGCGTCGTGCGGAAGCGCGGGCAGCGCCGGATGCGGCAGCGCGACGGCGTCGAAGCCAGAAAAGCTGTAGGACGCCAGAAGAATGAACCAGGTGGCGAACACGAACGGCCCCGTCATGGCCGAAACCTTCCACGAGGCGAACACCCGCGACACCGCCAGCATGATGACGGTGGAAAACATGGCTCCGAGCGCAATGAGCAGCCAGCACACGGCTCCGCCCTCCAGAAACACGGGCAGCGCGCAGCCCACGAGAATGCCGTTGTAGCCGTGCAGACCCGCCTGCACGTCACTGCGGGGAGCGCCGAGCAGGCAGCCCGTCGCCGTGCCGACGACAAGGCCCAGAAGCGCGCCGAAGAATATTTCCGGTCTGCCCGCATTCCACGCGCCCCAGGCAATGCCGCAGAGAAAGAGCAGTCCCGTCCACGGGGAATTCTGAAACATCACCTGCCCGGCTCCGCGCAACAGCGTTCCGAGCACCGAAACCGCCGGACAGCTTCCCCGCCCGGCGACGCATCCGTTGACCGTCATTGTCCGCCACCTCCTTGTTTCCGCGTATTCCGACCGGTTCAGCGCCAGAGAAAGTCGGGCGGCAGCGGCCTGCCGAGCGCCCTTTCCCGCACCAGCGAATGGAATTCCCGCATTTTCCTGCGCACGCTCTCCACGCCGTGCCCGAGCACCCTGAACGCCGCTCCGGCGTGCTCCGGCAGGCGAAGCGCGCCCCAGGCCAGATCGTCGGTCACGGCCGCGCCTGCGTCGCGCACAAGAGCGTCCGCAAGATTTTCGGGAACCAGAGCAAACATGCTTCCGAACACCTCGAAGCCGTCCATGACCGCGGCGCTGCAGAAGTTCGTTCCGTCCGGCTCCAGCACGAGACGCTCCTCAAAAAGCGGAGCCTCGCCGTCGCTGCGGCAGACGTGAAAGCCCGCCGAATAAAGATCAAAGCCGAAAAGCTCCTCCCGGTGATGCCAGCGCCTGCCCGGCACCAGCATTTCCCCGTAGAGAAAGCAGGCCGATTCCGGCAGCGTGACCCAGGTGTCCTGCACATAGCGCGAGCGGCGGTGAAGAATGAGCGGATCGGGCACGTATTCCAGCCAGCTCCCCTCCTCCAGATGGAAACGCTGAAGCTGGCAGGCGTGATTGTGATCCATGACGTGAACCTTCGTGGCGCTCTGCGTGGTCACGAGCGCGCGGGAATTGCGGCGCGCGTGAACATCCAGCGCCATGCGGTCGCCCTGCACCACGCAGCCCGTGGACGTGATGGTGATCACGCAGGCCATGTCCGGCTGCGACTCCTCCCAGTACAGCGCCTTCTGCGCAATCATGGGCGCGCGGCGGTCCAGATCGGCCAGCACGGTGCGGCCGAGATTCTCGTCGCGGCGAAAGTCCAGACGCAGATAGCCCAGCTTGCCCACGGAGCCGCTCTTCATCTGGGGCGGCTCGTCGCGGTACGGATCAAGCTCCGCCGCGCTGCGATCCATGTCAGCAAGCGCCTGCCGCGCCGCCTGAAAGCTCGAACAGTCGGGCGCAGGCGCGCCGGTATCGACGAAGCTCTCCTCACGCATGGGCCGCCTCGTTCGCCGCGCCGGACGTCTCCTGCGCCGGACGGTCCGGCAGATCGAAGAGCGCGTCGCGCATGATCCAGTCGGCCAGCACGTCGATGTTGTGCCCGGTCATGCAGTTCGTGAAGATGAAGGGGCGATCGCCGCGCATGAGGCGGGAATCGCGGTCCATGACTTCCAGACTCGCGCCCACGTACGGCGCAAGGTCTTCCTTGTTGATGACCAGAATGTCGGAATGGCACACGCCCGGGCCGCTCTTGCGCGGAATCTTGTCCCCGGCGGCCACGTCGATGACGTAGATGAAGAAGTCGGCCAGAGCCGGACTGAACGTGAGCGTAAGATTGTCGCCGCCGCTTTCGATGAACACCACGTCGCTGTCGGGAAAGCGTCTCTCCAGATCCTCCACGGCGGCGAGGTTCATGCTGGGATCCTCGCGGATGGCGGTGTGCGGGCAGGCGCCCGTTTCCACGCCCACGATGCGTTCGGCGTCGAGCACGCCGGCAAGTTCGCGCTGCACGTGTTTGGCGTCTTCGGTGGTCACCACGTCGTTGGTGATGATGAGCGGGCGCACGCCGCGCTTCATGAGCACGGGCACCACGGCCTCGATGACGGCCGTCTTGCCCGAGCCCACCGGGCCGCCGACGCCGATACGGGTAATTTTTTTCATGGGAGTCTCTCCTCTTCAGCTCATAAAAAGACGGACCCGCGCCCCGGCATGCACGGCGGAAAGAATTTCCGTCATGGGCGCATAGCCCGTCATGCGGTCAAGCGGGGTGGCCAGCGCCCGCGCGCACAGCGGCTCGAACAGCTCCGAACTGCGGTACAGCACGGCCTGCGTTTCCAGATGCGTCACGCGCATGAGGCGCAGCGCCGCGTTCAGCAAGCCCATGGCCACGCCGTAGAAATAAACGGTGAGCCCTTCCTCAAGCACGGCCTTCGTTTCCGCGCCGTCCGCGCCTCGCAGGGGCGCTTCGGCAAAGGCCGTGGCGGCAAAGAGCGCCGCCAGCGACACGGGATAGGAACCGGGCGTGCAGCCCGTGGTTATCCGGGAAAGCCAACGCGAAAGCAGCGGCGACTTCGTGGTTTCCGCGCCGAGCTGGGCCAGCTTGAGCCCTGTTTTCGTCATCATGTCCCTGAATTCCTCGGGCAGCTTGCGGCGGTACAGGGCAAGGTCGATCACGCCGAGCCTCGCCAGCGCGGCGTCGCTCACCGGCGCTCCCGCGCTGGCCGCGTCGTCGCACAGCGCGCGCAGGGCAAAGGCGAGGCCCACCGCGTCGCCCGTGGACGCCTGCCTGAGCGCCGACACCACGTACTGCTGAAGCGTGCGCGCGTCGCGCACCACGCCCGTCTGCGCCGCCGCCTCCAGCGCCCCGGAAAAGGCAAACGCGCCCGTGGGCAGCATGGAGTCGCCGAACTGCATGAGATGCACAAGAGAAAGAATGTCCACCGCGCTCACCCCGTTTCCTCAGGAATGATGATGTCCGTGATGATGCTCGTGCCCGGAAAGCGGACTTTCCGCTCCGCCGAACAGAAGCCGCGCCTCCTCGCCGGAAAGCGCTTCGTACACGCTCTCTCCGGAAAGAAAGGCGTAGGTCACGCCGGCAATGGCGTGCGTGTCCATGACGGCGCTCATGACCTTTTCATCCGCCGTCATGGGAACATAGACCACGCCCTTCTTCACCACGGCGGGCCAGTGCTGATTGCCGAGCGCGTGGCCGAGCTTCACCGCGCAGGAAACGGCATCCTCCTCGCCGAACGCGGCAAGACCGGAGAGATCCACGGCCATCACCGGGCAGAGGCGTATGCGGCACACCACGGCGCAGCGCCGCCTTTCATCCCAGTCCAGCACGTCGCCGTCGCGCAGGGACTCTCCGCGCTCCAGCGCCACGGCCATGACGCGCCCGCCGAGCGTTTCCTTGCGCAGACGATTCTTCTGCGCGTCCCACTGGGAGAGTTCCAGATAGTCGATGTTCGCGTCGCGAAGCCGTCCGGCCCAGTCCGCGTCGGCCCTGTTGCCCAGTACCTTTTCAATGATTTCCACAAATGCCCCCATAACGTTTTCCGTAACCGGGCCGCTGCCGACCCGCTGTTCTCCGGGCGCGTCCGGCCGGACGCTGGAATTTCTCCGCCGTCCGGCCGGATGTTGCCGGGCCTTTTTCCGAAAGGCCGCTCTGCCGTGAATCAACAGGTCCCGGACGCGCCCGGATGCGCTTTTTTGCCGAGGCCTGCCGTTTGCAGACGCGTCAGCTGAAGAAGTACAGCTGCGCGAGGCTCGCGTTCTGGACGGGCGGCACGGTGACGTGCTTTCCGTCCACCATGACGGCGAAGGTTTCGGGATTGACCTCGATGTGAGGCGTGAGATTGTTTCTCACCATGCACTGCTTGGTGAGGCTGCGGATGCCGTGAACGGCGGCAAGATGACTCTTGAGCCCGAGCTGCTCGCCGATGCCGCGATCCATGGCGGCCTGCGAGGTGAAGGTGTAGCGCGTGGACTGGAGGCAGCGCCCGAGCGAGCCGAACATGGGCCGGTAGATGACCGGCTGCGGCGTGGGCAGGGAGGCGTTGGGGTCGCCCATGGCGGACCAGGCAATGGCTCCGCCCTTGATGACCATGTAGGGCTTGGCGCCGAAGAAGGCCGGCTGCCAGAGCACGAGATCGGCCACCTTGCCGGTTTCCACGGAGCCGATGAGGTGGGAGACGCCCTGAATGATGGCCGGATTGATGGTCACCTTGGCCACGTAGCGCAGCACGCGGAAGTTGTCGTTGTCCGCGGAGTCTTCGGGGAGCTTGCCGCGGGCGGCCTTCATGGCGCTCGCCGTCTGGATGGCGCGAATCCAGTTTTCGCCCACGCGGCCCATGGCCTGGGAGTCGCTCGCGATGCAGGAAATCGCGCCCATGTCGTGCAGCACGTTTTCGGCGGCGATGGTTTCCGGGCGCACGCGGCTTTCCGCGAAGGAAACGTCGGAGGGCACGTTGTGATTGAGGTTGTGGCAGACCATGATCATGTCGAAGAGCTCGGCCTGCGAGTTGACGCCGAAGGGCAGCGTGGGGTTGGTGGAGCTCGGCAGCACGTTGGGCTGCCCGGCCACGCGGATGATGTCCGGCGCGTGACCGCCGCCCGCGCCTTCGGTGTGGAAGGTGTGGATGACCCGTCCTTCCATGGCGGCGATGGTGTCTTCCACGTAACCGGCTTCGTTCAGGGTGTCGGTGTGGATGGAGACCTGCACGTCCATCTTGTCGGCCACGGAAAGCGCCGCGCGGATGATGGCGGGCATGGCGCCCCAGTCCTCGTGGATCTTGAAGCCGCAGGCGCCGGCTTCGATCTGCTCGCGCAGGGGCTCTTCGTTGTAGGCGTGGCCCTTGCCGAGAATGCCGAGGTTCACGGGCAGTGCTTCGGCGGCTTCCATGATGCGGTGAATGTTCCACGCGCCGGGCGTGATGGTGGTGCCGTTGGTGCCGTCGGAGGGGCCGATGCCGCCGCCGAAGAAGGTGGTGATGCCGTTGGAAATGGCGGTCTGGGCCTGCTGCGGGCACACGAGATGCACATGGGCGTCGATGCCGCCGGCGGTGAGGATGAGATGCTCGCCGGAAATGGCGTCGGTGGCGTTGCCCACCACGAGATGCGGATCCACGTTGTCCATGACGGCGGGATTGCCCGCCTTGCCTATGCCCACGATGCGGCCGTCGCGGATGCCCACGTCGGCCTTGATGACGCCCTGCACGGCGTCGATGATGGTTGCGTTGGTGATGACGAGGTCAAGCACGCCGTTGTCGCGCACGGAGCGGGAATCGCCGCCCTCGCCCGCGCGCAGCGTCTTGCCGCCGCCGTAGATGACCTCGTCGCCGTAGCCGCGCAGGTCTTTTTCAATTTCCACATAGAGATCCGTGTCTCCGAGCCTGATCTTGTCGCCCACGGTGGGGCCGTACAGGCTGGAATATTCCTGTCTTGAAATCTGGGGCATGTCGCAGTCCTTGGGTTAGAGCATGGTCATGCGGAAAAGGTGACGTCGTCAGGAACCGGGCGCGCTTTTGCACCGCAATGCGTGAAGCGGCGCGTTCCCGGAGGGAGCCCGACGGGGCGGACGCCCGGATATTTCTACGGCTCAGAGCTTCGCGCTTTTGAAGCCGAGGGCTATGGCCCTGTCGATCTTGACGACTCTTGCGTGCGCGTCTCCGGTCCAGGCGTCCACGAGGTTGTTGAAGCCGTACACGCTGGAAAGTCCGCCGTAGGGCACGAGGGACACCGTTTTTTCATCGCCGGGTTCAAAGCGGATGGCCGTGGTGGAAGGAATGTTCAGGCGCATGCCGTAGGCGGCGGCGCGATCGAATTCCAGCGCGCGGTTGACCTCGAAGAAGTGAAAATGGGAACCAACCTGAATGGGACGGTCGCCGGTATTGCGCACCTTGAGGGTGATGGAAGGCCGGGACTCGTTGAACGTGATGGGGTCGGCGGCGAAAATGCATCCGCCGACGGGAGCCTTGGGCGAATCTGCCATATGCTGCCTGCCTGTGTTGTGCCGGGACCTGCGGCCTCGGCGTGAGATGGGAGAAACGCTGACGTGGAAACGACGGCTCAGCTTATGGGATCGTGTACCGTGACCAGACGACTGCCGTCCGTGAACACGGCTTCCAGCTGAACGAAGGGAATCATTTCGGGCACGCCTTCCATGACTTCGTCGCGGGTGAGCGCCTTGCGGGCGTCGTTCATCACTTCTTCCACGGTCTTTCCGGCTCTCGCGCCTTCCAGCGCCGTGGCGGTGATGACGGCCACCGCTTCGGGATGATTGAGCTTCAGCCCTTTTTCCCTGCGGCGCTGCGCCACTTCCGCCAGAGACAGCACCATGAGTTTTTCGATTTCTCGCGGGGTAAGGTGCATGGGACCTCCTTGTGCTAGAGATGGAAAACGACGGCATATCGTTTTCAGATCCAACCTAGCGTCGGGCCCGTGAGAGGGATATTGTAATAATCTGTCGAGCCGTGAGAAAAAGCGGCGACGACTTGAAGAGGCCGGAAAAAGCGAGGACGCGCGCGCCCTCCCCTGCCGGAAAAAAGGCCGTGCCGACCGATTAAACAACAAAAGCCCCGGCGAGACCGGGGCGCGTCTGTTGCGACAAAGAGCGTTTAAATAGAAAAGGAACGGCATCAGCCGTTCCCCGACATGGTTCATGCAGGTCTGCTGCGTTCGGCACTTGCGCCGACGCTGCGGAGGCTCGCCGGGCCGCTCCGGGACAGACACTGACGATCCTGCGGCCGGAAAGCACCGCCCTTCGGGAGTCAGTTCATCGGAAAACACGTCTTCGGCCGAGCGACCGGACCATCGACGAAGCATCGGAAGAACGCTTCGCCCCACAGACCGCCGGAAACTCCGTCGGCAGCGCCCGTTATCGGCGAGCCGCGCAAAGCGCTCCTCCCCTGCGCTCATCGGAACAACGCCCAGCAGCCCGTGTTCGACCGGAAAAAACGGCGCGGGGACTCCCGGAGCCGCAGCCCCGCGCGCCCCCGCGCCGTCTTCAAAGCATCGTTCAGACGCCGTCACTTCTTCGAGGAACTTCTGCTCGAAGAGCTCGACTTCTTCGTCGTCTTTCTGGAACTGGTCTTCTTTGCCGCGACCTTCTTGGAGGAACTCGTCTTCTTGACCGCCGTCTTCCGGCTCGACGTCTTTTTCGACGACTTCACCGACTTTTTGGACGAACTTTTCTTGGTCGAGGTCACCTTTTTGGAACTTCTGGACGAGGACTTCTTCAGCTTGGACTTGGAATGGCCGGATTTGGCCAGCGCCTTTCTGGCGGCGGCGGCATCGGCCTCCGTGCCCTTGACGACCACCTGTTTGGGCGTAGGCAGATACGTCATGGGATTCATCTGCCTGTTGTCGTGCAGAAGTTCAAAGTGCAGGTGCGGCCCGGTGGAACGCCCGGTGGAGCCCACGCGGCCTATCATGAGGCCGGGTTCCACCCTGTCTCCCTTGCGGACGAGCATCTGGCTCATGTGCGCGTAGCGCGCGACAATGCCGTCGTCCTGCTGGATTTCCACCATGTAGCCGTAGCTGCTGTGATATTCGGCGCAGCGCACCATGCCGCTGCGGAACGCCATGATGGGCGAGCCCAGAGGCGCGCGGATGTCGATGCCCTTGTGCGAGCGGCGGGAAGAGCGGCGCACGCCGTAGGGAGAGGTGATGCACACCGTTTCTCCGGCGGAACAGAGCGCTTCTCTGGTGTTTCTTTCGGCCAGACGGCGGGCCTCGGCGCTTCCCGGCGCGGGACCGCGGCTCACGGGCCCGGAAACGTTTCCGCCCCGTTCAAGCTGAAGCATGCCTCCGGGAAACTGAAGCGACGACAAATCGGAACGCAGTTCCAGAGAATCGCCGTACATGGCGCGATGTTCCGCCAGTTCCGAAACGCTGAGCGAATCGCTTTCCACCAGCGTTCCCGGCGAGGTGGCGGCCAGAAAAAGTTCATGATCTATGGCAAGCTGAGAATCGAGATCCCCGGAGCCTGCGTCGTCCTGCGCGGCCTGACGGGCCGACAGCGTCGTGTTCTGTCTGGGCGCGCAGGCCGTCTGCGAAAAGCCGACAAAGGCCAGAAGCGCGCAGCATGAGACAAGGGAAGCAACCGTTCGGGCTGACGACATGCCTTCTCCTTGGAATATCCGGAAAGAGAGTCTCTGTTTTCTTATCATATCTCAGACCATGGCAGGGCGCAACCGGCTCAATATTCGCGCACGTCGAGAATGACGGCCTCGCTCCGCAGCGGATTCACCTTGCCGAGGCGCACGTGCAGCTGCTGACCGGGAAACACCTTCTCGCCGAACAGCGAACGCTTGCCGCGCAGACCGAGCTGAATTTCCGGCAGACTCACGCTGACCCACATGTCGTTTTCCTCGGCGACTTCGGCCTTCCAGCAGCATTCGTCGCCGTGCAGACGGGCCTGCTGCTGAATGTAGAGATACTTCCAGTAGCGCGGGCGGAAGCGCTGCACCTGACCCGCCGCCTCAAGCCGGATGGAAAGATGCATGAGCATGTCGGAAAGCTCCTCGCGGGACCAGCGCGCCTCGCCGCGGGTCACCACGCTCAGAAGCTGCGCTTCGTTCACGAGATCGGTGAAGCGGCGCAGCGGCGACGTCACGGGACTGTAGGCCGAAAGCCCCATGCCTGCATGCGGACGCGGCGAAACGTCGAGAGAGGCCGCCACCAGAATGCGCACCACGCGGGCGATGTCGGGCGCGCTCTTCCACACTCCGGCGTATTCCCGGGGCACGGCCACGTCCTGCGTGCGGAAAAGAAGCGGCACGTCGTTCTTCACGGCCCACTCGGCGAGCGCGGCATTGGCCACCACCATGAGTTCCGCCACCAGAAGCTGCGCCCTCGGCGCGGCGGGCGTCTGCTTGAGCTTCACCTGCACGTCGACGCCCTCGCCCTCCAGCGTGAAGTCGATTTCCGGCCGCTCGATGATGACCGCGCCGTGATCCACACGGCAGGCCAGTCTCACGTCGCTCATGGCCGAGGCGAGACGAAGCTGATCCGCAAAGGGCGCGGCGGCGTTGTCTTCGCCGTCGAGCGCGGCCTCGCAGTCGGGGTAATTGAGATTTTTGGCGATTGTTATCGTGGAGAAGCGGAACGAGCCTTCGCCGAGCGCGCCGTCCGGCGACACGTGCGCACTCACCACGAGCGCGGGACGCGCCTGCCCTTCAAACAGGCTGAACGCACCCTCGCCGAGCGCTTCGGGCATCATGTGGCAGTTGCCCTCCGGCAGATAAATGCTTGTTGCGCGATGGAAGACGGCCTTGCCGAGCGGGCTGTCGAAATTCCAGAACCAGGCGGGACAGGCCAGCGCCACTTCCACGTCCCAGCCGCCGTCCTCTGCCGCAAAGATGCGGAAGGCGTCGTCGATGTCGCGGGTGGTGGCGCTGTCGATGCTGATGAAGGCCGAATCTTCGGCCGGAGGCATGTCGTCGCCCCTGGTCACGGCGTCGATGAGCGCCTGCGTCTCTTCGGCAAAAGGCTCTTCCCAGGCCGTGCCCGCCGCGTAGTCCGCGCGGTCGAGCCAGAAGTTGTAGTGTTCCGGCACAAGGCCCCAGGTCATGGCCAGCAGCAGCGCCAGGTGCGGATCGTCGGGCAGGCCCTTGGTCACCTGCTTCCACAGCGCTTCGTCCTCCACGGTTTCGGGATCGATCATGCGGGCGCGGAGCATGCGTTCCAGACGGTGACGAACCGCCTCGTCCGGCGCGGTGGAAAGATCGGGCGCGGGATGACGCCCGATGCGCGCCTCCCACAGGCGGCGGAACCAGTCCGCGCCGCCGCACACCATGGCCTCGCGCACGCGCGCGGCCTCTTCGGCCTGACGGCGGGATTCCACCGTGGCCGCGTCGTAAATTTCAAATTCCGGCGGCTGGAAGCGAAAATGCGTCTTGCACTGCAGAAGCGCCCGACCGCAGGCCGCCACGGCGTCGGCGTCGGGATTAGTGTAGCCGAGCTCCGCAAACCATTCGGCAGGCGCCTTGTCCATTTCGCCCTGCGCCATTTCCCACAGTTCCACGGGCGCGACTTCGGAAGCGAGGCGCTCCCGGCGATCCTTGTGTCTGTTCAGGATGTCCACCACGTCGTCCTTGCTCTGCTGGGCAGGATACGACGGGCCGGCCCAGGGCAGAATGCGCGACGGAGAAAGCGTGGTCTCACGCCTGTTGGGCAGGAAAAGACGGAGTTTGCCCTTCTGTTCCTCCATCACCCACGCTATCTGGGGTTCGTTTCCCTGCATGAATTCCACAATACAGCCCGCAGAGGGATTCTGCACAATATGCGATGCCATGTCTCCAGTCCTGAAAGGCAAAAATGGTCAGACCGCCCCCGGCGGACAAACATGCGCGCTGCGCGCGTCCGGCGCGGAGAAAGCCGAAAACGGAGCGGCTTCCCGCTCTCGACGGGGCTCCGAAAAATTCCTACTGCGGCCCGCCACGGATGAAAACAGAGGTCACGCTTCCCCGGTCGCAGAAGGGCGCGTGAAGAGAGGCATCCATGACAATGCCGGGAAAGCTCGCGCCTCCCCGGCATTATGATTCATCAGTGTTTGAAGGAGCGCTGGCCGGTGAACACCATGGCCACCTGCGGTTCGTGCTCGTTGCAGGCCTGCACCACTTCCCAGTCGCGTATGGAGCCGCCGGGCTGGGCAATGGCCGTCACGCCCTGCGCCATGACGACGTCCACGCCGTCGCGGAAGGGGAAGAAGCCGTCGGACACCACCACGGAACCGATGAGGCCGCCCTTGCTTTCCCGGGTCTCGCGGTTGATCTCTTCAAGCGTGGCCGCGGCTTCGGCGTCGGAAAGCGCCTTCTGCTGAAGCTCGTACAGGGAAAGGCCGGTGCGCTTGAAGGAAAGCACGTCGGCATGCTTGGTGTAGGCCTTGTGAATGGCCAGTTCCGCGCAGCCCACGCGATCCTGTTCGCCGGTGCCGATGGCCACCGTGGCGCCGTTGCGCGCAAAGATCACGGAGTTGGAGGTCACGCCCGATTCCACGGCCCAGGCAAAGAGCAGATCTTCGGCTTCCTGTTCCGTGGGCTTGCGCGCCGTGAACACGGTGCCGTCCTTCTTCGTGCCGGTGGCGGGCATGAAGTCGTCCACGCTGCTGATGCGGTTGACGAAGGACTTCTGCATCACGATGCCGCCGTCGGTGAGGCTCTTGAAGTCGAGCATGGGAATGCCGCGCAGCTCGTCGAGATGCGCAAGGCCGGGCAGCTCGAAGATGCGCAGATTCTTGCGGCCCTTGAGCACGTCCACCACGCCTTCTTCAAAGGCGGGCGCGGCCACCACTTCAAAATACTGGGAGGCGATGAGTTCGGCGCACTTCATGTCGAGCGGACGGTTCACCACCACCGCGCCGCCGAAAGCGGCAATGCGGTCGCACCAGAAGGCGTTGTTCAGCGCGTCGAAGAGGGTGTCGGCCCAGGCAGCGCCGCAGGGATTGTTGTGCTTCAAAATGGCGGCCGCGGGCTTCTTCGTGAGATACTGGAGAATGTTGCAGGCGTTGTCCACGTCGGTGAGATTGGTCTTGCCCGGATGCTTGCCGGACTGCACCATCTGCTCTTCGGTGAGCGCGGAAACAATGCCCTGATGGGGAGCGCGCCACTTGAGATCGGCCACCTTGTTTTCGCCTTCCACGAATTCATAGAGCGCAGCGGGCTGATCGGGGTTTTCGCCATAACGCAGTCCGCGCACTTCGCCGCCCATTTCCCAGGTGCGCTTGCGATAGGTGAGCACGCTGTCTCCCAGCGTGATGGTCATGGTGTCGGGGAACCCGTCCGCCACAATGGTGCGGTACATATCTTTCAGATCGCTCATGTCAACTCCGCCTCGGCGATAAAGATGTTGGAAGAACGCGCCTTGCGGTTCCTGCCCGCGCAGCGCGGAAACGCGCCTTGCGGCGTCGTTCCTTGGGGAGTTTACGTTTTTATCATAAAAATCGAGTGCGGGCAAATTGCCCCTCCGGCAGGGGGGCGGCGCGCGGACCGTCAGAATTCATTTGCCCGCGCAGCGCTTGCAGGGTATAAGCAAGACCAGTTCAACCGCGAGGACAACAATGGAAAAAATGCTGCTCAAAATGGCCCGTCAGCTCAACGCCATGGATGAGGCTTCCCTCATGGCGCTGTGGAACAAGTACATGCAGCGCGTTCAGGACTTCGACGCTTCCCGCGAATGGGAAGAAGCCGTCATCGTGCTTTCCCTCATTCAGGCCGTGCGCGGCAAGAACCAGCTGTTCAACGTGAAATGGGAAGAGCGCGAGGAGCTCAAGAAGGCCGAAGTCGAGAAGCCCCGCATCGAGGACATGCGCCCCTGGCGGCGCAGAACTCCCAAGGAAAAGCCGGAGGAAAAGCCCGTGCAGAAGGCCACGGTGCATCAGTTCCATCCGCTTTCCTGATCCCGACCGCGCGGCGGCCGAACCTGCACCCGCGTCCGCCGACGCTTTTCCCCGCTGCGCCCGGAATCGCAGCTCTCCGACCTGCGTGGCAGGCGCTGCGCCGCCAGCCTGCATCCTGAGTCCTGCCCAGCGCCTGAACGCCGGTCTTTTTTGCCGAGCGCCGCTCAGCGCTTCTGACACCTCGGGCACCACACGGACATTCTTCCCGCCACGCGTCCCGACGCCAGTGCCCGGCCGCAGGAAACGCACTTCTCCCCCGCTCTGCCGTACACGCGAAAACGGTTCTGAAACGCGCCCACGTCTCCGCGGGCCGTGCGGTAGTCCCGAATGGAGCTGCCGCAATCGCGGATGGATTCGAGCAGCACCTCCACAAGCGCCCGGTGCAGACGCGCCAGCCGTTCCGCCGAAAGAGACTTTCCCGGCGCGTCCGGCCGGATGCCTGCACGGAACAGACTCTCATCGGCGTAGATGTTGCCCACGCCCGCCACCACGGACTGATCGAGCAGCAGCGCCTTCACCGCCCGCCCGGAAGAAAAGCGCGCGGCAAAGGCTTCGTCCGATATTTCCAGAGGCTCGGGCCCGAGCTCCCGCCAAAACGACCAGCGCTCCATCTCCCGGGTCGAGAGCGCCCGCACCTGACCGAACTTGCGCGTGTCGTCAAAAAAGAGAAGCCTGCCGTCGTCCAGCGTGAATATCACCCTCGTGTGCTTTTCCGGCGGCGTTCCGGCAGGATAGACGAAGAGCCTGCCCGTCATGCGCAGATGAAAGGCCAGCGCCGTGATGTCGCCGGGCTCCTTTCCATCCAGCGAAGGGCGAGAGCGCTCCGCGCCGCAGGCCGAATAGCAGAGCGGCCAGCACGACGCGCTCTCCGGCGCGGGAATCTCCGTCTCCGGGTGCGAAGCAGGCAGCACGTCCGCCTCACGGGAAAGATAAAGCAGCAACAGCTTGCCGCGCCTTCCCGTTCCCGTCGCCACAAATCGCCCGGCCGCCACGCGCTCCGCGCCAGCCTCTCCCTGCCACGTTCCGGCGTTCAGCACGTTCACGGATGCAATGCGCCGTCCGCACACCTGCGGCGCAAGCGTGCGCGCCACGGTTTCCACTTCGGGAAGTTCCGGCATCTTCCTCTCCTGACCATGAATTCATCCGCGCTCCGCCCGGCAGGCCCGACGCCGAACAGACGACGTGAGTTTCGAGCCCTGCGCAACATGCGCAAACGCCCGCGTCCGCCGCAGTTCCGACGCCTTTTGCGGAAACCCGCCGCAGAGCGCAAAAAGAAGGGAAGGAGCATCCCCCTTCCCTTCCGTCAACACAAACTAACCGGCGATCTTCTGCTTCAGAATCTTGAAGGCCTCGTCGATGCCTTCAGGATTGCTGCCGCCCGCCTGCGCCTGGTCGGGACGGCCGCCGCCGGAACCGCCGATGGCCGCGGCCACGTCGCGGATGAGCGCGGGCGCGGTGAAGCGGTCGTGCAGGTCCTTGGACACGTAGAGAATCATCTGCGCCTTGCCGTTGTCTTCCGACACGAGGCAGGCCACGCCGGAAGGCATCTTGGAGCGCACGTCGTCCATCATTTCGCGCAGCGCCTTCACGTTCATGGCCCCGGCCTTCACGGCCAGCACCTTCACGCCGGCAATCTCTTCCACGGCGGACATCACGTCGCCGCGGCTCGCGGCCTGCGCCTTGTCGAGTTCCTTGCGCAGAGTCTTGATTTCCTTCTGCATGGCTTCCACGCGGGAGGCGAGATCGGAAGAGCGCACCTTGAGCAGCGCGCCGAGGGCGTTGAGTTCGCTGCGGCGCTCGTTCATGATGTTGTAGGCGTTCCAGCCGGTGGCCGCCTCGATGCGGCGCACGCCGGCGGCCACGCCGCCTTCGGAAAGAATGACGAAGCAGCCCGCCTGACCGGTGCGGGAAAGATGCGTGCCGCCGCAAAGTTCCATGGAGCAGGGCTCGACGCCTTCGGCTCCCATGCTGACCACGCGCACCTTGTCGCCGTACTTTTCATTGAACAGCGCCATGGCGCCGGACTTCACGGCTTCGTCGTGATCCATTTCGCGGGTGGTCACGGGGTAGTCGGCCATGATCATGGCGTTCACTTCGCGTTCCACGGCGGCGATTTCCTCGTCGGTCATGGCCGCGATGTGCGTGAAGTCGAAACGCAGATGATCGGGGCCCACGGAAGAGCCCGCCTGATGCACGTGGCTGCCCAGCACCTTGCGCAGGGCCGCCTGAAGCAGATGCGTGCAGGAATGGTTGCGCGCCGCGGCGATGCGGTCGCCTTCGGTCACTTCCATGTCCACTTCCTGCTCGGCGCGGATGACGCCTTCGGTCACTTCAATCTGTTCCACGGTCAGGGTGGGCATGGGCTTGAGCGTATCGGTCACGCGGGCCTTGCCCTCTTCCGTGGTCAGGACGCCGGTGTCGCCGCTCTGGCCGCCGGACGCGCCGTAGAACGGCGTATGACCGGTCACCACGTAGCCCTTGGCGCCGGTTTCCAGCTTTTCCACGGGCAGGGCGTCTTCGTCGAGAAGCGCCACGATGCGGCTGTTCGTCTTCAGCGTGTCGTAGCCCACGAATTCCGACTGCATGCCTTCCTCAAGCAGACCGCGGAAACGGGCCGCCAGATCCTTTTCGCCGGAACCCTTCCACGCCGCGCGGGCGCGGGCGCGCTGTTCCTGCATCTTTTCGGCAAAGCCTTCCTCGTCCACGGTGAAGCCGCGCTTGTAGGCCACGTCGGACACGATGTCGAGCGGGAAGCCGTAGGTGTCGTTCAGGCGGAAGGCCACGTCGCCGGGAATCACGGTCTTGCCGGCGGCGGAGAGCGCTTCAAGTTCGCTGTCGAGCAGGGCGAGGCCCTTGTCGAGGGTCACGCGGAAGCGGTTTTCTTCCTCGAACACCACGCGGGAAATGAAGTCGGCGTGCTCGCGAAGTTCGGGATAGTCGTCGCCCATGACTTCCACCACCTTGCCCACGGTCTTGTAGAGAAAGGCCTCGTGCAGACCCATGAGCGTGCCGAAGCGCAGCGCGCGGCGGATGAGACGGCGCAGCACGTAGCCGCGGCCTTCGTTGGAAGGCAGAATGCCGTCGGCGATCATGAAGGCGGCGGCGCGGCTGTGGTCGGCAATGACGCGCAGCGCGGTGTCCACGTCGTTGGTGTCGGGCGCGGAGAAGCTGTACTTCACGCCGGCGATGGAAGCCGCGTACTGAATGATGTCCTGGAAGAGGTCGCAGTCGAAGTTGGAGCGCTTGCCCTGGCACACGGCGGCGATGCGTTCGAGGCCCATGCCGGTATCGATGTTGGGATGTTCCAGCGGCACGCGCACGCCGGGTTCCTTCTGATCGTACTGCGTGAACACGAGGTTCCAGATTTCAAGGAAGCGGTCGCAGTCGCACTTGCCGATGCCGCAGTTGGGACCGCAGGACATGTCCTCGCCCTGATCGATGTAGATTTCCGAGCAGGGGCCGCAGGGACCGGTGTCGCCCATGGTCCAGAAGTTGTCCTTCTCGCCCATGCGGGTGATGTGATCGGCGGGCATGCCCGCAATTTCCTGCCACAGGTTGTAGGCTTCGTCGTCGTTTTCGTACACGGTGACGTAGAGCTTGTCGGCGGGCAGATGCAGTTCCTCGGTCACGAACTTCCACGCGAAGGTGATGGCTTCGCGCTTGAAGTAGTAGGCGAAGGAGAAGTTGCCCAGCATTTCAAAGAAGGTGTGATGGCGGGCGGTGCGGCCCACGTTTTCAAGGTCGTTGTGTTTGCCGGAAACGCGCAGGCACTTCTGCGAGGTGGCGGCGCAGCGGTAGGAACGGCGTTCCTGACCGAGATAGAGCTTCTTGAACTGCACCATGCCGGCGTTGGTGAAGAGCAGCGTGGGGTCGTCCTTGGGCACCAGGGACGAAGAAGGCACTATGGCATGTCCGTTCTTTGCAAAAAAGTCCAAAAACTTTCGACGTATTTCCTTGGCAGTGAGCATATGTTCTTCCGATTGAGCCATACCGTGACCTCTCATTCTCATAAAGACGGGGGAAGAGAGCTCTTCCCCCGCAAGTTTTCGTGATGAACGGGCCGGAAAACGTTCCCCGGGAACATTTTCCCCGCCCCGTTTTCCGATCGGAGAGCAACGTTTTCAGGCGCATTCCGCGCCGAAGCCCTCTGCCGGAAAACAACGCCGGAGCGCCCCGCTTTCGGCGGAGCGTCCGGCGAAACATGGCTAGTAGCTTTCGTCGTAGCTGTCCTCGTCGCCGGGAAGGCCTTCGCTCTCCACGGGCGCGGCTGCGGGAACGCCGTCGGCGTTCATGCCGAGATGCTCCTTGACCTTGGCCTCGATTTCATCGCGCAGGGCGATGTTCTCGTTGAGCATGTCGCGCACGCGTTCGCGGCCCTGGCCCAGCTTTTCGTCGCCGTAGGCGTACCACGCGCCGCTCTTGTCCACAATGCCCGCGTCCACGGCCATGTCGAGAATTTCGCCCGCGCGGGAAATGCCCGTGCCCCAGATGATGTCGAACTTGGCTTCGCGGAAGGGCGGAGCCATCTTGTTCTTCACCACCTTCACGCGGGTGAGGGAGCCGTAGGCCTCGTCGCGATCCTTCAAGGTCTGCACGCGGCGGATGTCCATGCGCACGGAGCTGTAGAACTTGAGCGCGTTGCCGCCGGTGGTGGTTTCGGGGCTGCCGTAGCCCATCTGACCGATCTTCATGCGTATCTGGTTGATGAAGATCACGCAGGTGCGCGACTTGTGAATGGTGCCGGTGAGCTTTCTCATGGCGTGCGACATGAGGCGCGCCTGACTGCCCACCTGGGTTTCGCCCATGGCGCCGTCGAGTTCGGCCTGCGGAATGAGGGCGGCCACGGAGTCGATGACCACGATGTCCACCGCGCCGGAGCGCACCAGCATGTCGGCGATGTCGAGGGCCTGTTCGCCGTGATCGGGCTGGGAAATGAGCAGCTCGTCGGTCTTGACGCCGAGTCTCGCGGCATAGGAAACGTCCAGGGCGTGTTCCGCGTCGATGAAGGCGGCCACGCCGCCCAGCTTCTGGCATTCCGCAATGATGTGCAGCGTGAGCGTCGTCTTGCCCGAAGATTCGGGGCCGTAGATTTCGGTCACGCGGCCGCGCGGCACGCCGCCGATGCCCAGCGCCAGATCGAGGCCGAGGGAACCGGTGGGAATGACCGGCACATGCACGTGCGCCCCGTCGGACAGCTTCATGACCGCGCCCTGACCATACTTTCTTTCAATGGTGCTGAGGGCTGTCTTGAGCGCTTCGCGGCGGGCATCTTCCGCGGAAACAAGAGGCTTCTTCGCCATGGATGACATCTCCTGAAGTAAGAGCGTATTGCCGCACGAAACGAACGCCCTGCCCTTCAGGACAAGCGCGACGCCGTGCGTAAGCGGCCTTTCCCCGGGGGGAAACGCCCCAAGACAGGAACATTAGCAAAAGGGCGGGCGGGGGGCAAGAGAAACACTTGCCAGCGCGCCGCATACCATCTATCTAAAGAGTCATGAAAAATTATGACGGCATAGCTCTTTTTTCCGGGGGACTGGACAGTATTCTCGCCGCCCGGCTGCTCATGGAACAAGGCAGGACCATCAAGTGCCTGCACTTCTACTCGCCCTTTTTCGGCCATCCCGGCCGCGTGGAACACTGGCAGGAGATCTACGGACTCGACATCGACGCCATCGACGCTTCCGCGCCGTTTGTGGACATGCTCCGCCGCGGCCCGGAACACGGCTTCGGCAGCGCCATGAATCCCTGTGTGGACTGCAAGATTCTCATGATGCGCCTCGCCAGGGAACGCATGGCCGAATACGGCGCAAAGTTTCTCGTGTCCGGCGAAGTGCTGGGACAGCGCCCCATGTCGCAGCGGCGCGACACGCTCAACGTCATCCGCCGCGACGCAGACGTGCGCGACATTCTCGTGCGTCCGCTCTCTGCCAGACTGCTTGATCCTACGGCTCCCGAAGAATCGGGCCTCATCGACCGCTCCCGCCTGCTCGGCATGAACGGACGCGGCCGCAAGGAACAGCTCGCCCTCGCCGAACAGTTCCACATCACCGAAATTCCCACTCCCGGCGGCGGCTGCAAGCTCACGGAAAAGGAAAACACCCGCCGCTTCTGGCCCGTGCTCTCCCGCCTCGCCTCCCCCGACGTGAACGACTTTCGGCTTGCCGACGTGGGCCGCCAGTTCTGGCACGACGACTGCTGGCTCACCATAGGCCGACACAAGTTCGACAACGAAGCCTATGCCGGACTCCTCCGCGAAGGCGACGTTCATTTCAAGGTGGCGGGCTTCCCCGGCCCCATCGCCCTCGGCCGCCGCAGCCGCCCCTGGGATGAAGACTCCCTGCGCGAAGCCGCCGCGCTCGTGGCCTCCTATTCGCCGCGCGCCTGCCGCGCGAGCGAGGAAGGGCAGCGCATCAGCGTGCGCGTGACGGTGAACGGTCAGACGCATATGGTGGAAGTCACGCCCCGCCGTGAAACCGTGTTCCATGAACCCACCTGGGAAGACGCGCGCGACGAGTTGCACGCCCTGCGCAAGCCCGGAAAAACCTGCGAACAGAACGCCGGAAAATAAACGGCACGCCGCAAGACGTGCACAGGAGAACGCCCCGATGTCCACAGAACATCCCACCCCTGCAGAATACCTGCGCAAAATACTTCTTTCCCCCGTGTACGACGTGGCCCGCGTGACCCCGCTCGAATACATGGAAAAGCTTTCGGAACGCGTGGGCTGCCGCGTGAGCCTCAAGCGCGAAGATCTTCAGCCCGTGCATTCGTTCAAGCTGCGCGGCGCCTACAATAAAATCGCCAGGCTGCCCGAAGAAGCCAAAAAGCGCGGCATCATTGCCGCATCCGCGGGCAACCACGCGCAGGGCTGCGCCCTTTCCGGCTCCAGGCTCGGCGTGAAGGCCACCATCGTCATGCCCAGGACCACGCCCGACATCAAGGTGGACGCCGTGCGCCGCTTCGGCGGCAACGTGGTGCTCTTCGGCAACAGCTTCGACGAGGCCTATGCCGAATCCATGCGCCTCGCGAAGGAAGAGGGGCTCACCCTCATTCCCCCCTACGACGATTCCGACGTCATCGCCGGTCAGGGCACCATCGCCCGCGAACTGCTGGAACAGGACAGCCGCCTCACGCACGTGTTCGTGCAGGTGGGCGGCGGCGGACTCGCCGCGGGCATCGCCGTGTACATCAAGCAGATTCTGCCGCAGGTGAAGGTCATCGGCGTGGAAGCCAAGGGCTCCGCCTGCCTCAAGGCCGCGTGGGAGGCGGGCGAGCCCGTCACCCTCGACCGCGTTTCCCTGTTCGCCGACGGCGTGGCCGTGAAGCGCATCGGCGACGAAACCTTCCGCGTGCTGCGCGACAACCTCGACGAAATCATCACCTGCTCCAACGACGAAATCTGCGCCGCGCTCAAGGACATCTTCGACGACACCCGCGCCATTGCCGAACCTTCCGGCGCGCTCTCGCTGGCCGGTCTCAAGAAGTACGCCGCAAGCCACGACATCAAGGACGCGCGCATGGCCGCCGTTCTCTCGGGCGCGAACATGAACTTCCACACCCTGCGCTTCGTTTCCGAACGCTGCGAAGTGGGCGAACAGCGCGAAGGCATCATTTCCGTCACCATTCCCGAAAAAAAGGGCGCTTTCCTCGATCTGTGCCGCAAGCTCGGCAACCGCATGGTCACGGAATTCAACTACCGCTTCTCCGATCCCTCGCAGGCCGAAATCTTCACCTCGCTGCGCCTCACCGAAGGCATGGACGAGCTTGAACGCATCATCAGCGGTCTGCGCGAGGCCGGCTACAACGTGACCAACATGACCAGAAACACCTTTGCCAAGAGCCACGTGCGCTACATGATCGGCGGCCGCGCTCCCAGCATCGTGAAGAACGAGCACATCCTGAGCTTCCAGTTCCCGGAACGCACGGGCGCGCTCCTGCAGTTCCTGGAAACGCTCGGCACGAACTTCAACGTGACCATGTTCCACTACCGCAACCACGGCGCGGAATACGGCCGCGTGGCCTGCGGCTTCGAGGTCGCGCCCGAACAGTGCGAGGAGTTCTACGCCAATCTCGACAAGCTCGGCTTCGCCTGGTGGGACGAAACCGACAACGAAGCGTGCAAGAAGTTCCTCTCGCCGCTTGACTAAACCCTTCCGGCGGCCTGCGCTCCCCGGACGCTCTCCGCGTCCGTCGCCTGCGCGGGCCGCCTTTTTTTTGCCCGGCATGGCGAGGGGCACGAGTCCCGCGCCTCCCGCCCGCGCGTTTTCCCGGGAAAAAAACGCTTCCGGGAACACGGCAAAACAATACTGAGGCAGAGTCTGTTGATCCCTCCCTGCGGCGTGACGCCTCCCGCCCGTGCGGCGCGCTTCATTTTTCTTCCCCCGCTCTCTCGCCTTCTCCTCTTCTCTCCCGTCTGCTTCTCCTCTCGTTTCCCCTGCCGCTCCTTCTTTCGATCTTCCGACCATCTTCGTCTTCCAGGGCCGCTCTGCAACGCCTTTTCTCCGCCGCCGCGCAGCCTGTCCGCGCCGGACGCGCCGCGGCATTCCCGACGGACGCCGTCAAAATTCAAATTTTCCCTGCGTCCGCCGTTCACAGATTCCGCTTGTTTTTTTCCTTTTTGACATCTTCCGCGATATGAGTATAAGCTGGAACATAATTGGTCTAAAAGACCGGTCGCCTATTTCTCAAGGAGGGAATGAAAGGTGAAACGTTTTCTCGCAGCCATGTGTCTGGGACTGATGGCCTTCGCCACACAGGCTTCCGCCGCGGAGCCTGCCAAAATTCATATCGGCATCTGCACGGGCACGGTTTCCCAGTCGGAAGACGACCTGCGCGGAGCCGAAGCTCTCATTAAAAAGTACGGAGACGTCGCCAACGGCGGCATGATCAAGCACATCACCTACCCCGACAACTTCATGACTGAAATGGAAACCACCATTTCGCAGATCGTTTCCTTTGCCGACGATCCCGACATGAAGGCCGTCATCGTCAATCAGGGCATTCCCGGCACCACCGCCGCCTTCCAGCGCATCCGCGAAAAGCGTCCCGACATCATGCTCCTCGTGGGCGAAGCCCATGAAGATCCGAACGTCATCGAAAGCGCCGCCGACCTCGCCATCAACGCCGACAACATCTCCCGCGGCTATCTCATCATCGCCGCCGCCAAGAAGCTCGGCGTGACCGATTTCGTCCACATTTCCTTCCCCCGTCACATGAGCTACGAGCTGCTCTCCCGCCGCCGCAACATCATGGAAGTCGCCTGCAAGGACCTCGGCGTGAACTTCCACTTCATGAGCGCTCCCGATCCCACCTCCGACGTCGGCGTGGCCGGCGCCCAGCAGTACATTCTCGAACAGGTTCCCCAGTGGCTCGACAAGCTCGGCCCCAAGACCGCGTTCTTCTGCACCAACGACGCCCACACCGAACCTCTGCTCAAGCGCCTCACCGAAGACAAGGGCGGCTACTTCATCGAAGCCGACCTGCCTTCTCCCCTCATGGGCTATCCCGGCGCGCTCGGCATTGATCTTGCCGACGTGTCCGGCAACTTCCCCGCCATTCTGAAGCGCGTGGAAGACACCGTCATCGCCAAGGGCGCCGCCGGCCGCATGGGCACCTGGACCTATTCCTACGGCTTCACCAATTCCCTCGGTCTCGGCGAACTCGCCATCAAGTACGCCAAGGAAGGCGTGACCGGCGGCCGCAGCTTCCGCCGTCACTTCAAGAAGGAAGACGTGTTTGAAGCCTACAACGCCGCCACCCCCGGCTCCACCTGGAGCGGCGGCTACTACATGGACGTGGCCACCGGCAAGGAAAAGAAGAACCATGTGCTGGTCTTTGAAGACCTGTACATCTTCGGCAAGGGCTACATGCACATGACCGAAGTGCCCGTGCCCGACAAGTACAAGAAGATCAAGTAACGCTTCGCAGGGGAAGGCTTCGGCCTTCCCTTTTTGTACCGTTCGTTCCACTGCTTTTTGCGCTCGAATTGCGCTCGTGTAAAACGTAACTCATTCAATGCGTTACAAGATTTCATCATGCCTTCCGCCCGGGCAGGGGAAAGGCTTTTGCCGTTTTTATTTTTTTGTGCTAAGCTCTTCTCTGCGTTTTTTCTGAAACGCGCCATCCATCACGTCTCCCCCTTCTTTCTCCTTTTTTCCCGATCCACACGTCGGCGGGAGACACATCCTTAGCAAAAGAGGTCCTATGGGCGCAGAAGAACCATTGCTCCGCGTAGAAGGCGTCGGCAAGGCGTACTTTTCCAACCGGGTGCTCAAAAACGTCAACTTCACCCTCGGCAAAGGACGCATCCTCGGCCTTGTCGGAGAAAACGGGGCGGGCAAGTCCACCCTGATGAACATCCTTTTCGGCATGCGCGTCATTCAGGAAACCGGCGGCTATGAAGGAAAAATTCTGATAGACGGAAAGGAAGTGAACTTCCGCAGTCCCATGGACGCGCTCAATGCCGGCATCGGCATGGTGCATCAGGAATTCTCCCTCATTCCCGGGTTCACCGTGGCGGAAAACATCGTGCTCAACCGCGAAACGCTGGTGTACAATCCGCTGGTGGAAGCCTTCGGCGACCGCCTCACCACCCTCGACCGCGCGTCCATGACGCGCCGCGCCGACGACGCCATCGCCAGACTCAACATCGAGCTCGACAGCTCCACCCCCATTTCCGAACTGCCCGTGGGCTACAAGCAGTTCACGGAAATCGCCCGCGAAATCGACAAGAAGGGCACCCGCCTGCTCGTGCTCGACGAACCCACCGCCGTGCTCACCGAAAGCGAGGCCGACATTCTGCTCGACTCCATGCGCCGTCTGGCCGCGCAGGGCATTTCCATCATCTTCATCTCGCACCGGCTCCAGGAAGTCATGAGCGTGTGCGACGACATCGTCATTCTGCGCGACGGCGAGGTGGTGCTCCAGACCACGCCCGCCGAAACCAGCGTGCGCCAGATAGCAAGCGCCATGGTGGGCCGCAAGATCGACCGCGCCGAAGGCGTCGAGGAAGCGCGGGAGCGCTCGAACAAGGTCGTCATGGACATCGAACACCTCTGGGTGGACATGCCCGGCGAAACCGTGCGCGACGTGAACCTCACCGTGTTCGAGGGCGAAATTCTCGGCATCGGCGGCATGGCCGGTCAGGGCAAGCTCGGCATCGCCAACGGCATCATGGGCCTGCATCCCGCGGGAGGAAAGGTCACCTTTCACGGCAAGAACGTGGAGCTCAACAATCCCGTCTCGCCGCTTTCCATGGGCATTTCCGCCGTGTCCGAAGATCGGCGCGGCGTCGGCCTTCTGCTTGAGGAATCCATTGCCTGGAACATCATCTTCACCTCGCTCCAGACGCAGAAGCGCTTTCTCAAGAACTTCGGCCCGCTGAAAATTCGCGACGAACAGGCCATTGCCGAATGCGCCCGCAAGTACATCCGCGATCTGGAAATCAAATGCACCGGCGAAAAGCAGCTCGTGCAGGAACTTTCCGGCGGCAATCAGCAGAAGGTGTGCCTCGCCAAGGCCTTTGAAACCAGACCCAAACTGCTCTTCGTGGCCGAGCCCACCCGCGGCATCGACGTAGGCGCGAAAAAAGTGGTGCTCGACACCCTGAAACGCTACAACCGCGAACACGGCATGACCGTGGTGGTCATTTCCTCCGAACTTGAGGAACTGCGTTCCGTCTGCGACCGCATCGCCATCATCGACAAGGGAGCCGTGGCGGGCATTCTGCCTGCGAGCACGCCTTCCGAAGCCTTCGGCTATCTGCTCATGGGCGCAGGCGCCGCCGAGGCCGAAAAGGCCGCCACAGACAATTCCAACGGTACGGAGGCGGCAAGCGCATGAACCGCATCAAGAAATTCATCGAAGAAGCCGGATGGCCCCGCATTCTCATTGCGGTGTTTCTGGTGATCCTGTTTCTGGTGGCTCCCTTCGTGGGCGTGCCCGTGGACGCCGCCCTCAGCGACACCCTCGTGCGCTTCGGCATGAACGGCGTGCTCGTGCTCGCCATGGTGCCCATGGTGCAGTCCGGCTGCGGACTCAACTTCGGCCTGCCGCTCGGCATCATCGCCGGCCTGCTCGGCGCGGTCACCAGTGTGGAACTCGAAGCCAGAGGCATTCCCGGCGTATTCGCGGCCATGGCCATCGCCACGCCCATCGCCGTGATTCTCGGCTGGGGATACGGACTGCTGCTCAACAAGGTCAAGGGCGAAGAAATGATGATCGCCACCTACGTGGGCTTCTCCTCCGTGGCGTTCATGTGCATCATGTGGCTCGTGCTGCCCTATTCCAGCTCGAACATGGTGTGGGGCTACGCGGGCGTGGGCCTGCGCACCACCGTGTCGGTGGAAGAGTTCTGGCAGCGCGCCATCAGCGACATCGCCGCCTTCAACATCGGCGAATCCTTCTACTTCCCCACCGGCATGTTCCTGTTCTTCCTGCTGCTGTGCGGCCTCATGTGGATTTTCATGCGCACCCGCACCGGCACGGCCATGACCACCGTGGGCTCCAATCCCGAATACGCCCGCGCGAGCGGCGTGAACATCAACCGCATGCGCACCCTTTCGGTCATTCTCTCCACCTGGCTCGGCGCGCTCGGCATCATCGTCTATGAGCAGAGCTTCGGCTTCATTCAGCTCTACATGGGCCCGTTCATGATGGCCTTCCCGGCCGTGGCCGCCCTGCTCATCGGCGGCGCTTCCGTGAAAAAGGCCTCCATCATCAACGTTATCGTGGGCACGTTCCTCTTCCAGGGCATACTGACCATGACGCCTTCGGTCATCAACAGCATGCTGCAGACCGACATGTCCGAAGTCATCCGCATCATCGTGTCCAACGGCATGATTCTCTACGCCCTGACCCGTGTGACAAAGGTAAGATCATGAAAAGCTCGTCCGGCGGCAATGCCGTCACACTCTTCTGCATGCGCAACGCCGTGCCCATCGTCTTTCTGCTGGTGAGCGCCATTGGCATCTACTATTCCCAGTTTACGGCCGAGTACCTGATTCAGGAAATGCTCACCAGACTCGCCAGAAACTCCTTCCTCGTGCTCTCGCTGCTCATTCCCATCATGGCGGGCATGGGCCTCAACTTCGGCATGGTGCTCGGCGCCATGGCCGGTCAGATAGGACTCATCTTCATCAGCGACTGGAACGTCTCCGGCCTGTACGGCATGACCCTCGCCGCCCTCATCGCCACCCCGCTCGCCATCCTCTTCGGCTGGATGTGCGGCGTGGTGCTCAACAAGGCCCGCGGCCGTGAAATGGTCACCTCGTACATTCTCGGCTTCTTCATGAACGGCGTGTATCAGCTCGCGGTGCTCTACGGATTCGGCAGCCTCGTGCCCATCCTGAACCCCGAACTCGTGCTCTCCCGCGGCTACGGCATCCGCAACGTGACCAATCTCGACAACATCCGCGGCTCGCTCGACAACGCCATCGAGCTCGACATCATGGGCATACACGTGCCGCTCGCCACGTTCCTGCTCATCGCCGTGTTCTGCCTGTTCATCGTGTGGTTCCGCCGCACCAAGCTCGGCCAGGACATGCGCGCCACCGGTCAGGATCTTTCCGTGGCCCACGCCGCGGGCATTCCGGTCATGCGCACCCGCATCATTTCCATCGTCATCTCCACCGTGCTCGCCGCCTACGGTCAGATCATCTTCCTGCAGAACGTGGGCACTCTGAACACCTACAACAGCCACGAACAGGCCGGCGTGTTCGCCATCGCCTCCCTGCTCGTGGGCGGCGCCACCGTGGCGCGCGCGTCCATCGTCAACGTGTTCACGGGCGTGCTGCTCTTCCACCTCATGTTCGTGGTGTCTCCCATGGCGGGCAAGTATCTGGTGGGCGACGCGCAGATCGGCGAATACTTCCGCGTGTTCGTGTGCTACGCCATCATTTCCCTTGCGCTGGTGCTGCACGCCTGGCGTCGCCACGCCGACAAGGAACGCGCCCGCGCAGCCCTGCGCGGCGAATCCGGAGGTGCCGCATGAGAGAGCTCCCCAACCGCAGACGCGTCATTCTCAAGCATGTTCTCGTCAACTGCGTGCTTGTTCTGCTGCTCATCGGTCTCGGCGCGTGGTGCTACGTGCAGGGCAAGACCTACAAGCTTTCGCTCGGCAACTACGCCTTCACCGGTCAGGACGGTCAGGAACATCCGGCGCTGGAAGCCGTGGAAGTGTTCATCGACGACAAGGAGCCCGTGTTCCTGCTGGAAGACGACAGCGGCACCGGCGAAGCCACGGGACGACAGCACACCATGGTCATCAAGCTCCTGGACGAAAACGACAAGCCCATCGAAAGCCGCACGCTCAAGTTCAGCGTGGCGGATCTCGACGACGATCTGGACGTGAACGTGGCCGAATTCTGGCTGCGGGCCAAATAACGCTTCGCCGACGGCAAAGCAGAAACGCGGCGTTTTCCCAAAAAAGGAACGCCGCGTTTTTTTGCGCCCCGCGCGCGGCGATGCCGAGCCTGACGTACTGCTCCGAGAGTCAGGAAGCACAGCCCGCGCCCCGGGCGACTTTTCCTGCCCGCTCTTGCCGCGGAGGGGCTTCGCTGCACCACCTTTCCTGCGCCCTCTTCGTCGTGCCGTCTTCCTGATCTTCTTCCTGACCGTCTCCGTTGCACCGTCGGCCTTCGTGCGACACCTTGCACCGACGATTTCCCGCCCGCGCATTGCAGACTTCCTCACGGCTGCGCCCTTGCCGCCCTGCCGCATTTGCCGAATGCTTCCCCGCCGCTCATGCTGCTCCTGCCCGGCAGAACGCCCGTCTCTCCCTTCTCCGCAGGCCGGGGACATTCTGCGGAACTTCCGCCATGAGCACGCCGTCCACAAAGCCGTCCCGCCTGCCGCAGGTCATCCGCCCGCAACGCCCGGCCTCTTGCGCCGTCGCCTCCGCCGATACGCCGTCGCGTCGCCCCGAGCCTCCCGCAAACGCGCTTCCCAAAGACTCGCCCGCGCACGTTCCCGTCGCGCCATCCGAAAGTCACCACCAACGCGTCTCCCGTTTTCAACGTCGCGCCACGCAGCAAAGTCTGCCGCCAAAAGTCCGCAAACGACAAACTCCCGCCCTTCGGCGCTTTTCCCTCAACACCGCCGCAGGGCGAAAAAAAAGGGGGGAATCATCCCCCCTTCGTGTCATCGCTTTCAGCGCGTCGCAATCCACGATTGCGCGGCAGGAACTATTCGTCTCTGCCGAGCAACGCACGCGCAAAGTCGTGCGGATCGAACGGACGCAGATCCTCCATTTTTTCGCCGAGGCCCACAAAGGTGATGGGCAGCTCGAACTGACTGGCCACGGCCAGCGCCACGCCGCCCTTGGCCGTGCCGTCGAGCTTGGTGAGAATGATTTCGTTCACGCCGCTCGTGTCCTTGAACATCCTGGTCTGCTGGAGCGCGTTCTGGCCCGTGGTGGCGTCGATGACGAGAATGGTGCGGTGCGGCGCTCCGGGGAGCTTGCGTTCCACCACCATGCGAATCTTGTGCAGTTCGTCCATGAGGTTGGACTTGGTGTGCAGACGTCCGGCCGTGTCGATGAACAGCACGTCGTAGCCGCCCTGCATGGCCTTGTCCATGGCCTCAAAGGCCACGGCCGCCGGATCGGCTCCCATGCCCTTGGCGTGGAAGTCCGCGCCGATGCGCCGGGCCCACACTTCAAGCTGTTCCACGGCCGCCGCGCGGAAGGTGTCGGCCGCGGCAATGAGCACCTTCTTGCCCTGCATCTTGGCCCGATAGGCCAGCTTGGCAATGGTGGTGGTCTTGCCCACGCCGTTCACGCCCACCATGAGAATGACTTCCGGCGGATTCACCGCGGCGATGCGCCGGGGCGTTTTGAAAATGGCCTCCACTTCCTGTTCCAGCAGAGGCATGAGCCCGTCGGGCGTGGTCACGCCCTCCGCGCGGGAGCGATCCTTCAGGCGACGCACCAGGGCCAGCGAGGGCTCCGCGCCCATGTCGGCCATGATGAACAGCTCTTCCATTTCGTCCCAGAATTCCGCGGTGAGCTCGGTATGTCCGGCCATAAGCGCGGAAAGCCCCTGTCCGAAGCGGGCGCGGGTGCGCGCAAGACCGTTCTGCAGCTTGGCAAACAGCCGGTCGCGTTCGTCTTCCTCGTCCTCCATGTCGAGGGCAAGGGCCAGACGATACTGAAGTTCCGAACGGAAGTCCTCCAGCCAATGATATTCCATGCGGTCGAGCCAGCCGCGGAAGTCGTCCAGAAACTCGCGGGCTTCGTTTTCCGGAGTTTCCAGCGCGCGGAGCAGAAAGGCAAGGCGCTTCCACAGAAGGTCGTCCGCCTCCTCCACGCCGTCCAGCACCACGGCCAGCCACGCGGAAAGCTTGGGCTCCGCCTGACGCAGCGCCAGCGTGAGGGCTTCTTCCTCTTCGGAACGCGCCGTCGGCGCAGCGGCAGACGCCGCCTCGTCCTTCGTCCGGGCCGCGGCCTCAGCCTTCGGCTCCTCGCGTTCAGCCGTCTTTTCCGGCGCGGCATCGGGCGTCGGCGCTTGTTCAGCTTCCGCAGCTTCGGCAGGCTCCGCCGTCTCTTCGACTTCGGCGTCTGCCTTCTCCTCAGCAGGCTCGCTTTCGGCCATTGCCGGAGATTCGGCCTCCTGCGCTTCCGGCGCTTCTTCCGAGGCCGGAGCGCCTACAGACGCTTCCTGCTCCTCCGGCTCCTGCGTTGCGGAAGGCTTGGCTTCTTCCTGCTCCGATTCAGCCGGCTTTTCTGCGACAACCTGCGCCGCCTCGTCTTTGGGAGTCTCGGTTTTGGCGGCGTCGGCCTCTCCGGCGTGACCTCCTCCGGAGAAAAACTTTTTAACGGCGGAGAAAAATCCCATGCTTCACCTCTGCTCCTACTTATTGCGAATAACCTTGACGGTATCGCCCACCTTGACGCGGGTGGACTGATCCATGCCGTTGAGAGCCAGAAGCTCCATGGGCTTCATATTGAACTTGCGGGAAATGCTCCACAGCGTTTCTCCGTTCTGCACGCTGTATTCGGCAATGCTGCTCGCGCTTTTGCGCGCGGGAGCCTGCGCCTGAACGCGCCGCGCGGGAGAGGCCTGGCGCGTGTTGTTCTGCGCCACGGCGGTGGTCTTTCCGGCGGGAATCTTCAGCACCTGGCCGGGCGAGAGACTGCCGAGGGCGTCCGCGCCGCCGTTGACGGCGGCAAGTTCGGCAAAGCTGATGTTGTACTTGCGGGAAATGGCGTAGGCGGTTTCGCCGGACTGCACAGTGTGCGAGGCGAGGCTCGGCGCGGAACGCCTTGCGGGCGCGGAACGCCTTGCGGGCGCGGACCTGGATGCCACGGCGACGGGCGCGGAAAGACGAATGACCTGCCCCACTCTCAGGGTGTCCAGCTTGTCGGCGCCGCCGTTGGCCGCGTACAGATCGTCGAGATCCATGTCGTACTTGCGGGCGATGGCCGTGAGCGTGTCGCCGCTCTGCACCTTGTAGGTGGCGGGCACGCTGCGCACGGAGGAACGGCGTCCCTTGAGCTCGGCCAGCGCGCTGGAGGCGTGATCGCCGCCCTTCGACGCGCTCACGGACGTGCGGCGGCCGGAATTGGAAGCGATGGCCGTGTCGCGCGAAGGCGCGGCGGGCACGACGGCGGGGAGATTTTTGCCGTTGACGGGCAAACGCAGCTGACTGCCGCGCTTCAGCGATCCGGGATTGAGCTGTTTGATGACGGAAGCGGGCACGCCGGTGCGGGAACTCACCTTGGCGTAGGTATCGCCGCGGCGCACGGTGTAGTAGCGCCAGCCGGCTCCGGAAACCGTGCCGCTCAGCACGCGTCTGGCAAGAGCTTCCTTGTTGCGCGGCACGTACGCGGTGGACGTGCGTCCCGCAGGAGAGATGGAGCGCAGAAAATGCGGATTATAGGCCTGAAATTCCTTCCAGTTCATGCCGAGGCGACGGCTCAGTTCCACAAGGTCGGTGGCGGATCTGACCGATACCGGAGACACGGGAAGCAGCACGGGATGCTCGTCGTCGGGCGAGGAAGGCTGAAGTCCCAGCGTTTCGGCGTTGCGCATGATCTTGGAAATGGCAAGGAAGCGGGGCACGTAGAGCGCCGTTTCCTCGCGAAGCTGGAGCTTGTAGTCGAGGGTGTCGTTTTTCTGAATGATTTCGTGGAGCTTATTGGCTCCCGTCGCTTCCTTGGCGCGGCCTATCTTGCCTTCGCCGCCGTTGTAGGAAGCCACGGCGAGATGCCAGTCGTGGAAAATGTCGTAGAGGCGGGCGAGGTAGCTTGCCGCCGCTTCGGTGGAGCGGTACGGATCGCGGCGTTCATCCATCCACCAGTCCTGACGCAGGCCGTAGGAACGGCCCGTGGAGGAAATGAACTGCCACATGCCCACGGCGTTGGAGCGGGACACGGCCATGGGATTGTAGCCGCTTTCCAGATAGGCGAGATAGGCGAGATCTTCGGGGAGTCCGCGTGAACGGAACACGCTCTTGGTGTAGTTCAGATAGGGAATGCTGTTGCGCAGGAAGTTTTCCATGGTTCCCCGGCGTTCGCGCGAGTACTTCACGAAGTGATAGCGCACCTGCCGTTCCATGCCCGGGCTCAGATTTCTGTCCAGCTTGGAGGTGCTGGAATACGCCTTTTTCTCGGCGGAAGTGAGGGAGGAAAGAGAACCCAGATCCACGGCTTCCTGCCGGGCTTGGGACGCCAGCAGGTCCGGGGATTCCACCGTCTGCTGTTTGCCGCAGGCGGAAAGCATCATCAGCACTGCCATTCCCGCAAGGGGAAGGCAGCACAGTTTGCCAATTTTCATGTCAGCGCTCCATCATGTGGACTTGCATCTCGAACAAAAGCAGGATACCAGCCAGAGAGCACGTTGCAAAAACATGCCCCGAAGGCCGAAAAAAACACATGCCCGCAGACCGGAAACACGTCGGTTTTCCAGAACAGGCGGGCGACCGGGGAAAAGAAACAGGAATGTTTCCCGCGACCTGCTCCCAATAAGGGGCAAGAATACCTTGAAAAGGGCGGAGATTCAATCGGCCGCGACCGCCCCATGCCCGATTTTTTAACGTTATCCAGCGGAAATAACTTATAATGACGACGACTGACAAAGATATGGAAAATTTTTTGCCGGGCATGAAGCCCGTGCTGGAGCTTCTGGAACGCGAGCCGGAGAGGGTGGACATGGTGTATGTGCGCAAGGGACGCGCCAGCGCCGAAAGTTCCCGTCTGCTTGATCTGTGCCGCGAGTACGGCGTGCGCTTCTCCCTTGTGAACGACGACACGCTCTCGCGCATGGCCGCCCATGCGGGGCATCAGGGCGTCATTGCGCGCCTGCGCGACGCCGCGTTCACGCCGTGGGAAACCTTTCTGGAACAGGCCGCGCACGCGCCGCTGCCGCTCATGGTGGCGCTCGATCAGGTGCAGGATCCCGGCAACGTGGGCACGCTGGCCCGTACGCTCTTTGCCATGGGCGGGGCCGGACTCATTCTGCCGAAGCACAACAGCGCCTTTCTCGGCCCCGGCGCCCGTCGTTCCGCCGCCGGCGCGCTGGAACGCCTGCCCATCACGCAGGTGGTCAATCTTTCCCGCGCAGTGAAGGAAGCCCGGGAGGCAGGATTCGTGACCTGCGCCGCGCAGAAGGTGGACAACAGCGTGAATCCGCTCACGGAAAAGCTGCCGCTGCCCGCCCTGCTGGTGCTCGGCAACGAAGACAAGGGCGTGCGCCCCGGCGTGCTCAAGCACTGCGAATGCAGCCTGTGCATTCCCTTCCGGCGCGAGTTCGACTCCCTCAACGTGGCGCAGGCCGGAGCCATTCTCATTTCCTGCTTCGCGCGCTCGCTGGAGCTCTGACGCCTGCCCGCCCTTTCGGGCAGCTCTGCGGACGCGTCCCTCCTTCAATTGGGATGTTCCCCGCGCGTCCGCGCCCGGCGGCATAGCGCAAGAATAAAAGAAAGAAACAGCGCCGCTCTTCCCGTGCGTCCGCGCCCGGCGAGGGCCTCAAACATTCCCGAGCATGCCCGGTTCCGGCGGCAGCGCCGCCCGGCTGCGGCAGACTCCACGCGATCGGAGAAGGCGTTCCCCCCCGCCTCTTCCACGTCAAACCTCCACGACGCCGGGGCCCGACGCCGCCCCGTCTTTTCAAAACACCAAACGCCGCCCGGACACCTCGTCCGAACGGCGTTTTTTCATTCGTTCACGAAGCGGCAGCCCGGCGGATCGCCGCGCCCCGGCACAGCCCTACATCTTCACCGGACGCGGGCCGAAAATTTCCGTGCCCACGCGGATGATGGTGGCTCCTTCCTCCACGGCTTCGCGATAGTCGCCGGACATGCCCATGGAAAGCTCGGGCAGCGGCAGACCGAAGCGACGCACCATGTCGTCGCGCAGTTCGCGCAGACGCGCAAAGTACGGCCTCGCGGCTTCCCCCTCGCCGCAGCGGGGCGGCAGACACATGAGGCCGAGCACCCGGAGTCCGGGCCCTTCGGCGCTTATGAGATCATCCTTCAGAAGCTGCTCAAAAAGTCCGGCCAGATCGGCGGGATGCACGCCGGATTTCTGCGGCTCCTCGCCGATGTTCACCTGAATGAGCGCGTCCTGCGTTGCGCCTTCCGGCAGACGGCGCGAAAGGGCGCGCGCGAGCTCTTCGCGATCGAGCGTGTGCAGCAGCGCAAAGCGGCCGGCCACGTCCTTGGCCTTGTTGGTCTGCACCGGGCCTATGGCGTGCCAGCGGATGTCGAGATCCGCAAGTTCCGCCTGCTTGGCGCGGGCTTCCTGAATGTAGTTTTCTCCGAAATCCTTCTGGCCGAGACGGCACAGCTCGGCGATGTCCGACGCGGGATGAAATTTCGACACCGCCACAAGGCGCACGCTTCCCTGTTCGCGTCCGGCCCTGCGCACGGCTTCGGCCATGCCGTCCAGCACTCCTCTCCAGCGTTCTTCCAGCAATGTCATGTTCAATCCTTTGCCTCTGAGGCGCAATCTTCGGAAAAAAGGGCCGCCCGGAGGCGACCCTGAAATCCGCTATTCGTTTTCAAATCCGAGGTCGTGGAGCAGTTCGGTGTCCTCGGCCCAGTTGTCCTTCACCTTCACCCACAGCTGCAGATGCACCTTGCCGCCGATGAGCTTCTGAATGTCCCGCCGGGCTTCCGTGCCGATTTCCTTGATGGTGGCTCCCGCACGACCGATGACCATGGCCTTGTGCGAAGGACGCTGCACGAAGATCACCGCGTGAATGACGGTAAGATCGCGTTCCGGATCCTCCTCCCAGGCCTCGATGTCCACGGCGGTGGTGTACGGCACTTCCTGACGCAGCCGCTCAAACACCTTTTCGCGCACGATTTCCGCAGCGAGAAAGCGCGTGGGCGCGGTGGAAAGCTGATCCTCCGGGAACTGCGAATCGCCCTCGGGCATCATGTTCACGATGATCTTCTTGAGATCGTCGAGTCCGTCCTTGGTCAGGGCCGACATGGGGAAGACTTCCGCCTTCGGGAAATATTCCTGAAGCGTCACCAGAAGCGGCAGCATGCGGGACTTGTCATGGAACAGATCGACCTTGTTCACCACCACGAGCAGCGGACGCTCGTCTTCCGCCAGCGCGTCGCGCAGCGACTGGATGTCGCGTTCGAGAAATTCCGGTCTGCGGATGTAGAGCTCGGAATCGAGCACCAGCATCACGGCGTGGGCGGCGGCCATGCTCTGCCACGCGGCCTGACTCATCATCTTGCTCAGATGGCCGCGCTGCTGCTGACGCGAGTGGTTCACGCCGGGGGTGTCCATGAAAATGACCTGCGCGCCCGGTTCCGACATGATGCCCACCACGCGGCTGCGCGTGGTCTGCGGCTTGGAGGTCACGATGCTGATCTTCTGACCCAGCAGAGCGTTGAGCAGCGTGGACTTTCCGGCATTGGGCGGGCCCATGAGCGCCACCCAGCCGCAACGGTGTTCATTCTGTATTCTGGTCATAATGTCTCCGGTATGTATGATGTATGCGGACGCCTTCCCCCTGCGGAAGAAGCGTCCGTCTGATGTCGAAAAGGATTTTTCAGCTTGTACTACGCAGGGCTGAACGTCAAGAGTCTATTCCCGCGTCTCTGCCGGACGCGGACAGGATTCTTCCAGATACTCGCAGAACGCGTCCATCTCCGGGCCGTGATCGAAACCCGAAATGTGTCCCATGCCGTGCGCGAGCAGGCGTCTTGCGTGCGTTTCCGGGTCCTGACCGTAGAGCACGCATTCGCGCTCCAGCGTGTCGGCGCTGAGAAAAAGCGTGCCGAGCTCGCCCGCTTCGCCGGGAAAGCTCAAAATGTTGGTGGGGCCAAAGCAGCCGAGATTGCGGAGATTCACGGAAGCGATGTCGCCGTCGCCCGCCACGATGAGCTGCACGGGAAGCTCTTCCGGGGCAACGCTCGACCGTTCGGCCGCGCGGGGCCCGTTCATCTGCCCGGGAAGCATGCCCGCTTCGGCTGCGGCCGCGCGCATGGCGGCAAGCCACGAGAGCCATTCCCGCCGGCAGAAGCGGCACGGACGGCGCATTTCCACACTGAGACCGGTCAGAAGGCTCATGCGTCCTTCTCCGGGCTGTCCGCGCCTTCTCCGTCGCCCGCCGCAGCTTCGCCCCCCGCGGCGTTGCCGGGGGCCGATTCATCGCCGGGGGCCGGGGCGTCGCACGATGGCGCATAGCCCGCCGCCGCGCTGCCCGATGCCGCGCTGCCGGAAGTCGCGTTGCCTTCCGGGGCAGCCTTGGCGGTCGCTCCGCGGTCGCAGGGCCTGGCGCATGCCGCGGCACTGCCGCAGACGCCCTGCTCCGCCGCGCGCTCCGTCTGCGCTCCCTTCTCCCGCTTTTCCTTCGCGCGGCCGGGTTCGATCACCCATTCCGGACGCAGCTCCTCGGCTTCGTCCTTGCGGCACTCCTCGTTTTTGCGGCCGTTCTTGTGGGGATCGGGCTTTTCCTCGGGGTAGGCGATGCGCTGATGAAAAAGGCCCGTGATGCCGCGCACGAAGCTGTCGATGAGCTTGTTCAGGTCGCGGAAGGTCAGGTCGGATTCATCGAGCTGCCCTTCGGCGTACACGCCCTTCACTATCTTGGTGACGTGGGCCCGGATGCGGGCGGGCGTGGGATCGACCAGCGTGCGGCTCGACGCCTCCACGGAGTCGGCCAGCATGACGATGGCGGCTTCCTTGCTCTGCGGGCGCGGGCCGGGATAGGAATAGTCCTGAAGGCGCGGATTTTCGCCCATCTGCTGGGCCTTGTTGTAAAAATACATGGCTCCGCGCGTGCCGTGATGCTGCACGATGATGTCGGTGATCTCGCGGCCGAGGTGATATTCCTCCGCGAGTTCCGCGCCCTGCTTGACGTGGGAGAAGAGGATGAGCGCGCTCATGGCGGGCGAAAGCTTGTCGTGCGGATTGGGGCCGCCGAACTGATTTTCCACGAAATATTCGGGGCGGGAAATCTTGCCGATGTCGTGATAGAGCGCGCCCACCTTGCACAGCAGGCTGTTGGCTCCGATGGCCGCGGCTCCGGCCTCCACGAGATTGGAGACCACCAGCGAGTGATGATACGTGCCGGGCACCGTCATCATGAGCTCCTGAAGCAGCGGATGTTCCAGATTCATGAGCTCCATCATGCGGAAGCGGGTGGTGTAGCCCATGAGCATTTCCAGCACGGGGCTGAGAGCGAAGAGCAGAAACAGCGAGCCCACGGCGTTGCACGTGAGCGCGAGCAGCAGGAAGGGAAGCTGCGCCCATTCCAGATGGATGAACAGCGCCGCGCCGACGCCGGTCATGAGCATCCAGATGAGCAGCGGAACGCTGCCCCAGACCACGTCCTGCCTGTTCTGCGCCCGCAGCACAAGCCAGGTGTTGGTCATGGACGACATGAAATAGAAGAAGAACAGCGCGATTTCGCCGCGAAAAATGACCGTGGCGAAGAACGAGAGCACGAGCCCCACGGTGCAGTAGCGGCGCGCGGCGAAAATGAGCGCGGCCATGCCCGTGCCGCCCGCCACCGGGAAGGCGAAGGCCAGCACGTGCGCCGTGGAGGCCGAAGCCGCCTCCACCAGAACGTACATGGTACACCACGCCGTGCCGCCGAAAAACACGAGCAGCAGCGCAATAAGGTTCTGATCCTTGGTGCGCAGCACCGTGCCCTTGTTGCCGCTCGGCGTGATGAACAGGCCGAGCAGCAGGAAAAGTCCCAGCACCACGCAGCCGCCGAACACGTGCCAGTCCACCACGCCGGGAGTGGCGCGGAAGAGCGCCTGCAGCTTTATCTGCTGTTCGTGGGTCACCATGTCGCCGGCGCGCACCAGCACTTCGCCGGGCTGCACCTTGTAGAACACGGGCTCCACGGCGGCGAGCATTTCCTCGTTGCGCTGACTGGTCACTTCCTGATTCACGGCGAGCGAAGGCACCACCATGAGCGGCATGACTTCCTGAAGCACGACCTTGGCCCGGGAACTGAGCTTGTCCTCGGCGCGCAGTTTGCGCCCCAGCGCCACCTGGAACGAACGCAGATCCTTGAGGCCGCCGGCCTGCGTGCGCAGCACTTCCGTGCCGCTGTCCAGATCGCGCACGATGACGGCGTTGTCGGTGTTGGCTATCTGACGCATGTCGGCGATGACGCCGTTGGACAGCGTGGACTCCATCCACGGAATGAGCGTGCCCAGAAGATATTCCTGCACGTAGGAGGCCGTCAGCTGCCGGAAGGCGGAAGCCGAAACGTCGGAGAGATGCCGTTCGTTGAAGGCGCGGCGCACGTTTTCCAGACCGGCGTTGTCCAGTCCGCGCTTGTTGATTTCGTCGATGAGTCCGAGACTTTCCTCCCGGAAGCTCTCGATGGCCTTCTTGTCGATGTCGAAGACCATGGGCTGGAGCGCCAGCGCCCGATCGCGGCGCAGCTGCGTGGCCTGCGGATCCTCCACGAGCAGATCCCTGTCGGAAACCACGTCGTGCGCGGCGATCTCTCCGGCGGGATACACCACGCGGGCCGTTCTGCCGGGCTGGATGGCGCACAAAAGAGAAATGAACACCAGCGCCGCCGCCAGGGACAAAAGTCCCCAGTCGTGGTGATGGTGCATGAACATGGAACGGGAATGTCCCCAGAGCTGGGAAACGCTTACCGGAGAAATCTTCCTAGTTTTTTTCATAAATATCGTAAGCTTCCACGATACGGCCCACCAGCGGATGGCGAACCACGTCGGAGCTGTGGAAATGATGGAAGGCCACGCCCCGCACGCCTTCGAGCACCTTCAGCGCATGCACGAGTCCGGAACGGGTCTCCCCTTCCTTTTCCCCTTCCCTCAGAAAGGCCCTGTTCACGGGAGGAAGGTCTATCTGCGTCACGTCGCCGGTGACCACCACGCGGGAACCGAAGCCCATGCGGGTGAGAAACATCTTCATCTGTTCGCGGGTAGTGTTCTGCGCCTCGTCGAGAATGAGGAAGGCGTCGTTGAGCGTGCGGCCGCGCATGAAGGCCAGCGGGGCCACTTCGATGACTCCGGCCTCCTGCTTCTGGGCAAAGCCCTGCGGCCCGAGCATGTCGCTGAGCGCGTCGTAGAGGGGACGCAGGTAGGGGTTCACCTTGTCTTCCATGTCGCCGGGCAGAAAGCCGAGCTTTTCTCCGGCTTCCACGGCGGGTCTGGTGAGCACTATTTTCTTCACGCGCTTCGCGGCAAGCATGGAAATGGCCATGGCCACGGCCAGATAGGTCTTGCCCGTGCCCGCGGGGCCGGTGGCGAACACAAGCTCGTTGCGGCGCAGAAGTTCCATGTACTGCCGCTGCGCCGTGTTGCGCGCCACGATGCTCTTGCGCGGAGACACGATGACGCTCGCCTCGCGGAACATCTTGCTGATGTCGGCATGGGGATTGCGCAGAAGCTCCTCATAGCCCTGAAGAAGATCTTCGCCCCGCAGCGTATGTCCGCTGCGCAGAAGTCCGTACCCCTGCGTAAAAAGATTGAGCAGCAGTTCCCGCTGCGCCGGGCGCGGGTCGCTCACGGTAAGTTCCGTGCCCCGCGTCTGCAGATCCGCGCCGGAAGCGTCGGATATCAGTTCCAGATGGGCGTTCAGGGGGCCGAAAAGCTGACTGGCCAGACCGGCGTCGTCGAAGGCCAGCGTTTCCGCATAGGACGATTTCACACGCATATCCTGTTTTTCCGTTGCGCCGCGGGCCGCGCCCCCGGCATGGTTTTCTTCCTTACGCCAAAACAGGCAAAGAGTCCACAGCCGCCGAAATCTCCCTCGAACCCGTCAGTTTTCCTTGCGTTCCCCGGCCGGCACGCGTCTTTTTTCCCGCCCGGACGACGTTATTTTTTTGTTCCGCCGCCCGAGCCGATCCGACACAAAAGAGACTTCGTTGTCACATTCATGCAACAAAGAGTCCCGCGGGCGCTTTTTCCCGAACCGTCGCGCCGGAACGACTGTTTAAAGCGCCGAAAAAATTTTTCCCCTCTTGTTTTGAAAATAACGGCGATTTTATAACTAACCCTTTGAACTGACGACTTTTAACGCTTATCCGGTAATAACTGTTATTTTTCTTCCCCCCTTGTCATAAAAGAAAACGGGTTTTACTATAGCGCCGCTCTCCAGGAAGAGCCCTTTATTATAACGAACGAACAGTTCCGTCTCCTTCGTCGGAGACCGGAGGTAAGGTTTTTCATGTCTTTCCCCGCGTTGAAAATCGGTGATCTGGTCGCCCGCACGCCCATCGTTCAGGGCGGCATGGGCGTCGGCATATCTCTTTCCAAACTGGCGTCCGCCGTGGCCAACGAAGGCGGCATCGGCGTCATCGCCGGAGCCATGGTCGGCATGCGCGAGCCCGACGTGGCTTCCAATCCCGTGGAAGCCAACGTCCGCGCCCTGCGCCGCGAAATCGAAAAGGCCCGCGCCGCCACCAGGGGCATCATCGGCGTGAACATCATGGTCGCGCTCACCACCTTTGCCGAAATGGTGCGCACCGCCGTCGAAGCGCGCGCCGACGTCATTTTCTCCGGCGCCGGCCTGCCCATGGATCTGCCGAAAATCTTTCTCGACGCCTGCGCCCAGAAAAAGGAAGAATTCCGCACCAAGCTCGTGCCCATCGTGTCTTCCGGCCGCGCCGCCACGCTCATCGCCAAAAAGTGGATGCACAAAACCGGCCTCGTTCCCGACGCCTTCGTGCTCGAAGGCCCCAAGGCCGGCGGTCATCTCGGCTTTTCCGAAGAACACATCTTCGACGAGGCATTCTCCCTCGAACATCTGGTCTCCGGCGTGGTCGACGCCGCCAAGGCTCTGGAAGACAAGGCCGGACGCGCCATTCCCGTGATTGCGGGCGGCGGCGTGTTCAGCGGCGCGGACATCGCAAAAATGCTCTCGCTCGGCGCCTCCGGCGTGCAGATGGCCACCCGCTTCGTGGCCACGGACGAATGCGACGCGGACATCCGCTTCAAGCAGGCCTACGTGGACGCAAAAGAAGAAGACGTGACCATCATTCACAGCCCGGTGGGCATGCCCGGCCGCGCCCTGAACAATTCCTTCATCGAGGCCGCGCGCGAAGGCAAGCGAAAGCCCTTCAAGTGCGTATTCCACTGCATCAAGACCTGCGATCCGAGCACCACGCCCTACTGCATTTCCTCGGCGCTCATCAACGCCATGAAGGGCAATCTCGACAAGGGCTTCGTGTTCTGCGGAGCCAACGTGGCCCGCGTGAAGAGCATCGTTTCCGTTCACGAACTCATGGAAACCCTGCGCAGGGAATACGATGAATGCCTTGCCCAAAAGGAATCCGCCGCCGGATGATTCCGCATTTCCGGCGTTCCGCCGCGCGTTCCCAAAACGACGGCGGAACGCTCCTCCTGAGCAGAAAACGCCGCCTCAGAGACGGCGTTTTCCTTTTAAACGGCAAAACTTCCGCAATTCTCCACGCCCTGACAGAATCAGGCAATTAATCGAAAGAATAGTATCTATCCTGACCGTTTCATGAACGTTATCGTCAGTGAAACAACGCGGGCGACCGCCCCCGTCGCCGACGCACGGAGGAATCATGAACCGGCGAGACTTTCTCAAACGCTCTCTCATGGCCACGGCTGCCGGAGGTCTGCTTCTCTCCGGCGCGGCGTCTTCCCTTTCCGAAGCGCGCGGCGCAGAACCCGACAAGGAGAAAAAGATGAAGATTCTCGTTCTCACCGGCAGCCCGAGGGAACACGGCAATTCCAACACGCTGGCCGATCACTTCATCAAAGGCGCGCAGGAAGCCGGGCACGACGTGTTCCGCTTCGACGCCGCGCAGAAAAGCGTCCATCCCTGCATCGCCTGCAACAGCTGCGGCATGGACGGCCCCTGCGTATTCGATGACGACGACTTCAGTCTCGTGCGCGAGCACATCGTTTCCGCCGATCTCGTGGCCTTCGTCACGCCCATGTACTACTTCGGCATATCCGCCCAGCTCAAGGCCGTCATCGACCGCTTCTACGCCATAAACGGCTCCATCCACAGGCCGAAGCAGGCCGTGCTCCTCATGACCTACGCCAACAACTCAAGGCGCGACGAAAGCCCCATGCTCACGCACTACGAAGTGCTGCTGGACTACCTCGGCTGGACCGACGCCGGACGCGTCGTCGCTCCCGGAGTGTGGACCGAAGGCTCCATACGCAACACGCCCTTCCCCGAAGAAGCCTACCGCCTCGGCAAAGGACTGCGCCTTCAGAAAGAGAGCGCGCTATGAAACGACGCGCCTTTCTCGGCATGATGGCGGGAGCCGCCGTTGCGGCGGGCGCAGGCGGCGTGTTCGCCTTTCTGCGTCAGGAACAGTTCGGAGCCCTGCCCGAAGGCGAAGACATGCGCCGCATTCTGCGCTCGCCGCACTATGCCGACGGAGCGTTCCACAATCTCATTGAGCGCCCCGTGCTCAGCGACAACAGCACCTTTGCGGGCGCGCTGCTCCGCTCTCTCGTGGAAGAGCGCCCCAATCCCGCGCCTCCTGCGCCGGTTCCCTCCAAAAAGCCCGACCTTCTCTCGCGAGACCGCTCCGAAAACTTCGTGGTCTGGCTCGGGCATTCCAGCTTTTTCCTCCAGATGGGCGGCAAACGCCTGCTCATCGATCCGGTGTTCAGCGATCACGCCGCGCCGGTCTCGTTCAGCACTCGGGCCTTTGCCGGAAGCACGCCTTGCACGGCGCAAGACATGCCCGACATCGACGCCCTGCTCATCTCCCACGATCACTGGGATCACCTGGACTACCCCACGGTCACGGCGCTGAAAACGCGCGTCGGTCTTGTCGCGTGCGGACTCGGCACGGGCGCGCATTTTCGGCGCTGGGGCTTTGAGCGCGAGCGCATCTGCGAGGCCGACTGGGGCGACGACATCGACCTGAACGGCGTTCGCATCCGCTTCGTCACGGCCAGCCACTATTCCGGCCGCACCCTCACGCAGAACAAGACCCTGTGGACCGGCTTCATGCTGGAAGCACCGGGCTGCCGCGTCTTCTTCAGCGGCGACAGCGGCTACGGCCCCCACTTCGCCGACATCGGAAAAAAGCTCGGCGCGCCGGATCTCGCGCTGCTCGACTGCGGACAGTACAACGAGCGCTGGAAGTACATCCACATGACGCCGGAAGAGGCCGTGCAGGCAGCGCAGGATCTGGGCGCAAAGGCGCTGCTGCCCGCGCACATCGGCAAGTTCGCCCTGGCCTATCACCCCTGGGACGAACCGTTCCGCCGCGTGACGACCGCCTCGCAGGGAAAGGCGTTCCGTCTGGTCACGCCGATCATCGGCGACGTCGTGTCCCTGGCGCGACCTCTGCCGGAATTTCCCCGCTGGTGGGAAGCGCTGGCCGCCCGGCAGGCCTAGCGGAGCGCTGCGAAGGCGCGGGGCGCTGCGGAAAAATTACGCCGGGCTCAGGCGCGGTGCGGACGCCGACGCGGATCCCCTCTCCCGCCGGAAAAGGGCCGCCGAAGTCAGGAGGCTATCTTGCCGTCGCAACGAGGCGCGCCCGCCGAAAGAGCTCCGGCAAAGCACAGTCTGCATCGAGCGCGCCGGGCCGGAAAACATTTTCTTTTACTCTGGCGGAGGTCATGCCCATGTCGGAACAGCTGCAACGGATCAGGCAACTGCAGGAATCGCTGAAGGAAAACATGCTCCGCTATCTGGAGTCTCCCCAAAATTTTGCCACGGCCGTGGAGGGCTTTCACCTCGTCCGCCGCGAAGACGGCGGCGCGCCGGAACAGTGCTTTGAAAAGCCCCTCGTCGGACTCGTGGTGCAGGGCACGAAGCATTCGATCATGGCCGGGCAGGAATACGTCTATACGGAGAACCAGACCGTCGTGGCGGGCGTGGACATGCCCATTGCGTCCTACGTGGTCAATCCCACGCACGACCATCCGTTTCTCTTCGCCTACCTCTATCTGAACAAAAAAATGCTCTCCTCCCTGGCCCTGGAAATGAAGGACGCACTGCCCGAAAGCGACGAAGAAAGCGTCGGCGTTTCCGTGGCCGATGCCGACCTCGACATCATGGAAATGTTTCTTCGGATTATCGAGCTTCTGGAAAAGCCCGAACAAATTCCCGTCCGCGCGCCCATGATGCTGCGCGAACTGCACTATCTTCTGCTCATCAGTCCGCACGGCCCGCTGCTGCGCCGTCTGAACACGCCGGGCACGCAGAATCATCAGGTCATGCAGGCCATCAGCTGGATACGGGAAAACTACAAAAATCCGCTGAAGGTGGAATCGCTGGCCAGGCAGGTGAACATGTCCGCATCCAATCTGCACCGTCACTTCAAGCTGCTCACGGGGCTGAGTCCGCTGCAATATCAGAAGCAGCTTCGCCTGTACGAGGCCCAGCGCCTCATGCTGATGGAGCACGAACGCGCTTCCAGCGCGGCCCTCAGCGTGGGCTACGAAAGCGTGACGCAGTTCAACAGAGAATACAAACGGGTGTTCGGCGAGCCGCCGCTGCGCGACATGAATCGCCGCAGGACCATGTCCGGCCTCTCCTGACGAAGGCGCGGCCACGCAGATCGCGTCGGAACCTCAAGCCCCGACGCCAAAACGACGCGCCCGCCGCGCCGACGACAAAAGCCGCGAGGGCAAGCGGCGCTCGTGATCCAAGGAAGCGTCCGAAATAAAGAACTTGCGCCTGCTAAGAGACCGCCCTGCGGAAAAAGCGAAGCCCGAAGCAAAAACACGCAACGAACGACGCGCAAAACAAAAGCTCAAACGCTGTTCCTGCAAGCGGGACGATACTCAAGGCAAAAGCGCCTCCCCGCGACAAGTCGCGAATTACGAAATCGAAGACTTCTCCCTACCACCACGACAAAGGGCGGCCCTGAAAGCCGCCCTTTCCGTCTGCGCAGTGCTACGCTCTCCGCTCCCCCACAGAACCGGAGAGCCCGCGTTTATCCGGCCGTCTTGAAGCCCAGACCGTTCAGCCATTCGTTCACGTCGTCGGCCGCGCCGGACACGCGGGAGCCGCGCACCTCGAAGCCCTCAAGCATGCGGGCCTGCGGGCACAGCGTTTTGAGATCTCTCTCGCTGCGTCCGAAGCGGCTGCCCTCGTGGGTGCAGAACGGAATGACGGTCCGATTGCCGAGATCGTACTTTTCAAGCAGCGTGAAGAACGGCATGGGCAGCGTGCCCCACCAGTTCGGATAGCCGATGAACACCGTGTCGTAGCCGTCCAGCGAAGGCAGTTCCGTGGCAATGGCCGGACGGGCGTTCGCCTCCTGCTCCTTCTTCGCCTCGTCCACCACGGTATCATAGTCTTCGGAATAGGGCTTCACGGTTTTCAGTTCCACCATGTCGCCGCCCACGTGCTCGTGAATGAATCCCGCAAGACGACGCGTGTTGCCGCTATGAGAAAAATACACGATCAGCACCTTGCCTCCCGCTTCCGCGGCCAGGGCCCGCGTGGAAAACAGCGCGGGCGCGGCCAGCGCAGCGGCCCCCAGCGCAAGAGTCTTCAGAAAAACGCGTCTCGATGCGACGCCGACCTCAAGAGAACACATGTCTGCCGACACGCGGCGATCATCAGAGTTGCTCACAATCGTCTCCTGTTCATGACGCCGGGCTCTCGCCCGGCGGAAAAAATGTGCAGACCAAGACCACCCCGCTCAACTGCGGGATCCTCAGTCAGGCGAAAAACGCCTTTTGTCGGAAAAAGCTACTTGCCCGCGGCCGGAGCCACGGCGTTCACGCAGGCCAGCGCGTTCAGCGTGCGCGGAAATCCCATGTAGGGCAGGCTCTGCGCGAGCGCGTCGATCAGATTCTCGCGGGTGTTGCCCACGGCAATGTTGCCCTGCACATGGGAACGCACCTGGGAATCGCATCCGCCGAAGGCGCTGATGATGGAAAAGGTGAGAAGTTCGCGGGTCTTCAAATCCAGCCCCTTGCGGGTGTAGATGTCGCCGAAGCAGAAGGCGGAAAGATAGTTCTGCACCACGGCCTTCTGATCCTCGGTGGCGGCCTCGTGCATTTTGTCGATGCCCTCGCCGAAAATGGACTTCTGCACCGCCAGACCGTCGGCGTAGCGGGTCTGCTCCGTCACGGTGCTCTGCTTTTCCAGAGGCAGGGCGATCTTATGTTCCGCAAACACTTCGTTCATCAGCTTCACGGCCGCTTCCGTGCGGGGAAAGCCGATGTAGGGCGCACACTGATACAGCGCTTCCCGAATTTCCACGGGCGCTGCGCCCACGCGCAGCGCGGCGTTCACCTGCGTCTTGAAGTCGTCCAGCGTCTGACCGGCGGTCAGCACCACCAGCGTGACCAGCATGCGCTGCTTGTCGCTCAGCGTGCCGTGATCCATGATCTCGCCGTAGAGGAGCCTGTCGCGCATGGCGGCAAGATCGGGATCCGTGGCCGCCAGAGACGACGTTGTGCTTCCGAGAAACTTCTGCATGTTCCGCGCCGTCGCATCCACGCGTCCTGAGCTCTGGTCCGGCGCGGCAAGGGCCACGGAGGAAGACAGCATCAGGCCCGCAACAATCATCGCACCCAGAGAAACGGCTTTCTTCATAAAAACTCCCTTGCCCGGCAACTATGAGCCGCGGCGTCTTTTTGTTGTTTGTGCCTCAATCATATCAGGCCATGCCCAGGCCGCCAGATACATTCCTCTTGAGTTCTTGCCCGATTCTGCCCGAGGCGGCGTGAACGGAACGCATCCCTGCCGCCCCCGCACAGGAAGAGCGCTCTCCTGCCCCGCTCCGCGCATGCTCGCCCCCGGCGCCGACGAACGCTCCGTCCGGCTACCTGGCCCTCACCGAGCCCAGCCGTTCGATATCCTCGTCCGTTCTGTTGCCGTGTACGACCATGCCCGAAAGCGCGCGCTCCAGAGCCTCGAACTCATCGTCGGAAAGTTCCACGTCCGCCGCGCCGAGGTTCTCCACAATGCGCTCTTCCCGACGCATGCCCGGAATGGGAACCACAAAATCCCGACCATGCAGCATCCAGGCCAGCGAAATCTGTGCGGGCGTGGCCCCCTTGTCTTCGGCAACGCGTCGGAGCAGCATCAGAATCGGCTCGTTGGCCGCCATGTTCCCGGGCTCGAAACGGGTGATGACGCGGCGCACGTCGTCGCCCTGATACACGGCGTTCACGGCGCACCTGCCGCTCAGAAAACCGCTGGCCAGCGGCGAAAACGCCACAAAGCCGATGCCGAGCTCGGCGCAGGCGGGAATGACGTCCTTTTCAAACATCCGCTCCATGATGGAATACTCGCTCTGCACGGCCGCAAGCGGCGTGACCGCATGGGCCCGGCGTATCTGCGACTCCGTGGACTGCGACTGTCCCCAGCCGCGAATCTTGCCCTCCGCAATCAGCTCGCCCATCCAGAACGCCACCTCTTCCACGGTTTCGTCGTCGGGAACGCGGTGCTCATAGTAAAGGTCGATGTAGTCCGTGCGCAGACGGCGCAGCGAATCCTCCACGGCCCGGCGCACCCCGCTTCGGCTGAGCTTGCCCTCGGGCATGTTCTGACCGGGCAGAGCAAACGGCGAAAACTTCGTCGCCAGCACGATGCGGTCGCGAAAAGGCTCCACGGCCCGCCCCACAAGTTCCTCGTTCACAAAGGGCCCGTATCCTTCCGCAGTATCGAAAAAGGTGCAGCCGAGCTCAAAGGCTCGGCGTATGAGCCGCACGGCCTCCTCTTCCGAAGGGCCGACCCCGTAGCCGTGCGAAAAGCCCATGCAGCCCATGCCCACGGCCGAAACTTCCAGACCGCTGCGTCCCAGCCTTCTTTTCTTCATGTCACACCTCCCCGGCGTCCCGCTACGGGCGGATCACCGTTTTCAGCACGCGTCCCTCGGCAGACACCTGCATTTCCAGCGCATGCTGAAGTTCTTCCAGCGGCAGAACGTCGGTGACGTACTTTTCAGGATCAATAATGCCGCGGGCAATGAGATCAATGGTTTCCTCAAATTCCCGGCGCGTGCAGGACACGCTGCCGGTGAGCCTCACTTCATGCAGCACTGCCCGGTTCAGCTCGAAAGGCACCGTGGGCGAGACGGAATTGCCTATCATGACCACCTCGCCGCCGGGCTTCACGCCGTCCAGACAGGCCGCCAGCGAGTCGCCGGAACCCACGGCCTCAAAAACCACGTCGAAGCCGCCCTCGGAAAGCTCCAGCATTCTTTCGGCCCTGTCCGGCGCGTTGCCGTACACGTAGGCGTCGAAATCGCCGATTTCGCGCGCCTTGCCCGTCTGCCGATCGTCGATGCGGGACATGACGAGCAGCGAGGCTCCGGCCTTCTTCGCCAGACCGCCGATGAGCTGGGCAATGATGCCGCTGCCCACGACAAGCACCTTGTCGTGCAGCTTGAGCCCCGAACGACGCACCGCGTGATAGGCCACCATGAGCGGATCAATGAGGCCTGCGGCCACGTCCGACACCGTATCGGGCAGCCGATAGGCGTTCATGGCCTTGCCGACGAAGTATTCCGCATAGCCGCCGTTGCACACGAAGCCGATGTAGTTCGTGCCGTTCACGGCGCGGCAGAGCTGTTCCCGGCCCGAGCGGCACATGTCGCATTCGCCGCAGTAAAGGTTGGCCCAGAACGTGACGCGCTCGCCTGCGCGAAAATCGCTGTCGCCGGGATCGGTCACCGTGCCGCAGAATTCGTGCCCCATGATGAAGTGTTCCGGCGGCTGACTGCTCCAGCCCTTGCCTGCCTTCCACATGTGAATGTCGCTGCCGCACACGCCGCAGGCGCGCACGCGAATGCGCAGCATGCCCGGAGCCATGTCCGGGACGGGCACGTCCATGATCCGCACCTCGCCGGGACCGACGAGCACGCCGGCCTTCATGGTGTTCTCTGCCATAAAAAATTCTCCTTTGTTTACGAATGAGTCTCATTAACGAACGTTGCCTTGCCCGGCGCGACCGCGATCTGCTTCGCGCGGCGCAGACAACGCGCGCAGGGCTCCGCCGCCTCCCCCTGCCGTGTTCAGAGGCGGATAAGCAGGACGCATTGCGCCTCGGTACGCACAGGGCCGAGCATGCCGTTCGCTCAAAAACGCCGCGGCATGCAGGCTGCGACACAAGAAAAACACCCCGCCCCGGGACTTGCCGCAGGACGGGGATGACCGCTCAATACTGCGGAATCAAACAATTACCTGGCGTTGTACTGTTCGTCGGTGACCTTTTCCATCCAGACCACGACCTTGCCCGGCTCCTTTTCCTCGCAGATGGAGATATGAGTCATGGCGCTGTTCGGCGCCGCGCCGTGCCAGTGCTTGACATTGACGGGACAAATGACCACGTCGCCCGCACGGATGACCTGAATGGGCTTGCCCCACTCCTGCGTGAGGCCCACGCCGGACGTGACGAGGAGCGCCTGCCCTACCGGATGAATATGCCAGTTGGAACGCGCGCCCGGCTCAAAGGTGACCACGCCCACGCTGGAGCGCATGTCGTTGTTGGCGGGATAGAGCTGTTCAACGCGCACGCTGCCGGTGAAAAACTGATCCGACCCCTTGGCGGTCGGGAACTCGCCGTTGCGCAGAATGGTCTGCGACTTGCCGATTTCGGCGGCGTCGCCCTGCCCGGGCAGAGCACAGAGGGCGGCAAGAGTCAGAGCCATGGACAGGATCAACTTGTTCATAGAGACATCCTCCGGTTTTTCGATGAGCATGAAGGCATGGTACCGGGAGGCGCAGCGCTCAGCCAGCTACGATACTCTCTATTTTTTGCCTGATCGTTGCAGAAACAACAGGCCGCCCGATGCATCTGCCCGAAGATGCCGCATTCGCGTTGCCCGTAACAAAACAATCTGCGAGAAACAGGCAAGAAGATGCGAGAATTGCAGCTGTTCGCCGTCGCGCCCTCCCGTTATGCATAAATAAGAAGCGGATCTCTTTCCGCCGACGCTTCTCCCCGGCTGCTTTCAACCGGAGCGCATCCGGCGGAACATGCATCCGGGAGGAACCATGCATTATCCAAAACCCCTTACGTCCCCTCTCTTCGTTCTTCTGGCGTTCTTTTTCGTCTTCTGCGGCACGGCGTCGGCCGCGCCTCAAAGCAGTTCTTCAAAGCACGCAGACTCTCCGTGCATGCTCATCGCCTACTTTTCCCTCTCAGGAAACACCCGTCTCATCGCCCGCGACATTCAGCGCATGACCGGCGGAGAACTCTTTGAAATACGTCCCGTGCGCCGCTACGGCCCCGACTTCGACACCGCCGTGGAGCAGGCCAGACAGGAACTCAGGGAACAGGCGAGGCCGAAGCTAAAGGAAACCATCTCCGACATGAGTCGTTACGACGTCGTCTTCGTGGGCTTTCCCAACTGGGTGGGAACCATGCCCATGCCGGTCTTCAGCTTTCTGGAACAGCACGATTTCAGGGAAAAAACCATCGTGCCCTTCTGCACGCACGGCACCAGCGGCCCGGCCAACACCATAAACGATCTCAAGGCCCTTCCCCTGCATGCCACTGTCCGCGACGCGCTTTCCGTCTATCGAAACGACGTGCGCGACGCCGAAGGCAGAGTGCGCGCATGGCTGAAGGATCTCGGATATCTGAAGGAAGACTGATCCGCCCCTTGCCACCTTTTCCCGCACGCAAAAGAGTCCATCATCTCCAACATTCAAGGAGCACGCTGCATGAAGGACATACTCGTCACGCTGCTTGGAGCCCTGCTCACCTTTACTCTCGCCTCGCCCTGTTCCGGCGCTCCCGCCTCGACAGACTCCGGCCGAAGCCTCATTCTCTTCTATTCGCTCTCGGGAAACACCCGTCTGACGGCCGAAGCCCTGAGCCGTCTCACCGGCGCGCCCCTGGCGGAAATAAAAACCGTCGAACCCTATCCCGACGACTTTCACGCCGTGGTGGAACAGGCAAGGCAGGAGCGAAGCACCGGCTATCTTCCTCCCCTTCTGCCCCTTCAGGCAAATCTGAACGACTACGACACCATCTATCTCGGCTTTCCCATCTGGAGCAATTCCATTCCGCAGCCCATGGCAACCTTCCTTTCCGAACATCCTCTCGAAGGAAAAACCATCCTTCCCTTCTGCACGCACGACGGGTACGGCCCGGGACGCAGCGCCCGCGTGGTGGAGGAATACTGTCCGAAGGCGCGAGTGCTCCCCATATTCGACATGCTCGGCTCCGAAGCCAGAGACGCGGAACCAAAACTCGCGTCATGGCTGCAGGAGCTCGGCGTGGCCGCTTCCTCCGCGTGGAACATCGTCATCCGCATCAACGACGTCGAACTTTCCGCCGTGCTCGACAACAGTCCCGTCGCCGGGGAATTCCTGCGCCGACTGCCGCTTTCGATACCCATGGTGCAGTACGGCGGCCGTGAATACTACGGCGGCCTCGACCGGGAAATCCCCACGACGGAAGAAGGAAGACTGCGCTTTGACGACGGCGACATCACCTACTGCCCGCAGAACAACAGCGTGGCCCTCTTCTACGCCCAGACCTCGCGGCCGAATCTTACCATGAAGGTCATTCCCATGGGCCGCGTGACTTCCGACCTTGCCCCGCTGCACGAACTGCCCTCGTCCGTCATCGCGCACTTTTCCCTGCAAAGCGCTCAGCCCTGATGCGCGCCGCCTGTTTTAACCCAAAAACGCCGTCCGGAATTTTTTCTGTTCCGAACGGCGTTTTTCTCTCCGTAAAGAGCGCTGCCTGCTCGCAGACGCAAAAGAGGCGGAACACTCACGCGTTCCGCCTCTTTGTTCCGCGCGCAAAGACTCTCTTCAGAATCTCTGCGCGCCGTTGTCTGCCAAAAAACTACGGACGCAGCAGGGCAAAGCCCTCGCGCTGCAGCTTCACGATTTCCACCACGCCAGCAGGCACGACTTCGCAGCCTTCCCACAAGTCTTCGCGGGCCACGCTGAACGACTTCAGCGCGTTGTTGCACAGCCTGATGGAAAGACCTTCGGCCATGAGCTTCGCGCCGCGTTCGGCAAGAGATGCGTTGGCGCGGGTAAAGAGCTGCACCGCCGGTCCGTTGGCCACCATGACCACACGGAAGTCTTCGCCGGGCAGCGCGGCCTTGTAGTTGGCCACGTTGTTGAAGGCCAGATTGAGACGGGCGGGATCGTTGTCGTCCACATGGATGACGAGGTCGTAGTACATGGGCGCTCTCCTTGCGTTTACTTGCGCAGATCAGAATACCAGCCCGCGGCCTGACGAAGCAGACGCATGCTGCGTTCCGCCATGGCGAAGGGCTCGTTCATGTAGCCGTCGAGCAGAAGCGTGGAATCGAACAGGGCGTTCACCATGTCCTTGAAGGTCTCGTCCTCGGCGCCTTCCTTGCAGATGCGCATGAGCGAGCGCACCAGAGCATGATCGGGATTGAGTTCGAGAATCTTCTTCGGAATGCCTTCGCTCTTCTGCATGACGCGCATGAGCTTTTCCATGGAAGAGCTTACGCCCTCGGGCGAAACGAGACAAGCCGCCGCGTCGATGGGCCGCGAGGCCGCGCGCACGTCCTTCACCTGATCGCCGAGAATGGTCTTCACCGCGCTGATGAGCGCATCGAGTTCCGGCTTTTCCTCCTCGGAAAGCGGCTCGGGCTTGGGTTCGGCGTTCTCCACGTCCGGGAAGGCGTCCAGCGCGCCGGCTTCGACCAGCTCCACGGACTTGAACGGATGCTTCTGGTATTCCATGATGGCGTCCAGCGCGAACTCGTCCACCGGATCGGTGAGGTACAGCACTTCGAGTCCCTTGCGGCGGAACTGGCCGAGATGAGGATTCACCTTGGCCGCCTCGATGGACGGAGCCGACACGTACCAGATTTCCTTCTGATCGGGCTTCATGCGGGAAATGTAGTCGTCGAGGCTGGTGAGCTTGTCGTCCTGCGCCGTGGAGTAGTAGCGCAGCAGCGGAGCCACGCGGTCGCGGTACTGATAGCTGTCGAAACCGAACTTGATGTACTTGCCGTGCAGCTTCCACATGGCCTCGTACTTTTCAGGATCGCTCTTGGCCATGCGCTCGAAATGCGTGAGCAGCTGACGGGTGATGGTCTGGCTTATCTTGCGCAGCACCACGTTTTCCTGAAGCGTTTCACGGGAAATGTTGAGCGGCAGATCTTCGGTGTCCACCACGCCCTTCATGAACGCGAAATAGTTGGGCAGAAGCTCCTTGTTGTGACGGTCGATGAGCACGCGGCGAACGTACAGATCGGGGCCCCATTCGTCCTTGCGCTCGTCGAAGACGTCCACCGCCGTGCCGGGAATGTACAGCAGGCAGCTGAACTGCACGGGCGCATCCACCGAGAAGTGAATGACGTCGAGCGGTTCCTTCTGATCGAAGGTGAGGAACTTGTAGAACTCGTTGTACTGTTCCTTCGTGATGGAGAACTTGGGCTCGCGCCACAGCGCCGCCGTGGTGTTGACGCGCTCGCCGTCGAGCTGAATGGCGAAGGGCAGGAAGTTGGAATGCTTGCGGATGACGCCTTCAAGACGATATTTTTCCTCGTACTCGTGCGCGTCGTCGCGAAGGTAGATCTTGATGCTGGTGCCGCGCTTCAGTCCTTCGGCCTCCGCGCCTTCCAGCGCGCGGATGGTGAAGCTGCCCGTGCCGTCGGAAGTCCACACGTGCGGCGTGCCGTCGCCCGTGGCGGAAACGGAGGTCACTTCCACCTTCCTCGCCACCATGAACACCGAATAGAAGCCGATGCCGAAACGACCGATGATCTGAGCCGCGTCGTCGGGCTTGCTGTCGTCGTGCTCCACGATGGGCTCTTCGGCGTCAGCGGGCTTGTCCTCGTCGTCCTTGTCCTCGTCGGACTTCTCAGCGTCGGCCTTCGCTTCTTCGGCGGGCTTGTCTGCGGCCTTTTCCGCCTCGCGCTCCTTCAGGAACTGCTCGGAACCGGAACGCGCAATGGTGCCCAGGTTGTCGATCATTTCCTGTTCGGTCATGCCTATGCCGGTATCGGCAACGGTGATGACGTGATTATCCTTGTCCGTGGTGATGGTGATTTCCAGCGGCAGTTCCGGATCGCGCACCTCGCCGCCGGTGCTCTGAAGAAAGCGCACCTTTTCCAGGGCGTCCGAAGCGTTGGAGAGCAGCTCGCGAAGGAAGATTTCGTGGTTGGTGTACAGAGAGTGCGTAAGAATATTGAGCAGCTTGCACGTTTCCGCGCGAAACTGATGAGTGGTTTCCGCCATGACATGGCCTCCTGATATGTTTCCGAACGCGCGGCAGACGCCGCCGTACGGTCATCGCTGAAGAAAGGGCCCGACAGCATGCGGGCCCAAGAGTCACATAAGGCGAAGAGGCGGCAAGTCAAGGGGACGACGCAAAAAAAGCCGGACTTCCGACGCCGCGTCGGAGTCCGGCCCGGGGCCGTGCGCCTGTCATGCAGGGATCTTCTCCGCAGAGCGGAAAAGCGGGGACCATGCCCTGCGGCGGCAGATGCCGCCTCGCGCTGAAACGAAGACAGGCGCGCGGGTCTGCCGTTACGAAGGATTATCCATGGTAGAGCCGAGCACCGTGCTCAGCAGTCTGGACGATACGCCGGAATCCCCCCAGGCGTAGGGCCGCACCATGTCGGCAGAAATGTCGCCGTTTTCCCCGAATCTGGCCGAAAAGGCCGTGTCGGCGCGCTGCACGAAGGCCTTGAGCTCGGCATCTTCCACGATGGGGCAGCGTTCGGTGGCCAGCGGTTCGCGGTACTCCACGAGCAGCTTGCTCTCGCCGTTGTTCACTATCCATTCGTACTGGCTGACCATGACGCCGGCCGTCCAGCCCATGCCGCGTTCGGCAAAGGCGGGCATCCAGGGATCAAGCTGCACGGGGCGGACGAACACCCGCTGGGTGACGGTTTCGGGTCTGTCCCCGCCGCAGGAGTACAGCACGGGCAGAAATTCCAGATTGGTGGACATGATGCCCGGATACCAGTACTTCGAGCCCGCGTCGGCGAGCGCCACGGCAAGCTGCGCGCCGCTTTTCGCGCTCAGGCTGTACCACACCACGCCCGGCTCGGAACGGGGCAGTTCGCGGTCGGTGGAAAGCATGACCGTCATTTTGCCCTGCGCCACGGCCGAGAAGTCGGGCGAGGTCTTGACCGCCACCGTGGGACGGGCCGTGGACTCAAAAGCGCCGACATTTCCCGATCCGCGCACCAGAGCCCATTCCGCACAGGCCGCCGAAGGTATCGACAGCACCAGAAAAGCCAGAATCGAAAGCATTCTCTTCATGACACGCTCTCCATGTTTCCTGTTCCGGATCATCCCGGAACAGGGCTCAGACTAGCAGAACGCGCATGATAAGAAACCGGATGCAACCGTGAGCGGCATGAGTAATCACGCAAAAACATTGATAATAACGCCGGAAAGGACGCCTTTTCCCCGCCGTGGATGGCGCGGATTGCCCGTGCGGTCAACAATCATGTCCTCCCGGGCGCGGAAAGGGAACATCGCGCGCCCTCTGCGCCGGAGCGCCGCGGCAAAAACGCTCCCGGCGAGCCGTCTTTTCGGCACAACAACGCGCATCCGCGCCGAAAGAGCGCAAAAAAAAGACCGGCTCCCCCCGACGGAGGAACCGGCCGGATACGGACGCCCGGAGGCGGGGCGTCCGTTTTTTTTCAAGTTCAGGCAAGCTGCTGAATGCCGTCGAGCTTCCAGCTGTCGCCCTCGGCGCGGGAGCACACGAAGTGCCACACTTCCCGCACCTGTTCGGGACGGGCGGCGCGCTGATCTTCACGCATGAGCACGTCGAAGTACACGGCCACGCGGCGCAGATCGCCCTCGTCGCGCACCTCGATGACGGAAGCGTTCACCAGCAGAATTTCGGTCTTGCCGGGATTCGGATCCTGCTTCGCCTGCTCGCGCAGTTCGCGCATGACGTCTTCGGTGGCGAAGTTGGCGATGTCGTCAAGATCGCGGCGATCCCACGAGGCCTGGAGGCGCGTATAGGCCGCCTTGGCTCCGCGCAGGAATTCGTCCTGATCGAAGTCGGCGGGCAGAACCACGTCGTTCTGCGCTTCCGCAGCCTGCTGAACCGGCTGTTCGGAGCGCAGATTGTCCCATGCGCCGCCCTGAGAGGCCTGACGAGGCGCTTCGTAGTCGCGGGGAGCGTCGTAGCGGTAGGCCTGACGTTCGTTGCTGTCGGAAGAAGCCTGACCGCCGCGGAAGCGACGGAACATGCGCACGCCGAAGTACACAAGCAGGCCGAGAATAATCAGATTGAGCACGCCGCCCAGCATGCCGCCGCCCATGCCGTGACCGCCGAACAGGGAGCCCAGCAGCGTGCCGGCAAGAAGGCCGCCGAACAGGCCGCCGAGAAGACCGGTATTGTTGCGGGCCATGGTGGCGGCGCCGCCGTTGGCCGTGCTGGCCATGGGGGCCTGACGCTGCACCGAGGAGGAGCCTCCGCGGAAAGCGCCGGAAGGCGGCGTGGCCGGCCGGCTCATGATGGAGGAACTGCCGAAGCTTCGCCCGCCGCCGAGACGTGCGGCATCCGCATAGTCAGGCATGGAGAAGGAGAGCGTGGCGAGGCAGGCCGCGCAGAGGGCGAAAGTTTTCCATTTGTTCATGTTCATTCCTTATGGGCTGAGTTATCGACCATCCGCCCCGAAACGGAGCGGGTACAGTCACCAATACCATAATCACGAAAAGCGCCGCTGGGAAGAGCCGAACGGGCCTTTTCGCGCAAAGCATAACGCGGAAATATTACCATCCCATGGCACGGGCAAAAAGAATCACCGCGGCAAGGGCCAGAAATCCCAGCACGATGCGCTGAAAAAGCTGCTGATTGATGCGGCGGCCGAGGCGCACGCCCGCAATCTGCCCCAGAAAACAGCCCGCCACGCCCGCGAGCGACACCTGAAACAACGTCACGGTGTACAATCCGGCAAAGGCCTGCGAAAGCACGGAAGCCACGCTGGTGAACACGTAGAACACGCTCATGTTGCCGCGCGCCCTGTCGGCGGACCAGTGCTTCATGAGCACGTAAATGCCGAGCGGAGCCCCCACCATAGCCACGGAGCCGCTCACGAAGCCGCAGACGAGACCGGCCGCAATGCCGATGATCGTGGAATCCGGCAGGCGGTACGAGGCCGCCTTGTGAAAGCACTGCATGGCGATGAAGCAGGCGAGCATGGCGCAGACCATGAGCTGAAGGGTCTGCATGGAGGCCACGCGCAGCACCAGCGCGCCGAGAAAGCAGCCCGGCACCGCGCCGATGACAAGATCGCGAATCTCCCGCCAGCAGCACGACTTGCGGTAGGAATAGGAAAGATGAACCGTGCCGTACAACCCCGTGAGGCAGGAAACCAGCACGGCGTCGCCCGGCGAGAGCACCGCCGTCATGAGGGGCATGGCCACCATGATGGTGCCTATGCCCGTGGCCCCGCCGACAACGCCGCCGAAGCACCAGCCCAGCCCGACCATGAAGCACGTCCAGAAAAAGTCCATAATTCCTCCTCGGGCTCGCGTTTGGCGCGGCGCGCAGGTTGCAGATTGATCGCCGGTAAATTGAGCAGAGTTATACTCTGGCTATTTCGCCTTGTCCAGACGGGAACAAAACGATTTGCGCTCCCCGCGACGGAGCGTCGCTGTCGCGTCCGCCTTTTTCCGGTTCCACTGTCCGCCCCGACTGTTCCTGCGTCGCGGCAATGCCCCTCGTTGAACTCCCGCGCGCTGCCGAGCTCCCCTCTCCCGGCCCGCACGAACATCGGGCCCTCCTGACAACACATTCTCCGTGAATCTGCGCGGAACCAGCCCCCCGTCATGCCAGCCGCGCGGAGTCCGGAGCAAACATCTCCGGCAGTCTCCGAATGCTTCCGCCTCCCCGGTGGATGTGCCCGACGGACGAGCGCTGCCCGGGCTCCCCCCTGCCCTTTCCGTCGGCTTTCCCGTCATGATGCCGCATGTGATGTTCCCCAGCCGTTGCTCCGCTGCGTCATTAACGCGCGCATGCATGCGGTCCGGCTTCGACAAATCCGCACACTGCCTGATCGCCCGTCGCGCCGACTCTGCCGCCCTGTCTTCCGCCGCCTCTGCTTCCCCCGGACGAATCTCCATGAAAAACAGTCCTGCGACGCACCGGAGCCGCCGGACGCCCGGCCCGGCCCCGAAACTTCGCTGCCGTCAGTGAACGCCTCCCCTGCCCGACTGACGTTTTCCCCGCGGATAAAAAAACAGGACGGAAGCCGGAGCCTCCGTCCTGTCGTTCTCAGGGGAGGAAGATCGCTCTTCCTCCCGCCGTTGTTCTTATTCTTCTTCCCACTTGATGAAGCCGGGCTTCACGTCGGTCATGGCATTGACGATGAGTTCGACAAGGCCGCCGTACTGCATGCCGTTCTTCTCAAGCAGATTGTTCTGTTCGAGCAGTTCGCGGATCTGGCCCTTGCAGTTGGAGCAGGGAGCGCAGATGTACTTCTTGACTTCAGGACCGAGGCAGTCCTTGAAGGCTCCGCAGATCTGTTCCATCTTTTTACGGCCGGTGATGTTCATGCGCCATTCGTTGATGTTGTTGCGCGTCATGATGGCGAAACCGGAACCGCCGCCGCAGCAGTAGTTTTCCACGCCGTGGGGCGTCATTTCACGGAACTGCGGGCAGATGGCGTGCAGAACGTCGCGCTGAGGCTTCACCACGCCCATGAGACGAACCAGGTTGCAGGGGTCGTGCAGGGTGACGGGGAAGTTGTTGCGGCTGGGATCGAGCTTGAGGCGACCGCCGAGCACGATGTCGCGCAGCACCGGGAAGCAGCTTTCGCGGGGAATGTTCAGGTCGGGCGGCAGGATGCGGTCGGCAATGACGGTGAGGGCCTTGTGGGCGTGACCGCATTCGCCGAGCACGATCTTCTTGACGCCGAGCTTCTTGGCGGCTTCGGCGTGCTTGATGGCCACGCGGGCGGCCTGCACGTCGTCGTAGAACACGCCGTAGTTCACGGAGTCGTAGCCGGCGATTTCGGAGCTCAGGGTCCAGGACAGACCGGCGGCTTCAAAAATGAGGGAGAAGGCCGCGATGTTGTCGGGCCAGGCGAGCATTTCGCCGGCGTTGTGGATGAGCAGAATGTCGGCGTTCGGCACGTCCCAGGGGGTCTTGAATTCGTATTCCGTGGTTTCGACGTAGTCTTCGTCGATGAATTCCACGGTTTCCTGAACCACGGAGGGATTCATGCCGGTGGAGGAACCGACTTCGAGCTGCAGCTTGGTGCCCTTTTCATGCAGTTCGCGGGGGTTCCAGCCGAATTCCTGGCTGAAGAGCTTGCGCAGTTCGCGGGCGACGAGGCCGTTGTCCACGCCGATGGGGCAAACCTGAGCGCAGCGGCGGCACAGGTTGCAGCGGTAGGAGAGTTCGGCCAGACGCACCACGGTCTTCCAGTTGAGTTCGGTGTCGCCGTAACGCCACTTGGCGAGGGGTTCCTTCTTCACATACTGCTTGTAGATGCGGCGGAACAGCTCGGAGCGGAAGTTCGGACGATACATTTCATGCTCGTTGGACATTTCGTACAGATGGCAGGCCTCGGAGCAGGAGTTGCACTGCGCGCAGTAGTCCATGGTGGTGTCGAGCATGGCAAGGCAGGTCCAGTTGTTCTCGGGAGTGAACAGCTTGCGCACGCCGTCGAGGAAGCGATTGACGATCTCTTCTTCCTCGGCCTTGGTCTGAGGCACGGGAATGAGCAGAACGTTGATGTCGTCGAGCAGGCAGCAGTACTGCTTCTTCTGCTCGTCGGTGATGACCTTCCAGGGGAAGGTCTGGTAGTCCACGGGCATGGGACGAAGGGTATTCACATCAACCGTGGTGAGCAGCCCTTCTTCCCTCGACAGATCATTAAAGGTAAGTTCCTGCGAAGTTTTCATGTATGGAGCTCCTTAGTCCTGCTTCTCGGGGTTGGAAGTGGCAACCTCAGCCCAGGTCTTCTTGCCGTCGCCCTGAACATGCGGGGCGCGCCAGCTGACGGGCAGGTTCAGGTTGTTGGCAAGCTGCTTCTGAAGCTTGGGATTGTTGATGGTGGGAGCATCGCCCCAGCGGATGTCGTGCCAGGTGAAGTACTTCATGAAGAGGTGGCCCAGGAAGCTGTAGGGCACCCAGAAGAACATGAAGAAGCCGATCAGCAGATAGAGAACGTAGAGGGGAGTCAGTTCCATGGCAGTGAAGGTGAACATGCCATAGATGAAGCTGTTGCCCATGAGGGCGAAGTCGTACACGCCGTGACCGAGGCACAGCATGAGGCCGAACAGGCCGTACACGCCGAACAGACCGAGGTTGAAGAAGTGTTCGTTGGTGGTGTACTTGCGCAGCCCCTTGTCGCACAGACGGCGCTGAATGAGGCCGATGGAGCCGAACAGGATGCCGGCAAAGCCGAACACGTCGCAGATCACGGTGATCACGGTGCAGAAGGTCACGAAGCCGTCGGCGCCGGCGAGCATGCCGAGGGCAGACAGAATGGTCATGCCCATGGCGCCGATGAGAAGGTACAGACCGATGTGGAAGGGATACGTGCGCACCCAGAGAGTGCGGTTGTGTTCCCACACGGCCTTGAGGAACAGAGCTTCGATGAGGAAGCCCTTGAGAGCGCCGACCATGCAGCTGCGATACTTGTCCTTCCACCATTCGGTGTTTTCAAGGTAGCTGCCGCCGTATTCGACCTTTTCAGGGTCTTCATGCGCCACGGGATACAGTTCCCAGCGCAGATGCTGAGGTTTCTTGAGATAGCCGATGATTCTCATCAGAGCCACGGCCACGAAGGCTATAACCGCCACATAGGCCAAACAGTAGAAAAAGATGCTCATGGTTGTCTCCTGTCGCGTTGTCCGCCAACTTGCATCCTGACAGGGGCAATCTGCCCCGGCCACATTTCCGCACCACGCTTCCAAACCGCCCGCCGCATCACCGTTTCATGGATAAAAGTATATGGAATTATTCCATATATTTCCCGGCGAGAGCTATTGCCGGGGCGGCCGGACCGGCGCAAGGATGCACCGGAGGAAAGCTGATGAAGATTACCTCACAAAGCGCAAAAAAACAAGTCTGCGCCCACAAGAACTTTCACAAGGTGACAACGCGCAGAGAGGCCCGCCGAGGAAAGTCTTGCTCACCATCCTATTAATAAGTACACTGCGCCTGAATTCAAGACCCGGAGGACGGATGTACGTTTATCTCATCGGCGCAGGCCCCGGCGATCCCGGCCTGCTCACCTGCAAAGGCAGAAAGGTGCTTTCTGAAGCGGACGTCGTGGTGTACGACTATCTTTCCAGCGAGGAACTCCTCGCCCTGGCCCGGCCCGATGCCGAACTCATCTATGTAGGCAAAATCGCCGGCAATCACGCCATGAAACAGGGCGACATCAACAAGCTGCTCATCGCCAAGGCGAAGGAGGGCAAGGTTGTTGCGCGCCTCAAGGGCGGCGATCCCTACATCTTCGGACGCGGCGGCGAAGAGGCCGAGGAACTCGTGGACGCGGGCGTTCCCTTTGAGGAAATTCCCGGCATTTCCAGTTCCATTGCCGGTCCGGCCTACGCGGGCATTCCGCTCACGCACCGGGCCTGGTCGTCCTCCGTCACCATCATCACCGGTCACGAAGATCCCACCAAGCCCGGATCCGTTCACGACTGGAAGGCTCTCGCCCGCAGCGCCTCCACGCTGGTCTTTCTCATGGGCATGAAGAATCTGCCCGACATCGCGGCCAAGCTCATCGAGTCCGGCATGGACGGGAATACTCCCGCGGCCCTGGTGTACTGGGGCACCACCGACAGGCAGCGTTCCCTCGCCTCCACCCTGGCCGATCTGCCGGACGCCGCCGTGCGCGAAGGCTTCACCAATCCTTCCATCATCGTGGTGGGCGACGTGGTGCGCCTCAAGGACAAGCTCGACTGGTTCGAGAAAAAGCCCCTCTTCGGCCGCACCGTGGTGGTCACGAGGGCGCGCGAGCAGGCCAGCGGCAGCGCCGCGCTTCTGGCGGAAAAGGGCGCGCGCGTCATTCAGTTCCCCACCATCAAGATCGTTCCCATGCCCGACTACGCCGAACTCGACGAAGCCGTGAGTCATCTTTCCCGCTACGGCTGGGTGGTGTTCACCTCGGTGAACGGCGTGCGCTTCTTCCGGCAGCGCCTCTCCGCGCTCAAGCTCGACGCCCGCGCCCTCGGCTCCGTGAAGGTGGCCGCCATCGGCCCGGCCACGGCGAAGGCCGTGGAAGAAATGGGCATTCGCCCCGACCTCGTGCCCTCCTCCTACGTGGCGGAAGGCGTGGCGCAGGCCATGCTCGAACTCGGCATGAAGGGCCAGAAGGTGCTGCTGCCCCGCGCCAGGGAAGCCCGCGACGTGCTGCCCCGCGCCCTGCGCGAAGCCGGAGCCGACGTGGACGTCATTGCCGCCTACGAAAACGTGCCTTCCGAGGAAAACCGCGACAAGGTCATGGAAGCGCTCGAAGCGGGCACGCTCGACTGCGTGACCTTCGGCTCCTCCTCCACGGTGCGCAATTTTCTTGCCTCCATTCCGCTCGACGAGCTGAAGAAGCATCCGGGCGTGCATTTTGCCGCCATCGGCCCCGTGACTGCGGAAACCATGCGTTCGCTGGGCCTTGAGCCCGACATTCAGTCGGAATCCTTCACCATTCCCGCAATGGTGGACGCCGTGTGCGCGGCCTTTGCGCACAAGGAGCGCGCATGACCCTCAAGCTCGGCATTCTCGCCTCGGGCAGCGGAACCAACGCCCAGGCCATGATCGACGCCGTGGAGGCAGGCAGGCTCGATGCGGACATCCGCATCATCATTGCGAACCGCCCGGGCGCGCCGGTGCTCGACCGCGCCGAGCGGCACGGCATCGCGCATCTGTGCCTCGATCACAAAACCTTTCCCGACCGCGAAACCTTCGACAGACGCATGGTGGAGGAACTTACCGCCGCCGGCGTGGACACCGTGGCCCTTGCCGGATACATGCGTCTCGTCACGCCCGTGTTTCTCGACGCCTTTCCCGGCCGCGTGCTGAACATTCACCCCGCCGTGCTTCCCGCCTTCCCCGGCACGCACGGCGCGCGCGACGCCTGGCAGTACGGCGCCAAGTTCAGCGGCTGCACCGTGCACATCGTGGATCCCGTCATGGACGGCGGGCCCATCATCGTTCAGGCCACGCTTCCCGTGCGTCAGGACGAAGACGACGAAGCGCTGCTCAATCGCATTCACGTGTTCGAGCACCGCATCTACGTGCAGGCGCTGCAGTGGCTGGCCGAAGACCGTCTGCGCCTCGACGGCCGCCGCGTGCTCCTTGAGCCGTCGAGCCGTCCGCAGGTTCCGCAGCCGGAACTCGCCCTGATCTGGCCGCCGCTGGAAGAAGGTTTCTAACGCTTTTTGCCGGCCCCCCGGCTCACATCGCGCGGCGCTGCCGCGCCCACACGGCTGACCTTCAGCCGAGGGAGATTGCATGAAAGCTCTTCGTTTTTTTGCCGCATCGGCCCTGCTCGCCTGCCTGTGCGTGAGCTCCGCCGCCTTTGCGGCCGACGACGCACCCCGCAAGGCGGAGCGCCGCACCCCCGTCGTTGTGGAATTTGAAGGCGACGACAGCATCGGCGTGGCCCTCTTCAACAGCCTGCAGAAAAAAATCAACAGCTCCAATCCCGCCAATCCTCCGCGCGAGGCCAAGTTCCGCATTCTGCTTTCCACGGCGGCGGAATTTCCCTCCCGTCCCGGCGTGGGCTCCGTGTACGCCGTGGTCTGGACTCTCGCCCTTTCCGAAGGCTCCATGGAATACTATCTCGTGCGCGATCTCGGCATCGTCACGCCCGACACCGTGGACGAAGTGGCCGACCGCATCGTGAGCCGCACCGACGGCGTGTCCGCCCGCTACGGCTATCTCGACCGCGAAAAATAAACGCCTTCCGGGCGGGAGCGATGCCCCCGCCCGAACCGCGGATGCGTTCCGCAAAAAACCTCTTTTTCCCCCGCCCTTTGCCGCGCCGCAGCGCGCTTTCCCCGGCGGACAACCCTCTTTCTTCGGCGCAGGAACGCAAGCCTTTCCGCAGGCGTCCGCAAAAACGCCGCCGCTTCCCGCCTCTCCCGGCGCGTTCCGAACAAAACGCCCCCCCTTCTCCCACGGCGCTCCGCCCTCTTCTTTCCGGCCCGCCCTCACGCACGGATGGCATCATGAACGCTCTTCTGAAACACCTGTCGGACTGCTGGCGCGACGGTCACAGAGTCGCCCTCGGCATTTTCCGCTTTCTCATACCCATCGTCGTGCTCGTGAAGATTCTGGAAGAAAGCGGTCTCATTCCCTGGATCTCGCTGCCCATGCGTCCGGTCATGGATCTCGTCGGCCTGCCCGCGGAGCTGAGTCTCGCCTGGATCTCCTGCATTCTGGTGAGCATGTATTCCGGCCTCATGGTGCTCATTTCCCTTGCGCCGCAGCTTCCCGAGCTCACCGTCGCCCAGACCACGGTGTTCGGCGTGCTGGTGCTCATTGCGCACAGCCTCATTCTCGAAGTGCGCATCGCCGGGCAATGCGGCGTGTCCATGCCGTTTCAGTTTTTCCTGCGCCTCGGCTCGGGCATTCTCGCCGCCTTTCTGCTGCATCTTGTTCTCGACGGCTTCGGCCTGCTTCAGCAGCCGGCCGCCATCCTGCTTTCCGCCGGGGCCACCACATCCTGGAGCGACTGGCTGATTCAGCAGGTAAAAACGCTGGCCGAAATGTACGTCATCATCTGCGCCGTCATGCTGCTGCAGCGCTTTCTCGACGTGTTCCACATTTCCGACTGGATGGGCCGCCTGCTCGGCCCGGCGCTGCGCCTGCTCGGCGTTTCCCCCAAGGCCGTGTCCATCGTGGTCATCGGCTTCACCATGGGCCTGCTCTACGGCAGCGGCATACTCATCAAAAACGCCCAGCAGGGCACGCTTTCCCGTCAGGACGCGCTCTGCGCCATCTCCCTGCTCGGGCTTTCCCACTCCCTCATCGAAGACACGCTGCTGCTCACCCTCGTGGGCGGCAGCCTGTGGGGCCTGCTCGGCTTCCGCCTCGCGTTCACGCTGGCGGCCGGAGCGCTCATCAACGCCTTCTACCCTGCCCTGAAGCGCTTCGCCGGGACAGATCGCGAGGTTTCCCATGAAGACACTGTGGATCAATGCCGGTGAAATTTCCGGCGACCTTCAGGGCGGCGCGCTGCTTGCCGCTCTGCGCGAAATCACGCCGAAGGACGCGCTGCGCGTCGTGGGCATGGGCGGCAACAATCTGGCCCGCGCCGGTCAGGAAAATCTGCTGCGCGTGGAAGAGCTTTCCGTCATGGGCCTTGTGGAAGTGCTGACCAGTCTGCCGCGCATCTTCGGACTTCTGCGCCGCATCCGCCGGGAAATGGAACGCATCCGTCCGGACGCCGTGCTGCTCATCGACGCGCCGGAATTCAACTTCCGTGTGGCAAAGATAGCCCGTGCCCTGAACATTCCCGTCTATTATTTTATTCCGCCCAAGGTGTGGGCGTGGCGCACGGGCCGCGTGAAATTCCTGAAGGAACACGTGCGCCGCATTTTCTCCATCCTGCCCTTTGAGGTGGATTTCTACCACGCCCACGGCATGGACGTCGAGTATGTGGGCAATCCGCTGGTGGATCTTGTGGATTACGCGTCCATCAAGGACGTCTCTCCCGTTCCGCACCGCATAGGGCTCATGCCCGGCAGCCGCCGCAAGGAAGTGGATTCCCTCATGCCGGCCTTTGCGGGCGCGGCCGCGCTGCTCACGAAAAAGTTTCCCGATCTGGAATTTCACTGCATACGCTCCTCGAACTTTTCCGAAGAGCATCTGCGCTCGCTCTGGCACTGCGACGCGCCCCTCGTGATGCACGACGGCGCAGACCGCTACCGCCTCATGCGCTCGTTTCAGTGCATTCTTGCGGCCTCGGGTACGGCCACGCTGGAAACGGGTCTTGCGGGCGTGCCCACGCTCGTGGCCTACAAGGTATCCCCGCTCTCGTATCAGATCGCCCTTCGCGTCATCAAGGTGAAGTGGATCAGCCTGACCAACCTCATCATGAACCGCACCGTGTTTCCCGAGCACATCGAAAAGGACGCCGACCCCGAACCCATGGCGCGACGCGTGGCGGACTGGCTCGAACACCCCGAAAAGCTGGACGGCATCGTGCACGATCTGGAAGAGCTTCGCGAACGCTGCGGCAGGCCCGGCAGCGCGCATCGCGCGGCCGAAGCGCTGGCGCGGGAACTTTTCTGACGCTTCGGCCCCTGTCCGCCTGAACATCACCCCGAGCGCCTGAATTCGCAGAGATGAAGCCGCGCGGCGTCCCTCGCAACGCCGCGCCGAACGCTTCGACACACGGAATTTAAATGAAGCGCCCCGCGACACAGCGGACGTCCCCCCCTCTGCGCCTGCCCGGACGCACCCAGGTCGCCCGCCTTGCTTCTGCAAGCGCGCAGCCTGCAAAATGCCCTGCGCCGAAAAAAACACAAAGGCAGGCATGCCGCTCCGGCGCGCCTGCCTTTCCTTATGTCCGGCGTTTCCCGGGAGGATGGAAACGCCGGAATATCCGCTGACTAAATTTCGCTTTCCGGAATGCCGCAGGCCCGGGCCACGCCGATGCCGTACGCCGGATCAGCCTTGAAGCAGTGGCGGATGTGACGCAGCTTGACTTCCCTGGGCGCGTCGCCCAGAGACCTTGCCGTGTTGCCGAACAGCGCTTCCTGCTGTTCCGGCGACATCAGACGGAACAGTTTGCCGGGCTGTTCGAAGTAGTCGGCGTCGTCGCAGGGATAGTCCCAGCGGGCCGCGTCGCCGCTGATCCTGAGCGGCGGTTCCGCAAATTCCGGCTGCTCGCGCCAGGCCCCCGCGCTGTTGGGCTCGTAGCTCGTGTAACTGCCGTAATTGCCGTCCACGCGCATGGCGCCGTCGCGGTGGAAGCTGTGATAGGGGCAGCGGGGCCTGTTCACCGGAATCATGTTGTGATTGACGCCCAGACGGTAGCGCTGCGCGTCGCCGTAGGAGAACAGCCGTCCCTGAAGCATCTTGTCCGGCGAAACGCCGATGCCGGGCACCAGATTCGCGGGATTGAACGCCGCCTGCTCCACCTCGGCAAAATAGTTTTCAGGATTGCGGTTCAGCTCCAGCACGCCCACTTCGATGAGCGGGCAATCCTTGTGATACCATACCTTCGTCAGATCGAACGGATGATAGGGCAGCTTTTCGGCGTCTTCTTCCGGCATGACCTGGAAGTACAGCGTCCAGCGGGGGAAATCGCCCTTTTCAATGTGCTCGTACAAATCGCGCTGATGGCTGTCCCTGTCCCGGCCGATGAGCGCTTCGGCTTCGGCGTCCGTGAGGTTCCTGATGCCCTGCTGCGTCTTGAAGTGGAACTTGACCCAGAAGCGCTTGTTTTCGGCATTGATGAGGCTGTAGGTATGGCTGCCGAAACCGTGCATGTGCCGGTACGACGCCGGAATGCCGCGATCGCTCATGACCACGGTGATCTGATGCAGCGCTTCGGGCAGCAGTGTCCAGAAGTCCCAGTTGTCCGCGGCGCTGTGCATGTTGGTGCGCGGATTGCGCTTGACCACGTGATTGAGATCCGGGAACTTGAGCGGATCGCGCAGGAAGAACACCGGCGTGTTGTTGCCCACCATGTCCCAGTTGCCCTGATCCGTATAGAACTTCACGGCAAAGCCGCGGATGTCGCGCTCCGCGTCCGCCGCGCCGCGCTCGCCCGCCACCGTGGAAAAGCGCGCGAACACTTCCGTTTTCTTGCCCACCTCGGCAAAAAGCGAGGCCTTCGTGTACTTCGTGACGTCGTGCGTCACCGTAAAGGTTCCGTAGGCTCCGGAGCCCTTGGCGTGCATGCGCCGCTCCGGAATGACCTCCCGATCGAAGTGGGCCAGTTTCTCCTGAAACCAGACGTCCTGCATCAGCATGGGACCGCGGGGGCCGGCAGTCAGCGCATGATTGTTGTCGGCTACGGGCGCACCGCTGCCGGTAGTCAGACAGTCGTTCTTGTCAGCCATAAGCTTGCTCCTTGGTTGCGCACCATGAGGTGCCGTGTGAGAAAATTCCCATGACGCCTTTGAGGAGAACATGCCACGGTCGACAATTTTTGTAAATAGTAAAGATTATCATTACTATTTAATATCGTTCATGATAACCTGTCCGTCCCGTCGGGAGCCGCCCGCCGTCCGGCAAAAAAATCCTTGCTTTTCCACGGGCTATGCGGCACGAAAATGTTCTCGCGTCGCGGCAGGACACGCGCGCAAGCGTGCCGGGCATCCGCCTTTTTCAAAAAGGATGCCCATGGGGAACAAGCGCGTTCCGCCGCGTCCGCACAAAAATCCGCCGCGCGAAACGCCTCCGCCAGGCCGCAGGGCAAAAAAAAGCCCCCGGGCCTGAAGCTCGGGGGCAAGCGCATCGTGTGGCGGCGTTTCTCACGCGCCGCGAGGTCGGTTCGCCTTTTCCGGGGGCGAAGCTACCTTTCGGCCACGGCCTGAACGGCCGGGGACATGGAGTTTTTCTCCGCAAGCATGATGCTGGCTCCGGGGTGGGTGGTGGCCACGCGCACCAGCGCATCCTGCGATTCCTGGAAGCTCGCGTACGGGCCGATGGCCATCAGGCCGTCGCGCGTATGCAGCAGGGAGGCCGCGTCGTACAGGCCCAGGCGGATAAGGCGGCGCAGCTGCTGCGCCACGGCGTCGGAAGACACCTGCGTTTCCGCCAGCTTGACGAAAAAGGCCTGAGAACTCAGCAGCGGATGACCCTCGCTGTCTCCGACGATCTGGAGGGTCACTCGAGAAACGCCCGTCTCGGAAAGGCCGAGACTGTCGGCGGCCGCAAACGACAAGTCGATAATTCTGTTTTTGGAATAAGGCCCGCGGTCGTTGATGCGCACGATGACGCTTTTGCCGGTGGCCTTGTGTTCCACTTTGACCAGTGTGCCGAGGGGAAGCGTGCGATGAGCCGCCGTCATGGCGAACATGTCGAAGGCTTCACCCGTAGCGGTTGACTTTCCATGATGCCAGGGGCCGTACCACGAGGCCACGCCCGACTGGAAAGAGGCATCCTGGCCATAAGCCGACGGCAAGGCAAGGAACAGGCACAACAGCCACGCTCCGCACACTGCCATCAGACTTCGGTAGGAAGATGATGTCATGCAGACTCCGGGTTGAGATGAAGTCACGCGGCCGATCCGTCTGCGATCCTGGCTGCGTGGAGCGGAAATCGCCCTTTTTTTCCTCTGTCCGCCGCGATCACTCCCGGAACGGGGCGCGGCTCCGATGCGCAAGGCAAGCCGAAAGTCCATTCTTCAGAGGACCTCGGGAACGGAGGAAAACGACGGAAGCGCGACACGCTTCAAAGCGTCTGTCGTCTTCCGTACACGTCTCATAGGGGGCCTAATATCTCATCCGGGAAAAAATCTGTCAAGCAGGTCTGTATAACGCCCCGATTTCTTCTGTAAAACTCTCATGTTTCACAGCGGAGCACTGCAATTTTTCCCGCCTTTTTGCCGGACGCTCCGACCTGCGGCTTGCGCCCCGACGCCCGTCGTACTACTATGGAAACCCATTTTTTTATGCCGCAGGTACCGTCATGACACATCGCTCTCTCCGCTTCGATCCCCAGGACTATCAGCTTCTCGCCATGATCAACCGCACCGTGACGAAAAGCCAGAAAGGCCTGCCCAGCCTCATGCCGCAGCTCAGTCCTTCCGGCATCATGGAGCTCGCCGTGCCCGTGGAGCTGCGCATGGCCTCCGCCGTGCTGCGGCTGCTCGACACCCTCTCCCAGGGCCGGGCCGACGACAGAATCGAAGCGCTCACCGCCCTGCGCGACGAAGTGCTCGTCATGGCGCGTACCTCTCTGCGCATCAACACGGGCCGCGTGCTCGTGCAGCTCATGAAGGAACTCGTGCGCTCCCACGGCGATTTTGAAACCCAGCTTCGTCTCGCCCACGACTTCCGTCAGGCGGCCAGCGGCCGTCACGCCGTGGTGCGCCGGCTCCTGCACCGCTACTTCATGCTGGAAATGCCCGAAGACTGGAACCAGGCCGTGTTCGACAACCATGTTCACGACGCCAACACCAAGGGCCGCAAGAACGCCACGCACCTCATCATGGACGCCTGGCTCAAGGGCATACGCTCCCTTACCGTCATCTACTACAACTACGTTGCCCCCGAGGCCGCAAGCGAACTCATCCGCGCCGCGCGCATCATGGGCATCACCGTGCGCATAGGGCTGCTCTTCCACGCACCCTACCTCGGGCGTCTGGTCGATCTCATCTGGATACCGCGCGGCTTCACCAACGACGAAGACTTCATCGCCTTTCTTTCCACGCCGGCCATGTCCACGCTCATGAACGAGGGCCGCGCCGCCACGCGCTGGCTGGAAAAACGCATTCTGCGCCTGCTCGAATACTGGAACCGCATCGAACGCTTCCGCCTTGAGCCCATGCTCCACGAAACGCCCGAAGAGCTGGATGCGCACGAATTCATGCTCTTTGTGGGACACGGTCAGGCGTCGCTGCTGCACCTTGCCGAATTCATTCATAAAAAGCTCTTTCCTCTGCTGGAGAAGCGCGCCCGGCACATCCGCGACCTGCTCGCCTCCCCCGACGTTTCCGCGGAAGAGAGCCTCGGCTTCATGCACGAACTCGACATTCTGGACAAGTTCACCACCGAAACCGTGATTGCCAGACTGAACGATCCCGAACTCTTTCCCGAAACGTCCGCGCTCCAGAACGCCTGCGAATCCGCCGACTGCCCGGAGCTGCTCAATCAGACGCCGCTGCACCTGCTCACGCGGCTGTGCGATCTCAAGAGCGGCTGCCGCATCACCCTGAATCTGGCGCGGCTCTCCGCCGAAGACGTGCTCAATCTGCTCTGGGACTGCCAGGGTCGCATCACGCACCTGGAGCTCTTCAATCTCAAGGACTGGCAGAACGGCGATCTGGAGCATCTGCAGTCCATCAACGAGCTGCAGCGCGCCATCAACGAAGGCAGCGTGCCGCGGCTCAAGCAGATCATCATCGGCATGCTCCGGGACGCCGGAGCCCTGCCCGAGGTTTCCGAACAGGAAGGATTCAGCACGCCGCGCGGCAGCGCCACTCTGCACTCCGCCGACGCGCCGAAGTCTCCACGCGTGCGCAAGCTGCGCATCATTCTTCAGAACATTCCCGTGCTCTGCGGCTACTATCAGACGGCCAAGCTGCGCGCCACCATGGGCACCGATTCCACGAGCCGCCCCGGTCACCGCTACGGCATGGGCCTCGCCTATCCCGAAACCCTGCCCCTGCGCGCCCGCAGAGAACTGAACGATCCGCGCCGCTCCGCGCATCTTCTGCTGCCGCTGCGCACCGAGCTGCTCGAACAGGTCACCTACAGTTCCGACGCCCCGGGCGAAGAATCCTCGCGTCTGGAATGCCTGCTGCGGCGCATTCCGGGTTTCCGCCATTTCCGGCAGGACAGCCACACTGAATGGACGCCCGTTTCGGAAAACACCGTGGTCTGCAATCACGGCGACTGCTCCATCGCCACCGCCGACGTGAGCTCCACGCGGGGCAACATCATCACTCTCGGCGGCACGGACGCGAACATGACCAACGGCTTCATGCCCGCCAAACCCCGCAGCGAAAGTCTGCTGGAAAAGAGCCACTACCTCAACACCGGCTTCTCCAACGCGCTCTGCGTGGTGGTGGGATTCATTCCCGCATTTTTGTCCTTCCTGTTCACGCAGACGGGCCTGCTCGCCTGGATCGGCGCGCCGCTCTGGTTCCTCATTTCCGGGCTGCGCAACATTCTGCAGGCCGTGCTCGGCAGCGGCGGTCTGCACCGCTCCTCCGTGCTGCACTGGAAAAGCTACGTAAGCTGGTCGAGCCTGTACGTGTCCCTCATGTACAACGGGCTTTCCGTGGTGCTGCTCGAACCCATTCTGCGCTGCCGTATTCTCGAACAGGGCATGGGCGTCAACGCCGTAAACTCCCCCCTGCTCACCTATTCCATACTCATGGCAGGCTGCGGCGCGTACAAGGTGGCCACCCATCTGCTGCGGGGCTTTTCAAGCAAAAGCATTCTTTCGGATATTTTCTGCATTCTGCTTTCACTCCCGCTTGCGCTGCTCTTCCACGCGGCGCTCATGCTCATGATCACCCTTGCCGGCGGCAGCCCGGAAACGCTGGCGGCCGCCGCAGTGTTCGTGGTCAAGCTCGCGTCGGACACGGTCATCGGCGTGGTGGACGGCATTGTGGACAGAGGCCGCAACATACGCCGGCGCATGGCCGACTACCGCAGCCGTCTGCACGAATCGCTCGCGCTCTACGGCAGGCTTGAGGAACTCTTCCCCGAGAAGAACGTCATGGCCCTGCTCGGACGCCCCGAAACGCTGCCCCGCACCGTGAAGGCCGTCGATCCGCAGCTGTGGCTCGACATGATCATCAACGCTCTCGATCTCATGTACTTCTGGTTCTATCAGCCCCGGGCCAACTATGCGCTCGACATCATGCTGCGGCGCTTTTCCGACAGCGAACGGCAGGTGCTGCTGCGCATGCAGCAGATTCTCATGCTGGAAAAGGAAGTGAGTCAGCTTCTGGTGGACGGTCTGGTGGGCCGCAACTTTGCCGCGCCGCTGTCCTTCTATCTGGCCAGGAACGAGGAATATCTGCGTCAGATGAAAGCCGTGTGCCTGCCGCCGCAGCCGCAGAAGTAGCCGCGGCGGCGCGCTTTCACTGCGCGGGCCAGTTATCGAGGCCGTCGAGCGAGGCGAGCGCCATGTAGAGCACGATGCCCGCCGAGGTGGACAGATTGAGGCTGCGGATGCAGTTTCGGATGGGAATGCGCACGTGTTCCTGCGCCGCGGCCTGCACGTCGGCGGGAAGTCCGGAGGATTCCGGCCCGAAAAGCAGACTGTCCCTGTCGGAAAACGCGAAGCGATGCACGCCTTCGCCGCGTCTGGCGCTCGTGGCCACCAGTCTGCGGCCTGCGCCGTCGGCGCGAAGATAGGCGTCCAGCGAAGGCCACGCGGTCACATCCACATGAGGCCAGTAGTCGAGCCCGGCGCGGCGCAGATGCCTGTCGTCGATGGAGAAGCCGAGCGGCTCTATGAGATGAAGACGCGTGCCCGTGCCTGCGCACAGTCTGGCGATGTTGCCGGTGTTCGGCGGAATTTCAGGATGATACAGAACAATGTGCAGCATGGATGCTTCCGTGGGCCCGGGCGCGCTCACAACGCGCCGAAAAACGAAAAGAAAAACGCCCGACGCTCTTGAGCGCGGACGTCACACAAGACGGCGGAACCGCCGTTCTGCCGGAACGCGGAAAGGAAGCGGAACAGGCACGGCCTCTTCCGCCGTTTTTCCATCGATCAATGATGTCTGTTGGGAGACGTTTTCTTGATATAGGTAAGGGCGCAGATCACCGCAATGATGCCGACGAAGAAGAAAAGGAAGTCCATGACGCTCTCCTGTGCTGAGGAATGCCCTGCGGGCGAACAATGCCTGTTTACCATATCCCCAAGCGGCTGTTTGCGCAAGAGTCCCGAGGGGAAACGGCGTTCCCTTTCGCTCGTCCGCTGCCGTTGAAAAACGGGGGCGCAAAAGATGCATCGGCCGCCCGGCTGCGCGCATTCTGGAGGGTACCGGGCGACCGCGCCCGTTTTGCCTCCCCGCCGAGGCCGAGCGCTTCTCCCCCTCCCCTCCCTGCACCGGGGCTGCCTGCCGCCCCGCCTGCAAGCCCGGCATCCGGCACGGCGCGGCAAAAAAAGACGCGCGACTGCTTTTGCCCCGTCCCCGGCCCGCTGCCGCTCCAACTCGCCGCTTTTGCCGGACTTTTCCCAAATTCCCCGCCGGTTCTCGTTGCGGGCGGCGGGCACATGGGCTATGCTCTCCCCCGTTCAACCTTTGTTTCGTCAGGAAAACGCCATGATACGAGTCGATCTTCACACCCACACCAATCATTCCCACGCGCGCGACAGCGTCCGGCAGATGTTCGACGCCGGACAGGCCAGGGGCCTTGTCGTTCAGGGTTTTTCCGAACATTCCCCGCGGCCTGCGGGATACGACTATCCCTCGGAATACCGCGATCATCTCGCCGCCACCTTCAACGACTATCTGGCCGAAGTGTCGGCCCTGAAGGAAGAACAGGCCCCCAGAGGCGTCACCGTGCTGCTCGGCCTTGAGGTGGACTGGCTGGAAAACGAAGTGCCCTACCTGCGCGCCATGACCTCGGAACATCACTACGACTACCTCATCGGCGGCATTCATTTTCTCGATCACTGGGGCTTCGACTCCGCCGCCTCCGACTGGGCGCCGCTCTCCTTCGAAGAGCGCTGCGCCCTTTACGAGAAGTACTACCGCACCATGAAGGCCATGGCCGAAACAAGGCTCTTCAACATCGTGGCGCATCCCGACCTCATCAAGATATTCTCCGTGGAGGACTTCCGCCGCTGGCTGGAGATGCCCGCAAGCATGGATCTTGTGGGCGACGCGCTCACGGCCGTGCGCGACGCGGGCATGGCCATGGAAATTTCCTCCGCCGGTCTGCGCAAGCCCTGTCAGGAAATCTACCCCGGCCCGAAGATCCGCCGTCTCGCCCGTGAGCTCGGCCTTCCCGTCACCTTCGCGTCGGACAGCCACGCCACCGAACAGGTGGCTTGGAACTTCGACGAGCTGGCCCGCTGCGCCGCGGCCGAAGGCTGGAAGGAAAGTCTGGTCTTCTGCCGGGGCAAGGTGACCGCCATGCCCTTCGACGCCGACTGAGCATCTTCCGCAGACGCGCCCCGCGACCGCGCCATGCCCTGCCGTGGCGGATTTCTGCGCCCGGGCCGGACGCTCCTTCCCCGGATCGCCTTTGCGGCAGCCCCGGAGCCCGGAGAGACGGGCCCCGCTGCAACAATTTGCAAGCATTCCGCCCTTGGCAGGGCGTCGAAGCATGGTTATCCTTTCCCCATGGCCTTGCGACCACAACATCAGGAGAAACTATGACCAGCCAACTCAAGACCTTACTGCTCATGGCCGGCCTTTCCGCCGTGCTCATCGTCATGGGCAGCGCCCTCGGCGGCAGACAGGGCATCGTCATCGCCCTCGTGCTCGCCGTCATCATGAACATCGGAAGCTTCTGGTTCTCCGACAAAATCGTGCTTTCCATGTACCGGGCGCAGGAACTTTCCCCGGAAGACGCGCCCATGGTGCATCAGATAGTGGAAGAGCTCGCCGGACGCGCGGGCGTGCCCAAGCCCCGGCTGTTCATCGTTCCGCAGGAGGCCCCCAACGCCTTCGCCACGGGCCGCGATCCGGAACACGGCGTCATCGCCGTGACGGACGGCATCATGCGCCTGCTGCCGCCGGAACAGCTCCGCGGCGTGCTCGCCCATGAAATGGCCCACATCGCCCATCGCGACATTCTCATCCAGACCGTGGCCGGCGTGCTCGGTTCCGCCATCACGGCCATCGCCAACATGCTGCAGTTCTCCATGATCTTCGGCGGTTCGCGCGACGAAGACGGCAACAGCAATCCGCTGGCCGCCATCGCCATGATGATTCTCGGCCCTCTGGCCGCCACCCTCATTCAGATGGCCATTTCCCGCCGCCGCGAATACATGGCCGACGCCGCGGGCGCCGAATACTGCGGCGATCCGCTGGCCCTCGCCGGAGCCCTGAACAATCTCGACGCCTACAGCAGGCACATCGCCATGCAGGCCAATCCGGCCACGGAAAACATGTTCATCGTGTCGCCGCTCTCGGGAGACACCATGCGCCGCATGTTCAGCACGCATCCTCCCATGGAAGAGCGCATCGCCAACCTGCAGGAAATGGCCCGCACCGGCCGCTATCCCGGCTAGGCAATCCATCCTTCCGTCTGCAGGGCGGGATCCGCAGCACGCGGGTCCCGCCTTTTTTCGTTCATTTTCGCCTTGCATTTCCCCCCGGATTACGCCACCCTCTCAGCAACCTTTCGGCAGCCTTTTTCCGCACAGGATTTTCCATGATCACACCTCTCTTTTCCGCTCCCGACAGCTTCGCCCGGCGCGGGCTGGAACAACTGTTCCTCGTTCTCGACCGCGTCATGCCCATGAACGGTTCCCAGAAACGCGACCTCCCCATGGCCTGCCGCGATCTTTCTGCGCTGCTCACCACGGAACGCGACGGCCTGAGCCGCCCCTACTGGACTTCCCCCCGTCTGACCTCGGCCTATCTGCGCTATTTTCTGCCCTGGAACCTCGTGCGCCTCTCCGCGCTGCTGCCCGGACTCGATTTCGGCCGCATTCCCGACGAGCCGCTCATCCTCGACATGGGCAGCGGCCCGCTCACGCTTCCGCTCGCGCTGTGGCTCTCCCGCCCCGATCTGCGCTCCCGCCCCGTCACGCTGGTGGCCAGCGACACCACGCCGCACATTCTGGAACTGGGCCGGAACATCTTTGAGGGCATGCGCGCCGCGCTGGATCCGGAAAGCCCGTGGATCATCCGCACCATGCGCTCGTCGGTCACGCAGGCTCCGCGCCGCCTCTACGCCAAGCCCGGCTCCCTGTGGATGGCGTGCATGGGCAACGTGCTCAACGAAATGGAGGAACGCCGCGCCAGGCCCGGCCATCAGATAGGCGACAGAATGCGCGAACTTTTGGAAAGCGCGGCCGACATGCTCTGCGAAGACGGCCTCATTCTTTCCGTGGAGCCCGGCACGCGCCAGGGCGGACGCCTCGTGTCGCACCTGCGCAAGAGCGCGCTCGGCGGCGTGGACGAAGAGCCGGAATACGGCGATCTCACGGCCTTTGCCCTGCGCGAGGAGCAGGCGGGCCGCCGCGAAGACGTCGATGACGACTGGGACGACGACATGGACGACTTCGGTCTGCCGCCCCTGTTCGAGCCTCTTGCGCCCTGCCCCCATGCGGGCCGCTGCCCCATGCTGAACAGGAGAACCACGGCCTGGTGCCATGTGAACGCGCCCGCCGAACACGCGCCCGCCGCGCTGCGCGAACTTTCCGCCCGCGCCGGACTCGACAAGGATTCCATCAGTCTGTCCTTCCTTCTGCTGCGCAAGATTCGCGAAGAGGACATGGAACACTTTTCCGACGAACAGCCGCAGCCAAAAGGACGCCCCGTGCCCGCACGCATCGTTTCCGACGCCTTCGTGGTTCCCGGCTATCCCGGACGCGCCCGCTACGCCTGCTCGCCCCTCGGTCTCGCCCTCATTCCCGCCTCGTCGCACCTGCCGCCCGGCGCGCTCTGCGAAGCCTGGCCCACGCGCGAAAAGGACATGAAGTCCCGGGCGATCATTCTTTCCCTGGAGTCTCCGCGTCATTCCGGCAGGGACGATCGCGAACCGGGGCGATTTTCAACCGAACGGCGCGATCATCGCCGCGCTGCACCTGAACGCGGACGCGAATACTCCGGCCGCCGATTCCCGGCCGAGCGCGGCCGCGCCTTCCCCGAAGAGCGCGACAACGAAACGCGCCGTCCCTCTCCCCGCCGCCGGGACAACGATCGCACCCGGAGAAACGAGGGAAGACCTGCCCGGGATCAGGAACGCCGCCCCGACAAAAGCCGCGGAAAACACTGACGAAAATATCGGCTTTCGCTTTTTTGCGGAACGAAAGCCGTTGCCTCTGGCTTTTTTTCACAAAAAGAGCATACTTTTTTCATTCGCCTTCAGGCGAAGCATCCTGTAAGGAGACCATCCCATGAACTCTACCGTCGCCCTCATAGCCGCCGCCGTTGTCGTCATCGTTCTCATTGCGGTTCTTGTTCTGCGCAGGAAAAAGACCTCCGAACCGGACTCCGACAAGCCGAAAGAGGAGGAACTCAAGGGCGATCAGGAGCTCTACCAGCTCGGAATGAATCCCATTTCCGAAAAGCCCATCATGTACGCCCTCACCACGTGTCAGCACTGCAAGAACACGAGAAAGTTTCTTGACGCCAATAATGTCGATTACATCGTCATCTATCTTGACGAATATGCAGGCTCGCAGCGTTCCGATCTCATGGAAAAAGTGCGTACCTACAATCCCCGCGGAACGTTTCCCACCATTCTCGTGCCGGGCGGCAAGGTCATCGTGGGATTCCGCAAACAGCTCATGCAGGAGGCACTGATTCATGACTCCGGAACAACTGCTTGAACATCTGGCGAAGGGAGCTGAATCCAAGGGATACTATCTTCACGCCGATCACGATCACTGTCTGGGCACGGCGGAAAGTCTGCTGGCCAACAAGGAGCGCTACGGCTACATGTGCTGCCCCTGCCGTCTGGCCTGCGCGGACAAGCAGCAGGACAGCGACATCATCTGCCCCTGCGTGTACCGGGACGCCGACATTGCCGAGTACGGCGCGTGCTTCTGTTCCTTCTACGTTTCCAAGGAGCACAAGGACGATCCGGACTTCTTCCCCGAGGTGGAGGAGCGCCGCGACCCTTCCCGCGGACTGTAATTCGCCCGTAAACGGAACACGGGGCTTCCGCGCGGCAAAGGCGCTTTGAACCGAAGTCGTCAGGTGAAGGCCTTTCCGGCGCAGGCGCGATGAGCGCAGAGCGCCGCCTCGGCACTTTGCATCAGACCGGCCCTCCCCCTGTGCTTCAAAGAGGTCGCCGGGCACTGCGCTTCAAACAGCACGCCCCTGCGTCTTTTTTCCCCCCCAGTGGCCGAACACGGCGTTTCAAGCAGCGCGCTCGAATTTTCGTTTCGCGCCGACCGTCCGGGCAGCGCTTCACACCGACGCCGCTGCAACATGGTTGCGTTCTTCGCCCGCGCGGCAAAGATGCCCGCCCGGCCCGGAAGCGGGCCCGGCAACGGGCCTCAGGCAATGCGGCAATGCGCGACAGCATTACTCTAACACACTCTAAAAACTAAAAATCCTTGCCCGCCGTCACGGCGCATGCCATACTTTTTCCAAAACAGGAAAAGGAGCCGATCATGCGCCGCGTTTTTATTGTCACTGCCGCTCTGGCGGGTGTTCTTTTCTGTTCGCCTCTTCCGGACGCTCTTGCTCAGGATTCGCCCAGGCTGCTCAAGGTGGTGGCGCTGAGCCGCCACGGCGTGCGTTCGCCCACGCAGTCGCCCTCCACGCTGGAGACATGGAGTTCCCGCGACTGGCCCGCATGGAACACGGCTCCGGGCAATCTCACGGCACGCGGAGCGGATCTCATCGAGGGCGAATGGACCGGCCTGCGCGAGTCCCTGGCCTTCGACGGGCTGCTTCCGGCCTCGGAATGTCCGCCCGCAGGCAGCGTGCTGGTCTATGCCGACAACGAACAGCGCACTCTGGCCACGGCCGCGGCCATGCTGGAAGGACTGGCTCCGGGCTGCGGCATGAAGACGCTCTCAAGCCGCAGCGGACACGATCCCGTGTTTCATCCCGTGCGGGGCGGTCTCATGGCCGCGCCTGCGCTCACCAGCGAAGAAAAATCGGAACTGGAAGAAGACCTCGTCGACGTTCGCGCCGACATGGACAGGCGCGTGGCGGAACTCTCCGCACTGCTCGGCCCGGCCTCCCCGCAGCTGTGCGAGCCGGGGCAGCCGTTCTGCACGCTGAGCGACATGCCCACGCTGCTGCAATACCCCAAGCCGGGCTCCCGCGAAGGCGTTTCCCTGCGCGGCGGTCTGGCGCTGGCTTCCACCACGGCGGAACTTCTGCTGCTTGAAAGTCTGGAATGGCCGGTGCGCTCCCAGATGATTCCCGCCGCGACGCCCGTGACGCAGCCTGCCGGGCCCGGCACGCCCGTGGAGCAGAAGGCGAGGCAGATCATTCTTGCGCCCCGCAGCGACAAGCCGGGCGTCGTGACGCTTCCCGCCCGTCCGCGCTGGACGCCCGCCCCCGTCGCTCCCGCAGACGGGGAAATTCTGGTGAATCCTTCCACGGCCCTGCACCTTCTGCCCGTACATACCCGCGTGCAGAACGCTGTTCAGCGCTTTCCCGCCATTGCCCGTCAGGAAGGCATGCCGCTGCTGCTCTTCATGGCGGAAGCGCTGGCCGGAACCTCGCCGCTGGGCGAAGTCAACAAGGCAAAGCTGGTCATCTTTTCCGGGCACGACACCAACATCGTCAACGTGGCGGGCCTTCTCGGCCTGCACTGGAACAACACGCCCTTCCCCAGAGACAGCACGCCTCCCGGCTCCATGCTGGTGTTCCGGCTCTGGGACACGCCGCAGGGACGGCTCGTGCAGGCGACCTTCCAGTGTCAGACGCCCGCGGCGCTGCTGAGCACCGACGAAAACGTCATGAACAGCGCGGCGCTCCGGCAGGAAACGCTCGTGCTTCCCGGCTCCTTCGCGCCGACGCCCGCAGGTCCGGGCCTGCCTCTGGAGCATTTTCTCTCCGCCGTGCGCGCCATGGCCGGAAAGGATCTCGACGCGAGGCTGAACGCCGTTCTGTCCACGACGGCGCGTCCGCAGCCCTAGCAGGCCAAAGCTTCCGCCGCGCGTCACAAAAAAAGCTGCCTGTCCCCGCAGGCTCTCCCCGCTCTTTCCACAACCACGTCCCCGGGTTCACCGTGCCCCACGAGAAACGGCGAGCAGGCTTCGTGCCTGCCCGCCCCCGCGGGCGCACCCGATCGTCCGGCGCAGGCGTAGCAGTAGCGGCAGCCGTGCAGACAGCTGTCGTAGGCGCCGATGTCCACGCTCTCCGCGCAGCCGCAGGCCGGGCGCTGATGCGGGTCCTTCCTTGCCTTCAGCGTCACGCCCCGCAGCCTGCCGAGCAGATCGGCATCCACGCAGCGGGCGCGGCCTATGCCGAATTCTCCAAAATCCATGTCTTCCGCGCAGGCCTCCAGCGTGAGACCGTGCGACCGGGCAATCTCGGCCAAGGCCGACGCAAGCGATCGCCGCTCCTCCATCGACGCGTCCCGCAGACCAAGCGACGCCATGTTCCGCCGCGTGTTCCGATACACGTCCAGAAAGCTGACGATGCATTTTTTCGTCCACGGAGCAAGCAGCGCGGCCAGCCTCTCGAAGTAGCGGACGTGATGCTCCATCGTGTACGCAGCGCTGAAAAACACGGGATCATAGCGCCAGATCACCCGCTCCCGCCCCGCGAGTTCGGAAAGACGACGAAACGCCGGAATGATCACATCCCGCTTGGAAGGCACGCCGGGTTCCGCGTCCCGGCCGTAGGCGTTGAGCGTCACCTGAAAATAATACGCGTAGTCCCGGAGGCGCGAGAGCCGATTCAGCATGGGCGAAGGATTCTTGGTCCAGAACACGAAGCCGTCCGTCGCGTCGGGCGAAAGGTTCACCCGGCTCACCCGGCGCGGATTCACGGGATTGCGCACCAGCGCGAATCCTTCCTCCAGTCTGCGGAAAAACCAGTCCGCGTAAAAGGCCGGAATGTCCGTTCTCCGGCTGACGCTTACGATCATGCTGCTCCGCGCCCGCGCGGGCGGGCTCATCTCTTCGTTGTCAGGCAGGCATCCGCGCGAAAATCCCGCCCATGCGTCAAAAAAAACGCCCGGCCATCCGCCTGTCCTCCGAAAAGGAGGATATCACGGAGCGCCGGGCGCAGAACGATTCTCTTTTCAGGCCGTATCTCGCGTCGAAGGCGGGCGCGTTCCTGAACGCAGGCAGGCCGCTACCGGGCGGCCTTCCACACTTTGATGAAGTCCGCAGGGGCCTTGCCCGCCGCAATGTGCCTGAGGAGCGAGCTGCCGAACACCGCGGCGTCCGGCCGGATGTCCTTCAGCAGCGCGTCGAGCTGTTCCGGAACGCGCAGGCCGAAGCCGAGCGCCACCGGAAGAGAAAACACCCTGCGCACACGGGAGAGCACCTCCGGCACTTCCGGCGGCAGGCTCGCGCGCTCGCCCGTGGTGCCCATGACGGACACCACATACACGTAACCTTCCGACACGTCCGCGTAAAGCTTCATGCGCTCCTCGGAGGTGTTCGGCCCCACCAGAGGAATGAGCGCCAGACCGTGCGCGGAGAGCGCCGCGCGCATGTCGCCCGCCTCGTCGTAGGGCAGATCAGGCACGATGAGACCGTGGACGCCCACCTCCTGCGCCTCCGTCGCCAGCTTGTCCAGACCGTACTGCAAAAACGGATTCATGTAGCCCATGAGCACCAGCCCGGCCTTGAACCTGCCCTTGCGCTCGCGCAGCCCTTCCATGATGCGGCGCAGCGTGACGCCGTTTTTCAGCGCCTCCACGGACGCCGCCTCCACCACGGGGCCGTCGGCCACGGGATCGGAAAACGGAACGCCGATTTCAATGACGTCCGCGCCGCTCTCGTCCAGTTCTTCAATGACGTTCCAGAAGGCGTCCGGCGAGGGATATCCCGCCGTCACAAAGGGAATGAGCGCCGTGCGTCCTTCGGCCGAAGCGTCGCGTAACTTTTTTTCCAGCAGATGCATACTATTGTTCCTTCGCGGCCGTGCCGCCGAAAATCAGAGGTTCAGCGCCTTTTCCACAATGTCCATGTCCTTGTCGCCGCGGCCGGAAAGGTTCACCAGCACGCGGCTGCCGGGAGCGAATTCCCCGGCGTGCGCCAGAACGTAGGCCAGCGCATGGGAGGATTCCAGCGCGGGCAGAATGCCTTCCACGCGGCAGAGCTCCTGGAAGGCCGAAAGCGCTTCGTGATCGTAGGCCACGCCGTACTTCACGCGGCCCACGGCCGCAAGATGGGCGTGTTCCGGGCCCACGCCGGGGTAGTCCAGTCCCGCGGAAATGGAGCCGGAAGGCAGAATCTGCCCCTCGTCGTCCTGAAGCAGCATGGTGTACTCGCCGTGCAGCACGCCGGGGCGTCCGAGATTGATGGCCGCCGAATGCATGCAGCCGGGCTCGCCCGTGCCGCCCGCCTCCACGCCGATGATCTTCACCGACTCGTCGGGCACGAAGGCCGTGAACATGCCGATGGCGTTGGAGCCGCCGCCCACGGCCGCCACCACGTAGTCGGGAAGGCTGCCCGTGCGCTCCAGCATCTGCGCGCGGGCCTCGCGGCCGATGACGCTCTGAAATTCCCGCACGAGATCCGGGAACGGATACGGCCCGGCCGCCGTGCCGAAGCAGTAATGCGTGGTTTCCTGAAGGGAAATCCATGCCCGGAGCGCCGCGTTGATGGCGTCCTTGAGCGTGCGGGAGCCGCTCTCCACGGCCACCACGTCCGCGCCGAGCAGACGCATGCGCCGCACGTTGGCGGACTGCCGCTCCGCGTCTTCCGCGCCCATGTACACCGTGCATTTCATGCCGAGGCGCGCCGCCGCGGCCGCCGTGGCCACGCCGTGCTGACCGGCGCCGGTTTCCGCAATGAGCGAGGTCTTGCCCATGTGTTTGGCCAGAAGCGCCTGCCCCAGCGTGTTGTTGATCTTGTGCGCGCCGGTGTGCAGCAGATCCTCGCGCTTGAGCCACACCTCGAAGCCCAGCTTTGCCGAAAGCCCGGGGCAGAAGGTGAGCGGAGTCGCGCGCCCGGCGTAGTTCTTCAACAGATCGTCAAGCTCGTTCCGAAACGCTTCGGAAGGCAGAATGTCCTTCATGGCCTCCTCAAGTTCCATGAGGGGCGGCATGAGCAGCTCGGGCACGAAACGCCCGCCGAAATCGCCGAAATATCCTTTTTTCATAGCCTGTCACCTTTTCTGCTGTCTGCCGCGCCACTTGCGCATTCGCGAACCGCCGCCACGGCCTTTTCCATGAGTTCCCCGCTCTTTCTGCCCGGGGAGGATTCCAGTTTGGAATTGAAGTCGAGCCCGTCCGGAGAACAGGCCGAAAGCGCCCTTGCCACGTTGTCCGGCCCGAGTCCGCCGGAAAGAAACCACGGATGCGGAAACGAAAGATCGGCAAGACTCTGCCAGTCGAGCTCCCGGCCGCTGCCCATGCCCGCGTCGAGCAGGTACATGCCGCAGGTGTCGGCAAAGGCGTCGATGCCCTGCTGAAGCGCCTGCGCGGACGAATATTTCCCCGGCCAGAGCACGCGGATCACTTTTTCTGCCGGAAAACGCGCGGCAAACGCCGCACTCTGACCGCCGTGAAGCTGCACGAAATCCAGCCCGGCTTCGCTTGCGATGCGCTCTGTTTCCTCCGCGCTCTGACGAACGAACACGCCCACGCGCTTCATGCCGTGCGTGTCCAGAGACGCAACCAGCCTCGGCGACACGTTGCGCGGGCTCGGTTCGTAAAACACGAATCCGCAGAACTCCACGCCGAGCGCGGCCGCCTCGTCGATGAGACGCTGCTCGCTCATGCCGCAGATTTTAATCCGCATACTCCGCCTCCCCGCCAAGAAGCGCGCGCAGCGCCTCCCCCGGACGACCGTGTTCCATGAGCGCGGAGCCCACGAGCGCGGCCCGGAATCCGGCCTTTGCGGCCTCTTCCAGATCGGAGCGGCAGCTCATGCCGCTTGCCGCAATCCAGAGTTCCCCCTCCTGCGGAGGGCACGCCTCAGCCAGCGCAAGACAGGCCCTTCTGTCCACCTTGAGTGAAGCAAGATCACGCGCGTTCACCTGAATGATGCCCGCCCCGCTCTCGCGGGCCAGCGCCACGTCGCGCGCGTCGAACACCTCGACCACCGCCTCCATGCCGCCCGCCTCGGCCTGCTCGCGCAGCTCGCGAAGAAGACAGGCGTCCGGCGTGAGGCGAACGATGAGCAGCAGCGCCGACGCCGGCGTGGAAAGCGCCGCCGCCACCTGCAGCGGATGAAAGATGAAGTCCTTGCGCAGCATGGGAACCGCCGCGCCTTCCCGCTGCATGGCCGAGGCCATGCGGAAAAGGTACGACAGCGAGCCGTGAAAATACCGCTCCTCGGTGAGCACGGAAATCGCGCCCGCCCCGGCCTTCGCGTACTGCAGGGCCACGTCTTCGGGCTCCAGCGTTTCGCAGATCACGCCGCGCGAGGGAGAGGCCCGCTTGTACTCCGCCACCACGGGAAGAGGCCCGGCCCCTCCGCTTTCAAGCGCCCCGCGAAACGACGGTCTGCCGCCCTTCCACGGATGCAGATTGTCCGCGCCGAGGCGCTCAAGCTCGGCTATCTCCGCCCGCTTGGCCTCCACAAAACGTTCCAGTCCCGTCATGCCAGCACCCTCATGCCCGCGCCTTCGGCCACGCCCTTGCGGGCCAGCTCCACGCACTCTTCCATGCTCTTGTCGTCTTCCAGCATGTAGATGGCAAACGCCGCGTTCACCGTCATCATGTCGCGCATGGCCCGGGGGCCGCGTCCGGCCAGAAGTTCCTTCAGCACCGCCGCGGCTTCCTCCTTGTTCTTCACTTCCACGTCCTCGGGCTCGCAGGGCTCGAAGCCGTAGAGCGCAGGATCAAACACCACTTCGTCCATCTTGCCGTCGGTAATGAGAACGACGCGCGTTTTGCCCATGGTGGTCAATTCGTCGTAGCCGCCCGCGCCGTTGAATACCGCCACTTTGTGGAAGGGACGCTTCTGCAGCGTGGCCGCAATGAGATCCACCTGATTCGGATCGCCCACGCCCATCATGAGATAGTCGGGGCAGGCCGGATTCAGCATGGGGCCCAGCATGTTGAACATGGTGCGCATGCCGAGCTGCTTGCGCACCGGCCCCACGTTGGCGAAGGCCGGGTGGAAGTACGGCGCAAACTGGAAGGCGAAATTGCGTTCCTTCAGCATTTCCACGATGGCTTCGGGATCCTTTTCCAGCGGAATGCCGAGGCCTTCCAGCGCGTCCGCCGCGCCGGAGGTGGAAGACACGGCGCGGTTGCCGTGCTTGAGCATGCGGTAGCCCATGCCCGCCAGCGTGAGCGACGTGGCCGTGGAACAGTTGAACGAACGCTTGCCGTCGCCGCCCGTGCCCACGATGTCGATGCACTTTTCAGGAATGCCCGTCACCTTCACGGCGCGCGCCAGCATGATGCGGATGGCCGCGGCCAGTTCGGCGGGCTTTTCGCCCTTCATGCGCAGGCCCATGAGCAGGGCTCCGGCCTGGGCGGGCGTCATGGTGCCGTCGAGCATGGAGCCGAAGGCCACGTCGCATTCCTCGTCGGTCATGTCCCTGCCGCGGGACACGGATTCCAGAATGGAACTGATGGTGGGCGCGGCGTGAACCGTGGGCAGCAGGCTGCCCGGGAAGTTTTCCAGAAGACGCAGACCGTCGGGCGTGAGGATGGATTCGGGATGATACTGCACGCCCACCCACGGACGATCCTTGAAGCGCATGGACATCACTTCGCCCTGCGGCCCGCGCGCGGACACCGAAAGCAGATCGTTGGGATGCTCGTCGTCCACGCGAACCACCAGGGAATGGTAGCGGCCCACCACCATGGGATTGGGCATGCCGCGATACAGCCCCTTGCCGTCGTGCACGATTTCCGAAGTTCTGCCGTGCATGACCACGGGGCCGGGCACGACGTCCGCCCCGGCGTAGAGGCCGAGAATCTGATGCCCGAGGCACACGCCGAGCACCGGAATGCGCGGACTGAGCTGCTTCAGAAAGTCGAGGCAGTATCCGGCCTGCGACGGATGCCCCGGCCCGGGGGAAATGCACACCATGCGCAGCGAAGGATCGTTGGCCATGGCCACCAGACCGGGATCGTCGTTCTTGACCACGCGGGGGCGGTGCCCCAGACGGCAGAAGGCCTGAACAAGATTGTAGGTAAAGGAATCGTAGTTATCGATGAGCAGGAACATGGAACTCTCCCGTGGTGAAACAGGCCTGACGCATGATGGCCGATTTGTTGCAAACCTCCTTCCATTCCAGGGCCGGCACGGAATCGTGAACGATGCCGGCTCCGGCCTGCCAGTACAGGCGCTGATCGCGCACCCACATGCTGCGGATGGTGATGCCCGTATCGAGGTTCACGCCGTCTCTGTCCAGACCGAGCCAGCCGATGCAGCCTGCGTAGGGTCCGCGCGGGCAGGGTTCGGTTTCGGCAATGATTTCCATGGCGCGTATCTTGGGCGCGCCGCTCACCGTGCCCGCCGGGAACGTGGCGGCAAGGACGTCCACGGCGTCGAGGCCGTCCTCAAGTTCCGCGGTGACGCGGCTCGTGAGATGCATGACGTGGGAAAAACGTTCCACCATCATGAGCTTCTCCACTTCCACGGAGCCGGGGCGCGCGAGCCTGCCGAGATCGTTGCGGCCGAGATCCACGAGCATCATGTGCTCGGCGCGCTCCTTGGGATCGGCGATGAGCTCCTCGGCCAGGGCCTCGTCTTCGGCCACGGTCGCGCCGCGGCGTCTGGTTCCGGCAATGGGCGCGGAAAGCAGTCTGCCGTTCTCGCAGCGCACCATGACTTCCGGCGAAGAGCCGAACAGCGTGATGCCCGGCAGACGCATGAAGAACATGTACGGCGACGCGTTTTCACTGCGCATGCGGCGGTACAGGGTGAAGGGATCGCCGTCGAACGGCATGCTGAATCGCACCGAAGGCACCACCTGAATGGCTTCGCCCATGCGCAGCATTTCCCGTATGCGTTCCACGGCCGCCTGGAATCCGGCCTCGCCGGGTTCGGCCAGCACGTCGGCCCTGTCCGCATGCGTCGAATCCTGACGGGAAAACGATCCGCTGCGGCCCAGATCCCTGTGTTCGCCGAGGCTCACCTGCGCCAGTCGATTGTACATGTGATCGAAAAGCAGCAGAGTTCCGGGCAGACAGAGCACGCACTCCGCATCTTCCGGCTTCATGACGGGGGCGAGCTTCGGATGAAAGAGCGACGCCATGCCGTAGCCCAGATAGCCGCACAAAGAGCGCGTGATGGGCGGCAGATCCGCGGCCTGCGGGTCGGGCAGAATTTCCAGCGAACGCATGACCGAGCGAAGCCCTTCCACGAAGTTCATGCCGTTGAAGGCGGCAAGACGCGCAAGGCGTTCGTCTTCCGTGCGGCATTCAAGCTTTCCTTCGCGGCAAATGAGGTACAGGGCCATGTCGCAGGCAAGCACGCTGTAGCGACCCCATCGCCCGTCCACTTCCGCGCTTTCCAGAAGAATGCCGTCCCTGTCCCGGGCCATGTCCAGGAAAAGACTGATGGGCGTGTCCATGTCCGCCGGGAGCCAGCGGACGCTCTGACGCACTCGAATGGGCGATGTCTTGGTTGTCATGTCGATAATCCTCAGTGTGAGTTAATAAAAAAATGCCGCTCCCCGGAGAGGGAACGGCATTTATTGCTTCCGAATCTGCACCATTACTCAGACGTCAAGACCGCATCCTCTCCCTGAAGAAAAGATACGCCACCACCACTGACCGGCGAAGGACATGGTGAAAACGGCTGCGGACATGGAAGACTCCTGAACGTGAATGGTGAACTTTCCTTCTGTGTATGCAAGAGCGCTCCGTTTGTCAACGGCGTCGGAAAAATTTTTTCCGGAAAGGATGCGTCTGCCGCAACTTTCCGGATCATGAAGGCCGACGGCTCAGGTATAAAACAATTTTGCATCAGCCGTGTCATCTTTTTTCTGTATGAGTCATGATAGTGCACGGCATGACCGGAAAAAGCGCATTCATATACAAAAAAGTATCGACGTCTGTGCAAAATATCATGCAGATTTTTTCGTTCCGGGCAAAAATCGAGGCGCAGCGCGGTCTTGCGGAAAGCAAGTCCGCCTCCGCAGACGCCCATGACGCAACATTCGATCATTAATTATGAACGACGAGACAAAAAGATTGCTTCCCCGCTTGACAGCGATTCCAGACCGGAGCTATGAGAGAAAAAAAAGGTTGGCACATCATGTTCAGCGCGTTCCGCTTCGGCTATTTTACCTACGCCAGCAGCTTCGGTTGCTGGTGCTATGCGTATTATTTCCGGCCAAGCGGCGAGCTGTGCTGATCTCTTCCGTCACACAGGAATATAAAGCCGCAGGCATAATCAAAAGCCGGCGGCTTTTTTCGTAACCGCCGGAATGCCTGCAAAGAGGTACCTCTCATGGAAGTCGGCTCTCTCAGAAGATTCAATCGCATCATCAATCCCAAAACCGGCCGCGCCATCATCGTTCCCATGGATCACGGCATGTCCGACGGCGCGCCCCGCGGTCTGCGCGACATGGCAAAAGCCATTCACGACATGGACGAAGGCATGGCCGACGCCGTGCTTCTGCACAAAGGCCTCATCCACAAGGCCGACTACGAATCCCACATGCGCCTCGGCTTCATCATGCACATTTCGGCGTCCACCAGCCTTTCGCGCCGCCCCAACAAGAAGATGCTCGTGGGCGACGTGGAAGAGGCCGTGCGTCTCGGCGCGGACGCGGTGTCCATCCACATCAACCTCGGCGACGACGACGAAAGCCTCATGATGGCCGACGCCGGCAAGATCGCCAAGGAATGCAGCCTGTGGGGCATGCCTCTGCTCATGATGGTGTACGCGCGCGGTCACGACGTGGACAGCTATGATCCGCACAACATCGCCCACTGCGCCCGCGTGGGTGCGGAACTCGGCGCCGACATCGTGAAGGTGCCCTACACCGGCGATCCCGAAACCTTCGCCGACGTGGTGGAAGACTGCGGCGTGCCCGTGCTCATTGCGGGCGGCCCCAAGCTCGATTCCACGCGCAAGCTGCTGGAAATGGTGTACGGCTCGCTGCAGGCGGGCGGTTCCGGCCTTTCCGTGGGCCGCAACGTGTTCGAGCATCCGCGCCGCGTGGAACTGCTCAAGGCCCTGCGCGCCATGGTTCACGGCAACGCCACCGTGGACGAGGCCCTGGAAATGATGGGTGAAAAATAAGACGAAAAAGTTTTCGTCTCCCGCCATTTTCCTGTTGACAGATTTCTTTCTCTGGGATTAGTAAATTCTTAAACTTTCAATGGTTGTTTGTCATGCATACTCTGTATTCCGCCACCGCCCAGTTTGAAACCAACGGCTTTACCTTTGGTTTTTACTTTTATTTTACCGGGCCCTGTGGTCGGAAGAGTTGCTGACATCCTCAGTTTGCAAACTTCGGGCCGCAGGCGAAACAAGCCGGCGGCCCTTTTTGTATGCTACAGCCGCCACGCAGCCCACAACGTTCAAAAAGAAGGAACGCCCCATGGAACTCGGCACCAAGAAAAGACTGACCCGCATCTTCAACCCCGACACTAAACGCACCATCATCGTGCCCATGGATCACGGCATGACCATCGGCGCGCCCGACGGTCTGGTGGACATCCGCAAGGCCGTGGACGACATGAATGAAGGCGGCGCCAACGCCGTGCTCATGCACAAGGGTCTCATCCGCGCCTCCGGCTGCGCCGACGCCAACGCCGACCTCGGCCTCATCATGCACATCACCGCCTCCACGGAGCTCTCCCCCAACGGCAACACCAAGGTGCTCACCGGCACCGTGGAAGAAGCCATCCGCCTCGGCGCGGACGCCGTGTCCGTCCACATCAACCTCGGCGATCCCAACGAACGCGAAATGCTCAACACCGCGGGCGTCATTGCCGATCACTGCAACCGCTGGGGCGTGCCGCTGCTCATGATGCTCTACGGCCGCGGCGGTCTCATCCGCGACAGCTTCGCCACCGACGTGGTGGCCCACTGCGCCCGCGTGGGCGCGGAACTCGGCGCCGACATCGTGAAGGTCTCCTACACCGGCAGCCCCGAAACCTTCCAGCGCGTCACCGAATGCTGCTGCGCGCCCGTGGTCATTGCCGGCGGCGAACGCATCGACTCCACGCGCAAGCTGCTGCAGATGGTGTACGATTCCCTGCAGGCCGGCGGCGCGGGCGTTTCCATCGGCCGCAACGTGTTTGAACATCCCCGCCGCGTGGATCTCATGCGCGCCATGAACGCCCTCGTTCACTCGAACGCCTCCGTGGACGACGCCATGGCCATCGTGGGCGAAGACTAATTCTTTTGAAGGATAGTCCATGAACATCTATTTCAAAAGCGTGCCCTTCAGCAAGAACGACGTGACCCTCGCGCTGGAATCCGGCGTGGACGGGGTCATCGTTCCCGCCGACAAGGTGGAATCCGTGTCCGTGCTCTCCCGCACTCCCGTCATTGCGGAAGAGGACATGCCCTCCTGCGCCATGACCTCCAAGGCCGACGAAGAACAGATCCGCGACTCGCTCCGTTCGGGAAAGCAGGTGGTTCTCGCCCGGGGATGGGAGATCATTCCCGTGGAAAACCTGCTCGCCCAGTGCGACAACGTGACGGCCGAAGCCGGAACGCTGGAGGAAGCCGTGCTTGCGTCCGGCATTCTTCAGCGCGGCGTGCAGGGCATCGTGGTGCTGCCCGAAGCCATCGCCGATCTCAAGGAAATCGTGTCGCGCTGCAAGATCAGCCGTGAGCACGAAGACCTGGAGGAAGCCGAAATCGTCCGCGTGGAGCCCGCCGGACTCGGACACCGCGTGTGCATCGACACCATGTCCATGCTGCACCGCGGACAGGGCATGCTGGTGGGCAATTCCAGCGCCTTCACCTTCCTTGTTCACGCCGAAACGGAGCACAACGAATACGTGGCCTCCCGCCCCTTCCGCGTGAACGCGGGCGCGGTTCACGCCTACGTGCGCCTGCCCGGCGACGCCACGACCTATCTTTCGGAAGTGACGGCCGGAACGCAGATGCTCGTCGTGGACTACACGGGCGCCACCAGCATCGCCACCGCCGGAAGAGTGAAGATTGAAGTGCGTCCCATGCTGCTCGTGGAAGCGAAGGTCGGGGACAAGACGGGCGCCGTGTTCCTTCAGAACGCCGAGACCATACGCCTGACCGCTCCCGACGGAACTCCCGTGAGCGTGGTGACGCTCAAGCCCGGCGACAAGGTGCTCTGTCGCACCGACGAGGCCGGACGTCACTTCGGCATGCGCATCAAGGAAGACATTCAGGAGAAATAGAGTATGGCAGAGCCTTTCCAGATTCCGGGCCTCGCAGACCTGCGCAGGCAGATTGACGACGTGGACTCCCAGCTTCTTGAGCTTCTGAACCGGCGGGCAGGCCTGAGCGTGGCCGTCGGGCAGGCCAAGAGACAGGTGTCGGGCAAAGTGTTCGATCCGGCCAGGGAGGCCAGGCTTCTGGAAGGGCTCGCCAAACGCAACCCCGGTCCGCTGAAGACGGAACACATCCTTTCCATCTGGCGCGCCGTGCTTTCCGCTTCCCGTTCCCTGCAAAAACCGTGTACCGTGGCCTATCTCGGCCCGGAAGGCACGTTCTCCTATTTTGCGGCCATGGACTTTCTCGGCGAATCCATGTCCTTCGTGCCCTGCCGCGACTTCCATGAAATTTTCCGCGGCGTGAGCCTCGGACAGTTCGACGCGGGCGTCATTCCGCTGGAAAACTCCATTCACGGCACCATCACCCAGAGCTTCGACCTGTTCTCTCAGTACGACGTGAACATTCAGGCCGAATTCTATTCCCGCATCGCCAACAGCCTGCTCAGCCGGGAAACGTCGCTCGACAACGTGAAAACCGTGTACTCGCACGCGCAGCCGCTCGGCCAGTGCGCCGCATGGCTGCGCGCCCATCTGCCCGGAGCGAGGCTCGTGTCCGTGGACTCCACGGCCGCCGCCGCGTGGAAGGCCTCGCAGGAAGCGGGAGCCGCATCCATCGGTCACCGCAGCATGGCCGAAAAGCTGGGCATGAGCTCCCTTGCCGACAACATTCAGGACGACGCCGCCAACTGGACGCGCTTCGTGCTCATCCGCGCGGGCGAGGTTCCCGCCGGAAGCCCGCACGAAGCCGACGCCGACAATTTCAAGTCGTCGCTGCTCTTCACGGTGAAGAACAAGGCCGGCACGCTCTGCGACGTGCTCAACGTGTTCTCCGCGCACAAGGTGAACATGACCAAGCTCGAATCCCGTCCGCTGAAGGGCCGGTGCTGGGACTACATGTTCTTTGCCGACGTGGAATGCGATCTCACCGCCTCCCGCCGCGCCGATCTCATCCGCGATCTCGCCTCCTGCTGCACGTCTCTGCGCGTGCTCGGCTGCTATCCCGAAGGACCGCGTCTCGATTCAACCGCCAACACCACAGGATTCTGATTCATGATAACGCTTCAGGCCCCCGCATCCAAATCCGTCTCTCACCGCACGCTCATTGCGGCCGCGCTCGCGCACGGCTCGTCGCTGGTGCGCCACGCGCTCTCCAGCGCCGATCTTGAGCGCACGCGCGACATTCTCCACACCGCAGGGGCCGTCATGGAGGATCTCGGCGACGGAAACTGGCGCGTGCAGGGCATGGAGAGAGGCCCGGTCGGAGGAATCGACGAGCCCGCCGACTGCAACGTGGGCGAATCGGGCACCACCTGCCGTCTGCTCACCGCCGTGCTGGCCGCCGGTCGCGGCTCGTTCCGCATTCACGGCGTTCCGAGAATGCACGAACGCCCCATCGGCGCGCTCGCCAAGGCCCTTCAAACGCTCGGCGCACGCGTGACCTTTGAGGAAAAGGAAGGCTATCCGCCTCTCGTGCTTTCCACGGACGGCCTTGCCGGAGGCGACGTGGACATGAGCGTGGACGAATCGAGTCAGTTTCTTTCCGGTCTGCTTCTGGCCGCGCCCTTCTGCCCCTCGCCGCTGCGCATTTCTCTCACGGGCAAAAAGGTGGTGTCCTGGCCCTATGTGGGACTCACGCTGCAGGTGCTGGAAGACTTCGGCATCGCCTTTGAGGTGGAAATGCTGACGGGCGGCGCATGGAAGATTGTGCCGTGGAAAAGCGTTCAGGAAGCGCGTCCCGGAGAGCTTCGCATCACCGTGCATCCCGGCAGCTACAAAAGCGGCGAATACCGCGTGGAAGGCGACTGGTCCGGAGCCTCCTACCTGCTTGCCGCCGGAGCCGTGGGCCGCGAGCCCGTGCTCGTGACGGGGCTTCGCCCCGACTCATTGCAGGGCGACCGCGCCATCCTGACCATTCTGCGGGACATGGGCGCGTCCATCGACGTGCGAAGCGACGGCATTCTCGTGAGCCCCTCGAAGCTGCACGGCATCACCGTGGACATGGGAGCCTGCCCCGATCTCGTGCCCACCGTGGCCATGACGGCGGCCTACGCCGAAGGCGAAACGCGCATGGAAAACATCGCCCACCTCCGCCTCAAGGAATGCGACCGCATTTCCGCCTGCGCCGCGGAACTTTCCCGCATCGGCGCGTCCGTGGAGGAAGGCGCGGATTATCTTGCCGTGCGCGGTCTTGCGCCGAATGCGCCTTCCATTCCCGAAGGCACGGTGTTCCACACCTACAACGATCACCGCATCGCCATGTCCGCATCGCTCCTCGGTCTCGGCCGGGGGCAGCGCGTCGTGGTGGACGATCCCGCCGTGGTGCGCAAGTCCTTCCCCGAATTCTGGAACGTGTGGAGCGCCCTTGCATGAGCGAACGCATCGTCATTGTAGGGTGCCGCGGCCGCATGGGCTCCATGCTCATGGAGCGCTTCGGCCGCAATCCGCAACTTGACCCCGCAGGTCTCGATCTGCCCTTTGAGGAGCAGGCCATGCAGGAGGCCTGCCGGGGGGCGCGCCTGGTGCTTTTGTGCATACCGGCCACGGCCATAGCCGACACCGTCTCCCTGCTTCGCCCCTTCATGGAGAAAAACGCCATCCTTGCCGACATCACCTCGGTGAAGGAACTGCCCATGCAGCACATGGAAAGTCTGTGGGATGGGCCGGTGGTGGGCACGCATCCGCTCTTCGGGCCCGTGCCCGCGCAGGACCTGGAACTGCGCGTGACCATCGTGCCCGGCAGGCGGGCCTCGGAAGAGGACACAAGTTTTGTGGAGAGCCTGTTTCAGGGCTTCGGCTGCGTGACCTTCCGCGCCACGGCCGAAGAGCACGACATCGCGGAAGCCAAGATTCAGGGCATGAACTTCATCACGAGCGCGGTGTATTTCGCCATGACGGCGGAAGACCCCGCGCTTCTGCCGTACATAACCCCCTCCTTCCTGCGGCGCATGAACTCCTCGGAAAAGCAGCTCATGGAAGACGGCGCGCTGTTCACCTGGCTTTTCGAAGCCAACCCCCACAGTCAGGCCATGACGCGCCAGTACCGCAATCTGCTTTCGCTGGCCGCCGCGGGCGATGTGGACCTCATTCTGCACAAGGCCCGCTGGTGGTGGAAGGAAGGCGAAGAGAAAAAGAAAATTCACGAAGAAGCCCGCAAGGTGGCTCTCCAGTCGGCCCGCATGGGGCTGAAAAAAGGACAACAATAATGCGTTACAGCCTGTTCGGCGAATCCCACGGCCCGGCCATCGGCGTCGTACTTCAGGGCGTCCCTTCGGGACTCGACATCGACGAGAACTTCATCCGCGCCGAAATGGCGCGCCGCGCGCCCGGCAAATCGCCGCTTGCCACGGCAAGAAACGAAAAGGACGAAGTGCGCATCCTGAGCGGCGTGTTCGAGGGCAAGGCCTGCGGCACGCCCCTTTGCGGCGTGATAGAAAACACCGACACCCGCTCCCGCGACTACGCCGCCACCCGCTGGCTCGCCCGCCCCGGCCATGCAGACTTCACCGCCCATCTTCGCTACCGCGGCTTCGAGGACTACCGCGGCGGCGGTCACTTTTCCGGCCGGCTCACGGCCCCGCTGGTCTTTGCCGGAGCCGTGGCCAAGCTGGCCCTGCGCGCCCGGGGCGTGGAAGTGCTCGCGCGCGTCAAGAGCATTGCGGGCATCGATGACGCTCCCCTCGATCTGGCCTCTCCCGATGTCGAGGCCCTGCGGGCCGCGGCCCGCAAGCCCCTGCCCGTCATCGACGATGCGCGCGGCGAAGCCATGCAGCAGGCCATTCTCGACGCCCGGGGCGACGGCGACTCCGCAGGCGGACTCATCCAGTGCTTTGCGCTCAACGTGCCCGCCGGACTCGGCAGCCCGGACTTCGATGAAAACATCGAAAGTCTCATCGCCCGGCACATGTTCGCCGTGCCCGCAGTCAAGGGACTGGCCTTCGGCGCGGGCTTCGACTTCGCTTCCATGCGCGGAAGCGAAGCCAACGACTCTCTTACGCCGGGCAACCCCCTCCGCACCCGCACCAACAACAACGGCGGCATCAACGGCGGCATTTCCAACGGCATGCCCGTCGTGTTCACCGTGGTCGTCAAGCCCACGCCCTCCATCGGCAAAGAGCAGGACACCGTCAACATGAGCACCGGCGAGGCCGCAAAACTCACCATCTCCGGCAGGCACGACCCCTGCATTCTTTCGCGCGCCGTGCCCGTCATCGAGGCCGCCTGCGCTCTGGCCCTCACCGAACTGCCGGGAGTGCTCGCATGAAAAATCTCGTGCTCATAGGACTTTCCGGCTGCGGCAAGAGCACCTTCGGCAGAAGGCTCGCGAAAAGGCTGCGCCTGCCGCTTCTCGACACCGACGTCATGATCGAAAAAAAGACGGGCCGCACCATTCCGGACATCTTTGCCGCAGACGGCGAGTCGGGCTTCCGGGACATCGAATCCGCCTGCGCCCGGGAAGCCGCCGCCGTGCAGGGCGCCGTCATATCCACGGGCGGAGGCATGATTCTGCGCGAAGAAAACATGAAGGAACTTTCCAAAAACGGCCTTGTCGTCTTCATCGACCGCCATCCTTCCCGCATTCTCCGCTCCACCACGCTGAAGGACCGCCCGCTCGTGCAGGACGACAAAGACAAGCTCTTCCGCCTCTACGCCGCCCGACTTGCCCTGTACCGCCGTCACGCCGACGTGACCGTTCCCAATCACGGCGGCCCGCGCACCCTGAAGCGCCGCATTCTCCAGGTACTGCGGCATTACCGCCGCAGCAATTCCCACGTCTGACCCACGGAGTCTTCCATGAGCAGCATTCTGAACGGAAAGAAACTGGCCGTCATCGGCGATCCCATCGAACACAGCCTCTCCCCGCTCATTCAGCAGGCCATGCTGGACGAACTCGGCCTCTACTGCACCTACGGCCGCATTCTCGTTCCCGCCGGAACCGTGGCGGCCTGGCTGCCCGGCACGCCCGGCATGAACCTTGCGGGCTTCAACGCCACCATGCCGCACAAGGCCGATCTCGTGCCCCTCATGGACACGCTCTCCGACGACGCGCGCATGTACCGCTCCGTGAACACCGTGGTCATCCGCGACGGACATTTCCACGGCCACAACACCGACGGCGCGGGATTCCTCCGCTCCCTGCTCGACGAAGACATCCTGCCTGAGGGCAAAAAGATTGCCGTGTACGGCGCCGGAGGGGCGGCCCGCTCCGTGGTGCTCAAGCTTGCCGCGGCGGAAGCCAAGTCCATTGCCGTGTGCTGCCGCACCCCGGCCAAGGCCGAAGAACTCGCCCGCTCCTCGGCCCGCGTGCATGTGGTCGCCCTCGGCAGCCCGGACTTTGAGCGGACGCTGGCCGAAGCGGATCTGTTCATCAACTGCACGCCGCTCGGCATGCAGGGCGTTCCCGCGCAGTTTGCCGACTTCCGTTTTCTCGACGCCCTTCCCGCCTCCGCGCCGGTGTGCGATCTCATCTACCGGCCGCTCAAAACCGAACTGCTGAAGGAAGCGGAAAAACGCGGACATCAGACCATGAACGGCCTCGGCATGCTCATTCATCAGGCCATTCTCGCGCTGGAACTGTTCGCCGCCATGCCGCTCGACGCCGCGCTCATGAAAAAGGCCGTGGAAAAAAGGCTGATTCCGGTGCTGCATCAGAAAGTCTGATCCAGAACGGGGCACGCCCCGTTCCGAACGCCGCTGCGTCCCCCCTGCCGCAAGTGGGCCTTATTTTCTCCACGCCTTCATGCAAAAAAAAAGAACCGGCTCGGTTACAAGTCGGTTCTCTCTCCGGATACTCTCTCTTGCAGCTGCTTTCTCTCTCTTGAACATTTCCTCCGGGCGTTTTCCCCAAGGCTTCGGCGGCGCGGAAAGCGCGTTTCGGCGTTTCAGGTCTTGAAACTCTTCGGGCGATACTCGCGCACCCTGAATCCTCATGTTCAGGCCGGTCATCCGGGCGCGCCGACGCCCGGATGACCCGATCATAACCAGTCTCTTTTCGCTACAGATCTTCAATGATGCGGTCGCACCAGGCGTCCACGTCCGCCTTGTTGCCGGAATAGTCGCCGTCCACCTTGAGGCCCTCTTCCATAATCACGGCGCCCAGGCCGGAAAGCCGGTTTTCAATCACGTCCACCGCGCCGCAGAAATGCTCAAAGCTGCTGTCGCCGCTGGCAAAACAGGCCGCCTTCTTGCCGCTTGCGCCGATGGCGTCGAAGTCCTCGAACAGCGTGTTGAAGTCGTCCTGCATTTCCACCTCGTCCGTGCCCCAGGCCGAGCAGCCGAACAGCGCGGCGTCGTAGCCGTTGCACAGTCCTTCGGCCGACGCGTCGGCGGCGTTCAGCAGCGTGACGTCATGACCGGCGTTTCCGATGCGTTCAGCGAGAGCTTCGGCAATACCCGCGGTGTTGCCCGTCGTGGAACCATACACAATGAGAATCTTCATGGCTTTCTCCAGAAAAAAACCTCCGAAACAGAGACCCTAGGGCAGTGGCCCGTTCCCGACCCCGTGTCGAAAACCGGCGATCCCTGTCCCGGAGGGAAGATAAGTTCGCGTTTTTTGCACGGCGGAGAGCATACCGCCCCTCTCCGCCGTGCTCGACCAGGAGTACGCACCCCGCAATCGCGGGATGGATGCAGGACAGAAATTTTGCCGGACCTTCGCTGTGAGCCGAAAGTCCGGCCGGGGGGGGAGGAGACTGGAGCCTTGCGACCCCAGAGCAAATTTTGCCGACATGTCATGGCGTGCATGCCGGCAATGCGGAGGAGAACTTTTCGGGCCACCTGTTTTTCCCGAAAAGTATGGCGAATGTGTTGACGAACAGAAACGTTCGTGCTCCTGCCGCACGGCAGAAATTTTGCCGGAACACCCGCGTGATCCGGCACGGAACGTCGCCTCGGAGTTCTCGACGTTCTTATGGAGACATGAAGCGCTCGGATCGCCTCATGCTGTTATGGCAAACATGGGGTGGACTCCTCGGGCCGTTCCCCACCGCGGGGAACGGCCCTCGCCGCACCAGGAGACTGAGGGTTACCCTCAGCACGGAACACGACCCGGTCGTATTCCAATATCGAGCAGGCAAGCCTGCGGAAATTTTGCCGCCTGACGACTCCGGCTCCCGCCGGGTCAAGCCATCGTCAGACGGCCGGGGGGGGGGGGGGGGGGGAAAAAAACGTTGCCATTATAGGACCGTGGCGCATGTTATGAATTTTCAAAAGAAAAAA
>NZ_CALUYL010000007.1 GCF_944324995.1 uncultured Mailhella sp.
GTGACGATATCGAGACGAAGACCTTCCATAGCGGTCTCCTCTTATGCCTGCTGACGCTTGTTGTACTTTTCAATGGCCATGTCGATGCTGCCCACGTTGAACACGTCGGTCTCGGAGAGATAGTCGTATTCGCCTTCAAGCAGACCCTTGAAGCCCTTGATGGTGTCTTCCAGTTTCACATACACGCCGGGAATGCCGGAGAACACTTCTGCCACATGGAAAGGCTGCGACAGGAAGCGCTGAATGCGGCGGGCGCGGGCCACGGTCATCTTGTCCTCGTCGGAAAGTTCGTCCATGCCGAGGATGGCGATGATGTCCTGAAGGTCCTTGTACTTCTGCAGCACCTGCTGAACGCGGCGGGCCACGGAGTAGTGTTCTTCGCCGACCACGTTCGGATCAAGGATGCGCGAGGTGGAGTCAAGCGGGTCCACGGCCGGGTAAATGCCCAGTTCGGCGATGGAACGGTTGAGCACCAGCGTACCGTCGAGGTGAGCGAAGGTGGTGGCGGGAGCCGGGTCGGTAAGGTCGTCGGCGGGAACGTACACGGCCTGCACGGAGGTGATGGAGCCTGCGGAGGTGGAGGTGATGCGTTCCTGGAGACCGCCGAGGTCGGTGCCGAGGGTGGGCTGATAGCCCACGGCCGAAGGCATGCGGCCGAGCAGTGCGGACACTTCGGAGCCGGCCTGCGTGAAGCGGAAGATGTTGTCGATGAAGAGCAGCACGTCCTGATGTTCTTCGTCACGGAAGTACTCGGCGCAGGCAAGGGCGGTGAGGGCCACGCGGGCACGGGCTCCCGGGGGTTCGTTCATCTGGCCGTAAACAAGCACGGCGCGTTCCAGAACTCCGGCTTCCTTGAGTTCGCCGTAGAGGTCGTTGCCCTCACGGGTACGTTCGCCAACACCCGCGAACACGGAGTTGCCGCCGTGCTGCTTGGCGATGTTGTTGATCATTTCCATGAGGATAACGGTCTTGCCCACGCCGGCGCCGCCGAACAGACCGATCTTGCCGCCCTTGGGGAACGGAATGAGCAGGTCCACGACCTTGATGCCGGTTTCCAGCAGTTCCACCTTGGTGTTCAGTTCGGTGAACGCCGGGGCAGGACGATGGATGGGGAAGTACTTGTCCGTTTCGATCGGGCCGAGACCGTCCACGGGACGACCGACCACGTTCAGAATGCGGCCGATGGCAGCCTTGCCCACAGGGGTCATGATGGGCTTGCCGGTATCGACCACTTCCATGCCGCGAACCAGACCGTCGGTGCTGTCCATGGCGATGGTGCGCACCACGTTGTTGCCCAGGTGCTGGGCGACTTCGCAGACGAGGTCCGTGGCGTTGGGGTTGTTGATATTATTGATCTCAAGCGCGTTGAGGATGTTCGGCAGCTGTCCCTCGGGGAAAGCTACGTCCACAACAGCGCCGATGACCTGCACAATATGGCCTTTGTTTGCTGTCATGCCCTAATGCTCCTACTGGCTTTGCTGCGCATTTGCGCCGCCAACGATATCGATAAGTTCGTTGGTGATGGCAGCCTGACGGGTCTTGTTGTAAAGAAGCGTCAGAGAATTGGTCAGTTCGTCGCAGTTGCGCGTGGCGTTGTCCATGGCGGCCATGCGCGCTGCGTTCTCGCTGGCGGAGTTGTCGAGAAGTCCGCGGTAGATCTGAACGTTCACATAGCGGGGCAGCAGTTCCGCCAGCAGAACTCCGACTTCGGGTTCGTACAGGCATTCGGCCGCCGGCTTGTTGCCGTCCTCTTCCTTGGCGGCTGCGGTCACGGGCAGAAGCTCCATCTTCGTGGGAATCTGGCGCGTCATGCCCGCAAACTCGCTGTACACGAGGTACACTTCATCGGCCTCGCCGCTTTCATAAAGCTGCGACACCTTTCCGCCCAGACGGGCCGCCAGGCGAAAATCAAAGGAACCCATGACGTCTCCGTACGATTCGATGATCTCGTAGGAGGTCTTGCGCACCGCGTCGCGGCCCTTCCGGCCCACGCAGATGAACCGGACGCTCAGCCCCTCGTCGGTCTTGGCGCGGGCCAGATCGAGAGCGGTAGATATCAGATTGACGTTGAAGCCCCCGCACAGGCCGCGATCGGAGGAAAGAAGCACGACCACCGCCGACTTCACCTCCTTGTGGACCTGAAGCAGCGGATGAGCCGCTTCTTCCGTTCTGGCGGCAAGGTCGCCCAGCATCTCGCCGAACTTTTCCGCGTAGGGGCGGAACCGTTCGATGCGGTTCTGGGCGCCGCGCAGCTTCGCCGAGGCGACCATGCCCATGGCCCTCGTGATCTGCTTGGTCTTGCCGACGCCAGCTATCTGGAGTTTTACATCTTTCAACGAAGGCATGAGTTACCCCCGCGCCTTGAAGGATACCTTGAACTCTTTGATGGCCGCGGAAAGACGGGCTTCCAGATCGTCGTCCAGCTTCTTGCGATCGCGGATATCGGCGAGGATATCGGGCTTTTCGGTGCGAAGCATTTCCAGCATGCCGCCTTCAAACGGCAGCACGTCTTTCACCTCGATGTCGTCCAAGAAGCCGCGGGAAGCCGCAAAGATGGAAGCCACCTGCTCTTCCGTGGGCATGGGATGATACTGAGGCTGCTTGAGCAGCTCCGTCATGCGGGCGCCGCGATCGAGAATGGCCTTGGTGTCCTTGTCCAGATCGGAACCGAACTGGGCGAAGGCGGCCATTTCGCGGTAGTGGGCGAGGTCCAGACGCAGCGAGCCTGCAACCTGCTTCATGGCCTTGATCTGGGCGGCGCCGCCCACGCGGGACACGGAGATGCCCACGTTGATGGCGGGACGGATACCGGCGTTGAACAGGTTCGTTTCCAGGAACACCTGACCGTCGGTGATGGAGATCACGTTGGTGGGGATGTAGGCGGAAACGTCGCCGGCCTGCGTTTCGATGACGGGCAGAGCCGTCAGGGAACCGGCGCCCAGCTCGTCGCTGAGCTTGGCCGCGCGTTCGAGCAGACGGGAGTGCAGATAGAACACGTCGCCGGGGAAGGCTTCACGTCCCGGAGGACGACGGAGCAGCAGGGACATCTGGCGATAGGCCACGGCCTGCTTGGAAAGGTCGTCGTAAATGATGAGCGCGTGTTCGCCGTTGTCGCGGTAGAATTCGGCCATGGTGCAGCCGGAATACGGCGCGATGTACTGCAGAGGCGCGGATTCCGAAGCCGAGGCGGACACGATGGTGGTGTATTCCATGGCGCCGTGCTGGCGGAGGGTTTCCGCCACCAGAGCCACGGTGGACTTCTTCTGACCGATGGCCACGTAGAAGCAGTGAACGCCGGTGCCCTTCTGGGCAAGGATGGCGTCCACGCAGATGGCGGTCTTGCCCACCTGACGGTCGCCGATGATGAGTTCGCGCTGACCGCGGCCGATGGGCGTAATGGCGTCGATGGCCTTGATGCCCGTCACCATGGGTTCATGAACGCTCTTGCGCTGCATGATGCCGGGAGCTTTAAGTTCCACGGGACGGATTTCCGTGCTTTCCACGGGTCCCAGACCGTCGATGGGCTGACCCAGCGGGTTCAGCACGCGTCCGGCGACGGCGGGTCCCACCGGCACAGAGAAGATGCGGCCGGTACGCTTGACCGGGTCGCCTTCCTTGATGCCGGTGTCGTCGCCGAGCAGGGCGACGCCGACGTTGTCTTCTTCGAGGTTGAGCACCATGCCCATGAGTCCGCCGGGAAACTCCAGCAGCTCCATCGACATGGCATTCCGCACACCGTACACGCGGGCGATGCCGTCGCCCACGTACATGACGGTGCCGGTCTCGCTCATTTCCACATGCTGGTCGTAGTTGCGGATCTGCTCCTCGATGATCTTTCCGATCTCTTCAGCCTTGATGTGCATGGCCTACTCACCCCTCTTGATGGATTCCCTGAGGTTGTCGAGCTGCGCGCGCAGGCTTGCGTCGTACACCTTGTCTCCCACGCGGAAGACGATGCCTCCGATGATGGAGGGATCGATGACGTATTCAAGCTCAAGCTTGCGCTCTGTCTGCGATTCCAACTTGTTCTTGATGCTGTCCTTGCGCGCGTCGTCCAGCTCCACGGCCGTGGTCACGACCCCGCGGGAGATGCCGCGGGCCTCGTCGAGCATGGCCGAAAAATCCGCCGCGATGGCGGGAATGAGCGGCAGCCGGTCCTTGTCGGCCAGCAGCGCGCAAAAACGTTGTTCCACGGCGCCGCCGCCCGCCACATCCAGCAGGGACAGCACCACTTTCTTCTTCTCCTCCGTGGAGAGGACGGGATTGCGAAAAGCCTCGGCCAGTTGAGGAGTCTTTTCCACAGCCTCGCCCAGAGCACTCAGAGACGCTCCATAGCGTTCCAATTCCGCCATGCCCGCCTCTTTTCCGATGGAAAAGAGCGCCGAGGCATAACGCCGGGACACGACATTGCCAATCACTGCAGCACCACCTTGGTCAACGATTTGTCGATCAGTTTCTGATGCGTCGTGGCATCCAGCCTGTCGCGAAGGCTCTTTTCCACCTCCGCAACGATGGTGTCGGCCATACGTTCGCGAATGGCTTCAAGCTCGGCCTTGCCTTCCTGCTCCGCGCCCTTCTTCGCCTGCTCCACAATGTGGGCGGCCTGAGCCTCGGCCTCGGACACGATGGCGGCCTTGATGCGTTCCGCCTGCGCGCGGCCTTCTTCCAGAAGCTTTGCGCATTCCGCTTCCACGTCGGCTATCTGACGCTCGACCTCGGCAAGCCGGGCCTCGGCCTCCTGCTTGCGTTTGGCCAGATCGTCCATTTCCTGAACGATTTCCTCACGGCGACCCGTGAAAAACTTTTTGATGAGCTTGCCTGCCGCGTACCAGATGATGCCGACAAAGATGGCGGCATTGATCACGCGCAGCAGAAAGTCTCCCCACGGCAGGGAATGCCCGTCGCTCGCGGACGCAACCTGGCAGGAAATCAGGACCAGAGCGCAGGCCGTCACTATACCATAGATTCTTTGCACGCCGTTCTCCTTGCTGCGATGATGCTATCCGAGCATGGCCTTGAGAGCCACCTGAACAAAATCGCCCACCCTGCCGTCGAGCTCGCGCCTGGCTTCCGCGCTCTCCGTGCGGACGCGCTCGGCGGCGGCTCTGTGGATGGCGCGGGCCTCGTCGCCCGCCTCGTTCAGACGGGCCTGAGCGGTTTGTTCCGCGGCAGCCTTCATGCTCTTGCGCACAGCCGCCACTTCCGCGCGGGCCTTTTCGATGCGGGCGTTGTAACCTTCCATCTTGAGCCCGGCCTCGCCTTCCAAGGAGGCGGCGGCTCCTCTCAGTTCATCGTTCTGCGAGTTGCGGCGGGCAATGATGCCGCGCACCGGACGCACGATAAGGTAATTTATGATCGCCAGGGCGATCAAAAAGTTCACCAACTGAATCAGGAGGGTTATGTCGATGTTGATCATTCCGAGAACCTCCAACCGAAGCTGTAAAAAGGGGCCACTCTACCATTGCATTCTAAGCCCCCAAAGTTCTGCGCTCCTGAATTATTGGGAGTAGAATCATTTTTTTTAGCTACCCCGTTTTTCGCACTTTGTCAAAGCCGAACGGCTTTTTTTTCAAGAAATAAACAGGTTCCGCCATGTCTTTTGCACAAAAAATTACAAAATATGCAGACAGGGCATATCATATTGGAAAGCCTCTTTCTTTTGTCTTTGACGGGGCTGCGCGTCTTCCGAAACGGGAACAAAAGCCGTTTGCATTTCATAATCCCCCCGCTTTTCGCCCCGGGAAAAAATAAATAAAATTCTTATCGAGCTTTTTTTCACGATTCAAAAAACGTCCCTGCTTTTCGTTGATACGCCTTGTTTTCACAGGAAAAGTCGTCGAAAACGCCTGTATTTTTCCTCAGTCGGGAAAAAACTCTCACGGCCGGGCAATTGTCACAGAACTGACACAATTCTCTCCGGGGTCACGCTGCACTTCGGCAACCGACCGTACCGAAAAGACCGACGTACGGGACTGCGGACGCCAAAAAGCGACGTCTGGACGTCCGCGACGGGCCGCCGCGACCTGCGGCTTTTGCGTGGGGCCATCCCCCTGCCCTGCGCGGAGGAACGAAGGTATGCGGGAAGCGTGGAAAACGACCGATGCGCCTCCGTCGGCAGAAGTCCCTGCCTTGCACGCAAAACGACGAACGCCTGCACCGCGGCTTTCCCGGTAGCTCTCAACAAACAGGAACAGCACCACACTCCCGGACAGGCCCGCATCCCGCACTTCTGCTCTTTGATTTTTGCAGGAACTTCTGCGCAAGACAGGTCCGACCGGACACCGCTCTGTCCGGGCGCACTGCCCGGAACAGGCAAAGTGCAGCACACCTGAACGGGCACTCCGCGCCGCCTGACCGGCCCCTTGGCTGCTCGCTCCTGCAACTAGCTCTTGAACACGAAACGGCGCATGGAAATGCTGAGCACGATGCCCACAAGGGCGCAGTTCACCACCAGCGCCGTGCCGCCGTAGCTGATGAACGGCAGCGGCATGCCCACCACGGGCATGAGTCCCACCACCATGCCGATGTTCACGATGATCTGCCAGAAGAAGTAGAAGAATATGCCCGCGGCCAGCGTGCTTCCGAAGCGGTCCTTGGCGTCGCGCACCGTGCTGTACATGGCCATGAGGAACAGACAGAACAGCGTGACCAGCGTCATGCATCCCGCGAATCCCCATTCCTCGCCGAACACGGCAATGGCGAAGTCGGTGTGCTTTTCCGGCAGGAAGCGCAGCTGGCTCTGCGTGCCCGCCAGAAAGCCCTTGCCGAACATCTCGCCCGAACCGATGGCTATCTGCGACTGAATGATGTGATATCCCGCGCCGCGCGGATCGCGCGTGGGGTCGAGGAACGTCAGAATACGCTCCTGCTGATAGTCGTGCAGCACGAACCAGCCGAGCGGCATGAGCAGAGGAATGACCACGAGGCACACGCGCAGCACCTTCCACTTCACGCCGTGAAAGAGCACCATGCCGCCGAGCAGCACCAGCACGGTGAGCCCGGAGCCGAGGTCGGGCTGCTTGGCGATGAACAGAAAGGGAACCACGCCGATGGCGAGCACCTGCCCGAGTCTTTTCCAGCCCAGCGATTCGCCGTCGCGGCAGAGTGCCTTGGCGCCCATCATGAGCACGGCGAACTTGGCCAGCTCGCTCGGCTGAAGGTTCATGACGCCGAGATCTATCCAGCGCTTGGCGCCGTACACGGTTTTGCCCACAATGGGCACCAGCATGAGCAGAATGAGCACAATGACGTAGCACGGCACCGCCAGCCGCTCGATGCGCCGGTAGTCGATGAGCATGCACGTCACCATGACAAAGAGCCCTATCAGCCCCCATACGAGCTGACGCTGATAAAAGGGCGAAAGCACGAAGCCGCCTTCGATGCGGGAGCCGCTCGCGGAATACAGGTTCACCATGCCCACGGCGAACAGCAGGATGGTGATGAAGACAAGCCCCCAGTTTATCTGGAAGAACATTCTTCTGTCGGGCATCTGCATGGGGAACCTCGGCGAAAAACGCCGGGAAAATCCCGGCGCTGAGAAAAAAGATGAGGGCGCAGGATGCGGCACGGCGCGTTTTCGCGTCGGCCGCGTTTCTCCGGTCCGCGCCCGGCAGACCGGAGAAATCAGCATAAGAACGTTATTTGCCCGCGGCCATTTCCTGATCGCGTTTCAGGGCTTCGAGCACGGCGTCGGTCACGTGACCGGGCACGGCGCAGCGTTCCATGTGGTTCACGCCGCGGATCGTGGTTCCGGAGGGCGAGCACACCTTCACACGCAGATCGGCGAAGCTTTCGCCGCTCTCCAGGGCAAGGCGGGCCGTGCCTTCCACCATGGCCGCGATGAGCTCGCGGGAGACGCCGGCCTTGAGGCCCATGGTGATGCCCGCATTGAGCAGGCCTTCCATGAACAGCAGCACGAAGGCCGGACCGCAGCCCACCAGCGAGGAGAACGCCGGGAACTGCGCTTCGGGCAGCACCACGGCAATGCCCATGAGCCGGAACATGGTCAGCAGCTCGTCGGCCGCGGCCTTGTCCAGCGAGGGATCGTCGAAGCAGAGGGCGAACACGCCCTTCCCCACGACCACGGGCAGATTGGGCATGCAGCGCACCACGGGGCAGCGGTTTTCCACGCCCAGACGCAGCTTTTCCTGCGAGAAGGCGGCCGCAAGCGACACCACCACCTTGGATTCATCCAGCGCGGGGCGGATTTCTTCCAGCATGGCTTCCATCTGATAGGGCTTCACCGCAAGAATGACGATGTCGGAACGCTGCGCGAGTTCCAGCGGCGTTTCCACGAAGGTCACGCGGCCTTCGGGCCCTATGCCTTCCACCTTGGCGCGGGTGTGATCGTGGCCGAGCAGTTCAAAGTCGTGCGGGACAAGTCCCTTGAGCACGCCTCCGCCCATGTTGCCGCAGCCTATGCAACCGATTTTCTTCATGGCTCAGCCTACGATTTCCGTCCGGCTGAAGAAGAAGGCGATTTCCCGAGCGGCGGTTTCGGGAGCGTCGGAGCCGTGAACGGCGTTGGCCTGAACGCTCTGGGCGTAGAGCTTGCGGATGGTGCCTTCCGCCGCGGCGGCGGGATTGGTGGCTCCCATGAGCGCGCGATAGGAGGCAATGGCGTCTTCCCCTTCCAGCACCGAGCAGACCACGGGGCCGGAAATCATGTATTCCACGAGATCCGCGTAGAAGGGACGTTCCTTGTGTACTTCGTAAAAGGCTTCCGCCTGAGCGCGGGTGAGCCGGATCATCTTCATGGCCACGATGCGCAGGCCGCTCTTCTGGATCATGGCCAGAATCTCGCCCTGCAGGTTGCGGGACACGGCGTCGGGCTTGATGATGGAAAGGGTTTGCTGAAGCATGAATTCCTCCGTCCTGACGTTGCGGGGCGGATGCACAACCGCCCCCGGGGAAAAAACGGGCACGCGGCCCTTTCGGAGCGCCGCGCCGGGCGGTCGCGCCGATACGTCCGCGGGCCGGAGCGCAGACCCGTCGAACGAAACATGTCATGCGCGCCCGACATGACGGCAGGCGCGCATCGCATCCCCGGGAACGCGGTCAAAAGCCCTTCCCCTGTTCCGGCCGAAGCGGCCCGGGGCAGAAAAAGCCTCCGCCTTCCCGCGCGGGGAGACGGAGGCGAAACGCTAATTTTTGAGCGTCTTCAGCACCGGCAGGGTCTTCACGAACTGAAGAGCCAGACGAAGCTGATTGTCTTTCGCGAGCATGGCGCTCATGTCTTCGGCGTCGCCCGTCTTTTCCTCGTCCTTGCGGGGTTCCGCCTTTTCGTCCTTCTGTTCCAGATGGCCGCGCAGATCCTTTTCGCGCAGGAGCAGCGCGGGTTCTGCGGCATCCTCGCGGGGGGCCTCCCAGGCCACCTCGAAGTCGGGCGTGATGCCCTCGGCCTGAATGGACTTGCCCGAAGGCGTGTAGTAGCGGGCCACGGTGAGCTTGAGGCCCGCGCCGTCGGCCAGCGGAATGAGATTCTGCACCGAGCCCTTGCCGAACGTGCGCTCGCCGAGAATAAGGGCCCGCTTCTGATCGCGCAGCGCGCCGGCCACGATTTCGGAAGCCGAGGCGGAACCGGAATTCACCAGCACCACGAGCGGACAATCCACGTCGTCGGGCTGGGCGTGCGCCTTGAAGGTGCGTTCGGAAGACGGATCGCGGCCGCGCATGGACACGATGACGCCGTCCTTGAGGAACTGATCGGCCACCTCGACGCTCTGATCGAGAAGTCCGCCGGGGTTGTTGCGCAAATCGAGCACCACGCCCTTGAGCGCGCCCCTGGCTCTGGCCTTGGACACGGCTTCGGCAAGTTCCTGCGCGGTGTGACCGCTGAAGCGCGTGAGACGAATCCACCAGTAGCCGGGCTCAAGCTCGCGCGACTTCACGCTGATGAGCGGAATGGCGTCGCGCTTGATCTTCATGGTCACGGGGCGGGAGCTGTTCTTGTGCAGCACCTGCAGTTCCACCGTGGTGCCGCGCTTGCCGCGCATTTTGGAAACCACTTCGGTGAGCGACATTTCCATGGTGTACTGACCGTCCACGGCAATGATGGAGTCGCCCGCGCGCAGACCGGCCTTGTAGCCGGGCGTGTCCTCGATGGGGCTCACCACCATGACCTGACCGTTCTCCATGGTGATTTCCACGCCCACGCCGAAGAATTCGCCGCTGGTGTTCTCCTGCATTTCCTGAAATTCCTTTTCCGACATGAGCGTGGAATGAGGATCCAGGTTCTGCAGCATGCCCTTGAGCGCGCCGTCGAGCAGTTCCTTCTGCGAAACATCATTAACATAGTACTGCTCCACCATGTCCAGAATCTGGCTGAAACGGCGCAGGGAATCGTAGTCGTTTTCCGCGCTGACGGCCTTCATCACGCCGCCGCCGGACAAAAATGTGACAAGGGCGAGCGCCGCCGTGGTCAGCACACGAATCTTTTGCATGGGAGCCTCCGATTGGGATGGAACATGCGGAACACGATAGAGCCGATCCCACCAAAACGCAACGTATTTCCTTCCCGTCCGGACGGGCGGCGGGCAAAGCGCCCCCGTTTTCCTTTATTTTTCCGCGAAGGCGCACGCCCGAGCCGCCCCAACATTTCATTTGACGAGCGCGTGAGAGAAACGTACCCCTTAAAGGAAAGGGAGATTGCACATGAGCCCCATTACCGACCTTCCCGCCTGGCTGGAGAGCTTCCGGCCGGACGACGACCTGTACGCCGACGCCTACGAAGGCACGCCCGCCCATCTTCGGGCGCTGCTCAAGACGGCCATCGCCTTTGCCTTCCACCGCTGGAAGCCGGATCAGGGCGAACGCTCCGTAACCGTGGAAAGTCCGCGCGCGGGATTTGCCCGCACCGAGCGCTCGCGTCCGGCCTCGTGGGTTCTGGCCGTGGCGGCGGAAGGCTTCGCCTCGCCGGCTCGTCTTCTTGCCGCGCTTGTTCCGGCAATCATCGCGGGCGTTGACCGCATCATCGTCGTTTCGCCCGCGCCCTTTGCTCCGGCCGTGGCCACGGCGCTGGAACTTTCCGGCATCGAGGACTCCTTCGTGCTCGACGACGACTGCGCCGCCGATCTCTACGAAGATCTGCGCGCAGCTTCGCCCGACGGCCGCGTGGCGATGTTTCCGGGAAGCGGCCCGCTCACCCCGGGGCAGAAGGATCTGCTGCACCGCGCCGCGGCCGACGGACTGCGCACGTTCCGCGACGCTCCGGCTCCGCGCATTCTCGCCCTCGGCGCCGAAGAAGGCCCGCTGCCGGAAGAGACCAGAAAACGACTTCTCTGGCTGCATCCCGACGCCGAACTCATCGACGCTCCCGCGCCGGAACTTCGCGCCGTGTTCACGCAGGGCGACGTTCCTTCAGGCTGCGCCGCGCCCCTTGTCGCAGGGCCGGGCATGGAAGCCTGCTGGCCCGGGCCCTCTCCCGAATTTTTCCGAACCCGCACCCTTTCCGCCTTTCTTGTCCAGGAGAACCAGTCATGAGGCAGGACACCATGAAAAACCTGCGCAACATCGGCATCATCGCCCACATCGACGCAGGCAAGACCACGCTCAGCGAACGCATTCTGTTTTACACGCGCAAGATTCACCGCATGGGTGAAGTGCATGACGGCACGGCCACCATGGACTTCATGCCCGAAGAGCAGGAACGCGGCATCACCATTGCGGCGGCCGCCTCGACCTGTCACTGGAAGGACTGGACCCTGAACCTCATCGACACGCCAGGACACGTGGACTTCACCATTGAAGTGGAACGTTCGCTGCGCGTGCTCGACGGCGCGGTGGGCGTATTCTGCGCGGTGGGCGGCGTGGAGCCGCAGTCGGAAACGGTGTGGCGTCAGTCGGAGTCGTTCGGCGTGCCCAAGATCGCCTTCGTGAACAAGATGGACCGCGTGGGCGCGAACTTTGCCGCCGTGCTCGACGCGCTGCACGCGAGGCTCGGGGCGAATCCCGCGCCCGTGACCGTGCCGCTCGGCGAAGGCCCGGACTTCTACGCCGTGGCCGACGTGATCGCCATGAAGAAGCTTGTGTTCGACGAAGACTCGCAGGGGCAGAACATGGAAGTGCTGCCGCTTGAGGAAAGCGAAAAGGAAGAGGCGCTTCTGTGGCGGGACAAGCTGCTGGAAACGCTGGGCGAGAACGACGATGCGTTCATGGAGCTCTACCTTGAGGAACGCTTTTCCGAGGACGACATTCATGCGGCGCTCAAGCGGGCGACGCTCGCGCGCAAGGTGACGCCCGTGCTGGCTGGCTCGGCCCTGAAGAACGCGGGCGTGCAGCCGCTGCTCGACGCCGTGGGCCGCTACCTGCCCTCGCCGCTGGACGTGCCCGCCCCGCGAGGCACCACCGTGGACGGCAAGGAGGAAAAGGTGCTCGACGTGAGCCCCGACGCGCCCTTCTGCGGACTGGTGTTCAAGGTGCTCATGGAAAGCGGCCGCAAGACCGCGCTCGTGCGCGTGTATTCGGGCCGACTGAAGGACGGCGACGTGGTGCGCAACACGGCCCTGAACAAGGAAGAACGCGTATCACGCATGTTCCGCATGGACGCCGATCAGCAGGAACAGCTTGCCGAAGCCTCGTCGGGCGACATCATTGCCGTGCTCGGTCTGCGCTCCGCGCGCACGGGCGACACCATGGCCGCGCCGGGCCTCGACATTCTGCTGGAGAATCTGGAAGAGGTGAAGCCCGTCATTTCCATGGCGCTCGAACCGCGCAACGCCGACGAAGGCAAAACGCTGGACGAAGCGCTCGCCCGCTACTGCGCGGAAGATCCCACGCTCGGCGTGACGCAGGACGAAGGCTCGGGCGACCGCATCATTTCGGGCATGGGCGAACTGCATCTCGACGTGGTGATGGAGCGCATGCGCCGCGAATACGGTATCAGCCCGCGCGCCGGACAGCCGCAGGTGGTGGCGCGCGAAACCGTGCGCGCCGAAGGCGAGGGCCGCGGCCTGTTCGACCGCGAACTCGGCACGGTGCATCACATAGGCGAAGTCGTGCTCACCATGTCTCCGGCCGGACGCGACAAGGGCAATTCCCTCTCGCTTGCCGAGAACGTCGCGCATCCCGCCGACCCGAAGGACGCGATTCCCAAAGTTCTCGTCGATGAAGTGCTTCAGGGCATTTCCGACAGCCTGCTCTCCGGCCCCCAGACCGGCTATCCGGTGCAGGACGTCAACATCGTCGTGACCTTCATCCGCAAGGAAGGAGCCACCGCGGCGGGCTGCCGCATGGCCGCCGCCATGGCCGTGCGCGACGCCATGGAAAAGGCCCGTCCCACGGTGCTCGAACCCATCATGAGCGTGGAAATCGTGGCGCCGGAAGAGGCGCTCGGCGCGTCCATCAGCCTGTTCCAGAACTGCGGCGGCAAGGTCGAGGAACTCGGCGAACGGGGCGGCATGCGCTATCTCGCGGGCATGGCTCCCATGCGCAAGCTCTTCGGCTTCTCCACCGCGCTGCGCTCCGCCACCCAGGGCCGCGCCGGATTCACGCTGCGCTTCAAGCATTACGACTCCATGTAGGAGCACGGCTCCCGGGCCGCCGCGAAAACCGCGCTTCTTCCGGCGGCCCGAGGCAGCGCGGAGCCTGGGCGTCGGCCGTTCCGCAAAAAAGGCTTCTTCCGAAAGCCCGCCGCGAGCTCCGGAGGTACCCTTTTGAGGAACATGCGCGACACTTCGCCCGGGCCCCCGCCGCGGAACGAAAACACGCTTCGGCGTTTGCAACAAAGCGCGAGCCGGAAGAACACGACGTTTCTCCGGAGCGTTGACACAAAACATCGGCATTCCGCCCCGCGCCCGACGCGAGCGCCAGCGTTCCGTTCACGGGCCCGTTCCGCAGAGAGCGTCCCCGCCCGGCGAGTCTTTGAAGAGCCTCAGCGACGCTTCGCCCGGAATACTGCCACGGAGCGGGAAATCTCATGGAGCGTTCACAACAAGGATGCGACGCCGCCCGCGCGCTTTCGACGAAGAAAGGGCAGGTCACCGACGCGCCCGCTTCCGGCAAGGCGTCCTTCCCCGGCTGCGGTTCCGGGGCTTGACCGTCCGCTCTTTTGCGGCATACTCTCGGCCCCGCGTCCGGTTCGGACGCCTTTTGCCAACCTTTCACGCAGGACAACATGAGCGACATCAATCTCTTCACCGCGGCCAGAGCCAAAAAAAGCCTCGGGCAGCACTTTCTGCGCGACGAACGCGTGGTTCAGCGCATCGTGGATCTGCTGCGCCCGGAAGAGGGCGATCAGATCATGGAAATCGGTCCCGGCCCCGGCGCGCTCACCGCGCTGCTGCGCCCCCTGCCGTGGAGCAGGCTTCTGCTGCTCGAAAAGGACGATCACTACGCCGCCGAACACGCGGCAAGGCCCCTGCCCGGCCTTGAGGTGGTGGCGGGCGACGCCCTGACCTATCCGTGGGAATCGCTGGAAGGCCCGTGGAAAATCGCGGGGAATCTCCCTTACAACGTGGCTTCGCCGCTCATGTGGGACATCGTCAGCCGCACGCCCCGCCTCGCCCGCGCCGTGTTCATGGTGCAGAAGGAAGTCGGCGACCGGCTCACCGCCAAGCCCGGCTCCAGGGACTACGGCGCGCTCAGCGTGTGGATTCAGAGCTTTGTCGCCGCGCGCAAAGGCTTCGTCATCGGGCCCGCGGCCTTTTCCCCGCCGCCCAAGGTCGATTCCGCAGTGGTGGTCTTCGAACCTCTGCCCGAGGAGAACAGGCCCCGCCATCCCGAAGAGCTCTCCCGCCTCATCAAGCTGTGCTTCCAGCAGCGGAGAAAACAGCTTCAGGGCATACTGCGCCGCGCCCTGCCGCAGCCCTTCGTACTCGAAGCGCTCGCAACTCTCGGCATCGATCCCGCCCAGCGGCCGGAAACGCTCTCCGTCCCGCAGTTCCAGGCGTTGGCGGACGCGCTTTTTTCAGGAAAAAATCACGCCTGAGCGCCCCGCCTCTCTTGACGATGGGCAGGAAACGTGTACCAAAAAGAAAACCGCATCCCTCATTTTCCTCTCACCTCTGCCGCACGGCAGAAAGGAGCAATCATGACCAAGGCCGAACTCATCGCCAAGATCGCCGAACAGGCCTCCATCAGCAAGAGCAGCGCGGAACAGTCCCTGAACGCCCTGCTCGAAGCCATTCAGGAAGCGCTCGCTTCCGACGGCAAGCTCTCCCTCCCGGGCTTCGGCTCGCTTGTGGTGGAAGAACGCAAGGAACGCAAGGGCCACAATCCCCGCACCGGCGAAACCATCACCATTCCCGCCGGCAAGGTCGTGAAATTCAGGGCTGGCATTAATCTGAAAAAGCAGATACAGTAGTCGGACGGTCCGTATCCCGGCCCTCGGGATATCCGACCGCCAGCCGTTCAAGGAGTCTTCATGCTTATTCATGGTGAAAATGGACATGGCCCCTTCCCCTGGGATCTGCCCCTGTGGCAGCCCGACTACGCCATCTTTTTCGGCGTGCTCTACTCGGTGATCCTCATTCTTGCCATCGGCATCACGCTGGCTTTCGCCCGCGCGATCAGAGATGCCAGAAACGGCGAGCACAAGGGGCACTAAACCGGCTCTTCATCGAAGAGCGCGCCCGTGCGGCAGCCTTCCCCTCAGGGAGGATGTTCCGCAATCTGCGGCGCTCTCTTCGGTCTGCCCTCTGCGGATCATCCCGCCCTGCGGCAGAAAAAACCGGCATCTCTGGAAAGAGCCGCGGCGCTTCGCCCTTCTCTTCCGGAAGGCGCATGCGTCAAAAACGCTCTCCGCGGGGAGGTTCCGAGGCAGGTGCAGCGTTAATTTTTTACTTTTTTTGCAGGTTTCCCCGGAGTGAGGCACCCCGGGGGCTTGCTTTTTGTCGCAAACTGTTTTAGTCTGCATCTCTCCCTGCGCTGAGGAGACCTGTCTGCGGCATGCCCCGCAGGCCTGTTTCCCGCAAGGGACACATTTCCGTTTTTCCCTTCGGTTCACTCCCTGAGAACTGGCGGATCGGACGGAACAAGAGATTCGCTGAAAAGGGGGTGATTTCTGTGCCCGGAGTTTTTCTCAACGAAGACGATTACAATTTCGACATTGCCCTGCGTCGCTTCAAGAAGCAGGTGGAAAAGGCCGGCGTTCTTTCTGAAATGAAGAAGCGTCAGCATTATGAAAAGCCCAGCGTCATGCGCAAGAAGAAGAAGGCCGCTGCCCGCAAGCGCCTCATGAAGAAGATGCGCAAGGTGAACATGGGTTAATCTTCGACGACAACGGTTCGCATGGGTTCTGAACCGTATGCAAGCCGGTACGGAGCCGGAAATTGGACCTTTCAGCAGGCTGATTTCCGGCTCTTTTGCCATTTCATGACGGTGCGGCCGCAAGGCTTCGCCGTCGTCCTTCTTTCCGCGAAGTTCCCTTCGCGACGGATGAAGATGACTGCTATGAGTATCGCTGAACAGATAGACAAGGACTATATCCAGGCCTACAAGGCCAAGGATCAGGTTAAGCTCGGCACGCTGCGCCTGCTGAAAACCGCGGCCAAGAACCGTCAGGTCGAGCTCATGCGTCCCCTTGAGGACGACGACTACATGGACGTGCTTCTGCGCGAGGTCAAGCAGCGTCAGGATTCCATCGAGCAGTACAACGCCGCCGGTCGCGCCGATCTGGCCGACAAGGAAGCCGCCGAAGCCGCGGTGCTTCAGTCCTACCTGCCCGCGCAGCTCTCCGACGAGGAACTTGCCGAAGTGGTGGAAAAAACCGTGGCTCCGCTGCTTGAAGGCGGCATGAAGAACATGGGCCGCGCCATCAGCGCCATCATGGCCGAATACAAGGGCCGTGTGGACGGCAAGGCCGTGAGCGCCGCCGTGAAGGCCCGTCTCCAGCAGGCCCGCTGATCGTATGGACGAAAGGACTCTTCACGCTCTCGAATTTCCCCGCGTGCTTGAACGACTTTCCGACTTCTGCCTCTCCGAGGCGGGAAAGGAAGCCGCTCTTCTCCTGCGCCCCATGAACGACGCGCAGACCGTGCGCGACGCCCAGCTTCGCTACGACGAAACGCGCTCCTGGCTGGCCGAAGGGGAATTTTCTCCGGTGTCGTTTCCCGACATTTCCGGTCTTCTCGCGCACGTGCGCACGCATGCCGATCCTATGCTCGACATGGACGGCCTGTGGGCCCTCAAGGAAACGCTCGGACTCGCGCGCCGCGCCGCCGAAAGCATTCACGCGGGAGCGTCCAGACGCCCCCTGCTCGACGCCCTCGCCTGCGAGCTCCCCATGCCGGAACTTTCCCTTTCCGCGCTGATGCGCTGCGTGAGCGACGACGGCTACCTTAAAGATGAAAGCTCTCCCGGACTTCTGCTCGTGCGCGGAGAGCTGCGCGGCATCCATCAGAACTGTCTGCGCCGCGTCAAGGAGTTCGCCGAAAAGTACAACATCGGCCGCTACCTTCAGGACGACTACATGACCCTCTCGTCCGACCGCTACGTGCTGCCGCTCAAGGCCAACTTCAAGGGACGCATTCAGGGCATCATTCACGACTATTCCAACACCGGCGAAACGCTCTACTTCGAGCCCATGTTCCTGGTGGAGCAGAACAACCGCCTTCAGGAACTCAAGCAGCAGGAACGCGAGGAAGAGCGCAAGGTCATGCGCATGATCGCCGACCTGCTCGTTCAGGAAATGCCGCAGGTCGAAGCCGCGTGGAAGCTGCTCGTGAAAATCGATCTCGGTCAGGCGAAGTGCGCCCTCGGCGCGGCCCTCAGCGGTCGCTGCGTGCCGCTGGAGGAAGACGCCCTGCTCAGTCTCCCGGGCGCAAGGCATCCGCTGCTCGTGCTTGAGGCCGCCCGCCACGCCGCAGACAAGAATTATGCCGGTCCGCGCCGCATCGAGCCCGCCGACCTCACGCTTCGCGAAGGCGACCGCGTGCTCGTCATCAGCGGCGGCAACGCCGGCGGCAAGACCGTGGCGCTCAAGACCCTCGGACTCATCACGCTCATGACCCTTGCCGGTCTCCCGGTTCCCGTGGACGGCGGAGCCACCCTCCCCTACTGGAACCGCGTCTACGCCTTCATCGGCGACGAGCAGAGTCTCGACGATCACGTGTCCACCTTCACCGGTCAGATTCACCATCTCGCCTCCATCTGGGAAAGCCTCGACCGCCATTCCCTGGTGCTGCTCGACGAATTCGGTTCCGGCACCGATCCCTCGCAGGGCGCGGCCCTTGCGCAGGCCGTGCTCGACGGCATGCTCGAAAAGGGCGCCTACACCGTGACGGCCACGCACTTTCCCGCGCTCAAGAGCTACGCGCTCACCCACGACGGCGTGCGCGCGGCCTCCGTGCTGTTCGATCCGTCCACCAAGAAGCCGCTCTTCCACCTGGCCTACGATCAGGTGGGCGCCAGCCAGGCCCTCGACGTGGCCCGCGAACACGGTCTGCCCGAATCCGTGCTCAAGCGCGCGGAGCACTATCTGCTCATGGACGGCGACGACGCAAGCGCCGTCATGGACAGGCTCAACGAGCTCGCCCGTCAGCGGGAAGAGGAACTCGCCCGTCTCAGGGACGAGGAACGCCGCATGCGCGACAAGCGCGAGTCTCTCCAGCAGAAGCTGGAAAAGGAACGTCAGAGACTCGACGAGGAAGTGCGCAAGATGTCGCAGGAGCTCATGCGCGACTACAAGAGCGGCAAGGCCACGGCCAAGCAGGCCCAGAAGGAGATGTCGAAGCTCCGGGCCGATCTCGCCCGTTCCGCGCGCGACATGGAGGAGGAAAAGCCTGCGGCCGATCCTTCGGCCTTCACCGTGGGCGGCGAAGTGCTGCACCGCATGTGGAACCGCAAGGCCGTGCTGCGCGAACTCGACGAAAAGAACGGCAAGGGCAAGATAGACCTGAACGGCGTGACCATGTGGGCCCCGCTTTCCGATCTTCAGCCCGCCTCCGGCGCGCCTTCCGCGCCCAGGGGAACCGTGACCGCCAGAGTTTCGAGACCAGTTTCCTTCCTGCGTCTTGACTTGAGGGGGAAACGTGCTGATTTAGCTTTAGCGGAACTCGAACAGTTTCTCGACCGCTCCCTGCTTTCCGGCGTGGAAGGCGTGGAAATCGTTCACGGACGCGGAACCGGCGCGCTGCGCAAGGCCGTGCATGAACTTCTGCGCACCTTCCCCGGCGTGGCCTCCTACCACACTGCGCCCGAAGATCAGGGCGGCGACGGCATGACTCAGGTTCTGTTCCGCTAAGACACGGGCTTATCGTCATGAAAAACAACGATGTGATACAGGCAATCAAGTCGCGCCTCAGCCTCGCCGACATGGCAAGGCGATATGTGGAGCTGCGTCCCGCAGGCTCCCGTCTTGTCGCGCCCTGCCCGTTCCATCAGGAGACCAAGCCCTCCTTCTCCATCAACGAGGAACAGGGAACCTTCTACTGCTTCGGCTGCCAGGCCTCCGGCGACATCTTCGATTTCTACGGACGCCTCAACGGCCTCGACTTCAAGGAAACCCTCGCCGCCCTCGCCGAAGAGGCGGGCGTGCGTCTCGACTCCTACCGCGCCGATCCCAAGGCCCGGGAACAGCGCTCCCAGAAGCGCGACATGCTCAAGATGCACGAACTCGCCGCCTCGCATTTTCACAGCAATCTGTCCTCGCCGACCGCCGCGGCCTGCCGCGACTACATCGGCGAGCGGGGCATCTCGCCCGAGCTCGTGGAAAAGTTCGGCCTCGGCTGGAGCATGGATTCGTGGCAGGATCTCGGCGACACGCTGCGCCGTGCGGGCTTCAATCTGAGCACCGCCGCGGAATGCGGCCTGCAATCCAAGAGTCAGGGCGGACGCACCTTCGACCGCTTCCGCAACCGGCTCATGTTCCCCATCCGCAACCTTTCCGGACAGGCCATAGCCTTCGGCGGACGCATTCTTCCCGCGCTCGCCAGAGACGACGACGCCAAGTACATCAACAGCAGCGATTCGCCCATCTACAAGAAGGGCGAACATCTGTTCGGCCTCTTTCAGGCCCGGCCCTCCATTGCCGTGAAGAAGAGCGTCATTCTCACCGAGGGCTACATGGACGTCATCACCCTGCACCAGTACGGCTACACGCAGGCCGTGGGCGTGCTCGGCACCGCGCTCACCCCGGATCAGATCAAGCGGCTTTCCGGCTTCAGCTCAAGCCTCGAACTCATGTTCGACGGCGACAACGCCGGACGCAAGGCGGCCTTCCGCTCCTGCGAAATGCTGCTCTCGCGCGGGCTTTCGTGCAAAGTAGTTCTGTTCCCCGACGACAACGACATCGACAGCATGCTCCACAGCTTCGGCGCGGACGCCGTGGAGGATCTGCGCGCCCACGCCCAGGACGGGCTTGAATTCTGCATTTCCGTGCTGCGCGGCATGGCTCCGCGCGACGCCGTGGAATGGGCGAGGCACTTTCTCTCGCAGGTGGACATGCCGGAACTTTTTCACCGCTTTGCGGCAGGCCTTGCCGCCGGACTCGGCCTCTCCGAAGCCGATCTTCGCGGAGGCGTTCTGGAAAGACGCAGCGCCGCCGCGCCCCGCGCGCAGGAGCGGCGCAGCACGGCGCCCCGCTCCATCAGCCGTGACCGGGAAATCATGACGTTCGCGGTGCGCTATCCGCACAGGCTGCCCGATCTTCAGGCCGCCGGCGCCGATCTTGCCCTGCGGGAACCCTGGGCGCTCAAGCTCTGGGACAAGCTGGCCGCCGCCTGCTCCGAGCAGGCCTTCGACGACCTGGATCCGAAGGAAAAAACCTTCTGGATCCGCTGCCGGGGCCAGGAAGCCCCCCCGCTCAACGACGAGGAAGGCGAACTGAACGCCATTCGACAAATGCTTATCAACTTGCAGAAGACATCACACATGGCTTCCGTGGTGGCGGCCCTTCGCCAGGGAACGGCCAGCCAGGAAACACAACGGGAATACATGCGCGCGCTTCTTGAAGCGCGAGGGAGGCGTAGTGACCAATAATCTTAAAGAAATCCAGCAGGTCAAGGCTCTTATCGCCAAGGGCAAGTCTGCGGGCTACCTCACGTTCGAGGAAGTCAGCAAATCTGTCCCCGCGGAGATGAGCACGCCCGAAAACTTCGAGGAAATCATTGCGATGTTCGATCAGATGGACATCGCCATTGTCGATTCCGAAAAGGAAGGCAAGTCCATAGTCGTCAACCACGCCGACGCGGAAAACGATCCCGTGGACATCGTGTTCGACGAGACCGACGACGGCGCGCTGGAATTTCCCCTCGATCTTTCCGCCGACGATTCCGGCGACTTCGCCGCCCGCAACACCGATCCCGTGCGCATGTACCTGCGCGAAATGGGCGCGGTGCCGCTGCTCGACCGCGACGGAGAAGTCGTCATCGCCAAGAAGATCGAGACCGGCGAAGAAGACGTGCTCTACGCCCTGGTGGAAGTGCCCGTGGCCGTGGAAGAACTCATCAACGTGGGCGAAGACCTCAAGCAGAACCGCATCAAGCTCAAGGACGTGGTCAAGACCATTGAGGAAGACGATCCCACCGAAGACGAAATGAATCAGCGTCAGCGCGTCATCCTGCTCCTCGACGAGATCAAGGCCATCTACAAGAAGAAGCACAAGATCTATCAGAAGCTCGACGCCTGCTGCACGCTGGAGCGCCGCGTGGCCTCCACGCAGAAGGAAATTCTCCAGTACAAGGAGGAAGTGGTTTCCCGTCTGCGCGAAATCAAGCTGGAAAAAACCCTCATCGACCGCATCGTGGAAACCGTGGAGGACTACGTGCGCCAGATGAAGAACTATCAGCGCGAACTCGACGCCTACGCGGCCACCACCGGCAAGACGCAGGAAGAGCTGCAAGCCCTCTTCGAAGCGCTCGACAACCGCACCCGTTCCATGCAGGACGTGGCCGCGGAACTCGACATGAGCGTGGACAAGATGTTTTCCTACAAGGAACTCATCATGGGCAAGATCGAAAGCCTTCAGCGCCTGCGCGAAAAGTGCTGCCACAACGTGGAAGACCTCGAAGAAGTGCTGTGGCGCATCCGTCGCGGCATGTCCGCCTCCATGCGCGCCAAGCAGGAACTCATCCGTTCCAACCTGCGCCTCGTGGTGAGCATCGCCAAGAAGTACACCAACCGCGGACTCCAGTTCCTCGATCTCATTCAGGAAGGCAACATCGGCCTCATGAAGGCCGTGGACAAGTTCGAGTATCAGCGCGGCTACAAGTTCTCCACCTACGCCACCTGGTGGATCCGGCAGGCCATCACCCGCGCCATCGCCGATCAGGCCCGCACCATACGCATTCCCGTCCACATGATAGAAACCATCAACAAGCTCATCCGCACCTCGCGCTATCTGGTGCAGGAGCTCGGCCGCGATCCCACTCCCGAGGAAATCGCCGAACGCATGGACTATCCCGTGGACAAGGTCAAGAAGGTGCTCAAAATCGCCAAGGAACCCATCTCCCTCGAAACCCCCATCGGCGACGAAGAGGATTCCAGCCTCGGCGATTTCATCGAGGACAAGAAGGCCGTGGCCCCCGCCGAGGAAGTGGTGAACACCAAGCTCTCCGAACAGATCGCCTCCGTGCTCGCCGACCTCACTCCCCGCGAGGAACAGGTGCTGCGCAAGCGTTTCGGCATCGGCGAGAAGTCCGACCACACCCTTGAGGAAGTGGGCAAGCTCTTCAACGTCACCCGCGAACGCATACGTCAGATCGAAGCCAAGGCCCTGCGCAAGCTCCGCCATCCGGTGAGAAGCCAGACCCTGCGCTCCTTCTACGAAAACTGATCCGTCAGCGGAAGTCCGCTTCGTTCCGATCTCTTCGGCGCGAGGCGGCTTCCGCTTTTTCGTCATGAGGCCGCCTCCGGTGATCCGGCAGCGCGGCCTCACGCGTACCGGAACGGCAAACGCGCTTCGCAGCGCCCTGCCCGCAGAGGAAACGGCGCGCCTTCTGAACACGGCGGGCCCTTGCGCCGCAAGCGTTCTGCCGCAGTTCCGCTTCTTCCGCGGGCGATTGTCCGACAAGGTCCGGCTCTGCCGGGGCACGGGGCGGCACCTGCGCGCAGGACTGATCGCCCGAACGTCCAACCTCGCCCCGGACGCGCTTTTCCCCCTCCGCCGCAGCAAAGGCGGGCCCTGTTCAACCTCCAGATTTCTTATCACCATGACACATTATTCCTGCATCGTCGTCGGGGCCGGACACGCCGGCTGTGAAGCGGCCATGGCGCTCGCCCGTCTGGGCCACAACGTGCTCGTCGTCACCAGCAACGTGGACCGCATCGGTCATCTTTCCTGCAATCCCGCCATCGGCGGCCTGGCCAAAGGGCATCTGGTGCGCGAAATCGACGCCCTCGGCGGCTGCATGGGCAAATGGGCCGACGAAGCCGGCATTCAGTTCCGCATTCTGAACGCCAGCAAGGGCCCGGCCGTGCGCGCCCGCCGCGCCCAGATAGACCGCGAATCCTATCTTGCCGCGGTCAAGCGCGACATGTTCGCGCAGGAAGGCCTCACCATCTGGCAGGACATGGTTACCGACATTCTCGCGAAAAACGGCAAAGTCGTCGGCGTGCGCACACAGCTCGGCAAGGAATTTCTCGCCGATCACGTGCTGCTCACCACGGGCACCTTCCTGTGCGGGCTCGTCCACGTGGGCCTCGTGCATTACAGCGCCGGCCGCTTCGGCGACTCCGCCGCCATGAGTCTTTCCGATTCGCTGCGCTCGCTCGGCCTCACCCTCGGCCGCCTCAAGACCGGCACCACCCCGCGCCTTCTGGCAAGCTCCATCGACTTCGACGCCATGGAAGCCCAGTACGGCGACAATCCGCCGCAGGGCTTCAGCTTCAGCGGCCCCGGCCCGGTGCTGCCGCAGGTGCCCTGCTTCATCACCTGGACCAACGAACACACCCACGACATCATCCGCTCCGGCATGGACCGCTCGCCGCTCTTCACCGGCGTCATCACCGGCGTGGGCGCGCGCTACTGCCCTTCCGTGGAGGACAAGGTGGCCCGCTTCCCCGAACGCGAACGCCATCACGTCTTCATCGAACCCGAAGGTCTGAACCGCGAGGAATATTACGCCAACGGCATTTCCACCAGCCTGCCGCTGGACATTCAGGAAAAGATGGTCAACTCCATCCGCGGTCTCGAACACGCCAAAATCGTGCGTCCGGGCTACGCCATCGAGTACGACTACGTGAATCCCGTGCAGCTGCGTCCCACCTTTGAAACCCGCAAGGTGGACGGCCTGTGGCTCGCCGGTCAGATCAACGGCACCTCCGGATACGAGGAAGCCGCCGCGCAGGGCCTGTGGGCCGCGCTCAACATCGACGCCAAAATCAGGAACAGAGAGCCCTTCCTGCCCGCCAGAAGCGAAGCCTACATGGCCGTGCTGGCCGACGAACTGGTCACCAAGGGCACCAACGAGCCGTTCCGCATGTTCACCTCGCGCGCGGAATACCGCCTTCTGCTGCGCGAAGACAACGCCGACGCCCGCCTCACCCCGCGCGGCCGCGACATCGGCCTTGTGGGCGACGAACAGTGGCGCGTCTTCCGCGACAGGCAGCAGAACCTGCACTCGCTCATGGACAAGCTGACCTCCGTGCGCCTCACCCCCGACGCCGCCACGCAGGCCGCCTTTGCCGAACTCGGCGAGCCCTGCCCCACGCAGGCCGTCACGCTGGCCGATCTCGGCCGCCGTCCGCAGCTTCCGCTGCGCCGCCTCTCCGTGTTCCTGCCGGAACTGGACAGCGCCCCCGACGACGTGCTTCAGGAAACGGAAATCATTCTGCGCTACTCCGGCTATCTGGAACTTCAGGACGAACTCGTGCGCCGCGCGGCGCGTCAGGAAGCCATACGCCTGCCCGAAGACATGGACTACACCGGCATTTCCGGGCTGTCGCGGGAAATTCAGGAAAAGCTGAACGCCATTCGTCCCCTCACGCTGGGGCAGGCCGGACGCATTTCCGGCGTCACGCCCGCAGCGCTGGCCTGCCTGGAAATCGAGCTGAAAAAGCGCGGTCTTCTCCGGACGGAGCATCAGCGCTGACGCGCCCTGCGCAGCGCAGGCTTTTTTGCGGGAACATCCGCCTTTTCAGAGCTGTTCACGGTCTTCGTGGGCAGCTCTTTGTTTTCCGCTGACTACGCGCGCCCCTGCGGCCAGAAGGCGTCTTCCGCGGGCAGTTCACGCCTTCCGGCAGCCGCACGCCGTGAACGGAACTTGAAGCGGCCCGGTCCCGGAGGATGCGCCACGCTGCCGCGCGGTTCCGGCAGACGCCGTGAACGGCAAAAACACCTTTCCTGAAAGACGCTCTTCCCTCCGCTTCCGCAGGCAGACGGCGATCGCTCAGCGCTGCTCTTCCTCGTCTGCACCACGCCTGCCCGGCTCTTCCGACGCGCCCGCCTCGACCGTCCAGAGGCCGCAGGGCCCGACATCAAAAAGACCACGACCGAAAAGCCTGCCATGCCGTTTTTCGGCAGCTTTTTGCATGAAAACAATAAAAATAAATAATATCAGTATATTAAATATTATCATCGCACTTTTTTCAAAAAAAATTGCGAAGAGGGCAAATTTTCTGTTGACAGACGGGGGCATTTTCCATAAACACATACCTGCGCATGGGCAGTTAGCTCAGTTGGTAGAGCATCGCCTTCACACGGCGGGGGTCACAGGTTCAAGTCCTGTACTGCCCACCATGCGAAAAGTGGAGCGGTAGTTCAGTTGGTTAGAACGCCGGCCTGTCACGCCGGAGGTCGTGGGTTCAAGTCCCATCCGCTTCGCCACTTTTGTTTAAAAGGGTTTTTGCCCACTCCATATTTGGAGCGGTAGTTCAGTTGGTTAGAACGCCGGCCTGTCACGCCGGAGGTCGTGGGTTCAAGTCCCATCCGCTTCGCCATTCAAGGTCCTGCAAACATGTTTTGCGGGGCTTTTTTTTTTACCCTGCGGGGGAACGGCTCCGTGCGTGAACGGCGAGAGCCGTTGCGGACGGCCTGATTGCAGGACTGCGCCCGCCGGAGTCCGCCCCCGCCGCGTTTTGGGAGAAAGGCCGACGACAAGCGCGGAGTGCCGCTCCAGGGCGCTCGCGACACCTCCCTGAGCGGGCACGGTACCCACGCGTGCGCCTGCGCGGAGCGCGTCCCCTGTTTCTGCCGGACGTCGTCCTTCTTTCCGAGGCGGACGCGGCGCATCAGTTTCGGACGCGCAACGCGCTTCAAGAAAACACAACGCACACATGTCTGCACGGAACGAGTCGCTCCACTCTTGTCTGCTCCAGACGCCTCCCTTGATAAACACAGAGTAAAAGCAACTGCGCCGGGTGCAGCGCACGGCTTCTGCGCCGGACACTCTTCTCGGCTTTCCCCAGTCACCGCTCCAGAAAAAACGTCGGTCCGAACTTCAAACCGACGTTTTTTTGCCCGAATCTTCATCCCCGTTCCGGGGCGGCCGACTCATGACTTCTCGAACGGCGCGGAAAGGCCGTAGGCGGCCACCTTCTTGTACAGCGTCGTGCGCGACATGCGAAGTTCGCGCGCCGCGCGGGCCATGTTGCCGCCGCTGCGGCAAAGCGCCTCGCGGATGATCTCCCGCTCTCCGGCATGCGTCGGGGAGAGGCCGCCAGCGTCCTGCATCGCCGCCGGCGTACTCTTCTCCTCCAGCAGAAACGACGGCAGATTCCGCCTGACGATGCGCCCGTAGCCGGAATTCACCGCCGCGCAGATGACCGCGTTGCGCAGCTCGCGCACGTTGCCCGGCCAGTCGTAGCGCATGAGCACGTCGAGGCTCTCCTCGTCAATGGACACGTCCGGCACCGGCAGATGCTCAAGAAAATGTCGCACCAGAAGAGCGATATCCTCCCTGCGGCTCGCCAGCGGCGGAATGTCGATGCTGAGCACGCTGATCCGGTAGTACAGATCCGCCCGGAACAGCTTTTTTTCCACCATGGCCGGAAGATCGCAGTTGGTGGCGGAAATCAGCCGGAAATCCACCTTGCGGGGATGCAGATCGTTCACGCGCTGAATGGTGTGCGTTTCCAGCGCCCGGAGCAGCGAGCCCTGCACTTCCAGCGGTAGTTCGCCTATTTCATCCAGAAACAGCGTGCCCCCGTCGGCCAGCTCCATGAGGCCCATCTTGCCGTTGCGGGAAGCCCCGGTGAACGCGCCCGGCGCATAGCCGAACAGTTCGGAATTGATGAACTCGCGCGAAAGCGTGGCACAGTTCAGGCTGATGAGCGGCTTGGCGGCGCGGCGGCTGCCCCGATGCACGGCATGGGCGAAGAGCTCCTTGCCCACGCCCGTCGGCCCGACGATCATGACCGCTTCATCCGTGGCCGCGTACAGTTCGGCGCGGTCTATGCGTTCGCGTATCACCGAGCTCGCCCCGATGATTTCATGCCGCTCGTCGGCGCTTCCCCCTTCGCCCGACGTCGTGAACTGAAACTTCCGCAGCGCGTGTCCGGCCACGTTCAGGCGACCGAGGATGTCCGTCCAGCCGTGATCGCCGATGCTCATGACCTGCGAAATGTAGCCGAACACCTCGTCGTCCGCGTTGATGAGCGGAATGCGGTTGACCAGAATTCTCTCGTTGGTCATCTCGGGCCGGACGGAACTTTCGTCGTACAGTTCGCTCCTGCGGCTGCGCATGACCTGACGGGCCCGGGAATGCTCAAGAAATTCGTAGATGCTGTGCCCCGCAACCTCCTCCGGCGACTTGCCGAGGTAGGCCGCATACGCGTCGTTGATGTACCGCACGATGCAGTTTCTGTCGCACACGTACACGCCGAACGGCAGAGAACGCAGAACGGCAAGACATTCCTCCGACAACTCAAAGGCTGCGCTCATAACACCTCCCGAGCGGCAACATCCTCAAGCTTCCTTTCTCGACAATGACGCGAACGTTCACGCCTGCCGGGCTTCCCAAAACGGCTGCCCGGCGCGTGCCGCGCCGCGCGTGAAAATACGCGCCGTGCTTCGTGAAAAGCTGTTCATGTTGTGAACACTGAACAGAAAGTGTTCACTATCTGAACAGCATACAATCTTGACCTTGTCTCGACAAGGCAAAAAACATCCAGTTATTCCAAAGGATAGACAAAAAACATCGCCTTGGCACGATACTTGCTAGATAAGGAACAAACACCAAGGAGGTTTTGCCGTGAGTTGCGTAGCCTGTCTCACCCCCCAGGAAGAAAGAATCCAGCTCGGACACCTGTATGATATTCCCAAGGAAGGTCTCACCCCCGGCCGCAAGCGCGTCTATCGCATGTTGCAGAGACTGCGCGATCAGGAACTTCCCCGCATCAGCATGGAACGCGCCGTGCTGTTCACGGAAACGTTCAAGCAGACCGAAGGGGAGCATCTGAGTCTGCGCTGGGCCAAGGCCATGATGAACATCGCCAAGAATCTGCCCATCTTCATTGAAGACGATCAGCTTCTGGCCGGACGCTGCGACGGCAAGGCCGGACGGCACGGCATCATCTTTCCCGAACTGGAAGGCGGCTTCCTCGACCGCGTGGCCGACGCCTTTGAAGGCGAAAACCCCTACTACGACCTCTCCCACGAAGCCGCGGCCCAGATGCGCGAAATAGCCCCGTACTGGCGCGGCCGCACCATTCTCGACAAGCTTTTTGAAGCCGTGCCCGCGGAAACCCGCCGCCTCATCTTCAAGGATGAAGACTACTACGGCCAGAAATACATCATCACGCAGACCGCCTCCACCCGTTCCTCCCTCCAGTGGGTGCCCGACTACGCCAAGGTGATCAACAAGGGCTTCAGCGCCATCCGCGAAGAGGCCAGAGAAAAGCTCTCCCGCTTCGATCCTCTGGACGCGAGCAACTGCCTGAACGAAATTCCGTTCCTGCAGGCCGTCATCATGACGTGCGACGCGCTGGAAATCTTTGCGGCCCGCTATGCGGAACTTGCCCGGAGCATGGCCGACAAGGAAGGCAACGCCGCCCGCGCCGCCGAACTGCGCCGCATGGCCGACGCCCTGGATCAGGTTCCCATGAAGCCCGCCCGCACCTTCTACGAGGCCGTGCAGTCCCACTGGTTCTTCCAGTGCTTCTCCCGCCTGGAACAGCGCACGAGCTCCGTCATTTCCAACGGCCGCCTCGATCAGCTCTTCTACCCCTTCTACAAGGCCGAAAAGGACGCCGGAACCCTCACCGACGACGACGCCCTGGAAATTCTCGAATGCCTGTGGATCAAGATTGCCGACTACATCAACATCAGCGTGTCCCCGCAGGCCAAGGCCTTCTATGAAGGCTACGCCCACTGGGAAGCCGTCACCGTGGGCGGCAAGACTCCCGACGGGCACGACGCCACAAACGAACTTTCGTATCTCATTCTGCGCTCCAAGCGCGAAGTGCCGCTGAACTATCCCGACCTCGCCGTGCGCGTGCACACGCTCTCCCCCGACCGCTTCCTCATGGAAGTGGCCGAAACCGTCAAGGAAGGCTCCGGCTTCCCGAAAATCTTCAACGACGAGGAAATCATTCCCCTGTACCTGGAAAAGGGCGTGCCCATCGCCGTGGCCAACGACTGGGCGGCCTCCGGCTGCACCGAAGTGCGCCTGCCCAACTGGGATACCTGTCTGACCCCGCATCCGTGGCTCAACCTGGGCTCCGTGCTGGAAATGACCCTCAACAACGGCCGTCTGCACTACTTCAACAACGCTCTCTACGGCCTTGAAACCGGCAATGCCGCCGACTTCAAGAGCTTCGACGAGCTGTTCAACGCCTTCAAGGCCCAGCTCTTCAACATGCTCAAGCACGCCTACATCCTCGTCATGTGCGTGGAAAAGGTGCGCGCGGCCAATCTCGCCACGCCGCTCTTCTCCATGCTCCACGACAAGGCCTTCGAACAGTGCATCGATCTGCACTCCAACAACGTCAAGGGCGGCTGCAGCATCGGCTTCTTCGACATGATAGGCCTCGGCACGGTGCTGGATTCCTTTGCGGCCATCAAGAAGCTCGTCTTCGAGGAAAAGAAGCTCACCATGGACCAGATCTGCAAGGCCGTGGACGCCAACTTTGAAGGCTACGACGACATTCTGCACATGGTCGAGCTCTGCCCCAAGTACGGCAACGACGATCCGTACGTGGACCAGATAGGCTACGATCTGGAAAAGGCGGCCACGGAATTCGCCCACGCCCACAGAACCGGCAACAACACCGAGCTCGACGTGCGCTACGTGCCCGTGACCTCGCACATTCCGCTCGGCAAGGTGGTGTGGGCCACGCCCAACGGACGCCTCGCCGGAACCTACCTTTCCGAAGGCTCCTCCGCCTCCCACGGCGCAGACGTGAACGGCCCCACCGCCGTGCTGCTCTCCAACGCGCATTCCAAGTTCGTGGGCCTGCCCGAACGCGCCTCCCGCCTGCTCAACATCAAGCTGAGCCCCAACACCGTGGCCGGCCGCGAAGGCAGCCGCAAGCTGGTGGGCTTCATACGCACCTTCTGCGCCCTGAAGCTCTGGCACATGCAGTTCAACATCGTCAACCGGGAAACCCTCTGCAAGGCGCAGGAGGATCCCAAGACCTACAAGAACCTGCTGGTCCGCGTAGCCGGATACAGCGCCTACTTCGTCGATCTCTCCCCCTCGCTGCAGAATGAAATCATCGCCCGAGTCGAGCACACCACTCTGTAGCCTTCCCTGTGCCCGCGAAAGCGGGCACAGCCCTCTTTTTCCGGCCGCGGCGCTCCGCCGGCCCTTCTGGACACGCCCATGATGCACGACAGCGAACTTGAACAGGTCACCGGCACCATCTTCAACGTACAAAAATTCTCCGTACACGACGGACCCGGCATCAGAACGACCATCTTTCTGAAAGGCTGTCCGCTGCGCTGCTACTGGTGCTGCAACCCGGAATCCCAGACCGCCTCGCCGCAGATTTCCCGGCGCGTGACCCGCTGCCTCGGCGCCGAACGCTGCGGCAAATGCATAGACATCTGTCCGCGCGGCTGCCTGAGCCGCAACGGCAACGCCGTGGTCTGGAACCCCGCCGCCTGCGTCAACTGCCGGACCTGCGCCGCCGTGTGCCCCTCAGGCTGCATAGAAGTCATCGGCAAAAGCGTGTCGGCGGGCGAGGTCATGCGCATGGCCGCACGCGACGCGCTCTTCTACAACTACAGCTCCGGAGGCATCACCCTCTCCGGCGGCGAAGTGCTCACCCAGCCGCGCTTTGCCGAAGCCGTCTGCCGCCTGGCCAACAGAGAAGGCATTCACGTCGCCATCGAAAGCTGCGCCTACGCCGAATACGACACCCTGCATCGTCTGGCCCAGTATCTCGATCAGGCCATCATCGACGTCAAGCACATCGATCCTGAAGCCCACCGCCGGGGAACCGGCGTCGACAACCGGCTCATTCTTCAGAACATCACCAGTCTGTGCCGCGACATGCCGAACCTGCCCGTGCTCATACGCACCCCGATCATTCCCGGCTTCAACGACGATGACGACACCATCGCCCGCATCGCCGAATTTGCGGGACAATTCCCTCAGGCGTCCTACGAGCTTCTGCCCTATCACCGCCTGGGCGAAGAAAAGTACGGCAACATAGGCCGGGCCTACTCCCTTGCCGGCGTCTCCAGCCCTTCCGCGGAAACCATGGCCGCCCTGCGCAAAACAGCCTCAAGCCGCGTGCGCGTCGTCTGCCCGACCGACTAGACAAGGCCGCGCCGTCTTCCGGCCGCACGGAGCGCCCCTTCTGAGGAGTCTCCGTCCTTTCGACCTTCTTCCCGGCACGCCGCCCGACGCCGCCGGCTCAGCAAGGAGCTTTTCATGACGCTCAATCCGCTCCGCAGAAAAATCAGCGAAGGCGGCGTTTCTCTGGGAACCATCGTGTTCAGCGGCAACAGCCACATCACCGAAATGCTGGCCTGCCTGGGCTACGACTTCATCGTCATCGACGCCGAGCACACCTTCACCTCGCCGGAAAACATGCTCGCCCAGGTGCGGGCCGTGCAGGTGTGCCCCGGCTGCACGCCCGTGCTCCGCGTGCCCGGACACGACCCCGACGCGCTCAAGGGCGTCATGGACTTTCTCGGCGTGGACAACCTCATGTTTCCGCTGGTGCAGAGCGCGGACGAAGCCCGTGCCCTGGTTTCCGCCTGCACCTATCCGCGCAAGGGCATACGCGGTTACGCGGGAACCACCCGACTCACCCGCTTCGGCACGCTGAAGGACTACGCGGCCACGGCCAACGACCGGCAATGCCTCATCGCGCAGATAGAGTCGGAAGAAGCCATGAAGCGCATTCTCGACATCGGCCGGGTGCCCGGCATCCACGCGCTCTTCATCGGCCTCGGCGACCTCGCGCAGGAAATGGGCGTGCCGCGCGGCATGGCGGATCCTGAATTTCGCGAATACGTGGGCCGGGCCGTCGCCGAATGCGCCGCGCACGGCATCAGCGTGGGATCATTCCAGTTCTCCCTTGACGGCGCGCGATACTTCCGGGAAAAAGGAGGGAACATCATCTCTCTGGGCTCCGATCTGCGCTACGTTGCCGACAACGCCAAACACGATCTGACCGCGCTTCTCGCCGCAGCCGGGCATTAATTCTTCACGGAGTGACACATGGTGCAGGCGCTTTACGCTTTCTGCATGGGAATACGTCCCGCAAACATGCAGAACATGCTCTATCAGTACCGGCAAAAAAAAGGCGAAACCATCTATTCCGCCTACTTCAACTGGTGCATCGTGGACGATGATCTCGGCCCCGTGCTCGTGGACCAGTCCTTTACCCCGGCATGCACCGAGGCTCTGCACATCGAATTTAAACCGCAGATTCATCCCGTCGATTTTCTCAAGAGCCTCGGCTTCAGCGCCGAAGACGTCCGCCACGTCATTCTCACCCATCTGCACTGGGATCACTACGCCGGCGACAACTTCTACCCCAACGCCGTCTATCACGTGCATCAGAAGGAAATCCACTACGTGACAAGCGCGTGGATGAAGTATGAAACCTACGCGAAGCACTACTATTTCCCGGCGCTGAAAAACTTCATGAACCTGCTTTTCGACGGCAGAGTCCGCATCATCGAGGATGATCTCTGCCCCATTGCCGACGGCATCACCGCCGTGCGCCTCGGCGGTCACACGCCGGGACTTCTGGCCGTCAGCGTCCGGAAGGACAACGAAATCCGGCTTCTGACCAGCGACGTCTGTCCGCTTCTCAGAAATCTGGAAGAAACCATTCCCTGCGGCATCCACTACGACGTGAACGAAGTATTTCAGGCGCTGGAAACCATCCGCCGCACGGCAAAAACGGCCGAAAACGTCATCCCGGGGCACGACCCCGGCGTGCGGGAACGCTTTCCCGAAGTCGCTCCGGCCGTGTACCGCCTGCTGTAGCGAAGGCCGACACCGTCGCCCAGGAACCGGAAGCGCCCAAAGACGACCGGCGCAGACCACAGGCGACAGGGCTCCGAACGGCTGTGACCGACGCCTCCGGCAAAAATCCGAACCGGCGGGATCAGTGCTTCCGCCGGTTCCGCCGCGCTCGAAAGCCGTAACTTCGCCACCGTCTCCGCCGTGTCCGACAAGGCGGATCTGCCGGGCAAAACGAACCAGCGCCTTTACAACACAAGAAAATTTATGTACCTATTAAATAAATATTTTCAGGTAGTTTTCATGTAACAAGCACCAGCGGCGCCAAGAGGGCCGAGCGTTCCGGGCAAGAACGGCGGGAGGAGTGCGGCATGCTGTATCAGAAACTCTCCAAAAACATCTTCAAGGTTCCCAGCGACGCCGACTGTCAGGAACAGGTAAAAAATCAATGGGAAATGTTCATCCGCGGCGAAAACATCGACAAGAAGGTACTGCGCAACTCCATTTACAATTCCTGGAAAAGAAGCAAGGTTTACAACGTCAACTATCAGTCGCTGCAAACGGTCATCGTTCCGCAGAAGGAACTCGACAAGGCCGTCAAGAAAAACGACGTGCTCATTTCCTGCTCTTCCGTCATCCTGTCCGACATCTTCTATTTCAATGAAGACATCATCCGCACGGTCATTCTCACCGACGCCTCCGGAACCGTCATCGACCTGCGCAGCCAGGACGACAGCGTCTGCCTCGGCATGACCTTCGACGAACGCCACATCGGCACGCACGGCATCGCCACCTGCCGCCACGAAGAAAAGCTCATCACCGTCATCGGCAACGAAAACTACTGCATCCAGAACAAAAACATCGCCTGCACCGCCTCCCCCGTCTGGAACGCCACCAGAACCCATGTGCTCGGCTTTCTCGGCGTCATCGTCAGGGCCGACGAATTCAAGCCGTTCATCCGAAGCATCATCGAAATTTCCGTCAACGCCATCACCGAACAGATCAAGGCCTACACCCTCCTGCAGCGGCAGAACACGCTCATCAGCGTGCTCACCGACGGCCTCATCTTCCTCGAACACAACTTCTCCGTCTATCTCGTCAACAAGTACGCCAAAAAACTGCTCGACCTCGACAGCGAAAGCATCTCGAAGAACATCTTCGACCTCATGTCGTTCAACAGCGTGGTCACGGAAAAAATCGTCAACAAAACGCCCTTCATCGACGAAAAGTCCGTGTGCGTCAACGCCCTGACCGGAATCTCCATCACCTGCGTGATTTCCATGTCCATCTCCGAAAATCAGGACATCGTGCTCACGTTCCGGGAAGTCTCGCGCATCAAGGATCTCAAGAAGGCCCCCGTGCCCCGGGCCGTGTACAGCTTCAAGGACATCGTCGGCCGTTCGCCCGCCGTGCTGGAAACCGTCGATTACGCCAGACGCGCGGCCCTGAACGACTTTCCCGTGCTCCTCATCGGCGAAAGCGGCACCGGCAAGGAACTGTTTGCGCAGTCCATTCACAACGCGAGCGCGCGTTCCGGCAAGCCCTTCATCGCCGTGAACTGCGGCGCTCTCCCCCACGAGCTCGTGCAGAGCGAACTGTTCGGCTATTCCGAAGGCGCGTTCACCGGCGCAAGCCGGCACGGCAAGGCAGGCAAATTCGAGCTTGCGGACGGAGGCACAATCTTTCTGGACGAAATAGGCGAAATGCCTCTGCACATTCAGGCAAACTTGTTACGAATTTTGCAAGACGGCGAACTTTGCCGCATAGGCGGGCAGCAGAGCAGAAAAATCAACGTCAAGATCATTGCCGCCACCAACCGGAACCTGCACAAGGCGATTGCCGAAAAAATGTTCCGCGAAGACCTCTTCTATCGTCTGAACGTGTTCAACATTCACATTCCCGCGCTCAGGGAGCGCATGGAAGACGTGGAAACGCTGGCGAATTACTTTGTTTATAAAATATCCAACAACTTCAACACCGATATAAAAAAAATAGACGACAGGGTACTGGAAGCCTTCAAAAAATATTCCTGGCCCGGCAATGTGCGCGAACTTGAAAACGTCATCACCCGCGCCGTCTATGTCTGCCGCTGCGACACCATTCGTCTTGAGCACATTCCCTCTTCCATAGTGAGCGAATACGTTGCCTTGGACGACACGGCTCCGGCGCATTCCTCCACCATGCACGACTTCAGCAGTCAGTCTTTGTATAAGACCGAGGAAGCCATCATACGGAACATTCTCTCGCAACAGCGCGGAAACGTGTACGGAAGTTCAAAAATATTGAACATCTCCCGAAGCTCGCTCTACTACAAGTGCGCAAAGTACGGCATTGATCCGAAAATATACAAATAGTATTCATGTATATGTATATTTTCAATGATGTTTCCAAAGATGTACGCAAGATAATGCTTCTTATTGCAGAAATATCATCTCCCCTATCATACTCCAAAAAACGAATATTCAGGGACAGTATGGATCATGCTGTCCTTTTTTGCGCTGCCGTATTCTCTGCCGCCCGTCATGCGGCGCAGTTTACCCTTTCCAGGCGGGGCGTCTTCGCCACGCGCGCCTCGGCGAGCGCCTCGACCGAACGCGCCCGGACGCAGGACAGGCGGCCACCTGGCGGTAGACGCTGCGCATGGATTTTGTACAACGGCCGCATGTCGGACCATACCTCTTTGTCTGTTTTTTGGAATTTCCGTGTCTGTTTTTCAAAAAACAGACACAGATAAAAAATCACATGCCGCCCCGGACGTTCCGTCGGCGGGACTTTTTGCGCAACGCGCAGGCTTACCGTTTATAATAAATAATAATATCAATAGATTATAAATATCTCTTCTTCACGTCTCTTTTTCTGCGGAAATCGCGGTTGTTGGCACGCTATTTGCTACATAAAGGGCATAATCCGACACCCCATGTGCGCACGGTGCTCACAACGCCGGTGTCACAGGCAACTTTATTCTTGTAAGGAGTATCAGATGATTATTGATGCAAGACTGCGCCCCGCGACGGAATCGTATCTCCATTCCACCGTGTACAATGGTCACGCCTATGAATTCCACAAGCGTTTCGGCGTGGGAATGGCTCCTTCCGTCCGGGAAAAATCCCTGGAACTCTGCCTGCAGGAAATGGATGAAGCCCGCATCGATCTGGGTCTGGCTCCCGCCCGCTGGGGCGCGGCTCCCGAGCCCTACGTCACTCCGGAAGAAGTGGCCCAGATCATGGCCGACTATCCGAAGCGCTTCTACGGCGCCATTGCCCTGGACACCTGCCAGCTCCGCCGCTCCATGGAACTCATTGAAAAGTGGGTCGTGAACGGCCCGGTCAAGGCCGTCTGTCTGGAACCCGGCCGCGGCCCGAAGCCCATGTATTTCAACGACGCCAGAATTTACCCCATGTATGACTACCTGCAGGAAAAGAACATTCCCGTGTTCATCATGGCCGGCGGCATGACCGGACCCGACGTCAGCTATTCCGACCCCGTCTATCTCGACAGAATGCTGAACGACTTCCCCAAGCTGACCGTCATCAACATTCACGGCGGCGTTCCCTACGTCGATCAGTCCATCTTCTGCGCGCTGCGTCATCCCAACCTTTTCCTGTGCCCCGACATGTATCTGAACCACACCGCCTGGTGGCGCCGCTACATCGACGCCGCCAACTGCATGATTCAGGATCAGTTCCTGTTCGGCAGCTCCTATCCCTTCGTGCCCATGAAGGAAGGGCTGGACATCTTCAATTCCTTCCCGCTCAGAGAGGAAGTGCGCGACAAGGTCATGTACAAGAACGCGGCTCGTGCGCTTGGTATTGATCCTGAAGACTACCGTCGATTCTGATAGCCCGGCACGTCAACGTGCCCATCAATACGCCACAGGCCCCGGCGTGCATCCGAAGAAGGACGCAAAGGCCGGGGCCTCGTGCATGACAGCAGGAGTTCGCCATGTCGTCAGACACCTTTGAAAAGAAAATCATCACGCCGCTGACCAATGCCATTTGCATTGTGTTCGTCATCTATCAGATAGTGACCATCTCCGGTCTCTATGTGCTGGACACCTCCATACAACGAGCCTTCCATCTCGGCTTCGTCATGGCGCTTACATTTCTTATCTTTCCCATCTACGGCAAGTCGAACTCCTTCCGATTTCTGCGCGTCGTCGACTTTATCTGCTGCATTCTCGCCTTCGTCATTGCTTCGTTCTTCTACGTTTACTTCGACTACATCTTCGACAGGCTGCCCTACGTCGATCCGCTGACGGACGTCGACATGTTCATCGGCGTGGCCGCCATCCTCCTCGTTCTTGAAATCACCCGCCGCACGTCGGGCATTGCGCTGGTCATCGTGGCCACGTGCGGTCTTCTCTATACCTATTTCGGCGACTATCTCCCCGGATTCCTGCATCATTCGGGCAAGTCCGTGGAAGAAATCGTGGAACACGTCTTCCTGCTCACCGACGGCATTTACGGCGTGCCCCTGTCGAACGCCGCCACCATCATTTTCGCCTTCGTGCTCTTCGGCGCCTTTCTTGAAAAAAGTGGCATGAACGATCTGTTCATGAACCTCGCCTGCTACTGGACCAAGAACGCCAAGGGCGGCCCGGCCAAGGTGGCCATTTTCGGCAGCGCCATGTTCGGCACCATTTCCGGCAGCGCCGTGGCCAACGTGTACGGCACCGGCAACATCACCATTCCCATGATGCAGAAGGTGGGGTACAAGCCCGCCTTCGCAGGCGCCGTGGAAGCCGTGGCCTCCACCGGCGGTCAGATCATGCCCCCGGTCATGGGTTCCGCGGCCTTCATCATGGCCGACATCACCGGCGTCGGCTACCTCGCCGTGGCCAAGGCCGCCCTGCTGCCCGCCATCCTGTACTACGCCAGCCTCTTCTTCATGATCCACTTCGAGGCCTGCAAGCACAATGCCGGCACCATTCCCCCGGAAATGATTCCCGACGTGCGCCGCATCTATCGGCAGATATACTATGTTTCCGCCATCCTGCTGCTCATCGTGCTCATGGTCATGGGATGCAGTCCGGTATTCTCCGCCCTGCTTTCCACCCTTTCCATCTATCTCATGTCCTTCATCCGCAAAGACACCAGAATGGGCATCCGCAAGCTCTACGACACCTTCGTCTTTGCCGCCAAGAACTCCCTCATGATCACTTCGTGCTGCGCCTGCGCGGGCATCGTCGTCGGCGTCATCACCCTCACCGGCCTCGGCTTCACCTTCATCAACTTCGTCTCCTCCGTCGCCGGCGACAACCGCTTCATCATCCTCGTGCTCATCATGCTCGTGTGCATCATCATGGGCATGGGCGTGCCCACCGCTCCCGCCTACATTCTGGTGGCCAGCCTCGGCGCGCCGCTCATCATCAAGTCCGGCTTCAGCGTGGTGTCGGCCCACCTGTTCGTGCTCTACTACGCCGTGCTCTCCGTCATCACGCCTCCGGTCTGCCTGGCCTCCTACGCCGGAGCGGCCATCGCAGACGCCTCGGCCATGCGCACCGGCATGGTGGGCATGAAGCTCGCCTGCGTATCGTTCATCATTCCCTTCATGTTCATCTATCAGCCCAACCTCCTGCTTGAAGGCGACTGGTTCTCCCTGATCCAGGCGGCCTGCACCTCCTTCCTCGGCGTGATAAGCATCGCCGCCGGCGTGCAGGGCTACTTCAAGACCAACGCCAACATCGTGGAACGCGCGCTGTTCATCGTGGGCGGCTTCATGATGGTGGATTCCGGCAAGATCACCGACGTCATCGGCATAGCCTGCATAGTTCTCGCCGTCGCCTCCCAGATCATCAAGTGTCGGGCGGCAGGCAAGTGCAGCATGGAAACTGAAAACATCACCAAGGGAGCCTAGTATGAAAAAGCTGATAACCGGCGCTCTGATGGCGCTCATGATGTATGCCTCCCCCGCTCAGGGTGCGGAAAACATGAATATCGTCGCCGTGGGCGCGGCTTCCGGCGGAACCTTCACCATCGGTCTCGCCGCCGTGGGCAAGATCGTGACTCGGGAATGTCCCGGCGCGGAATTCCACCTGCTGCCCGGCGCGGCTTCGGGCAACATCGTGCGGGCCTCCCAGAACAAGTGCGATCTCACCGTCACCCAGCATGTGCTCGGCGTGGCCGCCGTCAACGGCACCGCTCCCTACAGAAAGAAAATAGGCAACGTCTGCTCCATTCTGAATACCGGCGATCTCGCCCGCCTGCACATCGTCGCCAGGGAAGAGAGCAAGATCGAGTCGCTGGAACAGCTGTTCAAGGAAAAAAGAGGCGTGTCCATCGGCGTGGGCCCCCGCGGCGGCATGGCCGAAGTGGCGTTCAACGGCATTGTGGAATCCTGCGGCCTCACCTACGCCGACCTGCGCAGCAGGGGCTGGAAAATCATGACGAACGCCACCAGCGACTCCGTGGCCCTCATGCAGGACGGCCTGCTCGACATCTTCCTGTGGTTCGGCCCCAATGAAGGCCCCTTCCTTCAGGAACTCGTCAACAGCACCAATCTGAAATGGATCTCGCTGGCGCAGGAAACCGCCGAGTTCATGAAGACCAAGTACGGCTTCTCCGCACACATGCTCCCCGACGATCTCTTTCCGGGCAAGCACGGCGACGTGCTCTGCATAGGCAACTCCACCGAATGGATAGTGAGCGCCCAGCTTCCCGAAGAAAAGGTGTACAACCTCATCAAACTCATCATGACGCACCGCGCCGACATCGCCCTGGCCCTCCCGGAATGGGACACCATCGATCCCAAGATCGGCTGCACCAATCTCGCCTTCCCTCTGCATCCCGGAGCCGAACGCTACTACAGGGAAATAGGCAGTCTGCAATAAGACAAATATCTGCGACCAATATGCCGCTCACCGCGCTTTTCCAGCAATGACAAGACACTACAAGGAGCCTCAGCATGTACAAAGAAACGTATGAGCACATCTTCACCCCCCTGCAGGTCGGATCCGTCACCATTCCCAACCGTCTTTTCGTCGCCCCCATGGTCTCCGACTTCTGCGACGACGACGGCATGGCCACGGAACAGTACATTGCCTATCACGAAGAAAAGGCCAAGGGCGGCTGGGGCCTCATCATCACCGAAGACTACGCCGTGTGCAAAAGCGGACGCGGCTACATTACCGCCGGGCTCTGGAAGGACGAACAGATCGAAAGTCACAGAAAGCTGACCGAACGCGTCCACGCCCACGGCAGCAGGATATTTGCGCAGATCTATCACGCCGGTCGTCAGGTTCACGGCAAGGTGCCGCACGAAGGACTTCCGTTTGCGCCGTCCGCCGTGTCGTGTCCGCTGGTGCAGCAGGGCGCGCAGGCGCTGACCATCGACCAGATCAAGACCATCGTTTCCCAGTTCGGCGACTGCGCCCTCCGCGCCAAGAAGGCCGGTTTCGACGGCGTGGAAATCCACGGCGGCCACGGCTACCTGATTGCCGAATTCATGTCCTGGCACGCCAACAAGCGCATCGACGAATACGGCGGCCCGCTGCCCAACAGAATGCGCTTCCCGCTCGAAGTCATCGCCGACATCCGTGAGAAGTGCGGCAAGGACTTTCCGGTGACCATACGCATTTCCACCGAGGAACTCATACGCGACGGCCGCGTGCTCGAAGACTCCATCTATGTCGCGCATGTGCTGGAAGAAGCCGGCGTGGACGCCATTCACGCTTCCGTGGGCCTGTACGGCTGCAAATACTCCATCGTGCCGCCCCTGAACATTGATCCGGGCTGGGTGATCCGCTACGCCGAAAAGCTCAAAACCGTGGTGAAGATTCCGGTGTTCACGGTGTCGCGCATCACGGAGCCGGGCATGGCCGAACTCATTCTGAGCATGGGCCGCGCCGACGCCGTCGTCATGGGACGAAACTCCCTGAGCGATCCGTACCTGCCCCGCAAGCTGGCCGAAGGACGTCCGCAGGACATCAACCGCTGCATCGGCTGCATTCAGGGCTGTCAGGGCCGCCTGAGAAACAACGAGAGCATCCGCTGCCTGGTCAATCCCGAACTCGGCTACGAAGCTTTGCATGAAAAGCAGCCCGCGCTGAACAAGCGCCGCGTCTTTGTCGCCGGCGGCGGCGTGGCCGGCATGGAAGCGGCCATCATCGCCGCGGAACGCGGCCACGAAGTCACCCTGTTCGAGGCCTCCCCGGCCCTCGGCGGACAATTCGTGCTGGCGGCCGTGCCGCCCTCCAAGGGCAACCTTTCGAGCTTCCCGGCCTGGCAGGTCGAACAGCTCAAGCGGCTGGGCGTGGAAGTGCGCCTGAACACCCCGCTCACCAAGGCCGTCTGCGTGGCCGAACATCCCGACAACGTCATCATCGCCACGGGCAGCACGCCCTTCCTGCCCCCGATTCCGGGCATCGACGGCCCCAGGGTGGTGCTGGCCTCCCAGGTGCTGAAGGGCGAAGTCGCCTGCAAGGGCAAGGTGCTCATGGCCGGCGGCGGCATGGTGGGCTCGGAAACGGCCGACTTTCTCTGTGAATACGGCTGCTCCGTGACCATCGTGGACATGCTCCCCGAAATCGCCGCCGAAGAAATCGCCACCAGACGCACCTTCCTGCTCGATTCTCTGCGCGAACACGGCACGCGCTTTGAAACCTCCTGCAAGATTCTTTCCATCGACGAAGACGGCACGGTCACCTGGAGCCGCAAGGACGGCTCGACCCAGAGCGACCGCTTCGACTACGTCGTCATCGCCCTGGGCTCCCGCCCGGTGAACAAGCTCGCCGACGAACTCGAAGACGTGGTCAAGCTGAGCGTGGTGGGCGACGCCTTCAAGGTCAGCAACGCCATGGTCGGCGTGCGTCAGGCCTTCCTCGCCGCCTGCGCCGTCAACTGACGCAAAACAACAAACTCCTTGGATGCGGAATCCCGGCAGGGAGCAGGTCAGGCACGCCATGCCTCTGCCGGATCCGCAACGGCGGGCACGGGAGCCAGCTCCCGCCTTCTGCCGAACAGCGCACGACGCTCCTGCGCCGCACGGCCTGCCCGTTGCCACGTCGGTCCGAACTTTCGGGCCGACGTTTTTTTTGCCCGAATCTTCGTCCGCGTTCCGCGGCGCTCCGGAGCGGCAAGCTCATGGATTGTCAAAGGCGCGGAAGGTATCCCGCGACATCCTCCGCGCCTCCTTTGACCGTCGTCTTGAAGATCATCGTCACATTCTTCGCGCTGCGCGTCTTGACATTTATTTAGTAATCACTAAAAATTTATGCAGACAAGATCTTCAACCTTCACGGGAGTGTTCTCATGACGTTCACGGAACCAGCCATGCGCCCGCCGCAGGAAGCCCGTTCCCTGCTCCTGCGCGCCACCCAGGGCTGCACCTACAATAAATGTCACTCTGCTACGTGTCGCGCGGCTACCCTTTCATGGCGGTCACGGAAGATGGTCTCGAACGCGAGATTCTTTCCCTGCGGCCCCGGTTCTCCGACCATACGCCCGTGTACATGACCGGCTCCAATCCCTTCGCCCTGCCCACGGAAAAACTGCAGGCGTACCTGCGCGTGCTGCGCAGACTCGTGCCGCACTTCCAGCGCGTGAGCATGCAGAGCCGCATTGCCGACATCGCGCACAAAAGCGACGAAGAGCTGCGCGAACTGCGCGACATGGGCCTCACGCATCTCTACATCGGCACGGAAAACGGCGACGACAGCGTGCTTGCGCTCATGAACAAGGGGCAGACCTCCGCCGAGGTCGTGGAGCAGCTGCTGCGCCTCGACGAAGCCGGTCTCACCTACACGACCTTCTACATTCTCGGCATGGGCGGCAAGGGAAAGGGCCGCTCCAGCGGCAGCGCCACGGCCGCCATGTTCAATCAGGTGCATCCGCAGCTCATCACCACCACGGGCATGACGGTCTTTCCCCACACTCCTCTTGCGGACATGGCCGTGCGCGGGGAATTCATCGAGGCTTCGGAGCGCGAAAAAATCGAGGAACTGCAAACCTTCCTTTCCGAACTGACCATAGATGTCTTTTACGACGGCGTGCATTACCTGAATCCGCTCAACTACCGCTTTTCCAACAAGGACGCCGAAGCCAGGCGGCGCGTGCTGGAAGACATCGACGACGTACTGCGCTCCTGCTCGGATGAAGAACTGGAAGCCATGGTCAGCCGCCGCTTCAAAACCTCCCTGTAAACGGAACCTGCCATGAGCGACACGAATTCTTCCCCCAACGGCAAAAAAATCCTTTCGCGGCGCAACCTCTTCTTCGGCGCGGGAGCCTCCCTGCTTGCGGCGGCAGGTCATGCGCTGTACCGGCATGTATCCTCCACCTCGTCCGTGAAGGTGGAATCCTTCTCCACGCCCGCCTCAGGCAAGAAAAAAAATATTCTGGTCATTACCGGAAGCGCAAGGCAGGGCGGCAACAGCGACGTGCTGGCGGAAGCCTTCGTCAAGGGCGCGCGCGAAGCCGGGCACGACGTGAACGTGTTTGCCGCGGGGCGGGAACGCATGAGCGCATGCCTGCACTGCGAAGGCTGCTGGAGCACCGGACGCCCCTGCGTTTTGGAGGACAACTTTGAAAAGCTCTGGCCGCTGCTGGAAAAGGCGGACATGCTGGTGTTCTGCAGTCCGCTGTACTGGTACAACTTCAGCGGTCACATCAAGTGCGTCATGGACAGACTCTATCCCTATTCCAAAAAACAGAAGCTGCGCGACATGCCGGTTCGGGAAGCCATGCTGCTCATGTGCGGCGAAAGCCTGTTTCTGCGGTCCTTTGCCGGACCGGCGGAAGCCTATCGGCAGATGCTCGGCTTCAAAGGCTGGAAGGACAGAGGCCGTCTGTTCGTCACCGGCGTGAACGACGCGGGCGACATGGCTGAACACAAGGCGCTCGCCACGGCCGAAGCCATGGGGAAAAACGCCTGATTTTCCCCCTTCCGCTCCGCCTCACCACTGAAAACCCGACTACAGTCACCCATGCAAGGAGCAAAACATGAAATCCATTCCTCTTCTCGATGTGGCCAAGGTGACCTCGCCCAATCCGGTAACGCTCATCTGTTCCCGCAACGACGCGGGCGTCACCAATCTCGCGGCGGTGTCCTGGTGGACCTATCTCAGCATTGAACCGGCCACCATAGGCTTCGCCATGATGAAGCCCTCCTACACCGGAGAAACCGTGAGAGCCAACAAAAACGTGGTGCTGACCATTCCGGGCGAAGCGCTGGCCAAACAGGTCATGCAGTGCGGCTGCTCCACCGGCAGAACGAAAAGCAAGGCCCGGGACTTCGGCATCGAACTCAAGAGTCTGCCCGACTGCGACATTCAGATTCCCGTTCACAGCGCGGCGGCCATTCAGTGCCGTCTGCGGGAATTCGTCGATGTGGGCGATCACTACTTCTACATCTGCGACGTGGAAAACGTGTACGCCGACGATCAGGAGCGTCCGCTCTTTGCCTGGAACGGCTACTCGAAAATCGCTCCGCTCCAGAAGTAGCGGCGCATCATTGCGCCCCATCTTCCGCAGCGGCGTTCAGGAGGCAAAGCGCTCCTCGCCGCGCTCCGCCGGTCGGCGCACCGGACAACAACAAGACGGACTCCCCTTCCACAAAAACGAGGGTGAGTCCGTCTTTTCGTTTCTCAGCGCGGCGCAGCTTTTCCGCCGTCTCAGGCTCTCTCGCGCAGCTCGGCAAGAAGCAGATCCGCGGCTCTCGAAAAGAGCTGATTCTTTTTCCACACGACGTCCACATGAGATTTCAGCGTCGGCGTCAGCGGACGAAAGCACAGCGCCGAATCTCCCGCCGTGTTCACAATGCCGTCGAGGCAAAGAACGTATCCCGTGCCCGCCTCCGCCATCATCGCGGCGTTGAACAGCAGATTGTACGTGCCGACGATGCAGAGCTTGTCCGCAGGAACGCGCAGCCAGCTCAGGAGCTGTCCTCCGGCCAGCGCCTGACGGGAACAGATGAGCGGCAGATTCCACAAATCCTCCGCGCGCACGGCGTCGCGCGAGGCCAGCGGACTGTCCCGACGCATGAGCACGCCCCACCGGTCGGCAAGCGGCAGCCGCAGATAATGATATTTCGTCACGTCGTGCGGCTCGATGAACACGCCGAAATCCAGCAGCCCCTTGTCCAGACGCTCCGCCACGTCGGCCGCGTTGCCGCTGTAAAGATGATACCGTACTCCGGGATGCCGAGCCATCAGATCCCGCACGGCCGCAGCCAGCGCCCGGAAGGCCTGCGTTTCCCCCGCGCCGATGTGCAGCACGCCCGACACTTCCTCTTCGGCCGCGGTCACTTCCTCCCGCGTCTGCTGCACGAGATCCATGATCTGCCCGGCGCGCTTGCACAGCAGCATGCCCTGCCGCGTCAGCGTCACCTTCCGGCTGCCGCGCTCCAGCAGCTTCACGCCCATTTCCTCTTCGAGTTCCATGATCTGCCGGGAAAGGCTCGGCTGCGTGATGTTCAACGATCTGGCCGCCCCGGAAATGCTCTGCTCCCGCGCCACGGCGAGAAAGGAGCGCAACGTACGGAATTCCATGCTGTTACCCTCGTGTTCAGCCGAACATAATCCATGCTTTAAAACTATGTCAACGTATTCGCTATAACTATTTGCTATCGTTCTTCCATCGTTTTATCATGAAGGCAAACACCGGACGCCGCTTGGAAAACATGCGCGCCGAGCTGCATTCCGCGGCATTGTCGGACAATTCCGTCTGTACACGCCTCCGACGCGGACTGCGTGCAGGCGTGCGCAGACGGACGGAAAAAACGACGCGCCGTCCGGCAGGCAAGGCCGACGCGTTTCGGCGTCGCTTTCAGGGAGAACATCATGGCCATGACACGAAGAGATTTTTTGAAAGGCGGCATCATGACGGCGGGCGTCTGCACCGGCTCATCCCTTCTGCCCGGACGTGCCGCGTCCGGGCGGGAAGTCTCGCCCTTTCCCGCGCATGCCCCCTGCGGCACGGGCGTCGGCGTGTTTCCCGGGCGCGTGGTCTGGACGCACGACCCTGCCGCCGTCCGCTGGGACGGGCAGGGCTACTGGTGGCAGCCGGAACATTTTTCCGAACCCGCCGTGCTCGCCATGGTGCGTTCGGGCATCGCCGCGCTAGCCGGAACGTCCGACGCCGCGGCCGGATGGCAGGCCCTGTTCCGGCATCACAACGAATCGCGGGGAAGAAGCGGCGGCTGCGCTCCGGGGCAGCGGCTTGCCGTCAAGGCCAACATGAACGGCGCCGGAGCCTATTCGGACGACCCGCACGGCAGAACCCACGAAAGCTACACAAGCCCCGTGCTGCTCAGGGCGCTGCTGCTTTCCCTGATCGAAGACGCCGGCGTCGCGCCGCAGGACATAACGGTGTACGACGCAGGACGCGTCATTCCCGAGTACATGCGGCGTCTGTGCTCCTCCGGCCCGCTGACGGGCGTGCTCTTCCGGCATCGCGATCCGAACGGCCCGCTGGACGCCCTGCCGGACAGGCGCTGTCCCGTGCGCTGGTCCCGGGAGATTGCCGGAGCGGTCAACTATCTGCCCGCATGCGTCACGGAAGCGACATACCTCATCAATCTGGCCAGCCTGAAGGGGCACTGCTACGGCATGACGCTGTGCGGAAAAAACCATTTCGGCAGCATTATCAACGCCGACCGCATGCGCGCGCCGCAGGCCGCGGGACTTCATGCGCTGGTGTCGTCGAGCCGCATGGGCGACTACGCCGTGCTCGCGGATCTGACGGCGAATCGTCATCTCGGCGGCAAAACCGTGCTCTGCATGCTCGACGGTCTGATCACCGCCCCGGGAGAAAGCGTGAACATCACGCGGGAAAAGGCGCTCTGGCGGCAGCCGCCGTTCAACGGAACCTTCTGTTCCAGCCTGTTTTTCTCTCAGGATCCCGTGGCGATAGATTCCGTGGGCGCGGATTTTCTGGTCAACGAACCCGTCATGCGCGAGCACAACGCCCTTCTTCGGCACTATCGCGGCATGGAAAACTATCTGCACGAAGCCGCGCTCATCGCCGCGCCGCCTTCCGGCACGATCTACCGCGACGGCTTCGGCGGCGTCGTGAACAGTCTCGGCGTTCACGAACACTGGAACAACCCCGAGGAAAAACTGTACAGCCGCAATCTGGGCGGCAAGGAAGGCATCGAGCTTGTCCGCGCCTGACAGAGCGACAAGGCGGCCTTCCCAACGACAACGGAGAACATCATGAAGATACTGGGCATCAACGGAAGCTCAAGAAAAGACGGCAACACGGCCCTGCTCATGCGGGAAGTGTTCAAAGGACTGGAAGACACAGGCATGGAAACAAGCCTGGTTCAGCTGGCCGATCACACCATCGAACCCTGCCGCGCCTGCTTTTCCTGCGCGAAGACGGGCTCCTGCGTGTTCGGTCAGGACGACTTCAACGAACTTTTCGACCTCATGACGAAGGCCGACGGCATTCTTCTCGGATCTCCGGTCTATTCGGCCGATGTTTCCGCCAGAATGAAGGCCTTTCTTGAGCGCGCGGCCGTGGTGGCCGACATGCGCCCCGGCCTGCTCAGGCACAAGGCGGGCGCGGCCGTGGCCGCAGTGCGACGCGGCGGCGCACTTGCGGCGGTGGACGCCATGAATCACTTTTTTCTCAATCATGAAATGTTCGTGGTCGGCTCCACCTACTGGAACATGGCCTACGGAAAAATGCCCGGCGACGTGCTGAACGACGCGGAAGGCATGGAGAACATGAGAAATCTCGGCCGGAACATGGCCTTTTTGCTGCAGCGTCTGGCCTGACGGCGCTCTCCCTTGTGCGGACTTGCCCGGAGGCGTCCGCACAAGCGCCGGGCGCGGCGAGAGCGGCGTCGGCTTTTCCCGCCCTCCCCCGCGAGCGAGAAGAAGGCGGCACGGCAGCCGCACGCCCCGGCCTGCTCGACGACATGCGGCGTCCGTGCCCCTTCCTTTCCCCGACTGACAATATCAGGCAAGTTTTTGCCACAAATGCATCTTCATCCTCCTGCGGGCGTCGTCTATTCTGATCATCAGAATAGAATATTTCCCGAATCCGGCTTCCGGGAAGGGCGACTTTCCCGTCGGCCGTCGCGCCCCGGAGTCAACGATGAACATGCCCGCAACCGTTCTCACGGATCTTGTGCTCCTTCTGCTGTTTCTTCTGCTCATGGCCGCCCCCCATACCGGCGGCGCGGTCCATGAGTGGCTGGGCGTTCTGCTGACCTTTGCGCTTCTTCTGCACGCATGGTTCAACCGCGTCTGGTACAAATCGCTGCTCAAGGGCCGGTACAACGTCACGCGGGCCGCCCGGCTCGCGCTGAACGCCCTGCTTCTTCTCATGCTGCTCGGCACTCTGGCCAGCGCCGTGCCCATTTCCCGAACGGTGTTCGCCTTTCTCGGACTCGAGGGCGGGCTCTCCGCAAGAACCGTCCACGTCTTCTGCGCCCACTGGTGCTTCCTTCTCGCAGCCGTCCATCTCGGCGTGTACGGCAAACGATTCTGCGCCCCGTTGGCGCGACTTTTTTCCGCGCCCCGCCCACTCGGCTATCGACTGACCTCCTCCGGCCTGAGCGTCGCCCTTGCCTTGTACGGCCTGCACGCCTTTTTTCAGAGAGAACTGACCTTTCCTCTGACCATGCAGAGCTCCTTCATGCTGTGGAGCGAAAACGCCGCCCTCTTTCTTCTGGACTACGGCGCGGTCTTTTTCCTGTTCGCCTGGACAGGCTTCCGTCTGACCACGATGTCGCGCACATGGCGCTCCCACGCCTCGCTCTTTCTCCGCGCCGGGGAGAAACGCCCCTCGCCTTCCGATCAGACCACGCATCCCGAAAAACGTGCATGACCTCCTGCCGTATCGCCGGGCTCTTTCCGAGTGTGCTGCAAGGGCCCGCATCATCCCGTCGCCGCGTGATGCCCCCAAGGCGTCTGCCTTCCGTCATGATGCCAGAGCCTCACAGCCACGCCTCCCTCGCAAACCCGCGAAGCGGCGGACCTGCCCCTGCTGATGCTGCATCGCATCTATGGCCTTGAAAAAATATGAACGCATGACGCATGGAAAACATCGCCCATTTCTTCACCAAGCTTATGCACAACATCGAAAAAATCTTCCCTCTTCCCCCTTTTATTGTCCATAAAGACAGAAAAATATCGCTGTCATCAGAAAAAATGCATATGTTCATGCGCCATAAGAGGAATGCATTGACAGGCCCATGAAAAATTATCATGGATTAAAGAAACCCTACTGAGGATGCCATGCTGACTTTTCTTTTTCCTCCGGATGAGCCGGATGCTTCGTTTCCATCTCTTTTCACCGAGATGAAACAGTTCTTCCAGAAGGACATGCCTCTGCCCGAGGGCATGGCGGAACTTCACCGGATATTGAAGAAATACTTTCCCGTGGAATACATTCTGGTCACGGCGGCCACGGAGCGTCAGGGCGAAGAGCGCATGTTCCTGTTTCCCGAAATCACGGGCATGCGCAAAGTGGCGCTGAACAGCACGCCCGAGCAGCTGCTGGCCCTGAGTCACGGCCCCGAACGGGTGGTGCGTCTCGGCGATCAGGACGATCACGGCATCACCCTCGGCGTGATTCACAGACTCTTTCCCGAACGCAGGTTTTCCGCACTCATCATCCGGGCGGTGATGGCGAGACGCCTGATTGTTTCTCTCTCGCTCATCGTTCTTGAGCACCGCGGAGAAAACGTGTTTCACGCAGGGCACGTGAACGCCGCCTTTGCGCTTCTCGACGATCTCATGCGGTATTTCGGACGGCATGTCTCCTTGGAAGCCGCGGGGAAAAAGCGGGAGGATCCGGGGCGGTATCTTCCGCTGGTGCAGCTTCCGGGCATGCATCAGGTGTGCGAAATGATATGGCAGGTCTCCCGTCAGGACTGCCCCGTGCTGCTGCTCGGCGAAACCGGCACCGGCAAGGAGGCCGTGGCGGAAACCCTGTACCGCTCTTCCGGACGCCTGGATGCACCCTTCATCAAGATGAACTGCGGCAGCCTGCCGGAATCGCTCATGGAAAGCGAACTTTTCGGCCATGAAAAAGGAGCGTTTACCGGCGCGGTCGCTTCCCGCAAGGGCTTTTTCGAGCGCGCGCACAGGGGCATGCTGCTGCTTGACGAAGTGGGCGAACTTTCGCTTCCGGCGCAGACCAGACTTCTGCGCGTGCTTCAGGAAGGCGTGCTGGAACGCGTGGGCGGCGACGAAGAGAGACGCATCGACGTGCGCATCATTGCCGCCACGCACAGAAATCTCGACAAGATGGTGCAAAGCGGCAGCTTCCGCTCCGATCTGTACTTCCGCCTCAGCGTGTTTCCCATTGCCATTCCGCCGCTGCGTCGCCGTCCGGAAGACATTCCCGTGCTGATACGGTTTTTCATCGCCCGAAAATGTTCCGAATACTGCGTGCAGAACCTGCCCGAGCCCTCCCCGGAAAACATGAAGGAACTGCTCTCCTACCCGTGGCCCGGCAATCTGCGGGAGCTCAACAACGCCGTGGAGCGGGCCGTCATTCTCTGGATGGGCGACATGCGCCGTCCGCTGGTGATTTCTCCGACGGCCCGGTTCATGCCGCAGGAACAGGCTACGGATCATGCTGCCGACTCCTGGGGCGCTCCCTCCGTTTCCGAACGATTCGAAACACTCAACGAAGCCATGACTCGGCACATCCTCCGCGCGCTGGAGCGCTCCGGCGGCAAGATAAGCGGCAGGGGCGGCGCCGCCGAGCTGCTCGACGTGCATCCCAACACCCTGCGCGCCCGCATGCAGAAACTGGGCATCCGTTATGATTCACAAAATATGGTGAAACATTGACACGGTATTTAGTGAAAAATACACGAAATATCGTTAAATAATATTTTATCTCATTGATATTCCTAAATATTTAAAAATGGCATGCTTTTTGCTTTTATTCCGGTAAAAGCAAATTCCCGGCCACACCGCCGGCTATACAGGAGTATGCCATGATCCGTGCTTATCCCCATCTTTTTGAACCTCTTCAGGTTGGAAAGATCCGCTTCAGAAACCGCATCTGGACCGCGCCCACGGCGCAGGCCATGCACTTCATCACGCCCGAAGGCTACATCCGCCCCGAGTCCATCGCGCATTTCCGCAACAGAGCTCTCGGCGGCGCGGCCTGCGTGACGCTCGGCGAAGCGGCCGTTGATCAGGATCGCGGGCGTTCTCACTTCCACAACGTGAATCTGCAGGACATCAACAACCTGCCCTATCTGACCCAGATGACCGACGCCATCCATCAGGCCGGCGCCATCGCCTCCATTGAAATCGAGCACGGCGGCAAGTACGCCTTCCCGCTGGTCAACGGCGGCAGAAATCCCATTGCGCCTTCCGGCTGCGTGCTCCCCAACGGTCAGGTCGTGGATGAAATCACCGAAGAGCAGATGGATCAGGTGGCCGATCACTTCGCCGAAACCTGCCACTTCCTCCAGAACGCCGGCTTCAAGATGTGCCTCGTTCACGGCGCGCATCAGTGGCTGCTCGGCGAATTCCTTTCCCCTGCGGAAAACCACCGCAAGGACAAGTGGGGCGGCAGTCTGGAAAACCGCGCCCGCTTCCCCATCATGGTGCTGGACAGAATCCGCAAGCGCGTGGGCCCCGACTTCCTGCTGGAATACCGCATTTCCGGCACCGAAGGTCAGCCCGGCGGACTGGAAATCGATGAAGCGTGCGAGTTCATCAAGATGATCGAAGACAAGATCGATCTCGTCCACTTCTCCCGCGGCAACCGCGGCGTGCTGCGCAGCCGTCCCGAAATGTTCCCCTCCGAATTCATGCCCAAGTGCCCCAACGAATACATGGGCGTGGCGGCGAAAAAGCACGGCATCAAGATCCCCGTCATCATCGTGGGCAGCATCACCGACCCTGAAGACGCCGAACGCATGATCGCCGAAGGCCACTGCGACGCCGTGGCCATGGCCCGCACCGTCATTGCCGATCCCGAATGGGCCAACAAGGCACGCCTCGGCAAGCGCGAAGAAATCCGTCCCTGCATCAAGTGCTTCAACTGCCTCGATGAAAAGAACGCCCGCGTCTTCGGCGGCGGCATCACCGGCTTCACCAGAGACGTGGTCAAGCGCTACGCCTGCTCCGTGAACCCCCGCATCGGCATTGAAACCGACATCATTCCTCCGGCCACCGAAAAGAAGGTCGTGGCCATCATCGGCGGCGGTCCCGCCGGCATGCAGGCCGCCATCACCGCGGCCGAACGCGGTCACGAAGTGCGCCTCTATGAAAAGAGCGATCACCTCGGCGGTCAGATTTCCTTTGCCGACTACGTGTCCTTCAAGTATCCGCTCATGGAATTCAAGAACTGGCTCATCCATCGCGTGGGTCAGCTCGGCATCAAGGTGTTCCTGAACACGGAAGCCACCCCCGAACTCATCGAAGCCGCCTACCCCGACGTGGTCATCGCCTGCACGGGTTCCGTGCCCGCCCTGCCCAGGATTCCGGGCATCGACGGCAAGAACGTCATGCTGGCCACGCAGGCCTTCGTGAACCGCGACGCCGTGGGGCAGAAGGTGGTGATCGTGGGCGCGGGCGACACCGGCTGCGAATGCGCTCTGCATCTTGCCGAAGCCGGCCGCGACGTCACCATGGTGGAAATGGATGAATTCATCGCCCGCCGCACGGGCTACACGCAGCGCATCGTGCTGGTGGAAAAAATCGACACCAACGAGCACGTCTCCTATCTGACCAGGGCCTGCTGCAAGAAGATCACCGACAAGGGCGTGGAAGTGGAAACTCCCGACGGCGTCCGCTTCCTGGAAGCCGACACCGTGGTCATCGCCCTCGGCACCCGCGCGCTTCAGGATCAGGCCGAAGCCTTCCGTGACTGCGCCCCCACCTTCTGGCTTGCCGGCGACTGCGCGGAAGGCCCGAAGAACGTCCGTCACGCCATCCGCAACGGCTACGACGCCGCCTGCCGTCTGTAATTCCCGGAACGTCCGATAAAAAAGCCTGTTCCGCTGGCCGCTTCCACCGGCGGAACAGACTTCCTTGCAAGCAGACACAACGTTGCAATCTTCTCCTCCATATCCTTATGACGAAGGAGTCAATTATGTCGGCAGACGCTCAGGCAGGCACAGGATCCGAAGAAAAAAAACGGCTTCTGAAACTTCTTTTCTGCCTCATCTTTCCGCTGATATGCTTTGCCATGCCGGACAGCACGGGCATCACTTCCACCATAAAACTCTTCCTGTACATCACCTTTGCTGCAATTCTCATGTTTGCAGTGGATGTTACAAGTAATTTCATTGTATCCATATTCCTTATCTTTGCTTATGCCGCAAGCGGTCTTGTTCCTTTAAGTACAATTCTGGCTTCATGGAAAAGCGACATTCCGTGGATCACGCTGGCGGCGCTGCTCATCGTCACCATCGTACAGAGAACAACGCTCCTGCAGCGCATGACGTATCATACCGTCATACGGGTCGGCGGCAGCTACATGGGAATCATTTTCGCCGTCACCATCATTTCCGTTCTGGCGCGCATTTTCCTCACCGGCACCATGGCTTCCGTGAGCGTCATGATGGTGGCCTTCGGCCTCTGCACGGCGCTTCATCTCGGCAAGAGCCGGGCGTCGGCGGGCATCATGCTCATGGCGGTCACCGCCTACCGCGACGCCAACTTCTTCGTCTATTCTCCCGACTTCATCGCGCTCCTGTACAGCGAATCCTCAAAAGTCGCGCCCATTTCCACGAGTTATCCCGAATTTTTCATGAACAACTGGGTCTTTGTTTTCGAGATCCTGCTCTTTGCCCTGGTCATAGGAAAGTTCATGGCTCCCAAAACGCCCATCGAGGGAAAAGCGGCCATGAGAAAAAATCTTGAAGCCCTTCCCCCCATGACCAGAGACGAAAAGCATATCTGCATCATACTTTCGGCACTCGTCATTTTTCTCCTCACCTATCAGATCCATCACATTCCCATGGTGTACGGGTTTATTTTCACCGCCATCATATTCTATCTTCCCTATGTCAACATAGGCACAAACAACGACATCAAAAACATCAACTATTCATCCATATTCTTCATCGTCGCCTGTCTCGGCATCGGAACCGTGGCGCAGTCCATCAACGTTGCCTCTTCCCTGTCCGCCATCATCTCTCCGTGGCTGAACGGCGTTTCTGAAAAAATATTCATGAGCATCGTCTATGCCATCGCCGTGTTTGCCAACTTCTTCATGACGCCGCTTGCGGAAATCGCAACGTTCGGCGCTCCCATCGCCCAGATCTGTCAGTCGCTCGGATTCAACCTCAACACCATGATATCCTCCTTCTTCCATGGCACGCAGCAGCTGCTGTTCCCCTACGAAACCGCGGTGTACCTTGTGGCGTTTTCCATGGGCGTCATGAAGCTGAACGACTTCACGCTTATCATGGGAATCAAAATGATTCTCAACACTCTGTTCCTCGTTACTGTTGGTTTTGCCTACTGGACTTTCATCGGAATTCTTTAAATGCACCAAATAGGAGGCAGTATGATCTTTCCCACCGTCAAAGTTGCCGCCGTGCAGGCCGCGCCCGTCTTTCTCAATCTGAAGGCGTCCGTGGAGAAGGCCTGCGCGCTCATCGACGAAGCCGGACGCAACGGCGCCGAGCTCATTGACTTTCCCGAAGCGTTTCTGCCCGGCTACCCCTGGTGGATCTGGATGGGCGCCCCGTCGTTCGGACACAAGTTTCTCATGAAGCTGCATCAGAATGCGCTCACCTACGGCAGCCCGGAAATGCGTCAGATAAGCGAAGCGGCAAGACGCAACAACATTTTCGTGTGCATTTCCGCCACGGAAGCCGACGGAACCACCCTGTACCTCACGCAGTTCTGGTTCGACAACAAGGGCAATCTCATGGGCAAGCACCGCAAGATGTCGCCTCCCGGATGCGAAAAGATCATCTGGGCCTGCGGCAACGGCAGCACCATGCAGGTTTTCGACACCAAAATCGGCAAGATCGGCGGTCTGCAGTGCGGCGAGCATCTGAATCCCATGAATCTTTCCTGCCTGCTCGGTCAGGGCGAACAGATTCACTGCGCCGGCTGGCCGCCCATGCACACGCCCCGCGAAGGCCAGATGCCGCTGTTCTCTCCCTACGACATGTCGCGCACGGCCACCCGCTACGCGGCCATGGGACTGAGAGCCTTTGCCCTGTACTCCACACAGATGATGGCGCAGGACGTCATCGACATGCTCTGCGACGGCACGGGACATCCTGAATATATCGAATGCCTGCCCAACGGCGTGGACGGAACGCTCGGCGGCGGACGGGCTGCCGTGTTCAACGTGGCGGGCGACTGCATCAGCAACTCGCTCCCGCACGACGTGGAAGGCTGCGTGTATGCCGAATGCGATCTCATGGAAACGCTGGGACGCAGACTCGTCATGGATCCGCTGGACAAGGACGCAAGACCCTTTGCCCTGCGCATGACCCTGGACAGAACGGACTACAAGGCCATGAACTTTGAGGGCGTGCAGCCTGACAACTCCGTTTCTTACGAAAATATTCAGAACTTATAATCGATCAGAGCCGGAGAATGAGAGGGAGGGGAACTCTTTTCCGGCTCGTTTTGTATCCGGGAGACGACGAAATGAAAGAAAATCTCCATGAACTTCTCAAAAACTGGGGACTCGAAGGCAGAACGATTCAGGAAGCCAAGGACACCGGAGCGGCCATTGCCACGGGAGTCTGGCATCTCGGACCGGACTACAGCCTGAAGACCGGAGGAAACTTTGAAGGTCTCCGGCATCACATTCATATTTCCCGCGTGCTGGCGGATCAGGGCATCACGGCTTCCTGCCCACTTCCCACGCGGGACGGCAAGGACTTTCTTACCTGCGGCGACCACTATTTTGTGATTACGGAACGCGTTACGGACAATTTCCTCAGCACGAAGCCGACGCCGCAGGGCAAGGAACCCTTCTATCTGGAACGCTACGCGCGCGAGGTACGCAGTTTCGACGCCGCGCTGCACGGCGGAAACAGGGATTTCGCCGAAGTCATGGCCTGGGCCGACAAGGAAAGCGCCCGTACGGCAAAGGCGTTCGGCATGCCGTGGAACGGCATTCCCAGGGACTGCGCGGAACGTTTTTCCGCCCTTTCCACGGAACCTTCGGAATTTTTCGTCTGCGCGACCAAGGTAGAGGCGTCGCCCTTCTCCGTGGCGGACGCTCTCGACGCCCTGTCGCGTCCCCGCGGCCTCATGGCCATGCTTGCGGTGTTCGTGGCCTGGACGGCGGGCCAGACTTCCCTTTCTGCGCTCATTCGCGGCAATCTCAGCCTTGCAGCGGCACTTTCGCACGGACTCTGCGTCCGTGCCGACGCCTGATGCCGACCGTGGAGTGTTCTCATGTCTGAATCTTCCAGTCGCGTGACCAACATCAAATGGGCTGTTAATTTTCTTCTTCCTCTTTCTCTGCTGCTGCTTCCCGAAAGCGAGGCGTTCACCTGGAACATCAAGGTGTTTCTGGCCATCACGCTGTGGGGCGTCATGGGCTACGCCATGGAGCTGACCGACAATCTGGTCGTTTCGCTCATCATGATGTTCATGTACGGCCTGTCGGGCATCGTGCCGCTGCAGGCCGTGCTCGGGCCGTGGACGGCCGATCCCGCATGGATGACGCTCGGCGCGCTCATCATCGTCTCCATCGTGCAGAAGACCACCATTCTCAAGCGCATGGCCTACTACGCGGCCATTCACACCAACGGCAGCTATATGAAGCTGGTGCTTGCCATGGCCACGCTGGCGCTCATCGCCCGCGTGTTCCTTCAGGGAACCATGGCGTGCATTGCCGTCATCGTGGTGGCCTACGGCATCTGCGAGGCCCTCAAGCTCGGCAGAAGCCGCGCTTCGGCGGGCCTCATGGTGGCCACGGTCATCTTCTACATGGACGCCAACTACTTCATCTACTCTCCCGATTTCATTTCCATTCTCTACAGCGCCGCCGCGCCCGTGGCGAACATTGTTCCCTCGTATCCCCGGTTCTTCGCGGACAACGCGGTGTTTCTTGTGGGCAACTATCTGGTGGCCGCGGCCATCGGACGCTACTGCCGCCCGTCGTCTCCGCTGAGCGGCAGGGAAAAGTTTGAGGAAGCCCTCGCCTCTCTCGGCCGCCTCAGCGTGAAGGAGTGGAAGATCATCGTCGTTCTGGCGGCGCTGGTCATCTTTCTCTTCACGCATCAGTATCACCACATCAACATGGTGTACGGCTTCATCTTTGCGCCCATGATCCTCTACATGCCCGGCGTCAACGTGGGAACGCAGCAGGATCTGAAGGACGTGCAGTTCTCGGTGCTCTTCTTCATCATCGCCTGCATGGGCATAGGTTCGGCGGGCAGCGCGGTGGGCTTCGGCCAGTACGTGTCGGTGAGCATCGTGCCCATGCTGCAGAACGTGAGTCAGACCACGTTTCTCTGCGCCACCTATCTTTCCGGCGTGCTTCTGAACTTCCTCATGACGCCGCTTGCCGTGCTGGCCTCCTTCGGCCTGCCGTTCGCCCAGATCTGTCAGGACCTGAACTTCAATCTGGAGCCCATGTTCTACATTTTCTATCAGGGCACGGCGCAGCTGTGGTTCCCGTATGAAACGGCCGTGTATCTGGTGGCCTTTTCTCTCGGACTCATCCGTGTGAAGGACTTTGTCACCATCATGACCATCAAGTTCGTCATCAACGTGGCGTTTCTCGCTACTGCGGGCATGGCCTGGTGGACGGTCATAGGCATACTGTAGGAGGTAGTATGGCTGTTGTAGCGTTTTTCGGTCTCGGCAGCATGGGCCTGCCCATGGCGATCAATCTTCTGAACGCCGGTCATGAGGTGCGCGTCATGGTGCATCGCAATGCCGCCGGACCGGAAGAGGCCGCGAGGCACGGAGCCGTCATGAAGTCTTCCGTGAAAGACATGGTTTCGGGGGCGGATTTCGTCGTCAGCGTGGTTCCCGACGACAGGGCCGTGCTCGATATTTATGAAAACGAGGAATTCAGACAGTCCGTGAAGCGCGGATGCCTCGTGCTGGAGATGAGCTCCTGCACGCCCGGAGCCGTGCGCAGGGTTGAAGAACTGTGCCGCCCGCTGGGCGTGCGCGTTCTGGACGCGCCCATTACCGGAGCAAGACCGAAGGCCGTGGCCGGAACGCTGGTGGTGCTCGGCGCAGGCAAGGACGAGGACTTCGACGACGCCGCTCCCGTGCTTTCCGCCATGACGGAAAAGGTGTTCCGGCTGGGAGCCGTAGGCACGGGCAAGACCATCAAGGCCATGACCAATCTGCTGGGGGCCGTGAATCTGGCGGCCGTCGGGGAATTCTATCGTTTCGCGCGGGCGCTCGGGCTGGACATGCAGACCCTTGCGGAAGTGACGAAGGAAAGCGCCGGAGGCTCCACACAGTTTTCCCGCAATTTCGGACGCATGGTGCAGGGAGACTACGCGCCGGTCTTTACCCTCGGCCTCATGCTCAAGGACATGGAAATAGCCATGACATGCGCTTCGGAACATCCTGACCTGCACATGCCGCTTGCCGAATGCGCCACGGCGCTGTTCCGCAGCGCCTCGAACTATGCCGACGAAGACTGCAGCGGTATTGCCCGCGTCGATGCCCTGAAAGGATAACGACGCCGAGGCGCTTTGCGCCGCCTGCCGCCCGTCTCCATCTTATTCAGAGACGACGCGAGGCATTGCGAAGACCAAAGATCTCCTGCCGCAAGCACGATGGCTGCTGCGACGGGAGATCTTTTTGCGTCTTCGGGAGAGCGCGACGGAGGCCGTGCGCAAGGCGCGGGGCTGAACGCGAATCAGAGAGAAACGCTTCCAGATCCGTGAAGCGGCAGCCTGCCGCATCACACAGAACAGTGTTTTTTCGTAAGTGACGCCTCATGCTCCATCAGCGAAGGCTGCCGGACAGCACATCCATTACCCTGAGGCATGAGTCAGAATCACCCGCTGAGAAGGCGGTTGTCTGTTTCGGTCGCTTCCGCTTTAATATTTATTTAAAAAATTGCATATCTGCATAGGAACACCGTCTTCCATAATATGGAAATCATATTTTTGATAAAAAAAAGCATTCTTGCTTTCTTCCGGCATAACTTCCAGATAAAGATAATCCTGATATTTAGTTTTGATGCGTTTCATCATCTCACCCGCTATGCCCATACCCTGATGACTGGGACGCACAAGAACGTAATGGATATAGGCCACCATCTCGCTGTCATCAAGTACCCGTATGAGTCCAACGAGCTGACCGTTATCCCACGCGGTCAAGACCGTGGAAGAATTCATGAGCGCCTTATGAAGTCGAGAGGGATACTCGCCCGAGACCCAACCTACGGAAAGAAACAACGACTGGACGTCATTCTTAGAAAAATTTTTCTCTTCAGTGTACACGACAGCCATATCTTCATGCCCCGCCTTTAGGATTTCGATAGTCGCAACGCTGACACTGGGACAGCGCATAGGAAGTGTCCGTGAGATGATAGGCTCCAGCCCACTGGCAAATGCTTTGCAGTATGGGGATGACTGTGCGCCCTTTATCCGTAAGGCAATATTCCACCCGGGGAGGCACCTCCATATATTGCCTGCGTTCCACGATGCCGTCTTCCTGAAGTTCCTTCAACGCAGAAGCCAAGACAGCATCCGTGATATTGACCATCTCCTTACGCATCTCACTATAACGAAGCGTTTTATCCGCCAGCACGCAGATAATCCTGGACTTCCATTTCCCTCCAAAAATATCAAGGCCGTATTCCAACGGACAACGAATATCTTTAGGCAACTTGTGTTCGTACATGTTCAGCTCCTTGTCATGTCATAGGCACAGTAGAAAAGAAAAAGACCCAGCACCGCATTGATGGAACGGTAATGGATCTGATGCCGGCTCTGCATCCTGACGCCAAAGAACGCCCCGCAGGAACGTAGATGCGCTGCCGAGAACGACTACGGCTACGCGTGCAAAAAACAGTCCAGAAGCGGTGGAAAACATGGGAACAACATACGTAGCCGGAACAGTCAGCCCATCGAGATATATCTTCACATCGACCAGTGCAGCAAAGCCCTGTGAAAACCTTCGATTGCGTACTATTCGTTTCTGATGAAAGGCGACTGCGAAGCGCCCCCAGGCCAGCAGACACATGTACGCCCATCCTGCTGCATAATGAAGAACGGCGAGTGCAGGCTCAAGGCTCATCTCAAAAAACTGCACGAGCAGGATGCAACGCAACTGCACCAGAGCATAGCCGAAACCTATGCCCCAGAGCAACGGTTTCGCCTTATCTCAACCCAAAACCGCTGCCGCGTTGAACGCCAGCAGAACCTGGATCAACTCCAAGCAGACGGATACAGGATTTCTCTGTACCGCATACTTGGCAACAGAAGAGGAATAATCAGTCCTTACCAATCCTGGGACGGAGGTGAATGGCCTGTTTATGACATAGCCTCACACATCGGCCACAGCCACAGCAAATCTGTTCATCTACGACACTTTTCCAACCAGGCTTCATGGCGATGGCTTTCAGGGGACAACAGAGTATGCAGGCACCACACCCTACACATGTTTCCGTATCGATATATGCTGTACTCATTTTGTGCGTGGGGAAACCGAGGGATGCTGAAAAAGAGACATCTCCCGGTTTCCAAATAGCGGCTATCGGACTACCTCGGATCAGAGAACTTTCTTGTTGTCTGCCCCGGGGGTGGCAACGATAACCTTTTCAGGCACAATCTTCACCGCGCCCTTGGCTGTCACCGCACCGTGGAACATATCTTCGACCATGACCTTGAAGGCATCGACCACAGGACCTTCGCTCAGGTAGCTGGCCGTGCCCTTGATCTGATAGCCTTCCAGACTCTGGGGATCATATGCGGAGATGGCGATTTTCCCATTTTCGCAGATGTTCTTCAGCGTGGTCTCAAGGAACACGTCACCAACGACGAGGGTGCCGTCGTCCAACACATCCTTGAAAGCGACGGGAACCACATTCGGACAACCATCACCAAAGGTTGCCAAGTCCCACATATGTTCTTTCAGCATCTTCTTGACGGATTCGTTCAACATAAAAACCTCCTTATATTTTTGATTAAAAATGTATAGAAAATAAACTCAGCAGAAACAATATATAAATAAATTTATTAGTAACTAATAAATTTCATAGTAAAATACAAAAATATACTTAAAATGTAAAAAACTAATTAATATAATTTTATTAAATACCAATCACAAAGAACTTTCGCAGACATCTAATCCATGTACCAGCGAAAAAGTGCATTTTTCTGTTTACTGACAATAAAATATGGGATTATATACGTAAATCAACGTATATGGAGCATAACATTATAGCTTTTCTCATAAGAGGTTTCGACGGGGCACGGTGCTCAAATATTTCAGCAATGCCGACGTAGAGCCCGGACAAAGGAAATTGCTGGATGGCGAGAGTCATCGTGAACGGCAGGCAGACAGCCTGCAAAATGCTTCCGGCAGGGAAACTCATGGCCCGGAATGGCGGGCCGCAAAAGAATGGGAGAAAGAGCAAAAAAGGCTCGCACGGGAAGGGATGACGATCCCCACGGCATCAGAACTGCTTATGGCGCGGGGAGATAGTTGCCTTGCCCCTGTTCAGCGAACCATGAGCCGACAGCTCATGTGGAAAAGAAGCTGGCGACGAAGGACTTTTTCGCCTGCTGCGGCAAAAAGGGCATCCATGACATTGCGGAAATCACTTCGGCGAGAGCCTATGAGTTTCTTTCCAGAATCAAGGATGCGCGCGGGGCGAACGTCGCCAGCAGGTACCACAAGAATCTGCCGTCTGCATGGAACTGGGGGTTCAGACTTCTTTGAGGGATTTTTATGCAGGCGACGTTGCCGCCTTGAAGCCGAAGCCCTCTGCCGCAAGGCACGGCGAGCGCCATGTTTCCCGACGGAACGTGATGCCATCAAGGTGTTTCAGCAGGCGGAAAGGCAGGCCCTGCTCATGCTGCTGCCCCTGTACTTCACGGGAGGACGCAGAAGCGAAATCTTCCGGCTGACGTGGAGCGATGTGGACATTCAGAAAGAAAAAATCAGGCTGACCGAAACAAATCAGGCCATGGCATGGAACGGGTGCGCCGATTCCGAATGCGCCCGGAACTGGTCAAGGCGCTCAAGTGGGCGGCGGGACGCCCGCCCCTGCACGGTGGACAATGTGTTCATGCAGCTTCAGAACGACACGTTTCCGGGGCAACCGTTCACCCAGCGCATTCACTTCATGGAGATCCTCTGCCGGAAGGCCCATGTGAAGCCCTTCGGTTTTCACGCCATCCGGCACAAGAGCGCAGCCATCACGTTCGTGAGTTCAGGTCTGAATGCCGCCCAGGTTCTCATGAACATTATCGGGCGACCACCACGAATCGCCATACGAAAAGCGAGAGGCTGTACACGGACCAGAGAGAAACGCTTCCGGCTCTGGGAGACCGCAGCCTGCCGCATCACACAGAACAGTGTTTTTCGTAAGTGACGCCTCATGCTCCATCAGCGGGGGCTGCCGAACAGCACATCCATGACACTGAGGAATTAACAAAAAAAAACGCCTTGTGATCACTCACAAGGCGTTGATTTCATTTGGCGTCCCCAGGCGGATTTGAACCGCCGTTGACGGCGTGAAAGGCCGCTGTCCTGGGCCGGCTAGACGATGGGGACACGGTGTTTACCGTGGCTGGGCTACAAGGACTCGAACCTTGATTATCGGAGCCAGAATCCGACGTCCTGCCAATTGAACGATAGCCCATCGGTGAGAAAGAGAACTACCAGAATCGCCGGAGAAGTCAAGCGATTATTTCCGGAAATTTTAATTTTTTTTGTTTTTTCTGCTAACCGAGCCGTCTATGCGAGGAAAAACGTATGATAATCAAATGACATATCCACCATACGGCAATAACGGACACCAGCCCGATGAGCCATCCGACCACCACGTCGAACGGATAGTTCTTGCCCACGTACACCTGCGAAAAGCCCACGCAGAACGGCAGAAGGTACACCCAGGGGTTGGAACGGTAGAACAGCAGGGAAAGCACCACGGCCACGGCCATGCAGGCCGCAGACGGCGAAGACGGCATGGAGCCGCCGAGACCGGCGGTTTCGGTGGTGTTTTCGTCTATGACCAGCCACTGATCGGTTGCCGCATCATAATAATTGGTGTCCATGAGCACCTGACAGGGACGCTCACGGTCGATGGAAGACTTGAGCGCACTGGTGGTAAGGTCGGTCACGCCCACGGAAAGGCCCATGAGCAGCACAAGCATGAGCACGCGCCCCACCGGCTCCAGAGAACTGCGCCAGCAGTGCACGGCGTAGGCGATCACGCACACGAGCGCGCCCACCCACATGAGCCACACCTGAGAAAACAGGGGCATGAAGAAATTGAACACCGCATTATGAGCCGACACGTTGATGAGTTCAAACAGCGACTGATCGATAATCTGAAACATGGGAGCCTCTTGTATTCAGCAATAGTTCCTCAAAGTCACGGAAAGCCTGCCGGCAGCCGATACGCCGCAGGCGTTGGCGGGACGGTCCCGCAAAGTTCTGCCTACTCTATGCCGCCCCCGGCGTTTCCGTCAATCGTGTCGGCAGAGAGACGGTTCTGTTCCCACTGCCAGCGGGCGAGTCCGTTGAATATGTTCTTGCGCCGCACCTTGCTGCCCGCGCACATGGCGTCGAGCACGTCCATCATGTCGGCGCGCCGGGTCTTGCCCGCCGACGGGCAGGGATTAGAAAAGACCGGCAGTTCCCACTGCCTCGCCGCGCGCACGATTTCCGCCTTGGAGAGCAGCATGAGCGGGCGGATGACCTGAAGCGCGCCGCCGAAAAACGGCTCGTTCATGCTCATGCCCGCGACCTTGCCGGTCTGCACCAGATTCATGAGAAAATTGGTCACCAGATCGTCGTTGTTGTGCCCGAAGGCCAGATGGGTGAGGTGATATTCGCGGCACAGGGCGAAGAGACGCTTTCTGCGCAGCCTGGCGCAGTAGAAGCAGGCGGAGTTGCGCAGATTTTCGTCCGAGTGACCGCGGGGGCCGTAATCCGTGACTTCGAGATGCCCGGCAATGCCCTCCCTGGCCAGCCATTCGGCAAGCGGCGCGTGATTGGTCGGATCAAAGCCGGGATTGAGATGCAGCGCCATAATTTCAAAAGGAAAAGGCACGATGCGCTGCCTGATCTGCAGCACCTTGAGCAGCACGAAACTGTCCACGCCGCCCGATACGGCCACGCCCACGCGCGCGCCCGGATGCAGCATGCCCGTGGACTGCATGGCCTTGCCTGCGGCCTTCACGCACACCTGCTGCGCGTAACTGAGCTTGCTTATACGGCTCACCCCTGATCTCCTGTGCCGGGCTCTCCGCCCGCCTGTCTTGTGTTGCCGCGCGAAAACGCCGCGCAAATCTCGAAGGCCCACAGGGATACGCCAGACATCGCCTGCGGCCGACTCATGACGCACGGGCGGCCCTTCCCCTCGGAAAAAGCCGCCTCGACGCTCATGCGCGACGCCTTTGCGCATCGCCCGATATTTTTACTGAAGCATGTCCCTGTCGTCGTCCCACACGGCGCTCAGCAACGTGCGCACGCCGAATCCCGTTTCGCCCTTGGCGTTGATCGGGCTCTCGCCGTTGTCCGCAGCGGCCATGTCGATGTGCGCCCAGCACACTCCCTCGCGCACGAACTGCTGAAGAAACACGGCGGCGTTGATGGCTCCGCCTTCGCGACGGCCGGAATTTGCCATGTCGGCGCAGGAACTCTTGAGGCCCTCAAGTCCCATGGCCGTCCAGAGGGGCAGACGCCAGTTGCGTTCGCCAAGCGCCATGCCGGCCTTGTGCAGCAGATCGGCCAGATCGTCGTCCGAAGCGAAGAGTCCGGCCGAATCGGGGCCGAGCGCCACGGCGCAGGCTCCGGTGAGCGTGGCGATGTCCACCAGACGGAAGGGCTCGTATTTTTCCTGCGCCCAGGCCAGGGCGTCGGCGAGCACCAGTCGGCCTTCCGCGTCGGTGTTCACGATTTCCACGGACTTGCCGTTTTTGGCGACCACGATGTCGCCGGGGCGGGTGGCGTGTCCGCCGGGCATGTTCTCCGCGCAGGCCATGATGCCCACCACGGGACGCTTCGGCTCCAGCGAAGGCGCAAGCTGACCGAGAGCCTCCATGACGCCGAGCACCGCCGCCGCGCCGGACATGTCGCCCTTCATTTCCTCCATGCCCTTGGCGGGCTTGAGGCTGATGCCGCCGGAATCAAAGCAGAGGCCCTTGCCCACGAGCACCACGGGCTTCTGTCCTTCCGAACCGCGGGGCGCGTACTCCACCACCACCATGCGGGGCTCTTCGACCGAACCGCGGGCCACGGCCAGATAGGCGTTCATGCCTTCGGCGGCAAGTGCGTCGGGACCGAGCACGAGCGCCTTCATGCCGTACTTCGACGCCACGGCTTCGGCCTTCTGCGCAAAGGCCGAGGGAGTCATGACGTTGGCCGGATCGTTGGCCGCGTCGCGCGCAAGCATGACGCCCCGCGCTTCCGCCTCGGCCATTCTCGCCTGGGCGCGCACGTCGTTCTCCACGTATTCGCCTTCCAGCATCAGGGCCAGCCAGCGGGGATCGGCGTGCGGGCTCTTCTCGCTCTTCCAGCGGTCGTAGCGGTACAGCGCAAGATACGCGGCAATCACGGCCTCGCGCACCAGCGCATCGAAGCTCACGCCCAGCTTTTCGGCCACGCGGGCCAGCGAGGCGCCGTCAAGCCCCACGGTGGCGAGATCGTAGTCGCGGCAGCGGCGAACGGCCTTGCCCACGGCATAGCGGAACGCGGTCATGTCCGCCTTGTCGGCCTTGCCGAGTCCCACGCCGAGCACACGGGAAATCTCCATGGCCTGCGGCCCGTAGAACATGACGGACTCATCCCTGCCGCCGTGAAAATCGCGCCACGCGGGCGCGATGCTGAGCCAGACAGCACTCTGCGCAAGCGCAGCGCAGGCTTCTTCCACGCCTTCGCCTTCAAAAACAAACGTGACGACCACATCCGCCTTCCACTGGGAAGGACCGCCGGTCTGAAAACGAATATCCATACGTCACCTCAATCATCACTGTCGTTTCTTTTGCGGCGTGCCGCAACGCGGCTGCCGCTGCACACGCGGGCCGGGCCGCCCTTTCACCGAAGCGCCCCTGCCGACGGAAGCCGACGCACGCTGCATCCGTACTTCCGAAACCTCACGAAACATCGTCAAAACGCCCCGCACTCCGGGCCTGCGCGGCGAGGATTCGCCTTCCGCAGGGCCCGCCGCCAGAGGCGCACATCATCTGCGTTTTGTGCCCGTCTCCAGTCCCACGGCGCGGCGAAGCGCCGACACCTCGGCCTCAGAGAGCGGACGCACTCTTCCCGGAGCCAGACTTCCCAGTTCCAGCGGGCCTTCCTGCACTCTTTTCAGGCGCAGCACGGTGAAATCCACATCGCGGCACATGCGGCGAATCTGCCGGTTCAGGCCCTGATGCAGCACCATTTCCAAAAGCACGCCCCGCAGCGACGAAGGCAGCACCCGCACTTCCACGGGCGCGAGCCTGTCGCCTTCGGCAAGCGTCATGCCGCGGCGCATGAGAGAAAGCGCTTCCGCCACCGAGGCCTCGCCCCGTTCCGGACGCACAAGCACATGGTACACCTTGGAAAGATGCCAGCGCGGATGGGTCAGGCGGTGCGCCAGTTCTCCGTCGTCGGTGAGCAGAAGCAGCCCCTCGGAAAAAAAGTCGAGACGCCCCACGGGAAACAGCCGACGACGCCGCCACGGCTCGGGCACGAGATCGAGCACGGTTTCGCGTCCTTCCGGATCGCTCGCCGTGGACACGATGCGCACGGGCTTGTTGAGCATGAGCCAGCAGGGCTGCCGACTCTCCTCCTTCAGCCTCACGGGACGCCCGTCCACCGACACCTCGTCGCCGGGCTGCACCCGCACGCCGGGGCTGTCCGCCACAACGCCGTTCACGCGAACTCTTCCGGCAAAAACAAGCTCGTCGGCACTGCGGCGCGAGCATACTCCCGCGTCCGCGAGCGCCTTGTTCAGTCTGATGCCTTCCGCCACTCTCTCCTCCTGCGGGGCTCCGCCCCGAAAAAAGTCATCTTTCTCCACTGGCACATCGGGATAATGTGGGCTATCATACCATCCGTCAAGACCATTCGCCGCAGCGGATCCCTTTTTCCTTTTAATAAAGAAACAAGGCCAGAACCGAACTCATGCATCTGCCCCCAGCCCTTACTTCCGCGCTGTTCTCCCATCTGTACACCGCCATCTGCGCCACTCTCCGCATTCGCGAGGAAAACCGCGCGGAAGTGGACGCCGTTCACGCCAGCGGAGAACGACTCATCTTCTGCCTCTGGCACGATGAGCTGTTTTCCCTCATTCCCATGGCGCGTCAGCTTCGCGTGGTGTCCATCGTCAGTCCCAGCAGCGACGGCGACATGCTTGCCCGCATTCTTGCCTCCAACAACGTGGGAGCCGTGCGCGGCTCCAGCACCCGCGGCGGCGTGCGCGCGCTGCTCAGCCTCGCCCGCATGATGAAGCACGAACAGGTTCACGCCTGCATTACCGTGGACGGCCCCGCCGGTCCGCGCCACAAAAGCAAGGAAGGTCCGCTTTTTCTGGCCAACCGCACCAATGCGCGCATCATGCCGGTGCGCATCTACGTCAAACACGCCCTGCGCTGCCCCACCTGGGATAAATTTCAGATTCCGCTGCCCTTTTCGCGCGTGATCATACGTTTCGGCCGCGCGTGGGGAGAAGGCACGAAGGAAGTGCCGGACATCGAACACACCACGCTGGCGCGCGCCAGAGAACGTCTGGACAGGGAGCTCCACGAACTGGCCGTGGGACTCATTCCGGGAGTCACGGCATGACGGGCGGAGAGCGTCTGCGTTTTCACCTGCTCTGCGGAGCGGGCCATGTGCTGCGTCTTTTCGGCTTTCCCGGCACGGCCGTGCTCGGCAATCTCACGGGCCGCCTCATCTGGCGCTTTCTGCCTTCGCGCCGCAATCTTGCCGTGAACAACATCATGAAGCATCTCGGCATGTCCCGGGAAGAGGCGGAACAGACGGCCAAAGCCAGCTTCTGCCACACCGGCCGCGCCTTTCTGGAAATTCTTCTCACCGGCAAATTCGGCATGAATTCGCCGAGGCTGCGCATAGCCTCGCCCGAGCTTATGCAGAAACTGCGCGAATGCGACCGCCCCATTGTGGCGGCCACCGCGCATTTCGGCTCCTGGGAACTGCTCGCCTCCATGCTCGGACAGCTCTATGCGCCGCCGAGACCGCGCATGGTGGTGGTGCGCCGATACCGCGACGAAGCCGTGCAGGCCTTCATCGCCTCCTGCCGCGAGGCCACCGGGGCCGACATGATTGGTCACCGCAACGCGGCCATGAGCGTCATACGCGCGCTGCACAAAAAGGGCATCGTCGCCTTTCTCGTGGATCACAACACCTCGCCTTCGGAAGCGGAATTTCTGCCCTTTCTCAACGAAACCGCGGCCGTGAACATGGGCCCCGCGCTGCTGGCCGTGCGGGCCAAGGCGCTGGTGTGGCCCGTGGTGCTCGTGAGGGAGAAGGATCATTACGTCTTTCATCTCAAGGAGCCGCTCGACACCGCCACGCTGGAAGGCAGCCGCGACGAGCAGGTGAAGGCCGCCGCGCTGTTCTACACGCAGGCCATCGAGAGCTTCATACGCGAACGGCCGGAGCAGTGGTTCTGGATGCACGACCGCTGGAAGACCAAGGAAAAAACATCCGCCGCTTCTCACGACTCCGCGGCCGGACAGGCATAACCGAACGGCGTTCCGAATACGGAACGCCGTTTTTCATGCCCTGCGCCCGCCTGAGCGATGCGCGGAGCCCCACAAGAACGCCCCCGACCTCGCCCTGCTCACAACAAAAACAAAGTTGCGCCCCTGGCCGTTGCCTGCTGCTCCGCAAAACGCAATTTTCCCCCGGACTCGTTCTGCCGCGCAGAAGAAAGCTCAAGTCATGCCTGTCCTGCGCACAGTCTTGTGCCGTCCGCAAGGCGTTCCGGCTGCGGCCCGGGGTTCCTCTCACCAGCCGCCGCCGAGCGCCACGCAGACCTGCGCCACGGCGGAAAGCTGCGCCGCGCGGCCTGCGGCAAGCTGCATCTGCGACGCGTACAGCGTGCGCTCCGCTTCCAGCACGTCGAGGTAGGGAGAATACCCGGACTCATAGCGCACTCTGGCCAGCTCCGCGGCCTTTTCCATGCGCGCGGCGGCATCGGCAAGACTTTTCACGCTGTCCGCCGAGCCCTTCTGCGCGGCGAGCGCGGAACGGATGTCGCTGAACGCCTGCTGCACGGAAAGTTCGTAGGCCGCGGCCGCAGCCCGCACGGCGGCCTCCGCCTGACGCACGCCGCTCACGGTGCGGCCGAACGTGAATATCGGCAGCGACACGCCGCCGCCGAAATTCCATGTGCCCGCCGCGCCGGAAAACAGCCCGTCCAGCTCCGTGCTCGACGTGCCCAGGCTGCCCGTCAGGCTGATGGACGGAAAAAACGCGGCCCGCGCCTCGCCCACCTGAAAATGCGCGGCGCGAAGCGAGGCTTCGGCGGAACGGATGTCCGGCCTGCGGGTCAGAAGTTCCGAAGGCAGCCCCACGGGAAGCTGCGGCGCGGCGGGGAGCTCGGCAAGCGGCGTTCCCCTCTTCGCCCTGCCGGAAAAAATTTCTTCCGGCGTCGCGCCGGTAAGCAGCAGAAGCGCGCCCTCGGCCTGTTCCAGACGGGTTTTCGCCTGCGCCAGACTGTCCTTCAAGGAATCCACCTGCGTGCGCACGTTGAGGATGTCGAGCTCGCTGATGGCTCCTGCGGCGTACTGCTTTTCATAAAGCGCGGCGGAACTCTCCCGAACCTTCAGCGTGCGCTCGGTCAGATCCCGCTGCTCGCGGTAGTTCAGCATGTCGAAATAGGCCGAGCACACCTGCCCCGCCAGAGAAAGCTCCATGGCCTGCGCCGCGTCTTCCGCCGAAAGCAGATTCTCCCGCGCCGCGTCCGCCGCGTTGCGGTATCTGCCCCAGATGTCGAGCTCCCACGCGGCCTGCACCGCGCCGCTCCACAGAGAATCCACACGCGAGGGCGCAGACACGCTCCTTGCGCCCTGCCCGTCCAGAGCGTCCACGCGATTCTCCAGCGCCCCGAGCTCGCGCACAAGTCCGTAGGAAGCCGACGTGTCCAGACTCGCCCTGGCCCGCTCGCCGCTCCCCTGCGCCGAAATCTGCGGAAAAAGCCCGGCCCGGGCCACCCCGAGCGCGGCGCGGGCGCTGTCCACCCGGGCCAGACTCTGCTCCAGATTCCTGTTCTGTGCGAGCGCCCGAGACACAAGATCGTTCAGCGCCTCGTCGTTGAAGCGCCGCCACCACTCCCGCGAAAGCTCGCCCGGCTCGGGTTTCGACTCGTCCCGCCCCCAGGAGGACGGCAGATCCTGTTCCGGCCGATGATACTCCGGCGCAAAGGAACATCCCGAAAAGAACAACGCCGCCATCAGCAGCGAAAGCATGATCCGCATGACGTTTCCTCCCTGGCGGGCGCGGTCCGCCTGTGAATCGTTCCTCAACACGGGGGACGCGACCTGCGCCGCCATCCCCGCTCTCCGACAGAATCGGCCGCCGAAGCCGACGTTTCCGGCGCGCCTCACCGGGCCTCCGATTTGAACATGCCGGAAATCTTTTCCGAAATGCGCATGACCAGCACGAAGAAATACGGCACGAGCAGCGGAGCCAGCACCGTGGCCGCCAGCATGCCGCACACCACGCTCACGCCGATGGATACGCGGCTTGCCGCACCCGCGCCGGAACTGAAGGCCAGAGGCAGACAGCCCAGAATGAAGGCGATGGACGTCATGATGATGGGCCGGAAACGGAGTTTTGCGGCCTCCACTGCGGCCTCTTCCAGGTCGCGCCCCTGATCGCGCAGCTCCACCGCGAACTCGATGATGAGAATGGCGTTCTTGCAGGCCAGGCCGAGCAGCGTGATGATGGCCACCTGCGTGTAGATGTCGTTGCTGAGTCCCACGAGCCAGTTGCCCAGAATGGCGCCGAACACCGCAAAGGGCACGGCCGAAATCACGGCCAGCGGCAGCGTCCAGCGTTCATACTGCGCAGCAAGAATGAGAAAGATCATGAGCAGGCTCAGGCCGAGCACGCCGAAATCCGTGCCGCCGGTTTCCACTTCCTGATACGTCACGCCAGACCAGGCGTAGGAATAGCCCTGCGGGAGCGAGGCCGCCGCCTTTTCCAGCGCCGCGATGGCCTGCCCGGAACTTGCGCCCGATGCGGGATTGCCCGTGATCTTGGCGGACAGAAGTCCGTTGAAGTGCGAAACCGTGGACGGCCCGCTGCTGGTTTTCACCGTCACCAGCGAGGTGAGCGGAATCTGACTGCCGTCCGACGCGGTCACGTAGAGCGAACGCATGCTGTCCGGCAGGCTGCGGTACGGGGCGTCGGCCTGCATCATGACCTTGAAGGTGCGGCCCGACAGGTTGAAGTCGTTGATGTAGGTGGAACCGAGGGTTGCGCCGAGCATGTTGTACACCTGCCCGCAGTCCGCGCCGGACATGACGGCCTTTTCCCTGTCCAGATGCACGAAAAGGCGCGGCGAATCCACGCTGAAGGCGCTGTTCACGCCCGCAAGTTCCGGCATTTTCGAGGCTTCCGCGGCAAAGCGGTCGGCCACGGCGGCAAGCTGCGCCGGCGTGCCCGAGGTGGTTTGAATTTCCATGTCGAAACCGCCGGTATTGCTCATGCCCATGATGGGCGGCGGATTGAAGGGCAGCACCAGACCGCGGCTCTCGCGCAGACCGAGCGCGTAGATTTCGCGCAGCGTGTCGGCAACGCCGAGTCCCGGCTTTTCGCGCTCGTTCCAGGGCTTCAGCTGAATGAACAGCGTGCCCGCGCTCGCATCCAGCGTGCTGTTCACAAGATCGTAGCCGGACAGACTCAAAACGTGCGCCACGGCGGGCAGCTTCCGCACGGCCTCGCTCACGCTGGTGACAAGCTCGCGCGTTTTGGGCAGCGCCGAACCTTCGGGCAGGGAAATGGTACACATGAGCGAGCCCTGATCCTCTTCCGGCACCAGCGTGGTGGGCACCCGCGTGAACAGCCACGCCGTGCCGAGACAAAGCACCACAAGAATGCTGCAGGAAATCAGCCCGTGCCTCAGAAAGAACAGCACAAGATGCGAAAATCCCTCGGTGACGGCGTCAAAGAAGCGGTTGAACCAGCGAAACGGCGCCCACGGCTCCCGGCGTTCCTTTTTCAGAAGCTGGAGGCACAGCGCGGGCGTGAGCGTGAGGGCCACCACGCCGGAAATCACCACGGCAATGGCGATGGTCACGGCGAACTGCCGGTACATGACGCCCGCCAGACCGCCGAGAAATCCCACGGGAATGAACACCGAACAGAGCACGAACACGATGGCGACCACGGCCGAGGTCACTTCGTTCATGGCCACGGCCGTGGCTCCCGCCACGTCGAGCCCCTCGGTGCGCAGCACGCGCTCCACGTTTTCCAGCACCACGATGGCGTCGTCCACCACCATGCCGATGGCCAGAACCAGCGCAAAGAGCGTGAGCGTGTTGATGGAGAAATCCAGAAGATACACGCCCGCAAACGTGCCCACCAGCGCGATGGGCACGGCCAGACAGGGAATGAGCGTGGCCCGCCAGTCCTGCAGAAAAAGATACACCACGGCGAACACGAGCAGCATGGCTTCCAGCAGCGTGCGCACCACCTCTTCCACGGAAAGGCGCACGAAAATGGTGGTGTCGTAGGGAACCACGTAGCCGAGCCCCTCGGGAAAATACCTCGACTGCTCCTCCATGTAGGCGGCCACGCGTTCGGCGGTGTTCAGCGCGTTGCTGCCCGGCGCCAGGAATATGGCCAGCGGGATGGCGGTGGCTCCGTCGATGGCGCAGGCAAAGTTGTAGCTTTCCGCGCCGAGCTCCACGCGGCCCACGTCGCGCAGACGCAGCACGCCGCCTTCCGGCGAGGCGCGGAGTATGATGTCGCCGAACTGCTCCGCCGTCACCAGACGCCCCTCGCCCTGAATCTGCCACGTCATGGTCAGCGCGTCGGAGCCGGGCTGACTGCCCACGCTGCCCAGCGAATACTGCGCGTTCTGATCGCTCACGGCCTGCGAAATGTCGCTCGTGCTCACGCCGAGCTCCGCCATGCGCGGCGGATCAAGCCATATGCGCATGGCGTGATCGCGGCTGCCTATGATCTGCGCCTGTCCCACGCCGGGCACGCGCTTGAGTCCGTCGAGCAGGTTCACGAGCGCGTAGTTGCTGAGATAGGTGGCGTCGTACATGCCGCCCTTGGAATACAGCGCCACGATTTCCAGAATGGCGGGAGAAAAGGTGTCCACGGTGACGCCGTACTGCCGCACGATTTCCGGCAGCATGGGCGTGGCCGCCTGCACGCGGTTGTTCACGTTCACCTGCGCCACGTCGGGATCCGTGCCCACGGCGAAGGTGACGGAAATCTGCATGGAGCCGCTGGAAGAGCTCACCGAGCTCATGTAGATCATGTCGGACACGCCGTTGATCTGCTCCTCGATGGGCGTGGCCACGGTCTGGGCGATGACCTCGGGACTCGCGCCGGGATACTGCGCGTTCACCGTGATGGTGGGCGGAATGAGATCGGGATACTGCGCCACGGGCAGCGCCCGGATGGACAGAAGTCCGGCCAGCACGATGAACACGGAAAGCACCATGGAAAGCACGGGCCTGCGCAGGAAAAAGCCCGCGCGGGAAGAAACCGGCGCGGCTCCGGACACGGGCGAAGAAGCGGAAACCTTGCTTTTGTTCTGCGAATCGTCACTCATGGCCTGCCTCCCTCACGGGAGCAGGAGCGTCTTCCACGCCGCCTCCCGTGGCGGCGGGCTGCGAGGATTCCGGCGTGTCGAGCGGATCGGGTTCCGGGCGCTGGATCATGAGCTCGGCGTGCACGGCGCTGCCCGGCGTCACCTTGTTCTGACCCTGCACCACGATGCGCTGCCCGGGTTTGAGCCCCTCTTCCAGAAGGAAGAAGCCGCCGAAGGCCGGGCCCAGCGTCACGGGAGCAAGCGAGGCTCTGTCGGCCTCGTCCAGCACATAGACGGCCGTGCCCTTTTCCGTCTGCATGAGCGCCTCCTGCGGAATCATGAGCGCGCCGACCAGTCGAGCCCCGCCCACGCGCACAAGCACGAACTGCCCGGGCAGGAGCTTGCCTTCGGGATTGGGAAAACGGGCCTTCGCCCGCACCGCGCTCGTGGAGGAGTCCACCTGCGTGTCGAGAAAGATCACCGAGCCCTGCCGGTCGTAGGACACGCCTTCCAGAAGACGCAGATCCGCGCTCGAACCTTCGCCGTAGCTCACCGCCCTGCCCTGCGATTCCATGTCGCGCATGGAAAAAAGTTCCACGCTCGGCACGGAGAATTCCACGTCCATGGGATCGCTCTGATTGAGGTAGGTCAGCGTGCTGTCCGTGCCCACCAGATTGCCCGTGCGGGTGACTTCGCGGCTCGTGTAGCCGGAAAAGGGCGCCGTCACGCGGCAGTAGCCGAGGCGGATGCGCGCGTCGTTCACCGCGGCCTGCGCCGATTCGCGCCGGCCCTGCGCGCCGCGCCAGGCCGCGTAGGCGCTGTCGCGCTCCTGACGGCTCACGGCGTTGGAGGCGTAGAGCTTCTGCACGCGGTCGTATTCCTTGCGGGCGTTGTCGAGCGTGCTTGCGGCGTCGGCAAGCTGTCCTTCCGCCTGAAGCAGCGCGGCCCGGTAGGGAGCTTCGTCTATCTCGAAAAGCACGCTTCCCTGCTTCACGAACGCGCCTTCCTGAAACAGCCGCTTCTCAAGAATGCCCGACACCTGCGGTTTCACCGCGGCGGAACGGCTGCCCGTGGTCTGTCCCATGAATGTGGCGTAGAGGGGCACGTCCATGCGTTCGAGTTTCACCGCCTTCACGAGCGGCGGCGGAAGGCTCGCCCCGGCGGACGACTTTTTGCCGTCCTCATCGCAGGCGACAAGAGAAAGACACAGCAGCGCAGCGCCGCAGGCTCGCAGGATATTCATGAGCTCTCCTCCTGACTGTGAACGTTCCGCCCGGCGCTTCCGCGGGCAGCGCCCTTTTCGACGCGATCGGAAGGGCGCATTGACAAAAGCCCGGACGAACGTAGATTATGGCAATCTCCTTTCTCTTAATACGGCGATGAAAAGCACGCCATGAGGTTCTGTATGAGTCCTTTTATTCTTCGCGGTTTCCTTATCGGCAGTTCCGTCGGCATCTTTGCCGTGCTCCTCGGATTCGTGAACACGGCGGAAGGCATCGTGTTCGGCTCCACCATGGGACTGCTTGCCGGACTCACCTCCGGAAAACTTTATGAAAAAAGAATGCAGGACAAACGGAATCAGAAGAAATAACGCGCGCAGTCCTCAGCCGGACGCCGGACTTTTGCGGCATCCGCGCACGAGGCACGCCGCATGCACGGCGCACCCCGCATTGTCTGCAACGAAGCGGAGGTGCTTTGCGCCTGCACTCCTGTGCAAACACGACAAAAGGGCGGCGGAGCCGAAACTCCGTCGCCCTTTCCTGTTTTTTCATGACCTTGCCGCCCATTGCTGCGGCTCAAAAATTTCCCCTCAGCACAAGCGAGGGCACGAAAGACTCTTTGCCGGAACCTCAGCGCACGGGAGAGGCCTTGAGCGAATGCTTCAGGGCCTTGTCTATCTTCACGTCCACGAACTGCCCGGGACGCCCTTCGCCTTCGGGCATGCTCACGTTCACCATGTCGCCCCAGGGATCGCGGCCCTGCCACTCGTTGCCGCCCTCTTCCTGCCGATGGCTCGGCCCTTCGAGCAGCACGTCGGTCTCAAGTCCCACGCGGGTGTGCAGCCACGCTTCGGCGCGCTCGTTCTGAAGGCTCTGGAGCCGGTCAAGTCTCTCAAGCTGCACTTCGTGCGGAATCTTGAACGGCATGGCCGACGCGCGCGTGCCCGGCCTGTCGGAATAGCAGAAGGAAAAGCTCGACATAAAGCCGCAGCTGTCTATGGCTTTCAGCGTGTCTTCAAATTCCTCCTCCGTTTCGGAAGGGAAGCCCACGATGAGATCCGTAGAAAGCGCAATGTCGGGTCTTGCCTTTCGCAGCGCCTCCACCACGGAAAGATAGCGCTCCATGTCGTAGCCGCGGCCCATCTTTTTCAGCATGGAGTCGGAACCGGACTGAAGAGGCAGATGCAGCCTCGGGCAAAGCTGCGGAAGTTCGGCGAACATATCAATGGTTTCCTGAGAAAAATCGCGCGGATGCGCCGACACGAAACGAATGCGCCGCAGCCCCGGAATGGCCGCCACCTGACGCAGCAGCTCGGGGAAGCTGGTGCCGTCGCCGCTCTTGTCGTTGCCGAACACGTTGACGTTCTGACCGAGCAGCGTGATGTCGCCTGCGCCGCGCGCCACCCAGGCGCGGCATTCATCGAGCACGGCCTTCGTGGAGCGCGACTTGCGGGGGCCGCGCGTGTAGGGCACGATGCAGTAGGCGCAGAAGTTGTCGCAGCCCTGCATGATGTTCACGTAGGCCACGGGCGTGACGCCGTCCTGTTCAGGGCGACCCGCCGCGTCCACAAGGCAGGGATCGCGATCGGGAAACACGTCGGTGAAGTCCAGAAAAGAAAGTTTCAGCCTGGGCTCGTTCAGCAGACGCACGAAGGCTCCGGGCACGGAGGCCACGCCGTCGCTGCCCGCCACCAGACGCACCTGCGGATGACGGCGCATGAGCTCTTCGCCGAGCTGCTGGGCCACGCATCCGGCCACGCCCACCACGGCGCGCGGATTGGCCCGCTGCACGCGGCCGAGCGCGCTGTACACCTTCTGTTCCGGCTTCTCGCGCACGGAACAGGTGTTGAGAAACACCACGTCGGCCTCCTCCAGCGGCTTTTCCTCAAAGCCGAGCCGCATGAGCGCGCGCTCCACCCACTGGGAATCGTTGACGTTCATCTGACAGCCGAACGTAATGCAGTGAAATCCGGGCTTGCCCATCCTTGTCTCCTGAAAAACCGCTCCGGAAGGAACGTTCGCTTTTCGGACGGCGCTCCTTCCGACTCAGCCGTCCTCATTGATTCCAAACACAGATCCCGGCCCGACATTCCAGCCGCCCGCGTTGCCGCATCCTGAGAGAACGCCTCTTTGCGCCCTGCCGCAGGCCGTCGCGGCCGACATGAGAATCCGAGCGCTCCCGAGCAATATGCAGAGCTTCCCCGGCCCGGGCCGAGGCGGCCCCCCCGCCCTTCGCCGCCCACAAGGCAGGCAACGCGCGCCTTCGCTACATGCCGAAAAAGCGGCGTGCGTTGTCGCCCGCAAGCGTCCAGAGTTCCGCCGTACTCATGCCGAGCTCTCCGGCCAGACATTCCGCCGTGAACACGCAAAGCGCCGGTTCATTGGTCTTGCCGCGCCACGGCACGGGCGCCAGATAGGGACAGTCCGTTTCCAGCATGATCCGCTCCGGCAGCACGGCGTGCAGCGCCTCGCGCACCTCGCCGTTGGCCTTGAACGTGGACGCCCCGCCGAAGGCGATGTGCCATCCGCGATCCATGATCTGCTTCGCCCTCGCCGCGTCGCCGCCGAAACAGTGCCACAGCAGCGGTCTGCCCGGCATGTCCTCGTCGTCGAGAATGGCGAACATCTTGTCCCACGCGTCGCGGGCATGAATGACCACAGGCTTGTCCAGTTCCTTCGCCAGCCGGAGCTGTCTGCGGAACCACGGCTCCTGAAGCGCGGACGGAGAATAGCCTTCCTCGTAATGATAATCCAGCCCTATTTCCCCGATCGCCCGCACCAGCGGATCGTTTTTCACCGCATCAACAAGGTGTTCCCATTCCTCCTCGTCGGCGGCGAGCACGTCTTCGGGATGCAGACCGCGGGCAAAGCAGATGTCCGGGGCCTTCGGCAACGCGGCTGCGGCGTCGAGAATCGCGCTGCGGTTCGCCGCGTAGCGCTCGTGCTGAAGAAACATGTGAACAATGAGCGATACGCCGGAAGAGGCGGCGCGCTCCAGCATGCCGGAAAGATCGGGCAGAAGGCGCTCGTCGTCGAGATGCGCGTGACTGTCCGCGCCGGTGAAGGGCAGGCCGAGGCTCTGCGGCAGCGGCCTGTTCTTGGGTGAAGACATGGCTTATTCCTGTGTCCGGGCCGCGAGTTTGCGCTCCACGTCGCGCCACACGGCTTCGGGGTCGATGTTCTTCATGCAGGCAAAATGCCCCTTCGGGCACGTCTTGTGTCCGTGCAGTCCGCAGGGGCGGCAGGACAGCTCCGTCTCAATGACGGTGCTCTCCCTTCCGCGCGGCGCAAAGCCGAGCGCCTGCACCGTGGGGCCGAACAGCGCCGTCACCGGCGTGTGCTGCGCCCAGGCAAGATGCATGGGGCCGGAATCGTTGGTCACGTAGTCGTCCAGACGGCCCAGCACGGCGGCCAGAGAAAGCAGCGACGTTTTGCCCGAAAGATCGAGAAAACGGGGCTCGTCCCCGCGAACGCCCGCAAGACTGCGTACCTTCGTGGCGGTTTCCTCTTCGCCGGGGCCCGCCAGAAGCACGACGTTCACGTTCCGCTCCAGCGCCCGGCGCAGGATAAAGGCAAAGCCTTCCGGAGTCCAGCGCTTGGTCGGCCACACCGAACCGGGATGCAGGCCTATGGTTCGGCCCTCGGGCAGCGGCGAAAGCAGCGCCCTTGCCTCTTCCACGGCGCGGGGCGGCAGCGAAAGCTCGGGCCAGCGCAGCGTTTCGTCGTCCAGCACGGCGCGGGGCACGTCCAGAGCTTCCGCGAGAAGCAGCAGACGCTCTATCTCCTGAAGTTCATGGAAACGGCGGCCGACGCGGCGCGTAAAGACGAAGCGGGAAAGCGCGGCCTCGGCATAGCCCACACGCACCGGCGCGCGGCCGGCCCACGCCATGTACGAACTGCGAAGGCTGAGATGCGCATCCACCCAGATGTCGTAGGCGCGCTCCGCAATGCCGCGGCCCTCACGAAACATCGCGGCCAGTCCCTTGTCCTTTCCGCGCTTGTCGCAGGAGAACACGCGGGAAATCTCGGGCTGCGCCTCGTACAGGGAGGCCAAGCCGCCGCGCACGTAGAAATCCAGCTCCGCGTCGGGCCATGCGGCCTTGAGCACGCGGATGAGCGGCAGCGTGAGAACGGAATCTCCGAGAAACGCGGTGTTCCAGACGGCGATGCGCATGACGACCTCAGCAGATGCGGGGCAGCTGCGCCCCTTCCAGCATGGAAAGAAGTCTTGAGCCGCCCATGAAGGTGCGCAGCTGCACGCAGGGCTTTTCCGCAGCCGTAATGCGGCCGATGATCGCGGCCTCGGCGCCGAATTCGCACGACTTCATCACGTCGAGCGCCGCCTGCGCCTTTTCCCCGGGCAGAATGCAGATGAGCTTGCCCTCGTTGGCAAGATAGAGCGGGTCCAGACCAAGCACGTCGCAGCCTGCACGCACGCACTCATGCACGGGCACGGCGCTCTCCTCCACCACGCAGCCCACGCCGGACTGCTCGGCTATTTCGTTGAGCGTGGTGGCAAGGCCGCCGCGCGTGGGATCGCGCAGCACGTGAATGTCGCCCACTTCCGTGATGAGCCGCTCCACCATGCGATTCAGTGGCGCGCTGTCGCTCGCTGCGTCCGCAGCAAAGGAAAGGCCGTCGCGCCTTGCCATGACGGTGAGCCCATGATCGCCCATGGAGCCGCTCACGAGCACGGCGTCGCCGGGGCGGGCCGCATGTCCGGAAGGCGCAGGCGAGGCGATCACTTCCCCCACGCCCGCCGTGGTGATGAACATCTTGTCGCACGCGCCCCTGGGCACCACCTTGGTGTCGCCGGTCACGATGTCCACACCGGCCTTCTTCGCGGCGCGGGCCATGTCTTCCACCACACGCTCAAGCACGTCGAGCTCCAGCCCTTCCTCTATGATGAAGGCGCAGGAAAGATACCGGGGACGCGCGCCCAGCATGGACACGTCGTTCACCGTGCCGTGTACCGCCAGAGAGCCGATACTGCCGCCCGGGAAAAACAGCGGCGTCACGGTGTAGCCGTCGGTGCTCATGGCCACGGGCCCCTTCAGATCAAGCAGGGCCGCATCGTCCATGCGGCGCAGAATGCCGTTGTCGAAATGCCGGAGAAAAACATCGGCAATAAGCCGCTGCGACGCTCTGCCGCCGCTTCCGCTGTCGAGAAGAATCTTCATGGCTGGCCCTTGGAAAAACAAAGAAAATTCAGGCCCGAAAGGCCCGGACCTTCCGCCCCGAACGCGCGGCGGAAAGTCACATGCAGGGCGCAACCCTAGCACAAATCCGGGCAAAGGGAAACGCCCGGGCCCCCGCCCTTCTCGGGAGGGAGTCCGGGCGTCGCACGAACCTGGAGCAATGTCGAATAAACGGAGCGGCCTTTCCGAGGCGCTCCGAATGGGGCGGGATGTCGAAGAACGACGTTCCTTACAGACGCGAAGCGTACACGGCAGCGATCTGCTCTTCCGAGAGCGGCACATAGTTGTTGCGCAGAAGTCTCTGCTGCGTGGCAAGCACGCTGGCGGCAAATGCGGGAACTTCGTTTTCCGTCATGCCGTATTCGTGCAGACGCTTCAGCGGAAGAATGGCCGACAGCAGATCGCCAAGCCTGTCGAACGCTTCGTCCTTTCCGCAGTCGAGCAGCGACGCCAGAAACGCTTCCAGCTCCGCAAGACGGCCGTCGTTTCTGACTGCGCGGTAAGCCTTCAGCACCGCCACGAACACCGAATAGTTGGACTCGCCGTGCGGCACGTGATAGGTGCCGCCGAGCGGATAGCTCAGCGCATGCACGGCGGCGCATCCTGCCGTGCCGAAGGCCAGTCCCGCAAAGTTGCTGGCAATGAGAAAGTCCTTCATGAGTGACTCGCGGGCCTGCGGGCCGTCGCGGCGGATGACCTGATAACCGCGCAGAATCATTTCCATGGCCTTCACGCTGAAAATGTGGGTGTAGGGCGTGGCGCGGGGAGAAAGCGCCGACTCCACGGCATGCACCAGGGCGTCGATGGAACTGGTGGCGAACACGCCGTAAGGCAGACTGGAAAGCAGCTCGGGCACAAGCACGGCCTTCGAGGCGAACATGGCGGGAGACACCAGGCCCATCTTGGTGCCCAGCGTCGTTCTGTTGAGAATGGAAATATTGGTCACTTCGCTGCCCGTTCCGCAGGTTGTGGGCAGAATGATCAGTTCGCGCCGCGCGGAAAGATTGGCCATGTCGCGGTACAGATCGTCCACACGGGCGCCTTCCGGAGCCACGGCCAGCACCTTGGCGATGTCGATGATGGTGCCCCCGCCCACGGCAATGACGCGGCGGCAGCTTTTGCCTTCTATGCTCTCAAGAATGGCGTTCACCATGACGTCGGAAGGTTCGCCTGCTCCGAACGCCTCCTGATACACGACCGACGCCGGCAGATTCATGGAGCCGAAAAAGGGCTCGTAGATGTACTTGTTGGTCAGGATGATATCGTCGGCCGAAATGCGGAACTGTTCCGCGAATTCACGGCAGGTGTCGAAGTAATGAAGTTCCGGTTTGAACTGTAGCTGCAGCATGATTTCCTCCTGCGTTGATATGCAAACCATGCCCCGTGTTTTGCACGTTCCGTGCCATATGAAATTTTATTTTATTTTTCAGCGTATTAGTACAAACAAGCCTTGAGAGCTTCTCCCTCATTTGCATATTCGCAAAACATTGCCGCCGACGCCCGGGCCGCCGGAACGGCGCATTTGCAAAAGGATCAGTGAATTTCCACGGACAGCCCCTCTTCCTGAAAGATGTCCACAATGGCTTCCAGTCTTTCCTGCGGCAAAGCCAGTTGTCCGTAGCTGAAAGGCAGTCCCATCTGGGCGTACTTGTCCTGACAGATCGGGGAAAACACCTCAAGAATGTGAAAGAACGAGCCGGTGCGCTTCACGATGCGGGCGATGTTGCGCATGGTGGTGTCGTCGTCGTTGAAGTCGGGAACAATCAGGGTGCGGCTGTTGATTTCCAGCTGCGGAAATTCCGCCACGATGCGCTCGAAGTTGCAGAGAATGCGGGAATTGTCCACGCCTGTTCCCCTGCGGTGGGCCAGAGGATCGCTGTGCTGAATGCTGAAAAACAGCAGGTCCGTTTCCCGCAGGGCGGCGATGGTGTGCGGGGCGTCCAGATCAAAGAAGCCGCAGGTTTCCATGGCGGTATGCAGTCCCTCGGCGTGTGCAAGGCGCATGAGCGCTGCCGCTTCCTGCGGATGCATCATGGGCTCGCCCCCGGAAAGCGTAATGCCGCCTCCGTTCATGACGTAGTCCTTGTCCTTGAGCACGTCCTCCATGATTTCCTCCGGGCTCATGAGGCGGCTGCTCATGAACAGCGCTCCGGACGGGCAGCGGGAAACGCATTCTCCGCAGTTGACGCAGCGGTCGCGGGCCACGCGTATGGCGTTCTTGCTGCTGTAGATGGCGGAAGTCGAACAGGAATCCAGGCAGTGACCACACAGGGACTGACCTATGCACTTTTCCGTATTGCAAACGAGCACGGGACGGTTCAGGCGGCATTCCGGGTTGCAGCACCAGAAGCAGCGCAGCGGGCATCCGGCAAAGAAAATCGTGGTGCGCAGTCCGTGTCCCGGACAGGGGGAAAAATGCTGGATTCCGCTGACGAGGCAGCGCAAGGATTCATGGGACATATTTTTTCTCCTGCGCAGCATGTTTCTGCACCAGATGATATTTGACGAGCTTGCGCCAGAGCGTGGAAAAATGAACGTCGAGCGCTTCCGAAACCGCCTGGATGGACCCGTAACGCTCCATGGCCCGCTCAAGATAGCTCTTTTCAAAGGCGGCCAGGGCATCCTTGAGCGAGAGCCTGCCCTCTTCTATCTCCGGCAGCGCCGGAAGCCGGGCCGAAGACCCGGCGGGCTGCGTGATGTCCGGCAGGGACACATGTTCCACCCGCGCCTGCTCCGTCAGCTGGTATTCCTGCTGCAGTCTGGCGGGCAGATCGTGCAGCCCCAGCGTATCGCCTTCGCTCATCACGAGCAGCCATTCCATGATGTTGATGAGCTCCCGCATGTTGCCCCGGAACGGATACCGCAAAAGCCAGTGCAAAAGCTCGGGAGACATCTTCTTGGAGGCGCTGTTCTGCGTATTGTACTGCTCGATGAGCTGATCGATCATGGCCCGCACGTCTTCCGGCCGTTCGCGCAGGGGCGGAATGGCCAGAGGAATGACGTTGAGTCGATAAAACAGATCCCGCCGGAAATTCCCCTTTTCCACCTCCTCGGCCAGATTCTTGTTGGTGGCGGCAAGAATGCGGATGTCCACCGACGTCCTCCTGGTGCCGCCCACTCGGATGAAGGATTTTTTTTCAAATACTTCCAGGAGCTTTGACTGAAGACTGTATTGCAACTCGCCGATTTCGTCCAGAAAAAGCGTGCCCTTGTCCGCTGTTTCGATAAGGCCCATCTTGCCGTGGGCGCTTGCGCCGGTGAACGCACCTTTCTCGTAGCCGAAGAGTTCGCTTTCCAGAAGCTGTTCGGGAATGGCTCCGCAGTTGATGACCACGAAGGGACGGGAACTGCGGCTGCTGTTGTTGTGAATGAGCGAGGCAAGCATGGTCTTGCCCACGCCGGATTCTCCGGTAATGAGCACGCACGAGCTGGTCTTGCTCACCTTGAGCGCCTGCTGCACCACCTGATTCATGACGGAGCTGTGGATGGTAAAGCCCGAGGCGTTGCACAGTCTCTGCAGTTCGGCCGAAGGCAGGCTGGGCTTGGGCGCGGCGGAAACCGACGTCTTCGTTTCCGGCTCCGCGGGGGAGGGAGCCGGATGCTTGAGCTGGAGCATCACGCGGAACAGATTGCCCGAATCGTCGAACGAAGGCGTGGCGCAGCCCTGAAAGACCTGTCCCGTAGGAAGCGCGACCGGCATGGTCACACGCTTTCTGGACTCGCTCGCCTGCTTGAAGAGCGAAACCAGATTGCGGGGAGAGCGCTGAATATCCTCGATGTGCCGGCCCACCAGTCCCTGACGGCCCAGCAGTATGAGCTTTTCATAGGCGGAGTTGACGTGGCGAACCTCGCCGCGGCGGTTCAGCGAGAGAAAGACGTCCTCGAACTGATCGACCACGGTTTCAAATTCGCGCACGATGTTCTGATACTCGGGAAACTCATGCACCACGGCGTTGAAATTGTTGATATCCTGCATCATGGTGATGACGCCAGCCGTTCCGCCGTTGTGCCTGACGGGCATGCGGCTCACCAGCACGGTGGCCATGGGCAGTCGCAGCAGGGAACAGACCTGCGGAATGCCCGTGGCCAGCACTTTCTTCACTTCCACCCAGTCGTGCGGACTGAAATCCGCGAGAGGAAATCCCGCTCTGGGAATGCTGCTGCCCTGATGCAGCAGCTGCGCCGCCTGATTGACGTGATAAAGAACGCCTTCGGCGTCAACAAGCAGCACGCCCACGGAAAGAGCCTCGGTAAAGGTCCGTATTCCCTCAAGGGGAAGGAAGGACAGCGAGGATACAGGGAGCTTTTCTTCTCTGATGGATTTCGTCATGGCAACGCCGCCTGCTATCGGGCGCTCTGGAGCGGACATTTGTAGGTGAATGCCGCTGAGGGAAAGGAGTATCCCTGAGCGTTGAAGCTCGGAATATTGAGAAACAAACTATTGTATTCATAAGGGGAGTTGCGCAACAACGTCAATTCTGCGGGGCTTAGAACCTGAAAGCGCAAAAACCAGTGCGACTGCCTGCACCATGTCTGAATCACGGAAACGAGCGTGTCGAGTCCGGCGGAACCGCACACCTGGCCGGGCAGCAGGGTGGCAAACATGACCCTCGCGCCCAGAGACGGAATGTCGGGATTCTGCGCCGCCACCTCCGAACTCAGCGCCACGGTCGGCCCCATGCTGCTCACAATGTGGGACGGCGTCACGCCGAAAGAGAAATTAGTTCCCGCGAAACGACCGTCGGCCGTGGCCCCGGAAACCCGTCCCATGGCAATGTGGGCCTTCACGGGCACATAGAATATTTCTCCGCGGCCGCCGTAGCTGTTCACCTCGCTGCGGGCGCGGACAAGAAGAAAGCGGTCAATATTCCGTCCAATTTCGTCCACCCAGTCAATGCCGTTGCCGTATTTCGGACAGTTCAGGCAAAGCTGGCGCACGTCTTCGTATCCTTCGAAATTGGCGGCCAGCATTTTCAGCATGCGCGGGAGGGAAAAAAGCCTTTTCTCAAACACCAGCGTGCGGAGAGCGGCCAGCGAATCCACCACCGTGGCAAAGCCTATCACGCCGAGGAATCCGCCGATGCTGCGTCCTTCCGGCACCACGCCCACGGACATGTCCACGCCGTGCTTCATGCACAGGTCGTGCAGGCTGGAAAGCAGCGGCGAGGCCATGTGCAGCGGGCGCAGCCTCTCAAGAATGGCCTGCTGCTGAAAGGCCAGATCGAGAATGTGCAGAAGCTGCGCGCGGAACCGCTTCATGAGCTCGTCGAAGCTGCGTATGTCGGCGGCGGAGCCCGTGGCAAGTCCCGTGCGACGGTTCGGACTCGGCGAACAGAATCCGTCGTTCAGGGCCATTTCGAGCACCGCAGGCAGATTCAGCCAGGCGGCCCCGACGAAATAGGTGTCCCGATTGATGAGTCTCGCCTCGGAGTAGCCGCTGCCGCAGTAGTCGCGCGCCTCTTCCGCCGTGGCGCCGTTGGCCTGCTGTCTGGCGATGATGGTTTCGTCGTTGAACAGCACCGGACTGCTGCCCTTCTTCTGCGTGGCCCGGCACACTTCGCGGATGAAGTCCGGCGGCGTGTTCCTGTGAATGCGCACCCCGAGATACGGATAGTCGAGGGGAAACTCCGACGCCGAGCGCAGGATGAGAAACGAAAGTTCGTTGGTGGCGTCTCCGCCGCCGGCGAGCTGACCGCCCAGCGTGGTCAGCTCCCAGTGCGCGAGATCCTCGTAGATCTTGGCGCCCGTGGGCGACGGCTTGAGACGCACGAACTGGGCGATGTGACACCACAGATCGTCGAGATACTCCCGCGCCTTCTGTTCCGTGAGCATGCCGGAACCGACGTCCTGCCGGTACAACGGCAAAAGATACTGATCCATGCGGCCGTTGCTCACGTTGCCGCCGAACTCCGCCTCCATGCGGGAAACCATCTGCGTAAACCACTGAGCCTGAAGCGCGTCGATGAAGGTTTGGGCCGGTTCCCACGGCACGCGGCGGCAGCGTTCGGCCAGCTCCAGACGGTTCTTCTGCTGATCTTCCGTATTCGCGGTCAGGGCCTGTTCCTCGGCCAGCACGGCAAAGCGTTCGGCAAACAGACGTATGCCCCGGCAGATTTCCATGACCGCCGTGTAGAAATCGCGCTGCGAATCCGAGGCGCACTGCGCTCTCAGGCGTTCGGCGTCCTCGGCGATGCCCCGGAATCCGCGACGGATGACCTTGCCGTAATCCAGAGCCCACTGCAGGGAATGGCGCACCGTGGCCGTTTCCTGCACGATGAAGGCCGGATGCGCGGGGTCGTCGTCAACGTACAGCAGATTTCTAAGCTCTTCGGGCAGCTCGGCGTAGAAATGCTCCTGATAGGTGCGGCCGTGCCAGTACGGCATCACCTTGTCGCGCACGAGATCCATGTCGCCTTCGGAAAGGAAGAAGTCTTCCGGCGCAAAGTTCTTGCCTTCCACGAAGGCGTTGTCGAGCTCGGGATAAAAAATGCCGTAGCGGCCGGGACCGAAGGAGCCGGCCAGCAGCTCATCGGAGGTCAGATCCACCGGAACATGCTCGAGCACGTGGGTGAGCGCGCGGGCCCAGCGCAACGGCAGGGGCTGTCCTTCCGTGCTCTGCATGGATTCGGTGAAGTACAGCGCCCTGTCCATGAGCAGACGGGGCCGGAAAGAGGAGATGCGGCTGATGCGCCTGCGCAGATGAGAAGGCCGCCTGTACGACGCGGTATTCTGTCCCTGATCCATAACTCCCCCGAGGTAGAAAATTATAGCGAAGACACGCAGTTTTGCAAAGCGGCAAACGCTTCCTTGGAAAGCTGAACGTCACCCATGGGATAGGGGCGTCCGAGCGAGGCGTACTTGGAGCGCCCCATGCTGTGATAGGGCAGCAGCTCGTATTCCGCGCCCAGAGAGCGGGCCAGCTCGGCCGTAGCCTTCAGATTGTCTTCGGAATCGTTGACGCCGGGAATGACGGGCGTGCGTATTCTCAGCGGAAGATGAGGAAATTCCCGTCGAAGCGCCTGGAGATTGGAAAGAATGAGCCGGTTGGAAACGCCGGTGACACGCCGATGCACGTCGTCGTCCAGATGCTTGACGTCCATGAGCAGATGACCGATGAGCGGTATGGCCGAAAGGAACACGTCCTCGGGCGCGTAGCCGCTGGTTTCCATGGCCACGTCGATTCTTCTCCGCCTAGCTTCCGCGCACAGATCGTGCAGAAACTCGGGCTGCATGAGCGGCTCGCCGCCGCTGACGGTCAGGCCGCCGCCGGACCGGGTGTAGAACAGCGCGTCCTGCTCCACGACCTTCATCACTTCGGCCACGGTGTAGGACCTGCCGTAGAACACCAGCGCCTTGTCCGGACAGACTTTGGCGCAGTCCGGACACTCGCCGTGGCACAGATCGCGCCGTATTTCCAGCCTGCGTTCCTCGTTCAGACTGAGCACTCCGCGGGAACAGCGGGCCACGCAGCGGCCGCAGCCGAAGCATTTTTCGGGATTGTACCCGTGTTCCGGCAGCGGCGACTGAGATTCCGGATTGCAGCACCACCGGCAGCGCAAAGGACAGCCCTTGAAAAACACCAGGGTGCGGATGCCCGGGCCGTCATGAATGGAAAACTTCTGAATGTTGAAAACCGTTCCAAGCGTGGGGCTCATGACGTCTCCTGAAAAAATACGGCCCGGAGCTTCCGCTCCGGGCCGGTCGGAAAGGAAGGCTACATCTTGTCGTGTTCCGTTCTGGCGATCAGATCGTTCTGCAGATCACGGGACAGTTCGGTGAAGTAGGCGCTGTAGCCGGCAATGCGGACGATGAGCCCCTTGTACAGCTCGGGATGCTGCTGCGCCTGAATGAGCGTCTCACGATTGATGACGTTGAACTGCACGTGCCACAGACGAAGGTCGCAGAACACGCGGATGAAGTCCACAAGCTTGCGGGTGCCGCTTTCGCCCTCAAGGCACTTGGGCGAGAACTTCACGTTGAGCAGACGCGCGGCGCGCTGGCTCATGTTGTAGTTCTTGGTGTTGAAGTTGGAACGCAGAACGGCGGTGGGGCCGTTGATGTCCGCACCGTGCGAGGCGGAGGAGCCGTCGGAGAGCGGCGTCCAGGCCTTGCGTCCGTTGGGAGTGGCGGAAACCACGCGTCCGAACGGCACGTGCGAAGTGAAGGGAACCATGCGGAAATCGCAGCGGATGCCCAGTCTGGACGCATACCTGGCGCTGAATTCCTGAGCAAGGCGGTCTATTTCCAGACCGATGCTGTCGGCGTACTCGTCATCGTTGCCGTACTTGGGCGCGTTGGCCAGAATGGCCTGCACGTCTTCCTTGCCCACGAAGTCGCAGGCGAGCGCGTCCAGCACTTCCTGCATGGAGAGCGTGCCGTCCTCGTACACCACCTTCTTGATGGCGGCGAGAGAGTCGATGGCCGTGCTGTAGCCGAGGCATTCAAAGTAGCCGAGGTTCAGACCGCCCTCGTACTGATGATCCTGATGCAGATCCACGCAGTCGCGCATGGCGAGCACGTGCAGGGAATCGGAAACAGGCGTGGCGAAATGTTCCGCGCGGGTCTTGATGATGTGGTACTGCTGCAGGAACGCGTGACGGATGATGAACATCTGCTGCTTCACATACGCGTTCCAGAACTTCTCCCAGGTGTCGAAGGTGAGCACGTCGCCGGTTTCCAGAGTGAGCAGCTCGTCGCCGTACTTCTTCATGCGGCCGTTGTACAGGGTGAGCTCCACCGCCGCGCCGAGGCTGAACTGCGCGTGTCCGCTGGTGTAGGTGTCCACGCGGGGCATGCGGATTTCCGCGCAGCCCGACGCGGCGTAGTCGAAGATATCCGCCAGGGGCGCGCCCTTGGCCAGATGCAGAGGAATGATTTCCTCGTCGTTCAGCAGCTTGGGGAAGCCGCAGCCCTGCTTGATGGTTTCGGCCACCTCGTAGAGATAGCGTTCGGGGCAGCGGGCATGGATGCGGGCCGCAAGGTCGGGATAGTGCAGAGGGCATTCCCGCTTGGAGCGGAGCACCACGTAGGTGAGCTCGTTGGTGGCGTCGCGGCCGTCTCTGGTCTGGCCGCCGATGGTCACGGCCTCCCAGTGCGAATAGCCTTCGTGCGTGGCCTTGTTGTAGGGAGTGATGGCCAGATCGAGACACTGGGCCATGTTCACCCACATGCACTGCAGAAGTTCCACGGCCCTGTCTTCGTCGAGGCGGCCTTCGCGCACGTCCTTCTCGTAGTACGGCCAGAAAAGCTGATCCATGCGGCCGTTGGTGGGGTTCGAGCTGATCTTCTGCTCAAGGCGGGCAAAGGCCTGCACGAACCAGTGGGACTGGAGCGCCTCATAAAAGGTGCGGGGCGGATTTTCGGGAACCCAGTCGCAGTTTGCGGCGATCTGCAGGAGCTCTTCGCGGCGCTTGGGATCCTTTTCCGCGGCCGCAAGCTCGCGGGCCTTGGCCGCGTAGCGGTGCGCCCAGGCGATGATGCCGTCGCTCACGAGCACCATGGCTTCCAGATAGGGCCGCTTTTCGCACTGGTCCAGCGGATCGTCGGGATCAAGCGCGGCCAGTTTGGCGAGCGCCTCTTCCTTGATGCCCTTGTAGCCGAGCTTGAACAGGCGCTCGTAGTCGAGACACCACTGGAGGCTGGAACGGTTGGATGCCGTTTCGCAGCAGATGTAACGGGACTGATAGCCGCCTTCGTCGGCATAGGCCAGGCGATGGGAGTCCTTGGGCAGACGCTTGTTCAGATCCTGATGGAAAGTCTTGTCCTTCCAATAGGGAGTGATGAGGTCTTCCACCACCTTGGCGTCTTCGGCGGTTACCTCGAAGGGCGAAGCCGGGTCTTCAGGCAGTTCCTTCAGCGCGGAAGCCTGATAGTCGCCGTCGAGTTCGGGATAGAGAATGCCGTAGCGGGAACCCTGATGGCCCATGCGGCCCACGATGAGCTGATCGTCGTCGATATAGACGGTCATGTTCTCGCCCATGTGCTTGAGCGCCTTGGCCCAGCGCAGCACCAGCATTTCCCCTTCGGTTTCCTTCATGGATTCCGTGAACAGGCGGGCGCGTTCCACGTCGATGAACGGCTTTTTCCCGTCGAACACGCTTATCAGCTTGTAGAGTCGGGGATGCTTGAGTTCGTTGGGATCCTTCTTGCCCGCGATGCGGTCGAGAATGGTCTGTTCCTGGCCGGAATACGCCAGATTTTCACAGCAGGACATGGCTATGCTCCTCAAAAGTTGGCTCGTTCTTCGTTGAAATTTTCCATGATGACAGGACACGGCAAAAAGCGATTCTTTGTTGTCCGGAGCTTCGGCGCGCTCTCTGCGCAACGCCGGAAGACTCCGTCAAAGGCCGAGGAATTCCCGGCCGTTGGCGACGGAAATCCGTTCCATGACCTCGGGGCTGAAGGGCAGCGCGCGGAACGCCTCGACGGCGCGGGTCACATTGACGAAAGGATTGGCGCTGGCAAACAGCACCTTGCGGGAAATGACCGACGCTGCGGCGTCGATGAGCGTCTGCGACTGCGGCTTGCCCACGCAGGTGGAGAAATCCAGATACACGTTGGCGTTGCGCTGCGTCACGGCCACGGCTTCGAGCATCCACGGATATCCGCCGTGACTGATGAGTATGCGCAGGTCGGGAAAGTCGCGGGCCACGTTGTCGATGTACACGGGATGCATGGGATCCATGGACACGCCGGGCATGAACGGAGACAGCCCGGCCGTGATGATGACGGGCACGTTCAGCTCGCAGCACACCGTGTAGAGAGGATAGTAAAGAGCATCGTCGGAACGCAGATGCGCCATGCAGGGCTCAATGGACGCCCCGCGCATGCCGTCCTTCTCCACAGCGCGGCGGAACTCGCGCACGGCGTCCATCTTCTTGTGCGGATCGAATCCGTAAAAGCCGATGAACAGGTCGGGATAGGCCTTCATGCACTCCAGCACCAGATCGTTGGACGGCGGGTAGTTATACGTGCTCTCGCAGTCGCGGCCGGTGTACACCGCCTTTTCCACGCCGAGGCTCCGCAGTTCCTCCACGCAGGCCTCAAGGCTCTTGTCCGGCGTGGAGGCAAAGGGAGTACGCTTGATGTAGTCTCTGTACACGGGATGTTTGATGAAACTGTCCAGAGACTCCCTAGTCGATGGTCTGTAACGAAAATCTATGATGGACATGACGTTGCCTCACTTTTTCCTCCTCACCTATCAAGAATCATGCCAACATGATTTTCTTTAGAAAAAACAGCTCGTTGTGAAATCACAGCACAATCACCGTCACGCAGCACTCTCATTTCTCAAGAAAAGAGACGGCGGGGAGCTTCGTCGAATATTCAAGATAACTATTTGATATTTATCTCTTTAAAGGACAAATTTCTCTTTTCCTCACAAGCGTTGTCGTCCCATCTTGCCGACTTGCACGATTGCAAATCGTACGCCGGAGAACCAAAGTTCGGTCGCCTCCCTTTGCCGCACAACGGAAAACAGCCTCTTTTGCGCAAATGAAAACAGAGCATTTGCCGACGCTTCACTCTCCCTGCTTCCGCAGAACGCCGCCCGTCCGAAACCACGCGTCTCCCCTCTCTCACTCGTCGCAACGCGCAAAAATCACACGCCGAGTCTGAAAAAAACGCATCGCTTCGCCCGCCGTTCATTTTTGCAAATCTCCGTCGAGCGTCTGCCGTCGTTCCGAAATCGGAACGCCGTCTTCTCCGCTTTTCCGCACCGCATCCTCCGAAAAATTCCCCGGATCCGGTGTTGTTTTTGCAAATGCGCAAGCCGGAACGCCCTTTCCGCCCGTCTCATCCTTTCTTTTTGCGCGCTTTTTCATTTGCACTTTGGAAAACATGGCGAACATCACGCGCCGAGCGCTGAGAAAAGCTCTTCTATCCCTTGAAAAGTAATGCATATTTTTTATTTGGCATGATATTTGCTTGAGAATTCACAAATACCATGTTCAACCTCTTCGGGGTCACGGATATGAATGCAGTCCTTAAAGAAAAACTCGCCGTCTCCGGCAACGGGGAATACGCCGCGCTGCTTCTGGTCACCGTGCTGACGTTCATGGGATTCTATTGCCCGCAGCCTCTTCTGGCCACCGTGGCAACGGAAGCTCACGTGTCCCAGCCGGTCGCCAGTCTCATGATGACGGTGACCATTCTCCCCTTTGCCGTTGCTCCCTTCCTTTACGGGAAGCTGCTTCACTTCCTCACCCTGACTCGCCTGCTGATGCTGGCGCTTATCGGAGCGGGCGCATCGCTCTGCCTTGCCGGACTCTCCGGCAGCTTTGCCCCTGCGCTGCTCTTCCGCACCATTCAAGGCATTCTGCTGCCCGCCATTCTTCTCTGTCTGACCACCCGGCTCGGGGTCATGTACTCCGGCCGGACGCTCCAGACCAGAATGGCCACCTACGCCGCCATGACCATGGTCGGAGCCTACGGCGGACGCATTCTTGCAGGCGTTCTGTGTTCCGCGTTTTCCACCGGCGTCACGCTCGTGGCGTTCGGCGTCATGCAGCTTCTGGCCGTGCTGCCCGCATTGTTCATCGCCGACGCGGAAAAAATCGGAAGTCACGAATTTACGCCTTCCGCCGTGCTCGACTTTCTCTGCGACAAACAGCTGCTGCCCGTGCTGCTTATAGGCCCCGTGTGTATTTTCGGTTATTCCGCGGTGCTCAACTTTCTCCCCTTCCATCTCCGCCATCTCGACAGCGCCATTTCCGAAAGCACCGTGGGACTCGTGTACATCTGCGGCATCGTCAGCGCCTGCGTAACCATGGGAAGCCGCCCTCTGCTCAAGATTCTGCGGGGCGAATGGAATCTTCTTCTCGCCGCCACGGTCGTGTTCTTTCTCTTCCTGCCCCTGTTCGCCGCTCCGAGCATGGTCGCTTCCTGCGCGGCCATGCTGGGCGCGAGCGTAGGCTTTGCCGTCATCTACGGAAACTCCCCCGGCATGGTGAACAGAGCCTCGGCCTACGACAAGGGCATGACCAACAGCATGTATCTCTGCATCTACTACCTGTGCAGCGCCCTCGGTTCCGTCATTCCCGTCATGGTGTACGACTCCTTCGGCTCCATAGCCTTCATTCTTCTCGAAATCGGCATCATGGCTGCAGACGCCGCCCTCATTCTCTTTGCAAGAAACAGGATCACCCTGAAATAATTCCCCGGCATAAAAAGGAGAGGACCATGTCCAGATACATTTTCACCAACGGAAACATCCTCACCATGGATGACGCCGTTCCCTTTGCGGAAGCCGTTGCCGTCGACGGCGGACTGATCGCGGGCGCGGGCTCGCTGGCCGACATGAAATCCGCCATGCCCGACGCGCAGATACGCGATCTTCAGGGGCACACCCTGCTTCCCGGCTTCATCGACGGCCACAGTCACTTTCCCTCCGGCGGCATGAACCGTCTGTTCGGCGCGGATCTGGCCGTGACCACCATGACGGAACTGCTGAACAGGCTGCGGAAAAAAGCTGCGGAAGATCGCCCCAACGAATGGATCATCGGGCACAGCTTCGACGAGCAGTTCATGGAAGGCAAACGCTTTCCCACCGCCCGGGAACTGGACGAAGCATCCACGCAGTATCCCATTTTCATGCGCCATGTGAGCGGACACACCGGCTACGTGAACTCCCGCGCGCTGGCCCTGGCCGGCATCACCCGCGACACGCCCGATCCCGCCGGCGGCATCATCGGCCGCTATCCCGACGGCACGCCCAACGGCGTTCTGGAAGGCATTCCCGCGCAGACGCTTGTGCGCCGTCTCATTCCGCCCTACTCGCGCGAAGAGATGAAGCAGGCGCTGCTTGCCGAAAGCCGCGTGTACACGGCTGCCGGCATCACCACGGCGCAGGGCGGCCCGGCCTTCTCGCCCATGGACGCGGAAATGGGCTATGAAGTGACCAAACTTTTCCTCGACTGCGCCCGCGACGGCTCCCTGCCTCTGCGCGCCGTGCTCTTCGTGCGCGCCAACTGTCTGGAAAAGCTGGATCCCTACCCCGTATGCCGGGCAGGAACCGATCTTTCAGGCTGCGGCATGGTCACCCTCGGCGCGGCCAAGCTGTGGGCCGACGGCGATCCGCGCGCCCACACCGGCTATTTCAGCCGCCCCTATGCCCTGAAACGCGAAGGCGAAGGAGACTTCTACGGAGAGTATCTCTACACGCCCGAAGCCCTCACGCGACTCATTCTGCCCATGCACCTCAGAGGCTGGCAGATAGCCATCCACGCCAACGGCGACGCCGGCATAGAAACCGTGCTCACCGCCTACGAAAACCTTCAGCGCCTGGCCCCCCGCCCCGACGCCCGGCATCTCATCATCCATTCCCAGTACGCCACGCAGAAACAGCTCATGCGCATGGTCATGGCGGGCGTGTATCCCTGCTTCTTCACCGCGCCTCTCTACTACTGGGATCACATTCACGAACAGGAAGTCGGCAGGGAACGCGTAGAAAACTTCTGTCCGCTGGGCGATGCCGCCCGCCTGGGACTTCGCTTCAACCTTCATACCGACAGCCCCATCCTGCCCGTTGATCCGCTGGTGCAGGTAGGACTTGCCGTCACGCGCACCTCCCGTGCCGGAACCGTGCGCGGACGTCATCAGGCGCTCAGTCCGTGGCGCGCTCTCAAGGCCGTCACCATAGACGCCGCCTTCCTCAACTTTGAAGAACACTGCAAAGGCTCCATCAGACCCGGCAAGTATGCCGACTTTGTCGTTCTTGACCGCAATCCTCTGAGCGTGCCCGGCGAAGAGATCAAGGACATCAAGGTGCTGACAACCATTGTCGGCGGTCGTGACGCATATCAGGGCTGACAGCCCTCAACCTTACCCATCCAAGGAGTTACCATGAACCGGAACAAGGACGTCGAATCTCAGGACATCAAACAGCGCATGCAGGTTTCCCGCAGAGACTTCATGAAAATTTCCAGCATGTTCGGTGTCACCTCCACCGTTCTGGCCGCCGCGGCCATGGCCGGCGTCATCACGGCTCCCCGCCTGGCGAAGGCCGCCAACAGCGTCTATGAAAAGCGCTTCAAGACTCCCGCCAAGTACAATCTGAAGTTCGGCGGCGCCGACAAGGACGCCAGAATGCTGCTCATGAACCGCATCGGCTTCCTCGACTTCTGCCGCGATCTGGAAGAACGTTCCGACGGCGCCATCCGCATCGAATACATCGGCGCAAACCAGATCTCCACGGAAGCCAACGGCGTGTCCAAGTGTCAGCAGGGCATCATCGACATCTTCGGCGGCGCCACGCAGAACGCTTCCGGCTCCGCCCCCTACTACAACGTGCTCGACTTTGCCTACATGTTCCCGAGCCGCGCCTCCATCTATCATTTCCTCTACTCTCCCGCCAGCAACCGTCTGCTGCGCGAGCCTCTCCGCAAGCGTCACGGCATTCACTTCCTGTTCTCCGGCGTGGAAATGCGCAACCTGTTCATGGGCCTCAAGTTCAAGGACGCTCCCCTCATCACCTCCATCGATCAGCTGCAGGGCACCAAGAACCGCTCCACCGGCACGCAGCTCGGCATCATCACCATGAAGCTGCTCGGCCTCAACCCCGTGCCCGTGGCCTGGGAAGAAACCTACGACGCCCTGCGTCAGGGCCTCATCGACGGTCAGGAAAGCATCGCCAACGCCATTCCCATGGCCAACATGGTGGGCGTCACCTCCCAGATGGTGGGACTGGAATTCTTCCCCGGCACCATGCACACCGCCATGTCCGCCAAGGTCTTCGACAAGCTGGACGCACAGTCTCAGGAAATGGTCATGGAATCGGCCTACTATACGCAGTCCTACATCCAGGGCCTCAACGAAGCCACCATGGTGAACTTCACGGGCGCCACCATGCCCCCTGTGGAAGGCACGGAATTCGCCAAGGGCGGCGTGCGCGTTTCCCTCTTCAGCGCCGAAGAAAAAAAGAAGTGCGAAGACATGGCCTCGCCCAAGACCAACCCCAAGCCCTGGGAAACCTGGCGCGAACGCCTCAACAAGATGGCCGGAGACATCGACGTCTATACGGAAATCTACAATGTTGCGCATGAAATTCCCGTCGATATGCGCGCCGACACGGTGGAACCCCGCCGCTGGTGGAAGAACTAGTCCCTAAGACGCGGCCTTCCCGCCCGCCGGGAAGGCCGCCACGGAGAACAAAGAGCGTATGAACATCAAACGCGTGCTCAAATATCTGGATGACAACATCGAACGGATCATCATCATTATTTCCTACTTCATGATGGCCGCCATCATCTTCGAGGAAGTCATCAAACGTTTTCTTTTCAATTCCCAGGCCGCCTGGAGCGTGCAGATTCCCATTTATCTCTTCCTCATTCTCGCGTGGATAGGCGCCTCCTACAATGCCAAGGTGCGTTCCCATCTGCGTTTTGAGGCCCTGCGCGCCTCCATGGGGCCGAGAATGAAATATCTGTGTGAAATCATAGACTATCTCGCATGGGTTGTTCTTTCCGTCGTGGTCATCTGGGTGACTATTGAACAGGTGCAGATCAACCGCGACAACTTTTCCATGGTGCTGGGCACGGAAATCATGACCTGGTACTTCATCGCCGTCACGCCGCTCGGCTGGGCGCTGATTCTCTTCCGCGTCACCCAGAATCTCATTCAGGACACGCGGAACTTCCTTTCCGCAATACGCTCGCAAAAAAGCCGCAAGGCCACTGTTTAGGGGGACATCATGATTGCGCTCATCAGCCTTGCCTGTGTGCTTCTCTTTCTCATCGGCTCCCCCGTGCTGCTGGTCATCGGCCTCTGGTCCGTCGGCGTGAGCCTCGTCATCGACATGCCGCTTTCCAACTTCGGCGTCACGCTGTTTGAGGGGCTCAACGCCTTCGCTCTGCTCGCCATGCCTCTGTTCATTCTCACCGGCGACCTCATCAACGCCGCAGGCATCGCCCGCAAGCTCACCGCCTTCGCCCACGCCTGCCTCGGCTGGATGCGCGGCGGCTTCGGCATGGCCACCCTCGGCGCGTGCGGCGCCTTTGCCGCTATTTCCGGCTCCAACGCCGCCACCGCCGCCACCATCGGCGCCATCATGTATCCGCAGATGAAGGACGACGGCTACAACAAGGAATTCTCCGCCGTCACCATCGCCGCCGGCGGCACCGTGGGCATCATCATTCCGCCCTCCATCCTGTTCATCACCTACGGATTTCTGACCAACCTTTCCATCAACGATCTGTTCACCGCGGGCGTCGTGCCCGGTCTGCTCATGATCTTCGGCATGATGGCCGTGTGCTTCTTCATGTCGTGGAAGCACAAGTGGGGAACCCTGATCTCCTTCAGCCCCGCCCGCGTGGTCAAAACCGGCTGCCAGGCCTATCTCGGCTTCATCGCCATCTTCGTCATCATGTACGGCATTTCCAGCGGCGCTTTCTCTCCCACCGAATCGGCCGCCATGTGCGTGGGCTTCTGCTTCTTCGCCGGCCTGCTCATCACCCGCGAACTCAGTCTGCGTCAGCTGCCGGAAGTGCTGTTCAACTCCGGCAAGATGGTAGGCATGGTCGCTCCCCTCGTGGCCGTTTCCATGGCCATGCAGCAGGTGCTCTCCGCTCTCGGCATCGCCAGGGTCATGAACGACGTGTTCGGAGGCATGGGCTACATGGGCGTTCTGCTCTGCTCCATGGGCATCATCTTCATCGCGGGCATGGTGCTCGAATCGGTGCCCGTGGTAACCATCTTCGCTCCCATTCTGGCCCCCGTGGCCGCGGCCGCGGGCATCAATCCCATCCAGTTCGCCATGGTCGTTCTTGTGGGCACGGCCATCGGATTCATCACGCCTCCCTTCGGTCTGAACCTCTTCGTGGTCAGCACCGTCACGGACATTCCCTACAACCGATTGCTGAAATACGTGCCGCACTACCTGTTTGCCCTGCTCGCGGTATGGTTCAGCATTGCCTTCATCCCCTCGCTCTCCCTGTTCTTGCTGTAGCCTTTCCTCAAATCTGAACGCAAAAGGCGGAACGACCAGCTCGCTCCGCCTTTTTTGCGCATGACAGGGCGCGACGACTCAACGATCCAGACTTCCGGCCTCGCTCGACATTGCCCACCCGCTCATGCCTTCCTGCACGACAAAGGGGCGACGCCCTGCGGCATCGCCCCCTGTTTTCTATTCAAACAAAATTTCTACATTTTGCCCTTCAGAAGATCGGCAATCTGGGTCACGTCCTTGTCGCCGCGACCGGAGAGGCAGACCATGATGATCTTGTCCTTGTCCAGGGTGGGAGCCAGGCGCATGGCGTGGGCCAGAGCGTGCGAGGATTCCAGCGCGGGAATGATGCCTTCCTTGCGCGACAGCGTGAGGAACGCATTCACGGCCTCTTCGTCGGTCACGGTCACGTATTCGGCGCGGCCGGAGTCCTTGAGCTGGCAGTGTTCCGGGCCCACGCCGGGGTAGTCGAGGCCCGCGGAGATGGAATACACGGGAGCCACGCCGCCGTTCTCATCCTGAAGCAGGTAGCCGTTGAAGCCGTGCAGGATGCCGGGCTTGCCCTTGCAGAGGCTCGCCGCGTGCTGGCCGTAGCCCATGCCCTTGCCTCCGGGTTCCACGCCCACGAGCTTGACTTCCGCGTCGTCGAGGAAGCCCGCGAACATGCCGATGGAGTTGGAGCCTCCGCCCACGCACGCCACGGCGTAGTCGGGAAGCCGCCCAATCTGCTCAATGCTCTGGGCGCGCGCCTCGCGGCCGATGATGGACTGGAAATGACGCACCATGACGGGGTAGGGATGCGGACCCACGGCGGAACCGAGCACATAGAACATGCTCGGATCGTTGACGAAGCAGTCGAGAGCCTCGTCCACGGCCTCCTTGAGGGTGCGCTGACCGCTCATGGCCGCGCGCACTTCGGCGCCCATCATGCGCATGCGGAACACGTTGAGGGCCTGCCGATGCATGTCCTCCTCGCCCATGTACACGACGCACTCCATGCCGAAGAGCGCGGCCGTGGCGGCCGTGGCCACGCCGTGCTGACCGGCGCCGGTTTCCGCCACCAGGCGTTTTTTGCCCATGCGCCTGGCGAGCAGCACCTGACCGAGGGTGTTGTTGATCTTGTGCGCGCCGAGATGGTTCAGGTCTTCGCGCTTCAGATAGATCTGCGCGCCGCCGAGTTCGCGGCTCAGATTGCGGCAGTGGAAGATGGGGGAAGGACGCCCGCAGTAGTGGGTGAACAGATCGGCCAGCTCGGCCTTAAATTCGGGATCGTCGCGATATTTAATGAAGGCGTCGTTGACTTCGTCCAGCACCTTCTTGAGGGACTCGGGAACGAACTGGCCGCCGTAGGGGCCGAAGAAACCGGTTTCAAACGCCTGGGCACAAGTCTTGCTGGATTCGGAAACGCTCATGACTTACTCCTTCTGTCGTGGAGTACGGCCTTCCTCTTCCGGCTGTAAAAAAACCGCGGCCGTTACTCCGACCGCGGTTCTAATATTTTTGCTTCTGATAATACTCCAGAACCCGGCCCCTTTAGCAGGGCCACCACCACATGCAGGTAAAAGTTCTGGAAGCGTTCGTGTTCATGGGTTCATCCTTAGCGAAAAAACGCGTCTGCGTCAAGGGGGCGTCGACGCTTCTTCACGCAAACGAGTTCTCTACGCGCCGCGGTAGCGATACCAGGCCGCGCAGCTTCCCTCGGTGGAAACCATGCACGGGCCGGTGGGATTCTGCGGCGTACAAGCCTTGCCGAACAGCGGACACTGATCCGGCGAGAGCGCCCCGCGAAGGATGTCGCCGCAGCGGCAGCCGGGAATGTGCCCCGTTTCGCCGAGTTCGATGCCGAGTCGTTCCAGGGCGTTGAAGTCGCGCCACTCGTCGCGCAGGGCGAGGCCGCTTTTCGGAATGTCGCCGAGACCGCGCCAGCGGGCGTCCGCCACGCGGAACACCGTGTCCATGACGCGCCTTGCCTGCGGACTGCCTTCGGGGCTCACGGCGCGCACGTAGGTGTTGCCCACTTCCGGGCGGCCGCGGCGCAGCATGTCGAGCATGAGGCAGAGCGCGGAAAGAATGTCGGCAGGCTCGAATCCGCCCACCACGGAAGGTCTGCCGAACTCCTTCGCCAGAAATTCAAAAGGCGCAAGTCCCAGCACCACGGCCACATGACCGGGCAGAAGAAAGGCGTCGATGCGGCGCGCGTCGTCCTTTTCCAGCAGAGCGCGCATGGCCGGAGGCACCAGCTTGTTGCACGGAATGATGCAGAAATTGGAAAGCCCCATGCTTCGGGCGCTCATCAGCGCTCCGGCAATGACGGGAGCCGTGGTTTCAAAGCCCACGGCCGGAAACACCACCGTGTCGCCGGGATGATCGGCCGCAAGCTTCACGGCGTCGAGCGGCGAATAGACCACCTGCACGCGCGCGCCTTCGGCCATGGCGTGCTTGAGGGAACGGCCGTCGGGCCCGGGCACGCGCAGAAGATCGCCGAACGTGGACACGATGACGTTCGGCTTTTCCGCGGCGCGGATGAAGGCCGCCACCTCGGAATCGTGCGTGACGCAGACCGGACAGCCCGGCCCGGAAAGATGCTCCAGACCTGCGGGCAGCAGGGAACGGAGACCGCTGCGGAAAATGGACACCGTATGCGTGCCGCACACTTCCATGAAGCGCACGCCTCTGCCCAGAGCGTCGAGCTCTTCCGAGAGCCGGTCAAGCAGGGCGCGGCACAGCGCCGGATCGTGAAACGAGGAAGAAATGTCCATGCGGCCTCCTGAAAACTTCATTTCTCTCTGGGGTAAACGCGAGCGTCCGCCCTGTCAACGGGACAACGCGTTGCGCCAGCGCTCCATGCTGCGCCGCAGAAACGCACGGCGCCGAAAAAAGGCTGCACGCCCGCAGGTTCCCTCCGAAAACCCCGCGCGCAGAGGGCAGGTCGCTCCACCCTCCTCCCAACGCGCCGCCTGCATGCCGCACAATTCGCCGACGCTGCCGCCCCGCGCGATGCAGCCCCAGGGACGTCGCCGAACGACACGACGCGGGGGATGGCCGCCCTTCCCCGGCGGCAACGGCAAAGTCCGAAGCTCTGACGCCACATCGTTTTCCAGACCCGGAAAACGAATGAGGCACCGCCCCTCCGCTCCGACGAAACGGCAAACGAAGTCGCCTCCGCCTTCAATCATGCAAGGCGCGCGAAAGACCACTCCCTTGCCCGAGCCCGCTAAAAATCATGAAGGCGCGCCCCATCCCTCCGGCAACGCGATTCGTCGCTTTTGGGAACGCCCCCGGCGAGACGCGCATCCGCCCCGCCCCCTTGCCGACGACTGCTTTGCCGAGAACGCGCGGCGCAGAAAAGTTCGGAGAAAATTCCTTGACAAATTAATCATTCAAAGATATTTGATATCGTTCTTTGGCCTAACTTTGTGTTTTTATTTTGGAGGAACACA
>NZ_CALUYL010000008.1 GCF_944324995.1 uncultured Mailhella sp.
CTTCATCGCCCATGATACTGCGCATCTTTACGTGGGAAAGTAGGCCGATGCCAAGGTTATCTTTAGAAAGGCTCCTGAAGAGGAGCCTTTCGTCGTTTAAAGACCTGCGCTTGCAGAATGCGTTTTGAGGGAAGGAAGATCCGCTCCGGTTTTTCCTTCCCTTTTTTGTTTTAATTCCTTCGGATGGCTGAGGCGGAGGAAGAGAGCAGCAAAGAAAATTTCCTCAGCGGCGGGCCTGACGGGAAGAAGTTTTTGGGGACTGATCGAGGAGCCCCGCGACACGGGAAGCGACTGAAAAGGAAAATACCGCGGCGACAAAGCCGCGGGAGGAAGTTTGTAGAGAAAAATCGAGGATCCTCCCGCGACATCCGCAACATCGGACTTTCCTGTCTGGAAACATGCCTGTTGCCGCTCGCGCCTTGCTCGGCCTGGCCGGGCTGTATTTTTTCAGGCGGAAGGGCCTTCAAAAGAAAACATCGCAGCGGCGGAGTCGGCCGGACGAAGATTTCAGAGTTCGGCTGAGGCCTTTGACGGTCAGAACAGCATTGCCGTGCAGGCGCAGTCCTGACGCTTTGCAGTTTGTTGTTTCTTCGGCGAAAAATATTTTTTCTCTTTTCCCCGTTGCAGTGGAGCGTCGGCGATGAAGTGCCGCCGCCTGACGTTGAGGATCGGCAGGCGAGGAAGGGCTCGCTGTTTAGGGGGATGCTCTCTTTGATTTTTTTGAGGCTGGGGAGAGTTTTTCTCCCAAACCTGTGCGGAATCCTTGAGAGCGGGTGGAAGTGAACGAAAAAAAAATTGCCTTCAGCGGCGGCTCTGGCTGGATGAAGCAACCTTAATCGGAGATGTCGCACATCTTGTGCAGGCGAGGCATGGCGGGAACATGTCTTCTGGAAATATTGTACTCGTGAAAGCGACAGGAGCCTTCGGCAGCGCAGATTCAATCCTCCGTGACATACGGTGATGCGCCATAAAAAATCCGCGGTGTTTTCTGCCGGAAACTCCATAAAAGAGCATCAGGCTTTGAGCTCTCCGAAAAAGAGAGCAATAAAATACGAGGTGCGGTCTTTTGTCATGCCAATTTTTTTTGGGGGGGAATGTTGTGGACGCAGAGGGTATCCTGGCGGCAACAAAAGTCGATCTGGTTGCCATTATTTGTTTTTTTGACTAACGTCACCTTCCATACCGTTTTCATGACGAGGCCTTGCCTCGTGCAGACGGAAAGAGTTTGCGGCATTTCGGGCCTGAAGTCCGGCGTTTCATGTGTTTTGAAGAGGTTCATGCATAGCGTCGTCTTCGCCTGTTCACAGCAGTCGGCGTGGAGTCGGCTTCAATACAAAAGCATATCGGGAGCGGTTATGAACATCGTTTCTTCTGTCGTCGAAGTCAGAGCGCAGGTCAAAGAATGGCGTCGTCTGGGCCTGAGCGTCGGCCTTGTTCCCACCATGGGGTATCTTCATGAGGGGCATAAGAGTCTTATTGTGCGGGCGGTCGCGGAAAATGATCGCGTCGTGGTCAGCGATTTCGTCAATCCCACGCAGTTCGGTCCTCATGAGGATCTGGCGAGCTATCCCCGCGATATTGATGCGGACAGCCGCCTTTGCGAGGCTGCCGGAGCGCATCTGATTTTTCATCCCCGCCCCGAGGATATGTACGCGTCCGATTTCTGCACCTGGGTCGATATGACCGGCCTGACGGAGGGGCTGTGCGGCAAGAGTCGTCCCGGCCATTTTCGCGGCGTGTGTACGGTGGTGAGCAAGCTTTTTAATATTGTTGCTCCCGACAGGGCGTATTTCGGGCAGAAGGACGCCCAGCAGCTTGCCGTCATTCGTCGCATGGTCCGCGATCTCAACTTTGATGTGGAGATCATAGGCTGCCCCATTGTGCGCGAGGCGGACGGGCTGGCCAGAAGCTCCCGCAATACCTACCTCAATGCGGAGGAGCGGCAGGCGGCCGTCGTGCTGAGCCGCGCCGTGACCCTCGGCAGGACCATGATGGAGCAGGGAGAACGCCGTGCCGAGACGGTGCTTTCCGCCATGCGGAAGATGTTGGAGGGCGAGCCCCTGGCCCGCATCGACTATGTGGAAATGGTGGACGCCTCTTCCATGCAGCCCGTGGCTGAAATCCGGGGGCCGGTGCTTTGCGCCATTGCCGTGTACATCGGCAAAACCCGCCTCATCGACAACGTTGTTTTTGAAGGCTAGAACATGCTGCTGACGATGCTGAAAGGCAAAATTCATCGGGCGGTGGTGACGCAGGCTGAGCTTGATTACGTGGGCAGCATCACCATCGACGAGCAGCTTATGGAGGCGGCAGGCATTCAGGAATACGAAAGGGTGCAGGTCGTCGACGTGAACAACGGACAGCGCCTTGAAACCTATGCCATTGCCGGTGAGCGGAACAGCGGGGTGGTATGTCTGAACGGTGCGGCTGCGCGTCTTGTGCAGCCGGGAGATATGGTCATCATCATGGCCTATGCGCTCATGCAGCCGGAAGAGGTTCGTGCCTTCAGGCCGAAGGTCGCTTTCGTGGATTCGCTCAACAGGGTGGTCCGTGTCGCCGACTATGAAAAGCACGGCAGTCTTGCGGACGTGTAGCTTATCTGCCCTAAGGACAAGGCCGGACATTCTGCCGAACATGTCCGGCCTTGTCCTTATCCTTTTATGGAGATGACACATGTTGTTTTTCAGGCGGCTCAGCATGCTGCTGGCCCGACATATAGGCGTTCTCATACTGTTCTGTTCCGCTCTGGCCTGGATGTATCCCCCGCTGTTTGCCTGGACGGTGCCGCACACGTCGCTTTTTCTTGCCGTCATCATGTTCGGCATGGGGCTTTCCATAAGTCCGGAGAATTTTCGGGCCGTGTGGCAGCGCCCCGGAGCTTTGGCGGCGGGCTGTGCGGCGCAGTTTTGCGTGATGCCCCTGCTGGCCTTGGGGCTGACGGAACTTTTTTCGTTGGAGCCGGAACTGGCCCTCGGGGTCATTCTTGTGGGGTGCGCGCCGGGAGGAACGGCCAGCAACGTCATCACGTATCTTGCGCGCGGCGACGTGGCGCTTTCGGTGAGCATGACGGTGGTATCCACGCTTCTTGCGCCCGTGCTGACGCCGCTTCTGGTCTATCTGCTTGCAGGGAGCCGGGTGGACGTGTCCTTTCCGGCCATGATGGCCTCGGTTATGAACATTGTTCTGGCTCCCGTGCTGACGGGGCTGTTTTTGCGGAGGGCGGCGTGGGGCCTGGTGCGCCGATGCGTGGATTTTTGTCCACTCGTCTCCGTGAGCGGCATTGTGCTCATTGTGGGCGGCATTGTGGCCGTCAACGCGGACAAGATTGCCGAGAGCGGCCTGCTGGTGCTTTTGCTGGTCTTCCTGCATAATGGAGCAGGGCTTTTGCTCGGACTCGGCATAGCCGCGCTTTTCGGCATGAACTACGCCGGAAGAACGGCCGTGGCCGTGGAAGTGGGCATGCAGAACAGCGGACTGGCCGTGGCGCTGGCGGCGGCGAATTTTGCCGGCTTTCCTCTGGCCACGCTGCCGGGGGCGCTGTTCAGCGCATGGCAGAATATTTCCGGCGCTCTTTTTGCGACCTGGAGGCGAAGAGCGCGGAATGACGACGAACTTCTTTCCGACGCGGCAGACGCGTCATGATTCAGGGAACACTGCGACAGAGGATTGACATATGCGCGGAGCGTTCAGACAGGCCGACCGGGAAGCCTTGATTACGTTTGGTCTTTACATCTTTTTTTTCGTGTGGTGGACGGCGTTTGCCTTCGGCCTCGGCTCGGGCGATCCAGAGGAATACAGCTATGTGTTCGGTCTGCCGGCATGGTTTTTTTACAGCTGCGTGCTTGGGTATCCCGTCATGACGCTGATTTTGTGGATCGTGGTCCGGCGCTTTTTTGCCGACATTCCTCTTGACGAGAACAGGAACGACGAAAACATCGACGAGGAGAAGCGTTCATGAATATGGCTCTTGTTCCTCTTGTCGGCTATCTGATTCTGACGATTCTTCTGGCCGTGTGGGCGCAGCGGCAGTCCAGAAAGGGCAACGGCAGCGGTTTTATTGAAGAATACTTCATAGGCGGCCGAACCATGGGCGGCTTTGTGCTGGCCATGACCATCATTGCCAGCTACACCAGCGCGAGCAGCTTCGTGGGCGGCCCCGGCGTGGCCTACAAGCTGGGCCTCGGATGGGTGCTGCTGGCCATGATTCAGGTGCCCACCACGTTTCTTACGCTCGGCGTTCTCGGCAAGCGCTTTGCCATGGTCGGTCGTCGCATTCATGCCGTGACCATTACGGATTTTCTTTACGCCAGGTATCGGAGCGACGCGGTGGTCATTCTGTGTTCCGTGGCGGTGCTGATCTTTTTTGCGGCGTCCATGATTGCGCAGTTCATCGGCGGGGCCCGCGTGTTTCAGGCGGTGACGGGATATCCGTATGAGGTGGGGCTGGCGCTGTTCGGCATCACGGTCGTGCTGTACACCACCGTGGGCGGATTCCGGGCCGTGGCCGTGACGGACGCCTTGCAGGGCGTGGTCATGCTGATTGCCTCCGTGGTCATTTTTTTTGCCGTGGTTCGGGCCGGCGGCGGCATGGAACAGTGCATTCAGACGCTGAAAGGCATTGATCCCGGTCTGATTTCTCCTTCCGGCGCTGGGGACAGCATTCCGGCTCCCATGCTCTTTTCCTTCTGGATTCTGGTGGGACTCGGCATTCTCGGTCTGCCGCAGACCACGCAGCGCTGCTTCGGATACAAGGATTCGCGCTCCATGCACGACGCCATGATCATGGGCACGCTCATCATCGGTTTTCTGCTGCTGTTCATGCATCTGTCGGGCGTTCTGGGACGCGCCGTCATGCCCGGACTTACGTCCGGCGATCTCATCATTCCGTCGCTCATTCTCGAACTTCTGCCGCCGTTCTGGGCCGGCGTGTTTGTGGCCGGTCCGCTTGCGGCCATCATGTCCACGGTGGACACCATGCTGCTTCTGGTTTCGGCGTCCATCATCAAGGATCTCTACATCCGCTATCGGCTCAGGAACGACGCGTCGAAGATATCGGCCTCGAAAATAGGACGCATGAGCTTCTGCTGCACGCTGGCCGTGGGCGTGCTGGTGTTTCTCGCCTCGTTTGATCCGCCGGATCTTCTGGTCTGGATCAATCTGTTCGCCTTCGGCGGCCTGGAAGCCGTGTTTCTCTGGCCCATAGTGCTCGGCATGTACTGGAAGAAGGCCAACGCGTCGGGCGCGCTCTGGTCCATGGTGATCGGGGTGACGACGTTCGTGCTGCTTTCCGTGTTCAAGGTTCCGCTGGGCGGGGTGCACGCCATCGTGCCGACCTGCGTTGTTTCTCTGCTGGCGTTCTGGCTGGGGAACCTTCGGGGCCGTGCCGTGCCCGACGAGGTGACGCGGCTGTTCTGGGAAGACTGATTCTCGAAAATTTTTTCGGATGTCAGGACGGGGGCGTTTTGCAGAGAGTGCTGTAAAACGCCCCCTTGCGCGTTAAAGCGTTGCGGATGGCTCTTGCGATGCCGTCTCCGGTTTATGCGACAACAAATAATTTTTGTAGCTTGCCTCATCATTGGTAAAAATATTTGTTGGACTTTATTTCTCCGTATGGGCATTGCTGAAATAGCATAATGGTCAATGCGGAGGAATCATGAGTATAGATTTCAGGGTGAGGCCGCCTATTCCAAGTTATAAGACGGCGGAGTTCTACAACAATATTGAGGACGTCACGCAGCGTGCGGCGCGTTTCGGCATGCATATTTCTCCCTGCGCGCGCACCTTTTCCATGGAAGATCTCATAGCGGAAATGGACGGCTGCAACGTGACGCAGGCCGTGGTTCCCATCCGCAAGGGATGCGGGGGGAACAACGAAGATTTGCTGGACCTGTTTGCACGCTGGCCCGGCCGCTTCATCGGCCTTGCAGGCATTGCTCCGCTCATGGGCATGGACGAGGCCATGGCAGAGCTCGACCGGTATGTGATTCACGGCCCCTGCGCGGGCATCGCTCTGGAGCCCGCCTTTGATCCCGAACACTGGAAGGTGGACGATCCGAGGGTGTTTCCTCTGTATGAGCGCTGCCAGGAAGCAGGCGTGCCCGTGGTGTTCACCTACGGCGGCATTTTTACCCCCGGTCTTGAGTACTATACGCCTCTGGCCCTGGACAAGGTGGCCGGAACCTTTCCCCGCATGCGCATGGCGCTCAGCCACGGCGGTTGGCCGTTTGTGACGGAAGTATGCGAAATTGCATTCAATCGCGGCAATGTCTATATTGCTCCGGATATGTACATGCTCAATGCCCCCGGCAGCAGCGACTACATTACGGCGGCCAACGGACTGCTTTACGACAGAATGATCTTTGCTTCCGCCGCGCCCATCATTTCCATGGCGGACGCGGAGCGGCACTGTCGTTCCTGCGGCGTGAGGGCGGAGCGGCTTCCGTACCTCATGGAGGAAAACGCCCGTCGTTTTCTCGGGTTGTAGTTCCTTTTCCCGAAGCGCTGGTGTCCGGCGGGAAAAGGAGAATCCATGAGACTGGAACAGCTTTCTTCGTTTCTTGAGGTTGCCAAGCACAGTTCTCTGGCCAGCGCCAGCAGAAATCTGCACATGACGCAGCAGGCGCTGAGCGCCTCCATCAAAAACATGGAGGCGGAACTCGGCGTGACGCTGCTTCGCCGCTCGTCGCGGGGCGTGGCCCTCACGTCGGAGGGGCGGCAGCTTCTGGCCTTTGCGGCGGACGTCATTCCCCGATACCGGGAACTGACCGCCGGCTTCACGTCCGCAAGCGGCGACGGCCTTCGCGGCACGCTGCGCGTGTACGTGAACACGGCGTTTTATCTGGCAAGGCTGTTCAGCATTGTGGAGCGCTACTGCGCGCGCTATCCGCGCGTGCGGGTGGTGACCTCGACGCTCAACGCCGACGGCATCCGCGAACGGATGCTGAGTCCCGCGGAACCGGATACGTACAGCATCGGCATTCTCAATGTGCCCGTCACCTCGGAGGGGCGTCCGGATCCGTCGTTTTTTGCCGACGAGCGTCTGACGTTTCATCCTCTGGCCGGGGGCGGGTATCACGCCTGCGTGGGGCAGACGCATCCGCTGGCGCGGCGTCGCTCCGTTTCTCTGCGCAGGCTCATCCGGGAACCGATCATAGGCGGGGCGGCCGACGAAATGTGCAACACGCCCCTCTATTCTCTGCTTTCCCGCTACGGCAGGCCCAACATCGTGCTTGCCACGACATCGCTGAATCTTTGGAGTCACTCCATAGCCAACAACGTGGGCATAGGCTTTCTGCACGACATCTTCCTTGACGGCGCCGAACCCTTTCGGACCTACCTTCAAGGCATAACGACCATCGACATCAGAGAAAGCATGACCGCCGTGACGGGCTATCTTCTGAACGGAGAGCCTGGAGAGATTCTCAAATCGTTTATTTCGTTCCTCCCGAGAGGAAACGAAGAGGAGACATGATTGTGCATGCATCTGCAGTGAAATCCAGAGACAGTTACTGGATTCATACCGTCATATATTTTCTGCTGACCTTCGGCTTTCATTATATTCCCTTCGACGGCATTTCGCCGTTCGGCATGTCCATTCTCGGGGTGTTCATCGGCCTGCTGTACGGCTGGACGTTCATAGGCTTCATCTGGCCCAGCATGCTGAGCATTTTTTCTCTGGGCCTGTGCGGATTCTTCAAAACCCCTCAGGACGCCTTTGCCAGCGCCTTCAGCAATCATCTGGTCATCTTCATGCTGCTCGTGCTGGTGTTCACGTCGTTCTGCGAAAAAAGCGGCATCAACAGAAAGATGTCGAGCTGGTTTCTGAGCCGCAAATGTCTGGTGGGACGGCCGTGGACGTTCACGTTCATGGTGCTCGTCGGTTCTTTCGTGGTGAGCTTTCTTGTGGACGGCAACGCCGTGGTCTTTCTCGTGTGGAACCTGCTCTACAGCATTTTTGAGGAAACGGGCTACAGGAAGGGCGAACGCTATCCCGCGTTCCTTTGCGCGGGCGTGGCCATCACCGCCGTGCTTTCCTTCGGCTGCAAGCCCTGGTGCAACGTGTGCATTCTGGCCATCGGCGCGCTGGAATCCTCGTCCAAGGGCGCGCTGACTCTGGATTACCTCACCTTCATGGCCGTGACCATTCCGCTGTGCCTGCTCTTTGTGGTGGCGTATTTCCTGGTGATGAAGTATATTTTCCGCCCGGACGTGAGCAAGCTCATGAACCTTTCCGAAGAATATCTGGAAAGCATGCGCCGCGAACTCAAGCTGAACACGCGGGAAAAGGTGGCCGCAGTCGCGCTGGTGGTGTTCATGGCGCTCATGCTCATTCCCAACCTCATGCTGGGCAACGCCGGCGCGCTGGGCATGCTCGGCAAGTTCAACTTCCTTTCGGCCGTGGCGGTGGTGCTCATTGCGCTGTGCGTCATGCGTCTGGAAGGTCGGCCCATTCTGGACTTCGACGTCTGCGCCCGCGACGGCATACACTGGAACGTGTTCTGGATTACGGCGGCGGCCATTCCCGTGTCTGCGGCGGTGAGCAGCGACGCGGCGGGTATTACCGCGTGGCTTGCCTCCGTCATGAGCTCGAGCCTTGAAGGCACGAGCGTGGTGGCCTTCCTGATTCTGTTCTCTCTCATCATCAACGTGGCCACGCAGTTCACGCACAACGTGAGCCTTGTGCTCATCGCCGTGCCCATCGGCTATCAGGTGAGCCAGATGCTCGGTCTGAATCCCGTGGCGCTCACGGTGCTGGTCATCATTGCCGCGGCCTGCGCCTACGCCACGCCCGCGGCGTCCACCTGCGCGGCCATCATGTTCTCGAACGTGGAATGGATAGGCGTGCGGACGGCCTTCAAGGCCGGATCGTTTGCCGTGCTGGCCGGACTTCTGTTCTTGTTCGTGTTCGGCTTCCCCGTCATCGGCATGGTGTACGGTTTCAGCATGTAGCGTGAACGCCGGAAGCGGCCGGTTTTGACGGCTTCCGGCAACGACAAACGACGCAGAGGTGCGACCATGAAAATATTCGACATGCGCATTCGTCCGCCCTTCCGCAGCATCTGCGAAGGGATGTTCAACAATCCCGGCCGGGAGCTTTTCGAGCCGGAATCCTTTGCCCGGCGCTTCGGCATGACCATAGGCGAATCGGCGAGGCAGAAGTCCATGGATCTTTTCATCCGGGAAATGGACGAGGCCGGCATCGTTTCGGGCGCGGTGCTGATACGCAAATCCACGGGCATGGACAATGCCGATCTTGAAGAGCTGAACCGTCTCTGGCCGGGGCGCTTTGTCGGCGTGGCGGGCATTGATCCGCACGACGCCGGAGCCCTCGACGAAATCGACCGCTTTGTGCTGCGCGGCTCGGCCCGGGCCGTGCTGGTGGAGCCGGGCTTCTGCCGTCCGGCGCTCCGGGCGGACGACAGAGCCGTGTATCCCATCTACGAAAAGTGCCAGGCGGCGAACATTCCCGTGTTCATTTCGTTCGGCGGATTCGTGGCCCCGGATCTCAGCTACACCGATCCCATGATCATCGAACGGGTGGCGCTGGACTTTCCCAAGCTGAAGCTGGTCATTGCCCACGGCGGATGGCCCAACGTCGGCGGCATCTGCCATGTGGCCTTTGAGCGCGAAGGCGTGTACTTGGCCCCGGATCTCTACACCATGAACGTGCCGGGCAACCGGGAGTATCTGGATGCGGCCAACTACCTTATTCCGGAAAAGTTTCTGTACGGTTCGGCGTATCCGTGCGTGGATGTGCGGCAGGCCGTGGAATACTATAAGCACTGGGGACTGCGCCCGGAAGTGATGGAAGGCGTCATGTACGGCAATGCCGCGCGTCTTCTTGGTCTGGACGATTAGCGTTTTTGTTTCGGAGCACAAAAGGGCCGGATGTTCTATGAGGAACATCCGGCCCTTTTGCGTGCGATGCGGGAGGCTCAGAGCGCGCGGATGTCGCTGATGAGCGCCTCGACGGCCTCTTCGGTCGTGGCCCAGCTCGTGCAGAAGCGCACGGCGCTGTGCGCTTCGTCCATGTGCTGCCAGAAGCCGAAGGAATATTTGCTGGCGAGGCGTTCGAGTTCGGCTTTGGGCGCTATGGGAAACTGCTGATTGGTGAAGGAATCGTAGAGCAGCGGCCAGCCCTTTTCCGTGAAGGCCTGCCGCAGACGCATGGCCAGCTTGTCGGCGCGTTCGGCAATGCGGAAATACAGATCGTCCCGGAACAGGGCGGCGAACTGGATGCCGAGCAGTCTTCCCTTGGCAAGCATGGCTCCGCGCTGTTTCATGAGGTAGCGGAAATCCTTTTTCAGGGCGGGGGAGGCGATGACCACGGCTTCGCCGAAGAGCGCGCCCACCTTGGTGCCGCCTATGCTGAAGACGTCGCACAGGCGGGCGTAGTCGGCAAGCGTCAGGTCGTTTGCCTGGGACATGAGGCCGTAGCCCATGCGCGCGCCGTCCACGAACAGGGGCAGGCCGAGTTCGCGGCAGGCGCGGCTGATTTCTTCCAGTTCGGCTTTGGCGTACAGCGTGCCGAATTCCGTGGGAGAGGAGAGGTACACCATGCCCGGCTGCACCATGTGTTCATGGGAGTCGTCGGCAAAGTGCCGGGCGCAGGCTTCGCGAATCTGCCGGGCGCTTATTTTGCCGTCCTTTGCGGGCAGCGCAAGCACCTTGTGACCGGTGGCCTCCACGGCGCCGGTTTCATGCACGTTGATGTGGCCGTTGTCGGCGCAGAGCACGCCCTGCCAGGGCCGGAGCGCGGATTCGATGACGATGAAGTTCGTCTGCGTGCCGCCGACCAAAAACTGCACGTCGGCTCCGGGCGCGGCGCAGGCGGCGCGAATGAGGTTACGGGCCTCGTCGCAGTAATGATCTTCGCCGTAGCCGGGCGTCTGTTCGAGATTGCTTTGGGCGAGAAGTTCCAGAATGCGCGGATGCGCGCCTTCTTCGTAGTCCGATTCAAAACGAAGCATGGGGTGTCATCTCCTGTTTTCCAGTCGCTTCCAGCGGCAGAGCACCCTTTCGGCGACGTGGCAGATTTCATAGACGGCAAGGCCGAGCAGGCTCATGGACAGAATGCCGCAGAACATTTCGAGCTGATCGCCGCGGCCCCAGGCGTCCATGATGAGAAAGCCGAGACCGCGTTGCGTGGCGAAGGATTCGGCCATGAAGAGCACGGCCACGGCGGTGCCGCTGCTGACCTTGAGGGCCGTCATGGCGCTGGGCAGGGCGGCGGGCACGAGCACGTGGCGCACCAGCTGGGCCGCGGTGCCGCCGAGGGTTCGGAAGGCGTCGAGATAGCGGGCGTCGAGCTGGCGGATGCCGTCGCGCGTGACCACGAGAATCTGATAGCCGGTGGTCAGCGCGATGATGAGAATTTTGGAAAGGTCTCCCAGGCCGAACAGCGTGAGGAATACGGGCAGCAGCACGATTTTGGGCAGGGGATAGGTGAGGAAGACCATGGGAGAAACATAGCGGTCGATGCGTCTGCGGTAGCCGAGCAGAATGCCCAGCGGAAAGGCGATAAGAAAGGCCAGCGCCATGGCAGCGGCCACGCGGAAGGCGCTGCTTCGGATGTGCTCCTGCATGACGGAATCGCCGAGGGACTGCATCCAGGCGTCAAGCACGTCGAGCGGCGCGGGCAGAAGATACGGGCCGAGCGCCCACGCGCCCGCCTGCCAGAGCAGAAGCAGGGCAAAAAAGGCCACGACGTAGCGGAAGAGAATGTCGAGAATCTTCATGACTGCGCCGCCTCCGCGCTGCGGGATTCCGGATCTTCCAGCACCTCGTGAACGCTTCGTATGAGGGAGAAGTAGGCGTCGCTGTTCCGGCAGGAGGCGTCGCCGAAACAGGGATTTTCCAGCCACAGCTTTTTTGTGGCCGGGCGGCCGCCGAGCACCATGATGTAGCGGCCGAGAAAGACGGCTTCCGCCACGTTGTGGGTGACCAGCATGAAGCTCATGCGTCGGCGCTGCCAGACGTGCAGCAGCAGATTCTGCAGGTGCTCGCGGGTGATGGCGTCGAGCGCGGCGAAGGGTTCGTCCATGAGCAGAAGGTCGGGGCGGGAGACGAGGGCGCGGCCGATGGCCACGCGCTGACGCTGGCCGCCGGAAAGCTGCACCGGAAAGCGCTGCTCCAGCCCCTCCAGACCGAGTTCCTTCAGCATGTCGGCCACGGCGGCGGCGCGTTCCTTTCTTCCTGCGCCGCGAAGCTGCAGGGGGAGCGCCAGATTGTCGCGCACGGTTTTCCAGGGAAAGAGGCCGTAGTCCTGAAGAATGAAGGCCGTTTTCCACGGCAAAGGCAGCGAGGCGCTGCCGCAGCTTGCCGGAGCAAGTCCGGCAATGACGGAAAGCAGCGTGCTCTTGCCGCAGCCGGAAGGCCCGATGATGGCCAGAGACGCCCCGGCGGGCAGGGCAAAGGAAACGTCGTCGAGCACGACGTTGTTTCCGAAGCTCTTGCCCAGCGAGGCGACGCGCAGCATCTCTTCGCTCATTTCTTTTCCTGAAACACGATGTCGCTCAGGGCGGGAAGGCCCTTTTTGAGCAGTCTGTTCTGCTGCATCCACTCGGCGTAGCGTCGCAGAGCCTCTTCCGAGGGCAGGCCCAGCGGCGTGAAGGGGTCTTCAAAACGGAGCATGGCGTAGTGCTCCGCGGCCTTGGGCGCGAGCAGGCCGAGCTGCTGCATCATGGCCTTGTAGGCGTCGGGCGCGGCGTTGATGCGTTCGGCCTCTTCCTTGAGCGCTGCGCGGAAGCGCTGAATGCGGTCGGCAAAGGCCGGATCGTCGGCATTGCCCGGCTTTCGCAGCGCGATGACGGCAAGCGGCAGATCGAGCTTTCTGTCGTCGAGGAGCACGCGCGCACCCTGACCTTCCACCAGAGAGAGCAGAGGTTCGGGCAGCAGCGCGGATTCTATCTGCCCGGAGAGCAGCATCTGAAGCCGCACCGGAATCTGCCGGATGTCGCGCTTTTCCAGCGAACCGGCCGCGCCTTCCTGCGCAAGCAGCGAGTCGAGCACGAAATCCACGATGGTGGCCCGGCCGATGGAACAGGTCTTGCCCTTGAGATCGGCCAGCGACTCGGCGGAAGATTTCGGACTGACGGCCAGGCCGAAGAAGCGCGCCTTCGGCGAGGAGTGGGAGGTGGTGGCCACGATGATCTGCGGCGCGCCGTTTTCGTTCTGCATGAGCACGTTGATGATGTCGCCGAAATGGCCGTCGAGCGAGCCTGCGCGCATGGCGGCGCCGAGTTCCAGAGCGCTCTGGAAGGGCACGACTTCCACGTCGAGGCCGTGGGCGGCGAACACGCCGTCTTTTTGCGCGGCGTGCAGAATGAGCGAGTCCGCGGCGGGCAGGGAGCCTATTTTCAGGGCGTCGGCTGCCTGGGCGGCATGGACGCAGAACAGGGCGAGCGTCAGGGCGAGGGCGGCTTTTTTCAGTATGGACATGGGCGTTCCCTTGAGTGTTGAAGGTTGGCGGAACAGGGCGGCGTCGGCAAAAGGGGACGTGCGCGGCAGGCGGCAGGGCCGGGCGAATGGCGGAATGCGGAACGTCAGTCCTGCTGCGGGCGGAATCCGGCGTCGGCAAGAAAGCGTTTGGCAAAGTCCACGGCTTCCACGGTGACGCCTTCGCAGGCGTGGGGCGGATCGGAAGGCTGAAAGCCTCCGGGCCGCAGATCGCGGCAGAGCAGGGATCCGAAACGCGCCGTGAAGGCTTCGGCAAAGTTGCGGCAGAGCATTTCTATGTCCTTTTCCGTCTTGCCGCGCTCCGTGCCGAGAATGCCGATGAACATGAGCGCGCCTTCCACGAGACCGCACTGGGCGCGGAATCTGCCTGCGCCGTGCATGCCGACGGCGGCATGGAAGGTCTGCGGGGCCACGGTCACGCCGAAGGCCTCGCCGAGACAGGCGAGCATGGCGCGTGCGCAGTTGAGGTTGCTGTTCCAGTAGAGGTCGTGAACGCGCTGCACGGTCGTGGTCATGGAGCCTTCCTTTTAAAGGACGGAATCAGTTTTTTCCCGGGAGGGATGGAAGGGCGCGGTGGAGCGGTTTTCCAGCAGATGATGGGAGAATTCCACGCGCGTGATGTTGTTGGGCGTGCTGTTGCCGGTCATGCGCTCGTAGAGAATGGTGAAGGCGTTTCTGCCCTTTTCCTCGATGTGATGTTCCACGGAGGTGAGGCCGACGTTCCAGAAGCGGGAAGCGGAGAGATTGTCGAAGCCGCACACGCTGTAGTCGTCCGGCACTTTCAGCCCCTTGTCCTCCAGCGCGTCGAGCACGCCGTAGGCCACGAAGTCGTTGACGGCCACAATGCCGGAAATGCCCGGACAGCGTTTCAGGCAGTCCATGGTGAGTTCGTAGCCCGTGCGGTGTTCTATGCCGATGTCGTTCAGTTCCTCAAGGGGCGTGATGTCGCGGGCGAACACCTGCACGGAGGTGTCCGGCTCCTGGGCATAGACGGCCCGCACGCCGTCGAGCCGGCGTATGCGTATGGCGTTGGCGTTGTTGAGCGTGGTGGAAATGAAGGCGATGTGCCTGTGCCCGAGCCCGAGCATGTGACGCCCCACCAGCATGCCTGCGCTGTAGTTGTCGAGCTCCACGGTATCCACGTTGAGGCTGGTGTTCCTGTCGCCGATGACCACGATGGGCAGGCTGCGGTTGACCTTTTCCAGCTGCTCCACGCTCTGCGGCATCATGGTGAACACCATGCCCGAAGCCCCCATTTCCAGCGCCATGTCGAGGATTTCCTTTTCCTTTTCGGCGTCGCGGTAGGTGGTGAAGATGAGCGTGGAAACGCCGTGCTGCTCCGCAGACTGCTGAATGGCCTGCACCATGTTGGCATAGTAGGCGTTGCCGACGTTGGGGCTGACGATGAGCACGAGCTTTCTGGAAGACAGCGGACGGCTTCTGCGCCGCACGGGCGCGCGATAGCCCAGAACGTCGGCCGTGCGGCGCACGTTCTGCACTGTTTCGGGGGAGAAGGACACGTCCGGCCTTCCGCTGAGTATCATGGAAGCGGTGGTCAGCGAAACGCCGGCCGTCCGGCTCACGTCTTCCAGGGTGATTCTTTTTTTCGTCGTCATGGGAGCTCTCTCCAGGCAGCAGGCTAACGGCAAGGCGGAATTTCGTCAAACGAAGGAAGAGAGTTTTACTAAAATTTTAAAAATAAATTTTGAAAAAAGAAAAGACTCGATTTAAAATATTAAATTTTTAGCTTTTAGAAAAAATGATAATTTCCCTTGATTAATTGCTGGAATAGCCGTACAAGGAAAAAACATGAACCGCAGCTGTGTGGAAATTTTATTAAAATTTTAATTAAAATATCAGAAAACTTTTAATTAAAATTTTAATAAAATTCTCTGCAAGGCCCGGGGAAAAATTTTCCTCAATCTTCATCAGGAGCTTTATTATGAGCGCGCCCAGCAAAAAAGAAATCCGCAAGGTGGTACTGGCCAGCCTTCTCGGAGCCACCATTGAATGGTACGACTTCTTCCTGTACGGCGTTGTCGCGGGCATCGTCTTCAACAAGCTGTACTTCCCCACGGAAGATCCCTTCATCGGCACGCTTCTCGCCTACAGCACCTTTGCCATCGGCTATCTGGCCCGTCCCTTCGGCGGATTCGTCTTCGGCCACTTCGGCGACAGGCTGGGCCGCAAGAGCATGCTCGTGCTCACCATGCTCATCATGGGTCTTGCCACCATCGGCATCGGTCTTGTGCCCACCTACGCGCAGATAGGCATTGCCGCGCCCATCATTCTGCAGACGTTCCGTCTCTGCCAGGGCCTCGGCCTCGGCGGCGAATGGGGCGGCGCCGTGCTCATGACCTATGAATACGCCAGCAAGAAGGAACGCGCCTTCTACGCCAGCATCCCGCAGATGGGTCTGGCCACGGGCCTGTGCCTGTCTTCCGGCGTGGTGGCCCTGCTCTCCTGGGGCCTCACCGACGAACAGTTCCTCGCCTGGGGCTGGAGACTGGCCTTCCTCGTGAGCGTGCTGCTGGTCTGCGTGGCTCTCTACGTCCGCATGCACATCCTTGAAACCCCCGACTTCCAGAAGGCTCAGGAAAAGGCCCATCAGGACAAGGAAAAGAAGACCCTGCCCATCGTCAAGGTGTGCAGGGAACATCCCGGCAACATCGCTCTCGGCATCGGCGCCCGCTGGATCGACGGCGTGTTCTTCAACGTGCTGGCCGTGTTCGTCATCACCTATCTCGTGCAGTACGTGAACGTGCCGCGCACCGAAGCCCTCTCCATGGTCATGATCTCCGCTCTGGTCATGTGCCCCTTCATCCTCATTGCCGGACGTCTTGCCGACCGCTACGGCCGCGGCCTGGTGTACGGCGTGGCCAGCATTCTCTGCGGCCTGTCCATCTTCCCCTCCTTCTGGCTCATGGGCGCGAGCGAAGGCAATCTGTTCATGATCGGCATCGCCATCATCGTTCCCATCAGCGTGTTCTACGCCGGCGTGTTCGGTCCTGAAGCCGCCCTGTTCTCCGACCTCTTCCCCGCCGACGTGCGCTACACCGGCATTTCCATCGTGTATCAGTTCCCCGGCTTCCTCGTGGCCGGCATCGTGCCCGGTCTGTGCACCTACTTCATCAAGGTTGCCGACGGCGATCCCATCTACGTGTGCCTCTACACCATGCTGGCTGCGGCCACGAGCGGCATTTCGGCCTTCATCGTGCAGCGCAAGCACAACGCTGCGGTCCGCCGCCTCGGCGACGACGTGGAGCACGTCTAGCGACTGTCGGGAGGGGATTTCCCCTCCCGGTTCGTTTCCGGCGCATCATTTTTTCGTCCGGCGCGTCGGCCCGTATTTCGGGCCGTGCGGAATGCAAAACGACGTCCGTCGTCCGCGCCTGCCGCATCGGCGAGAACCGGCTCGCAGGCGCGACGCAGTTCGCCCCCGGGTGGCGACATGGAAAACATCTGACCCGGACGCGGAAGGGATTCCCCCTGACGCAAGGAACTTATCATGCGAGTACTTCAGATTTCAGATTTTCATCTCCGCGGAGACGGCCGTCTTTCCTTTCGCGTGGTGGACACCCCGAAATGTCTTGAGACGGCGGCGAAGCATCTTTTCGGCCTGGCCCAGAAGCCGGACATGATGGTCATTACCGGCGACCTGGCCGACAGCGGCGACGAGCACGCCTATCACATGCTCTACGACGCGCTCTCTCCCCTGAACATTCCCATCTACGCGGTTCCCGGCAACCACGACCGGCGCGACAGAATGCGTTCCATCCTCAAGGGCTGGTGCCCCGAAAACGCCGAAACCGAGCCCTGGCTCTGCTACGCCGTGGAAGAGGACGAAGTGCGCTTTCTCATGATGGACAGCATGAGCCCCGGCTCTCATTCCGGACACATGCCGGAACCGTGCGCCGCGTGGCTGGAAAAGGAACTGGCGCGTCGCCCCGGCGTGCCCACCCTGGTGTTCATGCATCATCCGCCCTTCGTCACGGGCATGGGCGCCATGGACGAGCCCTATGAAAACGTGGATCGTCTGCGCGGCATTCTGGAAAAGGCTCCCTGGGTGCGTCTGTGCTGCGGTCACATGCACCGTCCCATCTTCACGCAGTGGGGCGGAGTGATGGCCCTGACGGCTCCCGCTGCCTCCATGCAGATCGACCTCGACTTCTCTCCCGAAGGCGGCGACACCTTCGTGATGGAAGCCCCCGGCTATCTGCTGCACGACTGGCGCGACGGCGCATGGAACACCCATGTCTGCCAGATCTACGGCACGCCCACCTACGCCGGTCCGTACCGCTTCCTCGATTCCGTGAATCCCACGGAAGAATAAACGTTTCCGCGCCCGGAGGTTCCCCCGAAGGGCGCGCAATTGCCAGGGGTCCCCTGTCCCTGTCATTCCTCCTCGAAAAGGCCGCCGCTTCTCACGAAGCGACGGCCTTTTTGCGTAACCATGTGTTCTTTTTTTCCGTCAGCGGCAGAGCTTGTTTTCCGTGGCGGTGTTCCAGGGGCGGCAGTGACCGAGATCGCAGGCTTTTTTCAAATCGGCGCAGGCGTCGCCGTTGCGCCCGTCGAGAAAGGCTCCCGCAGAGCGGTACACGTAGATGAGCGGCTCGTTGGGATTGATTTTTTCCGCGTAGGCGAAGTCGCGCTGCGCGCCTTCGGGCTGATGCTGCTTCAGGCACACCAGACCGCGCGTGGCGTAGGCTTCCGCCGTGGGAGAAAGACGGATGGCCCGCGTGGCGTCGTCGAAGGCTTCGTTGAAGTAGCCGAGATCGCTCAGGGCCAGGCTGCGCATGAGGTAGGGCGCGGGATCCAGCGGATCGGCGTCCACGGCTTTGTCGAGCAGAGCGGCGGCGCGTTCCGGATTCGTGCATTCGCCGGAAGGAGTCCAGTATTCCATGGCCTGCGAAAGATAGGTCTGCGCTTCCGGCGACACGCCGAAGGTCGGCTTGCGGTCGGGAGATTTTTTGGCTGTTGCGGGGGGCGGCGTGCCGTCGTCGTCGCCGAGGAAGGGCAGAGACGACATGCTGCAGCCGGAGAGCAGCGCGAGGCAAAGAACGCACAGAGCGAGATTCTTCATGATTTCTCCTGCAGAGACTGCCGGGCCGGAGCCGTGGAACGGCGCTCCAGCAGATGATGGGTGTATTCCATGCGGGTGAGGTCGCTGACGGCGTCGCCGCCGCAGATGCGCTCGTAGAGTATGTCGAAGGCGCTGCGGGCTCTGGCCTGCGTCTGCTGTTCCACGGTGGTGAGTCCCACGCGCGAAATGCGGGAGGAGGACAGATTGTTGAATCCGCACACGCTGTAGTCTTCGGGCACGCGGAAGCCCTTGTCCGCAATGGCGTCGAGCACGCCGTAGGCGATGAAGTCGTTCACGGCCACGAAGCCGGAAATGCGGCTTTTCTTTTTCAGGCATTCCGCGGCGAGCTCGTAGCCTATGCGCTGTTCCAGATCGATGCTGTTGAGTTCCTCGTGCGGAGTGTAGTCTCTGGTGAACACCTGAACGGAACAGCCGGGGTTTTCGGCATAGACGTCCTTCACGCCCTGCAGCCTGCGCAGACGTATGGCGTTGGTGGCGTTCATCATGGCGGAAATGAAGGCGATGTGCCTGTGGCCGAGGCTCAGCATGTGGCGCGCGATGAGCACGCCGGCGCTGTAGTTGTCGAGCTCCACGGTGTCGATTTTGGGGCTGGAGTTCTTGTCGCCCATGACCACGACGGGAATCTTGCCGTTGAGTTTTTCCACCTTGCGCAGGCTCTGGGGGGTGAGCGTGAAGATCATGCCCGCGGCGCCCAGCGCCAGGGCCATGTTCATGACTTCCTCTTCCTTTTTGGCCTCGCGGTAGGTGGTGAAGATGAGCGTGGAAAAGCTGCGTTCCTCGGCGGCCTGCTGAATGGCCTGCACCAGCCCGGAATAATAGGCGTTGGCGATGTTCGGCGTGACGATGAACACCACGTTTCTTCCCGGCAGGCGGCCTTTGGCGCGCCGCGAGGGCGCGCGGTAGCCGAGTTCCTTGGCGGCCTGACGCACCTTCTGCACCGTTTCCGGGGAAAAGGACACGTCGGCCCGGGCGTTGAGGATCATGGAAACGGAGCTCAGCGACACGCCCGCGTTGCGGCTCACGTCTTCCAGCGTCACTTTTTTCTTGGCATTCACGGCGGTTCTCCAGAAAAGGAAGCTAACGGCAAGCCCGGTTTTCGTCAAATGGCCGAGAGCGTCTTTTGGAGAAAAAAGAAGGGCCGGGATGACGGAATTCCCGGCCCTTTCGGGGATGAACGCGGGGGAGCAGGCTCCCCCGTGCCATCAATGTTTCATGTTGCGCCACGAGGTGACGACGGAGCCGTCGTCCTGCTTCGTGACGTCGAGCATCTTGTCGGCAAGAAGCGGATTGGTGAAGGTGTAGTCCGCACGCTTGTGATTGCCGCGGGTTTCCTTGCGCTCCAGCGCGGAGCGCATGATGCATTCGGCGCAGTCGAACAGGTCGAGCACTTCCGCCGCGCGCATGAGGGTGTGGGAGCAGGAGGCCTTCATGCTGGCGTTCGTTTCCTCGCGCAGCTGGGCCAGGTAGCCGAGACCGGCCTTGAGCAGCGTTTCGGAACGCACGTTGTAGGGGCCCACGTTGGCGTAGTCGCTCATGATCTGGGTGAGGGCGATGTTGGCTTCCTGCCATTCCGCGCCGATTTCTCTGTCCATGAAGGAGGAGAGCAGTTCCATCTTGGCCTTGATGGCGGGATTCGCGGCGAGATCCGCACTGCCCCTGGCCGAAGCGGCGTCGGCCGCGGCGGCGTGACCGGCTCTCCAGCCCATCCAGGCGGCGAGGCCGAGGCCGCAGCCCGCGTTGCCCACCATGTCGCCCGCGGCGTAGAGGCCGGGCACGGTGGTCTGTCCGTTCTTGTCCACGTCGAGGCCGCGTCCGTGCAGGATGGGCTCGAAGCGGGTGAATTCCACGGCGTGCTTCGCCGGATCAATGCCCTTGGCGTCCATGTAGGCGATGAGGGCGGAGAGGCCTTCGTCGAACATGGCCTTGCGCATGTAGGCCAGAGTTTCGGGCGTGTTTTCCGAGCAGTCGAGGTAGGCGGGGCCGCGGCCGTTGTGCATGACGTCGAGGAAGGCGGAATTCCAGATGTCGGAGGTGACGTCGCCGTATTCAGGATCGGGCTTGGTCACGAAGGGGCCGAGCGGCTTGCCGTCGGGGTAGCGGTACACGCCTATCCACGTGGCCTTGCCTGCGCGCTGCAGGTACTTGGTGCCGGCGTGGGTGTAGGGGATTTCCATGTTCACCATGCTCGCGCCGATGCGCCAGCCGAGGGCCTGACCGCCGGCGTTGTTGGGGCAGTGGGCGGTGTTGAACAGATAGTTGGGCGTGGAGCCGTTGACGTAGAGCCGATGAGTGAGGCCCGTGGACAGAATGACGCAGGGAGCGCTCACCAGCACGAACGAGGGTTCGGGCTTGCCGGCGTCGATGGCGAGCGCGCCGCAGACGCGGCCGTTTTCCTTGGCGAGCTCCACCACGGGATGGTGATTGAGCACGGTGACGCCGTGTTTCTTCATCTGTTCGGCGAGCACGGCCTTCTGCTTGCGGCCGTCGAATTTCAGGAAGGCGCGGGGCTTGCCGGGCAGGGCGTGTCCCTGGAAGTTCCAGCGGCCGAGGGGACGCATGTTGATGCCCCATTCTTCCCACTTCTTCACGATGTCGAAGCTCTCCAGAAGGTGCAGGCGCATGAGTTCCACGTCCTTGGCCTGTCCCACGAGGCTGTTCATGAGGGCGGTGAGCACGGGTTCCACGTCGTCGCCGTGGACTTCGGGAATGTAGCAGCTGAAATGATCGTTGCCCGTGGCCCCGGAGCCGGAACGCTTCACATGGCACTTTTCCAGCACGACCACGCGCTTGGCTCCGCCTTCGGATGCCGCAATGGCGGCCATGGCCCCGCCGATACCGCCGCCAACGATGACGACATCGGCTTCAATAGTCTTGGAAACAGGAATCATGACTTCGCCTCCTGGGGTTTAAGGGAGTCGGCATCGACGTGCAGCAGCGTGAACGCCAGAGGAATACGGAGCGTGATGGCGCCCTTGGGACAGTCGAGCACGCAGGAGTCGCAGTGCCAGCATTCGTCCGGGAATTTGACCTGAGGCATTTTGTCCTTGGAGCGGTCGAACACGAAGATATTGGAGTTGCAGATATCGGCGCAGGTTCCGCAACCTACGCATTTACTGGGATCAATAACGGGAGGCATGACGTTTCTCCTTTGATGTGCGGGGAGCGCCGCCCCTCGGGGCGGCGCTGCAACAGGGGGCTAATTCCAGCACTGACGCCATTCGGTGCGGACGGTGCCGTTTTCCTGCCAGACGTCGAGGAACTTGTCGGAGAGCAGGGGGTTGGTGAAGGTGTAGTCGGAGCGCATGTGCATGCCGCGGGTTTCCTTGCGTTCGAGGGCGGCGTGCATGATGATTTCGCCGTTGTCCATGAGGTCGAGGGTTTCGATGGCTCTCATGAGGCTGTGCGCGTCCGGCACGGAGATTTCGTTGATCGCGTTCTTGCGCAGATCGGCCATGTACTTCAGACCGGCGGTGAGCAGCGTGGCCGAACGCAGACGATGCGGACCCGCAGCGGCGTAGGAATCCATGATCTGCTGCACGGCGAGGTTGGCTTCCTTCCAGGCCGCGCCGCTTTCACGTTCCATGAAGCTGCTGTAGAGCTGAGCGCGTTCCGCAACCCAGGGCGAAGTTTCGGCATTCTTGAGCTCGCAGGAGGCGGCGGAAGCGCCGGCGTGACCGCCCGCAATCCAGCCGTACACGGCCGCGCCAGCGATGTCGGCGCGGAAGTTGCCCACCATGTCGCCCGCGGCGTAGAGGCCGGGAACGGAGGTCTGGCCGTCGATGTCGATTTCCAGGCCGCGGCCGATGATGTGCGGCTCATACTGCATGAATTCCACGGCGTGCTTGGAAACGTCGAGGCCGGTGCGGTCCATGTAGTCCACCAGCGTGGTAAGTCCTTCGCTGATCATGCCCTCGCGCATGAAGGCGAGGTCTTCGGGCTTGGTCTGGGTGCAGTCGATGTAGGCGGGGCCGCTGCCGTTCAGAAGCACGTCGGTGTAGGCGGAGTTCCACACGTCGCAGGTGATGTCGCCCACATAGCGGGTGGCTCTGTCCACGAAGGGGCCGAGCAGCTTGCCGTTGGGATAGCGGTACACGCCTATCCAGGTGGACTTGCCCGCGCGGGCGAAGAACTTGGGACCGGCGTGACGGTTGGGCATTTCCATGTTCACCATCTTCGCGCCGATGCGCCAGGCCTGCGCCTGAGCGGCGCCCGTGCAGGCGGGGCAGAAGGCCGTGTTGAAGGGCCAGCCCGGCGAGCCCGCGGCCGGATACAGACGGTTGGCCGTACCGGTGGAGAGCACCACCTTCTTGGCGCGGATGACGGTGAAGCTGGGCGTATCCTTGGAAACGTCCAGAGCAAGCGCGCCAGCAATTTCGCCGTCGATCTTGATGAGGTCGATGACGGGCATGTGGTTGACGATTTCCACGCCTTCCTTTTTGGCCTGTCTGGTGAGCACCTGCTTCTGATTGTGACCGTCGTACTTGAGCCAGATGCGCGGACGGCCGGGATAGGCGTGCCCCATGAATTCGTAGTCGTCGCCGAAGGGCTTCATGTTGATGCCCCATTCCAGCCAGCGGTCCACCATGTGGATGCTCTCTTCCAGGAAGCGCAGGGAGAGCTTTTCATCGTGGTAGGCGCCCACGAGGCTCTGACGCAGTTCCTTGAGAATGACGCGGATGTCGCTGCCGTGGGCCTTGGGGTAATAGCAGGCAAAGTGGTCGTTGCCCGTGGCGCCGGAACCGGAGCGGCGGGTGTCGGCCTTTTCGGCCACCATGGTCTTGGCTCCTGCGCGGGCGGCGGAAATGGCCGCGCACAGACCGCCTATACCGCCGCCGACAACCAGGACATCAGTGGAAAGGGGAGGATTGAATGCAAGCATGGCTGACTCCTAGGCGTGCAGGGTGTCCGCATCGACGTGCAGCACCATGTAATTGAGGGGAAGGCGCAGTTCCACGGCATGAGCCGGGCAGTCGAGAACGCAGGCGTTGCAGTGCCAGCATTCTTCCGGGTAGGCCACCCGGGGCGTCTGCCCTTTTTCATGCTTGAAGATGTTCATGGGGCAGATGGTTGCGCACATGCCGCAGTGAGTGCAGCGGTCGGCATGGATGATGGGAGGCATGGAAATCTCCTTGATGCGGTTGACCTACATGAGGCTGGGAATGAGGAGGGAAATCGAAGGGAAGGCGATGATGAGCGCAAGGCAGAGGAACAGGGCCAGCACAAAGGGCGTGGCCGCCCGGAAGATGAGTCCGAGGGGCACGTCCGCCACGCCTTTCATGACGAACAGGTTGATGCCGAACGGCGGCGTTATGGACGCCATGTTGTTCAGGATGGCGAAGATCACGCCGAACCAGACCAGATCCCAGTGGAAGCTCTTGGCGATGGGCAGGAAGATGGGCACCGTGATGAGGATGAGGGGAATGGCGGGCAGAAAGCAGCCGAGCACGCACATGACGATGACGATGACGCACATGACCACGATGGGAGCCACGTCGAGGGAGGCGATGGAGTTGGCGAGCATGGTGGGCATGCGGGACATGGTCATGAAGTAGCCGAGGATGGTGGCGCCGCCGAGCAGAGTGAAGCACATGGCGGTGAAGCGGCTGGATTCTTCCATGGACTTGCGGAAGTTGGACCACTTCAGCCTGCCCATGACGAGGCCGAGAATAAGGGTGCCCGCCGCGCCGATGGCGCCGCCTTCGGTGGCGGTGAACAGGCCGCCGTAGATGCCGCCGATGACGAGAATGAACAGCAGCACGATGGGCAGACCGCCCTTGAGGGAGGAGACGCGTTCGGCCAGAGGAGCCTTTTCGCGGCGGGGAGCCAGATCGGGATTCTTGAGCACCATGAGCCATACGATGCCCATGAAGCAGACCATGCAGAGCAGACCGGGCAGGATGCCGGCCATGAACAGGTCGCCGATGGACTGTTCGGCCAGCACGCCGTAGAGAATGAAGGTGGTGGAAGGCGGGATGAGCGAACCGATGGTGCCCGAGCAGGAAAGGGTGCCGAGGGCGAGCTTGTCGTCGTAGCGGGCCTTGCGCATTTCGGGCAGGGCGATGGCCGACATGGCGATGGTGCCGGAGAGCGTGTCGCCCACCACGGCGCCGAAGAGGGTGCAGGCGGCCACGGTGCCGATGGCGAGGCCGCCGCGCATGTGGCCTATCCAGGCCGTGCCGAGTCGGTAGAGATCTTCGCCGAAGCGGCTGTAGTAGCAGGCGTAGCCCATGAGCATGAAGGACATGAGGGGCGCCCAGGTGTAGTTGGAAACGGTGTTGAACCAGGAGTTGCCGAACATGTTGACGCCGGCCAGCTGTCCGCGCAGCACGCAGACGAAGAGCAGGCCCGTGGCCATGAGGGCGAAGCCGATGGGCATGCCGAGGAAGAAGAGGGTGAACAGCACGACGATGCCCACGATGCCCACGTGCAGGCCGCTCAGGCCCATGATGCGGTGGGTGCCGAAGTACCAGGCCACGAGCAGGGGAATGACGGCGAGGGCCACGCCGATGAGGATTTTCGTACTTCCGGCCTGACGCAGCATTTCCAGCAGAGAAACGAGGGTGTCGCGCACGAGGGCGAGGAAGAGCAGGCACACGCCGGCCACGCCGAGGAAGATGAAGGGCGCGTAGGGAATGCCGAGAATGGGGGTCGCCTTCTGGTTGGTCATGCCGTAGCGGGTCATGGCGTAGATGCACATGGCTATGGTGAACATGGACCATACCGTGGTGGCGAATTCCAGCGCGGCCTTGGTGTCGGGCTGGAGCTTGTGGGTGATGATGTCCATGTTGATGTGCGTTTTCGTGTACTGGGCGTAGCCGGTGTACGAGAACACGATCATGGCCATCATGAGGCCGGTGATTTCCACGGTGCCGTCGAGCGGCCTGCCGAAGAAGTAGCGGAGAAAGACGTCCGCAAAGGTGATGACCACCATGAGGAAGAAAAAGAAGATACCGACGTTGCCGCACCAGCGCAGCGGCTTTTCAATGAATGCGCTGGAGGCGCATATCTTTTCGAGCAGGGGGTATTCGCGGGGCATCGTTGACGTTGACATGGGCTCTCCCGAAAAAGGCGAAGACGCAGACTGAGCGCGCTCTCGGCGCGGAGGGTCGGAGAAGAAAAGGCGGAGCGGGCCTCGGAAAGTCGCAGCTGCCGGGAGTTCGTCGGCAGGGCGGAGAGTCCGGGCCGCGCTGTCCGGGGCAAGCCTCTCCCGGGCATGATCCGGCAGCGCCGGCCCGCTCCTTGGGGATCATTACTTTACGGTTTCCAGATATCCCTTGTAGATGGGGGAATCCGCCCACTTGATGCCGAGCTTGCCTTCCAGTTCGTAGAAGGTCTTCTTGACGTCGGCGCCGGGGAGGCCTTCCTTGTTGAGGGACTCGAACCATTCATCGACCGGAGGCTGCATGAGTTCGCGGGCCTTGGCGTAGTCGGCGTCGGAGAACAGGATGAATTCCTTGCCGCCCATGTCGGCTCTCCACTTCTTGGTGGCTTCCACGTCCACGCTTTCCCAGTAGTTGGCGAAGGCCTTGTCGGCAAAGTCGCCGGAAACCTCGTCGAGCACCTTGCGCAGATCTTCGGGCAGGGAGTCGTACACGTCCTGATTGATGACGCAGTAGAACAGCGTGTTCTGCACGGCGAGCTCGGTGACGTACTTCAGGCAGTCGCCGTAGCGGCGGGAGACCAGAAGTTCGGGAGACATGGTGGTGCCTTCAATGACGCCCTGCTCCATGGCGGAGTAGATGTCGGAAAGAGGCAGGGACACCACGGTGACGCCGAGCTTCTTCAGGCGTTCGGCGATCATGGCGCTGTTGGCGTTGATCTTGAGGCCCTTGAGGTCTTCGAGCGTGCGGATGGGCTTGGTGGTGGTGCCGATGACGAGCGAGCCGCTCGCGTGGGTGAAGAGCAGCTTCACGCCGTCGAGTTCCTTGAGGGCCTGGGGATACTTGGCGTACAGGCCCTTGACCAGGGCGGTGCCGTCTTCGAGATAGAGTTCGGGGGAGGAGATGGAAAGGATGCCTTCGTGGAAGGGGAACTGGCCGGAATTGGCTTCGTAGGCGCATTCGGTGATGTCCGCAATGCCGGACTTGACGGATTCAAAGGCTTCGGCGCGGGGGCTGAGGGCTTCGGCGAAGTAGGGTTCGATCTTCAGTCTGCCCTGACTGCGCTTTTCCACTTCCTGCACCCAGGCCTGCAGGGGGCCCTGCCAGCGGGTGTGGATGGGCGGAATGGGAAGGTTGAGGCTCAGCACGTATTCGGGAGCCGCCTGCGCGGATGCGGGAATCATCATGCCCAGAGCCAGCAGGGCGGAACAGAGAAACTTGCCAGCGTTGTTCATCGAGACCTCCGGGGCGGTCGCGGAAAATCACGGCTTGAAGTGTTTTCCGGACGCGTTGGAATGAGTAGGGAAAGCTTGCTTGTTATTTAATTAGCAATAATTGTGCCATATTATAATATTTTGTAATTACAAATGGTTATGTAAATACTTTGTTTTTAATTTATTGTAAAAACAGCATGATTATGCTATAAACGCTAAGTGAAATTGACATATCCCCCGGAGGGGAGGAACAATATGGGCGATTCGGGATTTTATTCGGAAACGGCGGCAAAATCCTGTCTGGTCATGTACCGCATGGGCGGCCTCAGACACGTGCTTCTCTACCTGCACGACTTTCTGCGGGGCAGGCTGCCCGTGGTGCGCATCAACACGATCTATTGCGACAAGGACGCCCGGTACATCGTCAACATGGCCGACACCAGCACGGTGAGCGTTTCCAACAAGGCCGCCGGCTCCGCGAGGACAAGGCCGCTGGTCATGAGCGAGATGATCGCTTCGCCCATCATTGTGGGCGATCTTTCTCCCTATCAGCACGATCCCGAAGTGCTCAGCAATCCGCAGTGGACCGACATGCCCTATCTGCATCACGTTTCCATGCTGCGGCTGCCGCTCTTTGCCAACAGCACGAGCGTGTTTCTCATCAACTTCTGGTCGGACGAAAAGGGAGCCTTCACGCAGAGCGATCTGCGGGCCTTGTCGCGTCTTCTGAAGCCGCTTGCCGAAGAGCTGCGCATCAATCTGTCGGACATGAAGATGCACGGCGCGCGGCCGCCGGTGAAGAGCGAGGTCACGGGCATGGACAAGCTCAGTCTCAGCCCCGGACTGGTGCGCGTGCGGCAGATTGTGGAAAAGGTGGCCCGCAGCGACGCCACCGTGCTGATTCTGGGCGAAACCGGCTCCGGCAAGGAAGCGGTGGCCGACGCCATTCAGCAGACCTCGGCGCGGCGGAGCGAGCCGTTCATCAAGGTGAACTGCGGCGCCATTCCGGAAGAGCTGGTGGACAGCGAGCTGTTCGGGCATGAAAAAGGATCGTTCACCGGCGCGTCGGGAACCAAGGCGGGCTACTTTGAAATGGCGGACGGCGGCACGCTGTTTCTGGATGAAATAGGCGACATGTCGCTGTCGTCGCAGGTGCGTCTTCTGCGCGTGCTCGACACGGGGCAGGTCCGGCGCGTGGGCGCGGCCCGGGAAATTCCGGTGAACGTGCGCATCATTGCCGCCACGCACGACGATCTGCCGCGCAAGGTGGTGGAGGGGCGGTTCCGCCGGGATCTGTGGTATCGGCTGTCGGTGCTGCCCATTGCCGTGCCGCCGCTGCGGGAGCGGCGCGACGACATTCCCATTCTTGTGGAACACTTCATGCAGATGAAGGCGCACAGGCTTGGTCTGCCCTACCTGCCGCATGTGCCGGAAGAGGAAATGCGCGCGCTGCTGCGCTACGGCTGGCCGGGCAACGTGCGCGAGCTGGAACACACCGTGGAGCGGGCGCTGATTAAATTCAGCCTGGAATCCGCGGCGAAGAGCGTGCATTTTGAGATCATTTCCCTGCCCGATCCCCTGTCGGAGCAGCAGGGCGGCTCAGGACGGACGCTGCGCCGCCGGGACGAGTGGCCCACGCTCCGCGAAATGGAGGAACGCTACATCCGCGAGGTGCTGGAACATTGCGGCGGCAAGCTGACGGGCACGGATTCGGCCACGAGCCTGCTGGACATCCACTACACCACGCTGCGTTCGCGCATGCGTCACATGGGGCTTCTCGATGACGACGAAGGCTCCGTTTTCACGGGGAAAACGGAGCCCTGAAGTCTGCGGCGGGGAGAGCGGGGGAGGCGGAAGCGCGAAGCTTCCGCAGAGAATCAGAGGGTTCTTTCCAGACGGTAGCTGGGCTGACGACCGCGGCCTTCAAAATTGAGCTTGTAGGTCTTGCCCTTTCTGGTGACTTCCAGAATGCAGAACTGATTGTCCTTGCGGACGTCGAGGCCCTTTTCCGCGCTGGTGACGTCCCAGGTGCGGTAGTCGTTCACGCCCACGTTGCCGTTGAGCACCACGTAGTGAATGCCCTTGATATTGGAATAGCCGCCCTGATGATCGTGACCGGAAATCACGGCCAGCACCTTGCCGCTTTCTTCCAGCACGGCGCGCACGGCCGAGGCGTTCTTGATGTTGTGATCCTGCGTGTCCACGCGGTCGAGCGTCTGATGGCTGAACACGAGCACCGGCTTGTCGGTCTTGCCGAGATCGGCCTTGAGCCATTCCATTTCCTGCGGGGGAATGATGGTGTCCACCCAGGTCCAGAAGGTGTCTTCCGGGGTGTTCATGTCGTAGGGACGGAACTTGCCGGGCGTGTAGTCGGCGTCAAGCACGATGCAGTGAACGCCGTCCGCGTCGTAGGAGTAGTAGGTCCTGCCCTGCTCGATGCCGGTGTTGGTCACGCCGGACAGGAAGGCTTCTCTTTTGAGATTGTCGAAGTCATGGTTGCCGAGCACGTGATAGGCGGGGCCGCCGAACGAGGTGAACAGGGACTCTATTTCGCGGAGGTTGGCGGCGGGATCGGTGCCCGGGGCGAGGGTGTCCACGAAGTCGCCGAGCTCGATGATGAAGGCGGGCTTTTCCTTCTTCATGGCGTCGATGAAGACTTTCATCTTGTTCATGGAGGCGGAGTACACGCGGGTGGTGCTGTCGGCCTTGGTGGTTCTGTGCATGTCGGTGATGATGCCGGCCTTGAGCAGACGCTTTTCGTCTTTGGCTTCGGCGGCGGAGGCTCCGGTCAGAATGCCGGCGGCGGCGCAGGCCGTGGCGGCCATGCCCATCTTCAGAATGTCGCGGCGGGCAATGTTGTTTGCCATGCTTTGTCTCCCGTGATTGACGTTGTTGTCCTGTATGACGAAATTTTTTGTTTTAATTTTAAGAGAAGGCGACCTTCAGGCGGGCCCGGCCGTCGTGTTCTGCAATCGGACCTTCTTTCCGGAGTACGCAGAGCGTCGGCATCGCAGGACTTGTAGACTACATGAAACGTCCCGTCCTGAAGGAACTTGCCCTCGATGCGTATTGAGCATCAGAATCATGAAGCCATGATGTCGGCAGTATGGAGATATGGTAACGCCGGAAACAGTTCGGGGCAGGCGCTGCGGGAGAAGCGCCTGCGTCGCGCTTTCAAACACGCGCGGGGATGCGGCGGCTTCGGCGTTTGCGAAGATGAGAAAACGGCGCGTTACGAAGATCGGGAGCGCCGTTTTCAGGGGAGCGATGATCGGCCGCATTGAGAACAAGGCGGCGTCGGAGCGGGAAATGGCGTGAGGATGCGTTGCAGAACACGCTCCCCGGTCGGCAGGGAACGACGGGGAGCGTGCGGAAGGGAACCGTTCCGTCCGGAACGGTCGCCGGAGGAAGACGCGGTCATTGCAGACCGTACTGATATTTGACGGACAGGGAAACGTGGATGGGGTCCGTTCCCAGAATGTCCGGTCGGCGGACGACGCCGCTTGCGGCGGCGACGGCGCGAAGGGCGGAGGCGTCGAGTTCCGGCCTGCCCGAGGAAACCACGATGCGCGCGTCGTGAAAGGTTCCGTCGGCCGCGATGGTGAAGGCGCACAGCGCCACGCCTATGAGCGAGGTGTTGCCGGCGTCGAGCCTCCGGGCGTGAACGGCGTTGTCCACGTCGTCGAGATAGCGCAGGTAGATGCGCCGCTTGCGGTCGAGCTTTTCCGCCTCTTCCCTGTCGCTTTCCGCGGAAGATTGAAGGCCGGTGCCGGGCAGCGAGCCGCCGCGGGCGAGGGTGGATTCGCTTTCCATTTCCAGCACCGCGCGGAAGACCGGGGCCTCTTCCTGCGGCGAGGCATGGATGAGCGTGAGGGAAAAGTGCAGAAAAAGCGACAGCGCAATGCCCGTCCAGAGTCGTTCGCCGTCCGTCATGCCGTTACCTTTCTTCCGGTCGCGAGGTGGCCACCATGAGTTTTTCTCCGCCGAGCATGCGCACTTCGTCCACCACGAAAACGAGCGCTTCCACCGGAGCCTTCGGGCTGGCCTTGAGCACGAGCTGTCCCGGTTCCTTGCGGAAGCCGCGCACGATGTCCTGCAGCTTGTAGCGCAGAAATTCCCGCTCCACGGGCACGCCGTCGCAGAAGAAGCTGCCGTCCTCCTCAAGGCGCACTTCCACCACCTTGCCCGAGAGCGCCCGGCTCGACTGCGCGGGGGGCAGGTCGATGTCGAGCCCCCGCACGGCAAAGGCCGAAGCCACAATGAAAAAAATGAGCAGAATGAAGATCACGTCCATCACGGGCGTGAGGTCGATGTCGGTGTCGGGGCTTTTGCGCGGACGCAGATTGATCATCAGCCGTCACCCTCCGAGGCGAGCACGGCGTTGGCCGTTTCCGACAGGGCCTCGGCCGCCTGCTGCACGCGCGTTTGAAAATAGTGCAGGAAAAACAGCGACGGAATGGCGATGATAAGGCCCGCCGCCGTGGTGATGAGCGCCTGCCAGATGCCTCCGGCAAGCTGATTCATGTTGACGCCCGCCTGCGCGTTCGCGATCTCGGAAAAGGTTTCGATCATGCCGAGCACCGTGCCGAGCAGGCCCATGAGCGGAGCGAGCCGCGCCAGAATGGAAAGCAGCGGAAGACGCGCTTCCAGCGCCTTCACCACGGCCTCGCCCTCGATGCGCAGCGCGGCCTCCTTTCCCGGGCCGTCTGCCGAAAGCAGGGAGGCGAAGCGGCGCAGACGCTCCACCTTTTCCAGTTCCGCGATCAGGGGCGCGCGGTTGCCTAGCACCGCCTCTTCAAGCAGCGCGGACGCGCTTCGCGGAGGAAAGCGGAATGAGGAGAAGAGCAGCAGGCGCTCCACGATGATGGCCGTTGCCGTGATGGAAATCAGGGTCAGCGGCCACATCATCCAGCCGCCCATCAGCAGTATGTCCATGGGCCTCTCCTCGCGTATGTCCGCCTGCGTCGGCGGAGGGCGGCGCGAAGCGTCGCGCCGGAAATGTCGGATCCGTCAGATCCTGAGCCCGGAGCCTATGATCGCAAGATCGCTGATTTCTTCTCCGGGAGCCGGCGTTATTTCAAGCTGTCCTGCGGCGTATTGTACGACGCACGCGCCCTGTCCGGCAATGGAAATGATGCCCTTGGCCCGGCAAAGCCCCGGCCCGGCGTCGCGCAGCACGGCTGCCAGATCTTCGGCGGAAACCGGCCCTTCGAAGGTCAGGGCTCTGGCCTCGAAGCCTTCGTCGGCGTGCGTGACGGCGCGCTCGCCCATGTGCGCAAGTCTCGGCGCGTGGGAGGGCAGACGCGTTTTTCCGTGGGCGTCTATCCACGCGTCCAGCTCGGCGAAGGGAATGCTGCCGTAGTGCGCGGGCAGAATGAGCGCCTTGCCGTTGAGCGCCCGAAGCCGCCCGGCAAGCGCCTCAAGCGCCTCGGAGGAAATCATTTCGCTTTTGTTGAGAATGATGACGTCGGCCCGGCGCAGCTGCGCCTGCCGGATGCCCGAATCTTCGGGATGTTCGTTTTCGCGGCCTTTTCCGGCCAGATCAAGGGCGTCGGCCACGGTGATGACGAGCCCGGGCTCGACGAGATCGCGCAGGCCGCCGAGCGCCTCCATGATGTTGTCGGGATTGGCGAGCCCCGTGGTTTCCAGCACGAACTGTTCGGCGGGCATGGCCGCAATGATGCGTTCAAGTCCGGGGCGCAGACTGTCGGCCAGAGAACAGCACACGCACCCTTCGTCCAGGGCCTCCACGAGCGTGTCGCCCTTCATGAGCGCGGCGTCGAGCTCCACCTTGCCGAATTCGTTCTGAATGACTCCGGTGTAGCGCTCCCGGCCGTGCAGAAAGTCCAGCCAGCGGCGCAGAAACGTGGTCTTGCCCGCGCCGAGAAAGCCCGTGAGCACGTGCAGCACGGGGCGGTCGAGCTTTTCGAGCTCCTCCGGCCGGTGCTTTGCGGGAATGTCGTGCAGAAGATGCAGGCGCTCGCCGTCCAGAGCCAGGGACGGCCCGAAGGCGGCGGCGATGTTGAGAAGATATTCCTTCTCGTCGGCATCCTCCATGCTCCCGTCGGCGTGGAAGAGACGGCGCGCCACGGCGGCGGCTCCGCGGGAGACCGCGGCCTTTTCGCCGAGCTGTTGCTGCGCCGTGCAGGCGAGAACGGCGAAGAGTCGGAGAAAGAGGCTGAAGGCGGGAACGTCGCATTCCGGTTCGCCCGGACGCACCAGCCAGCCGTCTTCCGCGGCGATGCCGTCGGCGGCGATGACGCGGTGTCTGGCCGGAGCTTCGAGGGTCAGGGCCAGAGCGTCGCCCGCGAGGGAGACGTCGAGGCGGAGCTGACCGAGCAGGAAGGGAAGAAGTTCCCTTTCGTTGCCGGAAAATTCCCGGACGGCGTGTTCGTAGTCCGGGGAGAGGGCGAAGCGCAGGGCATCGAGCGGAAAAACGTCCAGCAGTGGAGACTGCGCCGGAGGAAAGACGTAGAGGCTGAAGTAGCCGCGAAGACACGGAACGCGGCCGGGAGTCTCGTCCCTGGTTTCGCCGTCGAAGCGCAGCCCGAACACGTTTTCCGAACCGGCGACGCGGCACGTCCATGCCGGATGGCTGGAGGCGCAGGGCCGCACGCCGCGCCAGCCGAGAGCCCGCGCCCTTGTGCGTTCAAAGTGGGCGGCCATGACCAGCGACGTGAAGATGCTGGCGCAGTCGGAATCGCTGTCGCCGAGAGCCCGGGGAAGAATGCTTTCCAGTTTCATGGCCGATCCTGCGCCGGAGCGCGCCTTCGCGCGCTCCGGTCGAAGGTTTTAACCGGGGAAGGTGATGATGTCGCCGTTGCCCAGGTAGTTTGTCGTCTTGGAGCGGAAGCGTGCCGTGCCCTTCACCACCGGGTATCCGGCGTCGACGAACTTCTGTGCCGTGATGAGACCCGTGCAGTGATTGCAGCCCACGCGCTGAAGATTCCACTTCTTCAGGCCGATGACGAGGTCGTCGTACTTGGGATCCCAGTCGTCGAACGGGGAGATGTGCAGACCGCCGTAGAGGCCGTAGAACTTGTCGTTTTCGTACTTGAGTTCCTTGTAGGCCGTGTCGGCGAACAGAATGATGCCCTGATGGCAGCAGCCCGTGATGCTCACAAGGCCCACGTCCTTCACGTTGCAGTACAGCGACATTTCGCCGTACACCTTGAAGATGATGGGGCATTCAAACTGATACAGCGCCACGCCCGGCTGCAGCGGATACAGCCCCTTCTTGACTTCGGTCCATTCGCCCACGTGGCCGGAATCCTTGAGGTACTGCTTGCCCTGCGGATAGAAGGTGTTCGGCGTGTACACGTGGATGTTGGGGGCGTACTTGGCCACCACGGGGAAGGCCCAGTAGTGATCCATGTGTTCGTGCGTCTGAATGAATCCGGCAATTTCGCCGTTGGCGAGCATGTTGTCTATGCCTTCGCGCTTGAAGCTTTCCTCCATCCAGTCGTAGTTCCAGCCGCAGTCGAACAGATACTTGGTCTTGGTGCCGTCCATGGCCTCGATTTCCACGAGGCAGGAGAATCCGCCCGCGTTGTCGGCGTCCACGGAGTTTTCCTTGGCGACGGCCCAGGCTTCGTGGAGCTGCCCCTTCTGAAGGTAGGGCTTGATCTTGGCCATGCCTTCGTCGTAGGTGCCCTTGCCTATGCCCTTGCCGTTGCCGAAGGGCGCCCAGTTGTAGGTGTACTGATCCACGAGCAGGCCGCCCGCGCCGGTGACGTTCTTCATGAAGATGCCGTTGTCGAACCAGCTGGTTTCCGAAATGTTGGTCACCTTCACCGACTTGCACACGCCGAAATCGGCCATGTTGCGTTCAACCTTGGGCAGGAAGGCCTTGCGCATGGGTGTGTAGGAATAAAGCCCCATGGCTCCAAGCGCGCCGGCTCCGATGCCGAGAGATGCGCCTTTGAGAAATTCGCGTCTGTTCATAAGGACTCCTACTTCACCAGTGTGAAGGTTGCACTGCAGATGGGCAGCAGCCAGACGATGAGGAAGTACAGGGCCACGCCGACGAGAATGCCGAACAGCAGGCCGGGCTTCATGGCGGGGTTCCAGGCGTGATCCACTTCGATGTGGCGCTTTTCTGCGGCGAGCTCTTCAGCAGTCTTGAATTCGCGCCGCCATCCGGGCCAGCCGTCCATGAACCACCAGTTGATGAGCCAGATGTCGATGAGCCAGATGGTGGGAATCATGGGGAACTGCTGCGGATGAGAGAAGCCCTTCTGCGTGCCGAGAATGAAGTGGGCGTACTGATAGTACAGGCAGTAGAGCACGATGCCGCCCACGATGACGAGGCCGGTGCGGATGAGAATGTTGACGGGAGTGCTGAACTTGGTGGGCCAGTTTTCGCAGTAGAACTGCACGAAGAGTGCGGGCACGAGGAAGAAGATGGCGGTTTCGCCCACGTGCAGCCAGCGCCAGTCGGGAGCGGCGTCGCGACGATGACCGCGGATGGCGTCGCCCCACACGAGTTCCTGCATGTACCAGAAGAACAGGCACAGCGCCCAGGCGATGACGATGATGCCCACGAACAGCGCGATGCGGCGGGGCCAGTCGCGCTTTATCATGGTGAAGGGATACCGTTCCCAGATGCCTTCCACGAACCACACCACCACGGTGCAGCACATGATCCAGGCCACGTGGAAGTTGGCGGACACGGTCTGCGCGAAGTCTTCCCAGTAGGGCGGGCAGATGGCCGTGAAGTACTGCCAGGGATAATACAGGATGCCCATGTGATTGTGCATGGTCATGAAGTAGATGACGAGACTGAGACAGAAGGTGCCGAGCCAGATGCTGAAGCCGCGCACGGGCTGGGAGGCGTTGGCCCAGGGCTGACCTTCGAGGGCGACCACCCAGGCGGGGCTGATCCAGGAGGCGATGACGGCGAACATCATGCAGGCCTGGGCCGCGTATTCGGTGGAATAGAATTCGGTGAGTCCGAGCTTCTGGAGCTGTTCGGGATTGAAGTAGGCGAAGGCGAAGTTGCCGAGCACGGCTTCAAAGAATCCGTGGATGAAGAAGATCATGGTGCCGACGGAAATGAGCGCCAGCACGAGACCCTTCTGCAGAGGATGGGCGTTGCGGATCCAGTCTCTCTTGAAGGGCCAGAAGTCGAAGGTGTAGGCCATCCAGATGAGGATGATCAGCCACCAGCGGCAGTAGTTGTAGCCCACGTAGGGGGTGTAGAAGCGCATGATGCCGCGCGGATCCTGAAAGATCCACCATGTCACCGCGAAAATCAGCAGCGTGAACGCCAGGTTCATGAGCGCGGGGATGGGGCCTCTCCATCTTTTGACGAGCTTGCGCTCTTCAAGATAAGGAAGCTGTTCCTGAGACATAGGTTCCTCCTTGTTTCAGTCGGGGGGCTTCCGCTGTTCCTCCTGAGCGGAGCCCGGGGTCCTACGCCCTTGAGCGTTCAGGGCGTCTTCGCCGTACATGGCCTTGACGACCAGCGCGGCCATTTCATTGCGCGACATGCCTGAGGTGTCACCTCCGAGTCTGGCAGCCTCCATGTTCAGCATGACGCCCGAAAATTCGGGGGGCAGCATGGACAGGTAGTCTGGTTCCGGCGAGGTCTCTTCCCCGTTTCCCTGCCGCGGGGAGGATGGATCGCCCTGTGCTGCCACGGAACGGAATATTCCGTGCAGAAAATCCTTCCGGCTTATGACGTTGCGCGTGCTCATGAGGCCTCCGTCAGCGTCCGGAGGGTGGAAAAATAGGCCTCGGCCGCAGCTTCGGCGTCGGCGGCGTCGGCGTGGCGCACGGCGCTCAGTATTCTTGCCAGATGCGCGAAGGCCTGTTCCTTCTGCTGCAGGTCGCAGGCGTTGAACAGTCGTATCAGCGACTTGCCGTCGGGCAGGCAGGCGGCCAGCGCCGAACTCACGCTGGCGTTGTTGATGAAGCGCGCCGCTTCCATGAAGAACTGTATGTTCGCCTGCGCGAAGGCCTTGATGTCGTCGTTGCGCAGCGCCGTGCCCGCCACGGGCAGAATGCGTTCGAGCCTGAGCACCTGCGAGGGCCGGATGACGAGCGACGAGGCGCGGATGATGGACGGTATGATGAGCAGACTGGCGTCTATTCTGTCGATGAGGGGGCACTGCGCGGGATGCTCGGAAGGCAGAGCGCGCACGCGCGTGCCGCTGCCGTGCGTGGTTTCGAGAATGCCGCGTCCGGCAAGGGCGCTGATGGCGGCCCGCAGAGTGGTGCGGTTCACGTGCAGCTCTTCGGCGAGCTGCCGTTCGGCGGGCAGGCGCTCGAACAGCTTCCAGCGACCTTCCATGAGGGCCTGTTCCAGCTGCTGCTCAATCATTTTCTGCTTGCTCATGCCCGAACTCCCGCGGTCATTTCGCCCTGTATCCATGATACTAGTTTTGCGCTGTTGTTCCAAAAGACTCAAGGCTTTTCAGAAAAAAAGAAAAAAAATGATAATACATTGAGTTAATGCAGAAAAACATGAAATAATGGTTCATCCACTGTTGCTTTTTCTCGATGAAGACAATTATCGGCAGGGAATTTTTCGCAAGCTGCCGCGCTTTTTCAGGCAAATAATAAAAAATGGTTCATCCAATTTACAATGAGGTCTTTTTTCCGTAGAGTGAAGAAGCATCTTTCAGCACTTCGCGGAGGCGCGCTATGGATTTCTCTCTTTGGGCGTCAGGTTTTCCCGGCTTGTTGTGGGAGATAGAACATCGCCGTTCGCGCATCCGGCTGCTGAACGACTGGAAGCTCCCTTCTCTCGGCGAGCACACGTCGAGGCTTCTCAAGGACGCGCAGTTCCGCAGGCGCGCGGTCATGAAATCGGATCACACGCTGATCGGCGAATTCTGGGAAATGGTCACGGGTCGTCAGCCCGCCATGGTGACGTTCCGGCTTGAGGGCAGCCCGCACCGCGCCTATCTCCTGCAGGGCTGGCCGGATCCGCAGGACGCGGGAAAATATTTCGGCATGCTCAAGGATTCCGTGCTGCCCGCCACCTTTGTGGCCAACGGCGCGGCGGGCACCTGTCAGCTGGCGCTGGGGGGCTCGGAATATCCCGTGCTGGTGCTCAGTCTCGATCAGAAGGAAATCGTCACCTGCAACGAGGCCGCGCAGACGCTCTTCGACGGCGCGGCCAGGGGTGGCGGGGAATTCATGCTCGAAGACATTGCGCCCGGCGAGATGGGCGAAACGCTGCTCGGCGCGTCCCGGCGCGCGCTGGAAGACGGCATCTGGGCCGGAACGCTCATGCTCCGCAGCGGCACGGGGAGCATACTCGGCTCGAAGGTGCGCGTGTCGCCGTGCTCCACGGGCGCGGACATCGTGCGCATCGCGCTGCTCAACATTCCCGACGCTCCGGCCGCCTGCGCGCTGTCGCCCAGCGTGGAGCCGGGCAGTTCGCCGCTTTCTCTTCAGGATGGGCTGGAGGAGCTTCTTGCCGCCTGTCCGGGCGTGGAGGGGCTCATGTTTTCCGACATTCAGTCTGCGCGGGGCAAGGTGGAAGTGTACGGCGTGGGCCGACTGTTTGCCTCGCTGGAGTGGGGAGCCGCGCACGCCTACGAGGGAACCATAGCCCAGGACATCGAGCGCTTCAGTCTGGAATCGCTCATTGTGGAAGACACGCTCGACAGCATCAAGTCCATCGACTGGGCCATGTTCATTCCCTGCGGCGTGCGTTCCTATTTCGCCAAGCCGTTCTATTCGGCCGAAGGGCTGCACGCCGTGCTGATTTTTGCGTTCAGTCAGCCGTCGCCCGGCGGCGTGAGCGAAGCGCCGTTCCGTGCGCTTTACGAGCCCTTTGCCTCGCTGGTGGCGCGCTGGCGCGCCGGGCGCGCCTGACGGCTCCGGAAAGCAGCCTTCCGGAAAACGGCGCGTCGGAAGCGGTGCCCCCGCGTATGGAGGCTTCCAAACGGCAGGGCGCAGCCTGCGGGTTATGTGCCGCGAAATCGGCGCAAGCAGGGGGTCGGCCGCCCGTGCCGCGGCCTTTCCTGAAAAATGCGCATTTTTTTCTTGACTATCGCGGCCCATTCTGGCAGAAATGACTCCGCAACGGGGATGTAGCTCAGTTGGGAGAGCGCTTGAATGGCATTCAAGAGGCCAAGAGTTCAATTCTCTTCATCTCCACCAGAAATTTCAAGGGGTTATGGCAAAGAGTCATAACCCCTTATTTTTTTTATGCTTCAGGTTGTTGTGGCAGTTTTTGAGGAAAAGAAAATTGTTATCGATTTTCAGGATATCGAACTCTCCCCAACTGAGCTGCATCTCCATTCCTTGATGCAGTAAAGAAAGTGTCGAAGCACTCTCAAAAAATGAGAAATGATAAAACAGCTCATGCGGGTTCATCATTTCTTTTGCTGAGAGTCTCACCTGAAACCAGAGGTCTGAGCAGCTCCTTTTTCAGTCTTGCCAGAAATCGTGATGCATATTCTTCCGCTTTCAGCCTGAACTGTTCCGAGAGTCACTCCGCCGAATTGGGGCAACTTCTGATGAGACAAGGGACATTTTGAAGCGCTTCCTGAAGAGTCGTTTTATCTCTGTGGGGCTTCTACGGGCCTTATTCGCATTTTTGCCAGTTTGGGAGGAATCAGGGCTGCATTTCCGTCATCAGTTTCCGTTGCAGTGCCGAGGGGATGAGGCACAAGGAGTATCGGCGGGCGCAAGCAATGGTATTGCCCGTTTCTTGCGGGTCGTTTTGGGGCAGGGCGATGACGGCTGTGCTGAATATTTACTGACCGGACTCTGCATGGATAAGCCGCGTTTCCAGTCCAATATACCCATCTTCCAGTTCGACTGGAGCAGTCCACGGGGCGCGTGAGCCAGATACCTTAAGCGGAAAGAAGACTACGGCAGAATTCCATGATCGAGTTGAGGGAGCATAGTCGCTGCCGATAAAGGGATTTTTGGCAGTCCTTTAGACGGGTTGAATCGTTGTTGGACGACGAGCATAGCGCTGGAGAGTCCTGTAATGCTTTCTGACCGTATCATGATAACACTTTTTTCTGTAGAGTTTTATCCTTTTTGTCCAAGAAAATGGATGTTTATGAATATTTAATAAATTATAGTGTTAATGAGAAACAATTCATCACGGTAAATACTTCCATTATGATAGGAATATCATCGACAAGAAGTTTTCAATACTTATTGTAGAGTCAAGTGGAATATGATTTTTTTTACAGAATAAAATACTAATAATGAAAGTAATTTTTATGAATAATTTTTAGCTGATTGATAAGAATACTGTGTCTTGAGGCGATATGTCGTACTACATAAGGGGGACAAAATGACGCTATGTAAAGATATTGTGAACCGTAATGGAAAAGAACCGGGCAGTATCAAGTAAGGAAACAGAAGTCATAATTATAAATAAAATCAATGAGATGATATTTATTATAGCTAAAGCCGGAAAAAATTCTTGACTTGAGAGAAAACGCATCTAGACTAGAAGCCTAGGCCATGCTGGTAGTTGGCCGTTGTTTTGTTCCTGCTGGTAGTGGAACTTGCGTTGAAGGGTGTATGTCGTCCTTTTTACGTTTACAAGCAACCCACTGATTTAGCAGGATTTTTTTATGTTCTCTCCTTTTATTCCTTCGTCTTAATAAGCCCCGTACCGGTTTGTCGCCGTTGCAGGGCTTTTCTTGTTAACTGTTTTTCTCCTCCTCTTTTTCTTCTTTCTTTTTTTGATTTCAGGAGATCATCATGGCCGATATACGACTTGCCAAGCCTGCCGCAGGAACTTCCAGCAACATCGTCTGCGCACCCGAGGCGCGTTTCATCTTTGATTTTCCTACCGATGAAGCCACGCTTTCCCGCGAGGGAGACAATCTTGTCATCACGTTCGAGGACGGAAGTACGCTTCAGCTCGTCAATTTCTATACGGCCTATTCCAGCCAGAACATGCCCACGTTCGAGGTGCAGGGCGCAGAAATTTCCGGCGAGGACTTCTTCACGGCCATGAACGAGCCCGACCTCATGCCTGCCGCCGGTCCCGGAAGGGCCGCAGGCGCGCAGAGCAACGGCAACCGCTTTCATGACTATGTGACGTCCGACCTTCTGGACGGTCTCGACCGTCTGGGCGGCCTCGACATCGGCTGGCCCGGCGAGGGCGTGAATCCCGACACCGACGGCGCGGCCACGGGGGATGGCGACATCAATTATGAAGTGACCCTCACGCCCGGCGACTCCGGCGATCTCGACGACGACATTCCCGTCATCGACAATCCCGACAATCCTCACGACGGCAATGCCGATCCTTCTGCCGGCCGCAGTGTGCTCAGCGTGAATGAAGCCGGACTTCGCGGCGCTTCTTCCGTCACGGCTTCCGGCCACATGCTGGTGGATGCTCCCGACGGTGTGGCTTCCATCGTCATTGGCGGTCTCGTGGTGTTCGATGGTTCTGCGCTTACGGGGCAGGTCGTGCCCACGGATGAAGGCTATCTGGAAGTGACGGGCTTCAACGCGGCCTCCGGGCGTCTGGACTACACCTATCATCTTACGCAGGCCACGCAGGAGCACGGCGGCGAGGGGGCGGACAAGATTGCCCACGACCTTGCCGTGACCGTGACGGACCGCGACGGCTCCACGGATACCGGCGTGGTGACCGTGGTCATTACCGACGACGTGCCTGAGGCTTATGATGACAGTGTTACGCTGACGGAGGCTGCGGCACAGACGGGTGGCAGCGGTGATAGCGTGCTGGAAAACGACGTGTTCGGCGCGGATGCCCCTGCGAACAAGACGGTGACGTCAATTGAAGGTGGAACGCTGGGCCAGCCCGTGCAGGGTAAGTTCGGCACGCTGATGCTGAACGCGGACGGCACCTATACCTACAAGCTTGGCGAAAAGGTGAATGTGCCGAATGGCGAGAGCTGGGAGGAAAACTTCACCTACACCATCACGGATGCGGACGGTGATACGTCGGAGGCGACGCTGACCATCACCATCAAGGGGGATGAGAACGAGCCCGAGGTAACACCTGCAGAGAACGAAGCCAAGATCGTGGTGGACGAAGGCGCCCTTCCCGACGGTTCCGGTCAGCATACGGCCCATGACTTTTTCGGCACTGGTTCCTTTACCGTGAATTTGAACGGCGAAGACGGCACCGTTACGCTGAAGTACGGCACAGGGAAGAATGCACCAACCATTACTGTGAGCCTGATCAACGGCGAAGATTTCGAAACGAATTGGCTTTCCGACAACACAACACTGACGGTGAACGGCGTCGAGGTGGAGGTGACGGGCGCCACGCAGGATGACAAGACCGGTAAGTGGACTGTTAACTACACCTATGAACTCACCGGCAATCAGACGCATACTACGGATAAGGGGGCAACGGGTGGAGCTGGAAATACCGGAGCAGACGATAGCCTTAACGGTACCATCGGCATTACGGTAACGGATGCTACCGGCGATACGTCTACCGGCTCGTTGACGGTGACGGTGCATGACGACGGGCCGGTGGTGGAAGCGGATACGATCAGCTTTGGTGAACGTGAAGCGCAGGGCGGAGCTTCTGACGAAAATCTGCCCAACGTGCTGGCCAATGACCAGTTCGGAGCGGACGATACGGTTTCCACGCATATGGTGGCGGGTGTGTCTGCCGGTGTGCAGACTGGAGAACTGGCTTCTGGCACCGGCACCGCAGTTGAAGGCGAGTACGGCTATCTGACGCTGAAAGCAGATGGAACGTACACCTATACGCTGAAGACGAATCCCGAGACCGGAAAGCCGATAGACATCACGAGCGATGTTCAGGATGTGTTCAGCTATACGATAAAGGACAGTGACGGCGACTGGTCGACGACGACCATCACGGTGAACGTGTCAGCAGATACGCAGAAACCGAGCGTCACGATTCCGACTGTCGGCAGTGACGCCACGACGGTGTATGAATCCTCTCTGGACGAGAGTGCGGATCAGCCTGCGGGCAGTGACTCCGGATCGTCCAATGACAGGACTTCCGGTGAGATCAAGCTGGCTCTGAACGGCGAGAGCGGAACGCTGACCATCGGCGGCAAGACTATCGAGCTGGATGCCACTGGCACTGCGACCAACCTTACGGAATCCAACAACACCATTACGACCGATCACGGCACGCTGACGATCACGTCCATAGCAAACGGTACGGTGAAATACGAGTATCAGCTGGACGGAGCGCAGGAGCATGCCGCCGTGCAGGGAGCCAATGAGCTGAAGGATGAAATCGCCATCAGCGTGACGGACCAGACGGGTGACACAGCAGACGGCACTCTGACCATCACCATCGTGGACGACGTGGCGACGGCGAAAGCGGATACGATCAGCTTTGGTGAACGTGAAGCGCAGGGCGGAGCTTCTGACGAAAATCTGCCCAACGTGCTGGCCAATGACCAGTTCGGAGCGGACGATACGGTTTCCACGCATATGGTGGCGGGTGTGTCTGCCGGTGTGCAGACTGGAGAACTGGCTTCTGGCACCGGCACCGCAGTTGAAGGCGAGTACGGCTATCTGACGCTGAAAGCAGATGGAACGTACACCTATACGCTGAAGACGAATCCCGAGACCGGAAAGCCGATAGACATCACGAGCGATGTTCAGGATGTGTTCAGCTATACGATAAAGGACAGTGACGGCGACTGGTCGACGACGACCATCACGGTGAACGTGTCAGCAGATACGCAGAAACCGAGCGTCACGATTCCGACTGTCGGCAGTGACGCCACGACGGTGTATGAATCCTCTCTGGACGAGAGTGCGGATCAGCCTGCGGGCAGTGACTCCGGATCGTCCAATGACAGGACTTCCGGTGAGATCAAGCTGGCTCTGAACGGCGAGAGCGGAACGCTGACCATCGGCGGCAAGACTATCGAGCTGGATGCCACTGGCACTGCGACCAACCTTACGGAATCCAACAACACCATTACGACCGATCACGGCACGCTGACGATCACGTCCATAGCAAACGGTACGGTGAAATACGAGTATCAGCTGGACGGAGCGCAGGAGCATGCCGCCGTGCAGGGAGCCAATGAGCTGAAGGATGAAATCGCCATCAGCGTGACGGACCAGACGGGTGACACAGCAGACGGCACTCTGACCATCACCATCGTGGACGACATCCCCACCATCTCCAATTCCGACATGGTCACGTCGGTTTTCCCCGGCGATTCGGGGGATAATCTGGCCGATGGTACGAAGTTCTCGTTTACGACGGGAGACAGAGAGAAAGATCAGCTGTTGGCAGGTCAGACAATTTCGCAGGGAACCGAGCTTGACGGCTGGGACGGCGTGAAGATGTATGCCGGAAAGGTGACCTACACCACAGATGACAAAGGGAATACTGTAATCAAGGAAAATGGCCTTGATATCGATGCTCGTTATGAATTGCAGTACAGCACTTATCCAAACAGCAACGAGAAGCCCGCATCGGACTGGGGCCTCATGGTCAGCAGCCCGGATGATGCTCAAGCATGGGAAATCAATGTTTCCAAGGATGGTAAAACCAGTGAAGCCGTGGTGTTCGATCTTGGCGGTAAGCTGGCCTACGGCGTGACCATCGACTTCGGGGCATTCTATCTTGGCGGTGAAGACGCCCAATATGACCATGTCTCTGAAGAAGCGCTGGTCACCTTCTACCGTGACGGCCAGATCGTAGGCAGCACGTTGGTGTACGGACAGTCTTCCAATGGAAAGTATACCCTTAATTCTTCGGATGTGGTGCTGGGCGGCTTCGACAAGGTTGTCATCTCCGCTGTGGATAACAAGACCCCCGACTATCGGGATGAATTGAGTGACTTCACCATTCAGGGCATTGATTTCATCACCAAGAGCGAAGATCCCATCATCGTCAGCGACGGCACTGTGACGGCTGAGTCTGGAGCAGACGGCTTTGCCGACGACTATGAAAACAGCTATGTCCATTTCGACCTGGAAGGCATGGTGGGCGGCAAGTTGAATGAAGACGGTACCGGCACTATCACGGTTCTGGTAGATGGGAATCCACAGACGGTAAAGCTGGAACTTAACGAAGGCTCTTCCGGTGAATCCATTCTCATCGGCACGATGTCAGACGGCAAACAGCTCTTCACCGCCACGCTGGACAAGGACGGCCACTGGACCATGGAACAGTATCAGCAGTTCCGGGTTCCCGGTGAAGATGGGCAGGAGTCCAATACGTTCGAGCTCATCTTCAAGACGGAAGATGCCGACGGCGACATTGCTTCGACAACCGTCGACGTGCCTCTGGAGATTGTCGAGCAACAGGTGAACAGTGACAATGCCGTCATCGGCAACGGCAACGATACCATTGTCATTATGGACAGTGAAGGCGTGGCCGGAACCGTGGCCGCAGGCGACACCGGCGGCATGGTGGAAGGCCAGCAGGTTGAAGCCAACTACAACGTCTGCTTCATTTTGGATAAATCCAAGAGTATGAATGAGAATATAGGAAATTTCGGCAGTCCTACGAGAGCAGAGGCTGCCAGAGACAGTATTTTGAATTTTATTGGAGGTATTGCAGATACTGATTTTACCGGAAGTGTGACTATCTCGATTATTCCTTTTGCGGAGAGGGCTGGTGACTCTATTGAGATATCCATTACTAAAAATGCAGAAGGCGTTACTTATAGATATAATGGATGGTCCTATACCAGTTTTGAAGAAGGATGGAATAGCCTGCACGATCAACTGGCGAATGCCATGGATGGCGCTTCCGTCGGTAGCAACATCGTTACCGATTATGAACCTGCTTTTGAGGCAGCAGCAGACTGGTATGATTCCCTTGCTTCTAGTGTTGAAAACGCCACGAAGAATATCACCTACTTCCTGACAGATGGTCGTCCTGCGGGAGAAGGAACGGATAATGCTTATAAGGACGATTATGAAAGAGCATGGGAGGCGTATAATAAGTTGCTGAATTCGCTTGGCGACAGCAATAATGATATCCACGCCATTGGTTTTGGCAGCGATTTGTCAGAAACGGACATGGAAAATCTTGCCATGTTTGACAATACTCCCAAAGCTGAGGGTGATGCCAGTGTTGCCAGCGGAGGCTTTGCAGCAGCCGACGGCGTGTATGCTCCTGAAAGTGGACAGACTACATACGAGAAGGTAGACGCTGCCAATATTGATACTCAGAAAAGTTATTATGTGCAGGATAATGGCGCATGGCATTTGGTTACATATGAAAACGTCGGTCAGTGGTGGTCGCACTGGGAGTGGGGGTATACGAACAATTACGGACAGTGGCAAGAAACTCCATTTAGCGGAAATGATAGATATGATTTTTACGAGGTAGCCATAAATAGTACTATTTCCGGCGGTACCAGCCAGCAGGTGACGGATTCCGACAGCCTGACCGCTGCCTTTGAAAACGGCTTCAAGCCCGGTGATCTGGTGGATGCCGGAAGCGATACCATTACGGCGGAAAGCTCCACCTCGTCCGGCATCATTTACGGCGACGTGATGAATACCGACGCACTGCGGTATGAGCTGGCCAACTCCGGAATTGATACGGCTCTTATTGCCACGCTTCCCGACTACGGCTCCGGCTCCGCGGTCTTCCAGTGGCTGGAAAACAACGCCTCCAGCCTGACCGGTACCGAGTTTGCAGGCTGGACGCATGATGACACCGTGAAGTACATGCTGGAGCATCATGAGGAGCTCGGGTACGAAACTGTCATACAGACCACAGAAGAAGGGCAGACGAACTTCTTCCTGGTGGATCTTGACGGCAACGTGCTGAATATGAACGGTACGGCTGCGAACGTTGCGGCAGACAGTCTCACTGGACGCGGCGGCGGTGACGACACCATCATCGGTTCCGAGGCCGGAGACATCATGTTCGGTCAGGAAGGCAATGACCTGATGTTCGGAGATGGTCATTCCGGTAGTGGTGCGGATCAGACTTCTGTGCATGACACCGTCACCAAGGCGCTTGGTCTCGATGAGGGTGCCGGTGCGGAGCTGATTGCGGATACCATTGAGGGTTTGAACACGGGTGAGCTCAGTGACTTCATCAGCAAGGTAGAAGGCACAGACTCTGACGGCAGTGATCACCTGTTCGGAGGTTCCGGAGATGACGTCATCTTCGGCATGGGCGGTGATGATTATATAGTCGGCGGGGCAGGTGAAGACATAGTCTTCGCCGGATCGGGCAACGATATCATAGTCTATGACGGCAACGACTACCTCATCGACGGCGGCAGCGGACTGGATGTCATGCTCGGCGATTCGGGCACGCCTTCTCTGAATGACCTTCTTGGTCAGACACAAAAGGAGGACGGTAAGCCTCTTGTGAACGATGTGGAAGTGCTGATCAGGGGAGACAACCTCAGTCTGACCAGCATGGAAGATTTGAGCAAGCTCGGCATTACCATTACGCACGAGGAAAACGGCAGCGACAGGATAGAACTCGGCGAAGACTGGAAGCCTACCACTACTGGTACTGAGAACGGCATTGTCTCCTATACAAACGGCGGTCTCACAGTGGAAATTGACACCAGTGTCATGACCCAGCCGAGCGATGCCGAGGTTCAGCAGGCCGTCTTCATTCTCAACAATACCCAGGGCTAACCTTTGACCAGCAGGGCTGTCGGTAACGCTTTCGGCTGAACCGATGGCCCTGTTTTCATCTCTTTTTCCCGCCACGAGCGGTTGGCCTTTAAAAAAGAAAATGCGATGCAGCGGCACAGCGCCATCCGGCCAAAATTGAGTGGGAAAACAGCGTTTTTCCGCAAAACGACAGGCCGTATGGTTTGAAACGCAAAGGGGTTCAACCTGAACATGCTCGTGGACGGAAAACAGGTGGGGCAAAAGGCGGGAGCAATTTTCGCGTAAAGGAGCTGTGCTGTTGCAATTTGTTTTATGAGGTGCTTAAAATGCATGGCTTTCACTGCAAAAAAGAACGTAATTATTGTATATAAAAGTATATTATGATAAAAATGTGACGATAAAAACGAGCTTGATGAAGATATGCAAAATGTAATACCATACCTATGTGTCCGCCTGTATTTTTGTGTCTCATGGAAAGTGTTTTTGGAGGAATTATGAAGAAATTTTCTCAGGTTATCGTGTCGGGATGCATGGGAGTCATGCTGTGCGCTTCCTCCGTGTATGCGTCCGGGGGCGAGGACATTTCTCTCAAAGAATCCGTCGAATCCATGCTGAGGGTGAACAACTCTCTCAAGGCCGTACAGGAAAACCGTTCTGCCGTGGGGTATGAGGTGGATCGCGCCAAAGCCGGTTACGGGCCCAGGGTGGATCTTACGGCCAGAGGCGGATTCGGCAGACTTTCCGACAGCACTACCAGATCGTACAATTACGATGAAGCGGCTCCGTATTCCTCCGCCTCTCTGCTTGTGACGCAGCCTTTGTGGAACGGCTGGCTGACCCGCGGTCGTGTTCGTGAAGCGGAAGCCACCTACCGCTCCATGGATCACCGCGTGCTCGACAACGCGAACTCTCTTGCTCTCGATGCCATCATCGCCCATGTGGACGTGCTGCGGCGGATGCAGATTTTTCAGCTTGCTCAGGAGAACGTGAAGCGGCATGAGGAAATACTTGCGCAGGCCCGTGCCCGTGCCGTGGAAGGTGTGGACACCATTGCCGACGTCTCTCAGGCGCAGAGCCGTCTTGCCCGTGCACAGTCCACGCTCATAGAAGCCCGCGCATCTCTTCGCAACGGCGAAGAAACCTATACCCGTCTGACGCATCATGCGGCCATGGATCTCGCCCCCGTGACCATGCCCGACAGCATGTTCGCCTCTGCCGAAGAAGTGTTTGATGCCGCACAGAAGGGTAATCCCAAGGTGTCCGCCTACCTTGAAGACGTCAAGGCTGCCAGAGCGGTGAAGGAACAGGCGAGAGCCGCCTACAGCCCCACGCTTGATCTTGAGGCCGGACCGTCCTACTCCGACCGCGACGGCAAGAGCCAGCTGTGGACTGCTGAATTCGGCGTGGCCGCCGTCGTCCGCTGGAATATTTTTAACAGCGGTGCCGATGCTGCGGAAAACAAGGCCGCTGCCGCCCGTATTCGTCAGAGCCGCAGGGTTCTTTACGACTACATGGACGAGCTCAAGCTCGACGTGCAGGAAAGCTGGACGGAATTTCTTTCCGCGCAGAAGCAGCTCGAATTTTACCGCGAAGCCATCGAATACAACAAGACGACCCGTTCCGCCTATGAAGAACAGTTCATCATGGGACAGCGCAGCCTGCTCGACGTGCTCGATGCGGAAAACGAACTGTTCAACTCCTCCACGCAGGCGGCCACAGCCCTCGGCAATACGCTTATTGCGGCCTATCGCATGAAGGCGCTGGCCGGGCAGCTCCTTCCCTGCCTGGATATCAGTACGGAAATGCTGAAGACAACTCCTGCCGATCATGAGCCGATAGATCAGATTACCATGCCTGAATAATCACGGCACGGGGCGGAAGGAAAACTCTTCCGCCCCTTTTCGTTTTTATATACGATAGGTTACTATTGAGAATGGATGCGGCATGACAGACAGGGGTACGGCGGCGCAGAGCGTTTGCCGCTGCAACAGGCGAAACGCGATGTTGCGGCTAAACAGCGTTTTTTCTGTGAAGCGACAGTCCGTACGGTTTGAAACGTGGGGCGTTTCAAACTGAAAATGCTCCAGGAGAGACATGAAAATTTTGTTCTGCAATGACAGCTATCCCGGAATATTCGGGACCATGCCTGCACGGCTGGCTTCCGATCCCGCAAACAGCGTGATGTTTCTTTCCTTTCATCAGCGGAGGGAGGAATCGCCTTCCGGGGTGATCCATGCCCGGCTGAATCTTGCCAGAACCCGCGAACATCTTTCCCCGAACAGGGACGCATTTGTTTTTGAGTGGGAAAAAATGTTCAGTCTGGGCAGACAGGCGTTGCAGACATTCATTCATATCCGGGATACAGGCTTCGTACCGGACATCATTTTCGTCTCGTTTTTTGACGGTCCGGCGTTGTTTCTCCGCCATGCGTTTCCTCATGCGTTTGTGGTTTCATTGTTTCGAGGCTTTCGCCGCAGCTCGGAAGCGGACGACGCGCGCTTTGAAGCCGTGATGGATATGCAGAAAATGACGGTGGTGCAAAGCGACTTGTATTTCGTGCGCTCAGAAGGGCAGAAGATGGATTTTCCGTCCTCTCTGCAGTCTCTCATCCACATATGGCCGCCGTATGTGAATACGGAATTCTTCAGCCCTCAGCCCCGCAGGCTGTCCGCGTTCTTTTCCGACGCGTCGGATGACGGAGAGCTGGTGACGGTCCACATGAAAGTGGGGGGCGACGCCTCAAAAGCGATGATGAGGCTCGTGTTCGGATTGCTGACGCATCGTCCGCATTGTCGCGTTGCCCTGACATTCGGCAGCGATGCGTACAGAGACCGATGGAGGCAGGCGTATAGTGTGCTGCCGGAAGAGATAAGTCGACGCATTTTTCCTGCCGGGGGACTTGATAATGCTGCCTATCGCACGCTTCTATGTTCCAGTACGATCCATGTTTTCCCCGAATATACCATTCCGCCGCTTCAGGAAATGCTTGAATCCATGAGTTGCGGAACCTTGCTGATGATGCCCTCTTCTGATGCTGACGACGAGTTTTTCCATGATGGGAAAACAATGCTTGTGCTCCCGAAGGAAGGTGGACGGCAGATGGAAGCGATAAGTCGAGTGCTTGACCACAGGGAGGAGTTTGACGACATACGAAGAAATGCAAGAGAAAAGATTGTCGAACGTTGCAGTGAGCAGGTAGCCGTTACCGGGCAGATGGCTTTTGTCATGGAAGAGTACAGGAAGGTCAGAAACTGATGACGGTCAATCCGTCAGTCCGGAGTTGCGGCGTCGGCGTTTTGGGAGCGGCGCTTGTCCCGCCGCGGAAGGTTCGTCCGAAGAAAGAAGGGCGGAGCGCAACATGTGCGTTCCGCCCTTTTCTATGGCGTTTTTAGGCGCGCAGGGAGGCCCGGCGCGAGGAATCGAATTACTTCAGCGGCATGTTCTCGCGTTCCGTCTTCCACGGATCGGAGACTTCTTTGCTTTCCACGTCGAAGCGCATGGTCATGCGGCGGTCGAGATCGAAAGGCGTCCAGCCGGGGTTTCCCGTGGAGGCAAAGCTCACCCAGGCGCGATGCATGGCGTTTGCCAGCGCATCCGGAGGATTGTCGCCGAGGGTGTTTTTCACGCGCTGCGAGTCCTTGTGCAGCGTCTTGAAGACGAAGGGCAGATCCACGCTGTGGGCCGCGCCGAGTCTGCCGTTGTAGCAGGGGCTCCTCCAGGCGAAGGAATAGGCCCAGGCCTTGCCGCCTGCCTTCTTCTGGCTTTCCAGTACCTTGTTGGCGGGCATCCTGAAGATGAGGTCGGACTGGAGGGCCGTGAACAGATCGCCGGTGGTGTCGCCGCGACCGGCCTTGCGGTAGCGTTCCACGATGTCGGCGGGAAATCCCGTCGTGTACACGAAGTTCTTGAGCGCGTCTTCGCCTATCTTGTCGATGGCTCCGCTCGGCACGGTGTAGTAGCGCCATTCCTGTTCGGCGGAGCCGACCATGACGTCCAGATCCCTGGCGGCGCCGTCGGCAATGGCGTCCACGGGGCGCTTCATGAGAATGTCGCCGTCAACGTAGGGCTTGAACACGGAAACGTTGCCCTGCAGCATGCGGCCCCATTCGGGATCCTTGGCCTTGGCGGAAGCGAACGCGGAGAAGGTGAGCAGCTTTTCCGGCGAAAGAGCGGCCACGGCTTCGCGGCTGTCTTCAATGCCGTAGAAGGCCAGCAGATCGGCGGAGGCCACGGAAGCCTGTTCGCTGGTGTACTGCGCAATGGCCGAGGGGCTCTGCAGAATGGCGCGGCGGAAAAGGCCCTTCGACTTGCCGGAAGAAATGAGGGAGGTGATGTGCGTGGCTCCCGCGGACTGACCGAACACCGTGACCTTGTCGGGATCGCCGCCGAAGGCGGCAATGTTGTCCTGCACCCAGCGCAGAGCGAACATCATGTCGCGCAGGGCGAGGTTGGAGGGCACTCCCTTGATTTTGAGAAAGCCGTCCACGTTCACGCGGTAGTTGATGGTGACGAGCACCACGCCGTCCTGCGCAAAGGCGGTGCCGTCGTAGCGCACGTCGTTGTTGTCGCAGCGGGTGCTGCCGCCGCCGGGAATATAGACCATGACGGGGCACTTCGTCTTGCCGGGAGCGGGGGTCCAGATGTTCAGGCGCAGGCAGTCGCCGCCGCCCAGAATTTTGCCCTTGCCGCCGGGCTGGAGCGGAATGTCGCCGGGATTGACGGCATCGACGACGCCGTTCCAGGCCGGAACGAATTCAGGCAGGGCCAGACGGTATTTTCCTTCATAGGGGGGCATGCCGCAGGGCACGCCTCTGAACACATGCACGCCGTCCATGACAAGACCGCGCACGCTGCCTTTGGCCGTTTTGACCACGGGGCCTTCGGTGGCAAAGGCATGGAAGGGCACGGCGCCCGCAAGAAGTGCGGCCGCGCTTCCATATAAAAACTGACGTCTGTTCATGTGAAGCTCCTGATATATTCGGTGATGGAAAAGGCGAACATCCGTCCAGGAGAGAGGATGATTCGGCTTTCAGGAAAATAAAAAGACGGCAAAAAATAAAGCTCAAAATTTCACATTGTTGTTCTAAGAAAGGCAACAAGAGGAAAAAATATTGATGATGTGCGCGAAGCGGCAGGACGCGCGGGGGCAAAAGTCGCCACGAAGCGTCAGGCGCGCGAGCTGCCCGGGCAGGCGAAGGAGGGGAAATTTTGCCGGAAATTCGGCTTGCGGCGCGTGTTTTGGGGCATCGCGTTCCGCGGGGCTCCGGAGGCGCGCCGCGGCGGCGTTTATTTTTTCGAGGCTGAAGGCAAGAAAAAAGCGGGAGACGGCAACGCCGTCTCCCGCCGGAGAGTTTTTGAACAATCCGACTACATGTCGGGAGTAATGACCTCAAGGCCGCCCATGTAGGGACGCAGCACGGTGGGAATGACGATGGAGCCGTCTTCCTGCTGGTTGTTCTCGATGATGGCCACGAGCGAACGGCCGGTGGGCAGACCGGAGCCGTTCAGGGTATGCACGAATTCGGGCTTGCCGCCGCCCTTGGGACGGAACCGGATGTTGGCGCGGCGGGCCTGGAAGTCCACGCAGTTGGAGCAGGACGAGATTTCGCGGTAGGTGTTCTGACCGGGCAGCCAGACTTCCACGTCGTAGGTCTTGGCGGAACCGAAGCCCATGTCGCCGGTGCACAGGGTGATGGTGCGATAGGGAAGTTCCAGCTTTTCGAGCAGGATTTCGGCGCAGCGGCGCATGTGTTCCAGCTCTTCCCAGGACTTGTCGGGATGGGCGAAGCGCACCATTTCCACCTTGATGAACTGATGCTGACGGATGAGACCGCGCACGTCCTTGCCCGCGGAGCCGGCTTCGGAACGGAAGCAGGGGGTGCCGGCGGTGTAGCGCAGGGGCAGCTGATCCTCTTCGAGGATTTCGCCGGCGTGCAGGTTGGTGACGGGCACTTCGGCGGTGGGAATGAGGTAGTAGTCCCAGGCGGGCATTTTGAAGAGGTCTTCCTCGAACTTGGGCAGCTGACCGGTGCCCTGCATGGTGGCGGCGTTGACCATGAAGGGAGGCAGAATTTCGGTGGCGCCGAATTCGGTGGTCTGGGTGTCGAGGTAGAAGTTCATGAGGGCGCGTTCCATTCTGGCGAACACGCCGTGCGACACGCAGAAGCGCGAACCGGCGAGCTTGGCGCCGCGTTCAAAGTCGAGGCCGCGGCGGGCCGCGCCCACTTCAAAGTGCTGCTTGGGCGGGAAGGTGAACTCGCGGGGCGTGCCCCAGCGGTGCAGTTCCGGATTGTCGTTTTCGTCGAGGCCGACCGGCACGGAGGCGTCGGGAATGTTCGGCACGCGGAGCATCCACTGATAGACCTTGTCCTTGATCTCGGAAGCTTCGGCGTCGAGTTCCTTGATGCGGTCGGAGAGCTTGCCGAGATCGGCCAGAAGTTCGGAAGCGTCTTCACCGGCGCGCTTTTTGCGGGCCACTTCGGCCGAGTCGGCATTGCGCTTGCTCTTGAGCGTTTCCACTTCGGTGAGCACGGCGCGGCGACGTTCGTCCAGAGCCAGGAAGTCGTCGACGGAAATGTTGGAATGGCGGTCGGCCAGAGCCTTGGCCACCACTTCGGGATGTTTCTGAAGAAGTTTGAGATCAAGCATGGCTGATTTCCTCGAATCTGCGTGATATGCGGTAGGGCGTGATGCCCGGGCATTTGAAAGGAACGAACAGTCTAGCCCGACAGCGGCGGAGCGTCAATCGTGACCGGAAGAGGCGGCAGGGCCCGGCGGACGCGTCCGCCGGGCCCTGTGTTCTGCATGGATTCGAGAATTTACATGATGCCTACGAAGTTCCACCACGGAATGGCCACCAGAGCGAGCAGCACGCCGCAGATCAGGGTTCGCGCGGCGAGAGCGGGAATGACGTGGGAGAGCGTGACGCGTCCGGTGATGAAGATATAGAGGAAGTACACGGCTTCATAGGGCAGGATGTACTGATCGACGCCGTACTGGAAGGCGTAGAAGAGCGGCAGCGGATTCATGTTGAGGGCCTGACCGAGTTCGCCGATGGCGGGGGTGAAGGCGGCGGTGGCGGCAAGGGGCGTCAGCAGGAAGTTGACGACCACGCCGGAGAGGTAGGCGATGATGACCGACATGCTCTCTCCCCAGCCCTGAAGCACGGGCAGAATCTGCTGCACGGCCCAGGCGTTGAAGCCCACGGCTCCGCCCACGAAACCGATGGACATGCAGCCGGTGATGAAGATGAGGAACATGATTTCCAGCTTGCCGATGCCTTCATTGGGCAGAATGTTGATGCCGGGCATGTAGCAGATCATGGCCAGCACGGCGAAGACGAACACGGGGTCCACGCCGGTCCAGGGCTGAATCATGAAGGCGAGCACCATGCCGAGCACCAGCACGAGGAGAATTTTTTCCTTGGTGCTGATGGGGCCGAGTTCTCTGCTGCAGTTTTCAATGAAGGCGCGGGCGTTTTCCATGGAGGTGAGCTGTTCCTTGCCCTTCACCAGCCAGACGACGCCCATGGACGCCATGGTGTAGATGACGGAGAACAGGGAGCCGTGCCAGGCGTACTGCCAGAAGTCCACGGTGGTGCCGTCCTTGAAGAGCATGGTGAAGGCCCAGATGAAGCTTTCGGAGGTGTGCAGGAACAGAAACTGCGGCGCGGCCGCGGCCATGAAGGCCATGAGAATGATGGCCGAGGACATGCGCGATTTGTGATCGAGCTTCAGGGTGTCCACGATGCCGGAGGCAATGGCGCAGAGCACGACCATGCGGGCCAGAATGGAAGGCAGCACCAGGGCCAGCGCCAGGCCGCCGATGAAGAAGCCCCACACAAGGCCCATGAAGCTGCCGCCCGCAAGGGAGAGGCAGCTCAGCGCCAGGCGTCTGGCGAGCCCAGTTTTGTCCATGGCTTCGCCGATGACCACGGCGGCAAAGGAAATCCAGGGCAGCACCGTGGCCCACGGGCCGAAAATGACTTCCATGGGAGCCACGTTGCCGAGCACGTAGCCGAAGGTGAGCAGCGCGGCCACGCCGATGGCCGGAAACACGTTGAAGGCCCAGGCCAGCACGGCCATGCTGGTCATGGCCATGAAGAGCGGCGCTTTCGGCGAAATGTCGGCGGGCGCGGCGAAATAGACGATGAAGGGCAGAATGAGGGTCAGAGGCCAGCGGAGCATGGGCAGAACTTTCATGGTTCCTCCGGGGGTGGCGGATGTTCCGGGCTGAGCCGGAAAAAAGTTCACGAAGGGAGAGCGCGTCGACCGGGGGCGGAAACAGGGCGACGTGTCGATGCACGTCGGAGAAGCGGAAAAGGAGTGCCGCGGAATGAGAGCGGAAACGGCGGACGGCGCGGGCGTTAAACAACGCCATGCCCCGGTTTCCGCAGAGGGAAACCGGGGAGAGGGGGGAGAGAAAACTCAGATGAGGCGGTCGCGCCAGGCGGTTTTCACTTCATCGCCTTCCTTCCATACGCGCAGGAACTTGTCGCGCAGGAGCGGGTTGGTGAAGGTGTAGTCGGAGCGGATGTGACGGCCGCGGCTTTCCTTGCGTTCCCTGGCGGAGATCATGAGGGCCTGACCGAGATCGAGCAGGTTCACCACTTCGGCGGCGCGCATGAGTTCGTGGGCGTCGGTGGCGTACATCTGCGTTTCTATCTTCTTGCGCAGGTCGCCGAGATACTTGATGCCCGCGGTGAGCATGGTGTCGGAGCGCACGCGGTGCGGACCGCAGTCGGCGTACTCGGTCATGATCTGCTGCAGGGCGAAGTTGGCTTCCTGCCACGAAGCGCCCACCTTGCGTTCGTAAATGGCGCTGTAGAACGCCATGCGTTCCTCGGCGTTGTCCGGCGTGCCTTCGGCAAGGGCGAGGGTCTGGTAGTCCGCGGCGTGATGGCCGGCAATCCAGCCGTACACGGCCGCAGCGCCGATGTCGCCGCTGATGTTGCCCATCATGTCGCCGGCGGCGAAGAGTCCGCGCACGTTGCTCTCGCCGTTGATGTCGATTTCTATGCCGTTGGTGACGAGGTTGGCTTCATACTGGCCGAATTCCACGGCGTGCTTTCCGGGATCGATGCCTTCCTTGTCCATGTAGTCCAGAAGCGCGGTGAGGCCTTCGCACTTCATGGCCCAGCGCATGTGTTCGAGATCTTCCTTGCTCGCGCCGGAGCAGTCCATGTAGGCGGGGCCGCGGCCGCTCAGCTTGAGATCGGTGAAGGCCGAGGACCACACGTCGCTCGTCATGTCGCCCGTTTCCACGTTGGGCTTCGTGATGAACGGGCCGACGGGACGCCCGTCGGGGTAGCGGTACACGCCTATCCAGGTGGCCTTGCCGCAGCGGGCGAGGAAGCGGGGCCCGGCGTGGCGGTAGGTCTTTTCCATGTTCACGAGATAGGTGCCGATGCGCCAGGCCTGCGCAATGGAGTCGCCGGTGCCGGAGGGGCACATGTTGGTGTTGAACATCTGGCTCGGCGTGGGATCGGTGGTGAACAGGCGGCTCACGTAGCCGGTGGCGGCCACCACGGCCTTGGATTTCACCATGATGAAGGAAGGTTCGTCGCCGGACACGTCGAGAGCCAGCACGCCGGTCACGCCGTCGGCGTTGCGGAACATTTCCAGCACGGGCGCGTGATTGAGAATCTTCACGCCGCGCTTTTTCGCCTGTTCGGTGAGCACCTTTTTCTGATTGTGGCCGTCGTACTTGAGGAAGATGCGCGGACGGCCGGGATAGGCGTGTCCTTCAAAGTGATAGTCGCCCGTGGGCTTCATGTTGATGCCCCAGTCGTTCCACATGTTCACGATTTTGGGGCTGGTTTCCAGAAAGCGCATGACGAGCGGGGTGTCGTTGCTGGTGGCGTTCTGGCTGTCCATGAATTCGTTGTACACCACGCTGATGTCGCCGTGCTTTTCGGGAATCCAGCACAGGAAGTGATCGTTGCCCGTGGCGCCTGCGCCGCTGCGCTTCGTGTTGGCCTTGTCCAGAAGAACCACGCTTGCGCCCTTGTCCGCCGCCGCGATGGCGGCCATAAGACCCGCTATGCCGCCGCCGATGACGGCCACATCGGCTTCATGCTGTTCTTTAAGAGGAATCATGGAGTACCTCCAGAGAAAATGTTTTGAGTGGGAGAGAGAAGATCCCGAAGGGAACACGGCTGCCGAAAGGCGCGTTTTCAGCGCACGGGCAGATCTTTGGGCTTCAGGGTGTCGGCATCCACGTACAGGAGCATGTGCGTGAGCGGCAGACGCAGTTCAATGGCGTGGGCCCGGCAGTCCAGCACGCAGGCGTTGCAGTGCCAGCACTCGTAGGGGCGCTTGACTTCGGGCATCTTGTCCTTGCCTCTGTTGAAACTGAACACCTGCAGGGGGCACACGTCGGCGCATACGCCGCAGCCAAGGCATTTTTCTCTGTCGATTACCGGAGGCATATTCCTTCTCCTTCGCAAAAATAAGATTCGCGCGGTGGGCGTTGTTGACCATCGATGCGTACATGTTTTCACAAGCCGGGAAGGGAAAATATCGCGCATGCGACATTTTGAATATTTTTCAGAAAGAAAGAAAAAAAATAAAAGAATAACAGAGAGATGGCGAAGAAAAAATTAATGTTTCTTCTGCGGAAAAGAAGGGAGAGCGCAGATCGCGGAGCGTCGCGCGGGAAGGCAGGGCGCTGCTCAGGAGGGCGCGCGTCCGAAAAGAGTTGCGGGGATGGGCCGAGCGCAGATGCGGGCCGACAGAGGCCGGCGACGAGCGGCAGTTCGGAGTCTTGATAAAAGAATTATTTCACAAATAAAATTAAAAACAGAGAAAAGGTACGAGTCGGTTCAGTTTTCGCAGGCGCTGTCGTGCGCTCTCGAGATGCGTCGGGCGTTTTCGAGCGCTCCTTGGCGGATAACCGGGGCGAGAGGGAGGGGAGGCCGGTGGGCGAGGCATCGGGCCTTGAGTCGGACGTGTCAGGGGGGAGCTGATCCAGACATTGCGTCGGGCGGGGGCTTGGCGGCTCTGAGCCGGACGTGAAACCGGTGCTTTTCGGGAGTGGCACGGAGGGCTTCCCGGTCGTTGCCCGGAGCCGGTTGTCTCCGTTCGCCGGGCCGAAGAGGCGATAGTTTCCGGCGCTGCGCCGGAGGGGCGGCTTTGCGGGGATAGCTGCGGGAGGCATGTGCCGCCGGGCGTCGGCGGGAGCATGGCGCTGAACCGGGAATTGCGGAAAAATTTTCGTCGGGCTGCGGGCCGGAGGGCGGGGCGTTGCGCCGGGGCTGCATGGAAGATTTGCCGTTGAGCGGCGTGCGGATCGAATGCCTGCAAAAGCGTCCCGGAGCGAGCAAGGCGGGCGCGCCGTGCTCGGAGTTTCGCAGTGCGGACGAGGGCGTTCGCCCCTGTGCTTCCTGCGGATGTTGCGACCTCCTCCCGGATCCTGCTCTTTCGGCGCGGCGGGCGCAGCACGCGGTTTCTCGCGCGAGGAAAACGGATGCGCGACGTCTGAGTTCTGTGGAGGGAGTCCTGCGCGGCTACATGCCCGCAAGAGCGCGCAGTCCGGCCGGATCGAGAATGTGAACCCGTCCCCGGCGGAAGCATTCGATGACGCCGTTCTTTTTCAGGTACTGGATGGCCCGGCACAGCGTGGCGCGATGCACGCCCAGCATGGCGGCGCAGCGTTCCTGCGTGATGCCGAGGGGAAATTCCACGTCGTCGTGCCTTGTGGCGAGCGAGAGCAGATAGCGGCAGAAGCGGATGACGAAGTCGTCCATGAGCATGTCGGAAAGAAAGGTGCTGTGGATGAGCGCCACGGTTCCCATCTGGCGCAGGGCGTAGGCGGCGAGGGCCGGGCAGGCGGTCACGCCGTTTTCGTCCTTGAGCACGGTGCCGGGCACGCGCCAGATCACGCTGTTGCGCACGCACTGGTACTGCCCGGAAGCGTCTTTTTGCGTGAGCGCGCAGGCCAGGTTGAAGATGCCGCCGGGCTCGAAGGTCATGAGGGCCCGCTGTCTGCCTTCGAGGGTGTCGAACACGATGCGCACGCTGCCCTTTTCCAGACAGTACATGTCGAGCAGATGTTCGCCGGAAAGATCGATGAACGTGCCGGCGCGAAACACGAGACGCGTGCCTTCGCGGCGGATTTCCTTCCACACGGGGGATTCGACGTCGGTTTCTCCCTGCACCACGGGCACGGCGAAGGGCATGAAGCCGGGCAGGGGCCTGGACGGACGCCGTTCGGAGAGGGTTGTGACGGGCATGAATGCGCTCCCGGCGGAAAAAGGGACGGATGCAGGCCGGCGGGAAGTGTCGGCGTTCTGAGAACAAGCTCTAGCAGGGATGCGGGGAAGAAGGCAAGAGGCGGAAAAAGCCCCTTTTCGCGGGGGCGAAAAGGGGCTTCGGGGCCGGGCTTGCGCCCGGCCCTGGTCAGACCTGCGGAGGCTGACCGTTAGAAGAGCATCGAGCCCATGATGGTGATGACGGCACTCATCAGTATCCAGGAGAGCAGGATGACGATGGGAGAGGACTTCCAGATGCTCTTGGTGCTGGCCCATTCGTTGCCGTGCAGCAGTGCGGCGCTGGAGCTCGCGGCAGGAGTGAGGAAGGCCAGATGCACGCCCATGACCACCATGATGACCGGCAGTTCGGGGCCGACGCCGAGGTTGGTGCAGTAGCTGAAGATGATGGGCATGAGGGCCACGCCCACGGCGCCGTTGTTGATGAACTGGGTGAGGATGGTAGCCAGGAGGCCCATGCAGAGGGAGAAGAACAGCGGGGAACCGGATCCGAACAGAGGTTCGAGCACGGCCATCAGGAAGGGAGTGATGCCGCTGGCGGGGTTGGCCATGGCGCCGGAGAGGGGCTGGACCATGGCGAGGATGAAGATGATGCCCCAGGCCACGCCGTCATCGACCATGGCCTTGAAGCGGAGCAGCGGCTTGCCGTTGACCTTGATGAAGCACATGAGGCCGACGAGGAACATGCATATGCCGGTGTTGCCGATGCTCTTGAGGAACTTGACCACGGCGAGATCCTTGGGCAGGAAGGCCGGGATGAGCAGCAGGGCCACGAGGGCGAAGAGGAAGCCGAGCACGGCCTTCTGCACGCCGGAGAGGGAGAGGCTCTGATCCTTGTCGAGCTTGCTGGCGTCGAGGTCGGCGAGCTTGCTCACGTCGGGACGGAAGATGTACTTGCCGATGAGCAGGAAGAGCAGGGAGCAGAGCGCGCAGGCGACGATGGCTATGAACATGTACTTGGCGTAGTCGATGTGCGTGCCGGACATGGTTTCATAGGCGCTCATGACGGTGAGGGCGGCCTGCTTGAAGGGAATGATGGCCATGCCCACCTGAGCGGCGTACACGATGCCGAAGACCATCATGGTAGGATAGCCGTCGCCCTTCTTGTATCCGCACACTTCGCACACGCCGTACAGGATGCTCCAGCCGATGACCGCGGCGGGAGAGGCGCTGGTGAGGCCGCCGAGCAGCATGATGGAGGCGAGGAAGGTGTAGGTGAACAGCCAGGGTTTGCCGGCCACGGCCTTGCGGGTGATGAACCACAGCGAGATGAACTTGGAGAGGCCGTAGTAGTTGATGGTGGCGCAGAACACGAAGATGAAGAACATCATGACGACGATGGGGTCGCCGAAGCTCTTGTTGAGCAGCATGCCGGGCTTCATGCCGCCGACGAGCATGAGCGCGAGCAGACCGGCGATGCTGGGCCAGATGATGTCGATGAAGATCCAGCCGTAGAGCACGCCGAGGAAGATGCCGATGAGGTTCATGCCCAGCGGAGTGAGCGGTTCAACGGGGGCAAGCTGCCCGACGCCGAACATGATGACGAGGCAGATGATGGTATGTACGAAGTACATGACGTTCAGTTTTTTGGGAGCAGCGGGAGCAGTGCTGGTGGTAGCAGCCATGGTAAGGTTCTCCTGGTGGAAACGGAGTATTAGTGTTCTTCCGACACGAAGCGGAAATTGTCCTGATAGTACCGGGTGATGGGATGGCGATAGCGTTCGAGGGGAACGCGCTTTCTGCTGAAGGCCATCTTTCCGTCGTCACCGCGCTGAATGAGAATCCAGGCGAGGCCGTCTTCGGCGCGATGGGGGTAGTCCTCGCGGAAATGTCCGGCGCGGGATTCGCGGCGTTCCAGCGAGGCGCGCAGGTACAGTTCGCTCACGAGGGCCATGCCGCGCACTTCGCGCAGCTTGAGCAGGTAGTGCGGATCGGCGGCGGCCATGTTCGGCACTTCCTCTTCGCGGATGCGCGTAATTTCGTCGAGCGCGCGCGTGAGGGAGGCTTCGGTCTTCAGGATGGAGACGTCGTAGGGGAACATGGCAGTCTGAATCTTTCTCAGCACGTCGTGGGGGGCGAGGCCTTCGCGTCCGAGCGGCGCATAGACGGCTTCGGCGAGGGCGTCGATGTCTTCATCCACGGCGTCGTCTTCCACGGGGGCGGCGGAGGCGAGGAATTCGGCCGCGCCTTCACCGGCGAGATGACCGGTGACGGACGTGCTCATGAGCGCGAATCCGCCGGCGTACACGCCGGGTTCGGTGCTTCTGGCCGTGCCGGCGGCGAACAGACCTTCAAGGTTGGTGGTGCCCTTGATGCCGGCTTCCATGCCGCCGTAGGAAATGGTCATCTGCGGCAGCCATTCGGTGTTGTCGCGGAACAGATCCATGCCGAGCTTGCAGAGCTTCTCATAGTTCATGAGCTGCCAGCCGTTCTGGGGCTTGAGCAGGATCAGATCGTCGGGATTGATGCGGCTGATGTCGAAATAGATGGGGCCGCGTCCGGCGCGTATCTCCATGGCCATGGCTATGGTGATGAAATGCGGGTCGGTATTCACGCCGAGCACGGGGGAATACTTTTCCATGAAGGGCTCGCCCTTGGCGTTGACGAAGCGCGCGCCCAGGGGAATGAGCTTGGTCTGTCCTTCCCAGCCGAAGTAACGGGGCATGTTCCACACGCGGCTGAACTCGAAGTCCTTGAGCCTTGCGCCGGCGTTCCACACCATTTCCACGCCTTCGCCGGTGGGGGTGTTCTTGCCGTAGGAGGTTTTCCAGCCGCCCACGCCCGTGGCCGCAATGACGACCTGCGCGCGGAAACGGTAGAAGTCGCCGTTTATGGAATCGAAGCCCACGGCGCCGACCACGCGGCCGTTCTTCTTCAGAAGATCGGTCACCACGATGCGGCCGAGGCTGGTCAGATTGGTCTTGCGGAGCTGGCGAACAAGGCTGCGCACCATGTCTTCGCCGCCGCGGCCCACAAGCTTGGCAGGATACAGCTTGACGTGCGGCAGGCCGCGCTGCGGAATGCTCTTGAGCGTGCCGTCTTCCTTGCGGAAGAATTCACAGCCGTAGCGCTGATAGTCTTCGAGGCGTTCATGGGAGCGGCGGAGAATTTCTTCTATCTGCTCCTGATCGCAGAGGCCGTCGAAGTAGTAGATGAAGTCTTCGAGCCAGGCGTCGAGGTCGTCGCCGGGCATGACGGCGTCGAAGTCGCCGCCGGCCATGGACATGAGTCCGCCCCATTCCCTGGGGCCCTTGTCCACGATGACGACCTTCTTTTCAGGCATGAGTTCGGTGAAGCGCTTGGCGGCCCACAGGCCCGCGGAGCCTCCGCCGATGATGAGCAGGTCGCTTTCCACGACATGAGTAGTTCTGCTAGGCATGATAGACCTCCTTGTCTCTGAGGTCGTTGCCTTCCACGGCTTCGTACCGGGGGCCCGGAAAGACCGGGGGCAGCTTCTCCTTGAACGGATGAACAAAGATGGCTCCGGCGGGGCAAAGTCTTTCACAGACGAAACAGGTCATGCAGTCGTCGGGATACGCGATGAACGCCTTTCCCTGCTCGTTGAGACGAATGGTGTCCAGAGGGCACTTCTGCACGCATACGCCGCAGCCGACACACTTAGCGTCGTCGATATGCTGTATCATTGCCATCGTCCTCGCCAGACGTCCGCCCCCCGGCGGCGCGCCTGGAAAGTTCACGGTGAAAAAGAGAACATCCGGAAATTCCGTCATATTCCGGATGAAAAACCTTTGGCCTTGCGTCTCCGGGGTCTTCCGTCCCCATGGAAAAGGCTTTGCGCCGCCCCGGATGCGCAGAATACGCACTTAAGTTGATAGAAAAATCACATTTTAACCATCGGAAGTCAAATCGATAATTTTTTATTTTCGTTTGATAAAATCACACACCTTTGCACGGCGTTGCACGAGCGGCAGAAACAGATGTCGACAATCTCGGAAAACGATCGCATTTCAAAAATTTTTTATAATAAAATAAATAAGATACTGAATAATGCCAAAGAAGGCGCTTTAGGATCCGCACCAGCGCCGCATCGGCTTGAACCAGGCGTTCAGTGCAGAGAAAAAACGCGCAAGCAAAAGGGAAAACGTATGAAAAAACGAAGGGTTTCCAAGAAATACGCTCTATTTGTTCTTTTTATAACAAGAAAATGACAAAGAAGCGCCCTGTCCTGGGGAGTAGGACAGGGCGCCGTTTGCTTGTTCAGCTTGCCGAGGCTCTTACACCTGCATGCGCAGCGGGAAGCGGAAGCCTATGGCGCCGGTGGGGCAGCTCGTGCGGCAGTTGGCGCAGTGCCAGCATTCGTCGCCGTGAGCCACTTCGGGGCGGTCGAGGCCGTTCTCGAGGTGCTTGAGTTCGAGCACGTAGCCGGGGCAGTCGTCCACGCAGGTGCCGCAGCCCTTGCAGTGTCCGCAGTGCATGCAGCGGGCGGCTTCGAGCTGGGCCTGTTCGGCGGTGTAGCCGGCGTTGTTTTCGGTGAAGTCCATGTGGTTGGTGCAGGCCTGTTTCTGAGGTTCGGTCTTCTCGTACTGGAGAATGCCGTAGATCTCTTCCATGGGCACCACGTAGGGTTCCTTGGTTCCGGCGAGATCGTCGCGGGCAACGATGGTGTTGTCGTCGCCGATGGCGTACACGCGGGAATTTTCACCGGTCAGGTAGGCATGCACGCCGAAGGCGGCGCGACGGCCGTTGCCGATGGCGGCAGCAATGGAAGCGGGGCCGGAAGCCACGTCGCCGGCGGCAAAGATGCCTTCCACGGAGCTGGCCTGCTTGCCGTCCACCACGATCCAGTTGCGGGGGGTGAGGTTGACGCCGGCTTCGGCCATGAAGTCGAGGTCGGTCTTCATGCCCACGGCGAAGATCACGGTGTCGCAGTCGAGGGTGTGTTCGCCGCCTTCCACGGGCACCAGGGTCAGATGGCCCTTTTCGTCGAAGCGGCATTCCTTCACTTCAAAGTAGTCCACACCGGCGGTCTTGCCGTCCTTGGTGCGGATGGCGGACATGGTGCAGGAATTGTGGATCTGGATGCCTTCTTCGGCGGCCTGTTCGAGGTCTTCGGCGGGAGCGCGCATTTCACCGGCCTTTTCGAGGCAGACGACATGCACTTCTTCAGCGCCGAGGCGACGGGCCACGAAGGCCGCGTCGAAGCCGACGCCGCCGCCGCCCATGACGACCACGCGCTTGCCCACTTCGGGGCGCAGGCCGAGGGACGCGGCACGGAGGAATTCAACGGCCTTCACCGCGGTTTCGCAGCCGGGGATGGGCAGGCTGTTTTCCTTGGGGGTGCCGGTGGTGACGATGACGGCGTCATGCGCGGCGCGCACGTCGGCGAAGGAGATGTCGCGGCCGACCACGGTGTTGACGCGGGCGCGCACGCCGACTTCGAGGATCCAGCCGATTTCGCGGTCAACGACGTCGCGGGGCAGACGGAAGTCCGGCACGCCGTAGCGGGTCATGCCGCCGAGCACGGGGTTGGCCTCGTACACGGTGACGTCATGGCCGAGCAGGGCGAGGAAGTACGCGGCGGTGAGGCCGGCGGGGCCGCCGCCGATGATGCCGACGCTCTTGCCCGTGGCGGGACGGCGCTTGAACAGCGCGGAGCCGTAGGGGGCGTAGTCGAACACGGCGCGTTCAAGGGCGCGGGTGTTCACGCAGGCGTCGTATCCGGCGCGGTTGCAGTTGGACTGGCAGAAGTGGGGGCAGACGCGGCCGGTGACGCCGGGGAAGGGGTTTTTGGCGCGCAGGTAGCGCAGGGCTTCACCGAATTCGCCCTTTTCCACAAGCGCCTGCATCTTCTGGATGGAATTGCCTGCGGGGCAGAAATGCTCGCACGGCGAGGTGCGGAACTGCTCCTTGAGGCTGTCGCCCATGACTATGGGCAGGGTGATTTCACGACTATATCTAGGCGGCATGATAATACTCCTTGAGTGACTGATCCGCTCCCGGAGAACCGGGAGGGGGGCGTCGGAACGCTGCGCCGACGCCGGGAAACCGTCGCGGGGCGTTGCCGCCCCGGCGGACAGTTTCAGACGGAAAGGGCTCTACAGAAGAGGGGCCTTGCCCCAATGGTACTCGGTGCCGTTCTTGCCCTTGAGGAGAAGCAGGGGCTTCGCCATGTCGGGATTGAGATTGGGGTAATCGGTAATCTTGTACACGCAGCGGCCCGTTTCCTTGCGTTCCATGGTGGCCTTGATGGCCAGTTCGCACACCTTGAGAACTTCGCACGATTCATGGCAGCGCATGAGGTCGCGCAGGGTGTCGGCGTGGAGCTGAGGAATCTGTTCTTCAAGGAAGGTGATCTTTTCCAGAGCGCGTTCCATGCCGGCCATGGAGCGACGGAAGCCCATGTAGTACATCATGACGTTGCGGGCGGCCTCTTCCAGTTCCTGATAGGTGAGTTCCTGATCGTTGCCGAGCGGGGCAAAGATGCTGGACTTCACCTTGGCGGCGAGATCTTCGTCGATCTTGCCGGCTTCGGACATGCCGGAAGCCTTCATGGCGGCCTGACGGCCGGCTTCGAAGCCGCCGCACATGGCGCCGGAGCAGTACAGGAAGATGCTGCCGCAGTACAGGCCGGGCACGGTGGTCTCAAAGTTGTCGTTCACCGCGATGGTGCCGCCGAAGATGAGTTCGCCGATTTCCACTTCCAGCAGCTTGTGCTGGAAGTCGGTGCCGGTGCAGTCTGCCCAGTCGCCGAAGGTGGCCTTGTCGCCGGGCATGAGGATGTACTGCAGTTCATGCACGACTTCGGGGTCGACATGACGCATGTCCATGTAGAAAGGCGGGCCATTGCCCTCGAGCTGTTCCTGGTAGGTGCCCTGAATCTGGTTGTTGCGCACGCCGTTTTCCCACATGGGGTCGTACTTGCCCATGAAGCGTTCGCCGATGGCGCTGATTTCGTGAGCGCCCGAGCTGTTGATGCCGTTCATGCCGGGGCAGCCGTAGCCCTTGGGCTCCATGGTGGCGCGCTGATAGGTGTCGAGTTCGGTGACGGCGGCGCCGGCGTCATAGCCGAGCACCACGCCCGCACCCGTGTTGTAGGGGTACATCCACACGTTGTAGGGGTTGTGCGTGGAGTTGTTGTAGCCGCGGGTGGAAGAGCGGCCCTGAGCGGACACCACGGTCTTGGCGCGGATGATGACGTACTCGCCGGTGGACACGTTCCAGCCGATGGCGCCGCAGGCCTTGCCTCCGTCGGTAAGGATCTTCATGGCCATGATGCGGTCAAGGACATGGACGCCGGAGTCGCGAACGATGCGTGCCATGACGCGCTTGATGGTCATGCCGTTGGCAATGTGAACCCACCACGTGCCGGGCTGACCGAAGCCCTGGGTGCGCTTGTAGGTTCCGTCGGGGTTCTTGCTGAACTGCACGCCGCGGTCTTCGAGGCGCTTCAGCATGTGGTACATGTGATTGTACCAGCCGTTGACGATCATGGCGGGGGAATAGCCGGTCAGAGGCTTGGAGTAGAACTTCACGAGATCGTCTGCGGTGTCGAAAGGCGCGCCTTTTTCGTTCAGGACGGCCATGTAGTGGTCGTTGCCGCCACCAATACAGCCAGAACTTTCCAGCTTGCCTTTATCCAGCAGCACGACATCCAGACCCTGCTCGCGGGCTCCGAGGGCCGCGCCGCAGCCGGACGCGCCAGAGCCGATGACAAGCACGTCCGTTTCGATCAGCGTGCCAAGCGGATGAGTTGAACTTTTCATGACTCCTCCCTGATTCTGAAAATACATCGGATGGGAAAGAGAGCGCGGCTTCGGGCGGGGACAACGGAATGGGGGCCGCGCCGGAATCATTCCCGTCGTGTCAATGATTTCACAAAAAAGACTTCTATTGTCAAATCGAAAAAAAATTTTTATTGTTTGATAAAATCACACATTAACACGACGACTTGCTCAAAGTCCGGGGGAAGGTGCCATGATTGAAGAATTGGGAGGCGATTTTTTCCAACATTTACGGGGGTTTTACTTCACCGCCAAAACGGGAAGCATACGCAAGGCGGCCCAGCTCATGAATCGGAATCCTTCCACCATCAGCTGGCAGATCAGACAGCTCGAACAGCAATTAGATACAGTGTTGTTCGATAGATACATGAAAAGGCTGCGTATTACTCCAGAAGGTGAAAGATTGCTCTCGTGGACCATCTCCACCTTCGAGCTTTTGCGCAGCATGAAGTCCGACATCAGCTCGCCGTCGGGAATCCTGCGCGGAACGATCACCATTTCCAGTAATTTGCCCTTTTCTGCACGAGCGGTGCGCATCATTGCCGCGTTTCGTCGGGAACACCCTGAAGTTCGTATTAAAATTCGTCGCGCGCTGCCGTACGAAACCGTGGACGACGTGGTCAGCTCCCGCGTGGATTTCGGCCTGACGGGCGTGACCAGAGAACCTCCGAACTGCGTTCTTGAGGAGCTTTTCACGTCGCAGCCTCTGCTCATCGCCCGGGAGGACAATGAATTCCATCTGCCCGAGCGCCCCACGGAAGAGGATCTCATCCGCCTGCCGTTCATTTCCTTCCTGGCCGAAAACATGGAAGAAGGCGGCGATCCGTACTTCGACACGTCGCTGGCGTCGCTCTCCCAGCCGTTGCAGACCGTGCTTAGCGTGAACAACTATCATCTCATGCTGCGCTACGTGAAGCAGGGCATGGGCGTGGCCGTGATGGACGAGCTTTGTCTTATGGCCAGCAAGTACGGCAATCTCGGCGAGGGGCTGCGTTCGTACCCGCTGGACGGCATTCTGCCGCAGGTTCACAACGGCATTCTGCTGCGTCATCACAAGCATCTGAGTCCGCAGGCCGCCGCGCTCATCGAAAAGATACGCACCGAGCTCAAGGGCGATCTTGGCAGCGTTGAAAAGCAGGTGGCCGCGGAAGCCGCGTACAAGAACGTGTGAAGATTCGGCAGGGCGTTTCTGAGGAAGAACGGCCTGCCGGAGAGCGTTTTTCCGGCAGCGGCCGTGCCCGCGCGTTTTTTCTCCGCGCTTGACCGGAGGACGGGCAGGCCGTAAGGTTTTCGTGAATTTTTCTGTACCTGACGGGCCCCGTTTCGGGCCTCATGATCTGCCGCGTTCTTTCTGCACGAACGCGGCCCGGAGCGGATACATTATGGCAGCAAACGCATCCCTCGCGGCTTTGTACCGGCCGCAGACCTTTGCCGAGGTGGTGGGGCAGGACATGGTGAAGTCCATTCTTTCCCGCGCCGCCCGTGAAGACCGCGTGGCCCCGGCCTACCTTCTCAGCGGCACGCGAGGGGTGGGCAAGACCACCATAGCCCGCATATTCGCCAAGGCGCTGAACTGCGAACACGCGCCCACAGGCGAACCCTGCAATGAGTGCGAGGCCTGCCGCCGCATCACGCAGGGCAACTTCGTGGACGTGGTGGAAATAGACGGCGCGTCCAACCGCGGCATCGACGACATCCGCCGCCTGCGCGACGCCGTGGGCTACGCGCCGCTGGAAGGCCGCTACAAGGTCTTCATCATCGACGAAGCGCACATGCTCACCAAGGAAGCCTTCAACGCCCTGCTCAAGACGCTGGAGGAGCCGCCCGCGCGCGTGACCTTCATCATGGCCACCACGGAGCAGCACAAGTTCCCGGTGACCATCGTGAGCCGCTGTCAGCATTTCGTGTTCCGTCAGATTCCCGAGGCCACGCTCGAAGCGCACATCTGCGACATTCTTCAGCGCGAGGGGCGTCCCTTTGAAAAGGAGGCCGCGCATCTCATCGCCCGCCGCGCGGCGGGCAGCGTGCGCGACTCCATGTCGCTGCTCGGGCAGGTGCTGGCGCTCGGCTGCGCGCCGGACGAACCGCTCACGGCAAAGCAGGCCCGCGAAGTGCTGGGGCTGGCCGGTCAGGAAGTCATGGACCGCCTGCTCGACGCGCTGGCCGGTCAGGACGCCGCAGGCATCGCCGTGCTCGTGCGCGAACTTCTGGCCCAGGGCGCGGACATGGGCTTTTTCCTGCGGGAACTGTGCGGCCTGTGGCGCAATCTTTTTCTCCTCAAGCAGGCTGGCCGGGACGCCGCCAGGGAACTCGACATGCCCGAGAGCGAGCAGGAACGGCTGCTCTCCATGGCGTCGCGCTTTTCTCTGACCTACATCCACGCCGCGTGGCAGATGACGCTCGATTCGCAGCGCCGCATTCTGACCAGCCTTGAGCCCTCGGCAGGCCTTGAGCTTCTTCTGCTGAATCTCGCCATGCTGCCCCGCCTGCTGCCGCTCGAAGAACTGGCGCCGATCGCTGCGCCCGCGTCCGGGATCGTGACGCCGCAGAGCGCCGCGCCGCTCTCTGGAGGCGCAACCGGCTCGTCTCCGGCTGCCGCATCCTCGTCTGCGGCCCCAGCGCAGAGCGCTGCGCCGCGTCAGGCCGCCGCGCCTGTCGCCGCGCCCGCGCCTTCATCTGTGCCTTCGGAGGCTCCCGCGCCGGTGCAAAGCGCCCCGTCGCCGTCCTTCGTCCGGCGCGCTCCGGCTTCCGCATCCGTTTCCGCGCCTGCGTCTTCTCCCGTGTCGGCCGCGGCCCGGGAAGCCGCTCCGGCCCCTGCGGCAGAGCCCGCTCCCCAGCCCGCGCCGGAGCCTGCCCCGCACTTGACGGAAGCGCCGAAACCTGCTGAAACTCGGGCTCCGGTCTCCCGCCGTCCTTCCGCGGCATGGAAGGACGTGCCGGTGGATACCTCCCTCACCTGGGACACGTTTCTCGACGCCTGTCGGGACAACCACGACATTCCTCTGCCCATGCTCCGTCAGGTCACGGGCGAGGTGCGGGGCGACTGGCTCGTGCTTCAGGCGCTCTCGCAGGTCATCGGGCAGCAGCTTCAGCGGCCGGAAAAGCTCCGCGTGCTGGAGTCGCTGGCGGCCTCGTGGGCGGGACGTCCTTTGCAGATCGCCTTTCGTCCTCCGCAGAGGATCGTGCGCACCGAGGCGGAGCTCAAGGAAGAAGTTCAGTCGCATCCCGTCATCAAGAAGTTTCAGGACGCCTACGACGCCCGACTGGTACGCTGTACCCCCATCAACCGATAACACGGCGGCAGAAGGGCTGCGCGCCCCCGCCTTTCAAGGAGACATGGCATGAAGAACATGAACGACCTGCTGCGTCAGGCGCAGGTGATGCAGAACAAGATTGCGAAGCTTCAGCAGGAAATGGCCGAGAAGGAAGTGGAAGCTTCCGCCGGCGGCGGCATGGTGAAGGTGGTCATGAACGGCCGTCAGGAAATGAAGTCCATCACCATCGACAAGTCGGTGCTGGAAAGCGGCGACACGGACATGCTGCAGGATCTCATCATCACCGCGGTGAACGAGGCCGTGCGCATCGGCCGCGCCAATCTCGACCGCGAAATGGCCAACATTTCCGGCGGCATCCATCTGCCGGGCATGTTCTGATCGAGTGTTCCGCGCCGAGGCTTCGGCCGTCGGCGCGGCAGCGCATCGCGCAATTTTCGGCGGACGCGGGCATTGCCCGCGTCCGCCTGCGTTTAAACGCCACGCCCGAAGCGGCGGACAGCGAAGTCAGCGTTTTTCGCAAAACTCGGCGCGTCCTGCCTGCCGCATCCGCCGCAACATGTTTCGCCGCGAGCGCGTTCACCATATCCGGCGCGGCGCAGGCGGAGCGTTTGCCGCATGAGCGTTTCTCCTCTGCCGGGCGCACCGCGTGCCGCCCGTTCCCGGATGCTCGGATATTTTTCAACGTGCTTTTCCGCGGCGCGGAACGTTTTTCCCGCCATATCGGCGTCCCGGGCATTTTTCCTTTCTTGTCGGCAGGAAAGAAGTTTCCTATGATAATGAAAACTGTTCCTGGAGGATGCCCATGTCGTATCGGGTCACCCTGCTGCCGCTGCTTCTTTTGTGTTTCGTCGCCACTGCCGCGTTCGGCGCGTCGGAATCGTCGCCCGCCTTTGTCCGCGTGGTGGTTTCGCCTCCGCCGGAAGGCAACGCGCCGCTGACGCTGCTGCTCGATTCCGACGAGGCGTTGTGCAAAAAAGCCTACGGTGAAGAGTGGGCGGGCCGCTGCTTCGCTTCTCCCGGCAGGGAGGGCGAAATTGTGCGCGGCGCGCGTCTTTCGCCCGACGTTCCCGGCGAATGGCGCTGGGACGACGGCCGCACGCTTTCCTTCCGGCCGAAAAAGCCGTGGCCTGCGGGGCGGAACTTTGAAGTCTCCCTCGGAGGCGTGCCGCTGCCTTCGCGCGTAAAGCTCTCTTCCTCCCGTGTGAGCTTTGCCACGCCGCCTCTGGCGTTGCTCAGCCTGAACGCCGACGTGTGGATTGATCCCGATCCTAGCGGCGAGCGGGCCGTGACCTTCGACATGCGCTTCACCACGCCGCCGGATCGCGCGCTGGTGGAGCGGGACATGCGCCTTGAGGTCTCCGACCCGGCGCTGAAACTAGGCAGGCCGGAATTTGTCTGGGGAGAGGACGGCAACTGCCTTGTGCGGGCCCGCGTGCTTGCGCTGGGAAGCATGCCCGCCGTGACGGCGTTTTCTCTTCCCGGCGTGGCCGGGGAGGTGCGTGCGAAGGGCGCGCGCTGGGTGATTCCCAAGGGCCGGGAAACGGCCCGGGCGCAGGTGACCGTGCCCGGTTCGACCACGATTTTTTGCGTGAAGAAGGCGTCGCTGGAATCTTCGCGCGATGAGCGGCTTGCCGGAGAGTACCGACTGAATCTGGAAACGAGCCTGCTGGTGCGTCCCGACGAGCTCATGCGCTCCATGAAGGCGCTGCGCCTGCCCCGTGCGATGAACGAGAACGCCTTGTCCGCCACGGTGTGGACGGCGGCTCCCGTCATCGACGAGGAAACGCTCGCCCGCGCCGTGCCCGTGGCTCTGGAGCCGTTGCAGCAGGCCGACGTGCCTTCCGGAAAAATAAGTTTCCGCGTGAAGGCGGAGCCGGAGAGCTATCTGCTTTTCTATCTGCCGCAGGGCTTCGGCCCTTCCCGCGAATACGCGCTCTCTTCGCCGTGGCATGAGGTGTTCCATGCCGCGCCGTTCCGGCCGGAACTTGAGTTTCTTCAGCCCGGCAACGTGCTCGCGCTCGGCGGAAGTTGCAGGCTGGACGTTCATTCCAGCGGCCTTACCGCCATCCGCTGGCGCGCTTCGCGTGTGCTCGATTCCTATCTGGGCCTGGCGGCCGCGCAGCCTGCGCCGTTCACGGCCGCGGGCATTCCCTTCGACGTGCTTTCCGATTCGGCCTCGGGCGAAATTTCCCTGCAGCGCACCGAGCCCGGCGTGCCGCAGTTTTCTTCGCTTGACGCGACGCCCATGTTCAGAAACGGGCGCGGCCTTGCCTACATTGAGCTTACGGGCATGGACGGCGACAGGGAAGTGGCCTCGGCCTCGCGTTTTCTGCTTTTGACCGACATGGGGCTCATCGTCAAAAAAGGAGCCGCGGGCGGGCGCGACGTGTTCGTGTGTTCGCTTTCCGGCGGCACTCCGGTGTCCGGGGCCGTGGTGCGCATTGTGGGCGTCAACGGGCTGCCCGTGGCCGAGGCCGTCACCGACGCCGAGGGTCGCGCCGTGCTGCCTTCCGTGTCCGGTCTGGAGCGGGAGCGTCGTCCCATTGCGATCACGGCCTGGAAAAAGGGCGCGGGCGGCGAGGACATGGCCTGGCTGCCTCTGGCCGACGAGAGCCGCGTGGTGGATTTGTCCCGCTTTTCCACGCAGGGGCAGACCAGCGAAGCCGACGGCGTGAACGCCTACGTGTTCAGTCAGCGCGGCATGTTCCGTCCCGGCGAGACGCTGCGTTTCGGCGTGCTGGTGAGACGGGGCGACTGGAAGGCGCTTCCCGCCGACATGCCGCTTTTTGCCGAGCTTGTGGATCCTTCGGAGCGCACCATGTTCCGGCGGCTGTTCAAGGTGGGGGCCGACGGCATGGCCGAGGTGAGCTGGCAGGCGCCGGAAAGCGCGGCGTCGGGCCGCTATCGTCTCGACGTGCGCACGCCGGACGCCCACGGCATGGACGTGGTGCTCGGTTCGGCGGCGGTGCGGCTGGAGGAATTTCAGCCCGATTCCATGGCGCTTTCGCTTGCTCTTCAGCCTGCGCCCGGCCGGGGTTGGCTGGAGGCGTCGAGCGCGAGCGCCGCGGTGACGCTCCGCAATCTTTTCGGCATGCCTGCGGCGGACCGGCGGGTGCGCGCGCAGCTCTCGGTGTGGCCCACGGCGCTGTCCTTCCCCGGTTATGAGGACTTTTCCTTCCACGACGCCATGCCCTACAAGGGTTCGCCGCTCACGCTGGAACTGGGCGAGACGCGCACCGACGCCGAAGGTTGCGCCGTGCTGCCGCTGCCTCTGGACAAGTTGCGCGGCGGCACGCTGCGCTGTCGGCTTCTGGTGGAAGGCTTCGAGCCCGGCGGCGGGCGCGCGGTGACGGAAGAGAAGGAATTTCTTGTGTCGCCGCTCGGCTGCGTGCTCGGCTTCCGTCCGACGGGTGTGGCCGGCAATCTGGACTTCATTCCCGAAGGCAGCGAGGCCGCGCTGGAATTCGTGGCGCTCGGGCCCGATCTTGCTCCCGCCGATCCCGGAGAACTGTCGTTCCGGGTGTCGGCAAGGCGCTACGTGACGTCGCTCGTCACGGACAGGGACGGCCGCTACCGCTACGAGGATACGCCCGTGGACAGCGTGATTGCCGAATCGCGCGCGGCCTTCGGCCGCGACGGGCGGGCCCGCTGGAGCGTTCCCACCGGAGCGTGCGGCGAATTTCTGCTGGAAGTGCGCAACAGCCGGGGGCTTGTCATGGCTTCCGTGCCCTTCACCGTGGCCGGCAACGCCGATCTGCGCCTTGCCGGGCTCTCCGCGCTTCCTTCCGGCTCTTTGCGCATGCATCTGGAGAACTCTTCGAGCGCTTCCGGCGGACGCATCCGGGCGTTTATTTCTTCGCCCTACGAGGGGGCGGGCCTCATCACCTTGGAGCGCGACAGCGTGGCGGCGTGGCGCTGGTTCCGTGCGCCTGCCGGGGACAGCGTGCAGGAAATAGAGATTCCGCGCGACTTCGAGGGCCGCGGCTACGTGAGCGTGTCGCTGGTGCGCTCGCTCTCTTCGCCGGACGCCTTCATGAATCCCTACGTGTTTGCCGTGTCTCCCGTTTCCGTGAACGTGGAGCGGCGCGACATGCGCCTTCGCGTGGAAACGCCCCGCGAGCCGGTGCTGCCCGGAAGCTCCATTCCGGTGACGGTGGAATCCGGCCGGGCCGGGCGGGCGCTGCTTTTTGCCGTGGACGAAGGCGTGCTCAGGCTGACCGCCTTCCCCACGCCCGATCCGCTGCGCTACCTGCTGAACGACAGGGCGCTGGAAGTGGAAACGCGTCAGATGTTCGATCTGCTCATGCCCGATCACGGAACCTTCCGCATGCCGGCGTTCGGCGGCGACATGGGCATGGCCGGAAGCCGCTTCCACAATCCCTTCAAGCGGCGGAACGAGCCTCCCGTGAGCTGGTGGTCCGGCCTCGTGGAGCTCGCGGCCGGAACGAACCGTTTCGACATTCCCGTGCCGGGCTATTACAGCGGCACGGTGCGGGTGATGGCCGTGGCGGCCTCGCCGGACGCGGCGGGCAGCGCTTCTGCCGAGGCGACGGTGCGCGGGCCGGTGGTCGTGACGCCGCAGCTTCCGGCGCAGGTTTCGCCCGGCGACAGATTCGAGGCGGCCGTGGCCGTGGCCAACAACGGCGACGGGCCGCTTCACGCGACGCTTTCGGTGAAGACCGACGACGCGCTGCGCCTGATCGACGCGCCGCCTTCCGAAATCACGGTGGCGGCGGGCGCGGAAACGGTGCTGCCGTTCCGTGTGGAGGTTGCGGATCGTCCGGGCGGCGCGGAAATCTCGTTCACGGTGGCGGCCGACGGCGTGAACGTGACGCGCTTTGGCTCGCTGTCCGTGCGTCCGGCGTCGGCGCTGCGCGCAAGCGCAAAGGTGGGAGTCGCCACGTCGTCCACAACGCTGAGCACGGGGCGCACGCTCTATCCCTACGGGGCCGAAGGTTCGGCCTCGGTTTCCGCGCTGCCTCTGCCTGCGCTGCGGGGTCTTGTGCGCTATCTCGACGCCTATCCCTACCCCTGCGTGGAGCAGCGCATCAGCCGGGCCATGCCGTACGCGCTTTTCCTGAAGCGTTCCGCGCTGTTTGCGGAAAGCGGCAATGCGGATGAGGCGCGCCGGACTGCACGGGAGAGGGTGGACGACGCGCTGCGCGCCGTGGAATCCTCGCTCAGCTGGCGCGGCGTGTCCCTGTGGCCCGGCGAGGAGCCGGATCTTCTGGTGACGGCCTATGCCGCGGACTTTCTGCTGACGCTTCAGGAATGCGGCCTCTCCGTGCCCGGCGGCATGCACACAAGCGTGTTCAACGCGCTGGAGCGTGCGGCGGACAAGGTTCCCGCCTCTCTGGAGGAGAGCCGCGAGCTGGCCTACGCGCTGTGGGTGCTCACCCGCGAGGGACGCATCACCACGCAGGCGCTGGAACAGCTGCTGCTCCGTCTGGAAGATTTTCCCGGCTGGCAGCAGGATGTGACGTCCTCGCTCATTGCCGCGTCCGGCGCCGTCATGCGCATGAAAGATGCGGTGCTGCCGCTTCTTGACCTGTATCGGAAGCCGGGGGCGGAATTTCGCGCAACGCGGCTGGATGCGCTGGCTGCGCTCAGTCTGCGCGCGTCCGTGCTGGCGAGGCATTTCCCCGACCGTCTGGACAAGGCGCGGGAAGAGATTGTGGAGGAACTTTTCGACGCGACGAACGGCGGCCGGTACGTGACGCTTTCCGCGGCGCTGGCCGTGCGGGCGCTGTTCGACATGGAAAAGGCCGCGCCCGTGCCGGAAGGCGTGTCGCTGCGCTGCGCGGAGGTGCAGCCCGGCTTCGCTCCGGGCGACGGGCAGCCGCAGATGCTGGAAAACATGCTCACGCTGTCGGCTCCCGGCTGCGCCTCCTACGCGCTCGACGTTCCCGCAGGCGGACAGCCGCTGTACTGGGAGGTTTCCGATGCGGGCTTCGACCGCAAGGCGCCGGAAGGCGCGCTTTCCGAAGGCATGGAGGTGACGAGAACCTATCTTGACGCCGAAGGGCTTCCCGCAACGAAGATCCGGCAGGGCGACCTTCTCACGGTGAACGTGACGGCGCGCTCTTACGGCGGTCCTCTCAAGGACGCGGTCATTGTGGATCTTCTTCCCGGCGGCTTTGAAATGGATCTTTCCTCTCCCGTGAGCGCGTCGGAAGCCTCGTCGGAAGGGCTGATCGTCGATCGCAGGGAGGATCGGATGATTCTCTTTGCGTCGCTTGAGGCCGAGCCTTCCGTGTTCACCTACCGCATCCGCGCGGTCAGCCGGGGAACCTTCACCCTGCCGCCCGTGCAGGCGGAAGACATGTACCGCCGCGACGTTCGGGCCTTCTCCTCGGGCGGAACGGTGAATGTGGAATAGCAGGCGGGGCTTTTCCTTCCCTTGGGGAGGGAGAAGCCCTGCGGCGGGAGTTTGCATGCGCGCCGTGGTGTGGAAAGTCGTCGGCCTGATGGCGCTGCCGCTGATTCTTTTCTGGCTCTGGCTTGCGGCCGCTCCGAAGCCGCCGCTTCTGGACGGCGTGGATTTTTCGCCGCTGGTGCTGGGCAGGGAGGGAGAGCCGCTCCGCATGGGCCTGACGAGCGACGAGAAGTTCCGGCTGCGCGTGCGTTTGGACGAAATTGCGCCCGAAGCCGTGAACGCCGCGCTCCGGTACGAGGACAGGCATTTCTACCGGCATCCCGGCGTGAATCCGTTTTCCATGCTGCGGGCGGGGCTCTCCATGCTGGGCGGCTCGCGGCGCATGGGCGGCTCCACCATCACCATGCAGGTGGCGAGGCTTAGGCTCGGGCTTTCCACCACCACGGTGGCGGGCAAGCTTGAGCAGATGGCCCGCGCGCTTCAGTACGAATACCACTACGAAAAAAGCGAGATTCTCGAAGCCTACTTCAATCTTGCGCCCTACGGCGGCAACGTGGAAGGCATCGGCGCAGCCGCGCGGGTGTACTTTCATGTTTCGCCGTCGCGCCTGTCGTTTTCCGAGAGCGCGGCGCTTGCCGCCGTGCCGCAGAATCCCGTGCGGCGCAGTCCGCTGAACGGCCCGGACTTCGAGTCCGCCCGCGCCCGCATGGTGCGTCTTGTGCTGCCGGGGCGGGACGCCGGGGAGAAGGGCGGAGCGCTCGGCCTGGGCGGTTCCGGCGAGGGGAAGCTCCCGCCGCTTCGCGTGTATGCTCCGTCCTCGCTGCCTTTTGACGCGCCGCACGTATCGAGCGAACTTCTGCCCCTTTCCCGGGAAGGGCGGCCCGTGCGCTCCTTTGTGGACAGGCGTGTTCAGAAGATTCTGGAACGGGCCGTGCAGGGCTTTGCCGCGCGCGGCAGAAGGTACGGACTGAACAACGCCTCCGCGCTGCTCATCCACTGGCCGAGCATGGAGATCCGCGCGCTGGTCGGTTCGGCGGACTTTTTCAGCAGCGCCATTTCCGGGCAGGTGGACGGCACGAACGCCAAACGTTCCCCGGGCTCCACGCTCAAGCCCTTCATCTACGCTCTGGCCCTCGATCAGGGCCTCATTCATCCCCGCACCCTTCTTGAGGATTCGCCCCGCAGCTTCGGCGGCTACGATCCGGAAAACTTCGACCGCGTGTTCCGCGGGCCGCTCCCCGCCGAGGAGGCGCTGCGCTCAAGCCGCAACATTCCGGCCATTCTGCTGGCCTCAAAGCTGAGGCCGGGGCTGTTTTCCTTTTTGCAGCGGGCGGGAGTGGAGTTCGCCTTCAGCGAGGAGCACTACGGCCTCAGTCTGGTGCTCGGCGGCGCGGAAGTGACCATGCGCGAGCTCGGCGGCCTCTACGCCATGCTGGCGAATCGGGGCGTGTGGCGTCAGAGCCGGCTTTTTGAAGGCGAGAAGACGCGTCCTGCCGTGTCGCTCCTGTCGCCGGAAGCGGCGGTCGTCACGCTGCGCATGCTGGAAGACGGCGCGCATTTCGTGCGCACTTCCTCCGGCCCGGTGCCGCTGCGCTTCAAAACGGGCACGTCCAACGGCTTTCGCGACGCGTGGACGGCGGGCGTGGTCGGCCCCTACGTGCTCGTGGTGTGGTCGGGCAACTTCGACAACCGCGCCAATCCGCTGCTGGTGGGCGGCGAGGTTGCGGCTCCTCTTTTTGCCGACATCGCCCAGGCGCTGGCCTTTGCCGAGCCCGATTTCGCCGATCTGGTGCCGCGCATGCACGAAGGGCTCAACATCACGCGCGAAAAGGTGTGTACGGCCACGGGCGACATCGACACCTCCCTGTGCCGGGATGTCACGGAAACCTGGTATATTCCCGGCCGTTCGCCCACACGCTCTTCGGGCGTGTTCCGCACCATTCTCATCGACAGGGAAACCGGGCTTCGCGCCTGCGAACCCGTGCTGGGACGCACGGAGGAAGTGGTGTGGGAATTCTGGCCTTCCGATCTGCGGGCGCAGTTTCTGCGCGCCGGCGTGGTCAAGCCTTCGCCTCCGCCCTTCGGGCCGGGCTGCGGACAGACGCCTGTTGCGGGAACGCCGCCGCGGGTGATTTCTCCCAAGGAAGGCGTGATCTATCAACGCCGTCTTTCGTCGCCCAAGACAACCGGCATTGCGCTGACGGCGAGCGCGGACGCCGACGCCAGGGCCGTGTTCTGGTTTGTGAAGGAGCGCTTCATCGGCCGCGCCGCGCCGGGCGAAACGCTGCTCTGGCAGCCGGAGGACGGCGTGCATGAACTGCGGGTGGTGGACGATAAGGGCCGCGCCTCGTCGCAGAAGGTGACGGTGCGCACGCTGCCGTGAGCGAGGGCGGCGAGTCCGCGTTTTTCGGAAAGCCTGGACGCCCTTGGCTAAGCGTCGGGAAAAGGCGCGCGTTGGGCACACCCTGCCGTGCGGCGTGCTGCCCGGCGCGGGCAAGAGCCGGGCCTGCGCTGCCCGGTTCTGCTGCGCCGTCTGGCTGTTTCTGAAAAGCGCGGGGGCGGGGGAGGCGAACAAAAGCTCTGCTCTGGCCGGAGCGTCGGATGCCTGAACACACCCGGGCGGAACTTGGCCGCGCCTAGGCCTTTTTCTCTTCCGGGTGGCAGCGCCACGGCCCCTTCCACGGGGGCGCGAGCTCGAAACGCTTCGTCCCGCCGCCGGGAAGCGGCAGCGCAAGACGGAAGGCGTGCAGTTTCAGGCCTTCGCGCGGTGCGGCTTCGGTGTTGCCGTACCACGGATCGCCCACGATGGGATGACCGCGCGAGGCAAGCTGCACGCGTATCTGATGCGTGCGCCCGGTGATGAGACGGATGAGCAGAAGCGTGTGGGCGCGGCCGCGAATCGTGCGTTCCTCAAGGGGCGTGACCACGCAGCGGGCTTCTCTTGCTTCGTCGCTTTCCGCATGAGCGGAGGCCTTCACGCGCTGCTCGCGCCTGTCGCGGGTGAGAAAGTCCCGCAGCTCCTCGGGGCCGCGCTTCTCCCAGCTTCCTTCCACCCAGGCCAGATATTCCTTGCGCGGCCGCTCTTCGCCCCGCCCCGCGAGCGCGTCCGTAAGCAGTCGCACGGCGGCGTAGGTCTTGCCCGCCACAAGAAGACCGGAGGTGTCCTTGTCGAGCCGGTGTACGGGCGCAGGCACGAAATCTGCGCGGGCCCGCTCTTTTGCAAGAATGGAAGCCACGCTTTCCCTGTGCCCCGTGCCTCCCTGCACGGGAAGTCCCGCAGGTTTGGCGATGACGAGGATGTCCTCATTCTCGAACACGACGGCAAGTTTGGACGGCGCGGCTTCGACTCTCGCCTCCTTGCGGGTTTCTTCTCCCGCAGGCAGGCGCTCGGCAAAGGGCGGCACGCGCACGAGATCGCCTTCGTTCAGGCGGTCGAAGGCCTTCGACCGCGCGCCGTTGACGCGCACCTGCCCGGTGCGTATCCAGCGGTGCAGATCGCCTGCGGGCGCGCTGACGCGGCGCTGAAGAAAATTAAGGAGTTTCTGCCCCGATTCCGCCCTGCTGACGGAAAGAGCCTTTGTTTCCTTTGCGTTATCCATGCTTTTGAACGGTCCTTTTGCAACGCGCGTCGCGTGTTTTACTTTGATTCAGCATAAATTTTTTTTCTTTTTGCGTCCAGATTGCTGACAAGCAAGAAAAAGCCCGTTTTCCCGGAAAGGACGAAAGAAACGACTTGTGTATCCAGGGTATTCCTGCTATGTAGAGAAACCTGCCCGACGAGGGCAGAAATCTGTTTGTTAGGTTGGAGGATCCGTATGGCAACTGCCGAAAACATGGAAAACCAAATCGATTCCGAAATGAGCTTTGCGAGCGCACTCGAAGACTATCTCAACCCCGACATGGGCGACCTTGAAGAAGGTTCCATCGTCAAGGGCGAAGTCGTGCGCGTGGACGACGATACTGTGCTGGTGGACGTGAACTTCAAGTCCGAAGGCCAGATCCCCGCTGAGGAATTTCGGGACGCTCAGGGCAATATAACGGTCAAGGTGGGCGACCGCGTCGATGTGTACGTTGTCCGCAAGAACGAAATGGATGGCACCATCACCCTTTCGTTCGACAAGGCCAAGCGTATGCAGCTGTTCGACCAGCTCGAAGACGTGCTGGAAAAGAACGGCACCATCACCGGCACCATCACCCGCCGCATCAAGGGCGGCTACACCGTCGATCTCGGCGGCGTGGAGGCCTTCCTGCCCGGTTCTCATGTGGACCTCCGTCCTGTTCCGGACATGGACGCTCTGGTCGGCCAGCAGTTTGAATTCCGCGTTCTCAAGATCAACCGCCGCCGCAGCAACGTCATCGTGTCCCGCCGCGTGCTGCTCGAAGAAGAACGCGACACCAAGCGCGCCGCTCTGCTCCAGACCCTGGCCGAAGGCCAGATCGTCAAGGGCAAGGCCAAGAACATCACCGAATACGGCGTGTTCGTGGACCTCGGCGGTCTCGACGGTCTGCTGCACATCACCGACATGTCCTGGAAGCGCATTCGCCATCCCCGCGAAATGGTCTCCCTGGGTCAGGAACTGGAACTCAAGGTTCTTTCCTTCGACAAGGAAAACCAGAAGGTTTCTCTGGGCCTGAAGCAGCTCGTGCCCGATCCCTGGCAGGACATCACCGCCCGCTTCCCCGAAGGCTCTCACCATGTCGGCAAGGTGACCAACCTCGTTGACTACGGCGTGTTCGTGGAACTCGAACCCGGCGTCGAAGGCCTCGTGCACATTTCCGAAATGTCCTGGACCCGCAAGCTGCGTCATCCTTCCCAGATGGTGCATCAGGGCGACGAGGTTGAAGTGGTCATCCTCGGCGTGGACAGCGAAAAGAAGCGCATCTCCCTCGGCATGAAGCAGGTCAAGCCCAATCCCTGGGAACTCGTGGGCGAACGCTTCCCCGAAGGCACCGTCATTGAAGGCGTCATCAAGAACATCACCGAATTCGGCATGTTCATCGGCATCGAAGACGGCATCGACGGTCTCATTCACGTGTCCGACATCTCCTGGACCAAGAAGATTCGTCATCCCGGCGAACTGTACAAGGTCGGCGACGTGGTGCAGGCCAAGGTCCTCACCGTGGATCAGGAGAACGAAAAGTTCACCCTCGGCATGAAGCAGCTCACCGAAGATCCCTGGAGCACCGTGCCCGCCCGCTATCCCGTGGGCAACATCATCACCGGCACCGTGACCAACGTGACCGACTTCGGCCTGTTCGTTGAAGTGGAAGAAGGCATCGAAGGCCTCATCCACGTGACCGAACTCGGCAAGAAGGTGAAGTCTCCTTCCGAACTCTACAAGGAAGGCGACGTGGTCCAGGCCAAGATCATCCATGTGTCTGCCGATGAACGCCGCCTCGGCCTGTCCATCAAGCAGATCAAGGACGACGAAGAACGCCGCAAGCCCAAGGATTATCATTCCGGCGACAACAGCATCAGCCAGACCCTCGGCGACCTGCTCAAGCAGAAGTTCAACGACTAATCGCTGATTCTGTATGAATGTACGCGGGGCGGAAAGCATAGCTTTCCGCCCCGTTTTTTATCAGCTCCCTGAGGAAGGGACAGGCCGGCGCCTGAGAGCGCCGGCGGCGAAAGGCGGGAGAGCCATGAAACAGCAGGAAATAGAACGCAAATTTCTGGTGAAGAGCGACGGCTGGCGCGGCAGGGGCACCTCGGAACTGTTCAGACAGGGATACATTGCCCGCACGCAGGATCGCACGGTGCGGGTACGCGTGGCGGGCGAGCGGGGCATACTGACCATCAAGTACCGCGGCAAGGGCATTGCGCGGAACGAGTTCGAGTACGACATTCCGCTCGACGAGGCGCAGGCGCTGCTGGATGGTCTGGATCCCGGCGAAATCATTGAAAAGCTGCGTCATACGTTCACCTGCGAAGGCAGCGTGTGGGAGGTGGATGAATTTCTGGGAGCCAATGCGGGGCTCGTGGTGGCGGAAATTGAGCTGGAGTCGGAAGATCAGCCCTTTGTCCGGCCGGACTGGCTGGGCGAGGAGGTGAGCAAGGTTTCCCGCTATCTCAATGTGGAGCTCTCGCGTCTGCCGTACACGGCCTGGACGCAGGAAGAGAAGGCCGGACGGAAAAATAGCTGAACCTGACGGGAAAACGTGGCAGAGTGTGACTGCAAGCACAGTTTTTGAGCGGAAAGATTCTTAATATTCTAGAAAATTGAAACTCTGTCTGCACGTTGTTGCACGAATAATATTGTGGAGGGAAGGCTATGAGCGAAATGTTCTGTTTTCAGTGTGAGCAGACGGCGGGCGGCAAGGGCTGCACCAAAATCGGCGTGTGCGGCAAGAAGCCTGAAACCGCCAATCTTCAGGACAGGCTGGTCGGCGAGCTTGTGGCGCTTGCCGGCGGGGAGGGATTCACCCGCACGCCCGAGCTGGACACGCTGGTGGAAAACGCCCTGTTCACCACGCTCACCAATGTGAATTTCGATGATCTTTCTCTGGCTGCCCTGGGGGAGAAGGTGCGCAAGATACGCGAGGAAAGCGGCGTGGCCGACGCCTGGGACATGAACAGTCTGTGGACGGCGTCGGAAGACGTGCGCAGCCTGAAGTCTCTGCTGCTTTTCGGCATGAAGGGCATTGCGGCCTATGCGAGCCATGCGCGCGTGCTCGGCAGAAGCCGTGAGGAAGTGACCGGCTTCCTGTACCGCGGCCTTGCGCTGCTTGCGGCCGACGCCGGCAAGGAAACCCTGCTCGACGCCGTGCTTGAGGCCGGCAAGGTCAATCTTGCCTGCATGGAGCTTCTGAACGACGCCAACAGAACCTACGGCACGCCCGAACCGGTTACGGTTTCCCGCACGGTGGAAAAGGGCCCCTTCATCATCGTTACCGGTCACGATCTGCACGATCTTGCGCTGCTGCTGCGTCAGACCGAGGGCAAGGGCGTGAACGTGTACACCCACGGCGAAATGCTTCCCGCCCACGCCTATCCCGAACTCAAGAAGTACGCGCACTTCAAGGGACATTTCGGCACGGCCTGGCAGAACCAGCAGAAGGAATTCAACGGCGTTCCCGCGCCCATACTCTTCACCACCAACTGCATAATGCCCGTGAAGGAAGGCTATGCCGACCGCGTGTTCACCACGGGTGTGGTCCGCTTCCCCGGCATGGTGAACATCGACGAGAGCAAGGACTTTTCTCCCGTCATCGCCAAGGCGCTTGAGCTCGGCGGCTACGCGGAAGACAAGTGTTTTCCCGGCATCAACGGCGGCGAAACCGTGACCACGGGCTTCGGCAGCGAAGCCGTGCTCTCCCACGCCGGAACCATCGTGGAGGCCGTGAAGGCCGGCGCCATCCGTCACTTCTTCCTCGTGGGCGGCTGCGACGGGGCCAGACCCGGCCGCAACTACTACACGGAATTCGTGAAGCAGACCCCCGCCGACACCGTGGTGCTTACCCTGGCCTGCGGCAAGTTCCGCTTCAACGATCTTGATCTCGGCAACATCGGCGGCATTCCCCGTCTTCTGGACATGGGACAGTGCAACGACGCCTATGGAGCCATTCAGGTGGCCCTCGCTCTGGCCGGAGCCTTCAACTGCGGCGTGAACGATCTGCCGCTCACGCTCGTGCTTTCCTGGTACGAACAGAAGGCCGTGGCCATTCTGCTCACGCTGCTGTACCTGGGCGTGAAGAACATCTATCTCGGTCCCTCGCTGCCGGCCTTCGTGTCGCCCGCCGTGCTGGACTTCCTGGTGAAGGAATTCGGCATTCGTCCCATTTCCACGCCGGAAGCCGATCTGGCGGCCATTCTCGGCAACTGATTCGGCAGGCTGTCGAAACGCCCAGAGCATCGCGCCTTTTGCGTGATGCATGAAGGGCGAAGCTGACGCCGATTTCTTTCTGACGAAGCCCCCGTGCGCGTACTGCGGCGGGGGCTTCTCGTTTTTTCGGAAGTCTGGTAGCGTTGCCGCATGGAAAGGAGAAAGCATCACGGTCGTTTTGCGGGATTCGATCTCGCCAGACGCAGCGGCAAGACCTCGGCGCTCAGCGACGGGCTGGAAGGCTGGCTCTCCGCGCACGGCATGAAGCCGCAGCACTACATGCTCACGCAGCTGTGGAAGAACTGGGAAGTCGTCATGGGGCCGGACATCGCCGCGCTGGCGCATCCGCTGGGGCATCGCAACGGCATACTGCTTGTCGGCGGCGACGATTCCTGCGCCATGCAGGAACTCTCCTACGCCGCGCCGGAAATTCTGGAACGCGTGAACGCCTTCATGAACGAGGACTATTTCCACAAGGTGGAGCTGCATCTGCTCATGGGCAAGGAATCCCTGCGCCGCGTGGACATTACGCAGCCGCCGAAGCTCCCGCCGCCGCCCCGGCCGCCGCGCCTCGGGCATCTGAAACTGCCGCCGGATTCTCCTATTGCGGCCTGCTATGAGGCGTACGTCCGCTGTTTCGACGGGGACAAGGAAAAAACATAGAAAGATTCGCGGACAGCGTGAGGCGCGCTTCCGGGCGCGGGAATTTCGGAAAAGCAGGCCGTTTTTGAGACTTACGAAAGAGAACAGAAAAAGAGCGGAGCGGACATTGTCCGCTCCGCTCTTTTAACGATGTCGGCGCGCAACGCTTCGGCTCAGCCGAGATGGAAGTCCGAACCGAGATAGACTTCCCTGGCGCGTTCGTTGTTCACGATTTCGTCGGGCGTGCCGGAAAGAATGATGTTGCCCTGGAACATAAGATAGGCCCTGTCGCAGATGGAAAGGGTTTCGCGCACGTTGTGGTCGGAAATGAGCACGCCTATGCCGCGTTCCTTGAGGCCGCGGATGAGCACCTGAATGTCGCCCACGGCCAGCGGATCAATGCCGGCAAAGGGTTCGTCGAGCAGCACGAAGAGCGGATCGCGGATCAGGCAGCGGGCGATTTCCAGACGACGGCGTTCGCCGCCGGAAAGATAGGAGGCGTAGGACTTTTCCAGTCTGGTGAGTCCGAATTCCTCCATGAGCTGATCGGCGCGCTTTTTCTGATCGGCGCGGGAAAGGCCGGTGTGTTCGAGAATGATCTGCAGGTTCTGCCGCACCGTGAGCCTGCGGAAGACGGAGCTTTCCTGCGGCAGATAGGAGAGGCCCACCCGGGCGCGGCGGTACAGCGGCCAGGTGCTGATTTCCTGCCCGTCGAGCATCACCTGCCCTGCGGTGGGCTTGATGATGCCGGTGATCATGTAGAACGACGTGGTCTTGCCTGCGCCGTTGGGTCCGAGAAGGCCGACGATTTCTCCCTGCTGCATGGCGACGGAGACTTCGTGAACCACTTCCTTCTGACCGTAGCGCTTGCACAGATGCTGAGCGGAAAGCGTGGAACTCATGCTACTTGCCCTTTTTGTCGTTGGAGGAGAACACGGCGTGAACGCGCTGCTTGGGGCTGCCTTCCACCACGCTGCGGTTCTCATCGACGAAGTAGCGGATGACGTTGCCGCGGATGGAGTTGTCGCCGTCGTGCAGAATGGGATTGCCTTCGAGCACGAGCAGATTCTTGGCGGAATAGTAGGTGGCCTTCTGTGCGGAACCCGTCTGCGTGCCGTTCTGGAAGCGCACGTTGCGTTCCGCAACGATGCGGTCGAGATCGCTGCCTTCCATGGCCGACGTGGTGGATTTCTTGTTTTCCTGACCGGCGTTGCCGCGGGACTTGAGGTAGAGGGTCAGGGTTTCCGACCACATCTTGAACTCGCCGCGCACGGCTTCCACGCGTCCCTGAAAGACGACGGTGTTCTTGTCCGCGTTATAGACCATGTTGTCGGCGGTGACGTCCACAGGCAGATTGCTGTCGCCTCCGGGCAGAGGCGCGGCCATAGCGCCGGTCGTGCAGAGCGCCAGGACAAAAAGGGAGAGAAGAAGTTTTTTCATGAATGGCTTTCCTCCTGCGCGGCCTTCGGCGCGGCATCGGATGAAGTATCGGCGTTCGCGGCGGCTCCGTCGTCGGGCGCGGAGTCGGAAGGCGTCCAGCGCATGCGCACGCCCTGGTCGCCCGTGAGAATATTGGTGTTGAGATCCCAGACAAGACGGGTGGCCGTGCCGGAAAGCGTGGGCCCGTCGAGCACGGCCCCTTCGGGGAAGGTAAGCGTGCGGTTGGTGTTCAAAAACACGGCCAGACTGCCGGTGAGCACGTTTTCCTCGTAGGTGGCCTTCACGCTGCCGGACATGGAAATTTTCTGATTGCCGTCCTCCACGCGTCCTACCTCGGACACGGCGTGAATGACGCGTTCCGGCTGATTTTCCGCGCCTTCCAGCATGTAGTGAATGTCGGGATCGCGCACGGTGATGGCTCCGGAATCCTGATTCAGGGTGGCCCAGTCGGCGTTGAGATCAAAGCTCTTGCGGCCTTCGTGGCCCTGGGAGAGAAGAATGCCGCGCACGGCGAGATCCACGGAGTTCTTCACTTCTTCCGGCGGGTCGGACAGCAGCTTGTTCAGATCGGCCGAACGGACCACGTTTTCCATGGCTTCCAGCGTCTGACGGGTCTTCCAGCTCTGCCAGCCGTACCAGCCGCCCCACACGACGGCGCCGAGCACGACGAGCACAAGGGTTCTGCGCAGAGAATCGTTCATATTTTGGCCGGTCCTGTGGCCTTCGTCCAGAGGTCTGCGGGATTTTTTCCGTCCCTGCGGGCGGCGAGCAGAAATTCAACGGCTTCGCGCACGGCGCCTTCGCCGCCCCGGGCGGCGGTGACGTATCTGGCTTCCTTCTTCACCTGCGCCACGGCGTTGGCCACGGCCATGGGCATGCCCACGCTGCGCATGGGATCAAGGTCTATCCAGTCGTCGCCGAGATAGGCCATTTCTTCCTTCCTGAGGCCGTACTTGCGGCGGATGGCTTCGAGCTTCGGCAGTTTGGATTCAAAGCCCGCGTAGTAGTCCTTCACGCCGAGCTGCGACATTCTGGCGAGCACGCAGGGATCGTTTCTGCCGGTGATGATGCCGACGCCGATGCCCGCCAGCAGGGCCGTCTTGATGCCTATGCCGTCCTGTGCGTGGAAGCATTTCAGCGGATGGCCGTTTTCCTGAAAGTACAGCTTGCCGTCGGTGCATACGCCGTCGACGTCGAGCACGAGAAAGCGCACGGCGGCAGCCGCGCGAAGCACATCCTCGCTGACGGACTGACCGGGGAAATTCGGGGAAAGGGGGGAAGAGGACATGTGTTTTTCTCTCGGTAGCGGAATGAGGGAAACATGGTGTTGCCCAGAGAAGGAAAATAGCCCGAAAATTCCTTTCCGTCAAAAAAGGAAACGGGGCGCTCCGGCGCGGAAGGCCGCAGGCGTTCGGCGCGGGCGGGGCGGGAAAAGGCTGATGAAACGGGGCCGGCGTGCCGATGGCGGGCGGCCCGCGCCGGGGAAAGGCGTGGGACGCATCAGACGGAGGGCGGTTGCTTCGGCGCGAAACATGCGCGGCAGGGAGCAGACCCGGCTTGCCAGGGTGGCCCATATTTTTTATGTTCGTAACCTGCGGGCGGCAGGATCGCGCGGCCCGAACGTTCAAGCACGCTCTCCGGGAGAACTTCTATGATTCATTGCGCCGTATGCTTTCACGATTCCGGCTCCATGTACAAAACGGTGTATTGCGCGCTGCTGTCCTGCTTTGAGCACGCCTCGGATCATGTGCATGTTCACATGCTCATAGACGAGTCCGTTGTGCCGTACAAGCACTGGCTGGAAGAGCTGTGCGCCTCGTTTCAGAATCCCGTGACGTTTTATGAAAACGTCGAGGTGCCGGACGACGTCGTCAATATGTTCCCCGGGGGCGTCGTCGGCAACTACACCAGGGCGAGCCTTTTCCGCATGTGTCTGCACGAGCAGCTTCCCGAAGATGTCGAAAAGGTGGTTTATGTCGACTGCGACATCATCTTTGAGCGCGACGTGGCCGACTTGTGGAACATGGAACTCGGCGACGCCTGGATGATAGCCGCGCATGATCCGGAACGGGTGTGGTCGGCGCGCAAGAAGAAATACTACCTCGGCGCGCTGCACATTGAGGAAGACCGCTATTTCAACAGCGGCGTTCTTCTTATGAATCTGAAGGCGCTTCGGGAAGCGTCCAGAGAGGAGAACGTGTTCTGGCGCGCGTATCGCCGGGGAGCCGAATATTTTTCCACGTTGAAGTTTCCCGTTTTCGATCAGGATCTGCTCAACTACATGCTGAGCGGAGATCGGGAAAAGCTGAAACTTGTGGATGCTTCGTTCAACTATGAGCTCTGCCTGTTCGACCGGCGTTTTCTGCGCATGAAGGAACTGGAAGGGAAGATTCTGCATTTCCCCTCTCTGAAGCCGTGGCAGAAGTTTTTCCCGGCTCAGCTGGAATACTGGAAGTATTTCATCAAGTCGCCGTGGCGGGACGAGGCGCTGCCCATGATCGAGGAGCGCATGTTTGACCCAAAGGACAGAATATGGCCGGTGCTGCTCTGGATATGGCGCAGGCACGAGTCGCTGCGCTGGCTGGCTCGACTGCGCGGCGCGCGGTAGATCGAAAGACAGGCAAATAAAAAAACGCCGTTCATGCTTTAGTTGCAGGCATGAACGGCGTTTTTGCTGACTAAACGTGCAGGCTACAGATCGAGAATGACCTTGCAGGCCACGGCCACCTGATAGAGGATTTCGGAAACTTCCTTGACGGCCTGCATGTTCTTGGAATCGACGCGGGGCAGCACGAGAATCTGATCGCCGGGCTGCACGGTCTTGGCTCTCGGCGTGACTTCGCCGTCGGGATGCACCACGAGAAGGTTTTTCGAGTCTGCGCGGTTGCTGAATCCGCCCGCGCTCTTGATGTAGTCGTCCATGTCGCGGTCTTCGTTCCACACCACGGCCTGCGGCATGATGACTTCGCCGCTTATCATGACGACGTCGGTCTTTTCGGGAATGACGATGACGTCGCCGTCTTCCAGGGCGATGTCGGCAATCTTGCCGCCGCTGCCCACCACCACGATGCCTTCCGGCTCCACCTTGCGCGCGCGGTTGATGAAGCTTGAGAGCATTTCGGCTTCCTTGGCGCGTATCTGCGCTTCGTCGTTGCTGGAGGAGGTGGCCGTGTAGGCGTTGTGTTCCAGGCGGTTCAGGGCGTCTTCAATGGCCTTTTTCTGCTGTTTGGCCGTGCTCAGGCGCTTGATGTACAGGCCGGAGAGATTGGCCCGGTCGGGATCCACGGAAATGTAGCTCAGCACTTCCTTGAGGCGGGCGTTGCGGCGCACGGGGAAGCGCGACGAGCCGAGAATGGCGCCCTGCGCTTCCACCATGATGGTGTTGCCGGCGGTGTCGGCCTGAAAGCGCACCTGATCGTCGTTTTCAAGCTTGAGCTTGTTGAATTCCTTGAGCGACAGGTACTGATTGTAAGGCACGCCGTTGCGGAAGCCGGAAATGCTCACGTGGGAGGCCCTGGAATTGGGATCGGCGAGCTGAACCAGGGCTTCGCCGGTCATTTTTCCCTTTTCAAATTCAAAGCGGGCGGCGTTGCGCACTTCGCCGCTGGCGGAGACGGTGGGGCCTTTTTCGCCCACCACGATGGTGTCTCCGTCGTTGAAGCGGATGGAAGGAATCTGTCCGCGCAGGATGAAGGGATACAGATCCGCCGTGGCGAGCTGCTGCTGATTTCTCAGCACGCGGATGTCGCGATAGCTGCCCCGACGGGAGTCGATGCCTCCCGCCTTGTCGAGGAAGGAGAGGATGTTGTCGGACGCCGTGCCCTGATAGCTGCCGGGATGATTGACGAATCCCGTGACGAACACGGAAACGTTCTGGGTGTCCAGCGGACGGGCGTACACCTGCACGTCGCTGATGCCGGAAACGTTCAGCTTGCTGATGATGGACTGCTGAATCTGGGCGGCGTCGCCGCGGGGCAGGCCGAAGAGCGGAATGCTGCCTATTTCGGGCAGATCCAGCGAACCGTTCTGGGAAACGGTGAACACGTCGTCGAGGGTGCGGCTGCCCCACAGGCGGACGAGGATGCGGTCGCCGCTCTGAATGGTGGCCGCGGAGCCGCCGGAGGAAAAGTTGCCCTGAAAGAGATTGCTGCCGAAGGGATGCGGTTCCTGCGTGGAGGGCGTAGCGGAAGAAGCCGAGGCCGTGGCGGTAGCCGTGGCCGTGGCGGTGGCGGTGCTTGCGGAGTCAGCCGCGTAAAGCGGCGAGGAGAAGGCAAGCATCATGACGAGAGAAGCAAGAAAAAGACGCAACATAGTCACCTGCCCGAAGGCTGGAAAATTTCAGGCTGAAAGTTCGGCTGAACGGGGAGCGTCCGGCGACGGAACCTGCTCAGTCAAGGCCGTTGCCCCAGACGCGGGGCATGAGTTCCCATCCTTCGCCCTGACGGCAGAGGACGACGATTTCCGCTTCGTGCGGAGGCTGGCTGACCACGGCGCGGCGGCAGTCGCGACCGGAGGCCGAGGTGAACGAGCCTTCCACCATGACGTCCACGAGGCCGCCGAAGGCGGGGTCGTCGATGGAGGCCTGCGCGCCGGCGTTGTTCATGGAAATGAACTGGGGCACGGGGGAAAGCGGAGTTTCGGGTATGGGAGTTTCGGGAGCGTCGGGCTTTCCGAAAGGATTGGCAAAACAGCCGCTCAGAAGCATGCAGAGAGCGACGGGAACAAGGAAGATTCGCATGGGGCTATCCTTATGAAAAATTCCGCGGATCAGTCCGCAGGAATAATATATGTCCGGGGGGCTTGTCCTGTCCAGAGGGCGCTGTGCGGGAAAAATTCGTGCGCCTTGTTGCAGCGGCGCGCGAAAGAGGCGCGTTTTGCAGAGACGGCCTTTTTCTGCGGATGAAAAAGCCGTTGCGTCCGATGCCGTTTGCGGCGTCGTCGTGAAAAATTTTCGGGCGTTGCGGAGTATCCGGTCATGACGGCGCGGGCGGCCCTTGCGCGAAAGCACGGCTCTGCCGCGAAAAAGGAAGGGCGGACGCCGGATGTCCGGCGTCCGCCCGAATCGGCAGGGATCAGTGCTTTTTTGCCTTGTCGATGCAGTACCAGTTCCAGGCGTCGCGGATGATGTCCTGAACGTTGGAGTGTTCCGGCTTCCATCCGAGAACGCTGAGCGCGCGCGAGGCGTCGGCCACGAGACTCGGCGGGTCTCCCGCCCGGCGGGGGCCCGTGGCGCAGTGCAGGGGAAGGCCGGTCGTCTGTTCCACGGCGTTGAGAATCTGCCTCACGGAAAGGCCGGTTCCGGTGCCGAGGTTCAGGGAAAGGCCCGAGCCGTCCGCCTCCTGGAGCAGACGCGCCGCGGCGCTGATGTGGGCCGAGGCCAGATCGCTCACATGAATGTAGTCGCGTATGCAGGTGCCGTCCGGGGTGGGGTAGTCGTCGCCCATGACGCAGAAGTCGGGAAGGATGCCGTCCGCGGCCATGAGCGCGCGGGGAATGAGATGGGTTTCCGGGCTGTGACGCTCGCCGGTCTCGCCGTCGGGATCGCCCCCTGCCGCGTTGAAGTAGCGCAGCGCCGTCCAGCAGAGGCCGTGGGCGCGGGCGAAGTCGGCCAGCATCTGTTCCATGAACAGCTTGGTTTCCCCGTAGGGATTGATGGGCGACGCGGGCGCGTCTTCGGTGATGGGCATGGTTTTCGGCGTGCCGTACACCGCCGCCGAGCTGGACACCACGATGTTGCGGATGCCCGTGTCGCGCATGGCTTCAAGAATGTTCAGCGTGCCGCCCACGTTGTTGCGGAAATACTTGCCGGGATTCTGCACGGATTCCCCCACCAGGGAGAAGGCGGCGAAATGGAGAATGCCGTCGGGACGCGTTTCGCGCAGACACGCGCGCAGGCGCTCGCCGTCGAGAATATCGCCCTCGACGAGCGGGCCCCATTTGACGAGATCCCTGTGACCCGTGGAAAGATTGTCGTACACGGTGACGCGGTGGCCGGCTTCGGCCAGCGCCTTGCTGGTGCAGCTGCCGATGTATCCGGCGCCGCCGATGACGAGAATGTTCATGCCTGTCTCCAGAAAAGCGGGACGGCGAAAAAGGCCGTGATCCCGAACCCGTGCGGTCGGCGGGCGTCGGCGGAATCCGGCGCGGTCGGCTCGCAAGTTCCCCGGAGCATAGCCTGAGAGGGGGCGAAAGAAAAGGGGAAGTTGCGCTTTCCAGGTTCTGCCGTCCGCGGAAGGCACGCCCTTTGAGGCCTTTTCAGGCGTAAAGGCGCGAGAAGCGGCGCGGCCTTCGGTGCAAAAGGTCGGCGTTTTCTGCCCCTTGCCGCCGCACGGCCTTGCCTTGCGCAACGGGCGCGGGCGGGATCAGTCGGCGCTCAGCGCTTTTTCTATGTTCTGCGCCGTGCTCGACGCGCCGCCGAGGCGAGGCGCAAGCCATTCCCGGAAGCGCGTGCGCACGGACATCCTGTCGCGGGTGGAGGCGGCCTGTTCGAGCATGATGTCGATGACTTCCTTCGGATGATGCGCCACACGCAGAAGTCCCGCCTGCTCCAGCGACGGCATGGACGGCTCGCCGGTGCCCATGGCCCAGAGAAAGTTGTGCGCCGAAGGGCCGATGCAGGGAATGCGTCCGGCGGAGAGGGCTTCCAGAAAGTTTTGTCCGCCCTGACCGAAGCTGCCTCCCACAAACACGGCGCGCGCCGCGGCGTAGAGCTTGGGCAGATCGCCGAAGCGGTCCCACACGAGCACGTGCCTGCGCGGCAGGCAGCGGCCTGCGGGCATTTCCGAAACCAGCACGGGCATGAGCGCCAGATCTTCCAGCACGCTTTTCCACGCGGCCACGCGGTGCAGATGCCGGGGCACGACGACCACGGCCGCGTTGGGAACGGCCTTGTACAGGCGCGCAAGCTGCCCGGGAATGCGCGTTTCCTCGCACTGACGCACGGAGGCGAAGAGAAACACCGGGCCGCTCACGCTGAAGCAGTGATTGTGGGCGGGCAGCGGCGCGTCCAGAGCGCGGGAGGCAAGATCGAACTTGATGTTGGGCATTCTGTCCACCGCGCAGGGGAAGATGCGGCGGAAGGCCTTTTCGTCGTAGCGGGAGATGGCGTGTACGGCGACGGGCGAAATTTCCGCCATGAGCGAGGAGAACAGACGGCCGAAATGCGCCGTGGAACTGTTGATGCGACCGTTGAACACCTGCACGGGAATGCGTTTTTCCCGGCAGGCGGCCAGAAGACCGGGCCACAGTTCGGTTTCCAGAAGCGCCACCATGCGCGGCGAAGCAACGGACAGCGCGCGACGCACGATGTCGGGATCGTCGAAAGGCGCAAAGCGCACGACGACGCGAAGCGCGGGATGACTTTGTTTCAGGTTGTCGAGAGCCCGTTCCGCAACGTCGCGGCCCTGCCTCGTCCAGGTGGTGATGAGCACCCGCAGCGTGGAGGAGGGGGAAAGATGTTCGCACACGGCCACGGCAAGGCGGGCTTCGCCGCCCGACGCGGCCTGAAGCCAGAGATCGACGGCGTGTCCGTCTGTGGAGGCGTATTCCGGGGGAAGCCAGTCGTCCGGGGCCAGCCGTTCCTTCCACCCGTCGGAGAGGCGTGAGCTGCGCCTGAGCAGCGGCCGCGCCATCTTCCAGAGAAGACGGTACGCGCGGAAAAACGGACGGGAGAAAAGATCTGCTGCCATAAAATCCCCTTTTTTTCACTATGCTACAGACGGACGGGCCATGCAAGATACCTGCGGCAAAGAAAAAAACGGCGGGAGAGACCGCAGCAGAGCAGTCTCTCCCGCCGAAAGGGCGCACGAGGCGGGGCGTTTTCAAGATTTCAGAACGCCCCGCGCGTCGCAGACCGGCGCATGCCGGCGCAACGGTTAGAACTTGTCTTCGTCGCCGCGCTTGCGCAGCGCGGTGTGGCCGCCGGCGGAGTTCACGGTTTCAATGCCCATTTCGCGCAGCTTGAGCTGAGCTTCGTAGGCGCGGGTGCCGGTGTTGCACACGAGGGCCACGGGGCGGTCGGTGGGAATCTCCTTCTTGGCGCGGGCGTTGAATTCTTCCAGCGGCAGGGAGAGGTACTGACCGGGATGACGTTCTTCGATGGGCTTGCCGGCCTTGGCGGGACGGATGTCCACGAAGAGGTAGTTGTTTTCGTCGCGATGATCCCACAGATCGACGAATTCGTCGGGGGTGATCATGTGATGATAGCCGTTCACCACGTTGTCGGCCACGTTGCCCGCGGCGTTGATGACGTCCATGGCGGAGGCGAAGGGCGGCGCGTAGCAGACTTCGAGGTTGGAGAGATCGTTCAGCGTGGGACGGGAGACCTGAAGCATGGCGGCCACGGCGTCGGTGCGGGCCTTCACGGCGGAGCCGTCGGTGCTCATGCCCTGAATGCCGAGCACGCGGCGGGTCTGCTTGTCCACCACCACGTTGATGCTGGTGTTGGTGTGGCCGGGATAGAAGTGGGCCTTGTCGGAGCCTTCCATGCTGACTTCGATGGCGTCGAAGCCGGCCGTGCGGGCCTGATGCAGGGTGAGACCGGCGCCGGAAGCGTACATCTTGTTCAGCTTCACGCACCAGGAGCCGACCACGCCTTCAAAGGTGGCCTGACCGCCGGCCAGGTTGGTGCCGATGACGCGGCCCTGTCTGTTGGCCATGGAGCCGAGGGGCAGATAGGAAAGATCGCCGGAAATGAGGTTGCGGACCACCACCACGTCGCCGCCGGCGTAGATGTCGGGATCGGAGGTCTGCATGTGGGTGTTCACCATGATGCCGCCGCGCGGATGGCAGGCGATGCCGGCGTCGGAGGCGATCTTGGAGTTGGGCGTTACGCCGATGGAGAAGATGACTTCGTCGGCTTCGATGGTGCGCTTGTTGGTCACCACTTCGCACACGGCGCCGTCCTTGCCCTTGAGTTCCTTCACGGCTTCGCCTGTGAGCACGGTGATGCCCAGATCTTCGAGGTCGTGTTTGGCCATCTGGCTGAAGTTGTAGCACAGCTGGGCGGGCAGCACGTGATCGACCATTTCAATGACGGTCACCTTGATGCCCCACATGTCGGCCAGAGCCACGGCCATTTCCAGACCGATGAAGCCCGCGCCGATGAT
>NZ_CALUYL010000009.1 GCF_944324995.1 uncultured Mailhella sp.
ATGGAGCTCATGATCAGAATTGAACTGATGACCTCATCCTTACCAAGGATGCGCTCTACCAACTGAGCTACATGAGCCTTTCGTCTCTCGGCGAAGTGTGTAATTAGCAGGATGTAACCGGCCTGTCAAGTTTTCAGGAAAAAATTTTTCCCGTTTTTTATGGGAGTCTGGCTGGATGCTCGGCATCGTTTGATGAAGCTCCTTGCCCGGCTCCGGTTATGGGGCATCTTCGCCGTCGGGAGTCTTTCTTCGACAAGGCAGGAGGGGAAAGGCATGAATACGATTCAGAAGAATTGACGGCCTGGTGTCGTATCATGAATCCGGTGCGGTCCATGGAACAGCACCTTGAAACAGAAATTTTCGAAAGTGACGCAGCGAACCATGTTCTTATTTTGTGATACATGGTGTGATATACAAAAAAGCACTTATAAGACTTCTCTCATAAGTGCTTGAAATATCTGGTGCGCCTAGCAGGATTCGAACCTGCGACCCACTGCTTAGAAGGCAGTTGCTCTATCCAGCTGAGCTATAAGCGCGCTCCTTGTGTTGTAGGTAAGGATTGCCCCGCGGTCAAGCAAAATTTTTGATTTACTTCTTGAACCACAGCTCGATGCGCTGACGGAAGCAGAGGCTGAAGAAGCGGATGATGAATCCTGTCAGAAACGCCGTGATGACCGTGCCTTCCCGCAGACCGGCGATTCGTCCCAGGCAGGTCCAGCCGAGCAGGGCGGCGAGCACCACCAGCGACACGTCGTTGATGACCTTGAGATTGCTGAACGGCAGCTTGAGCCGATAGGCAAGCGCCAGCACGAAGCCTTCGCCGGGAATGACCATGGTGTTGCTGGTGATTTCCAGCGTGATGCCGAAAGCCATGACGGTGCAGCCGATAAGGGTCATGACGATGCGCAGCGGCCAGGTTTCAGGAATGAGCGTGTGGGTCAGCCACATGCCGAGGTCGATGAACATGCTGAAAATGAATACGCTGGGCAGCTGAAGAAACTGTCGAGGTCGGAAGGTCCGGCCGAGCAGGGGAATCTGGGCCAGCAGCATGAGCGTGTTGACGCAGAACGTGCCCGTGCCTATGGAGAAGCCGAAAATTTCGCCTACGACGTAGGGAACGCTGGAAATGGGAGTCGTGCCCAGCTGCGCGTTGGTGACCATGGCTATGCCGTTGCCCATGAAAAAAAGACTTAGCAGAAAGATTATCCAGCGCTTGCAGCGCTCCTTTGTGTGTGAAGTATTCATCCGTAATGCCGCTGAGAGAATTGTTGAAATAAATTAATATGATATTATTTTATTCAATACTGATTACAAACGCAAGCCGGTTCAAAAAGGAAGCCTGCCGAAAGGCAGGCTTGTCCGGCACGGAATGTTCATGCGCTAAGAATCGAGGGGAAAGCGCCTTGCAGAATGCGCGGCGTGCGGAACCTGCGTGATCGTCGATCGTTTGCGCCTCTGGAGAAATTTTGTTTTCGTCAGAAGTTCGGGTTGACCGCGGCTTTTCCGTCGCCGAGCATGGTGTGTACGTACTGCACGGTTCGTTCGTCCACCGGCACGATGGGAAAGCTGTTGCGGCATGAACCGCAGGTCACGGTCATGGGTTGTACGGGGGACACCAGCACCACTTCATTCTGGCAGTGCGGGCAGACATAGACAAAGAGCAGCGCCATGCTTTCGGGCTTTACCGGTTCGCTGTAGGTCATACCTTTCTCCGTGAACGATTCCAGAAAAGCGGGCCGGACAAGGCGTCCGGCCCGGTATGTCAGACAAGCAGATTGTCGCCGGTCATTTCCGCCGGGACGGGCACGCCCCAGAGCGTGAGCAGCGTGGGCATGATGTCGCCGAGCTTGCCGTTTTTGACGGGATGCGTCTTGCCGTCCTCCAGAATGAGAAGCGGCGTCTGATTCAGGGTGTGGGCCGTCTGCGGACGTCCTTCCTCATCGATCATTTTTTCCACGTTGCCGTGATCGGCCGTGATGCACAGAATGCCGCCGCGGTCCATGACGGCCTTTTCGATGCGGGTCACGCAGGCGTCCACGGTTTCGCAGGCTTTGATGGCGGCTTCAAGCACGCCGGTATGGCCCACCATGTCGGGATTGGCGAGGTTGCATACCACAAAGTCGTACTTGCCGCTGTTCCAGGCCGCAATGAGCTTGTCGGTGACTTCTTCGGCGCTCATCTGGGGCTTGAGGTCGTAGGTGGCCACGTCGCGGGGAGATTCGACAAGAATGCGGTCTTCGTTTTCAAAGGGGGCTTCGCGTCCGCCGCTGAAAAAGTAGGTGACATGGGCGTATTTTTCCGTTTCCGCGATGCGCAGCTGATGCAGGCCCATGTCGGCGACGATTTCGCCCATGGTCTTGTCGAGGTTGTGCTTGGAAAACGCCACGGGCGCGGTGAGCGTGGCCTCGTAGGAGGTCATGGAGGCGACGGCCGCCATGTCGGGCATGACGCCGCGGTCGAAGCCGGTGAAGTCGGGATCCGTGAGAGCGCGCACCAGTTCGCGGCCGCGGTCAGCGCGGAAGTTGAAGCAGAAGACGCCGTCGCCGTCGCGGATGACGGATTCGGCGGGATCAAGCAGAATGCGGGGCTTGATGAATTCGTCGGTTTCGCCTTCGGCGTAGGCGGCGCGCAGGGCTTCCTGCGCGTTCTCGACGCGCTGACCCTGACCGTGAACCATCATGTTCCATGCCTGTTCCACGCGTTCCCAGTGCTTGTCGCGATCCATCGCGTAGAAGCGGCCCACCATGTCGGCCAGGCGCGCGCCCGTTTTTTCAAGCTCGGGCTGCAGACGGGTCACATAGTCGATGCCGGAGCAGGGCGGGGTGTCGCGGCCGTCGAGAAAGGCGTGGACAAGCGCGGGCACGCCTTCGCGCTGCGCAAGTTCCAGAAGCGCGAACAGATGATTGATGTGACTGTGGACGCCGCCGTCGGAGAGCAGACCGCAGAAATGAATGCGGCCTCCGCGGGCGCGGACGCGTTCGCACATGTCGAGCAGCACGGGATTGCGGAACAGTTCTCCGCTTTCCACGGCCATGTCGATGCGGGTCATGTCCTGATACACGATGCGGCCGGCGCCGATGTTCAGATGACCCACTTCCGAGTTGCCGATGAATCCGGAGGGAAGCCCCACCTGACGGCCGGAAGCGTCCAGACGGCCCAGGCCGGGCATGGCGAGCAGGCGGTCAAGCGTGGGGGTATGAGCAAGGCTGGCGGCGTTTCCCGGTCCGGCGGGAGCCAGACCGTAGCCGTCGAGGATGAGAAAAAGGGTAGGTTTCACTACGGGCATCAATTGTTCTCCTTTCCTTCCGCTGCTGTGGCGGGCAGCGCTTCGGCGCCGGACCAGAGGGCCTCAAGATGGTACAGTTCCCTGACCGGCTCCTGAAAAATGTGGACGATGATGTCGTTGAGGTCCACGAGAACCCACTGTCCTTCCTGATAGCCTTCGGTGCGCAGGATCTCGAATTTTTCCTTCTTGCACATTTCCGAAAGACCGTCGGCGAGGCTGCGCGCGTGACGCGCGGAGGAGGCCGAGGCTATGATGACGATGTCGGCCAGCGGGTTGCCTTCGGGAAGCCGGAATACGGCCAGATCGCGTGCCTTGTGTTCGGCCAGCCACTGCTGAATGACGGGGGCCTTTTCGGAGGCGGGAAGCGTGGAATATTTTTTTTCTTTGGTCATGGTAGCCCTCAATGTGCTCGGTATAATCTATAGGAATGGGGCGTAAGCATACATCAATCGCAGTTGGAGCGCAAATGTGCCCGGGGGCTCTTCCCTTTTGGGGCCGGGCCCGGTATGCACACGGCAGAAGGAGCGAGTTATGGTTGATTTTCATATCGTGATTGCCCGGGGCGTTCCCGGGGCGGGACTGGACGCCGCATCGGCCCTGCGGTACGCCGCGCTGGCGGGTCTGCGCTTCGTGGGACTGGTCATGCCGAGCGGCGGTGACAATTTTTCCGAGCTGGAGACGCTGGCGGCACAGGTGCGTCGGCTCAGTCTTTACGCCAATGTGGAGGCCCGGACGGGCGTGGAACTTCGTCACGTGCCCCCGGCGCTTCTTCCGACCGTGACGGCGGAGGCGAGAAAGGCCGGTGCGGAAATCGTGCTTGCCTACGGCGAGACGCTCGGCGATCAGGTGGAGGAGGGCTCCAACATGGCGGCCGTGGAGGCGGGGGTGGATATTCTGACGCATCCCGGGCTCATTGACGCCGAAACGGCGGCGTTTGCCTCGGAGCGGGGCGTCGCCCTGGAGTTCACCTCATCGCCGAAGCACGCGTTGACCAACGCGCATACCGCAGGCATGGCGCTGCGTTTCGGCTGTCCTCTGGTGCGGGGGAGCGGAGCCGTCTGCGCGGCGGAAATGACGCCAAGGTCGTTCTGGATGCAGATCATCAAGGGAGCGGATGTGTTCGGTCAGCAGGAAGGAAAAAGCAATTTATTGAAATTGTTGGAAAAGAGTGAGCATACCCTGGCGCAGAAATTTATGACGCTCAGACGCCGGTGAAGAAAAAATTAAAAAAACGGCAGGAAACGCTTGACGGACATGCCGCATCCTGCTAATTACACACCTCGCCGAGAGACGAAATGCTCATGTAGCTCAGTTGGTAGAGCGCATCCTTGGTAAGGATGAGGTCATCAGTTCAATTCTGATCATGAGCTCCATTCTTCTCATTTTCGGTGCCAGAGTCGGGATGTAGCGCAGTCTGGGAGCGCACTTGAATGGGGTTCAAGGGGTCGCTAGTTCAAATCTAGTCATCCCGACCAGAATTTCAGGGAGCTGTGATGGTGAGTCACAGCTCCCTTCTCTGTTAAATTCTTCCTGCGCAGACATCCCTTTCCGCCGCGCCGTCTTTTCTCGTGCAGCAGGGGGGCTCAGAGTCCTCTCGTTTCTCCCTCCCGCGGACGCGTCGTTCCTTGCCTGTCTTTTTCTGCGTGCCCTTGTTCGTCAGCCCTGGTGTCTGCGGAAAAGTCAGTCCTGTCTGCAAAAAAGAGGGGAAGATGCGCCCTGGAAAAATGTTTTGGGGGCTTTTCCACGATGCTCGAAACGATTCAGCCGCACGAAGGGCTGCCGCACCAAAAGGTCGGCGCATCGAGAGACGCGGCTTTCGGCAATCAGATGTTGGCGTCGCCGGACATACCGTCCCCCGCAGGCGAAACACGATTCCTGAGGGCTTCGATGCATCCGATCTGTGGGCGAGCACGCTACGGCATGGATCGATACGATTGCTTTCTAGTGTTTCATCTTTGACTGTATCTTTATTTTCCTGCATGCTTTTTATAAGCATGACCGCTGAAGAATACTGTGCCTGATCGGCATTATTCATAAAAATAAACAGTAAGCACAAAGTGTTGATAAAAAAGTTCTGTTGCGGGCGTGGTGAAAGATTACACAAAGTGCTTTGCAGCATGCGTGCCGCAGCCGCGTTGACGCTGCCGGACCACGCGTCACAACGTCCGGACAAATTTTATTAATTTTGACGGGAGATTTACTTGCCTAGCGGCGTGAAAATGGGCAAAATACCTTGCTGACGCTGTAATACCCGGCATGCGTAGAACCGTATGCCGGAATTTTATCGTCCAAGGAGTGCATATGTCGAAACCCCAACAGCCCGTCGGGGCTATGAACCGCTTCCTCAACGCCGTGGAAGCCGCAGGCAACAAACTGCCTCACATCACCATGCTTTTCATCTATGCACTGGTGATAGCCATTATTTTGTCCTTCCTCCTGTCGTTCGTCTCGTTTGACTACAAGCATCCGAGCACGGGAGAAACCATTCGCGTCCTCAACATGCTCAGCCCGAAGAATCTGCTGGATCTTGTGGTTTCCTCGGTCAAGAACTTCATGAACTTCCCGCCGCTCGGCATGACCATCGTGGCCACCATGGGCATAGGCATTGCCGAAGGCAGCGGATTCATTCACGTGCTGCTTAAAAAGCTGCTGAGCATCATTCCGCGAAAGATCCTCACTCCCGCCGTCATCGTCGTCTCCATTCTCTGCCACATCGTGTCCGACTCCGCCTATGTGGTGCTCATGCCGGTTTCCGCGCTTATTTTCTACTCCTGCGGACGTCATCCTCTGGCGGGTATCGCCTGCTCCTTCGCCGGTCTGGCCGGCGGCTTCACCGCAAGCTATACGCCTTCCATCATCGACCCCGTCATGCAGAGCTTCACGCAGGCGGCCGCGCAGACTCTTGATCCGACGTATTCCGTCAACGTGCTGTGCAACTACTTCTTTGCTCTGGGCGGCACGTTCTTCGTCATCGCCGCGTGCTGGTATGTCACGGACAAGATCGTCGAGCCCCGTCTGCGCATGACCATGCCTCTCGACAGCGGTCTGGAAAACGATCCCGATCTGCAGCTGAATCCCATCAGCCCCGAAGAACAGCGCGCCTTCCGTCGCGCCTGCCTCACCTGGCTGGCCTTCATTCTGCTGTTCTTCGCCATGTGCTGGCCGGAACATTCCCTGTTCCGCGCTCCCGACGGCAGCCTGACCAGTCCCAAGGCTCCCGCCATGCAGGCCATTGTTCCCCTGCTGTTCCTGTTCTTCGCCGTGCCCGGTCTGGTGTACGGCTATGCTTCCGGCTCGTTCAAGAACAGCACGGACGTCATCAAGTCCATGGAACACGTGCTGACCATGCTCCTTTCCTTCATCGTGTTCGCGTTTTTTGCCGCGCAGTTCCTGTACGTGTTCGGCAAGTCCAACATCGGCACGCTGCTCGCCATCGCCGGCGCGGAGTTCCTGAAGAACATGGGCCTGCCTTCGGGCATGACGCTGTTCGGCATCATTCTGCTGACCGGCATGCTGAACATCCTCATCACGTCGGCCACGTCGAAGTGGGCCATTCTGTCCACCATTTTCGTGCCCATGCTCATGATGCTGGGCATTTCTCCCGAGCTCACTCAGGCCGCGTTCCGCGTGAGCGACTCCGCCGTGAACGTGTCCACGCCGCTGTTCCCGTTCTATCCGCTGCTCATCATGTACTGCCAGAAGTACGCCAAGGCCACGGGCGTGGGCACGCTCTGCTCCATGATGCTCCCCTATACGGTGGCGCTGCTCGTGGTGCTCACTTTCGTGCTGTACATGTACTGGATGATAGGCATTCCGCTGGGCTTTGACAGCGGCTATGTGTATCCTCCCGTCAAGTAAACTCTCTTGCATCAAGAAGGCAAAAGTCATGAAACATGAATACGCCGACGAACTGACGGAACGCTTTTTGCGTTATGTCGCCGTTCCTTCCGAAAGCAATCCCGCCGCGGGCGTGGTTCCGAGCACGGAAGGACAGCGCGAACTGGCCCGTCTTCTGGCAGGCGAACTTCAGGCCATGGGGCTTGAAGACATCGAGATCGATGAACATTCCATCCTGACCGCCAAACTGCCGGGCAACGTGTCCGGCGCTCCGGCCGTGGGTTTTGTCGCTCATCTCGATACCGTGCCCGTCTCGCTTTCGCCCGAAGTGCATCCCCAGATGCTGCACTATGAGGGCGGAGACGTCTGCCTGAACGCCGAAAAGGATATCTGGCTGCGTCTTGCCGAACATCCCGAGCTCGCGGACTACGCGGGTCAGGACATCATCTTCACCGACGGCACCAGCGTGCTCGGCGCGGACAACAAGGCCGCCATCGCCAACGTAATGACCATGCTGCACGTGCTCTCTTCCGGCGACAGACCGCACGGAGAAATTCGCGTGGCCTTCGTGCCCGATGAAGAGATCGGCCTTTGCGGCTCCAAGCTGATGGATCTGAACAAGTTCAAGGTCGATTTCGCCTACACCATCGACTGCTGCGCCGTGGGCGAACTCGTGTATGAAACGTTCAATGCCGGCAGCGTGCTCTTTGAAATTGAAGGCGTGACGGCTCATCCCATGTCCGCCAAGGGCGTGCTTGTCAATCCGCTGCTCGTGGCCACCGATATCATCAACTGCTTCGACCGCAAGCAGACGCCCGAGCACACCGACGGCAAGGAAGGCTACTGGTGGTTTACCGGCATGGAATCCAACAGCAGCCGCTGCACCCTGCACATGAACATTCGCGACTTCGACAAGAAGTGCTACGAAGCCCGCAAGAAGTACGTGCAGGACGTGGTGGACTTCACGCGCATCCGTCACAAGAGAGCCAAGATCAAGGTGACGTTTACGGACGTGTACGGCAACATTGTGGAATCGCTCGGCGAAGACAGAGCGCCCATCGACCTCATGTACGAAGCCGCGCACGAAATCGGCGTGGAGCCGAAGACCATCGCCATGCGCGGCGGAACCGACGGTTCCGCCCTGTCCGCCAAGGGCCTTGTGACCCCCAACTATTTCACCGGCGGGCTGAACTTCCATTCCAATGCGGAATTTCTGCCCGTTCCGTCTCTGTGCAAGTCTCTTGAGATGACGCTCAAGATTCTGGAGCTTGCAGCGAAGAAATCCGCCTGCTGATTTTTTTGACAGCAAGATGAAAAGCGCCTCGCGTCCTTGTCGGCCGGGGCGCTTTTTTCATGCCCGAAAACATCCGATCGGCGAGGCGAATGGGAAAGGTCCGCGGTTCGACAAAGACGTGTCATCCGGCGCGCCGGGCGGCCGTCTGCCGGGAAAGCGGAGATGGGAACGGCAAAGAGCGGGAACGCGTGGCACGGTGGAAAAGCGCGTCGATCTGCGTCAACGATGGCGAGCAGGTGTTTCGGATGACTGCCGCAGGCAGGGGGGCATGCGTCCGTGCAGAGTTGCAGGGATGATGTTCGATGCGGGCGGGGCGGAAAATCTCCGGCGGTTAAACAAGATCCGGCGGCGGAGATGTTCCGTCACCGGATCGATATTCGTGAAAGCGATGTTTCCTTTAGCGCTCGCGGGAAGAGCAGCAGCCGGTCTGACAGGCGGCGGGAGCCTTGCTGAAGTGGATGAGGCAGAGCATGACGCCCATGAGGATGAGGGCGGTGCCGATCCAGAAGGAGAGGGACACGGCTTCGCCCAGGAAGAGAATGCCGAGAATGGTGGCCGTGAGCGGCTGAACCGGATAGAAGGCGGAGCATGTTCCGGCTTCTATGAGGGACAGACTCTCGTTCCAGAGCAGATGGGCGACGCAGGTGCACATCACGGCCATGTACAGCAGCGAAGCCACGACTCCGGCGTCCCAGACGGCGGGCGTGTGCATGAGTTCCACGGCGGAGGCGGGCAGCGTGAACACGAGGGCGACGCCCATGCTCCAGGCGGTGATGATGAGCGGATGGTACTTGTGTCCGATCTTGCGGATGATGATGGACACGTACGACCACAGAAGCACGGAAATGAGGGAAAGGATGATGCCCGTCATCATGTCGCTGCCGTGAACGCCGCCGATGATGAAGTAAACGCCGACGATGCCGAGAGCAAGGCCGATGACCTTCTGGATGGTGAGGCGCTCATGCAGGAAGATGGCCGCCATGATCATGATGACGATGGGATTCAGGGAATTGACGAGCGCAGCGAAGGAGGCGTTGGAAAACTTGGTGCCCAGGAGCTGGAGCACCAGAGCCACGAAGTAGCCGAAGAAGCCGATCATGAAGATGTATTTGTAGTCCTGACGCTCAACGGGCCGGAATTTCTTTATGCGTATGAGCACGAGGAGCAGCAGGAAGGAAATGGCGTACCGCACGAGGGAAACCGTGAAGGGCGGCACCTTGTCGAGCACGTATTTGCTCACGACGTAGAGACTGCCCCACAGAAAGAAGGTGAGGAAGAGGTAGAGATAGACGAGTCTTTCATGCAATGTTTTCATGGGACACTCCGGGGCGGGAAAAGCCGGTCAGCTCTTCTCGTCGACAAGGGAAAGGTTTTTCCAGTTTCCGCGGCGGAAACGGACGATGAATATACCGGCTCTGCACAGTTCGTCGGCGCTCATGGCCACCCATACGCCGATGATGCCGAGCCCCAGAACACTGCCGAGAAGCCATGAACCGCAAACGGCCACGGCCCAGCAGAAAATGATGGCCAGCGTGGTGGGAAAAAGTACGTCGCCGCAGGTCTGCAGGGCGCGTACCATGACGATGTTGATGGCGCGGCCTATTTCCAGCGCAATGTCGATGAGCATGACGATGCGGCAGAGGTGGATGACGTCGGCATTGTCGGTCAGAAGGTCGAAAATGGTGTTCGCAAACAGGGCGATGACCGCGGAAATGGCGATGGACGCCGCGCAGGATACCACGGTGACCCAGACCACGAGTTCTTCGGCTTCCTGATGGCGTTTAGCGCCGAGCGCCCGGCCGAGCAGAATCTGCATGGCCTGGGAAATGGCCGAAGTGAACAGGTACGAGCACATGGCGAGCATGGTGGCGTAGGTTTTCACCACGGCTTCCATGGTGCTGAACGTGTTGATGATGGCCAGAATGACGATCTGACTGAAGGAATAGGAAATGGATTCCCCGCAGGAGGGAAGGCCGATTTTGAGTATTTTGAACAGTTCCGAGCGGCGGCAGCGGAAGAGCTGCGTTATGGAGAGGTTGAGGCGCAGATATTTTCTGACCTCATAAAAAAGAATGAGGGCGCCCATGAGGCGGGAGATCACGGAAGGAATGGCGACGGCCACGGCGCCCTGCATGCCGAATCCCCAGAGGAAGAGGGCGTTGCCGCTGATGTTGATGATGTTGAAGAGAAAGGCCACGAAGAGGCACTGCTTCATGTAGGTGTTGCTGCGCAGATAGGCGCTCAGCGACAGCATGACGGCCTGAAGGAAGAGGCCGCTTCCCGTGATGCGCAGATAGATGACCGCTTCGTCCATGATTTCCGGCTGAACGTGGATGGCGGAAAGCACGGGCCGTGCGAGCACGGCGAGCAGCACGCCGATGGAGAGGCTGACGGTCAGATTGAAGTAGAAGGAAAGCACATAGACCTGCTGTTCCTTTTCCTTGTTGTGCGCGCCCTTGTACTGACTGATGAGGATGAGGGACGCCGCCGAGAGCACGGACAGACTGACGGCCAGCATGTCGAGAATGGTGTTGGCCTGATTGATGGCCGTGGCACTGTAGTCGTTGCCGACCATGATTTTGTCCACGTTGCCCACGAGAAGCTGCAGCACGAGTTCCAGAAAGATGGGCAGGGTCAGTCTCAGGAGCAGGCGGATGTCGATATGTTGTTTCTGAAGCCGGAACATGGAACGTAGGGGATGCGGTGAAAGGGGCGGGGTGCCCGCGGGCGGAATGCGCCTTGCCGGAACAGGGGCGGGAGCCTCAAGCTTTGGAGGTCGGGCGCAGTCCGCGGTCAATCTGCTCCGGAAGGCGGAGCTTGTAAAGAGCAATGGGGCGACAAAACGTCGGACGAAGATCGGCAGGATTGCCGAAGTCTGTTCAGAGTCCCGTCGCCACGGCGACAATCATGACGATAATGGCCATGAGCGTCCACAGAAGAAAGAGCGGAAGAACCCATCCCGCCCATCTGCGGTAATCGAGGCCCGCCATGGCGATGCTGGCCATCATGGTGCCGTTGGTGGGAAAGATGACGTTTGAGAGCCCGTCGCCGAGCTGGAAGGCCAGCACGGCTGTCTGACGGGAAATGTCCACGACGTCGGAAAGCGGAGCCATGATGGGCATGACCACGGCGGCCTGACCCGATCCCGAGGGAACGAAAAAGTTGAAGAGAAGGTTGAAGATGAACATGACCGGCGCCACGAGCACGCTGTGCAGGCTGTTCAGCGCGACGGCCATGCCGTAGATGATGGAGTGGAGAATGTGCCCTTCGCTCAGCACGACGGAAATGCCGGTGGCAAGGCCGATGAGCATGGCGGAAAAGGTCATCTGACGGGCTCCCTGAAGGAATCCGGCGACGAAGCCATTCATGCCCATGCCGGTGACGAGGGCGCAGAACATGGCCACGAGCATCATGATGCCCGCCATGTAGTTCATGCCCCAGTGCCAGGAGAGGGAACCCCATACATAGATGCCGAGTCCCGCCACGAGGCCGAGCAGGGCGAGCGCGTGACGGCCGTTGAACGCCGGAGTGTCGTTTCGGGGAGCGTCGGGGGCGGCGGAAGTCGGCTCTTCGTGCGGCGCGCGGCTGATTCTGCGGGCGTAGCGCACGATGAACAGCATGGTGGGCAGCAGAAAGACCAGCCACACGACGCTGCGGAATCCGAAGCCCGAGAGCATGGGCAACCCGGCGATCTGCTGGGCGATCTGCACGGTCATGGCGCACACGGGGCTGGTGGCGTAGCCGCCGTAGGCCGCAAGAAACATGATGGCCACGCCCGTGATGCTGTCGGCGCCGAGCCTGCGGGCAAGAATGACGCCGATGGGAATGGTGGCCACGACGGGATTCGCCATGACGCCGGAGGCTCCGAGAATGCTCATGATGACGATGACGGCGGGCAGAATGAGAAAGGAGCGGGTTCCCAGCCTTCCGACCAGCCAGCTTATGAAGGCGTCCACGGAGTTGCTGGCGATGAGCACCTGAAAGTAGCCGCCCACGAGAAAGGTGAACACGATGATGGGACCGGCCTTGACCATGCCGGCGAATACGGCGTCCACCAGGCCCCAGGGAGAAACGCCTTGCTGGGGAATGGCGTGATAGGTGGCCGGATCAAGGAGCTTTGTGCCTGCAATGAGATCGTATTGCCCCGCGGGAATGACGTGTGTCAGCGCGGCGGCGAGGATCATCATGGCGAAAACGATGACCAGCGAGTTGGGAAACTGAAATTTTTTTGCGGAAGTGTTCATGGCGGGATCGTCGGTTGTCGGCGGAAAAGGTTACGCGTTGTCGTCCGGCAGGGAGAGAATGGCGGCAACGAGCTTTTTGCACTGGGGCACCAGGGAGGAGAGCAGGGCGTATTCCTCCTTCGTATGGGCATTGGCTCCGCCTATGCCCAGAGCGCATAGCGTGGGAACGCCCGTCTGCGTGACGAAGGCGCTGTCGGAACAGCCGCCCGTGGAGACGAAGAAAACCGGTCCGTAGCCCAGTTCGCGCGAGGCTGCATCATAGACGGCAGCCAGCGCGTCGGTTCCCGGCGTTTTTTCCATGGCGGGGTAGCGGGCGAGCACCGTGAAGGAGGCCGAGGTGCCGGGCAGGGGTGTTTTTGCGCACAGGCGCTCAATGTTTTTCAGGGCGTCGTCGTAGTCGGCGTTGGAGCGGTAGCGCAGGCCGAGAGAGATGGAGCAGCTGTCGGGAATGATGTTGGAGCCCGTGCCGCCCGTAATTTTGCCGCAGTTGAACAGATTGCCGTCCGGGGTGGTCAGTGATTCCAGATTTTCCACCAGACGCGCCGCCGTACGTATGGCGCTCGCGCCCATTTCGGGATTGCGTCCCGCGTGGGCGGCTATGCCTTTCACGTCGATGCGGATCACGGCTCCGCCCTTGCGCTGCGTGACGACTTCATTGCTTGTGGAGCCGCTCTCGCAGTTGAAGGCAAACGCGCAGTCTGCGCATTCCTGCTCGAAAAGCTGTCCGCCGAGGCCGCCGGACAGCATGTGTCCGCTTTCCTCGTCGCTGGAAAGGATCAGCTTGATCTGGCGGTCATGGTAGCGGCAGGCTCTGAGGGCCTTGACGGCAAAGAGCGCAATGACGATGCCGCCCTTGCAGTCGAAAACGCCCGGGCCGTACAGCTTGTCGCCGTCCTGCCGGAACAGCTCGGGCCAGCTTCCCGCGGGATGCACCGTGTCCATATGGGCAATCAGCGCAATGGGACGCTGCGTTCCCTGCCGCGTGCAGGCCGTCAGGGCGTCGCCGGCTCCGTCGTAGTGCGTTTTGCGGCACGCCATGTCCATGGCGTCGCAGTAGGTGTCGAGATGGCGTGCCAGGCGGCTGACGGCGTCCTTGTCGGCGGAGGGAGTTTCCATTTCCACCAGCCTTTTCAGAAGCTGGAGCATTTCCGCCTGCCTGCCGTCGAGGTATGCCATGGCCTCGCGCCACAAAGTCTTGTTGTTCATAGTCGGCCGCTCTTGTGTTTTCCTGAAAAAAGATGGCCCAGACTATCCGCATACATGAAAATGTTCAAGAGACAAGGCAACATGAGAATACTTTTACAAACGGCGTCGAACAGGAAAGGTTTTGTGATATAAATGACAAAGTAAGACTGCCCGAAAAAACGCTGCGTTGCAGTCACATTTTGTGCGCATCACTGTACAGACGCGTGGCGTCGCATGAACTGATGCAATTATGTACTGTGTTCGTCCGCATCGCGAGCCGGACATGAAAGGAAAAACGCAACGGCAGGCTTTGGGAAAATGCCGACGGTCGCCGATCGGGATGCGATGGCCTGCCTGCGCTCTTTGCGGGACCTGACCGGGCATGCGTCATTCGGCGGGGCGGGATGACGATTGGGACGGTCGCATCTTCCCGCATCTGGTGGGAGAGCTCTGCCGGAGCCCGCGGCCCGAAAAGGCAGGGACGACCGTGCATCGGAGCATCGAGCAGCATAATCACCATGCTTTTCAGGCATAATATGGTATTTGATATAAGTATTTGCTATGAATGGGCGTTTCCTTTATCAGAGAGACAACAGAATTGAACATCCTCATGAAGTCGGGCCTGCGCCCGGGGAGAATGCCGTATGAAAAAAGTAAGCAGCATGGCCATGAGCGCGATTGTCGGCATCACGGCACTGGCCGGATCTTCGATGATGACTCAGGAACAGGCGTTTGCCGGCAGCACTGCCAGGGAGGGTAAGACAATGACGCTGGAACAGAAGTGGGACAAGACGTTTCCCAGAAGCAGCAAGGTCGATCACAAGAAGGTGACCTTCGTCAATCGCTACGGAATCACGCTGGTCGGCGATCTCTACATTCCGAAGCAGACAAGCGGCAAGCTCGCGGCCATCGCGGTGAGCGGACCGTTCGGCGCCGTGAAGGAACAGGCGTCCGGCCTGTACGCGCAGACCATGGCCGAAAGAGGCTTTCTGACGCTGGCCTTTGATCCTTCCTACACCGGAGAGAGCGGCGGCGAACCGCGCAACGTGGCGTCTCCCGACATCAATACCGAAGATTTCAGCGCGGCGGTGGATTTTCTGACCACCCTGGACGACGTGGACGCGGAACGCATCGGCATCATCGGCATCTGCGGCTTCGGCGGCATGGGCCTCAACGCCGCGGCCATGGATACGCGCATCAAGGCCACCGTGGCTTCCACCATGTACGACATGAGCCGCGTCACGGCCAACGGCTACTTTGATTCCATGGACGCCGACGCCCGCTATGAACTGCGCCGTCAGCTCAACGAACAGCGCACGCAGGACGCCCGTTCCGGCAGGATAGCGCCTTCGCAGAACAGACTGCCCGACGCCCTCAAGGGCGACGAGCCGCAGTTCGTGAAGGATTACTTCAACTACTACAAGACGCCGCGCGGATTCCATCCCCGTTCCGTCAACTCCAACGGCGCATGGAACGCGACTTCTTCCCTGTCGTTCATGAACATGCCTCTGCTGAGCTATGCGGGCGAAATCCGCAGCGCCGTGCTGCTCATTCACGGCGAAAAGGCGCATTCGCGCTATTTCAGTGAAGACGCCTTCAAGAAGCTCAAGGGCGACAACAAGGAACTGATGATCATTCCCGGCGCGAGCCACGTTGATCTGTACGACAGAACGGACGTCATTCCCTTCGACAAGATAGAAGCGTTCTTCAAGGCCAATCTGTAAGGACAAATGCTTTGCCGGAAGGCAGCGCGCATAAAAAATCCCCGCTTCGTCACATGCGTCGAAGCGGGGATTTTTTATTATTCGCCGAGTCGCGTCGGCGTCAGGTTCAGGGCGTCCATGATGTGCAGAATGTGTATCTTCATGGCGCTGCGCGCGCCTTCGGCGTTCCTGCTGACCATGAAGTCGAGAATGAGCTGATGATCGTAGCGGCTGCGGTGCAGGGCTTCGGGATGGCGAGGAGCAAGATCCATGGCCTGCTCGAAGGCTTCCTGAAGCACGGGCATGAGCCGGTTCATGAATTCGTTGTGCGTGGCCCGGGCGATGGCGCGATGGAAGGTTTTTTCGTCTTCCAGAAGGCGCGGATCCTCCGGATCGCCGGAGGCGATGCGCTTGGCGAGCTCGCAGATGTGCATCATTTCGCTTTCCGTGGCGCGGAGCGTGGCGTAGTAGGCGACCTCGGGTTCAAAGATCATGCGCATTTCGTACACGGATTCGGCGCTGCCTTCGGCGGCCGGAACGTCGTGCAGTTCGCGGAACGAGCGTTCCTTGAAGTCTTCGCGCACGTAGGTGCCTCGGCCTCGTCGTATTTCCAGAACGTTGCGGGCGGCGAGCATGCGTATGCCCTCCCGCAGAGTGATGCGGCTCACGCCGAGTTGGCTGGCGAGTTCCAGTTCATTGGGCAGCTTGTCGCCCGGCTTGAGGGTTCTGTCCACGGTAATCATGGACAGAATGCTTTCGGCCACTCTGTCGGACAGTCGTTCTGTTTTTTTCAAGATAAGCTCCGGCAAGAGCGTTTCCGCTCGGTCTTTGCGAAAACGGCCGGACGGACGGCATCATGCCGTCTCCGGTCGTTTTTCGCCTGCGCCGCAGGGCGCGTGTTTATGAGGGACAGGCAGATCGGCTGCCGGGGTATCAGTGATTCTTCTTGTACTCCCGACCGCAGCGGTTCTGTTCCCTCATGCTTTCGATGAAGGCTTCCAGCGTCACGCCCTTCGGACGATAGGCCCATTCGGTGGAAGTCACCACCTTTTCGCCCATGGCTTCAAATTCGCTTTCGTCGATTTCCACGTCGTCGAAGCACACCGGGAAGCCCATGCTGGCGTTGAAGGCCATGATGGCGTCGCGCTCTTCATACTTCTTGTCAAAGGTGAGCAGGCACAGAACGCCGAGCGCGACGATTTCGCCGTGCAGGTGCTTGTGTCCGTTCTTCGTTACGGTGGCGCCGTAATAGACGCAATGCGCCAGAGAAGAGTTGTAATAGTACTCGGGCGTATGCGTGGTCATGTTGGAAACTATACCCGTGGAAATGATGATGTCCAGCGTTACCTGTTCCAGTTCGTGGGAAGGCTTCTTGTTGCGGCAGGCTTCGAGGGCCTTGGCTCCGAAGCGGAGCAGCGGGCTCGTGCAGACATGGGAGAGCTGCACGCCCATGAGCGGCGTATGGCTCAGTTCCACGCCCTTGCTGGAGAACACGGCTTCGCATTCCTTGGAAAGCGCGTCGCCGATGCCGGCCCAGAGAAGCTGATAAGGCGAATCGGCGATGATGTCGGAATTGATGAAGGTGTGATTCGCCATCTTGGGATAGTAGTATTCGCGGAAACTGCCGTCGGGATTGTAGATCACGCAGATGGACGTGACGGAGGCGCAGTTGCTTGCCACGGTGGGGAAGCAGAAGAGCGGCTTGTCGAGTTCGTTGGCCACGTACTTGCCGGTATCGCAGGCGCGGCCGCCGCCGACGGCAAAGATCATGTCGGCGTTTTTGACGGATTCGGTTTCCATGAGCATTTTGCCGTTCTCGTAGGTGGAGTCGCCGCCGAACCAGACAAAGTCGGTAATGGTCACATGGGTTCCTTCCACGGCCTTCAGCAGGGCGTCATGGGCCTTGGACATGGCCGTTTTGCCGCCGATGACCACGGCGGTGTTGCCGTAATGGCGGGTGACGTGAGCTATTTCGTTGTAGCAGTCGGAACCGATGGAGTAGTTCGGAAGAAACATATTGTAATGAGACATGACCTTCTCCTGTGTTTTCATTTTCGTTCCGGGGAACGGCGTTCCCGGAACGGTTCTGATGTAACCGCTCTGATGTCTGATGTCAACATTTGTTGTCTGTTTTCATTTTTTAACCCGGGGATATTCTTTCATGTTCCGTGTTGCTTTTGATGTCGGACGTTTTTCTGAAACGTCTGACATCGCTTGTGCGACAGGGCTTTTTGAGGAAAGACGTCAGCGGTCTGCGAGCTTGTTTTTGTCGGGATGTCCGGCGAAAAATTTTTTTGAGACGTCTGTTCGGTGAAGGGGAAGTTTGTTTTCAGAGAGGGTGCGATGAATCGGAAATGTACCGAAGGGGGAGTCTCTGGAAGCCTCGATGCAGTGCGGATGCCGCAGAATGACGGGGGATAAGTCGGGGAGATGCGGGAAAAATGGCCGTTGGTCGGTGCATGACGGTGGAAAGACGCGCGCCGGAGAGGGCAGGGGCGGGAAAGGCGTATTGCCCGGACTTTCGGCATGGGCGGAGGGATGCCGCTGCGGGATCGGATGGCTCCGGCCATGCCTGAGCGCGTGCGGGGCAGGCGTCGGCAAGAGAAGGGCGGACGAAGAGGCGAAGCGCAGGGGCTGCCGGGCATGCGTTCCGGCGCTTCGCTGGCATTTTGGCGCGTTCAGAAAGGAGGCATGTTTTTTTCTGATGAAGCTCTGACGACGACCGGACGGAGTTCATCGACACGCCGCGGGGCAATGATTCCCCAAAGGGCAGGGAGGGCGAGGGCTGCACAAAAAGGCGAAAAAAAAGCGGCCGGACAATGTCCGACCGCTGATCGTCATGGTGGTGGAGATGAAGAGATTTGAACTCTCGACCCCTGCCTTGCGAAGGCAATGCTCTCCCAGCTGAGCTACATCCCCACATGCTGGCCTCGCGCCAACGGGACAGACTCTAGAAAAGCCGGCCGGGATTGTCAAGCATTAATTGAAACTTTGCGTAAAAAGACAAAGGCGCGGCGTACAAACCGAACGTTCTTTGCGGGGAAACCGACGGACGCCACGGGGCGGGGCGTCATGCGGTTTGAAGGCAGGAGAGGCATTGCTGCGCCTCGCGCCGGAGAGCAGACTCTGCCTCTTCCCCGGACCGGAGCCCCTGTGCGGAGGCGTTTTCCATGGATTCCTCGACGAAGGGCTCCGTCGTTCCCTGGGGCCGATCGGAAGGCGCTGCACTTTCTTTGAGCACGGCCCCTGCGGCCAGAGCGGCCTTTCTGGCTGCCGCCATGGATTGCAGCGCGCCCATGCCTTTCTGGTTTTTCACGCAGGTTCCTGCGGCAAAAAGATTTCCTTCAACGCGGCCTTCGGCGTCAGCAGGCAGCACGGCTCCCTTGCCGCAGGCGCAGAAAACAAGGTCGAAGCTGTTGCGGAGCCTGTTGAGTTCGGCCTGTCCCACAGGGGAGGCGCAGCGAAATTCGATGCCCGAGCGGGAGAGCATGGTCAGGGTGCGCTCCACGATGTCTGCGGGAACCGCGGGAGAAGGCGCGGCCGGAGCCGAGCTTGATTCCTGCACGGGCGCGCGGAGCAGCGTAACGCCGGCCGAAGACGCGGCTTCGAGCACCACGACGGCGCATCCCTGTTCGCGCAGCGTCCAGGCGGCCTGAAGACCGGCGGGGCCGGAGCCGATGACGACGGCGCGCTTTCCGGACAAGGGCAGGGCGAGGGGCCGGAACAGCAGATCGCCGTATTGATCCAAGAGATGCTTCAGCATGCGGGCGATGAACGGATGGTCGTTTCCCTTGGGACAGCCCGCCTGGGCTCCGGGATCGCCGAGCGCGGCGAGGATGCCTCCGAACGGCGTTTCTCTCCGCAGGGCCAGAGCGGCTTCCCGTTCTTGCCCGACCGCCATGAGACGGGCAGGCATGCCGTAGTTGATGCCGAGAAGGGAGCCGCGCAGGCAGGGCGGCATCGGTTCCGGGCGTTGTTGTTCACAGGCGTCGGAGAAAAAAGAGTCGTGCGGTTCGGGAGCGTTCATGAAGGCGAATTCCTCTGAGTTCAGGTGGCGCGGCCTCGGACGCGCGTCTTGTGGCCGGGCGCGCATGGCGCAGCATGGTTTGCACATAGAGCCATAATCCTGTTTCCGTCAAGACGCCGCTGCGCCGGGCAGGGATGCCGGAGCAGGTCGGCGCTCGGCAGAGATCATTGCTTTTCCGTTTTTTTCGGAGCTATATGGAAGCAGAACCTTTCAGGAGGAATATATGTCTGAAAAAAGATTTCTCGGTATCTGTGGAAGCCTCCGGGCGTCTTCCCGCAACATGGGGCTGCTGCGCTGCGCGGCGCAGGTCATGCCGGAAGGCGCAACGCTGGAGATCGCCGATATTTCGGAGCTGCCCTTCTATGCGGAAGACAGGGAAAAGACGGCGGCGGTCAATACGTTCATCGATCAGGTGAAGAATGCGGACGGCTTTGTGCTGGCCGTGCCGGAGTACAACTATTCCGTGGCCCCGGCGCTGAAGAACGCGCTGGACTGGGCTTCCCGGGAGAAGGGAAACATCATGGCCGGAAAAAAGGTGGCCCTGATGGGGGCCGGCGGCGGCATGGGCACGTCCCGGGCGCAGTATCATCTGCGTCAGACGTGCGTGTATCTTGATCTGCGCGTGCTGAACAAGCCGGAAATTTTTTCCAACGCCTATTCCGACGCCTTTGCGCAGGACGGCTCCGTGGCCGACACGGAAGCCGGTCGGGCGCTGCGCGCCAAGGTGACCGAGCTCATGCGGGCGCTGTGCGGCCAGGCGTAAAACGCGCGGCACGGCCGCTGCGGTGCAAGAAAGATACAGGCGGCGTTTCTTTGTCTTGAACCGCGTAGGACGCCGCGGTCTGCCGGAAACGCCTGCCTGTGGCAACACGTTGTGTTCATGACGATTCCTGCCAGTCGGACGCGCGAAGCATCGACGTTCGTTTGGCAAAAATTCTTGCCAGATGCGCTCAGTCGTCGCGTTTCGTGGGAAGATTTTTCTTGCCGTTCATGGAAACGATGCTGATTTTGATCACGGCGGTGCGCGACAGCATGTCCGCGGGAACGGGCAGCGTGCAGCGGCTCCGGTATTTTTTTGCCAGCGCAGCCAGAGCGGCCTGTTTTTCCTCGTCGTCTACAACAAGGGAGGCGCGGCCTTCGCCGTAAAGGCTCAGATACCGGGTCGTTGCCTGTTCCCTGTCGATGCCGAGAACTTCATGCACGGAAAAGCCCGTGCCGGGGTTCTTCATGAGGCAGTCCAGCTTGCGGCCTTCCGTGGCGCAGTGAACATAGACGGCGCTGTTCCTGTACACAAAGTTGACCGGAATGACGTACGGAAATTCTCCGGCGTGAAAGGCCAGAGTCATGACGTCGGCCCGATCAAGCAGATCGGTGAAAAAGCTCTGTTCGCAGCATTCTCTATCGTGGCGTCGCATGGCGTTCTCCTGAAATAGGTTGTGGATGGAGTCTGAAAGAAGGCGTGCGCCTTGTCAATCGTTTGCGTCTGACGGATACTGCGAAGGTCGGAGAGTCGGCGCGGCCGCGGACTTGTCGGCGGCGTCTTCGTTTTTGTCTGAGAGGGGCGTTTTTGCCGGAAACAAGGAGCATGAGAGCATGATCGGAGCGATTATCGGCGATATTGCGGGATCCCGTTTTGAATGGCGCAACTGCAAGAGCAAGAATTTTCAGCTTCTGACGCCGGAATGCCGCGTGACGGACGACAGCGTGATGACGCTGGCCGTGGCCGACGCCTTGCTGAAAAGTGACGGAGACAGGGAAAGTCTTTCGCGTCATGCCGTGGAGTCCATGCAGGCCTTCGGCAGACGCTGGGCGCGCGGCTGTTACGGCGGCCGCTTTTCCCGCTGGCTCATGAGCGAGCATCCGCAGCCCTACGGGAGCTTCGGCAACGGCTCGGGCATGCGGGTGAGCCCGTGCGCGTGGGCGGCCGTTTCGCTGGAGGACGCGCTGGACATGGCCGATCGGGTTACCCGCGTGACGCACGATCATCCGGAGGGCCTGCGCGGAGCCGAGGCCGTGACGGCGGTCATCTGGTATGCCGGAAAGGGTGAAAGTTCCGGGGCCATTCGCAAAATAGTGGAGGAATCCTGGTACAGGCTCGATTTCACTCTGGACGAGATTCGGGATGACTATGGATTCGACGTCAGCTGTCAGGGATCCGTGCCGCAGGCCATTGAGGCGTTTCTGGAAGCGGACAGCGTGGAGGACGCGGTGCGCAACGCCGTTTCCCTCGGCGGAGACAGCGATACCATCGCCGCCATGGCGGGCAGCATGGCGGAAGCGAGGTTCGGCGTGCCTGCCGACCTTCGGGCGCAGGCGCTCTCGTATCTGGACGCGCCTCTTGTGGACGTGCTGGAGCGCTTCGAGCGGCGTTTTCCCGTGTCGTTTCCGGCAGCGCCGAGCGTTTAGGCTTCGGCTTCCGGCATGCGGGGAGCGCTCTCGGGGCGGAGCCGCAGGTACATGCCCGGGCGAAGATCGGGAGCGTCGAGATGCACGACGCCTTCCATGCCGGGATTGAGCCTGTCCGTTTTTTCGCCGCGATGATTTTCCAGCGCGTAGGAGCCTGCCCGAAGCACGGGACGCTTCATGCCGGGCAGCAGCAGTTCGGCGTCGCTGTCGGCGTTCCAGGGGGAGCGCACCTGAATGCGCCATCCGTCGTTTCCGGCGAGCTCCAGAACGCGGGCGACGACGGGATGCGCCGTGAAATTGCGGGGCGGCTGTTCCACCCGGCGTTCCGGGAGAAAGAAGCCCGAGCAGAGCGGGCGCGAGGCCGTGTGAAAGAGTTCCGTCACAAAATCGTCGTCAGAGATTGCTTTCTGTTCGGATGAGGCGAGATTCAGGGCCGTGCGATACGCGTCGGTCACCTGCGCCACGTATCCGCCGCTTTTGGTTCTGCCTTCCAGCTTGAGCGCGGAGGGCCCCATGCGGACGATGTCGCGCATCCAGCGAATGAGGCAAAGATCCATGGGCGCCCAGACGGCGCTGAAGTTATCCTCCTGCGTGACGTCGAGAAACGGCCCGTCGCGGCGCACGGCTTCTTCCACGGTGAGCCGTATGCCGCGGTAGTCGAAGCGGCAGGGCTGGGTGCAGAGGCCGAGATTGGCAGGACGATTATTGACCCATGCCGAAATGAGGCAGTGCCCGGAAAGCGAAAGGCACATGGCTCCGTGGACGAACACTTCAAAGTCCATGTCGGGGAAGCGGCGTATGAGGGACGTCATGGCGTCCTTGCCGAGTTCGCGGGCGAGATTGATGCGTCGGACACCGACTTCCTTCCAGAATTCCACGGCGGCGGCGTTGACGGAATGCGCCTGGGTGGAGAGGTGCAGTTCGACGGAGGGGCAGAGGCGTCCGGCGAGACGGATGACGCCGGGATCGGCGGCAATGAGGCCGTCCGCGCCGAGATCCGGCAGCCGTTCGAGTTGTTCTTCCACGGCGGGCAGATGCTCGTCGAAGGGCAGGGCGTTCAGGCAGTAATAGACGCGCACACCGGCGCGATGGGCGAAGGCGATGGCGTCGGCAAGTTCCGGGCCGTCGAAGCCGCGGCATTTTGCCCGCAGGGAAAGGGCGCTGCCGCCGAGATAGACGGCGTCGGCGCCGTAGAGAACGGCGGCTTCAAGCTGTTCGCGTCCTCCGGCCGGGGCGAGAAGTTCCGGGAGGGAATGAGTCATGGCGGTAACAAGGTAAGAAGTGAACAAACGCGGAAGAGCCGCTTGCCGATAGTTAGCCTCCCTTGCGGGGAAAGACAAGCGCCGCGCGCTGGACAAAAGTTGTGCCTGTGCTTACTTATGGCCGGTGTCGCATGGTCGGCACAGGAGATTTTCATGAAAGATATTCGAACGGTTCTGTTTTTGGCGCTGTTTGTTTTTTCCGGCGCGGCCCGGGCGCTGGCTGCGGGAGCCTTCGGCATAGAGCTCGGCGCCGACGTGGCGCAGTATGCGCACGGCAGTCAGCCCGTTTCCGAGCGCTGGCAGCTCAGGATGTACGAGATCACGCCTCCGTCCCCGGATTCCAGGTTCGACACCTATGCCGTGGACACGTATCAGGGCAGGATCATCCGCATCATGGCTTCGTCGCCCGACGACGCCAGTGTGGACGGCGCTTCCACGCTGAATGTGCTTGAGAATCTGAAGCAGGAACTGGAACGCCGCTACGGCGAGCCTTCGCTCAGTCTGGATGACGTGGAGGATGCCGGAGACGATCTGCGCGGATATCTTGCGGATGAAGGCGGTCTGGAAGTGCTGGAATGGAATTTTGCCGACGAAGAAAAGAAGGGAGACAGACCCGGAGCGGTGTATGTGTTTCTGGCCGGTTCCGAGACGGAAAAAGGCGTTCAGGCGACCTACTGCACGCTGTATCTGGAGAGCCCGGAATATCCCGCGCTCAGCGATCAGGCGGGACAGATGGAAAATCAGCAGAACGACGGCGGAGACGATCAGCAGCTGAACGATCAGCAGCTCGAAGAGATGGACGAGGATCAGCAGGAAGAAGCCGTCGACAATCAGGCCGAATAACGAGAGGCGGAGCGCGGTTGCCAGGTTGAAGCGGCGGCCGTCCGCAGAGTGCGAGGAAAAGCTATGGAAAGAAGCGCTGACGTTGTGCGCCGCGCGTGGGGATGTCTGCTCGGGCAGATTGCCGGAGATTCTCTGGGCAGTCAGGTGGAATTCAAGGACGAGGAAAAGGTCAGGGCCATGTATCCCGCCGGGATGGACGATCTGGAAGGCAGCGCCCTGTACCGCACGCTGCCCGGACAGCCTACGGACGACTCGGAGATGGCGCTGGCGCTGGCCCGCACGCTTGCCGCGGAGGGTACGTTCAACGCCGGGCGGATTTTTGCGGCCTATAAATTCTGGCTCGGCAGTCATCCCGTGGATTTTGCGCATTCGGTGTTCCGCGCGCTTCACGGCAAGCCGGATGCCCGAAGCGAGGCCAACTGCGCGCTCATGCGCGTCAGTCCTCTGGGCGTGTTCGGCGCGAGGTTCATTCCTGAAACGTCTCTTCCCTGCGACGACGGCGGAGAACCCGACATGGCCGGGCTGACCGGGAACGACGGCATGAGAACGCTTGCCCGCTGGGCCATGGAGGAAGCGGCGCTGACCTGTCCTCATCCTTTGTGCCGGGCGGCGAACGTCGCATACGTGACGGCGCTGGCCTACGGCGTGCGGAGCGGCTCTCCGAAAGACATGCATCGCGCGGCGTTGACGGCGACGGCGGCGCTTTCCCGCTGGAACGACGACATGCCGCAGGCCGAGCTTTCCCGCGTACTGGATTGCCTGGAACGCGCGGCGTTTGAGCGCCCTGTCGAGTATCAGAACGACATGAGTCACGTGCTGACCACGCTGCAGAACGGCTTCTGGCAGCTTCTCCACGCTCCCGACGCCGGGCAGGGCGTGCGTGACACCGTGATGAAGGGCGGAGACGCCGCAGCCAACGGCGCGGTGGCCGGAGCGCTGCTCGGCGCGGCTCTGGACATTGATTCCTTCCCGCAGCAGTGGGCGGACGCCGTGCTGGCCTGTCGTCCGACGGCTGATCGCGCCGACGTTCCTCAGCCCAGACCGGAAATGTTCTGGCCGCTGGACTTCATGCCTCTGGCGGAAAAACTTCTGGGATGACGCGCTGCATGAAAGCGTGAAAAAAGGCGGGACCTGCGGTTCCGCCTTTTGAAGGTTATACCTAAAAATACCTTTTCGATAAGACGGAGTTGTTCAGGTTTCCGTCCATATCGAAAAGGTATTTTTATGGCTATAAAACAACATCTGATACATACGAAATGACCGTGTAAGACCATATTGTCTTTCTAATTATGAATTAAAAGTAATTTATATACATGGCTGTAAAAAAGATAGTAAAATAATACAACATATTTTTAATCATAAATAAAATTAAATTATATACTTATGTATGATATAAATTATGTGTATATTATTGTGATATTGCCATAATATTGACAATTATTATATATAAAATTGTAAAGTTTATATAATATGATAATATTATGATATATACATAATAAGTTAAATAAATATTTATTAATATACTAGTAAATAAATATATTACGAATATATACAAGTTATAAATTACAATATATTATTGATAATTATATTTTATTTAAAATATTTTTAATCTGCTGTATAACTTGGTCTACAGTTATTTCCTCCAAAGAATTACAGCACATGTATCCTTTTAAACATATCTTTTGCCAAGATGGTATTATACCTTCACAGCCGTTGGGGCATTCGGAACCAGAGAGCGCAATGTTTTCCGGGTAGGAAAGCATTCGTGCGCAGGAAGGGCCATACAGAACAAGGGAAGGACCGCCTCGCAGGTAGTGTCTGAGGTGAGGAACCACGCCTTCGCAGCCGATGTGCAGCCGGGCATGACGCACCAGAGTCATAAATTCGTCAAAATTGGTGCGGCCGCGCAGATCGATCACCTGTTTTGAGTTCGGCGCGTCAAAGTTTTTTTCCATGCCCAGCACGACGAACTGCGCGGACGGATATTCGCGGCACAGCCTCTCCAGCAGCGACGTATACTTGGCCGCGCTCCAGAGCTTCAGCGAATGCGCGCAGGCTCCGGCTTCACGTTGTAGGGTGATGTAGCCCGGACGAAGAGAAAAACGCCTAGCCACGTCCTCAAATTCGAGGCGGGAACGCAGGGTGAAAGTGCTGTCTTTCAGACCGAGGGAACCGTCGAAATCGGCCTGACCGCGGCGAAACGTGCCCATAACATCGGCATAATGAATGCCCATAGCCTGATTTTCGTCAAGATAAAACGATGCATGAGAGGTCTGGAAGTTGAGCAAACGCTGTACGTAATTCCCCAACGCAAGGGAGAGGCTTGTCAGCCGCTCTTTACAGCAGGCTTTTACCTGAGGAAGCTGCATGATGTCGAATACTGCATCGAAAGAGGAAAAAGGTATATGTGTTTTCAAGGAATGCAGATGAGTTACATAGGGGTAAGGGCAGAACAGTGCCTTCATGCAGGCTTCCGGCGTGTTGGTGTATATATCCACATAACAGGGACAGCCAGCAAGGGAGACCAGAGCATCTACCCATGCGAGATTGAGAATGATGTCGCCTATGCCCCCACGCAAAAGAAAGGCAAGGTGCAAAACATTGTCATCGTGCCGTGTGCGCACAGAGGAAAACTCTCCTATTATTTTTCCAGAAAGAGCTTTTCCTGCTGACCAAAGAGCCAGTTTCATTGCTGCACGGCGGGGCTGTGAAGGAAAGTTCGCCCGCAGTTTCTCTACTTGATGGTTTGCTTTATCAAAAAAAGGGATCACTGTAGCCATGGAATATTTCCGTTCTTTTAGCCTAACGGCAAGCGAGAAAGCAGCATATTTGCACTGTCTTCCCAAGTAAGTGGATTGATGCCTGTCGAGGGAATTACACAACCATTTTCTTTATTTTTCAGCCACTGCTCGATACAGTTGGCTAGCTCCTGAGGTTCAATCCCCTGAAAATACGTGGCGTTTTCTCCGGCAATTTCCCGGAACACCGGTAGATCACGGAGTATAAGGGGCTTTCCGTGCCTTGCACCTTCCACCACCGCCAGACCGAACCCTTCCGCTTCGGAGGGGAAGAGAACGCAGGAGGCTGCCTCATACACCTTGTTCAGATACTCGTCGCTGATGCCCTTGAGCCAGAACAGTCTTTTGCCGTTTTCGGGATGCTCGTCGATTTTTTTGGCCAGCTCGTCGATTTTCCAGCCTTTTCGTCCCACAATGACAAAGTTGACGTCCACGCCCTTTGCCCACAGCCTTTCAAAGGCGGCAAGAGCCTGTCCGTATCCCTTGCGGGGTTCCACGGTGCTTACTTCAAGAAGGGACGGCCTTGACGCCATGGCGGAAAACACCTGTCCGGCATCTTCGGGGATGCCCGTGCTGCCCGCCACTTTTTCCACCTCCGAACCGAGATGGAACCAGGAAATGGAAAAGTCGTCGTTTTGGGGCAAGTGCTTCTGCCTCCACAGACGGTACTCCTCCGCGACGCTTCTGGAATCGGCAATCACTCCGTCAAATTCCGAGATGACATGAATCCATTTTTGATAGGCGTCGACAATATTCTGCGGGCAGTACCGGCCATGGGTCAGAGGAATGAGATCGTAAATAATGGTAAAAAGTCTTACTCCCGCATGCTTCATGGCCATCAGAGCATTTTTCTGCACTACCGTGGCTTCGAAGTCTGTGATGACGGAAAGAAAGATATCGCCGGAAGCAATTTCAATAGGGCTGTCGCCGATCAGATTTTGCTTTATGGAATCGCTTCTGTCGGAAAAGCCGTTCGCATAGTAGTAACCGAAAGAGCTCTGCTTGGAATAAACAGGACAGATTTCCCAGCCCTGGGGCATCATTTGCTTCAGAGCCGAGAACAAAGAAAACGTCGTCCGCGTGATTCCGCTTTTCGTGAGGTCTTCCCGAACTCTGCCGACATCAAAAAAGATTTTTTGTGTTTTGCGCAATACGGGGGTGATGTTCATGCCTCCGTGAGGCATGGGGAACACGCCCTTGTAGCGCAGCTTGAATATCTCCAGAAAGCCTATGTAGCCGCACACCTTGCTGCTGCTTCGTTTTACGGCAAGCAGAGGCAGGCCTTTCCCGAGTTCGATGCTGACAAGGTCGTTCAGCTCGCGTACCGTTAGAATCGGTATTCCGCAGATGAAAAGACGGCGTATGAATGCCTGTTCGGCTTCTTCAGCGGCTTCACGCCATGCGTCGCCGCGGACGATGCCGCCAAAAGGAAGCCTTTGCAGATGATGGTAGGCGAAATTGCGGAAAAAGAGGTTCTTGTCCATAGTGCTGCTGTGTGCTGAAGGTTGGCAACATGCCGCCAATTCGGCAGACTTCTGCTTGCGGTCCATGCCTCGGGCATGGGAACTTCCGGCAACAGTACATGATCCTGAATATGTCAGAAAGGCGTTTTTCTACTGGAAGCTGTTTTCTGTCAGGGAAATGCTTTTCAGCAGGATTCCGAGCTTTCTGTGCTCATTACCCGTGCCACATTCTCGCGGAGAGGCCGGTGCATTGAAATAAAACGTGAAGAAAAGATCGTTATTTTGTGAAAATTTTTCATCAAGAACGATTTTTGTATCAATCGTTTCTCCGTTTTTGAAATACCAGTTTGCAACAGGTATACTATTACAGTATACATCTGTCTTCAGCTCCTGATGAATTTCATTCACGAAAGGAACAATGTCAAAATTGCAAGTCAGAGCCCCCTTCAGCCAGTCTTTTTTATGAATAACCATCATGGCTGAGTAATCATCTGACCATATTCCTTTTTCTTCATGGAAAAAACCACTATAAAAAACGTCGTCTTCATTGATAAAATCTATGTATTGACGGCGAAGAAAACAGGAAATCTGTTTTCCCATGAAAGATAAACTTTCAGGAGTATTATTATTATCTATATTTTCTGCATTTTTAAAAAATCCAAATAATATATGATCTGAAAATTTTATATATTTTGTATGGTAAACAGGCATTTCATCAATTTTTTGAAGTATAAAAAAATCTATTTCTTTGTCAGGATACATATTATGTATTTCATCATATCCAAGTTTAAGAACATGAGGTGGCAGTCTTCCATACCATACTGCAAGAAATACAATACATATACGCTTTGAAGATTCCATCTTTTGATAAAATCTTTTTATTCTTCTCATGTATTTTTCTTTATATGCAGGAAATTCTTTTTCTATGGAATGAGTCCATGGAAAATCATGCCAATATTGAAGGCCTGTTTTTTTATTTTTTATAAATCTATGCGGACTTTTGATCGGTAAACTTTCTTCGTATAAATCTTCAAGTTCAAATGCTCCTTCAAACTTATTTTTTATCATACGGAGCTTTCCCAGTAAACCGCATATTCCGGCAATGCTGTGATCATAAGCACCAGACCAGTCAAAAGGCATGGAATACGTCTGGAGTCCGCATCTTCTCAGTGTACTGGAGGTTGAGCAGGTTTCTCCCAAGGAAAAGATGAAGTCATACGGTGCATCTGTAAAAAATCTTTCATTTTCTACAATAATAGCCATAAGGTTCCCCCTACTGAGCTTACGACAGGTTTCACAGGTCCGGCATTATGCCGTCTGCCGTTCAAAATCCGTCACCATTTGCGCGAGAATCTCTTTTACTTCCAGAGGATTTGTTCCGTTGGTCATGAAGGTCTTCAGACGGCTGCTGTCTCCGACCAGGCGCATGATTTCTCCACGTCGGATGAAGGATTTGTCCACCACTATTTCAGGGGAGTAGCCCGTTATCTGACGGAGGTATTCAACGATCTGCACTCCCGCCGTTCCGTGCCCAGAACAGAGATTGAGGATCTTGTCGGAGCAGTCGTCTCTCAAGGCCATCTGCACAAACACCTGGCTGCCGAAAAGAACGTCCGTGTAGTCTCGGACGGTCTCAAGATTTCCGACTTTCAGTATCGGCTGACGCGACGCAAAGGCGCGAACCAGTTTGGGGATAAGAAAATTTTCTTTCTGTCCCACGCCAATGATATTGAAAGGGCGGAGTATCCGTATGTCAAACTCGACATAGCGCTTGGCCAGCAGCTCCATGGTCACCTTGCTCAGTCCATAATAATTCATGGGTGAGTACGGCGTGGTTTCAGGAATGTTCTTGAGGGGCACATTGCCGTATACTCCCGCCGTGCTGGTGAGAACTACGCGGGTTCCTGCCGGGCAGTGCTTGCGAAGGCCTTCCAGAAGATTTTCTGACCCCTTCACGTTTGTCTGGAAAATTTCCATGATATCGTTATGGGTAGGAGAAGCTATCGCGGCAAGATGAATGACAATGTCCGGCTTGAAGCTCATTATGAGGCTTTCCAGGCCTTCCTTGTCGAGCAGACTGACGCTGCACGTGTTCACGTTTTTCAGAGAGGTCCATTCCGCATGTTGTTTGCGCGTCATGGCCATGACGTAGTATCCCAGCTTGCCGAGAATTTCGGTCACATGCCGTCCGATGAAGCCGCCCGCACCCGTGACAAGAATTTTATGCGTCATGGTCGGCACCGCCTTTGGCGTTCAATATGTCGACAAGCGTATGGTTGAGATAGGCCGCGCTTTCTTTCCATGTGGTATTGACCCATTCCTTGGGGATTTTTTTCTCGCGTTCAGCCAGAGCTTCGGGATGAAGCATGTAATAACGTATCTTCCTGGCCCATTCCTCAGGATCATACGGGTTGGCATACTCGATGATGTCCTGTCCGACTTCGCGCAGGGGAGCGACATCGGCCGCCAGGCAGAATTTGCCGTAGTTGAAGCTTTCGGGCAGAGTGAGGCTCCAGCCTTCATACTGGCTGGCCAGCAGGGTGAACTTGCAGCGCTTGTAGAGAACGTCCAGCTCCTCATCCGAGGGAGAGAACATGATGATCCTGCCGAAAATGCGTCTGTCCACGCTCAGACGCTGACGAAAATCCTCCGTCTTCCAGCCCGGGCGACCGCAAATGACAAGCTGCGGGAGTGCATCGACATCGTCGGTGCCGCGCATTAGTTCAAGATAGGCTTCGTAGAGCAGCTCATGATTTTTACGGGCTTCAATGGTGCCTACGGTCAGCAGGAAGTCACCCTTGATGCCGATGTTTTTAAGAATTTCGTCTTCTTCCTTGCGGGTGGTGGAATGCGACTGTATGTCGCTGCCGAACTTGATGACAAACGATGGCGTGGGTTCCTGCTTCAGGACGGAACGCTGATATTCCATGCCGTCATGCTGTGCGGTCGCACCGCCATACATGATATAGTCGGAAAGCTGGTAGGTTCTGGCAAGAAATTGTGGATATACGTCTAAATTTTCCTGAGAGTGCGTATGGGGAATGAGTATGGGGGTGAAGTCGTAAATAAGCTGCATGAAGGTGAATCCCACGCGCTCATGCGTGGATATGATATTTTCATAAGCTTTAGTGGGATAGCCTACACCGGCAGAAAAGACGACATCTCCCTTGCGGAACGGGAAGTTTTTATGACGGGGAAGATTCTTGAGCGGTATGGTCTGGTTGTCCTCCCTCACTGCAATGTCGATGGGACCATCGGCCAGGGTCTTGGTGAGGTACTTCCTCGGAACTTCAAGATAGGTACCTTCATGAAGACTGAAAAATTTTACGTTTTTATTGAGCTTCGCTATGTATCGTCCCAAAAGAAGCTGGGCACGGGGAATACCGGTAAGGCTTCCTTTATAGAAGAACAGCGTCATGTCATAGTATATGGAAGGCCTGCGGTCATGATCTTCAGCGCTGCTCTTCAGGTCGTCATGCGAAAAGGGAAGTGTGCAGAGCTTTTCGTAAACTTCATGAGCGCTTTCCCTCCATGTAACGGGCTTCCATTCGTTATGAAGCCTCGTTTCCCACGAGACGACTTCCTGGCGGTTTTCAGAGTAGTGTTTGATGGCATCCGCCCATGCCCTGGGATGCCTTGGATCAAGGTATACGGCATAATCGCGCCCGACTTCACGCAAGGGGGCCACATCGGAGCACAGGCACAATTTTTCATGAGCCAGCATTTCCGGAAGCACGACACTCCAGCCTTCATAAAGCGAAGGGAGCACCGTGAAGGCGCTGTTCTGATACAGCACCTCCAGTTCCTCGTCAGACGGACTGAAAATGTGGACTTTGTCTTTCGTCAGCGGATTTTCTTTGAACTGTGCTATCAGCTCCCTGTCGGAAAATTCCTGACCGATGATGACAAGATCGGGGATATGCTCATATTTTTCCAGAGCAAGAATACAGTAGGCCTGATACAGTACGCGATAATTCTTTCTTGCTTCTATGCTGCCTACCGTAATGATGTAAGGTTTATGGATATTTCGTTTTGAAAGTACCTGATCAATGGAAATATGTGTTGCGGATATTTTTAGTTCGCTGCCGAATCTGACCCAGCCTCCCTTGGGAGTGAACCATTCACGAAGATTGAAGAACGCTTCGGCATCTTTCTGAGCGGTGGAGCCTCCATATATGACAAAATCGCAGTTGTCGGTGATCCATTTGAGATAATATTCAAAGGGAACGTCAGCAGGGTAGTAAAGATGACGGATATCTTCTCTTACCATGACAAGATCATAGACAAGATATCCTATTTTAATGTCGGGAACCTGGTCTTTCACGATGCTGAAAAATTCTTCCTTGCGGCTTCCGAACCAGCCGCAGGAAAAAATGACGTCCCCCGGTGCGTAGGGATGAGGAAGCTTTTTAGGCGTCGTATCGTCAGACACAAGATGGAAGCGGACAAGACGCTTGTGAATGGATCTTGCCCAGCGGCGGGAATGACGCCTCAGTTCCAGCTTTTCCACCAGCTTTTCCAGGCAAGAGGGAAGTGCGGGTTCTGTACCTGCGCCGGAAATGCCCATGCGTTTTTTTCGGGCCTGGTAATCTCCATAGGCCTTGCCTTCATTGGAGGCCTCGAACAGCCAGGACAGTTCTTCTGCGGCAACTTCGCGAAAGCCATTGTCCGTGCACACGGAAAAGCGCAGTTTCGAGTCCAGTTCATGCATATATTTTGCCAGCAGAAGCTCTGCACGGATGATGCCTATCATGCCTCGATTCCAGCTCACCAGACTGTTTGTCATATCCATCCAGATGGCCATATCAAACTCCTGAGTATTTTTATATCATTAGCAAGTCTATTGACTATTTTTAATGGAAAATCCTGAACAGTACACCCCAAGCGTCCTGTTGTTTCCATAGACCTCTTCATTAACGGCAGGATTTGATGCGCCATCAACCGTGAACACTATCTTGTTTATGCCGTCATTTAAAATGTCGTTAGGAATTTTAACAGATATCTTTGATGGATACTGTATTGAATACAGATCTATGTCATTCAGTACATGATCGTTTACCGATATAATGAGTCTTTTGGAATGGTAATTCCATTTGAGGTCAAAAGAAAATATATAATCAGAATTCATCCAGTTGAAAAATTCCAATTCCGACTTGCTTTTAGACCACTGAGCATCTCCCCATGATTCATAAGGATGCCAGTTTTTCAATACGATGTCCTTGGTATAGGACAGCAATTTTGAAGCTTCATCGTGTATTCTTAAAAAATGCAGCTGTGGATATGTGTAGGTAAGAATGAGAAGATTTGACTTTTCAAGAAGTTCAAACCATTCTTCCTTGCTCGGCAAGTGGTTTTCAAAGTTTTGTGAAGTGTCTGCGGTGGAGAACCCGGACTGAATGACATTGAAGAAGAGCTGTCGGGAAAAACTGTCGCCTACGGAAATGGCAGGTATGCTTTCAGAAGAAGGGATGACGCCATATTCTGCAAGCGTCCATTCCTGCCGACCTTTTTTGTAAGAAGGCCAGATATTCAGGAGATCAGCAATGTCTCGCTCCGAAGCATAGGCATTGCTGGTTTGCTTTTTCCCTGTAAGGGCAATGGAAGGGACGTCTGCCCCATGCTTCTGCAACGCTTCAATGCCTTGTGCAAGCACCAGGCCCGCTCCATACATGGACCAGTGTATTCCAGTATCCGGGAATGCCTCCATACGGTACTCATCCTTATCCAGCACACGGCATCCGTTGACATAGGGAATGTTTCTTGCCTGCAATTCATGCTCCCATATTGGATAAAGACTGGGAGGCATTTTTTCATGTTCTGCCCTGAATTCCCACAAGGGAGGTATGGTATCTGGCCGAATGTCTGCTTTGCTTGGCGCCATGACAAACAGGAATTCTTTTCCCATGTGGGCAAGACAAGCTTGTAATTCTGCAAGCACGGATGTAGTTGATGCAGCAATATTTTTAATATTGTCATCATTATAATGGGAATATTTGCTTGTTATATATTCTTTAAGATAAAGAACATTGTCTTTGCCTTGAAGAATGCTTCCGAAGTATCCTGAATGAAATTTTCCAGCATTCAAATAGTCGTAGATGGTGTTCTTGGCAACAAGCATCGTGTTTCTTGAGCCAAATTCTCTTGTCCACCACTTTTCCATTTGTTTTTGAAAAGTGCCGTTGCTGAAGGTCTTCCATGAAAATTCAGGCCTCGCTACATTGGCTTCAACGCCGACCAGAGGAGCCTGCTTGAGGTTGAACCATGGAATGAGGAGAATGCCAAGTACGAATGCAATGAAACATATTTTAATTTTATTCATGGCTAAAACCTGAAATAAATGAAAGGACTGAAACTGCTCGTCATTGAGAATACATAACTTCCTATAAAGAGTAACATTAAAATGAATATTCCAAGAAGTTTATTTTGCAGATAGGAGAAGGAGAATATTTTTATGGGATACGAAAATACTATGCCCAGGCACATGAAAAGAACGTTGCTTATCGTTATGCAGTATTCCCATGCCGGAATGAAGGAATACATGTTGTATGAACTGTTTCCGAAAAACATGATTTTTAAATATTCTAACGCGTAGGAGAGATCAGGGGCGCGGAAAAGCACCCAGCCTATCATGACGAAAAGCAGCACATAGGCATTGGCGAAAAGCTTTGGCAGGCGACTGATAAATTTGCCCGTGAAACGTTCTGAAATAAGACCGAATCCGTGCCAGACGCCCCAGAGGATGAAATTCCAGGCTGCACCATGCCATAGGCCGCAGACAAGGAACACTATGAACTGATTGATCAGCGTGCGGCCTGCCGAAATGCGGTTGCCGCCGAGCGGAATATAAAGATAGTCCCGCAGCCATGAAGAAAGAGAAATATGCCACCGTCTCCAGAATTCCTTGATGGAGAGAGAGCAGTATGGAAAATTGAAGTTTTCCAGAAAGTGAAAATTGAATATGCGTCCGAGGCCTATGGCCATATCGGAGTATGCAGAAAAATCGTAATAAATCTGCAGTGAATACGCTATGCAGCCCATCCAGGCCCAGAACTGCGGTATGGTGCCGACTTCAGTGATGAATATATGGTCGGCTATAAAGCCCATGTTGTCTGCGATGAAGACTTTTTTTGCCAGGCCGATGCTAAAGCGGACCAGTCCTTCGTAGACATTGTTTACATTCAGACTGCGATCATTCAGTTCTGAGCAGATGGTGCTGTAGCGCACAATGGGGCCAGCCACCAGCTGAGGAAAAAGCGAAATATAAAGAGCAAGATTGAATAAACTTTTTTGTACGTCTACTTCCTTGCGATAAACATCTATCGTATATGACATAGCCTGAAAGCAATAAAAGGATATGCCTATGGGAAGAGCTATGCCTGGGAGAGGTATTTCTGGAATCGACAGCAGATTACACAGAATGTTTATATTTGAAAGAGCGAAGTCAAGATATTTGTATATAAACAAGACTCCGATATTTATGAAAATCGCTAAAAACAGAATGATTTTTTTTCTGGAAACATAAGATGTTCTGTTTATAAAAATTGCTGCATAGTAATTGATTAATATGAGCATCAACATTACCAGGCAGGCTTTTGGTTCACCCCATGAATAGAATATAAGACTTGCAAATAGTAATATTATATTTCTATATTCTATTTTAGACAAAAAATAGACGATAAGTAAGAGAGGAAGAAAGACTGAAAGAAAGAATGGGGATGAAAAAACCATAAAATAGGTAACCTTTTATGATAAATTATATCATGCGGCGGAAGCCGGAGTTTCCGCCGCACGGCAGCTACTTTTCGTTTTTAACCAGTTCCATGTCATGGCGGACCATGAGCTTGACCAGCTCCTCAAAGGAGGTCTTGGTGGGGTTCCAGCCCAGCTTGGTCTTGGCCTTGGTGGGATTGCCCCAAAGGTTCACGACGTCCGTCGGACGGTAGAACTTGGGCGAAACTTCCACGAGCACGCGGCCGGTCTTCTTGTCTATGCCCTGTTCCGCCTCGCCTTCGCCGCGGAATTCCAGTTCTATGCCGGCTTCGTGGAAGGCCAGGGTGCAGAATTCACGCACGGAATGCTGATCGCCGGTGGCGATGACGAAGTCTTCCGGCTCTTCCTGCTGAAGGATGAGCCACATGCATTCCACATAGTCCTTGGCGTAGCCCCAGTCGCGCAGGGCGGAAAGATTGCCGAGATACAGCTTGTCCTGTTTGCCCTGAGCAATGCGCGCGGCGGCCAGCGTAATCTTGCGGGTAACGAAGGTTTCGCCGCGCCGCTCGGATTCATGATTGAACAGAATGCCGGAGCAGGCGTACATGCCGTAGGCTTCGCGGTATTCCTTGGTGATCCAGAATCCGTACTGCTTGGCCACGGCATAGGGGGAGTAGGGGTGGAAGGGCGTGGTTTCGCTCTGCGGACATTCTTCCACCTTGCCGTACAGTTCGGACGTGGAGGCCTGATAGACGCGGCAGGTCTTTTCCAGACCGCACAGACGCACGGCTTCCAGCACGCGCAGGACGCCGGTGGCCACGACGTCGGCCGTGTACTCCGGGACCTCGAAGCTTACCTGCACATGGCTCTGTGCAGCAAGATTGTAGAGCTCATCGGGCTTCACCAGACCGACGATACGCACGAGACTCATGGAGTCGGAAAGATCGCCGTAATGCAGATGGAAGTGAGGGTTCCCTTCAAGATGGTCGATGCGTTCACGCTTTTCCGTGGCGGAACGGCGGACGATGCCGTGGACATCGTAGCCTTTTTCCAGAAGGAATTCGGCAAGATAGGAGCCGTCCTGTCCTGTAACTCCGGTAATGAGAGCAGTTTTCATGAATGATTCCTTTGTGTTTGATGAGGGCTATATCCGAATTTTTTTCAGCAGTTCTTCCGTTTTTTCTTCCATGAGGGCCTTGTTGCCGCGACTTTCCACGTTGAGGCGCAACACCGGTTCGGTGTTCGAGCCGCGCAGGTTGAAGCGCCAGTCGGGGAAGGCCACGGAAAGACCGTCCACGCGGGTGACTTCCGCTCCGGGAAGGGCGGCATAGTCGGCTTCCACGCTCCTCAGCACGGCGGATATGTCGTCCACCCGGGAGTTGATTTCTCCGCTGCAAGGAAAGGCCTTGATGCGGTCGTCCACGCATTCGGCCAGCGTTTTTCCAGAGTCGCTTAAAAGCTGGGTCACGAGCAGCCAGGAGATCATGCCTGAGTCGCAGTAGGCGAAGTTGCGGAAGTAGTGATGCGCGCTCATTTCTCCGCCGTACAGGGCGTCTTCGGCGCGCATCCTTTCCTTGATGAAGGCATGGCCGGTTTTGGATTCTATGGGCTGGCCGCCGGCCCTGCGCACCACGTCCTGCGTGTTCCAGGTGAGGCGCGGATCATGAATGATCTTGGCGCCGGGGTGTCTCTTCAGAAGCGCTTCGGCAATCATGCCCACGATGTAGTAGCCTTCGATGAAACGGCCTTCGGCATCGTAGAAGAAGCAGCGGTCGAAATCTCCGTCCCAGGCCAGACCGAAGTCGGCTTGGCATTCGCACACGGCCCGGGAGGTAAGCGCGCGATTCTCCGGCAGCAGGGGATTGGGCACGCCGTTGGGAAACGTGCCGTCCGGTTCGCCGTGGATGAGCTCGATGTCCAGAGGCAGACGGTCGGCCAGCTTTTTTATGATGAGGCCGGCGCAGCCGTTGCCGGGATCGGCCACGATGCGGAAGTGCCTGAACGACTCTGGATGCACATAGCTCAAAAGATGTTCCACGTATTCGTCGCGGAAGCTTGCTTCGGTGAAGCTTCCTTTCAACCGTGCGGGAACATCCAGGCCTTCGGCGATGCGGTCGCGTATGGCGAAGAGGCCGGAATCTCCGCTCACGGGAACGGCGCCGCCGCGCACCATCTTGAAGCCGTTTTCGTCGGCCGGGTTGTGGCTGCCTGTGACCATGATGCCGCCGTCGAAGTTTTGGGCAAAGGAGGCGTAATAGATTTCTTCGGTGCCGCACATGCCTATGCCGGTCACGTCCGTGCCGGCCGCGCGCAGACCGTCGGCCAGCGCATGGTAGAGGGCCGGTCCGGAAAGACGGGCGTCGTGTCCTATGACCACGGTTTTCGGGCGGAACTGCTGCGCATAGGCGTAGCCTATCTGCCGTGCCAGCTGTTCATTCAGCGTGGAAGGATATTTGCCCCGGACATCGTAGGCCTTGAAGCCGGAAAGATTCATGCCTTTGTCTCCCCCGCACGACCGTAGTCGTCCTGAAGTCTTACGATGTCGTCTTCCCCGAGATAGGAACCGGACTGCACTTCAATGAAAACGAGCGGGATGGTGCCCGGATTCTTGATGCGGTGCTTCATGCCGAGAGGAATGTAGACGGATTCGTTTTCCGTGAGCAGGCGGGTGTTGTCGCCAATGGTGACTTCGGCCGTGCCGCTCACCACGATCCAGTGTTCGGCCCTGTGGTAGTGGAGCTGAAGGGAATTTTCTTCTCCCGGGTCCACCACTATGCGCTTGACCTGGAACCTGTCGGAAAGGACCAGCGTTTCATAGCTGCCCCACGGGCGATACACCTTGAGGTGAATGTCGGATTCCGGACGCTTTTCAAGCTTGAGCTTTTCCACCACCTGCTTCACGTCCTGGGACTTGCGGCGATCGGTGATGAGAATGGCGTCGCGGGTTTCCACCACGGCAAGATCGTGCACGTCCAGAGCGGCGATGAGGCGGCCGGAGCTGCGCAGATAGCAGTTGCTGGAATTTTCCACGATGACGTCGCCCTCGCAGGCGTTGCCGTAGGCGTCCTTGGGCGAAACCTCATAAAAGGCCTCCCAGGAGCCGAGATCGCTCCAGCCGCAGTCCACCGGAACCACGGCTGCCTTTGTCGTGTGTTCCATGACGGCGTAGTCGATGGAGTCCGACGGAGACTGGCAGAACGCCGTGCCGGGACGGATGAAGGAAAGATCGGTGCGGCGCTGGCCCCAGGCTTCCCGTACCGTCTGCCAGATGGAAGGCGCGAACCGCTTGAGTTCTTCCAGATAGGTCGAGGCCTTGAAGAAGAAGATGCCGGAGTTCCAGTAGTGTCCGCCTTCGGCAATCATGGCCTTTGCCTTGTCTTCCGAGGGCTTTTCGAGAAAGCGATTCACCTCGAACACGCCCGCGGAGATTTCGGATCCCCGCTTGATGTAGCCGTAACCGGTTTCCGGGCATGAAGGTTCTATACCGAAGGTGACGAGCATGCCGGATTCTGCCGCCCGACGGGCCTGTTCCACGGCCGCACAGAATTTTTCCGGATGTGCGAAGCGGTGATCGGAAGGCAGTACCAGAAGAAGGTTGTCGTGTTTTTCCAGCGCCGCGAAGGCGGCCAGCGCTATGGCCGGCGCCGTGTTGCGGCTGACCGGTTCAAGAATGATGGAACCGGTCTTGTCTTCTTCATGCATAGCGGCGCTGGCGTAGAAGCGATAGGCGTCGTTGCTGACCACAATGGGGTCTTCCGTATCCGTGAGGGCATTGGTACGGTTGAGCGTTTCTTTAAAAAGGTTGCTGCCGTTGCCGAGCAGCATGAACTGCTTGGGATACTTGGTGCGGGAGGCGGGCCAAAGACGCGTGCCTGAACCGCCGCAAAGAATGACTGGTTGAATTTTCATAACTCTTCTGCTATGGTTACTAGTTGAATGACTTTACAATATTCGACTGATAGTTTCCCATGAAATTGCACAGCTCCGGCTGCGGAATGCCCATCTCCATAAGAAAGTTTGCAAAGCAGTGCCGCAAATCCTGAATGCGCAGTTCTGGCCTTCCCAGCCTGGTACGCAGAAGATTCCAAGTATAAAAAACAGAAGTGAGACGCTGCCCGGATGACGATGTAAAGAGCCACGGCACCTCTTTGCGCCGGGGAAGTCTGCGAATAAGTCTGATGGCTTCGGTATTCAGGGGAATAAGTCTGCTCTGCCCCGTATAGGTCATCTTTGTGGCAAGAACAGCGCGTCGCAGATGCACATCCTGCCAGCGGGCATAGAGGATTTCCGACTTGCTGGCCCCGGTAAGCAAAAGCAGATGAATGGCTTGCGCGCTGGGACGATCGGCATATTCTTCAAGCAGATGAACAAGCTTCAATGCTTCTGCAGGCGTAAGAATTCCAGGAGCTCGTTGCTGCTTGTTTTTGCGCACAACCATATTCTGGAATGCAGCATCGCTCTTGAGCGCTCCCACCCGCACGGCAAAATTCAAAATATATTTGACGAGCCAGAACAGGCGATAACGCGAACTGGCAGCCAGGCCGTTGGCTTCCAAACTGGAGAGCCATTTCCCGAGTTTTTTTTCGGAAATTTCTGTCAGAGCGCAGTTACCAAGGTATGGCAGGATATGCCGGTTCAGATAGCGCTCGTCGGTCTTCCAGCTCCGCTTATTTTGCTGCACGTAGGGAAGATAACTGCTCCGAACAAACTCCTCGAACAGACACAGCCTGTTGATATCACTTGCATAGCTTGTGGTGATGGTCTTTTTCGCCCCTGCCATACGCGAATCCTTACTCGGAGCGTCCAAAAAGTGTACTTTTTTGACACTCATAATAATGTCAGTTTCTTTCCAGACCTATAGCAGGGAACATCCGAAAATTCCAGCAAAAAAATAACGTCGATTTTCCCCGCCTCTTACCAGCCAAAAAGTACACTTTTTCGACATGTTATCAGCATTTTATATTATCTTTTTTCAGTGAAGAAATACCAAATATAAAGCACAACATTCTTCTTTTCATTTCTACTATGGCGATGATCACACTCGTAAAATTCCTTTACTTTTGATCATAACCTGTTGAAAACAATGTATATAAATTGTAAACTATATAAAAATAGATGTATTACTTCAAGAAAATAGTTTATAATATATTAAAAATATGATGTTAATAATTTATTTCTTATTAAAAAACAAATATATTATGGTATTAAAAAATATAGTTGTGCATATATATATTATAAAAACATTATTTTATTTACTAATATATAGTATTGCTACTTTAATAATAATAAAATAAAAAGTGTAAAATTTTGTAATATAAATAAGTTGTCAAATACAAAATTGAACGTTAAAAATTGTATAGTATTTGTATAAAATATAGATTGCATGTTTTATATAGGAAGAAGAAAATAGCCTTATGAGAAATATTACAGAAGTTATGATAGTGTAATGATGTGAGCATAGTATAAGGTGAATGTTGTCCCGACATATATCCATATATTGCTAGAGATGCTGCTCAAAATGAGTGTATCGGCGTTTGTCGGATATTTGAAAGGAAAGAGCAGCTTGATGATATATGAGCAGTTCGGTGAGCTGAAGTTCAAATATCGTAATCGGTAGTTCTGGTGCCGTGGTTACTATGTCGACATGGTGGGTAAGAATAAGGCAAAAATAGCTGAGTACATCAGGCATCAACTGGCTGAGGATAAACTCGGAGAACAGCTGAGCATCCCATACGCCGGAAGCCCGTTTACGGGCCGCCGGTAACAGAAATGCAGATGTCAGACTGTAGATGCGCCTGTTAGGGCGCGGCTGGTAAGAAAGCCTTACAGGCGCACAAGAGGCCCCACCGGCTATGCCGGTGGGGCCTCATTCGTAAGAAGAATTTTTTGAGAAAAACTTGCGGGGAGACGGTCAGCGCGAGGCGTCGGCCCGTCCCATGACCCTGTTGAAAAAGTCCTGAAGCATGGACACCAGACGGGCGTGTATGGCTTCTCGTGTCTCCGCGTCCACGCTGTTGCACAGGGAGGCCAGCGGCATGGCGGGATCGGCGTCCGGACATGTCGTCTGGAGCGAGGGCGCATCCGCCTGAAGCAGCAGTTGGTACTCCGTGTTTTTCCCCAGCATGGCAACAAAGCGTCTGGCCTGTTCTGAAGGTCGGTTCCAGCGTTCCTTTTCCGCGCCCACGAACAGACAGGGAATGCGGACGTCGGCAAGACTGTCCTGACTGAACAGCATGGAGAAGCCGGGCGAGATGAAGGCCATGGCCCGGAAGCGTGCGTCCGCCACGGGCGTGTTGTGGGAGAGAGGCGGCAGCAGGGGAAGCGCCACGGGCGGCGTGGGAATGTCGCGGGCCCGGGCCAGCCGCAGCTGGCGCTGATGGCTGCGCGCCACGGAGTCGGCCAGGCGGCGGAAAAGCTGTTCGCGGGCCTTGACGGCCACATGCATCATGACGGTTTTTTCTTCCCGCTCCAGCGTGCGGTGACGCATGCTCGCCACCAGTTCGTCCATGCGGCCGGAGAGAAAAGGACGGCACCACGGGCTGTCCGTTGGGCGCAAAAGCTCCTTGACGTCGGGAGATGGTCCTTCATCGGCCAGCGCAGGCGTAACCAGAAAATTCTGCACTGTTCCTGAAAGCTCTTCCGGAAGGCTGTGTTCGGCGACAGGCTTTGGTGGCACGACTTCCGGCACGGAAATGGGAGGAATTTCATCGTCGGGGCGGATGTCGGGCTTGATGGTGTCCGGCAGGGTGAGCTCCGGCGAGGGAATCGTCATGTCTTCGTCGCCCTCCTCGGAAGCAGGTTTGACGGGCGCTCGTTCTCCGCAGAAGTCGGCCCAGGCGTCCGGGGTCATTTCGCCGCCGGCAAGCAGCAGGCCTGCGGAAGCTGGCATGCCGAAGCCGAGAAACGCTATGCGGGAGGCGTCGGCCTGCGCGCCTATCTGAGGATGCTCAAGCACGACGTCGAGGGCGGCCCTGAGCTGCAGCGCGCGCACGGGCAGTTCCCGATCGGAGAAGAGCAGCGCCATGTCCTCCCCGTTGTCGTGATCGTGCGTGGGGGCCGCCACGATGAATCCGCGGGAGGCGAGCTCAGCCGCAATGTCGTGATGCGTCCAGGCCGAGCCCGTGACGTCGTGAGACAGAATGATGACGGGCCACGGCCCTTCCATGATCGGCGCATTGCGCGCGGCGCTGAAGCTCCAGTCGCCCACCTTCACGGTGCCGGACTTGCGCCGCGTGGGATACCAGACGCCCATGTGAATCATGAGCCGCTGCGCGGGCAGACTGGAGGAAAGCGTGCGGTAGCCTGCGTAGATGGTCTGACTTTTCTGCCTGGCCTCCGCGCAGGGCGCAAGCATTAAGACCGTCAGCACGAGGATGACGAGTCGCCGCGTCAGACGAGGCAAGGTCGGGCAAAAAGAGGTCAGAGTCATGAGGTTGCTCCGCAGCGGAGCTTTTCTGGCTAGGCTTCGGGGTTTTCTTTGGGAGCCGCGAAGTCTACGGCCGGGCCCTGTTCCTTGCGGGGTTCCGCGGCCTTCACTTCGTTCCAGAGTTCGTCCTTTTCGTCCAGACTGAGCGCCTTGAAATCGAGTCCGCGTTCGCGGGCGAGCTTTTCCATGGCTTCAAAACGGGCGCGGAAGCGGTTGGCTGCAAAGTCCACGGCGGAACCGGCCTTGACGCCCATGCGGCGTCCGAGCTCCACGAGCGTGAAGATCATGTCTCCGAGTTCGTGTTCCTTGGCGGCGTCGCTGCCCGAGGCGCGGGCGTCGAGCAGTTCAAGCCATTCGGCTTCCACCTGACGTTCCACTTCTTCGTCGTCGTCCCAGGTGAATCCGGCTCCCGCGGCCTTGGCGTGCAGACGGTAGGCCTTGGTCAGCGGCGGCAGGCCGGAAGGCACGGAAGAGAGCACGCCCTTGGACGCTTCGCCTTCGGCTTCCTTTTCCGCCTTCTTGATGGCGGCCCAGTTCTTCATGAGGTCGTCGATGCTCTCGCAGTGCTTTTCGCCGAATACGTGGGGATGACGGCGGGTCATCTTGTCCGCGCCCATTTTGAGGGCGTCGCCGAGGGAGAACTGCCCCGCAAGTTCAAAGCGGCGGGCCATGAGCAGAAGCACGAAGAGAAGATCGCCCATTTCGTCGCAGGCGTGACCGGGCTTGCCGGAGCGGATGGCGTCCACGAGTTCATGACATTCTTCTATGAGATATTCGCACATGGATACGGGGGTCTGTTCCTTGTCCCAGGGGCAACCCTTTTCAGGATCGATGAGCTGATTGACGACGTTCTGAAAGCGAAGAAGCTGTTCCTGCTCGTTCATGATGGACTCCGTTTGAATATGACGGCGCAACGCGCTGAATTACAGTTGAGGAATGTGAAGGTCGAGAGAGCCGGCGAGCGCCTGAATGAAGCGCATGAGCGGGGGAAGCACCTGAGATTGCCTGACCACGTCTACGTCCGGCAGCAGCCGGATGGCGATGTAGCCGATGACTCCGGCGAAAAGGAGGCCTTTGGCCAGTCCGGCCAGCAGGCCGAGCATGCGGTCTATGCCGCCGGCAAAGGCGGATTCCAGCATGTTGTGAAGCACATGGGCAAGAAGCCCCACCACAAGAATGCCCGCCACGAAAAGCAGCGCCATGGAGAGCATGGGCGCAAAGCCCGGCGAAACGCCGTACTGCGTGAGCAGGGGCGCAAACTGTGCGCTGAAGGTGCGGGCGAGCACAATGCCGGCCGCCACGCCGAGCAGGCCCGCGACTTCCTGCACCAGGCCCCGTATCAGTCCCTTGACGCTGAAAAAGAGCAGAATGATGAGAAGGGCGGTGTCAAGCAGATTGATTTGAAACATAGGACTTCGGCATTCCTCTGAAATAGGTGTCAGGGTATTGTAGAGGAACCGGCGGCACTGTCAAGAAAAAGCGGACGCCGCGCGCAGCCCGGAAGAAAAACGTCGCGCCCCGGCGGCCGAAAGCCGGAGAGGAAATCTTGCCTAAATGAAAAAAAGAGAGGAATATGAGGCCCGTCCGAAGAAGGATGCATCCTTCTTCGGACGAAACCTTTTTGAGGAGACCAAGCATGAAAGAGACTTTGCAGGATATCAGAACCCGTCGCAGCTGCCGTAAGTTTCAGCCCCGTCAGATTGCCGAAGAGGAGCTGAACGCCATTCTCGAAGCCGGAACCTGGGCGCCTACCGGTCACGGCTGGCAGTCTCCCGTGATGGTGGTTTTGCAGGACAAGGCCACCATAGAGAAGCTCTCGAAGATGAACGCCGCCATTATGGGCACGAACGGCGATCCCTTCTACGGCGCGCCCACCGTGGTCGTCGTGCTGGCGGACAAATCCCGTCCCACCTATCGGGAGGACGGCGCGCTCGTCATGGGCAATCTGATGCTGGCCGCGCATGCCGTGGGCGTGGCGTCCTGCTGGATTCATCGCGCCCGCGAAGAGTTTGAATCGGAAGAAGGCAAGGCGCTGCTCAAGAGCTGGGGCATCGAAGGCGACTACGCCGGCGTGGGACACTGCATTCTCGGCTACGCCGCGGAAAACGGCGAAGCGCCCGCCAAGCCCCGCAAGGAAGGCTACATCATCCGCGTGTAGCATTTGGCGCGTTCGTAAACCTGTTCAGCAGAGCCGGGGCCGCCGGAAACGCGTCTGAAAGCGCTTTGGGCGGGGCGATTGCCGCAAAAGCTCCGGCAGAGCGGCGTCATCGTTCGGAGCTTGCCCTGATCGGGCTGCGGCGGACGTGAACATGTCGTCTCCGACGCTTCACCTCGTGGCTTTTTGCTGTTTTTGCATCGTGGGCAGACTGCCTTGACCTTTGCAGGTCGAAGCAGCCTGCCCCGATGTTTTTGTGCCCGGGGAAGTCTGAGAAGACAAAAAAGGACCGGCTTGCCTTTTTGTTCGGGGGATTATACCTTCATTGCCCGAAAATACAGGAAGTTTCGTTGCCGGCGGCGCGCGGGGCACTGTTGTCTGCCGTTCTCCGCTTCCGTCGGAGACGGGAGAAAGTTCCGCCTGACGGCGCGGCGGGAAAAGCGCCGGGCGTACGCCGGGAAAGAGTGCTGCGGAACGCGACAAGTCGTCGGCCGCTGCTGTGGAGGAAGCATGAGCGAGTCTCGGATAGGAACGGTGGGCATCGTGGTGGACGATCAGGAAAGCACGCCGCAGATCAACGCCATACTGCATCAGTATGCCGACATCATTGTGGGGCGTCTCGGCATTCCCTACCGCAGCCGCGGCGTGGCCGTCATTGCTCTTGTCGTTGACGGCAGCATGGACGCCATTTCCGGCATGACCGGGCGCATAGGCAAAATTCGCGGCGTGTCCGTCAAGGCCGCCGTTTCGAGGCGCTGAGTCATGATGAATGTTTCGTCTTGCCTTTCCGTGATTCAGGAGATGGTCGAGGGGCGCTTCCCCGGCCCGGAACGTCTGGGAGCCTTTATCGACGCCTGCGCCCCGGAGCGTTTTGCCGGTCCCGTGCCCGAAAACGCGTCGGCGCTGGAGGCGGAATATCTTGCCGAAGCCGGACTTCCGGCCGCGGCCGCCTCGTCCGACAAACCCTCGCCGGAAAGTGCGCTGTCTGCGGAAGAGGCAGGCGCGGTGAAGGACGCGCTGTTTGCCGCGGCGCGTGAAAAGGCACTGGCGCATTTCGGCAATCGCGTTTATATCCGCGGGCTCATAGAAATTTCAAACATCTGCCGTCAGAATTGCCGATACTGCGGCATACGCGCAGGCAACGCACAGGCGGAACGCTACCGGCTTTCTCCCGAACAGATTCTGGACTGCTGCGAGCACGGCTACGGGCTGGGATTCCGCACCTTTGTTCTTCAGGGCGGCGAGGACGCCTGGTTCACCGACGAGCGGCTTGCCGACATGCTGCGCAGCATCAAGAAGCGCTGGCCCGACTGCGCGGTCACGCTGTCGGTGGGAGAGCGTTCGACGGAGTCGTATCGACTTTTGAAGGATGCCGGAGCCGATCGTTTTCTTTTGCGGCATGAAACGGCCGATCCCGTGCATTACGCCAAGCTGCACCCCGCGGCGCAGTCATGGAAGCATCGCATGGACTGCCTGAAGGCGCTCAAGAGCTGCGGGTATCAGACCGGCGCGGGGTTCATGGTGGGCTCGCCCTGGCAGACCACGGACTGCCTGGTGAAGGATCTGTGCTTTCTGCGCGATTTTCAGCCGGAAATGGTGGGCATCGGACCGTTCATTCCTCATGCGCAGACGCCGTTCGCCGCGTTTCCCGCCGGCAGCGTGGAAAGAACGCTGGTGATGGTGGCGCTGGTGCGGCTGCTGCTGCCCTGCGCCATGCTTCCTTCCACCACGGCGCTGGGAACCGCGGCGGGCAACGGTCGCGAACGCGGCATTCTGGCCGGAGCCAATGTGCTCATGCCCAATCTTTCGCCCCGCGAGGCGCGGGCGCGCTACCGTCTTTACAACAACAAGCTCTCGGAAGGCGCGGAATGCGCCGACAATGTCCGGGAACTTCGGGAGCGCATACGCGCCGTCGGGTACGACATCGTCGTGGACAGGGGCGATTTTCGGTCCTGCTGACTGTGAAGCGGACCGTGTTTTGCTGGAAAAGGAGACGGTATGTCCGACAGTATTAATGATACGCCGCGTTCGGGGCGACTGCACATAGGCATTTACGGCAGGCGCAACGCGGGCAAGTCTTCCCTCATCAACGCCATTACCGGACACGAAACGGCCATTGTTTCCGAAACGGCGGGAACCACGACGGATCCGGTGTACAAGTCCATGGAAATTCACGGACTCGGTCCGTGCGTGCTCATCGACACGGCAGGTTTCGACGACGTCGGCCCCATGGGCGAGCTTCGCGTGGAAAAAACCCGGCTGGCGCTGGAGAAAACCGACATGGCGCTGCTTGTGGTGACAGACGGAGACGATCTTTCCGTGGAAAAGAAGTGGGCGGCGTCGCTGAAGGCGCGCAAGACGCCGTTCATCGTGGTGCTCAACAAGATGGACGAGCACAGCGAGGCCGAACTTGAGCGTCTTTCTTCCCGCATAGCCGACGAGCTCGGCAAAAAGCCCGTGGTTGTGAGCGCAAAGGAGGGCACGAACATGCCCGTGCTGCGCGAGGCCATGCTGCGTCTGGTGCCGGCCGACTGGGGAACCATGAAGCTCACCGGCGATCTTTGCGGAGAAGGCGACGTGGTCATGCTGGTCATGCCGCAGGACATTCAGGCTCCGCAGGGACGCCTCATCCTGCCGCAGGTGCAGGTCACCCGGGAACTGCTGGACAAAAAATGCATTATTGCCAGCTGCACGGCCGACAAGATAGCGCAGACGCTGAGCGCGCTTTCGCAGCCTCCGCATCTCATCATCACGGATTCGCAGGTGTTCGGCGAAGTCTGGAAGCTCAAGCCTGCGGAAAGCCTGCTGACGTCATTTTCCATTCTGATGGCGGGATACAAGGGAGACATCAATGAGTTTCTCAAGGGCGCGGAAGCCATCGACCGCCTGACGCCGCACTCCAAAGTGCTCATTGCGGAAGCGTGTACGCACGTGCCGCTTGCGGAAGACATCGGCCGGGAGAAAATTCCGCGCAGGCTGAGGGCCCGTTTCGGCGAAACGCTGGAAATCAAGGTGGTGAGCGGAACGGACTTCCCGGCGGATCTCACGCCGTACGATCTCATCATTCACTGCGGCGCGTGCATGTTCAACAGAACTTATATGATGTCGCGGGTTCAGAAGGCCAGAGAGCAGGGCGTTCCTCTGTGCAACTACGGCGTGGCGCTGGCCAAGCTCACGGGCATTCTGGACAAGGTGGTACACGCCTGAACATGGTTCGGCGCATGTTGAACCGAGCATGTTGAGCCGATGACGGGAGGACGCGCTGCTTCGTTTGAGAGGAAAAAGCGCGTCCTTTTGGCATGCACAAATCATGAGGGCAGGGGCCGTTTTCGGACGTCCTTCCGGCAATGCTGCCGAAGCGGGGCGTTTTTCATGAGATACGGTGGGGAAAAGATCGCCGTAGAAATCTTTTTTATCAAAAGGGGAAGAAAAACACTTGCCTTTTGGAGCGGGTCCGGCTATATTCCCCTTCGTTGTCGGGATGTGGCTCAGTTTGGTAGAGTACAGCGTTCGGGACGCTGGGGTCGCTGGTTCAAATCCTGCCATCCCGACCAGATGAAAAGAATGTAAGGCCTCGTAAGGGTAACACCTTATGAGGCCTTACTTTTATCCTGCTTCGTTTCCAGAGGAGTTGCGGCAGAACGGCGGAGCACTTTTCTGAAAAGCGGCAGCACAAGTGCATGCTCCGATGCTGAAAACGGAAGGACGTTCGACGTTGAGGATGTCCGCCTCAGCAAAAAAGCAGAAAAAGTGCAGGCCCGGCCTGAGGGGAAAGCCCCCGATAATCTTCGGGGGCCTTGCATTACCAGTATCTGTGAGGCGGAGGCGGGGGCGGAGGACGATGCCCCTTGGGCGGACGGCGGGGCCGCTTCTTCGGCTTGCGATGGTCGGGCGGAGGCGGAGGAACAACGCATCCGGTCAGCGACGAGGTCGCCATGCCGATGGTCGCCAGAGCCGCAAAGGTGCTGAGAAAAGAGCGTCTGGTCATCATAATGTTGCCTTTTGTTTTGAAATATATGAATTTTCTTGACCTGTAGTTTATTGGTAGCATAGCTGGAAGCGTTGTCAATCGCTTCTTCCGGATGGAGGCCCCGGCGTGAGATTTTTCGACGCTCCTGCGGGGGGATGTTCGACAAAGCGACGCTCCGGTGAATCAGGCTTTTGCCGTCAGCGACCTTGAATCATTGCTGAATCTGCCCGCGTTTGGTGGCGTCATGATGTCGTTGCAGAACTTCGTCTTGTCATGACATCTTTGGCAAACGTGAAAGACGCAAAAAAAAAACAGCCTCCGCGAGACGTCACGGGGGCTGTTTTTGCATGCGGATATCCGCGGGAATATGGGCGGCAGGACAATCGGCGGATGCGTGACGTCGGCGCTTCGGCGCGGAACCGACGCCGTGCATCCGCCGTCATGCCGCTCTCATGCCGCGACGGGCGCGCAGCATGGGGCGCTTTTGCATGAGCGCTTTCCTGCTGCGCGCATGGATGCGGCATTACAGCCAGCTGGGCTTCTTGTCCGACAGAACCGCATCGTTCATGGTAAAGGCGTCGAGGCTTCCGGCCTTGACCTGGATGCAGAGAAAACGGATGCCCTTGTCGGCAGAGGCGCTGATGCAGCGCTCCGCGCCGGGATCAACACGGAAACAGCTTCCCTCCTTCAGCGGCAGTTCCTTGCCGTCAACATACAGCCTGCCTTCGCCTTCCAGAACGAGATAGACTTCTTCATTGTGCTTGTGCGCATGTACAAAGGGCACGGAGACGCCCGCGGGCAGATTGTTGCAGGAAATTTCCGCGCCGGTCAGGCTGAGAAGATCATGCAGTTCGGTGCGCGAGGCGGAAAGATCAATGCAGTCGAGGTTGTACTGGGACATGGAATGCTCCTTTTTGATTAGATATCAAACTTTTTATGAAAAATTTTTGCCGTTCCGCAAGGGGAACGGCAGGCCTCAACCTGTCGGCGTCATGAGAAATGCTCACGATTGTGACGCCGGATGCGTTTTCCGCAGGGCGAGCCGTTTGCTGAACCAGCGCATTTCGCCCCGGAAACGGCGATTCGCCCAGCGGAAAGCGGTTACGACTCCACACATTTTGCCAGAAGGCGTTCGAGCTCGTCGGCTTCCTGCTCCGTGAGCCTGGACAGGATGATGTTTTGCAACCCGTCGGAAATGGCGATAAACGCCGGTTTGAGCGCCTTTCCCTTGTCGGTGAGCCGTACCCTGACGCCCCGGGAGTCTGCGGGATCGGGAATGCGCTCCACGTAGCCGTGGCGTTCCAGCTTGGTCACAAGCGTGGTGAGTGTTGACTTTGTGCGGCGGGCCTGTGCGGCAAGTTCGCTCATGTTGAGCTCTCCGGCCTCGAAAAGCAGGTGCAGCACGATGCCGTGACTCGGCGCGATGTCCTTCAGCCCGGCTTTTTCCAGTTCGCCGAGGATGAAGGCGTTGCCGGCCTCGCGCAGCCGACTGGCGTAATTGAGAATGGCTTGATGTTTCATGAGAAGGTTTTTAGTTTGATATCGAATTTATGTCAAGAAAAAAATGGATCACGACCCTGGTTCCGATCGTGATCCGAGGCGGCCGGATTTCTGCGAGGAGGCGGCAGGACCGGACCTGTGAGATGTGGCGGCGCGGAAAAGACGCCTGATGCGTTACTGTTTGTTTTTGTTCTGCAGGCGGTCGCGGAGAATGATGGCCAGAAGGTTCATGCCCACGACAAGGAAGATGAGCATGAGCGCCGTGCCGTACTGCAGGGGAAGGGTTTTTTCTATTTCCGTGCCCGAGGTGGCGAGGATGTACATGTGGTAGGGCAGGGACATGACGGGGCTCAGCAGGGAGTCGGGCATGTGCGGGGTGAAATAGACGGCGGCCGTGAACATGATGGCGCCGGTTTCGCCGGCGGCGCGGGCGAGGCCGAGGATGCAGCCGGTGAGCATGCCGGGGAATGCGGCGGGAATGACCACCCGCAGGATGGTCTGCACCTTGGTGGCTCCCATGGCGAAGGAGGCTTCGCGCCAGGAATCGGGCACGCGGCGCAGCGATTCTTCGGCGGTGTTGATGATGATGGGCAGCGTGAGAATGGAAAGGGTGAGGATGCCGGAAATGAGGCTCACGCCGAGCCCGAGGAAGGTGACGAAGAAGGAGAGGCCGAACAGGCCGAAGACGATGGAGGGCACGCCGGCAAGGTTGTTGATGCCGAAGCGGATGTAGTAGGTGAGGCGGGAGTGCCGGCTGTATTCATGCAGATAGACGGCCGTGGCCACGCCGATGGGAAAGACGATGATCATGGAGCCGAACGCGAGCAGGAACGTGCCCACGATGCAGGGCATGATGCCGCCTTCCGTCATCATTTTTCTGGGGTATTCGGTGAGAAACTCCCAGGAAAGCGAGGAGAAGCCGTTGACGGCGAGGTACAGGCACACGCCGGAGAGCGCCAGCACGTTGATGGCGGCGGAGGCGTGCAGCAACCCGAACATCACCTTCTGAAGGCGCAGACGAAACAGGTTACGCTTGGCGGTATTCATAGGTTCTCTCAAAGACGTTGCAGATTCGGTCGAATGTTGCATGGCCCTGGTAGGGCTCTGGGCGGAATGGGTGAGACCGTACACGTAAGGAATCCTTGTTTGAGGAGAGCCGATGCGGCGTTTGAAAATCGAATGGCGCTGCGTCGGCGGCGGCGCTTCAGCAGCCGATGCCGGAATTTTTCTTTTCCGCGATGCGGAAGGCCGTGGCGTTGAAGATGAGCGTGAAGATGATGAGCACGATGCCCGTGGCGAAGAGCGCGTAGTAATGTTCGCTGTGGAAGGGGGCTTCGGCCATTTCCGCGGCGATGGAAGCGGGAATGGGGCGCACCGAGTCGAAGAGCGAAGTGGGAATGACGGCTGCGCCGCCTGCGACCATGAGCACGACCATGGTTTCGCCTATGGAGCGCGACATGCCGAGCATGACGGCCGTGCCGATGCCGGAACTTGCGGCGGGAAGAACGACGCGGGTCAGGGTTTCCCACTTGGTTGCGCCGAGGGAGAGGGAAGCTTCGCGCAGTTCGCGGGGCACGGAATAGATGGCGTCTTCAGCGACGGAACAGATGATGGGCACGCTCATGAAGGCGAGCATGAGACCGGCGTTCAGCAGATTGAGGCCCGTGGAGGCCCCGAGATAGTTCTGCAGAAAGGGCGCGACCACGACCATGCCGAAAAATCCTATGACCACGGAGGGCAGGGCGGCGAGCAGTTCGACAAAGGGCTTGACGATTCTCCGCATGCCGGGTCTGGCCACTTCAGAGAGATAGATGGCGGTGGCCACGCCGAGCGGCACCGCAATGACGGTGGCGAGCGCCATGACCGTAAGCGACCCCACAATAAGCGGCAGGATGCCGAATTCCATGGGGTCGTCGGTGGGATACCAGTTCAGGCCGAAAAGAAAGTCGGTGAGCGGGTAGTCCTTGAAAAAGGGAAGCCCGTCCAGCATAAGAAAGAGCACTATGCCCGCCATCGAGAGGATGGAAAGCGTGGATATGCCGGCCAGAAGCCATTCTGTGAATCGTTCCTTGCGAGTGTTCATGCCGAGTCCGTGGGATGCAAAAAAGGGGGGAAGTTCCCCCGGGGGTGGGTCGGCTCCAGGAAGCCTCCGCCGAAATTTCAGCCTTCGGCGGAGCTTCTGGGGAGCCTGATCTCGATGCAGGAGTTTTCATGCGGCGGGACGATTTCGTCCGTCCCGAAGGTCCGCGAGGAAAAACGCCTACTTGGCGAGCGGGATGTAGCCTGCGCTCAGAACGTCCTGCTGGCCGAGCTTGGGATCAAGCATGAAATCCATGAACTTGGCGGTGTTGCCGGCAGGCTTGCCGTTGGTGAAGAGGTAGAGTTCGCGGGAGAGGGGCCACTTCTTGGCGAGAGCGGTTTCGGAAGTGGCCTTGACGCCGCCGATGCTGAGGCCCTTGACGTTGTCATTCAGATATCCCATACCGATATAACCGATGGCGTTGGGGTTGGTGGCAACGTTCTGCGCCACGCCGCCGTTGCTGGCCTGGGTGAGGGCCTTGGGCATGACTTTGGCGTCCTTCATGACCAGTTCCTTCCAGCATTCGTAGGTGCCGGAGGAGTTGTCGCGGTTGACGACAACGATGGTGTTGTCGGAGCCGCCCACTTCCTTCCAGTTGGTGATCTTGCCGGAGAAGATGTCGCGGAGCTGATCGATGGAAAGATCTTTCACGGGGTTCTTGACGTTGACGATGGGCACGAGCGCGTCCACGGCGATGGTGGTGCGGGTGAGTTCCATCTTCTTGCCGGCGGCGAGCTTGGTTTCGCTGGACTTCACGTCGCGGGAGGACATGGCCACGTCGGTGATGCCGTCGAGCAGGGACTTGATGCCGGTGCCGGAACCGCCGCCGGAAAGCACGATGGAAATGTCGGGATAGCTCGCCATGAAGTGCTCGGAAGCCTTCTGGATGATGGGCAGCACGGTGGTGGAACCGTTGATGGTGACGGATTCGGCGGCAGAGGCCGGGGCGACCGCGCAGAGCGTAAGCAGGGCGCTCAGAATGACGTTTTTGATCTTCATGATCAGACTCCTTGTTTCATCCGACGGGTCATTCCGTCCGGACAGGATGGAACTTAGAAAGGTATTGTTGCGGCAGTATATCCCGGATATTAACTTTTTGTTTCAGTTCAACATGGCGGCAATTCACGATATTTTTATCAGAATGTAACATTGGCTTCATACTGGAAGGCTACATACATTCCAAACCGAAAGGGGAACATTGTGGACAACAAACAGCCGGTCATACTGGTGGTAGAGGATGACGACGACATCCGTGAACTGGTGGCCTTTTCTCTGGAAGAGGAAGGCTATCATGTGGAACAGGCCGCAGACGGTCTTCGCGGTCAGGAAATGGCGGAAACGCTGAGGCCCGACCTCATCATTCTTGATCTCATGCTGCCCGGGCGGGACGGTCTTTCCGTGTGCAGGGAGCTGAACAAGCACGCCGCGGAAAGCATGCCGTGCCCCATTCTCATGCTGACGGCGCGCGGCGAGGAAATGGACCGCATCATAGGCTTCGAGTACGGAGCCGACGATTATGTGGTCAAGCCCTTCAACATCCGCGAGCTCATGCTGCGCGTGCGGGCCATTCTGCGCCGCCGCAGCATGGACACGGGAAAGCGCGTCATCACAAGGCACGGCGTGAGTCTCGATCAGCAGGGGCGGCGGGTTTCCATAGACGGACGCACCCTGGAACTCACCGCGCTGGAATATCGCATTTTTGAGGACTTCTTCCTCAATGCGGGACGCATCCGCACCCGCGAGGAGCTGCTGTCTTCCGTGTGGGGATATCAGTTTGAAGGATACGAACGCACGGTCGATGTGCATATAGCCCGTCTGCGCCGGAAGCTGGGAGACGCCGCCCAGTATCTGGAAACGGTGCGCGGCATGGGCTATCGCTACAAGGAATAGCCATGAAGAACACTACCTTTTCCATCAAGATCTTTTTCTGCTTCTGCGTCGTCATTCTGTTCTCCGTGCTGGTGCCGTGCGGATATTTTCTTCACAGCATCAAGCAGGAGAGCATAGACCTTACGGGCGAGGAAGCGTTCCGCGAAGTCTCGTTTGTTCGCACCTATATTATGGAAGAGGTGGAGAAGGGCGAGTTCGATCAGAAGAGCGCGCTGCCGGAAACCCTGAAGAGATTCTATTCCGGCGGCGAGCACCGCGTTACCCTCATCGACGCTGAAGGAACCGTGCTTTACGATTCCTTTGCCGAAGACGTTTCCAGGCTGGAAAATCACCGTTATCACGAAGAAGTGGCCAAGGCGTTCAGCAGCGGCGAAGGTTCCAGCGTGCGGCACAGTTCCAGCCTCGGCACATCCTTTGTGTATGCGGCCAAAAGGGTAAGCATTCCCGGAACGTCCATAAGCGTCATCCGTGTTGCCGCGCCGTTGTCCCTGGTGGAGGAGCATGCCGGCGACAGAAGCCGGGCGCTCATGGCCGGAGCCGTGGCCGCGCTGGTCTTTGCCGTGGCTTTTGCCGCGTTCATGTCCATGCGGTTCCGCCGTTCGCTGCAGCTCATGATTTCCTCCGTGGAAAATCTGGCCACGCCCGGAAGCCGCAGCGGACGCATCAGCCTGCGCACGCTGCCGGGCGACGAATTCGCGCCGCTGGCCGCGGCGGTGAATTCCATGGCCCAGCGCATGGAAGTGCAGGTCAATCACATTCTTGCCCAGAAGGCGCAGCTCGACGCCGTGCTCAACAGCATTGCGGAAGGCGTGCTCGTGGTGGATCACGAAGGCTGCATACGCAGCGTGAACGCCACGCTGGTGAGGCTTTTCCCCCGCGCGGCCCACGCCGAGGGCCTGCAGCCTGTGGAAGTCATTCCGTCTCCCGATCTGCAGAAGGGCATAGAGTCGCTCAAGCACGCCGTGCCGGAAAAGCCCGTGCAGTTTGAAATGGACAACATGTCCGGCCGAAAGCTTCAGGTGCTCATCTGCCCCATTGTGGGCGAAAGCAAGCTGCTCATGGCCGTGGCCGTGTTCCACGACATCACGGAAATGTCCGTGCTCATGGAAATGAGACGGGACTTCGTGGCCAACGTGTCGCATGAGCTGCGCACGCCGCTCACGGCCATCATGGGATACGCCGAAAGTCTGAAACGCTATGTTTCGGAACCAAGAGCGCTTCACTTCCTGGAAGTCATCGACCGCAACTCGCAGTACATGGCCACCATGGTCAAGGACCTGCTGCAGCTCTCCAGCATAGAAAACGGCGCGATTCCCATGGACATCAAGCCCATGCCCGCCTCCATGGTCATACGCGGAGGCATGGATCTGTGCCGAAGCTCGGCGGAAAGCAAGAAGCTCGAATTTGTTGAAAAACTCGACGACGGCGACTTTTCCATCAGCGCCGACGCCGAATATCTCACGCGGGTGGTGCGCAATCTTCTGGAAAACGCCTGCCGCTACGCGCCGGAAGGCTCGCAGATCGTCATTTCCGCGGAGCCCGACAAGGAAAACGGCATGGCGGTGTTCCGCGTGGCGGACAGCGGCCCCGGCATTCCTCCGGAACTTCGCGTGCGGGTGTTCGAGCGCTTCTACCGCGTGGAAAAGCATCGGGGCGGCCAGGTTTCCACCGGACTGGGGCTTGCCATCTGCAAGCACATCGTGGAGCGTCACGGCGGATGCATTTCCATTGAAGACGGCCCCGGCTGTATCGTGAAATTCACCGTTCCCCTTGCCTGAAAACCTTTAGCCACATCTCTTCTCAAGGAGATTTCCCATGCAGAACATAAAGATGGAGACCGTGTCGCTGAACTTCTTTTACGGAGCGAAGCAGGCACTCAAGAACATCAGTCTCCAGTTTCCCGAAAAAAGGGTAACGGCGCTCATCGGTCCTTCCGGATGCGGCAAAAGCACGTATCTGCGCTGCCTGAACCGCATGAACGATCTCGTGGCGGGCAGCCGCGCGGAAGGCGGCATCCTGCTGGACGGCAAGGACATCAACGTGAAGGACTGCGACGTCGTGTCCCTGCGGCGTCGGGTGGGCATGGTGTTCCAGCGCCCCACCTCGTTCCCCAAGAGCATTTTTGAAAATGTGGCCTACGGACTGCGCGTCAACGGCGAGAAGTCGGAATCCGTCATTGCCTCGAAGGTGGAGGAAAGTCTGAAGCGCGCCGCGCTGTGGAACGAAGTGAAGGACAGACTTTCCGATTCCGCGCTGGCGCTTTCCGGCGGTCAGCAGCAGCGCCTCTGCATTGCCCGCGCCCTGGCCGTGGAGCCGGAAATCCTGCTCATGGACGAGCCCACCTCGGCTCTTGACCCCATCGCCACGCAGCAGATCGAGGAAGGCATAGGTCAGCTTCGCGATCAGCTCACGGTCATTATCGTGACGCACAACATGCAGCAGGCGGCCCGCGTTTCGGACTACACGGCCTTCTTCTACATGGGCGATCTCATCGAGACCGATGAAACCGACGTCATTTTCACCCGTCCCAAGCTGAAGCAGACGGAAGACTACATCACGGGCCGCTTCGGCTAGACCGCGTTGTGCCGCCGTGCCTCTGCGCCCGCGCTGCGCGGCGAAAGCACGGCGTTTTTTTGCCCGGAATCGTGCTTTTTCAGAAGGAATGCGGCTGAAGGCGCTGCGGGTCGGCGGCGTCCGGAAGCCTCATGTCCGCCGAATCCGTTCCGCGGGAATCTCCCCCCGGGACCATGCCGCATGGAGATTCCATGCGCACGCAGAGGTTGACCATGAAGGACGACATGTACGGTTCTTCCGTACTTCGTGGACTGAGGACCGAACTGCTCACCATGGGCAGTCTTGTGCAGATGGCCTACAGCAAGGCCCGCACCGCAGTGCTTCTCCGCAATGAGAAGGTGGCGGAGGAAGTGGTGCGCGGCGACGACGTCATCGACGACATGGAGCTTGAGCTCGACGAGAAATGCACCAGCGTCATAGCCAGAACGCAGCCCGTGGCCAAGGATCTGCGCTTCATTCTTACGGCTGTGCGCATGGTGCTTGATCTTGAGCGCATCGCCGACGAGGCCGTCACCATAGGCCGTCAGGTGTCGCATCTTCCCGAGGCGCTGCCTTCGGAACTGGAGCAGGACCTTGCCCGCTACATGCAGCTGGCGTTCGACATGCTCGACACGTCGCTGGGAGCCTTCCGCAATGAGGACGTCAATGCCGGCATGACGGTCTTCCACAGCACGGACGAGAGCGTTCGTCTGCTTCTGGCCATCTACGAGAAGCTCATGGACGCCGTGCGCCGGAATCTTGTGGATCCCGGCGTGGCGGTGCCGCTCATTCTCATTGTGCGCTCCATCGACCGCATCTGCCGCCGTTCGGAAAATATTGTGGAGCATCTGTGCTTCATGTGCGACGGCATCACCGTCAAGCACAGGGTGAAGTTGTCCGGCTCCGAAGCCTGAGAGCGATGAAAAAAGAAAGAGCCCCCTTCGGCCTTACGCCGGAGGGGGCTTTGTCGCGCCTTGGGCAGGGAAGGCGGGCGGCGCTCAGTCCTTGCGCAGCAGATGGAAGTGATCGAAGAGCTTGAACGCGAGGCTCATCAGGATGGCGACGAGGGTGGCGAGCACCATGCCCTGAATGGTGAAGGAACCGAAGGAGAGCTTGGCGCCGCTCAGGCCGATGATCATGATGACGGACGTCATGACCAGATTGGAGGACTTGCTGTAGTCCACCTTGCGTTCCACGAGCACGCGCAGGCCGGACGCGGCGATGACGCCGAACAGCAGAAGGCATACGCCGCCCATGACGGGTACGGGAATGCCGCGGATGAGTTCGGCGAGCTTGCCCACGAAGGAGAGCAGAATGGCCATGACGGCCGCGCCGCCGAGCACCCATACGCTGTACACGCGGGTGATGGCCATGACGCCGATGTTTTCGCCGTAGGTGGTGTTGGGCGTGGCGCCGAAGAAGCCGGAAAGGATGTTGGAGCAGCCGTCGGCGAACAGGGAGCGCGAAAGGCCGGGATCCTTGATGAGGTCGCGGCCGACCACGTTGCCGGTGACGAGCAGATGCCCTATGTGTTCGGCCAGCACCACGAGGGCGGCGGGGGCGATGATGAGTATGGCGTTGAGGTCGAAGGTGGGAGCGTAGAACTGCGGCAGCTGGAGCCAGGGAGCCTCGATGACGGGCGTAAGATCGACCATGCCCATGAAGAAGGCGAACACGTAGCCGCAGATGACGCCGAACAGCACGGGAATGATGGCCAGAAAGCCCTTGAAGGCCACGGAGCCCACCACGGTGACGGCGAGGGTGAACATGGAGACGAGAACGTTGTCCATGTTGATGTTCTCTCCGGTGAGTCCGGCCATGGAGGCGGCGGTGGGGGCGAGTTCAAGGCCGATGACGGCGATGATGGAGCCCATGGCCGCCGGCGGGAAGATGACGTCGATCCACTTGGTGCCCACGGCCCGGATGATGAGCGAGAAGAGGATGAACAGCAGACCGAACACGATGAAGCCCGACTGTGCGGAGGAATATCCGCTTGTGGCGATGATGGCGAGCACGGGCGAGATGAAGGCGAAGCTGGATCCCAGATAGGAAGGAATTTTTCCTCTGGTGATGATGAGATACAGCAATGTGCCTATTCCGTTCATGAACAGGCAGGTGGTGGGATTCACCTTGAAGAGGAAGGGCACGAGCACGGTGGAGCCGAACATGGCGAACAGGTGCTGAATGCTCAGAGGGATATTGAGAAGAAGCGGCGGACGCTCTTCGACCTGAATGACGTGATACTCCACAGCAGTATCCTCGCGGGAAAAAGGGTTGAGGGCGTCGTGCAAGGGAAGCGGGGCGAAAAGCAGACGCGTTTTTCTTTTCGTCCCGTGGGGGTCGGCGGATGAGCCCGGTTTCGGTTCAGACGCGCGCAAGCGCGAGGCGGCGTCCCATCTCGAAGGCCTTGCGGCAGTCTTCAGGGAAGACTTCCTCGTGATACTTCTTCTTTTCGGCGGGATCGTAGCGGTCGGCCTCGTAAAGGCTGTAGTCCTTGAACTGCCAGGCGTTGGCGCTGCAGCATATTTCCGTCTGCACGCCCAGCATTTCGCTCATGCGGGAATGGATGACGGCAAAGGGCGCGAGCACTTTTTCCGTCTGATCGGCGGTCACGCCGAAGGTGTAGATGAAGGCCGAAGGAATCCTGCGGGGAAAGACCCAGCGGTTTTCCTTGTTGTAGAGCATGTGGCAGAAAAGAAAGCGCTGTTCGAGCGCGAGCATTTCGGGAGTGACGTTGCTGTAATAGACGGGGGAGCCGAAAATAATGGCGTCGGCCTGTTCCATCATTTCAAGAACGGGGGAAAGTTCGTCCTGCATGGCGCAGTGGCCGTGTCTGCCTTTCTTGAGCTTGCAGGAAAAGCAGCTCATGCAGCCCCGGTACGACAGAGAGTAGAGCTGAATGAGTTTGGTTTCCGCGCCGACGGAGGCGGCTCCCTCCAGGGCGGAGTTCAGCATGGTTGCCGTATTTCCCTTGATCCTCGGACTGCCGTTGAGCGCAAGTATCATGATGTTTCTCCCCCGTGCGATGGCGTGTTTGGAGCGGTGCGGCATGCATAACCATATTCGCGTTAGAATAGGTCGTAAGCGTTTCTCTTGCAAGCCGAAAATGACGGAGCTTCTTCCGTCTTGCCTGCACTTCGGGCTTTCGCTATGCTGGAGCCATGGAACCCATAGCTCACATACACACGGATTTGCCGACGAAGTTCGGCGTGCCGCGGCAGTGCGGTCTCGTGGAGGCGCTGAAAGGGCGCATCGTGTTCACGCCGAAATTTCGGGAGCCGGAAGCGCTGCGCGGTCTGGAAGATTTTACGCACATCTGGCTCATCTGGCAGTTTTCGCGCGCCGTTCGGGATGAATGGTCGCCCACGGTGCGTCCTCCCCGTCTGGGCGGCAACATCCGCATGGGCGTGTTTGCCACGCGCTCGCCGTTTCGCCCCAACTTTCTGGGCCTGTCCTGCGTGCGGCTGGAAAAGGTGGAACTCTCCGGCAGAGAAGGACCGGAACTTTTCGTTTCCGGCGTGGATCTCATGGACGGCACGCCCATTTTCGACATCAAGCCCTACGTCCCGTACTCCGATTCCCACCCGGAGGCGCGGGGAGGCTTTACGACGCGTCTTGCCGACCGCACGCTGCGCGTGGACTTTCCCGAAGCCTGCCGCAGACACTTTACTCGCGAACAGCAGGAGGCCATTGTGGGCATTCTGGCGCGGGATCCCCGGCCGCATTACCACACTGATCCCGAAAGAGTGTACGGCATGCCCTTTGCCGGATACGACGTTCGTTTCCGCGTGCGCGACGGCGTGGCCGAGGTGCGGGAGGTGGTGAAGCTGGCATCGCAGGAGAAATAGCAGGACCGATCTGTCTGCTGACATCTGCGTCTTCGCCGGGCGCCGGGCCGTGCCTGAGGCCGATTGCGTCCGTCCGGCGCGGCATGCAGAGCCTGAGCTGTGTCCGTTTCCTTCGGAACCTTTGGACGACGCCGGAGGAGGTCGCTTTCACGAGATCGTCGGCGTCGGAGGCTCTCGAAGTCGCCGGTTCGGGTTTCGTGCGGAAGAGCTGGACTGTTGCGGGAGCGATGAGGCACTCGACCGCCTTCGTAGTTCGGCGCAGAGCCTGTTTTCAGAAGACATCTGCAACGCCGGGGCAGCTTGCCGCATTGAGAGCGTCGGGCGTTTTTTCCTCTGCTTGAGACGGAGCGCTGAACCGCCATGAGTCACGTCGTCTCGGTTCCGGCCTTTGACGAATCCTGATATGTGCCTACTTATAAAAAGGCGAAGGGACGCCGTGAACGGTCTTTTTTTTCGAGACCGGTCCGATGGGCGGAAAGAATGTAAAAACTGTGATCGTCGTCATCTTCGCAGAGGGAAAGTTTTCTGATAGAAAGGGGCTGTGCAGGAACGCCCTGCCGACGGGCGTGGGCTTCCGGCATGGAAAACGGAATTTTTTGATATACTATTTTCTCCGCATGTCGACATGACACGCAGAGAAGGCAGGCATCATGAGCGAGTCTCAGACAACAGTTTCTTCTTCGGCTTCTGCGGCCATGACTCCGCTTTCCCCTTCGGAAGTGGACTTCATGCCTGCGCTCCTGAGAAGTTTTTCCATTCTCATCCGGCTCAAGGGCAAGCATGTTTCCCCGCAGTTTCTCCTTGCCGGACTCTCCGGTTCCGAAAAAATCAGCGTCGGAGCCTGTCTGCGGGCGGCGGAGCGGGCCGGACTCAAGGGCAAGGTCATGTACCGGCCTTCGCTCGACAACATTTCGCCGCTGACCATGCCGTGCGTTCTCCTTTTAAAGGATAACGCCTCGTGCGTGCTGACGTCGCTCGACGCGGACAAGGCGGAAGTGATTCTTCCCGAACTCGGAGACGGCGTTCAGACCGTGCCCCGCAAGGAACTGGAAAGTCAGTATTCCGGCTACGTGGTGTTCGGCGCTCTGGAAACCCGGGTCGATGCCCGGACGGAACCCGTCAGGATCGGCAGAAGCAGACACTGGTTCTGGGACGTGCTGCGCTTTTACATGCCCATTTACCGTCATGTGGCGCTGGCGAGCGTCGTGGTGAACATCATAGCCGTGGCCAGTTCTCTGTTCGTCATGAACGTGTACGACAGAGTCATTCCCAACAACGCCTATGAAACGCTGTGGGTGCTGGCGGCCGGCGTCACGCTGGCGTATCTGTTTGATTTCATACTGCGCAGTCTTCGCAGTCACTTTGTGGATCTGGCCGGACGCAACGCCGACGTGGTGCTTTCGAGCAGGCTCATCGACAAGGTGCTTTCCATGCGCATGGACGCCAAGCCGGAATCCACGGGCGCGCTCGTCAACAATCTGCGGGAATTTGAATCGCTGCGCGAGTTTTTCAGCTCCACCACGCTTCTTGCCTGCATCGACATTCCGTTTCTGCTGCTGTTTTTTGCGCTGCTGGCCTTCATCGGCGGCCCCCTTGTGCTGCTGCCGCTCATGGCCGTGCCCGTGCTTCTCGGCGTGGGCGTGTATCTTCAGATGGCGGCCCGCAGGAGCGCCGAAAAAAGCTATCGCCACAACATGCAGAAAAACGCGCTGCTGGTGGAGATGGTGAACGGACTGGAAACGGTGAAGGGCTGTATGGCCGAGAGCCGCATGCAGCGCCTGTGGGAAGCGGTGGCCGGCATTTCCGCGCAGTCTTCCAACGAAGCGCGCAAGTACAGCACCCGCGCCGTCACCTTTGCCACCTTCACCACGCAGCTCGTCACCGTGGGCATGGTCATATGGGGCGTGTACCGCATTGGCGCCGGCGAAATGAGCATGGGCGGACTTATCGGCTGCAACATTCTGGTGGGCCGCATCATGGCGCCGCTTCTGCAGCTCGCGTCGCTGCTTACGCGGCTCCAGAATTCGCGCGTCTCGCTCAAGGCGCTGGACGCGCTCATGCAGCTGCCTTCGGAAAATCAGGATCAGGCCGCCTGCATGGACTTCGGCGAGCTGTCCAGCGAATTCGTCATGGACAACGTGAGCTTCTCCTATCCCGGTTCCCAGACGCCGGCGCTCGATCACGTGTCGCTGCGCATCCGGCCGGGAGAAAAGGTGGGCATCATCGGAAAAATGGGCTCCGGCAAGAGTTCGCTGGGCAAGCTGCTCATCGGCCTGTATCGTCCGTCGGAGGGCTCCGTGTCCTTCGGCGGGGTAGACATCAGCCAGCTTGCCACGGCCGATCTTCGCAGCCGCGTGGGATTCCTGCCGCAGGAAGTCATTCTTTTCTACGGCACGGTTCGCGACAACATCGCCCTCGGCGATCCCACCATCAACGATCATCTCGTCATCCGCGCTTCCGCCATTTCCGGCGTGGCCGACTTCGTGCGGAAGCATCCTGCCGGATACGGCGCGCAGGTGGGCGAACAGGGCCGCAATCTTTCCGGCGGTCAGCGTCAGGCCGTGGGGCTGGCCCGCGCCCTGGTGAGGGATCCCGACGTGCTCATTCTCGACGAGCCCACCAGCAACATGGACGTGGATTCCGAAAGAATCGTGCAGCAGCGTCTGGGCCCCGCGACCAGAAACAAGACGCTTATTCTCATTACGCACAGGCTCAGCATGCTGCGCATCGTGGACCGGCTCATCGTCATGGACGGCGGCAGAATCATCATGGACGGCCCGCGGGACGTGGTGTTGCGCAAGCTGCAGGAAAAGCAGGGCAGAAAAGCGCCGACTCAGGAAGCCGCCGGGAAACGCGCGGGAAACGCCGCCGCGGCAACGAAGGAACATGTGCAAAAACGCGAGCCCCGGCCGACGGAAGCCGGAAGCGCGCAGCTTTCTTAGCAAAGCGGGATCTGTAATATTATGGATACGGACGAGAAAAAGAACGGAGTCGGACCGGAAGCCGGGCAGATGCCCGAGACTTTCGGCGGCGCTTCGACAACAAAGCCTGCCGGACAAGCCCCGGCCGCGCCCAGGCCGGCGCAGAGTCTGTTCGAGCCTGCCGCCCTTTCCGGCAGACTGCTGCCCGAAGATCTGCCCTATGCGGCGGAAGTGGAGGCGGCTCTGGCCAGACGTCCGGCGCGGGGTGCGATCTGGCTTTCCGTGGCGGTGTTTGCCTTCTTTGTTCTGTTCATCGTCTGGGCCGGCTTCGCCACGCTGGACGAAGTGACTCACGCCGAGGGACAGGTGGTTCCTTCTTCGCGCACGCAGATCATTCAGAACCTCGAAGGCGGCATTTTGAGCAGCGTTGAGGTGCATGAAGGGCAGATCGTGGAGAAGAACGACGTTCTTGCCAGAATCAACAACGAAATGGCCGAGAGCAATCTGCGCGACATGCTGTACAAGGCCATGGAAAATCTCATTGCCGTCCGTCGGCTGCGGGCGTCCGTTTCCGGCGGAGAACTGACGTGGCCGGAAGATCTGCGGGCATGGCTTGAGCGGGGCACGGGGTACAAGCTTACCGAAGATCAGCTCGAGCAGGGAAGAAATCTCACGCAGGTGCAGGCGGAAACCTTTGCCGTGCAGGAGCGTCAGCGCAAGTCCGAACTGGACGTGCTGAAGGCGCAGTCCGCGCAGCGCACGCAGGAAGTGAAGGAGCAGCTGGCCCGCAAGGAGCAGCTTACCCGCAGCCTGTCGCTCATACGTCAGCAGTTGAACATGGCGTCTTCCCTGCTGCAGAAGCGCAGCTATTCCAGAGCGCAGTATCTGGAACTTCAGGAGCGCGCCGTGCAGACGCAGGGTGAGATCAACACGCTGGAAGTGTCCATTCCCCGGGCGGAAGCGGCTGCAAGCGAGGCGGAGCACCGCATGGCGCTGCGCAAGGCCGAGCTGGACGCCGCCCTCATGGAGGAGATCAACAAGCGCAGTCTGGAGCTGGCGTCGCTGCGCGAAAGTCTTTCCGCCGGCAGCGACAGAGTGACCAGAACGGAGCTGCGTTCTCCGGTGCGCGGCACGGTGAAGAAGATATACATCACCACGCTCGGCGGCGTGGTCAAGCCCGGAGAGCCCATCATGGAAATCGTGCCTCTGGACGACACCCTTCTTGTGGAAGCCAAGGTGCGCCCGGCGGACGTGGCGTTTCTGCATCCCGGACAGAAGGCCATGGTCAAGGTTTCGGCCTATGACTTTTCCATCTACGGCGGACTGGACGGCGTGCTTGAGCAGATAAGCGCCGACACCATTGAAGACAAGCGCGGGGAGTTCTATTATCAGGTCAAGGTGCGTACTCCCAAAACCGCTATTGTCTATCACGGAGAGTCTCTGCCCATTATGCCGGGCATGATGACGACGGTGGATATCATGACGGGCAAGAAGACGGTTCTGGACTATCTTCTCAAGCCGATTCTCAAAGCAAAGCAGAACGCGCTCAGGGAGAAATAGAAGATAAGATTGACGAATATTTTTATGTTGTTCAACATGTCATTTTTTTACTGATATGCTCCTGTTTGTTTTAGTGATGACGTTTTATTTGAAGATACCCTTTGCTTATATGCTGTGATATATATTTTTATGAAAATTATATTATAATTGTGATGATGATGAATGTGCGTTATATGATGAAAGTCATGAGTTGAAAATAATTCGATATGTTGCCGCATGGAACATTGTTCTTGACTCATGATAAATATTATTTATGATTTAATGAGCCTGAAAATAGCTGATGATTGTTTTTTGGAAAAGGCAGTGTGTGACATTGTTGTGGTTTTTGGAAACATAACCACTTTGGTTAATGGAGTTTTTATGATTTTCTCCAGAAAATGTAAAAGTTCCGATACGTGGACGCCTGGCAAGCGCCTTTTCATTGGGAGGCAGGCATGAGGACATCGTTTTCTTTTCTGTTTGTTTCCGGCTGTCTCGGTCTTCTGCTCTTTCTGCCTTCGGCGCATGCCGCAGAACGGGACGGAGCGATTCCCCTCAAGGAATCCATCGAAGCGATGCTGAGAAACAATAATTCGCTCAAGGCTATTCAGGAAAACCGGTCCGCCGCGGGCTATGAGATAGACCGCGCCAAGGCAGGCTACGGGCCGAGAGTGGATCTGACGGCCCGGGGCGGATTCGGCAAGCTGACCGACAGCACGACCCGTTCGTACAATTACGACGAGGCGGCTCCCTATTCGTCGGCGTCGCTGCTCGTGACGCAGCCTCTGTGGGACGGCTGGCTGACGCGCGGCCGCGTGCGGGAGGCCGAGGCGACCTATCGTTCTCTGGATCATCGCGTGATGGACAACGCCAACTCGCTGGCGCTCGACGCCATCATCGCCCATGTGGACGTGCTTCGTCGTCAGCAGATTTACCAGCTTGCGCAGGACAACGTGTCCCGGCACGAGGAAATTCTCGAAAAGGCCCGCGAACGCGAGGCGCAGGGCGTGGACACCATGGCCGACGTCTCTCAGGCGCAGAGCCGCCTGTCGCGCGCCCGTTCCACGCTGACCGAGGCCCGCGCCTCGCTGCGCATCGGGGAAGATACCTACACTCGTCTGACGCGGCATTCGGCCATGTCTCTCGGGCCGGTGAACCTGCCTTCCAAAATGTTTTCGGGGCCTGAAGAGGTGCTGAAGGCGGCGCAGAAGGGCAATCCGAAGGTCGCCGCCTACATGGAAGACGTGAAGGCAGCCAATGCCGTTCGGGAACAGGCGCGTTCCGCCTACAGCCCGTCGCTCAGCATTGAGGCCGGACCTTCCTATTCCGACAGAGACGGCAAGAGCGAACTCTGGACGGCCGAAGTCGGCGTTGCCGCCGTGGTGCGCTGGAATCTGTTCAACAGCGGTGCCGACGTGGCGGAAAGCAAGGCGGCCGCGGCCCGCATTCGTCAGAGCCGCCGGGTGCTCTACGACTATATGGACGATCTTGAGCTCAACGTGCGGGAAAGCTGGACGGAATATCTTTCCGCGCAGAAGCAGCTTCAGTTCTACCGCGAGGCCATCGAGTACAACAAGACCACCCGCGACGCCTATGAAGAACAGTTCGTCATGGGCGAGCGCAGTCTGCTCGACGTGCTGGACGCTGAAAACGAACTGTTCAACTCGTCCACGCAGGCGGCTACGGCGCTCGGCAACACGCTGATTGCCGCATACCGCATGAAGGCCCTTGCCGGGGATCTTCTGCCCGGATTCAACATCAGCACGGAAATGCTCAAGGTGACCCCGCACGATCATGAACCGCTCGATCACCTGACGCTGCCGAAGTAGCGCACAGGGCCGGGCCGGAGAGCTCCCGTTCTCCGGTCCGGCGTCGATGGTTTGAGGTTGCCGAAGTTTGTTTCTGCAGTAATGGATGAAGCCGGAGTTCTTGATAGTCCATGGGTATGAGAGCCCATATTGCATGCGTCTGGCATGCGCTTGCCCAGGCGCCTTGCGCGGTCGTTCTGGCGCTTGCCGTCCTTTTGGTCGCGACGCCTGCCCAGGCCAGACCTCGCCTTTTCGGAACCGTCGAGTTCCAGATGGACTTGAAAAAGCAGCAGAACTGGCTTTCCGCCATGGAACGGAACAGGAAAAAGCCGATCTTTTTCGACGAGAAAAGATTTAATTCGTCCACGCTCTGGAAGGATCTGAAGAGCAGGGCGGCGGGCAGGCCTCTTCGGGAACAGCTCAACATCGTGAACCGGTTCTGGAATCTGTGGCCGTACCGCACCGACAAGGAAGTGTACGGCAAAGCGGATTACTGGGCGGCGCCGTATGAGTTCCTTGCCAGGTCCGGCGACTGCGAGGACTACTGCATAATCAAGTACTATACGCTGAAGGAACTGGGCGTTTCCGTGGAAAACATGCGCATTGTGGTGGTGCGGGAAACCATACGCAACATCGGTCATGCGATTCTGGCCGTGTACGACGGAGATGATGTCTATATTCTGGACAACCTCTCCGACGCCGTGCGTCCCATGGAGAGAGTGCGAAACTATGTGCCGCAGTTTTCCGTGAATGAAAAGCATCGCTGGGTTCATGTGAAGGCTCGTCGATAAGTGGTTGTCGAGGTTCGACGGACTTTCCGTTATACGTCGTCCCCCCGAAGGATGGAGGAATATGATGAACAGCCGTGAGAATGCCAGCTATTCTGGCTTATCCAAAAGATCGACTCTTCTGGCCGCCGTCGGTCTTGCGCTCGTTTCGGGGGGAATCGCCCTCTTGGCCTGCTTTTCCCAGCTTGAGAGCCGTCGTCTCGACGTCATGCAGCGCTTTGAGCAGGACGTGACGGCCTGGCTCGACGGCGCGAGGCGTGACGTGGAAATCTGGAATGCGGATATGAAGAAGCTTCGTCTCCGCATCAGCGAATCCGAAACCTATCGCCTGTTCTCCGGCGATCTTTTCGGCCTGGACAGCCGTGTGGCCGGCGTCATCAACAGCGCGGAGCAGACGGGCAATCTTCCCGGTCCTGCGGCTGTGCTCTCCGAAGAAGTGCCCGCCATCCGCAGAATCCTGCTGGAGTTCATGAACTACAACGGACTTCTCGACGCCCGCCTCGTCAACAAAAACGGTCAGACCATTCTTTCCGCGTTCAGCACGCCTTCGCCGCTTTCGCCGGAGCAGAACAGCGCGGCGCAGCAGACCATGAAGACGGGAGAAACGTCGTTCCTTCCCGTGCGGGGAAGCGTCAACGGTCTGGCGCTCGACGTCTTCGAGCCCGTCTATGATCTGGATTCTCCCGAAAAGTGCGTGGCGGTGTTCATGTCGTCGGTGCCCGTGCTCAGCAAGGTGACGCAGTTCACGGCGCGGCCGAAGCAGAACGACATGTCCACGGCGGCCATGGTGCAGCGCCGGGGCGACGTGTGGGAAAAAATGCAGGTTCCTTCTCCGGTGGCGGTTCCCGCGGCGCTCGGCAAGGAGCTTGCCGACCACAAGGGCGTGCTGCCTTTCGGGCTGCGCGAAAGCGTTTCCGAGGGGGGCGGCATGGTGTATTCCATGTCCGTGTTTTTCCCCGGCCTGGAGTGGAGTCTCGTGCATGAAACGCCGGAATCCGTGGTGGAAGGCATGGTGTTCCGCGCCGAACTGCCCGTGTATGCGGTCGGCGTGCTGGCCTGGATCAGCTTCATGCTGCTGAGCGGCCTTCTCTGGTGGATGGGCTTCGGACGTCAGCAGCGCGCCGTGGCTGCCGAACTTCGGCGTCTCAATCAGATCATTTCCCGGCAGAAGGAGCTGCTGGACAGCGTCAATCTTTCTCTCGACGTCGGTCTTTTCATGGCGGACGTGAAGGGCCAGATCCGCGTCTGCAACCCTGCGCTCGCGGCCATACTCGGCAAGGATGAGAAGGACGTCAGCGAGCAGATGATTTTCAGCTGCTTCCCCACGGACGCGGCAACGCTTCTTCTCGATCGCATTCGTCAGGTCGCCATCAACAATCGGGAGGAAGGCTGTGAACTTTATCTGGAGCGGGACGGCGAAAAGCGTCTGTACCGCGTCACCCTGTTCCCGTTCATGGACGCCGGCGGCGAGAGCGTGCGCAACAGCATTCGCGGCGCGGTGGTCAGCATGAAGGACATCACGGAATTTCGCCGTCAGAGCCTGCGCATGCGGCAGCGTCAGAAGAGCCTTATTGAGGCTTTTACCCGCGCTGAGGAAAGCGTGGATCCCTATCTGGCCGGTCACTCGCAGCGCATGGCAAAGCTGGGCGAACTGCTGTCCGTCGAAATGGGCCTGTCCGAAGACGGCAGGAACACCGTAGTCATGGGAGCCATGCTTTCCCAGGTCGGCAAGCTGTTCATTCCGAGGGAGCTGCTCACCAAGAAAGGCAAGCTTACTCCGGAAGAGCTCGATCAGGTGCATCAGGCTCCGGAGCACGCCTTCCGTCTGATGGAAAATGTGGACTTCGATCTTCCCATTGCCAGGGCTCTGCATGAAATGTATGAGAACATGGATGGTTCCGGCTATCCCAACCATTTGAAGGGTGAGGAAATCCTGCCCGAGGCCCGCGTGCTCGGCGTGCTCAACGCCTTCTGCGCCATGGTGAGTTCCCGCGCCTACCGCAAGGGCATGGACGAGAGACAGGCCGTGGAAGAGCTGATGAACAACGCCCGTTTTGATCAGACCGTGGTGAATCATCTCAGAAACGTGCTGAAGACGCCGGAAGGCATGGTGGCGGCGCGTTCGTAACCGGCGCTCGCCCGAAGAGCGTCATCGGCGCTATGCGCTGAACCGGCAGCAAAGAGCCGCAGAAAGACCTGATGGGAGCTTTCTGCGGCTTATCTTGCTTGATGGAATCCGGGATGGAGGCGGAAAGACGTCGCGGGCGGCGTATTATGACGCCGTGACTATGCGGTTCTTTCCGGAGCGCTTGCCCATGTACATGCGTTCGTCCGCCAGCTTGAACAGCGCCTCGCGACTGGAAGAAGGCGAGGTCTGCGCCACTTCGCTCAGGCAGGCGCATCCGATGGTAAAACTGAAGGGAATGATTTGTCCGTTGCCCAGCACGATGTTCTTCCGCATGGAGTTTGAGAGGGAAACAATGCGGTTGCAGAACGCTTCGTAGGTGCTGGCCATGGAAATGATGATGAATTCGTCGCCTCCGTAGCGGGTGATGAATTCATGGTGCTGATAGTCAAAGTATTTGAGCCAGAACTGACTGCAGCTTTTCAGCACTTCATCGCCGGTGTCGTGGCCATATCTGTCGTTGATGAGTTTGAAGCCGTCCATGTCAAGCATGGCAATGCATAGTTCCTGCTGCTGTTGTTCCGCTTCCTTCACATAGTTTTGAAAATACGTATCCATATAATGCCGGCTGTAGCAGCCGGTAAGCGGATCGCGGATAAGACGGGAATTTTCTTCCTGAAGACGGCGTATTTCAACAATAACGTGTTCATTGCGTCCGAGTCCGGAAATGTCCGTGAGCTCGGTAATCAGTTCCAGAGTGAACGTTTTTCCATCCAGAATGACATATCGTGCAATGACGATAAAAATATGTCCGTTTATGGATTCAAGTTTTGTGCATTGATCTTGAGAATCAATAACCTGTTTGGATATACAGTACTTGCAGCAGGTTTTGCGATTCCAGAAATGATAGCACAAGGTGTCCGCTTTCAGGTTGTCATCTTCAAAAAGATAGGCCTTGCAGTCGCTGGGAGAAACAAGACGAATAATCTTGAAAGTATTGCGAAGCGTTTTTACTTCTTTAACAAGTTCGTCAAAGGTATATATGTGTTTTACTGCCGGCTGCTGCATGACCATGTTCCCTTCGGTCTTGAGATGCTGCTGGAACGATGGCATACAAAATTTTTTCCGTCAATAAAAATGACAGGTAAATTTTTAATGATTTGCAGCAGATACCAGTTCTCCATCAGAGCATCTCCGTTTTTGTACACGGCTCTCAAGTCCATTCTTCCCATCCCGCAACGGGGCGGCACACACGGAGGATGCATGCTCAGGTCGTCTTTTTTCGATGTCTCAGCTCGGCGGAGAGAGGCTTAACAACAGCATTATAATGTGATAGATATATAAAATATCTGTAAAGAACTGTATAAACTTCGTGTGTTTGACATATAACATGAAGTATTTCATAAATATTTTTTTCTGAGGTCTTCGGAACGGGCTATCCGTGTCCGGCATGGACTGAAGACATGTTGTTCGGCCGTAGAGGAGCAACGATGGTTCAATCTTTCATACAGGCGCAACGGCCCGATACGCTGCTGATTGTTGACGACAATGAAATCAATCGGGAGATTCTCGAGCATATTTTTTCTTCGTTTTATCCGACGGAGCAGGCGGAAAACGGACGTGTCGGCCTCGACAAGATTTTATCCCGGCCGGAGAATTACTGCGCCATTCTTCTGGACGTGGTCATGCCGGAGATGGACGGCATACAGGTGCTTCATCGGCTGAAGGCCGAAGGGCTGATGGAAAAAATTCCCGTGTTCCTGATCACCGGAGAGGCCAGCGACGCCGTCATGAACGAGGCGTATCGTCTGGGCGTCATGGACGTCATCAGCAAGCCGGTGGTGCCCTACATCGTGCAGCGACGGGTGAACTCCGTGGTGGAACTGTTCCGCGCGAGAAAGATTCTCGGCAACAAGGTGGAACAGCAGCAGTCGGAACTGCTCAAGCAGGCGCAGAAGATCATACGTCTGAACGAGGGCATGATAGAATCGCTGGCTACGGCCATCGAATTCCGCAGCGGAGAATCCGGGGAGCACGTGCGCCGCATTCACGACATTACGCGGCACCTTCTGCGGCATACGGATCTCGGCGAAGGACTGACGGAGGTGGACATAGAGCATATTGCTCTGGCTTCCATCATGCACGACGTGGGCAAGATCGCCATTCCCGACGCCATACTGAACAAGCCCGGCAGACTCACGCCGGAAGAGTTTGAAATCATCAAGACGCATACCACGAAGGGCGCGGAGCTGCTGGAAAAAATTCCGCAGCTGCGCGAGCATGAATCCTATCGGTACGCCTACGACATCGCCCGTCATCACCATGAGCGCTGGGACGGCAGGGGCTACCCCGACGGGTTGAAGGGCGATGAGATTTCCATCTGGGCCCAGATTGTGGCCCTTGCGGACGTTTATGACGCTCTGGTGAGCAAGCGCTGCTACAAAACGGCCTTTGCCCGCCAGGAAGCGCTGGACATGATTCGCGACAACAAATGCGGAGTCTTCAATCCGCGGCTTCTGGACAGGTTCTTTGCCGAAGAGGAAAAGCTTGCCAGATTGTATCCCCGAAGAAGTGAGGAAAACTGACCATGGACGCGAACGTCAGAAACATGCTGATCGAGGGCGGAATCAACGTTGACGAAGTGCTTGAGCGCTGCATGGGCAGTGAAGCTCTGGTGGCCCGTCTGCTGAAGAAGTTTCCGGCAGACGGCAGCTACGGCAAGCTGTCGGAGGCCGTCGACAACGGCGACGAGGCGGCGGCGCTGGAAGCCTCCCACACGCTGAAGGGCGTATGCGGCAACCTGGCCGTGTCGGAACTGTTCGGCCTGCTCGACAGGCAGGTGCAGCTTCTGCGCGCGCACGACATGGCCGGAGCTGCGGCCGTCATGCCGGAGATCACCCGGACATATCAGGCTGCGGTTCAGGCTGTGGAGAAGGTGTTCAGCTGAGTTTAAAAGCACGCCTGTGAAACATTCCGTTGTCAAGCGGAGTGGCGGTTTTCCGGGAAGATGGGGAACACGCTGGTCTTCACAAGGAAACACACATGCGCTCCAGATTTTTTCCGTACGGAATATATTTTAATATCATTTTGTTTTTGCTGGTAGTGACGCTTTCCGGCCTGGGCATTCACGTCTTTCGGGACATTCTTCTCCGCAATGCCAGAACCACCGGAATGACGCTGGCCAGCAACTATGCCGCGGAAGAACGGAGCAATCTGGTCGTTTATGAAACGCTGCTGTCCTTCGGGACCACGTCCATCGACACGCGTCTCATGCAAGGCGACTCCAGATACATGATGACGTGGATGAAGATTTTCTTCGACCGGGTGCAGACCATCCTGGGCGAGAACGTCGTCAGTCCCTACATCATCCTTGACGGCGCCGTGGTGGATATGAAGGGCCATGTTCGAGAAGTGTTTTCCCCCGTGGAGCCTACGGAACAGGACTGGTACGCCAGAGCTGTGGAGTCTCCGGGAAAGACCATTTTTACCGACGTTTATAAGGATCCTGCCACGGGCATGCCCGTGGTTACCGTAGCCCGCAAATGTCTGCGCTCGAATGCCGTGCTGGTGTTCGACCTTTTTCCGTATAATTTCAAGTTTCACATCACACCGCAGCATAAAAACCGGCGTCATGCGTTTTTCGTTTGCGACGGCAATGGAACATTGCTGTATAAAAATACGGTATTTTCATATCAGGACGTCAAACTTCAGGCATATGTAAGTCTGCTTCTTCAAAAGATACGGAATGGAGACTTTGCATCTCATACCTCCTATGTCATTGGTCTGGACGGCAATAGACGTTCCGTTTATTATTCAAAGATGTCCAATGGCTGGTACACCATTGTCACGGTGCCTCATGAGGAAATACTGAAAGAGGCAGATCTTCTTTTGTGGCTTTTCGTCCTTTCGACGGGAATATTTCTGATAGTTCTTCTGGTTCATTCCTGGCGATACATAAGGGCAAACAGACTCATGGAGCGCGTCAACGAGACCGTGAGGGTGCTGGGCGATTCCTATTATGCCCTGTATCGCGTGAATTTTACCAGGGAAACGTATGAGACCATAAAGCCTTCCGAGGTGGTACAGCAGAAGCTGCCGCAGACGGGGCCGTACAGCGCGCTTTTGCAGGTGATCGTCGACGTCATCGAGCCGGACGCCCGTGAGGAGTATGCGCACAATTTTTCCTGTGAGAGCATCCGTTCGCTGGTGTCGCGAAGGGTTCGGGATTTCGGCGGGGATTTTCGGCGGCGCTTCGGCGAGGAATATCGCTGGGTCAGCATCAGGGTGCTTTTTGACGAAAAGCTCACGCCCGAAGAGGTGGTGCTCTGTTTCCGCGAGGTGGAGCAGGAAAAGCAGCAGCAGCTTCAGGAGAGAAAACTGCTTCAGGATTCGCTGGAAAGCGCACGGCGGAACGAGAAGGCCAAGCAGGCGTTTTTCAGCAACATGTCGCACGACATGCGGACGCCCATCAATGCCATTACGGGCCTCTCCGAACTGGCCGAACGCTTTCTGGACGACAAGGAAAAAGTCAGGGACTACCTTGCCAAAATCGGCTACTCCAGCCGTCAGCTGAAAAGCCTGATAGACGACATCCTCAACATGTCGCGCATGGAGCAGGGCAGAATGTCCATGAACAACAGAGTCATGGATCTGCGGGAGTGCCTCCGGGACTGTCTTGAAACCTATAAGGTGCAGGCCGACGCGGAACACAAGATTCTGAAGATTGATCTGAATATGGAACAGACGCAGGTTCTGGGAGATCCTGTGCGCATAGTGCAGCTTCTCAACAACTTGCTGTCCAACGCGTTCAAGTTCACCGCCGAGCACGGCGAGATCTCCGTGTCCGTTTCCCGCGCGGGAGAGAGCGAAGACAAGGACACCGTCAAATACCGCATAGTGGTGTCCGATACGGGAACGGGCATATCCAAAGACTTTCTGCCTCACATTTTTGAACCCTACACCAGAGAAGTCCGGTTCAGCGCGAAAAACGTGGCCGGCACAGGACTCGGCATGTCCATCACCAAGAATCTCGTGGAGCAGATGAACGGCGAGATAACGGTGGAAAGCGAGCTTTGCAGGGGCACGACGTTTACCATTGTGCTTCCGTTTGCGCTTGCCGGAATGGATTCGTCCCAGGACGCGGAGGCGAAGCCCGTGGATGAGCACCCCGAGCTTCTGCAGGGAAAGCGCATCCTGCTGGTTGAAGACAACATGGTGAACATGGAACTTGCAGCTGAAATGCTTGCCGTGCAGGGCATGGAGGTGTCGCAGGCGTGGAACGGAAAAGAAGCCGTGCAGGCGTTTGCCGATTCGGAACCTTTTTATTTCGACGCCGTGCTCATGGACATGCAGATGCCGGAAATGGACGGATGTGAGGCAACAAGGGCCATACGGGCGCTGGATCGGCCCGATGCCCGCAGCGTGCTCATCATAGCCGTGACGGCGAACGCCTTTGCCGAAGACATAGCCGCCACCACGGCTGCGGGCATGGATATGCACGTGGCCAAACCCATAGATTTTAAAAAACTGTTTCAGATTCTTCAGACAAGTTTTGCCGGGAGACATTGAGAAGCTCATGCACGGGCGGTTGTTATGAAAAAAGACACCAGGCTTTTTTTTCTGGCCAGCATCTTCTGCGCTGTTTTTTGCATAGGAATATTTGTGTGGGGCTCGCTGACCATGATCCGTCAGGGCGAGCAGGCCAGTCTGACGCTTGGTGAAATTTACATGAAGGCCATGAACTACCAGATGCAGCTTCATTTTCGCTCCATCATTGAGCTGAAAATCAAGCAGGTGGAAGGCATCGTGAACAAGACTCCCCCGGAAACGACCAGGGATCACAGCGAAAAAGCACGTCAGGAACTTCGTTCCAGCGCCGTACTGCGGGAATTTACGCATCTGGCCCTGTACGCGACCGACGGCACGGCCGAAGTCATTTTCGGCGAACCTGTTTCCGTCATGGATGAAGCCGCCTTTCTCCAGGCGTTGAACAGAGGAGAAAAGAATGTGGCTTCGGGCGTTACGGCTTCCGGCAGGGAACTTGTGATTCTCGGCGTTTCCGTAGGGTATCCCGTTTCGGAGGGGTATCCCATGAAGGACGGAAAGACCTGCACGGCGCTGGTGGTCGGTCTTCCGCTTGAGAGCATCAGCGACGCCATGTCTCTGAACTTGGACAAGTCCATGGTGTATTCGCACATCATCCGCAAGGACGGCAGTTTCGTCTTCCGCAATGTCGCCGTCAAGGCGGACAACTACTATACTTGGTTTGAGCAGGATGGACATTTTGAGGGCAAGACCGCCGAGGAGATGGTTGCCGATCTCAAAGACAGCATCCGGAAGGGCGCCGAGCATACCATGTTCATGACCGTCGATGGAGAACGCCATCACGTGCATTGTTCTCCGCTGCCGAATTCTTCGTGGTATCTGGTTACGGACATGCCGTACGGCGAGCTCGACAAGGTGGTGGAAGGCATGTGGAACGAGCGGTTTTTCACTGCTGTCAGCGCCGCGCTGCTGCTGCCGCTGCCCATTCTGGCGCTGTTTTTCTTTTATTCGAGAATTTCCAGAAGGCAGATTGCGGAACTTGAAAAGGCCAGAGCGGATGCCGACAGAGCCAGCAGGGCCAAAAGCGAGTTTCTTTCCAACATGAGCCACGACATCCGCACGCCCATGAACGCCATCGTGGGCATGACGGCCATCGCTTCGGCCAACGCCGAAAACTCCGTGCTCGTTCAGGATTGTCTGAGAAAAATCACGCTTTCCAGCCGTCATCTTCTCGGCCTCATCAACGACGTGCTGGACATGTCCAAAATAGAAAGCGGCAAGCTTTCCCTCAATATGGACGTGGTCTCTCTTCGCGAAGTGCTGGAAGGCATAGTCGGCATCGTGCAGCCGCAGATCAAGGCGAAGAAGCAGCAGTTCGACATACACATCCACAATATTCTGTCCGAGAACGTCTATTCGGACAGCGTGCGTCTCAGTCAGGTGCTTCTGAATCTTCTTTCCAACGCCCTGAAGTTCACGCCGCAGGGCGGCTCCATCCAGATAACGCTGTATCAGGAAGATTCGCCGCAGGGCGAATGGTTCGTGCGCACGCATATACTGGTGAAGGATACGGGCATAGGCATGACGCCGGAGTTCCAGAAGAGGATTTTTGAATCCTTTGCCCGTGAGGACAATGCCCGCGTGCATAAGATTGAAGGCACGGGACTCGGCATGTCCATCATGAAGTATATTGTGGATCAGATGAAGGGAACCATAGAGATTCACAGCGAGGTGGACAAGGGTTCGGAATTCCACATCACGCTGGATATGAAGAAGGTCAGCATGCAGAGCGAGCAGATGCGTCTTCCCGACTGGAACGTGCTGATCGTGGATGACGATGCGGAACTGTGCCGGACGGCGGCCGGAGCCCTGACCGAAATGGGTACGACCGTGGACTGGGCGCTGAGCGGTCGAGAGGCCGTCGTCATGGCCGAAGAGCGTCACCGTGAGGGTCGGGACTATCACGTGATTCTTCTCGACTGGAAAATGCCGGAAATGGACGGCCCCGCCACGGCCCGCAGGCTGCGTGAGATTCTGGGCAGTCAGGTGCCGGTGCTGCTGGTGTCGTCCTACGACTGGAGTGAAATAGAGCAGGAGGCGCGTCGCGCGGGGATTTCCGGATTTATTCCCAAGCCGCTCTTCAAGTCCACGCTGTTCCAGGGGATGAAGCCGTTCATGGACGTCGATGCAGGCCAGGTCGGCAGCGTGGACACGGGAATGGCGGATCTGGCCGGCAGGCGCATTCTGCTGGCGGAGGACAACGAACTGAACTGGGAAGTCGCCAGCGCCATTCTGGAAGAGTTCGGCTTCCTTCTGGACTGGGCCGAAAACGGCCAGGTGTGCGTGGACATGTTCGGCAAGTCGGAGCCCGGCTATTATGATCTGATTCTCATGGACGTCCGCATGCCGGTCATGAACGGCTACGAAGCCACCAGAGCGATTCGGGCCATGGACAGGACCGACGCCGACGTTCCCATCATCGCCATGACGGCCGACGCCTTTTCCGAAGACATTCATCAGTGTCTTGAAAGCGGCATGAACGCGCATGTGGCCAAGCCTTTGGACATCAAGGTGCTCATGCGGCTCATTCAGAAGTATATCCGGTAGGAAGCAGCCTCGAGAATGTCCCTCGCCTCCGGCGCGGAAGTTTGCGCCGGAGGCGTCGTTTTGTCGACGAGAGGCGACGCGGCACGAAGAGCCGCTTTTGGAAAAAGGCAATGATTTCGTCATGTCGGCTTCATGCTGCCGTCATGATTTCTTTCTATGTTTGCCCCGTACGCGATGTTTCCGCAGAAAAGACCCGTAGGAAACGTCGGAGCAGTTTCCCGGGGAAACTGCCATGCATCCTCGAAGAGGATGCTGCGCAAGGGGCGTGCGACCGCTGTCAGTTGCAGTGCGAATGCGCCTTGAAGCGTGTAGGTTTTGAGCCGTGACGGGCTCGGACCTTGTAACGTAAACCGCTCTCAAGGGGGCATACATGACCGTTGTCGGAAACAGGATGGTTCGTTTTCGCGTTGTTGCAACGCTGCTGCTGGCTCTTGTGGTTTCTGCCGTATGGCATACGGGAGCCTATGCGGATGTTGTGCAGATTGTTTATACTTCCGATCAGCATTACGGCATTTCCCGCAAGGCGTTCCGAGGCAGGAAGCAGGTTCCCGCGACGGAGGTCAATGCGGCGCTTGTGGCGTCCATCAACAAGCTGCCCGGGCTGGTGCTGCCGCCGGACGGCGGCGTGATGGCAGGCAAGCCCGTCGAGTGGATAGACTACGTCATTTCCACCGGCGACATCGCCAACAGAATGGAAGGCTCCAGGGAAAAGGCTCCCATGACGGCAACGGAATGCTGGAATGTCTTCATGGAACAGTACGGCAAGGGGATTGCCGTCAAGGACCGCAAGGGACAGCCCGCCGAGCTGCTCGCCGTGCCCGGCAACCACGATATGACCAACGCCGTGGGCTTCTTCCGCCCCATGTATCCCGAGAAGGACAACGGCGCGCTCCGCGCCATGCTGGAAAGATCCACGGGCAAAAAGGTGCCTGCCTCCTTTGATCCCTATGCGCAGCCTGTGGTGCTCAGCCGGGAAAAGGGCGGACTGCATCTTCTTCTCATGGGCATATGGCCGGACACCGCCAGCCGCGCCTGGATGGAAAAGGAATTGAAGAAGATGCCCGCAGGTCAGCCCGCGCTGCTCTTTACACATATGCCTCCGAATCTTACCGCCAACCGCCTGACCAATCCCAACGGTGACCACGGCCTTTCCGCGAAGGACGGCTTTGAAAACCTGACGCCGGACGTGTCGAGCGTGCGCAGCGTCAAGGAACGTCCTCTCCGCGAACATCGCGAGCTGGCGGATTTTCTCAAGGCGCATTCGGCCATTCGGGCGTATTTCCACGGGCATGAGAACTTCAACGAGTTCTATGACTGGCAGGGCCCGGATTACACGATTTCTCTGCCGACCTTCCGCGTGGATTCCCCAATGAAGGGCGACGTTTCCGCCGGAGATGAGACGGAGCTTTCCTTCCTGCTGATTTCCGCGGATACGGACACGGGAAAGATGACGGTTCGCGAAGTGCTGTGGAACACCAACGCATCCGATATGATGACCTGGGGTCAGACGCGCACGGTTTCCATCGCTGTGGATGAGGCAAAGAAGTAGTCTTCCGATCAGGAGCCGTTTTTTCAGGGCATGATCGTTCCATGCGGGCGATCATGTCCTTCGTGTTTAACGGCTTCTGGACCTTGTCCGCCGGCTGCGCCTGTTCGGGAAGACGCCGAAAAGCGAAGCGGACCTTGCCGGAAGGGAGCAGCGGCCGTTGATCCGCGGCAGTTTTCAGGGCGACGAGGTTGGAAATCGGCGTCCGCATGTTGAAAAAGGAAATCTCCCTGTACGGACGGGGAGATTTCCTTTTCGGCATTAATGGCGTTGTTGCAGGAAAGGGGGACAGTCTCGCGAAAGGCGAAGTCTGTTCTGCGACGTTGATCAGTCGGATGCAGAAGCCCGGGACATTTCATTGACGCGTTTTGCCAGCGCGCGTCCCCAGGGTCTGGAAATACAGTGGCTGCACAACTTGAGGCAGAGGCCGTTCCAGGCTTCTTCCGCCGCTTCCAGCGTGGATTCCTGCGGGCCGGACATGCCGCAGGTTCGACACCCGACGGAGTAGAACTTGCCCAGAACGTCGATGATGCCGATGTCGGTTGATGCACAGTAGGGACAGGCGTGCTTGGTCATGCTGTGAATCCTCAAATACATGGTGGAAGGAAAAGAGAGCGCGATTATATCCCAGAAAAGCGCGGTTGACGAGTGTAAAAAAAATCACGATTCACGCCGGGAAAAAGATTTGCTTCCGTTTTTTCTAAAAAAACTTACGGGAAAATCAGAGGGTTGTTCCGATGGCAGAACTGGCGGAAAAGAGCGGGACAACAGCGCGTCAATGTCTGCTTTACGCTGGAAAAAGCTGCTTTTGGAACATGTTTCGTGAGCATGGAAGCAGTTTCACATGACGGGAGCGCTCCGAAGAGAAGAGCGCAGGGCGAAGACGCGGGGAGGAGCAGAGCGGAGCAGTCTGCTCCTTGATAACGGCGCTGAGAAACGGAATGTTTCGACAACGGACCGCGCAGGTTGGAACATGATGTGCGAAGATAAAGGGAAAGCGGGCGTCCTGTATCGAGGGAGATTTTTTTTGTGCCATAGCTGGGGGATGTGTCTTCCGGTCGTCATGGCGGAGGCAAAAAAGGTCGAAGACTTCGTGCCGAAAAGAAGCTTGTTCAGGAAAACGCTAGACTTCTCTGGAAGATGACACGGCATCTGGAGAAAAACGCCGGAGCGGCAGGAACAGGTCATTTCTGTCCATGCACCTGTGGACGGTCCTCGTCATCGCGCTGGTTCGGATGATTTTTTCTGCTATCATTCGCAGCGGAAACAGGAAAAAGGCAGGAATTGCGGAGGAAAAATTTCCGACGGCATGCCCGCGGAGCATTCGCACTCTTGCCGATGTCGTTGAAGACGGCACGTCGGCGGCATGCGTCGCCCCGGAGGCCGCGAAAGGCGTCAACATCAATCATTGACCGAGGAGAGTTCATGGATCGCTTTGTTTACATACACGGATTTAATAGCAGTGCTCGGAGTCTTTCCGGTCAGAAGCTGAGCGATCTGCTGAACGCAAAAGTGATCTGCCCCGAGTACGACTATTCCCGACCGTTTTCTGAATGCATGGCTTCCATTCGGCGTCAGATTGTCGAAGCTGTGGACGAAAACAACGACAGAATATGCGTCATGGGCTCTTCTCTCGGCGGTTTTTATGCCCTGCAGCTGAGACTGCCGTCCATCATGCACGTCGTGGCATGGAATCCCGTGGTGTTTCCTGCGTTGCAGCTGGCGCAGTTTCTCGGCCGCAATACGCGCTTCAGCGACGGGCAGGAATGGGAGTTTACCCGAAACATCATGCTGAGCTACGCCCAGAGCCCCGATCCCCGTCCGTGGCGGAATGAAATGTGGTTTCGGGAAGCGCGTCGCGAGCGCGGCATGACGAATGACGCATCCTGCGAGAGGCTCAATCATGAGCGGGCGTTTTCGAGCTGCGCCGGAGAAAGAACGGCGATGTCGGCCGGGGCTTCGATCCTGCAGGATGGGCCAGACGTGCCTCGCCGGGACATTTTTCTCGGCGACAGCGACGACGTGCTGGATGCCGATCTCACGCGCGCCTTCTGGCAGCACAGCGCCGTGCTTCACGATATTGTTTCCGGGCATCAGATTGTTGACTACTCGCATGCCGAAGCCTTGCTGCAGAAAGGCAAGCTGCTGAACGACTTTTCGGACTGGGCGGCGGGCGAAGAATGGTGCGCGCCGTTTCTGAAAGGCGGAGCGTTCAGCATGGCCGCCTTTTTCGAGCCCGGGGAGGACATGGAAAACGTGCGCAGACTGCTCAGCGTGGCCGAGGCGGACTATCTGGAGCTGCACGGGGAGAAGAACGGGGCTCCGTGTGATTTCCTGGGCGTGTTTTTTTATCCGAGGCATGAGGCCAGAATGAAAAGACTGATCGCCGGTCTGGTGAGACATGGCGGAAAGAAGCGCTATCTGCTGCTCCGGGCCGACGGGCGTGTCTTGCGGCATCAGGTGGCGTCGAATTATCTGATGGACTCCGAAGTTCACGCGCGTCCTTCGGAGCGGAACGTGGCGGCGTTTCTTCGGAACGCGTTTCCGGGCTGGCAGGGAAAGACGCTGGAATGGCGCGAGCGCAGGAAGACAAGTTCCTTTAATCAGGCCGTGGCGCGTTCTCATTTTGCGGCGCTGTGGAGCAGGGAAGTCGATCCCGTGGAAGCCTTTGAACGCAGCGTTCATGCGGCGGATGGTCAGGAGGAGCAGGGAAATTGATCTGCATCTGAGTTGAAGGCCCCGCCACTACGCTTGATGCTTTGCCGGAAAAAGGCGCAGGTCGGATACGACGGGGTGATGTCGTCTGCCGGATGGACTGTGCGCTCGGCATGTGTCGGGAGCACAGTCTTTTTTTTACCGGCGCGGCGCGAAACGCTCAAAAAGCACGGTGTGCCGTCATACCCGTCAACAGGCAGGGGGGATTCTCTGTAGCATCTCAAGTCGGTCTGGACTATCATGAGCAGGCATGCCGCAGTATTCATGCTTCGGCGCGCAGCGCGTATCGGAGTCCCGGGGCGTTGTTGCTGCCCGCAGCATGATGGGCGGCGTCCGTTTTATGAGGAGAAACGCTGCCATGGCCATGATGATTCCGCCCAGTCCGCCCGAGGACGCCACCCTCGGAGAAAAGCGGCTTTACCGTCTTTTTGAAAAACTTCCCGTGCTTTTTACTGCCTGGATCAATCCTTCTCTTGATGGAGTCACGGCCGATCTCATTCTTTATGCGCCGAAGAACGGACTCATTGTCTTCGAGGTCAAGGACTGGACGCTGGATCAGGTGGTTTCGGCGGACAGAAACGAGGTTCAGCTTCGTGTCGGCTGGGAGGTGGTGAAAAGAACCTGTCCTCTCGGTCAGACACGGATGTACCTGAACCGTCTGAAAGCCATGTTTCAGCGACCGGGAGAGAAATTATTTCTGCTTCCGCTGCAGTGCGGCGTCGTGTTCCCAAACATGCGCCAAGCTGAATTTATGCATCGCCGGAGTCATGACGTGAGCATACAGGAGCTTGCCGACCCCGCAACCACGCTGTTCGGGGATGATCTTGACGCTCTGGAGCAGGCGCACGACAAAGGGGGCTTCTTTCAGCAGTTTCTTGACGTTCATTTTGCGCGGCCTTTTGCCTACGAGCACAGCGCCGGTCTTGTGCAGATCGTCAGGAAAAAACTGGGACAGAGCGTGATTGCAGCGCTTCCCGCCCGGGACTGGAAGCGGGAGGAAAAGACGCTTGTCGCACTTGACGAAGAACAGGAGCATCTGGCGCTTCAGCTGCCGGCTGGCCGACGTCTTCTTTGCGGTCCGGCGGGCAGCGGCAAGACGCTCGTTCTTGTCCGGCGGGCCGAGGAGCTTTTGAAAAAGGGCAAGGGCGGCTCCATACTGTTTTTATGCTATAATCATGCGTTTGCCGGATATCTTCGCAGACTGCTTTCGGAAAAGGGTGTTCCTCTCGGTCCGGAAGGCGTGGACGTCGTGCCGGTGTTCGATCTCATGGCCCGCATGCTCGGCGGTCGTCTGGAGGAGAAGGCGCATTCCGAATACTATGAGACGATAACGGATCTGGTGGTGGAAGAACTGGAAGCCGGAAGAGCGCTTCCCGGATCGTGGAGCGCCGTTCTTGTGGACGAAGCTCAGGATTTTTCCGCAAAGATGGTGCAGTTCGTCAAGCTGCTGCTTCCGCAGAGGGCCTCGCTGCTGGCGGCTATGGATGCGGATCAGCATTTGTACGAGAACAGCGCTCCCGAGGCCTGGCGTGATATTCCCGGTATAAAGACGTTCACGCTGAAAAAGCGCTATCGTTCCACGCGTCAGATCATGGCCTTTGCCGCAGACTGGCTTGATGCCGACGAGTATGTGTCCGACGAGACTCTCGGCGTTATGGAAGGAGAGATGCCGGAAGTCCGCCATGCTTCCGACAAGCAGGAAGCCGCCGCCTGGGCGGCCGCGGAACTGAACGAGCGGCGACGGTCCGGTTTTTCACAGGGGAATATGGCCGTGTTGTACGCCAAAACCGACGGAGACCTTCCGCAGCGGCTTTTGCGGGAGACGGCCCGGCTCGGCATGATGGCCGTATGGCCGGCGGAAGACACGAGGGCCAAGCGGCGATATGACATCACGGTGGATTCCGTCACGATATCGACCATTCACAGCATGAAGGGCATGGATTTTGCGCACGTGACGCTGATTTTGCCGCGCAGTCTGGCACAGGGGCGGGAAAAGTCGCTTTTGAAGGATATCCCGGCCCGGCGCGACGCGTGGGAAAAGAGAAGAAAACAGCCGGGACAGGACGATCCCAAGAGCCGACTGTTTCGCGCGCTTGTGTATGTCGGCATGACCCGCGCAAGGCAAAGCCTGTCGGTCATCTGGTATGAGGATGGGACGAAAACGGCGACGCCGGAAACCCGATAGACGTCCAGCCATTGGATGGTCGCCGCGATGCCGTAAGAGGGCTCGGTGCGGGTGGGGGAGGCATGGGCATGCGCGTGGCTGCGGCAGGGCGCTGTGGGCCGCATGCCGCGGCCTCGACACTTGCAGTGACGAAGCGTTTTTTCCGGCAGGGAAGACCGGCGTCAGGCTGCCTGACATGGGCCATGAAGGGGAAGAGTTTCAGGAATGCCGGGCCCTTGCCTGTATTGAAATGTCGTTGCAGAACGCGCTCCTGCAAAAAAATGCGGCATCACTCGCGTCGTTTCGGCCTGTTCCAAAGGTATGGGAAAGAGGGCCGGGGAGCCTGTGGCTTAGGGTTTCTTCAGCGAGACAAATAATTAAAGTATTCCTTTAAGTATAACGAAGCATGTCGATGCCTGGCGGGGAGAAAAACAGCGGCCGGTCATTGTTTTTTTGAAAAGCCCTGAAATTCCGTCAGGCAGAACGCATTTTCGGGGCGGTTGGCGGCAGGGACTTGCTTGACGAAAAATATTTTGATATCGAAATAAAAAACAGTGCAGGAGCGATCATGAAAAGTTATCCCGGTTTTTCCGTGTCCCCGTCGACGTCCCATACTCATCTGGAGAAGCGTCGCGTGGAACTGGCAAAGGGCGTATGGGCGTTTATCGGCTACAGTTCCTCGAACTTTGCGGCCATAGCATCGGAACACGGCTATATCATGGTGGATACGGGCGACAATGTGCCTCTGGTGCGTCAGGCTCGCAGGGAGATCGAACGTCTGACGGCGGGACGTCTTCAGGGAATCGTGCTGACGCACAGTCATCCCGATCATCGATGCGGGGGCTCCGTGTTTCTCGAAGGTGCGGGCGACGTGCCCATCTGGGGGCATTATGCCTTCGGCACGGAAGTGCGCGACGGTAAGGGGCTGGAAACGATACTTGGTCGGCGCACCCGTCGGCAGTTCGGCTTTGATATTCCGACGGCCATGTACACGCAAAACGCCATGCTTCCGCGTTTTGACGAAGAAGTTCCGGCCGTGCCGATTTCTCCCAACACGCCGGTGCAGGAAGGGCGCACGAAGCTTGACGTGGACGGCGTCACGCTGGAGCTGTACACGATTCCCACGGAGAGCGCAGACATGGTCGTAGTATGGCTGCCGGAACAGAAGGTGCTTTTCGGCGGCGACACGGCGTACGGCAGCTTTCCCAATCTTTATCCTTTGCGCGGCGGAGCATATCGGGATGTGGAGCGTTGGGCGCGCGGCGTGCGCAGACTTATGGATTTCCCTGCGCAGGCGCTGCTGTGCGGACACAATCTGGCGCTGTTTGGAGAGGAAATTTCTGATTTTCTGGAGCATTATGCGCAGGCTTTGGAATACGTTCATGCAGCGACCATTCGCGGCATGAATGAAGGCATGGGCGTTGATGAACTGGCAGCGACCATAGAGCTGCCTGAAGAGCTGCGGGACTATCCGTATTTGAAAGAATTTTATGGCGCCGTGCCGTGGGCGGTGCGAGCTGTTTTTGCCGCCAAGGTCGGCTGGTTTGACGGCAATCCCACGCATGTGATTCCCCTGACGACGCGCGAGGAGGCGGAAAGAATGGCGCGCCTGGCCGGAGGTGAGGAGAAGCTCATGATGGCGGCCCGCGCAGCACTGGCAGAAGGGGACTGGCGTTGGGCCTGCCGACTTGCGGACTGTCTGCTGACTCTTGGATCAGGGCATGAAGTCGAGCTTCTCAAGGCTGATGCCCTGGAAGCTCTCAGTCATGACATTCTGCCCATTACCGGCATTAATTATCTTCTCACCTGTGCCCTTGAGTTGAGAAAAAACTAAGAGCCGCGTTATCATGAGAGCATGTGAGAAGCGGCAGGCGCGATGGCTTCCCCTTTGGCGGCGTGGTGTCGCTGCGGCAGTGCCGATGACACATGCCTGTTGTTTTGATTGTCCATAGGGTAACATGTTCTGTCGCTGAATGATGCAAATTTTCAGTGAGAGAAAAAGACCATTCCATTCCGAGAGGCCGGGAAGGCAAGACGTCCTATACAGGGAAGCCTTTCCGCCTCTCGGAATTTGAAGTTAAAGAGCAGATGAGTTTTTTCGGTCTTCCGAGAGACGCCTGCCCATGCTGCCTGCGCCGGGGAATCCTTAGAAATCAGTTTTCATACGGGCTTCAGACGTATTTGAGGAAGAGTGCCTGCAACAGGTCAGATATTTTCATCTGGAGCCTGACCGTTGTGCGCCGGCCAACGGCATTCGGTAAGCTCCATGTGGCTGAATACTGCCCGGAAAGAGGAATCTTCCGGGCTGCAGGCATAGACGCCGAAACGAATATCATCCTTGGCGTCAAAGAGATGACAGATGCGCATTTGATGAAAGACGTTCCCGTCTTCAGAGCATTCGATGCAGAAGTCGTCTTCTCTGCGGCTCAGACGGTACCACATGGACTTTATGGTTGCGGGAATTTCGGTGGTGGCCCAGTCGGAATATCCTCGATTCGTGACGACGCTGCCGAGATGCTGAAAAAACTCATTTTCATACTCGACGGAAGCCTTCAGCCAGTTTTCGCTGTTCAGGTACAGCACTACGCCGCACTGATCAAAGCGATGCTTACTTTCGGTAAATTCGGTTTTTACCGTAAAGGAAAAGAATTTTTCTTTTGTGGACATCTGAAGAACGGGCGCATTGTCATTGCGGAAATGATAATAGGTCCGCTGCCATAAATCCGTATGCGGCTTTGTCGTTATTTCGATGCGATCCTGCGAGACCTCGTAGTGCAGAGGCTCTCTTGTCCATTTCAGAAGGGTGACGTCGAAGTTCATGTGCATGCCTCACAGTGAGGGAAAGAAGATTTTCTGTGTGAAATAAGGGGAACCAGCGAAAACACGACACTGTGCTTTCGACGAGGGACAGGATCCTGCTGATATCATCTGTTTAAAGGTAGCAGTGAGAGGACTTGTCGGCAAGTCTGGATGCCCGTCATGAACTGCGGTGCATTTCCGGCGGATGAGTGTCCTGCACCAGCTTTTTTTGGGGTATTTTGTCGGCAAAAATACTGTCTTTGGATACATTAATGTTTTGTAATTGAGAACAATTCTCGATTTTGACAAGATCACTGATGTTGGTGAGACGGGCGACGAAGGTCGCGGAATAGCCTGCTTTTGCGCTCATCATCATTTCTACAAAAATGGGAATCACACAAGTTTTTGAATAGTATTGTGAAGTTGAATACATACGTGAAAGCGCATGGCGGTAAGCGCTCTTTTTCGCGTTCGTGTTCTTTTACGAAGCGCTAAAACTGGTGAAGGTGATATTGCTCCGCATAAGCCGTGGACTCCCGGGCCTTGTCCAGAAGCCAGTTATGGAAGGCCCGCACTTTGGGACGCAGTATGCTCTTGTGCGTGGTGAGAATGTAATAGGTTTGCGGGGCAGGGAAGACAAGGTTGAAGGGCACGATGAGCTCCCCGTTATGCAGCGCTTCCCGGAGCAGCCATTCACGTCCCAGAGCCACGCCGAAGCCCTGCTTTGCGGCAATGATGGTCAGTTCCGCCCTGTCGAAGCTGTAGCCGGAATGGAGCGGCAGGCCCGTAATGCCGGCCCACTTGCTCCAGATTTCCCATCCCAGGTAGTAGGGGAGGTTTGCCGCATTCGATGCTTCATGTATCAGCGTGCAGTTTTTCAACTCTTCCAGATGTTCTATCAGATTGTGCTCCAGCGCGTATTCCTTGGTGCAGACGGGCATGAGCTTGTCGCTGAGCAAAGGCGTGGCGTGCAGTCCTGAGGATATGGATTCGCCGCAGTAGATGGTATAGAAGATCAACTTAGAAGAATACAGCGGCTTTTGATGCCATATCACAACCACTCATGCCACCGAAAGTTCATAATGACGGCTTCCAGCAGGACATTCATAGGCCACTCTCCAACATACACTTCAGTCCGCCAGCTTCAGGCATGACAGTCCCTTATATTCGCTTTTGCCGTTTACTCGGAAGGGCAGATTCCTCAGCGTGTCATGGTAGCGCCGGATATGCTCACGGGTAAGGTTGAGCAGGGAGATGTCCTTTCCATGCTCCAGTTCTTTGATGATGCCCGCAAACTGTCTGATCTGGGGCGGGATATCCTTGATGCTTCCTTTCGACCAGGTAAGTGATTTGCAGAGATATAGGCTTCCGCGGCCTCCGAGACGGTGGGAAGTCTTTTGACGCGCCTGTGACTGATGGAAGCGCTTTTTCGTGATTCCGAACTCGCAGGCTCGGAGGTTGCTCTGAACATCTTCGGAGCAGCCTCTGAGCGCGTGGTGGAAGTTGGCATGGGGCTGACTTCCACCCGCAATACGGGAGTACTGGAGTTTTCTTTTAACTGAGTCCTTTTTTCAGGCGCGTTTTTCTTTTCTCCTGTCTCCAATCCCGCCCCAGCTTCCTTCATGAACTTAGGCAGAGACAGAGTAAGAGCAGCAGGGGAAAGGTCTTCTTCACAGGCCGCAGTAAACCAGAACGTATCCAGCTTTCT
>NZ_CALUYL010000010.1 GCF_944324995.1 uncultured Mailhella sp.
GTTTCGGAAACCGTGCTGCAGTGGTGCATTTTCATTCACTTCTGCTGTGCCGGCATCATGGCCATTCTTCTGCCCGTACATATCTACATGGCTGCGCTGGCTCCGGGCGAAGGCCCCGCGCTGCGTTCCATGTTCACGGGTTTTGTGCCGGAAGAGCACATCAGGCATCATAACCCGCTGTGGTACGCCTCAATTAAAAAGAAAGGCGAACGATTGGGCGAATAAAAAGAAAAAAGCGCGGAGTGGCAACGACTCCGCGCTTTTGGGACATGAAACAAAAAAACGGAAAGCCTGAACTTTCCGTTTGAAACATGGTGCCGAAGAAGAGACTCGAACTCTTACTCCCGAACGGGAACTAGACCCTGAACCTAGCGTGTCTACCAATTTCACCACTTCGGCGCAGGAATGTTCTTAGTAAATTTGCCGTCCTTTGGCAAGTGTTTTTTTTGAGTTCGGCAAATTTTTATGCGAAAGCCTTCCAGCATCGCACGAAATGGTGCTCGCCGACGGCCCGGAGCGGCGGCTCGCGGAGGCACTGCTGCGAAGCGTGCGAGCAGCGCGGTCGGAAGGAGCAGCCTTCGGGCAGTTCGGAAGGCAGCGGAACCATGCCGGGAATGGAAGGCAGTCGTTCGCAGTTGTGATTGCCCACGAGGGGCGCGCAGGCCATGAGTCCCCGGGAATAGGGATGAAGCGGCTCGGCGAAGAATTCGGAAACCGGCGCCTGTTCCATGAGCTGTCCGGCATACATGACGGCGACGTCGTCCGCGGCTTCGGCCACCACGCCGAGATCGTGGGTGATGAGCAGCACGCCCATGTCCCTTTCGCGGGCGAGCCTGCCGAGAAGGCGCAGAATCTGCCCCTGAATGGTGATGTCGAGCGCGGTGGTGGGTTCGTCGGCCAGCAGAAGCTTGGGCGAGCAGGCCAGCGCCATGGCTATCATGACGCGCTGACGCATGCCCCCGGAAAACTGATGCGGATAATCGTTGAGCCTGCGGACGGGGTCGGGTATGCCCACGAGGTCCATGAGCTCGGCGGCGCGCTCTTCAGCCGCGCGGCCGTGCAGGCCTTCGTGGATTTCGAGAGGCTCGGCAAGCTGCTTTCCTATGCGCAGCACGGGATTCAGGGAGGTCATGGGTTCCTGGAAGATCATGGAGATGTCGCGGCCTCGCCGGTGGCGCATGTCCTTTTCTCTGAGCTTGAGCAGGTCTTCGCCTTCAAAGAGCAGGGCTCCGGAGGAAACGCGTCCCGGAGAGGGAAGCAGGCGCATGATGGAAAAGGCCGTCATGCTCTTGCCGGATCCGGATTCGCCCACGAGGCAGAGCGTGCGGCCCCGAAACAGCGAAAAACTGATGTCACGCACGACGGGAACGGAACCAAAGGATACGGTGAGATGCTGAACGTCGAGCAGGGGAAGCATGATGAAAAGCCCGCTTGCAGAAGGTAAAAACGTGCCCCGCGCCCAAGAGTGCGCGGAAAAGGACGAGGCGACTATGCCATAGCTTCAAAAGGGGGGCAAGAGACGGCCGCATGATTTGACAAGCGGGCTGCGGAAGCATAGCTTATTGAAACCGCATTTCGTATCGGGACATTCGGAATCTTCGGTCGGTTCACGACCAACTGTCCGAGAAGTCAGGCGGAAAACGTCCTGAGCTGAGTCGTCGTTCTGAATCCTCCCGGTGCGGGGAGAACAACCCTCAGCATCATCAAGGACATTTGACATGAGCATACCTCTTCGTTCTCTTCCCGTAGGCACCAAGGCGCGCATTGCATCCGTACGAGCCGATGGTGAACTGGGCCGCCGCATTCGCGACATGGGACTGGTTCCCGGAGCCGAAGTGGAAGTCATAGGCCGCGCGCCGCTGCGCGATCCCGTCGCCCTCCGCCTGCCGGGCTTTACCCTGAGCCTGCGCAACAACGAAGCTGATTTCATTCTGGTGGAGAAGGTGGACTGATGTCTTATTTTCATCATTCTGACGACGGGCGGCCGCGCAGCGAGCTGCCCACCCTCGCGCTCGCCGGAAATCCGAACTCGGGGAAGACGACCTCGTTCAACGCGCTTACGGGAGCCCGTCAGCATGTGGGCAACTATCCCGGCATCACCGTGGAGCAGAAGGAGGGCATAGCCCACTGCGACGGCGAAGCCATCCGCATCATTGATCTGCCGGGCGCCTATTCGCTCACTGCCTATACGCAGGAAGAGCGCGTGGCGCGCCGCGTCATCGGCACGGAAAAGCCGCTGGCCGTCATGGCGCTGCTCAATGCCGGCGCTCTGGAACGCAATCTCTATCTGGCCGTTCAGCTCATGGAAATGGGCGTGCCCGTTTCCATAGGCCTCAACATGATGGACGAAGCCCGCGCCATGGGCATGAGCATCGACGTCAAGGAACTGTCCCGGCGTCTGGGCGTGCCCGTGGTGGAAACCGTGGCCCGCACCGGCGAGGGATTGCAGGAATATCTGCACGAAACGCTGGCGTTCAGCCGCAAGTTCGAGGGACAGCCCTGGCGTCCGCTGAGCATTTCCTACGGGCCGGATCTTGATCCCGTGCTCAAGCATCTGACGGAATCCCTCGACGAGGAGGGCGTGGGCTGCGCGCCGTATCCCACCCGCTGGCTTGCGCTCAAGCTCTTGGAAAACGACGAGGAAATTCTTTCCGAGCTCAGTCACGACAAGCCCGAGGTCATGGAGCACGTGAAGGAGCACATCGACGAGGTGGAAGCCCATCTCAAGGCCACGCTCGGAACCAGCGCCGAGGCCATCATTGCCGACTACCGCTACGGCTACATCAGCTCTCTGCTCCGCGGCGTGCTGACGCGCCGCGACGATATCGCCCAGCGCATGGACCTCTCCGACAGGGCGGATCATATCCTCACGCATCAGATTTTCGGCCCGCTCATCATGCTCGCCATCATGTACCTCATGTACCGCATCACGTTCACGGTCGGCGAGATTCCCATGCAGTGGGTGGAAGCGCTGTTCGCCTGGCTGCGCAATCTGGTGGACGCCAATATGGCCGACGGCGTGCTGAAATCCATGATTACCTCGGGCATCATCGACGGCGTGGGCGGCGTGATGTGCTTTGTGCCGCTTATTCTGCTGATATTCATGCAGATCGCCATTCTGGAAGACTCCGGCTATATGGCGCGCATGGCCTATATGCTGGACAGAATCTTCCGCATTTTCGGTCTGCACGGGGCTTCCGTGGTTCCCTACATCCTCGGCGGCGGCATTGCCGGCGGCTGCGCCGTGCCCGGCATCATGGCGGCGCGCACGCTGCGCAGTCCCCGTGAAAAGCTGGCCACGCTGCTCACCGTGCCGTTCATGGCCTGCGGCGCCAAGCTCCCCGTGTTCATCGTGTTTTCGGGCGTGTTTTTCCCGGGCAACGAAGCGCTCGTCATGTTCGGGCTCACGCTCACCGGCTGGGTGGTGGCCATGCTCGCCGCCCGCGTGCTGCGCTCTTCCTTCATCAAGGGCCCGGCCACGCCGTTCGTCATGGAGCTGCCTCCCTACCGCATGCCCACGCTTCAGGGCATGGTCATTCACGCCGGCGAGCGCACCTGGGAATATCTGAAGAAGGCCGGAACCGTCATTCTTGCCATATCCATCGTGGTGTGGGCGGCCATGGCCTATCCTGGACTGCCCGAAGACCGGGTGCAGGCGCATGAAACCACGCTGACCGAGCTGCAGACGCAGCTTGGTGCCGCCGCGCCGGATTCCGACCTGCGCCGGAGCATTGAACACGCCATTCAGACGGAAAACGGACGCTTCAGCGAAGAAACGCTGCGTCACACCATTGCCGGACGCATCGGCTCGGCCATGGAACCGGTGACGCGCTATGCGGGCTTCGGCTGGGAAGCCAACATCTCCCTGCTGGGCGGTCTGGCGGCCAAGGAAGTCATTGTGACCACGCTGGGCACGGCCTATTCGCTGTACGACGCGGGCGAGGATTCCGGCAATCTGGCCGATTTCATCGCCAGGGACAAGAACTGGAACATTCCCTCGGTGGTGGCCTTCCTGCTGTTCGTGCTGCTTTATGCGCCCTGCTTCGTGAGCCTCGTGACCATACGCATGGAAACCGGCTCGGCCAAATGGGCGCTGTTCAGCTTTGTGTTCAACACCTGCGTAGCCATGGTGGTGGCCACCACGGCGTATCAGATTCTTTCCCGCTGGTGCTGATCTGATCTTGTAAATGCATGAAAAAGGCGTCTCCCCGTTTTCGGAGGGACGCCTTTTTCATGGACCTGTGCAGAACACGGGACGCGTGGGCTCTTTTCGACTTCGATGACTCTCGGCTCACAGGCCTTCGGCGCGCTCGACCAATCCGGGGCGCGCCGTAGAGAGAGCGGGGCCCGGCGCAGTGTTGTTTTGCCCGTCGCTGAGGCCGTTTTTTTTTGGGGGGGGAGAAGATGTTTCGTCGTCCGCGACATGGTGCAGACGGCGGGGAGGTCTGTCGCATAATAAAAAAGGGCGGAGCCGAAGCTCCGCCCCTTCGTCTTCGCAAAAGTGCGGATCAGAGCTGACTGACGGCGTCGGCCATGTCGTCCAGCCAGGGGCTCCTGACCGCTTCGATGGCTCCCTGATCGCAGGCCTTGGCGATGGAGGGATCAATCGGAATGCGGGCAATGTGGGCGATGCCGTACTGTTTGGCGATCTCTTCGAGATGGCTTTCGCCGAAGATGGCGTGGCGCTTGCCGCAGTCCGGGCATTCAAAGTAGGACATGTTTTCCACAAGGCCGATGACTGGAATGTTCAGGCCGTCGAGACGGGCCATGTTCACGGCCTTTTCCACGATCATGGACACGAGTTCCTGCGGAGAGGTGACGATGACGATGCCGTCGATGGGCAGGGACTGATACACGGTCAGCGGCACGTCGCCGGTTCCGGGAGGCATGTCCACGAACATGTAGTCCACGTTGTTCCAGATGACTTCGGACCAGAACTGCGTCACCACGTTGGCGATGACGGGACCGCGCCAGACCACGGGATCGGTGTCGTGTTCCAGCAGAAGGTTCATGGAGGCAATGTCCACGCCGGTGGCGGAGCGCACGGGGTTCAGGCCCAGCTGCGTGCCGGACATGCGCTGGGTGAGCCCGAACAGACGGGGAATGGAGGGTCCGGTAATATCGGCATCAAGCACGGCGGCATGGGAACCCCGGCTCTGCATCTTGGAGGCGAGCAGGCCCGTGACGAGGGACTTGCCTACGCCGCCCTTGCCGCTGACGACGCCGATGACCTTCTTGACGGTGGAGAACTTGTGCAGCTTCACCTTCATATCGACAGGTTCGGTGCGTTCCGCGCAGTCCTGGCCGCAGCTGCCGCACTTGTGATCGCAATCGCTCATAGTAAGACTTCCTTTGTTGTCCCGACGGACGGTGCGCCGGGTAATCTACGTCTCTTTCCTATAGTGCTTTCCCCGGGCTCTGACAAGTCGGAACCTTGTCGGCCGCGCCTTCGGAGAAAGTGCGCTGTCGTCTCGCCGGGAGCGTGAGTGATGGAAGCGCCGTCCCGGACGCGGGAGGGGCGGAAAGCGCCGCGGGAGAGAGCCCTGCACTGTTTATTTTCGGAGAAAAGCGCCGTATGCTGCGCCGACGGAACGCATGATGCGCGCCGAAAGCATCGGAGCTTGTATGACCAGATTTGAATTTCATGACGCCGCGGGCAACGTCCACGGCTTTGACACCTATGCCGAGGCCGAGGCTTTTGCCCTGAACTGCGGCTATGTGTTTGTGACGAGCCGCAGCATTCTGGAGGGCGCGAAGGAGCGCATTTCGTATTTTCTTGCGCCAGGCGACGCGCCCGAGGGCGTGACGGAGGAATCCACGCTCTTTCCCATCCTGCTGGCAAAGTATCCCGAATGGAAGGAGCCGCGCATCATGCCCGTGATGACGGTGGAAATCGACGAGCGGTAGTTGTCTTTCGCGTCGCGGCGCGGGACGAGTTGAGACTGCGCGCCGTTTCCCCTGACGGTGATGCACGGGGACAATTCTTCCCGTGCAACGCCCGATTGGCCTGACGCATTGCGGCGACGCACGCAGAGAAAAGACCGGAGCGCACGGGACGGTTCCGCCGATTATTTGCAGCGGAGCGCGGGAGCGGGGATGGCTGGAGCCATCAGCCGCGGCGCACGGTTTTGCCTGCCTGCCGCAGAACGCAGCCGGGGGAACGATTGCGGGCGTCAGGAGGACGCGCTCTTCGGCAGAAACAACGCGCAGCGCGGGCCCGGGACGGACGCGCGCCGCAACAATGCCGGATTCGGCGGAGGCGGGCTTTTGCCAGCCCTCTCAGCCTCGACGCATGGCGGCCCGCACGGCGCGCACTTTTTCCGCAATGTCCGGAGTGCCCACGAGTTCGGAGACAAGCGCGCAGCACTTTGCGCCCCGCCGCGTCACTTCCGCAATGTTGTGCTCCTTGATGCCGCCGATGGCCACGAAGGGCAGGCGGATATTGGCGACCACCCATTCCAGATAGGAAAATCCCACGGGCGAGCACACGTCTTCCTTGGTCTGCGTGGCGAAGATGGGCCCCACGCCGATGTAGTCGGCTCCGGCAGCCACGGCCGCCCGGGCCTGTTCGGGGCTGTGTGTGGAGAGTCCGATGATCTTGTCCGGGCCGAGCAGGCGGCGGACTTCCGGCACGGGAAGATCGTCCTGACCGACATGAACGCCGTCGGCGTCCACGATCATGGCGATGTCCACGTGATCGTTGACGATGAAGCAGGCTCCGGCCTCCAGCGTGAGGCGGCGGAGCAGACGGCACTCTTCCAGCATGACGCCGGCATGAGCGTGCTTTTCGCGGTACTGCAGAATCTTCACGCCTGCGGAAAGCAGGGCGCGGGCCTGTTCCTCCACGCTGCGCCCGAGGGCGAGGCGGGAATCGGTAAGGGCGTAAACGTCGGTTTCGCCGGGAAGTATGCGGGGCATGACGAATCCTTAAAGTAAATCTTTAATTGTTCCCGTGAGCAGCCATTCGAGGGCCGCGTCGGCCTGCATGGCGGCGCACTGCATGACGCGCGGAGCCAGGGGCGGACATTCGGCGATGTCGCTTTTCATGTCGCCCACCACAACGAGATTGCCCATGCGGCGGCGGCGCATGGCAAAACCGCCCACGCCTCCCATGCCGGAGCCGCACACGACGATCTTGCCCGCGGCCGCGGCCGCCGAGGCAAAGAGCGCCTTGGTGGAAGCGTTGTCCAGCGCCTCTATCCAGATGTCGGCTTCGGGCAGCAGCGCGGGAATGTTGTCGCGACTCAGCCACATCATGCGGGCGTCCACGCGAAGGTCCGGGTTCAGCGCCAGAAGCTGTTCGGCAAGGGCTTCCACCTTGGGCCGTCCCACGTGGGCGGGAAAGTAGTGCTGACGGTTGAGGTTGGAAGGCTCCACCTTGTCGCCGTCGATGACGATCAGGCGTCCTGCGCCCGAGCGGGCAAGCATCATGGCCGCGTTGGAGCCGAGACCGCCCGCGCCGGCAATGCCCACGCAGGCGGCCTTCATCCGCCTCCGCTGTTCTTCGGTAAAGCAGGAAAGAACGCCGGCAAGCATGACTAGAAGTCGCAGGCTTCCCAGTCCTTGGCCACGGCCTGATAGCCCAGCGCGGCAAGGTCATGGGTCATTTCCTGCACGGAACGGTGATCGGAAATGTCGAACTGGCCGGAGTTTTCGGCTTCCACCACGCGGCCGCCCACGGCCGTGGACACGCCCGCCGACACGCGGGTGACGCCGATGGGCACGATGTGATTGCGCATGTTCGCGCTCTCGCGGCTCGACACCGTGATGCCGCAGCGCGGCAGGAAGCAGCGCAGCGCGGTGATGTACTGCACGAACTGGCGGTCGTCCACGCCGTGCTTGACTTCAAAGCTGCCTTCGTGCGGGCACATGCGCGGCACGGACAGGCCGATGTCCACGCCGGGGAAGTGCTTTTGCAGCCACCAGGCGTGCAGCCCGGTGCAGAAGGCGTCCTGAATGAAGTCGTCGAGACCCATGAGCGCGCCTATGCCCACGCTGTGCATGCCCGCCTTGGCTGCGCGGGCGGGCGTGTTGAGACGCCACAGAAAGTCGTGCTTGGGCCCTGCCGGATGCAGCCATTCGTACAGTTCGCGGTTGTAGGTTTCCTGGAACATGGTCATGCTGTCCACTCCGCTTTTGATGAGCATGCGGTATTCGTCCAGCGTGAGGGAATAGACTTCCACGCCCACGGAGGCGAAGCGGGGCTTGATGCGTTCGGCCACGTCCGCAATGTAGCGGGGCGAGGCGATGTGACGCGCGTCGCCCGTGAGCAGAAGAATATGGCTTATGCCCGCGTCGGCCAGAGCAAAGGCTTCGGCCGCGGCTTCATCGACCGTGAGGTGGCGGCGCTTCTGATGGTTGTCGGCGTTGAAGCCGCAGTAGCGGCAGTGATTCGTGCAGATGTCGGAAACGTAGAGCGGCGAGAAGATGTTGACCGCGCGTCCGAAAAACCGGAGCGTGATTTCGCGGGAGCGCTGAGCCATCTGCTCCAGAAAGGGAGCCGCAGCCGGGGAAAGCAGCGCCATGAAGTCTTCGGGGCGCAGCACGTCCTTGTCCAGAGCGGCGAGCACGTCGTGCTCCGTGGCTTTGGCGGCCAGTTCCGCGCGGCGTTCGCGGGGCCATTCGGCCAGACATTCGTCGAAATGCGCCTCTCCCGGCGCAAAGGTATCAGCCAGAACAGGAGTATCCATAAATTTGAGCCTTTATTTCAATGTCGGAGGCAGGTTCGGCGGATGTCGAACCTGCTTCGCGCTGCCGCCGTCGCATTGCGCGCGGCAGAGAGAGAATCGGAAAAGCGCCCGGCAAAGGACGCGCGCGGCGTTCCGGTGCGGGCGGTGAGAGCGTTTTTTTCGGCAATCGCCCGGAGTTTGACATGGCCGGGAGCGGACGCCGACGCCTGCAAAGGGCGCAGAGCATGCTCCGGCCGGAGAAGGCCGCAGGAGAAGGACTACGGCGTCCGGCGCGGAGCATGGACGCGTCACGGGCTGAGACCGGCTCCGGCCTGAACGGAGGAGTCTTTTGCCCTGCGGCAGGATTCCCGCATGGGGAACCGCCGCTCTTTTGCTAACGCAGGAAGCCCGTCAGCGGGGAGGAGGCCACGGCTCCGCCGGAATGCACGGCCCCGGCTCCGGCAAGGAACGCGGTCCGGCCGGCTTCCACGGCGCGGCGGAAGGCGGAGGCCATGGCCACGGGATCGTCGGAAGAGGCGATGCCGGTATTGACCAGGCAGGCGGCCGCGCCCATTTCCATGGCTTCGCAGGCCTGCGAAGGACGGCCTATGCCGGCGTCCACCACGATGGGCAGGTCGATTTCTTCAATGAGAATGCCGATCATTTCCCTGGTGCGCAGGCCGCGGTTGGTGCCGATGGGCGAGCCCAGAGGCATGACGGCTGCGGCTCCGGCGTCCACGCAGGCACGGGCCACGTAGAGATCGGGATTGATGTAGGGCAGCACGGTGAAGCCTTCCTTGACCAGCATTTCCGTGGCCTTGGCGGTTTCGTAGCCGTCGGGCAGCAGATGCCGGGTGTCGGAAATGACTTCGATTTTGATCCAGTTGCCGCAGCCGGCGGCACGGGCCAGGCGCGCGAGGCGCACGGCTTCTTCGGCGTTGCGCGCGCCGGAGGTGTTGGGGAGCAGGCGCATGGAGGAGGGAATGTGTCCCATGACTCCGGTACCGCCCTTGTCCACGCGGCGCATGGCCACGGTGATGACCTGTGCGGCGCTGGCCTCGCAGACGGCGGGAATGAGGGCGTCGTCGCTGTATTTTCCGGTTCCGATGAAAAGGCGGCTGTCGAGTTCCACGCCGCCGATGACGAGCTTGTCGGACTGCTGCATGTTAACCTCCTCCCACAAAGTGCAGGAGCTCCAGGCTGTCGCCCGGGTTGAGACGTACGGCAGCGAAGTTGTCTTTGGCAACGATGTCTCGATTGAGCTCGGCGACCACGACGCCGGGGTCGAGCCCGCGTCCGATGATGAAGTCGAGCAGGGTAAGGCCTTCGGTGATTTCTTCTGTTTCGCCGTTGACGGTGATGCGCATGGAAACCTCGCTGGGATAAAAAAAACGTCCACCAAAGGGGCGGACGTGAGGTTTCTGCAACGAAACCGAGCTTCCCTTCGGCAGTGCTGGCTGCATCAGGTTCCAAGGGTCAGAGGCATTATCCTCTTTCTCAGCCGTGAGGCTCCCCTAGCTGGTGAACGAACTGTTTTTAATCCCGGTGATGTTTTTTTGCAAGAAAAAACTGGAATATGGGTCTGGGGCAGGACTGATGCACGCTGCGGGAGCGCAGGGACCAGTAGAGGGGCACCATCCAGAGATAGAGGGCAAAGGGAATGATGACGGCTCCCTGCTGCAGGGTGAGGCTGCACATGGAAAAGGCGATGCTCCACGGCAGCACGGCGGAGAGCAGCACCACGCTGTTTTCCAGATACATGGCCATTTCGCGGCGGTTGTGCTGTGCCTGGGCGCAGAGCTGACGGGTGAGGATGATGGAAAGGGTCTGGTTGCAGGAAAGGCCGGTGGTGAGAAGGCCCACCAGGGCCGTGGCGCGGAAGGCGCCGATGCGTTCGGCGAGCGCTTCGACCATGTGCTCGAAGCTGTCCAGCAGGCCGGATTTTTCGAACAGGGCGGAGTACGAGGAGGAAATGGCCACGATGGCTGCCACGTTGAGCATGGAGAGCATGCCGCCGCCCTTGAGCATGGCAAGTTCCGGCAGCGGGGGAAGGTAGCCGAGCGTCATGGCGGAGAGCAGCGTGAGAACGGGCGTTTTCTGAAAGACGAGGGACGCGCCGAAGGCAAGCGCGATGCTGACGGCCATGGCGATTTTGACGTTGACGCGCAGCACGCCGAGCACGAGAACGGCCAGGGCCGGAAGCAGCACCCAGAAGTTGAACACGAAGTTTTCGCGCAGAGCGTCGGTGGCGCCTTCGGGCATGACGTGTTCGGGGCCGAAGAGGGAGAGCAGGGCGTAGCCTGCGCAGGTGAGCAGAAAGGGAGCGGCGCCGTTGCGCAGCATGCGCTTGAAGTTGCCGTAGATGTCGGTGTGGGTGAGCGCGCAGACGAGCGCGGCGCTGGAGGACATGGGGGAGCAGCGGTCGCCCACGTACACGCCGCTCAGAATGGCTCCGCCCACGAGCACTTCGTTGAAGCCTGCGGTGTGGGCCATGAGCATGCAGACCACGCCGAGGGTGCTCACGGAGCCGAAGGCCGTGCCGATGAGCGTGCTCAAAGCGGCGCAGAGCAGAAAGCTCCAGAGCACGAAGAAGGTGGGATTGATGAGCGCCAGGGCCCAGTCGATGAGCATGGGAATGGTGCCGCTTATGCGCCAGATGCCCGTGAGCATGCCGATGAGCGTGAATATGACGAGGATGTTGGAAATGCGCCGCACGCCGCGCAGAAGCAGACGCAGCACTTCGGGCATGGGAATGCCCGTGCTGCGGGCGTAGCCGCCGAAGCAGAACACGCCGAAGCCGAGGGCCCAGAGAAGAGAACGGCCGGCGGCGATGCAGAGGACGAGGCCGCCCACGAAGAGGCCGAGCGTGACGAGCTGGCCGCGGGAGACGCGGCCTGCGGACGAAGAGGAAGACATGGCGATATCCTGAAGGTGCGGGGAGGGATCAGGCGAAGTCGTCGGGCAGGGCCACCACGGCAAGACCGTGTTCGTCGGCGAGACGGAGCGCTTCTTCGCGGTCGAAGAACAGCGTTTTTCCGGCCTGAATGGCCAGAGCGGCGTAATGATGCTCCACCAGATTGCGGATGGTGGACAGGCCCACGGAAGGCAGATCGACGCGTTCGTCCTGTCCGGGCTTGACCATTTTGATGGCGATGCAGCCTGCGCCGCCGAGTTCTGCGCCGCGCTTCAGGGCGGCGTCCGTGCCTTCGAGGCACTCCACGGCCATGACCATGCCTTCGCGCACGACAAGGCACTGACCGATGTCGAAGGAGCCCATGGCGCGGGCGATGGGCCAGCCGTAGCGGATGTCCTTCCATTCGTCGTCGGTGGGGGCGCGGCGGGTGAGGGTTCCGCCCGGGGCGCGCAGTCCCGGCGCGAGATCCACGGCGGCCACCACGTGAATGCCGTCCTTTTCTATGTCGGCCATGATGGCGCGCAGAAGAGCGTCGTCGCCTTTTTTCTTCAGGGAGAAGAGGAGCTTTGCGGCGCGCCAGTCGGGGCGGAACTCGAGCGCCTTGGGCTTGCTGATGGAACCGGCCATGCACACGCGCGAGACGCTGTGCTCCTTGAAGAAGCCGATCATGCGGCTGAGCTGGCCCAGATGGAGCAGTTCAAACACGTCGGCGCACTCGGCGGTGGCGGGATCGGTATGCCCCTGAAATCCGCAGACGACCACGCCGAGCCCTGCGGCGCGGGCCTCCTGTGCCACAAGGCGGGGAAACTGGCCGCCGCCCGCGATGATGCCGATATTCTCTGCCATGACAACTCCGAATAAAGAAAAAAATCGGAAGCAGTATAAGCGCATCTTTCGAGCTTCGCAACCGCGGCGCGGCTCCTTCCGGGCATTTTTCCGCGGCGCAGAGCGCAGAAAAAGCTCGCCGCGCGTCGTCGGGCGGCCATATCGGCGCTTGCCCTCCGGTCATTATCCTTGTATAAATGGGGCTCTTCCAGAAATGTCCGGGAACAGCCCCGCGCCGCAGGCCGGGGCGGAGCCGCGGATTTGCTGCGGCCTTTTGCACGAAAGGCGCGCATGACGGCCGGAACGTCGGCCATGAAAGGTTTTGCCATGAATATTGCTCACAAGATCATCAGCGCCCACCTCGTGGAAGGGGACATGGTTCCCGGAAAGGAGATCGGCCTTCGCGTGGATCAGACGCTCACCCAGGACGCCACCGGCACCATGGCCTGGCTTCAGTTCGAAGCCCTCGGCCTGCCTTCCGTCCGCACCGAACTTTCGGTGAGCTACGTGGATCACAATACCCTGCAGATGGGGTTCCGCAATCCTGACGACCACCGCTTCCTGCGCACGTCTGCGCAGCATTTCGGCGCGGTGTATTCCGCTCCCGGCTCCGGCATCTGCCATCAGCTGCATCTGGAAAACTTCGCCCGTCCCGGACGCGTTCTTCTCGGTTCCGACAGCCACACTCCCAACGCCGGCGGCATGGGCTGCCTCGCCATGGGCGCGGGCGGTCTTTCCGTGGCGCTCGCCATGGCCGGAGAACCCTACAGCATTCCCATGCCCAAGGTGGTGAAGGTGTGGCTTACCGGCCGTCTCACCGGCTGGGCGCAGGCCAAGGACGTCATTTTGCACATGCTCTCCCGCCTGAGCGTGAAGGGCGGCGTGGGTCGCATTTTTGAATACTGCGGCCCCGGCGTGAGCACGCTTTCCGTGCCGGAACGCGCCACCATCACCAACATGGGCGCGGAACTCGGAGCCACGGGCTCCCTGTTCCCCTCCGACGAGCGCACCCGCGAATTTCTCCGTCAGATGGGCCGCGAGCAGGACTGGGAACCTCTCTATGCCGACGAGGGCTCGCAGTACGACGAGGAAATGGAAGTGGATCTTTCCTCCATCGTGCCTCTGGCGGCGCGTCCGCACATGCCCGACAACGTGGTTCCCGTGGCGGAACTGGCCGGGCTGCACGTGGATCAGGTGGCCATGGGCTCCTGCACGAACTCTTCCTACGCCGATCTGCATCTGGTGGCCGAAACCCTGCGCGGACGCCGCGTCTGCCCCGAAACGGATACCTGCATGGCTCCCGGCTCGCGTCAGGTGCTGGCCATGCTCACGGAAGAAGGCTCGCTCGCCTCGCTTCTGGAAAGCGGCGTGAGACTGCTGGAATGCGCCTGCGGTCCGTGCATAGGCATGGGCAGCTCGCCCGTGTCCGGCGGCGTTTCGGTGCGCACCTTCAACCGCAACTTTGAAGGCCGCAGCGGCACCCGCGACGCGCAGGTGTATCTGGTGAGCCCGGTCACGGCGGCGCAGTGCGCCATCCACGGCTGCTTCACCGATCCCGCCACCTGGGGAGAAGCTCCCGCGCATCCCGATTTCCCCGCCCGCGTGCCGGACGGCCGTCATCATTTCCTGTTCCCCGCCGCCACGGAAGAAGAACGCGCGAAGGTGGAAATTCTGCGCGGACCCAACATCGTGGCGCTCGAAACCTTTGAAGCGCTTCCCGCGGAACTTTCCGGCGAAGTCACCCTCAAGGTGGGCGACGGCATCACCACCGACCACATCATGCCCGCGGGCGCGGAAATCACCGCGCTGCGCTCCAACGTTCCTGCCATTTCCCGCTATGTGTTCAGCCGCACCGACGAAGGCTTCGTGGCCCGTCAGGACGGCGTGAAGGCCGCGGGCAGGGCCGGCGTCATCGTGGCCGGGGAAAACTACGGACAGGGCTCCAGCCGCGAACATGCGGCGCTGGCCCCGCGTCATCTCGGCGTGCGCGCCGTGCTGGCCAAGTCCTTTGCCCGCATTCATCGCGCCAATCTCATCAACTTCGGCATCCTTCCGCTCATTTTCGTGGACGGCGCCGACTACGACCGCATGGCGCTCGGCAACGGCGTTACGCTCGACGCTTCTTCCATGACCGCCGGCGGAGAAGCCGTGCTCAAGGTGGAAGGCGTGGGCGACGTGCGCGTCCGCAACGACCTTTCCGACAAGGAATGGGCCGTGCTCAAGGTCGGCGGCCTGCTCAACGCCGTGCGCGCCCGCCGCGCCGGATAACGGGAATCATATCGGGCCGTCCGCGGCTGCGTAACATCAATACAACAATAAGCAAGGAGTCGTCATGCTGGACGGCATCAGAGCCAATGCCCAGTCGTGGGGCGTAAAGCTGGCTTTCGGCATCATCATTGTGGTCTTTGTGTTCTGGGGCATCGGATCCTACTCCGGTCCCAAGGGACTGGTGGCTTCCGTCAACGGCCGGAACATCACCGAGGTGGAGTTTCAGCGCGCCTACGCCATGATGGAAGACAACGTGCGCCGTTCCATTCCGAACGTCACGTCGGAAATGCTGGAAAGCTTCCAGCTCGAACAGCGCGTGCTGCAGTCCCTCATGCAGGAAAAGCTCATTGAGGACGAGGCCGAACGCGCCGGTCTGACCATCAGCCCCTACGAGCTGCGCGCCGCGCTCGAACAGCTTCCCTTCTTCCAGAAGGACGGCAAATTCGACGCCGACACCTACCGCGAAGTGCTGAGCAAGAACCACATCACGCCCCGCCAGTTTGAAACGGATCAGGCGAAGTCCATGCTTCCGGCCAAGCTTCAGCGCCTGGTGACGGCGGGCGCCTACGTGGATCCTTCCGCGGTGAAGGCCATCTTCGACTACGCCGCCGAACGCCGCCGCGTGGACTACATTCTGTTCCCGGCCTCGGCGCACATGGACAAGGCCGCGCCTTCCGACGAAGAAGTCGCCAAGACCTACGAGGCGCAGAGCGCGAACTTCACGGTGCCGCCGAGCGTGAACGTGGAGTTCATCCGCCTCGATCCCGCCGTCATGGGCGATCCCGCCTCCATTTCCGACGCTGATCTTCGCGCCGCCTACGACGCCCGCAAGAACCAGTTTACGGAAGAAGAAAAGATTCATGCCCGTCACATTCTCGTGCGCGTGCCCGCGAACGCTCCCGAAGCCGACGTGAAGAAGGCCGAAGAGCAGATCAAGGCGCTTGAGGCCCGCATCCGCGGCGGCGAGGACTTCGCCGAAGTGGCCAGGAGCGGTCAGGACGGCACGGCGGAGCAGGGCGGCGATCTCGGCTGGTTCACCGCCGGTCAGATGGTGCCCGAGTTCTCCAAGGCCGCGTTTGCCCTGAAGGACGGCGAAGTGTCCGCCCCCGTGCGCACGCAGTTCGGCTTCCATCTTATTAAGAAGGAAGAGCACAAGCCCGCCGTGACCCACAGCTTCGACGAAGTGAAGGACAGCCTGCGCACCCAGCTCGCCACCGAAGCCGCCGGCCGCGGTCTGGAAGAGAAGGCCGACGTCGTTCTGGCGCAGGCGCTGGCCGGCAAGAGCATGGACGAAGCCGCCAGGGCCGCGTCCGTGGCGGCCGTGAAGGCCGAAAGCACCGGACTCATTTCCGCCGAGGAACTGGGCCAGAAGCTCGACATCCGCGATTCCGACGTGCAGACCATTCTTGCCGCCGCGTCGGGTACGGTGCTGGATTCCGCCGTGCCGTCCGGCAACGCGCTCCTGGTGGTGAAGGTGCTGGAAAGCAAGCCGCAGAGCGTGAAGCCTCTGGAAGAAGTGCGTCCCCTCATCGTGGAATTCCTCACCCGTCAGAAGGCCGCGGAAATGGCCATGGACGACGCCCGCAAGGCCCGTGCCGCCTTCCAGAACGGCAAGCCCGCCGAAGGCGCGGAAATCAAGACTTCCGAACCCTTCGGCCGCGACGGCAACATCGCCGATCTCATTGCCGATCCGGCGCTTGCGCAGGCCGCCTTCGCCGTGCCGCAGGTTTCCGACGCGTGGCTCAACGACCCGTATCGCGTGCAGGACGGCGCCGTGCTGGCGCGCGTGTCCGCCATCGAGGCTCCTTCGGAAGATGAATGGAAGGCCGCCGCGCAGGACATGCAGGCCCGCATGACGAACGACCGGGCGAATCTGGTGTATCAGGTCTATCTGACCCAGCTCGGCTCGCAGGCCAAGGTGAAGATGTACAATTCGCCGCTCCTGGCCAAGACGAACAAGTAAGCTTCGGGCCGGAACGAAATTCTCGTTCCGGCCCTTTTGCTTTTTGGCGCGCAAAAGCGTATGCTTGCAGGGCAAGGTCGCGCTGCGTGTCTTTTCAGGCTTGCAGAGTCCGGAATCCGGGTTGATCCTGGGGAAACATCCCTTCACCCGCAGACCGGACGCCGCCGGGCGGAACCGAAAGATAATCATTGGTTGTCGCCGGAAAGAGAGCCGTTGTTTGAGCGGCTTCTCTTGACATTATTTCTGTTTTGGCAGTAACGTAATTCTGCTTATGCCTCTGCAGCGTGAGCTTTGGTTTCGTGTAAAGACCAGGAGGAGGTCACCCTATGAAAAAGCTGCTGACGTTCGGCTCCGCCGCTCTGATAGTCGCCGCTTTGGCTCTGCCGGCCGGCGCCGCGCAGTTCGCACATATCCCTGCCGGGCCCATTAAGATGGATCTGACCGAGAAGCCCGTTTATTTCGATCACAATATCCATACTACCCAGGACTGCACGGCCTGCCATACCAGCATGCCCGCCCACTTCCCCCCGCTGGCTGTCGATACGGAACAGCAGTGCGCCGTCTGCCATCACAAGGTTGCCGGTACGACTCCCAAGTTCAAGTGCGGCACTGCCGGTTGCCACAATCCTGAAGACAAGCAGGCGGAACGCAGCTACTTCAAGATCGTGCATGACCGCGAAATTTACGGCAAGGGCCATGTGGCCGACTCCTGCCTCGGCTGCCACACGCAGGTTGTGAAGACCCGTCCTGAAAAGAAGGAAGCGCTTACCGCCTGCGCCGGCTCCGCCTGCCATCCCAAGCAGAAGTAGTTTTCTTTCCCGGTTTTGCCCCGCCTTGCAGGGGCGGGGCAAGCCGTGGTCAGTCTTGTCTGGCCTTGTATTGCCCCCGGAAGGGGGCTTTTTTTGGCCTTGCGGAAGTCCCGCCTTTAGTTGTATATCTGTGACCCGCATTTTTCAGTTACCGCCAAGAGGGGAACATGGAAGAAGAAAAGTTTTCTCCTGAACAGTCTGAAGAGGTCATTGAACTTTTGGATATCGTGGGAGATTCCGCCCCGGAGAACAACGCGGAGCAGGCGGGGGAAGGCGTTTTCGCCGCCGACGCACGCAGGAGCGGAGACGCTGAAGCCGGTTCGGCGGACGCTGAGAAGAATCCGGAAGACGACGAGATCGTGCTTCTCGATGAGGACGACGTCGTTTCGGAAAACAAAGACGCGGCGGAAGCGGATTCGGAGCATGCGGAGCAGAGCGCGCAGGCGGAGATGTCGGCGGATCTGCCGGAATCGGAAGATGAGGCGCAACCGGCCATTTCCGACGCTGACAACGCCGAAGCGCAGGCCGAAGCCGAAGTGCAGGGCGGCCGCGTCGAGAGCCCTGCGGCCGCGGAAGAAGACTCTCGTGCCGAGATTCAGCGCCTGGAAGAAAGAATTGCGGCCCTGGAAAAAGCCAATGCGGAGCTCGGCGAAAATCTGGAATCCCTGAGCCAGCAGATCGCTCATGTGGGTTCCATGTTTCTGGAAGACGCGTCGGTGCGGCTCAACATGGAAGAAATGGTCAGCCGCATGCTGGACGCCCGTCTGCCTTCCCCGGCGGAGCAGGAAGAGGACGGAGCCGAAGGAAACGACGTTGAGGCGCGCCTTGAGGCGCTTGAGAAGCGCGTGCAGGACTGGGAGGCGCAGAGCGAGCATCAGGCCGCCGTGGCCGCAGCCCGCGTCATACGAGAGGAAATAGCCGCCATGCGTGCGGACTCTGCGGGCTCGGCCCGGTAGAGAATATTTCGACCGCCATGCGGTCGCGGGTCTTCGGACCCTCAGAATACTATGTTGGGTGCGGGTCTGCCCGCACTGAAAATCCATTTGGAGTTTTTCGTTTCATGAGTTCCTTTGTCACAGGTCAGATTATCGAGGCGCGCTGCTCGCGCTGCAAGGATATTACTGGCCACGTCGTCATGGCATGCCTCGACGGCATGCCGGTCAAGGTGGAATGCCGCGCCTGCGGCAGTGTGCATAAGTATGTCGCGCCGGAAGCCCAGGCCCGTCCGAAGGTGGAAAAGACCGTGCGCGTGAAGGCCGGACACAACCGGGCGGAAGCCGTGGACGCCACCGTGCGCGCGGAAAAGCGCGCCGCCGCGCCGCGTCCCAGCCGCGAACAGCAGCAGCTTGCCCGCCGCGCCGAAGAAAATGAACACCGCTGGACCAGCCTGGTGGCCGGAAGAGCGGCCACGCCCGTGCCCTACAGCATGAACGGCACCTTCGCCGTGAACACGCTGGTGGATCATCCCGTGTTCGGCACGGGGGCCGTGGTCGAGCTGCTTCCCCCTGACAAGATGGACGTCATGTTCAAGGAAGGCGTGAAGCGTCTGCGCTGCGTCTGCGAATGAAATTTGTGACCGGAAAATTCATTTTTTTGCTTGCATCCGGAAGCCAATCAGGCAACACTCTGAATACAGGACTTTCCATGGAGGCGCCATGTTTGTCTTTGCGAATCTTGTGACGACTGTTGCCGGGCTTCTGAGCCTGGTCATCAATCTTTATATTTTCGTCATTATCGTGGCGGCTTTTCTCTCGTGGGTGAAGCCCGATCCGTATAATGCGATAGTCCGCACGCTGAGGGCGCTGACGGAGCCGGTATTCTACCGCATCCGCAAGACGTTCCCCTTCGTGATGATCAGCGGGATAGACCTTTCGCCGATTGTGGCGCTGGTCGCCCTGCAACTGCTGAACGGCGTGGTCGTGCAGTCCCTGCTCCAGCTCGGACAGCGTCTGGCCGGCGTATGAATTAAGAGGAGGCCGGTCTGCCGGCTTATTCCTGCCACCCCAACACAATGGAGTCTGTGCCATGGAAGAACGTGATCTCAAGATTGTGGAACAGTACGGCGATACTGATCCTGAACTGAAGGCTCTCTGGGAAGAACATATGCTGTATGAAAAGCAGCTCGCCAAGTTTGAAGGCAAGAGCTACCTTACTCCCAGCGAGCAGCAGGAAGTGAAGACCCTCAAGAAGCAGAAGCTGGACGGCAAGACCCGCCTGGACGCTGCTCTCGACAAATATAGGAAGTAACATCGCGTTCCCTGTCGTGTCGTCGGCAGGGTCGTTTCATTTTGGAGCCGGGGAAAGGGCGACTTTTCCCCGGCGCGCGACGGTCGCGCGTATCTGCGCGGCGGCCGTTTTTTTGTGTTTCAGGCCAGGGTCATGGTTTGCCGTTCCATGCCGCGGCCGGATTTCCGGATATTCTCCTTACACAGGTACAAAAGAGAAAATGGCAAACGTACGATCCACCTATACGGACAGTGTTAATTTTTATGGGCAGGAAGACCCCCGTGAACTGGTCTCCCGCTTCGGTTCCCCCCTGTATGTTTACAACGAAAACATACTGCGCGAGCGCTGCCGCGATCTTCTCGGCCTTTCCTCGCTCCCGGGCTTTCGCGTGAACTATTCCGCCAAGGCTAACACCAATCCTGCGCTTCTTCGCATCATTCGTTCCGAGGGCTGCGTGGTGGACGCCATGAGTCCCGGCGAGCTGCACATCAACGCGCTTGCCGGCTTCACGCCCGAGGAAATCACCTATGTGTGCAACAACGTGAGCGCCGAGGAACTCAAGAATGCCGCCGATCACGGCTGCGTGGTGAGCGTGGATTCCCTCGCTCAGCTGGAACTTTTCGGCGAAGTCTGCCCCGGCGGACGCGTGATGGTGCGCTTCAATCCCGGCATCGGCGCGGGTCACAGCGAAAAGGTGGTGACCGGCGGCAAGAAAACCAAGTTCGGTGTTGATCCCGACATGCTGCCTCAGGTGCAGGACATCGTGGCCCGTCACGAACTTCGTCTCGTGGGCGTGAATCAGCACATCGGTTCCCTGTTCATGGAGGCCGATCCCTACATCGACGCCATGAAGATTCTGCTTTCCATGGCGGAAAAGCTGCTCAAGCTCGGCTATCCTCTGGAAATCATCGACTTCGGCGGCGGCCTCGGCATGCCCTACCACAAGTATGAAGGGCAGAGCCGCATGGACATGAAGGCGCTTTCCGAAGCCATTCACGGCTGCCTCTCGGCATGGGCCGAGTCCACGGGCTATCAGGGCCGCTTCTTCATCGAACCCGGCCGTTACGTGGTGGCCGAATGCGGCGTGGTGCTCGGCACCGTTCACGCCACCAAGAACAACGGCCCGCATCTTTTTGCCGGCACCGACATCGGCTTCACCGTGCTCGCGCGTCCCATGCTGTACGACGCCTTCCACGATGTGGAAATCTATCGTGAAAACGGTGCGCCCGACACGGAAAACGTGGAGCAGACCATTGTGGGCAACATCTGCGAATCCGGCGACATTCTCGCCAAGGATCGTCAGCTGCCGCTCATCAGGCAGGGCGACGTCATCGCCATGCTCGACGCCGGCGCCTACGGCTGGGTCATGGCTTCCACCTACAATCAGCGCATGCGTCCGGCGGAAGTGCTCATCGGCGCGGACGGCAAGGCCCGTCTCATCCGCCGCCGGGAAACGCTGGAGGATCTGACCTCTACACTGGTGCTGGACTAAGCTGCTTTGCGTCCGGCAGTTCTCTGCCGGACTGTCGGCCGGGAACGAATGTTTCTCCTCCACGGGAGAAGTCGTTCCCGGCTTTTTTGTCCGCACGGGTTCGGGAAAAGGGCTGCGCCTTTTCGCAGCGGTGCAACGCTCGTCGGGCGCTGCGGCGGCGATCCGACAGGAGCGCCCGGGACGGATGCCGGTTTGCGCGAAGGCCGCGTGGAGGCTCGCGGGTCGTCGCTGTTCATGAACGTGGTTCATCATGAATCATGAGCCTGGAGCAGCGTCCCTCATGCGAGCGGCACAGCGCGTCACGACGTGAGAATGCGCAGAGGCAGACGTCGGGCCTTGGTCGGCGTGGTGCTTTCTCTGCCGCATCTGGTCGGGGCCCCCGGAGTGTGCGCAGCATCGGGCCCGGAGTGTGCGCCGGGCGGGGCTCCGGGGCCTGCGGGGCCGCGCCTGTTGAAGGCGGAGGCCGTCCGGCATCCTTTTCTTCGAGCGCGCCGCAGGGAAAACGGGGGGATGCGCCGTCTTCTGCTCAGAGTCTCCCGCATCGGTTGCCCGGCATGCATTATTCCGCAGGAAGCGAAAAGCGCAGGCCTGTCTTTCTTCAACACCTCTGCCGCAGCGGGCAATCGCCCTCTTGTCAGCAGAAAAAATTCCGTTATCTTCTGTCCATGTCCGCATTGTTCCGTTTTTGTTCCGCCGTCCGATCCGGCGAGTGGCTGCGCGATGTGCCGTTCCGCACTATCTGGGGACTTGTCTGGCCTCAGATGATGATGCTTCTTTGCAGCATCATCGTGAACCTTACCGACATCTGGGCCGCCGGACGCATCTCTTCCGACGTGCAGGCCGCCGTGGGACTGGCCTTTCAGATTCAGGTCTTTCTCATGGTGTTCGGCTGGGCGCTCGGCGCGGGAGGCATGGCCGCGGTCAGTCAGTCCATGGGCGCGGGCCACTGGCGGCGGGCGCAGAATTATGTGGGGCTGGTGCTGTGCAGCTGCGTGGCGGTCGCCGTGCTGCTCGCTCTTCTGACCGGCGCGTTTCGCGGCACGGTGCTCGCGCTCCTGCAGACGCCCGACTCTCTCAGGCCCGCGACGGAGTACATGGTGGGCGTCATGCTGGCCGGGCTTCCTTCCTTCTACGTCATGCAGGTGGGCGGAACGCTGTTTCGCGCGGCAAGGCAGGTCATTGCGCCGCTTATCGTGGCTGCGGCCACCTGCCTGCTCAACGTGTTCGGCGATCTGTGCTTCGGCCTCGGATGGCTGGGCTTTCCGGCCTTCGGCATGGCGGGCATAGCGTGGGCCACCTTCAGCGCCAATACGCTGGCGGCCGTGCTCACCCTGATTTTTCTGAAAAAGGGCGGACTCATCGTGCATCATGCGCTGCCGCCCCTGCGCTGGCTCAGGCTCGGCGCTCCGTATCTTTTTCGGGTGGCCGTTCCGGCCTGCGGCAACAGTCTGCTCTGGCACATGGGCTATCTTGTCATGTACGGCATCACGGCTTCGCTGCCCGACGGCGTGGAGGCCCTCGCCGGTCTCACCGCAGGCAACCGCATCGAGTCGCTGCTGTACATGCCCGCCAACGCCTTCATGGTCACGGCGTCCATTCTCGTGGGCAACGCCCTCGGCGCGGGCGACAGGCAGGGGGCAAAGCACATCGGCATCGTGCTGTTTTTGATCTCCGGCATCTCCATGAGCTCCGTGGCGGCCTGCATGTGGCCCTTCATTCCCGATCTTGCGGCGTTTTTTTCGTCCGAGGCCGCCGTGCGCACGCAGATTATCAACTATCTGTTCTTCAACGTGCTGGTGGTTCCCTTCACGGTGTCGGGCATGGTGCTGCACGGCGTCATGAACGGCGCGGGGGCCACGGTGTATCCGCTGGTGGTCAACACCGCCGGCATCTGGCTCATCCGTCTGCCTTTCGGATGGGGCCTGTCCCACATCGTGTTTCATGACGCCTACGGGGTGTACATGGCCATGTTTTTGTCCATGTCCATCCAGACCTCGGTCATGGTGTGGGTGTTTTTCTGCAAGGACTGGGCGCGTTTTTCCATGAACGCGCATTTTTCCCAATCCAAACATAAGGAGAAGGCATGAACCTTCCTTCCGGTTTTGTTCCGGTAACGCTTGATCTGTACGACGACTATCGTCGTTATTTTGACCTGACGCCGCAGCCTACGGCCGATCTGACCTTTACCAATCTCTGGGGCTGGGCGGAATATTTCGGGCTGGGACTCTCCTTCCGCGACGGGCTCTGCTGGATCTGTCAGACCAGGCCCGATTTTCGCTACTGGGCCCCTGTGGGCGACTGGCAGGCCGCCGACTGGGCCGCGCAGCCGGAAATTCGCGCCGGCGTGGAACTTTTCCGCGTGCCGGAACAGCTTGTCGGCGTGCTGAGCGACAGGCTCGGAGCCCGGACGAGGGCCGTGGAGGATCGCGGTCAGTGGGAATACCTCTACAATCGCGACGAACTGGCGGAACTGCCCGGGGCGAAGTTCCACAAGAAGAAGACGCACGTCAACGGCTATCGCCGCCGCTACGGCGAGGACTATCGCGCGCTCGGCGACGCTTCCAATCCCGACGGCATCGAACACGTGCTGCGTCTGCAGGAAGAGTGGTGCAGGTGGCGCGACTGTGAAAACAGTCCTTCGCTTCAGGCCGAGAACGACGCCATTTTCCGCGTGGTGGGCAACTGGAACCGTCTGCCGGGGCTTGTCGGCGGAGCGCTCTACGTGGAAGACAGGATAGGCGCGTTTGCCGTGGGCGAGAAGGTGGGCGACATGATGGTCGTTCACTTTGAAAAGGTGCAGGCGGAGCTCAAGGGCGTCTATCAGGCCATCAATCAGGCCTTCGCGAGCCGTTCCGCGCAGGGCGTTTCCCTCATAAACCGGGAGCAGGATATGGACGAGCCCGGTCTGCGTCAGGCGAAGGAAACCTATAACCCCGTGGGCTTTTTGAAGAAAAGTCGGCTTGTCATAGCTGCGGATGCGGAGTAGTATCAACTGCGCCAACGGAAGCGGCGATGATTGCTGTTTTTTGGCTTCCTTTTACATAACCTTCTGATCTTTTCGGATGAGCATCATGAAAGTCGTTACGAGATTTGCTCCCAGCCCCACCGGTCATCTGCATATCGGCGGCGGCCGGACCGCCATTTTCTGCTGGCTGCTTGCCCGCCATTACGGCGGCGAGTTCCGCCTGCGCATTGAGGATACCGACGCGACGCGTTCCAAACAGGAATATACCGATTCCATTCTTGCCTCCATGAAGTGGCTCGGCCTGGATTGGGACGGCGATCTCACCTATCAGAGCAAGCGTCTTGACATTTACAACGCCTACATAGACAAGCTGCTCGAAACCGGTCACGCCTACTGGTGCGACTGCACGCCCGAAGAAGTGGAAGCCATGCGCGAAGTGGCCCGTGCCAGAGGCGAAAAGCCCCGCTACAACGGCAAGTGCCGCGACCGCGGCCTGACCGCCGGACCCGGCCGGGTGGTGCGCCTGCGCGTGCCGGACGAAGGCCGCATCGTGTTCAACGACATGGTGAAGGGCACCATTTCCGTGGACGTTTCCGAACTCGACGACATGGTGCTGCGCCGCACCGACGGCATGCCCACCTACAACCTCGCCGTGGTGGTGGACGACCACGACATGGGCGTGACGCACGTGCTGCGCGGCGACGACCACGTTTCCAACACGCCCAAGCAGATTCTTCTGTACAACGCGCTCGGCTTCGAGGTTCCCACCTTCGGCCACGTGCCCATGATCTGCGGCCCCGACCATCAGAAGCTGTCCAAGCGTCACGGCGCCCGCGCGGTCATCGAATACGAGCAGGACGGTCTGCTGCCTCAGGCGCTGGTGAACTATCTGGTGCGCCTCGGCTGGTCCCACGGCGATCAGGAAATCTTCTCCCTCAAGGAACTTGTGGAACTGTTCGACGGCAACAACCTGAACAGCTCTCCCGCGGCCTTTGATCCGGAAAAGCTGAAGTGGCTCAACGCGCACTACATGCGCAACACGCCGCTTCCCCAGCTGGCCGCCATGGTGCGTCCGTTCCTTGAAAAGCTGGGCTACGACGAGCCCGTGGAGAAGATTGAAGCGCTTCTGCCCATGTACATCGAGCGCGCTTCCGATCTCGCGGCGCTGGCCCAGGCCCTGACCATCTACTTCAAGCCGGCCGAAGAGCTGGTGATCGAAGACAAGGCCATGAAGGCCCTGAACGAAGACGGCAAGCATCAGCTCACCGTGCTGCACGACATGATTGCCGCCATGCCCGAATTCAACGGCGAGGCGCTGGACAAGCTGCTCCATGAATACGTGGAAAAGGGCGGCCTCAAGTTCAAGCAGGTAGGCCCGCCCCTGCGCTCCGCGCTCACCGGCCTGGCCGGCGGCCCGTCCGTGCATGACGTCATGGCGGCCCTCGGCAGGGAAGAAAGCCTGAAGCGCATCGAACGCGCGGCAAAGTAATCCGTACGGATGGAAGTGCTTCGGCATTTCCATCCGTTTTTTGCCTTTCCCGGCGCGGTGCGGGTATTTTGGGAAAAATGCGGGGTTGCCGAAAAGGGCTCGCTCCTTTGGGGCCGCGCAGAAGCGAGAGCTTCCGGCGTCTTCCATTCTCTGCCCGAGGGAAACGCCGGAGAGCCTTTCGAGGCTTTGGCCGGACGCTCCTGCTTCTGGGGCGAATGTTTATGCCTTGGCGAAAGCTCAGGTCTTGAGCGGATGTCCGGCATGTTCCGGGAATATATTGCCGGGCAGAACACCCGCCGTTTCTGCGGCGCAGGCCCCGGCGGTTCCGGCAGACGGAAGCGGTTGCGCCGATCCCGGAAGCGCGTTTGCACCGCCCGGAAGAAAAAAAGATTCATTTTCGTTCATCCCGCTCCGTCCGCGCTCTGGACGGGACCGGATGAAGATTTATTTAATACAGGTACGGCTTTTGCTCCGCGAGTCGGAGCGCGTCGCCGACAGCGCCCGGGCGCAGATTTCGGGCGCGTCAACCACAGTCCGCAACACGGGAGAAACCCATGCAGTTGTATAATTCCATGACTCGCCGCAAGGAGAACTTCGAGCCCCGCCAGGCCGGCAGGGTGGGCATGTATGCCTGCGGCATTACGGCCTATGATCTCAGCCATATCGGCCATGCCCGTTCCGCGGTGGTGTTCGATGTGCTGAATCGCTATCTGCGCTATCTCGGCTACGACGTGACCTTCGTGCGCAACTTTACCGACGTGGACGACAAAATCATTGCCCGCGCCAACCGCGAAGGCAAGACCAGCGCGGAAATTGCCGAAACCTACATTGCCGCCTTCCATGAGGACATGGATCGCCTCAACGTGCGCCGCGCCGACATTGAACCGCGCGCCACCGAATACATCGGCGAGATGCAGAATCTGATTCAGAAGCTCATCGATGGCGGCCATGCCTACGCCGTGCCCTCGGGCGACGTGTATTTCCGCGTGCGTTCCTTCCCCGGATACGGCAAGCTTTCCGGCAGGGACGTGGACGAACTGCGCTCCGGGGCCCGCATCGCCATCGGCGAGGAGAAGGAGGATCCGCTGGACTTCGCGCTCTGGAAGGCCGCCAAGCCCGGCGAACCGTTCTGGGAAAGCCCGTGGGGCAAGGGACGTCCCGGCTGGCATCTGGAATGCTCCGCCATGAGCGAAAAAACGCTGGATCTGCCGCTCGACATTCACGGCGGCGGTCAGGATCTTATTTTCCCGCATCATGAAAACGAAATTGCGCAGAGCGAAGCTTCCACGGGCAAGGAACTTGCGCGTTTCTGGGTTCACAACGGCTTTGTGCAGATCAATTCCGAAAAGATGTCGAAATCGTTGAACAACTTCAAGACGATTCGCGATATTCTGGAACATCGCCAGCCCGAGACGCTGCGCTTTTTCCTGCTGGGCAAGCATTATCGCAGCCCCATCGACTTCAGCTTCGAGGGGCTGGACGACGCCGAGCGCGCGCTCAAGCGCGTGTATGAATGCCTGCGCGACGCCCGCGCCTGGATGCAGCGCGAATCGTGGAAGAAGGGCGAGACTCCCGCTTCCGTGCAGGATGAGTTCGACATGCTGAAGAAGGGCTTTTTCGACGCCATGGACGACGATCTGAACACGGCCGGAGCTCTCGGCCATGTGTTCGGCATGATTCGTCTGATGAACCGCATTCTCGAAGACAAGGGCCTGCGCAACAAGGAAGGCATACGGGATCTTCTGGGCAGCTTCATTGAGCTTGCCGGCGTGTGGTCCGATGTGCTCGGCGTGTTCGGCGCAGAGCCGACGGCGTTTCTGGAGGAGCTGCGCAATACCCGCGCGGAGCGCCTCGGCATTGACGTGAACAAGGTTGTGGAACTGATGGCGGAACGCGCCGAAGCCCGCGCCGCCAAGGATTTTGCCAGATCCGACGCCACCCGCGACGCGCTTGCGGCCATGGGCGTCGAAGTGCGCGATACGCCCTCGGGCGCGGTGTGGGATATCGCCTGACAGGCCGGAAGGCCGGGAAAACAGGAATGCGACTACGTTCCGTGATGGCCGCAGTTTGCATGGTCGGCGTTCTGTTTGCGCCGATGCGGGCGGATGCGGCGCTTTTTGGAGACTTCACGCTTCAGGATGAGATGAAGATGGGCCGGGAATTCGAGGTGCTGGTCAAATCGACCATGCCCATCATTGAAGACCCGGTGGTGCATGACTACGTGCAGAGCGTTGTTGACCGCATAGTCAAAACGCTGCCTCCGCAGCCGTACAAGTTTCCGACCAATGTCGTGCTGCACAATTCGCTGAACGCCTTTGCCGCTCCCGGCGGTTTTGTGTTCGTGTTTTCGGGGCTCATCATGCACCTGAGGCACGAATCCGAACTTGCCGGGGTGCTTTCCCACGAAATAGCCCACGTCACGCAGCGCCACATTGCTGGACGCATGGAGCGGGGAAGGGTGATTTCCCTGACCTCGCTTCTCGGCGTGGTGGCGGGCGTGGCGGCCGGTCTTGCCGGCGGCGGAAGCGCGGGCGGCGCGGCCATGATGGGAAGCATGGCTGCGGGCGGTGCGGCCATGCTGAACTACAGCCGCTTGGACGAAGACGATGCCGACCGTTTCGGCATCAAGTATCTGGTGGACGCCGGATACAATCCGAAGGGGCTCGGCGGAGCCTTTGAAGTGCTGAAGTCGCAGGACTGGGGCGGCGGTTCCGCGGTGCCCACGTATCTTTCCACGCATCCCGATCTGAATCTGCGTCTTGCCAGACTGCGGGCCGATTTGCAGAGCATGCCCGCCTCTCTCAAGAACCGCAGGGAAGACGACGCCAGGTTCCGCCGCGTGCAGGCGCTGCTCTGGGCCCGGCACGGCGACGCGGCCCATGCGGAGCAGATTTTTGCCAAGGGCGGGGACAAGGATCCCGTCAGCCTGATGGGCAAGGGCATGCTTGCGGCAAGGCAGAACCGCGTGAAGGATGCGGAAGGCTTTTTCAACGCGGCGCTTGCGCTTGCGCCGAACGACGCGCTCATTCTGCGCGAAGCCGGCATTTTTGAGTACACCAAGGGCGGGGACATAAGCCGCGCCCGGAAATATCTGGAAAAGGCGCTTCGGCTGTATCCCGGCGATTTCTACGGGCTTTTTTTCTATGCCCGGATTCTCGACGACAGCGGCGACAGAGCGGGAGCGCAGCAGCGTTACCGCGACGTGCTGCGTCACGTGCCGGAGGACAGCGAAGTGCATACCTATTACGGTCGTTCTCTCGGCGCGGTCGGCAAGCTGAGCGAGGGATATCTGCATCTGGCGTATGCTTCGCTTTACGGCAACGATCAGCGCAAGGCCGACAACTGGCTGGAAAAGGCCAAATCGACGGCCCGCACGCCGGAAGAAAAGAAGGCCGTCAAGGATTATGAGAGCAAGGCCGCGGAACGCGCCAAAATCATGAAAGAAGCCCGATAGGGCAGGAGATTGCGATGGAACTGAGAGGAACGACCATTCTGGCTGTACGTAATGAGCACGGCGTGGCCATCGGAGGCGACGGACAGGTGACCATGGGGCAGAGCATGGTCATGAAGCACACGGCCAGAAAGGTGCGTCGTCTGTACCGCGGACAGGTGGTGGCGGGCTTTGCCGGAGCCACGGCCGACGCGTTCACGCTGTTCGAGCGTTTTGAAGCCAAGCTGGAGGAATCGGGCGGCAATCTTCTGCGCGCCGCCGTGGAAATGGCCAAGGACTGGCGTCAGGACAAGTTTCTCCGCAAGCTGGAAGCGCTGCTTCTGGTGGCCGACGCCGACAGAACGCTTATTCTCACCGGCACGGGCGACGTCATCGAGCCCGATGACGGCGTTGCGGCCATCGGCTCCGGCGGTCCGTACGCGCTTTCCGCGGCGCGTGCGCTGTTGCGTCACACGTCCATGACGCCTGCGGAAATCGTGAAGGAATCCATGGCCATCGCGGCGGACATCTGCGTGTTCACCAATACGCACCTGACCATGGAAACCATTGAAAAATAATCGACGATTTGTTTGAACAGGACGGGCGGCGGCATGGTTGTGCCGTCGCCTTCGTCGTTTAAACGCCGAAGATTGTCCGGCGGCAAGAGGCGAAACAGGGGGGGGCGGTACGCGCGGGCCGTGGCGCTGAAACTCGCGCTCGCTGGTGGAACCGAAAGGGCGGAGGCGTCCGGCGAGGGATGAGGCTGAGCCGGGAGGCGGGAAAGCGGCGTGCGGAGCCTGCGGCGTTTTGGCAGGGAAGGCCCAAAAGGCGCGCAGGGCGGAGCGTACGCGACGCGGGAACAGGGGGGCGCATGGCGAATGTGTGCGGTCAAAAAAAAAGCCCCGTTTCCGAGGCTTTCAGCATGACGGTCATTCAGACCGATTTTTTTGCAAGCAGACGGGCAAGTTCGTCCACGTCCTTTGCCAGCCAGCGGGCTCCGGCTTCGGTCAGTTCCTCTGCCGTGCCGAATCCGTAGAGCACGCCGAGCGCAGGAATGCCGTGGGCTGCCGCGCCCAGAACGTCGAATTTTCTGTCGCCGATCATCAGGCAGTGTTCAACATCGGTCATGCCTAGCTTTTTCATGGCGTAGGCGATGACCAGCTTTTTTTCCACGCGGGTTTCCGCCACGTCGCCGCCGGCAATGAAGGTGAAGGCGTCGGCCATGCCGAAGCGCTCCAGAATGCGCACGGCAAAGACTTCCGGCTTGGAGGTGGCCAGCACGAGCCTGCGTCCTTCGTCGCGCCAGAGGTGCAGCAGACGGCTGACGCCGGGATAGGGAATGTTTTCGTACATGCCCTTGTCGGCGTAGTATTCCTGAAAATAAGCGATGGCCTTATCCGCGCCTCTTCGATCAAAGCCGTAGAAGCGCATGAAGGAGTCGTAGAGCGGCGGCCCGATGAAGGGGTAGAGCTTTTTCGGATCGTCTTCGTGAATGCCGAAGCGCTCCAGAGCGTACATGACGCCGCGGGTGATGCCTTCCGAGGGATCGGTGAGTGTGCCGTCGAGGTCGAGGAAAAGGCAGGTTGCGTCGCCGGGGGAATGAAGAGTAGCAGTGTTCATGGCAGGGCTGATAGCAGAAGCGCGGCGGAAAGAAAAGCCGTTGACCGGCCCCGGGTGCGGCGGAGGACGATCGTTGCGGCCGGAGCTGAGGAAGGGGAAGAGGCCTGGCGGCAGGTGAAACTGACGGCGATCGGAGGCCGTGGCGTTTCTGAGGAAGGCGAGCGGGCGCAGAGAAAAAGGGATGGGAGTCGTTGTTGAAGCGCAAAAAGGGCAGCCACGAGACGACACCCCGAAGGATGAGACGAAAGCGCTCTTTGCCGCACGGAGAAGTCTGACGCCTCGGGAAAAAGAGCTCGGAATGACGGGGTGTTCCGTGATGTGGAGAAGGCGCGTGGCCGAAGATGCCGCGGAATGGACGGCCGGACGTCGGCAGCTAGGACGCCAGCCAGGCCACCAGCGACCAGCAGCAGAACCAGGAGACGATCTGCAGAATAAGCGGATTGATGGAGCGTCCCATCATGGCCAGCTGGATGTTGACGGCAAACGTGATGACCCGGGCGATGCCGGCAAAGACCAGAAAGCCTATGCAGGCCAGCAGGCCGAATTTCAGGCCCATGGCAAAGGCCAGCGCCAGCGTGATGATGCCCATCTGGCAGGAGGGCAGAAGCTGGCTGCCGTTGGACTGCATGAACACCACGCGCTGATGAAAGCCGCCGTGCGGCTGTTCGCTGCGGGCATCGTCCACGATCTCGGCATCCACGATTTCACGGGTGCGGATGATGGGCTGGCCGCAGTTGGGGCAGGATTTGCTGTCGTCGGGAATGTTGGCGTGGCAGTTGGGGCAGTTCATGAAAAGAACCCTCGTCTGGATGAAGTGTTGAACACCATGCTGTTAACTCTAATCATCCTGCGAGCGTTGGCAAGGGAAAAGAGCCGGGGCAACTGTTACAAAGTGTTGAACGGCGCGGGAATCGAGGGGGGGGAGGTTCTTCGGCTGCCTTCGGCGGACGACGGTATTGCAGTGGCCGTGATGTTTGGGAGGATTGTCTGTGAAGGGGCGGGGGAAAGTCTGGGCATGAAAAAAGGAGAACGCCCTGCGGGAGGGAATTCTCCTTGTCGCCTTCTGCAAAAAGCGTTGTTCAAAGAATGCCGGTGAGGTCGGTTTCGCCGCGGGCGGTCATGCGCACCGGGCCGCCCACCCAGACGTCCCATCCGCCGGGGCGGTGTTCCAGACGCACGGAAAGCGTGCAGCCGGAAGGCTGAACGATGCGGCAGCGCAGCGTGCCGTGCAGGGCGTGAAACGCGATGGCCGAGGCCAGCGTGCCGGAGCCGCAGGCGCTTTCACGGCAGAGCGAGCCTGTGGCGCGCACCCAGACCACCGGAAAAAGCTCGGCTTCCTGCTCTTCAAAGAGATTCTGTTCGCATTTGAGCCAGAGATGGCCCACGGCGTCTTCGTCGGCCACATGGCATATCTTGCGCTGATGCTCGCAGAATGCCGGGAGCTCTTCGGGAGAAGGCATGGCCCCTGTCTGGATGATGTGGGCGATGCCGGGCACGCGGATGAGCGTTGCGTCGTCCATCCGTTCGGGCTCGGGGAGCGACGGCAGGTGCAGACAGGCTTCGGCAAAGGGAAGAGCGTGTTCCGGGAACGAGACGCGCACGGACACTTCGTCCGGCACGCCGGATACTTCCACGTTGCCGAACATGCCGTCTTCGTCGTGGGCAAGAAGGCCTTTTTCCGCAAGAAGCACGGCAAAGGAGCGCGTGGCGTTGAGGCAGAATTCTCCGCCCATCATATCCAGTCTCGGCGTTCCTTCAAAGCGCACGTAGCCCACCTGTTCCGCGCCGAGATGCTGTACGTCCATGACGGCATTGGCCACCGCGGCCCGTTTTTCAGGCGGAACGTCTTCGGCCCGCAGAAGAATGGTGGGATTGCCGCCCGGGGTGATTTTCCAGAACGCATGCATGGTGTCCATCCTTGTTTTCCGCTGAAGGGAAAAGGCTCAGGGCATCGGTTTGCCTGAAGCCGTTTCCGAGCGTCTTTGTTGCGCTTCTGTCGGCACGCGCTGTCGGAAAAGCGCCGTCTTCGGAATCGTGTTTGAAAAAAGGCCGCCATGCACAACGCGCACGGCGGCCTGAATGTTCACCCGGGAAGAGTATCGGCAAAGTTTCGAGCGTTGTTTTCACGCTCGGTTCCGGTCGATGGTTCCGCTCCCTGATCGTTTCATGAAACGATCTGTTCCGGCGTTTTTCCCGGGACGTTGCTGGGGATTAGTGGTGGCAGCCGCCGCCACAGGTGCCGGTACCGCAGCTGGAGCAGCCGCAGCCTCCGCCCATGTTGGGCAGGGGAATCTCGGGCGTGACGAGGAAGCCCATGGGACTGGCGTCGATTTTGGCTCCGCCAATCGTGGCCCACAGTTCCTTCGTGGCACAGAAGGTGTAGCCGTCCTGCTCGGTGACGAAATCCTGTTCGTTGGGCTCGTCGAGAGCCAGGCCGATGCGGGGACCGCTGCATCCGCCGGGGGCGAGATACAGACGAATGGCAGATTTTTCCTTGTCGGCGAAGAAGGCGTCAAGTTCGGTGCGGGCGCTTTCGGTGAGAGTAAACACTGGGATGCTCCGTTGGGTAAGGGTGGTTTATATGGGGAGCCATGCTCCCCGAAACCTCGAAGCGGACGGTGATCAGTGACTGCCGCAGGAGCTGCCGCAGGATCCGCAGCTGCTCCCGCCCTGAAGCGGAATTTCAGGTTCGACGATGAAGCCCATGTAGCTTACGTCGATTTTTACGCCGCCGATGCGTTCAAGCAGCGAGTTTTCCAGACAGAACGTGAATCCGTTGACTTCAAAGGCCTTGTCGTTGTCGGTAGGCTCATCCAGAGCCAGGGCGAGACGGGGGCCGCTTCAGCCGCCGGGGGCCAGGTAAACGCGGATGCCGGCCTTGGGCTTGTCGGCGAAGAACGCCTCAAGTTCCTGACGGGCACCATCGGAAAGATTGATCATAGAACTCTCCAGAAAAGTGGTTTTGGGTAAAAATAGGAACGGTTCTTGACTTTGTCAATGGACGAAAAACGCATTTCCGCGATTTTGTTCCGCACTCGGCGGCGCAGAACAATCCTCTGTCTGCACGGACGCGTCAGGCAAGCGCGGCGCGCAGGCGGGCAAAGCCTTCGTCCAGGTCGGCCTTCAGATCTTCCACGTCTTCCAGGCCTACGGCGTAGCGCACAAGCGTGCAGTTGTCCTCGTTCCACACGGGGGCGATGCGGTTGAGCGCCGTGCGCTGGGGATGGCAGTGTTCCACCAGGCTGTCATAGCCGCCCCAGCTTGCGCCTATGCTGAACATCCTGTACCCGTCGAGCATGGCGGCCACGGCCTTGCGGTCCATTTTCGGCAGCGCCACGGAAAAGAGCGAGCCGCCGCCCGTGAAGTCGCGGGCCCACAGCGCGTGTCCGGGATCGTCTTCCAGCGGCGGATAGAGCACCTGCAGAACTTCCGGGCGTTTTTGCAGCCAGCGGGCCAGTTCCAGCGCCTGCGCAAACTGGGTTTCCATGCGCACCTTCATGGTGCGCAGACCGCGCAGGGCCATGTAGCAGTCGTCGGGGGAGGCAATTTCGCCCATCTGCACGCAGAAGGCGCGCATGCGGCGGTACAGTTCTTCCGTGCGGGCCGTGATGACGCCCATCACCAGATCGGAATGTCCGGCAATGAACTTGGTGGCCGCCTCCACGCAGATGTCCACCCCGATGCTGAGCGGCTTGAAATAGAGCGGCCCGGCCCAGGTGTTGTCCATGATGACCACCGCGCCGTGCGCGTGCGCCGCTTCCACGATGGCGGGAATGTCCTGCATTTCAAAGGTGAGCGAGCCCGGCGACTCCGTATAGACGACGCGGGTGTTCGCCTTGATGAGCACGTCGATGCCAGAGCCTGCGCGCGGATCGTAAAACGTGGTTTCCACGCCGTAGCGGCGCAGGATGGTGTCGCAGAACATGCGCTGCGGTCCATAGACGCTGTCGGGCATGAGCACGTGATCGCCCGCGCCCACGAAGGCAAGAAGCGACTGCGTGCAGGCGGCAAGTCCGGAACTCGTCACCATGGAGCCTGCGCCCTGTTCCAGCCTGTTGACGGCGTCGCACAGAGCAAAGGCGTTTTCCGTGCCCAGCGCGCCGTAGCAGACGTTGCGGAACTTGGCGTCGCCGGCTTCGTTGGCGTCGAATTCCTCCAGCGTGGGCGACACGATGGTGGAAGCCCGGTGTACCGGCATGTTCACGGGGCCGCCCACGCGAAGGGGCGCGCGCCCGGCATGCACGAGTATGGTGGAGTCCTTCATGTTACTTGGCCTCGGCGGGAGGAGTGATGAGCGGCATGGCCTTGCCTGCGGCGGGGGCATGCGCGGCTCCGGCGTCCTTCTGCGCCGGAGGCATGACGAGGGGCATGCCGGTTCCCGTGGAGGGCATGGAGGCGCGGTCTCCGGCGCCGCGCATGCCTTCCATCATTTTGCTCATGTCGGGCATGGAAGCGGATCCGCCGTGACCGGCGGAAAAGGCCTGCCATTCTTCAAGGCTGATGCCGCCGTTGCGATCCGCGTCGATGATGTCGAAGGCGTTGCGGCTGAGATTGGGGCGGGCGGCGGAAAGTTCTTCCCAGGTCAGTTTCCCGTCGTGATCGGCGTCCATCTGGCGGAAGCGCTCCGCAGGATCGGAAGCGCGGGCGGCCGCGCCGTCTCCGGCGCCGGGCATGGCGAAGGCGGGGGTGACGGCGCAGGAAAGAGCAAGCAGAAGGGCGGCGGCCCCGGAAGAGACAATATTCATAGGATACCTCTGCAAATCGTTGGTGGAGAGGCCGCAACAGGCGAAGCTGCCGGACGCGTGCGAAAGAAGGCGCCACTGGCTGGCGCGGAGCAGGCGTTCGGGGTGCCGGCGGACGCGTCGGAAACGTTCCGCCCGTTGCGGCGGCTTTTCGAGTGGCGACAGCATGACACGAGCGGAGGGCGAGCGCAAGTGCGTTTCGCGCGGGCGGCCGCCTTGCCATTCCTGCGGTTATGTTACAATATCGGCCCCGGAGGGCTTATGATACGTCCGTTTTGCGACGACGATACGGAAGACGTGGTGCGTCTTTGGCTGGAAGCTTCCATAGAGGCGCACGACTTTATTCCGCGCGCGTACTGGGAGGCTGCGGCCGAAGACATGCGCACGCTTTATCTTCCCATGAGCGACGAGATCGTGCTGCATGTCGATGACGCCACGGGCAGCATCGACGCCTTTCTGGCCTTTGCGGATACGTTTCTGGCCGCGCTTTTTGTTGCGCCGTCCGCGCAGGGAAAGGGGCTCGGCAGCCGCATGTTCCGCATTGCGTCCCGCATGCATCCGGGATTCACGCTCTGCGTGTACCGGGACAACGCAAGGGCCGTGTCCTTTTACCGCAGGCGCGGGCTTGTGACGCTTGAGGAGCGTGTGGAGGAGAAAACCGGATGCGTGGAGCTTGTCATGGGGCCCTCCGAACAGCAGGCGTGAAGCGCGTTTTCGCTTTTCGAGCTTCGGGCGGCGGAACGCTGGCCGCTTGGGGCCGACACAGGAACATCTCAGGAAATCATTCAGGTTTTTATTATGGAATATCAGTTGGAAGTTGAAGACGGCGGTCTGCGTCGCCTTTCGTTCACCTGCCCGGCCGGCGAAGTGCTGTCGGCGTGGAAGAAGGCGGCGCAGCCTTTTGCCGCGAGCTTCCGCATGGCCGGATTCAGACCCGGCAAGGCTCCGCTGGAAGTGGTGGAGAAGCGTTTTTATCAGCAGATAGCCGACGCGGCCACGGACGCGCTGGTCGAAGCGGCCGTGGACGACGCGCTGCGCCGTGAGGCGCTGGCGCCTGCGGCCGGTCTGGTGTACGAGGGCGGCAACGCCGTGCGCGGACGCGATTTTTGTTTCCGCATGGAATGCTGCGTGCTGGAGAACAGGGATGTGCCGGATCTTTCGTCCGTTCATATAAAGGAAGAGGAGCCCCAGGCCGATCCCGTGCAGGAATCGCTGTTTGTGCGGGAGATTCTCGGCCGCGCGGCGGAGAAGACGTCCGTGACGGAGGGACGTCCGCAGGACGGCGACGTCGTGGAAGTCGAGGTGACGGGAAAGATGGACGGCGAAACGGTGCCCGGCATGCATACGGGAACCTGCCGCATGCGTCTCATGCCGGCAAGGCCGGGAGAAAAGACGCCGGATCTCGATCCCATCGTGCGCGGACTGAGCATCGGGGAAACGGGTTCCGGTTCCACGCCGTGCCCGGACAATTATCCTGATCCGTCCATGCGCGGCAGGGCCATCGAGCTTGTCGTGACGCTGCGCGGCATTGAGCGGGAAACGCTGCCGCCGCTGACGGACGATGTCGCCCGGTCTCTGGGCTTTCGTGACGCCCGTGCGCTCACGGCGTCCGCCCATGCGCGGGCGCTGGAGATGGACAGGCTGCACAAATTTTCGGAAGGCAGACGCGCGCTTCAGGCCCGGCTGGAGAGCTGGGAGGGCTTCGATGCGCCGGAAGCGCTGGTGCATCAGTGCCGACGCGAAGCGATGCGGCGTTCCCGGCAGTATCTGCAGCGGAAGTTCGAGTCTTCGGAAAAGCTGAAGGAAACGCTGGAGGTCATGAAGGACGAGGCGGAGCGTCAGGCGCGCGGAAAGGCGCGGGCCCGGGCGCTGCTGCTTCTCTGGGCGGAGCGCGAAGGCGTGAAGATTGCCGGTGACGAATTTGAAAGAGTGCTTGCCGCGCGTGCGGCCAGGAAGAACATGGATACGGCCGGATACCGCCGCAGTCTTGTCCGTACCGGGGAACTGTTTGAGCTGCGCGCCGCCATGCTGGAGGAGCGCGCGTTGAACGAACTGATGAAAAAGGTGTTTCGTCCCTAGAGCCAGAAGGAGCTTTTCATGGAATACAACGTAGAGAAAACGTCTCCCACGTCGGTGAAACTTTCGGTGACCTGCAGCGCCGACGAGGTGAAAAAGGCCTTTGATCGCGCGGCGAAGGCCATAGGCAAGGGCATGAATCTTCCGGGCTTCCGCGTGGGCAAGATTCCGGTGAACGTGCTCAAGAGTCGTTTTGCCTCCCGCGTGGCCGCCGACGCCACGGAGATTCTGGCGGACGACACCATGATGGATATTCTTAAAAAGGAGGGCATTCGTCCGCTTTGTCCTTCGCAGTACCACGGCCAGCCGGCGAAGGACGGGGAAAGCTTTTCGTATTCCTCGTCGTTCGACATTCTGCCCGAGGTGGATCTGCCGGATCTTGAGAAGCTCTCCGTGGTGGTGCCCGATCCCGCGCCTTCGGAAGACGCGCTGAACGCCATGCTGGATCAGGCGCTGCGCCGCGTGGCCACGTATGTGGACATTACCGACCGCAAACCGCAGGATCATGACCTGTTGACCGTGGACGTGGTCGGCAGCGTGGACGGCAAGGCGCTGCCGGGCATGACGGCGAGCAATTTCCGCATGCAGCTTCTGCCCGTGCAGCCCGACGGCAAGGTGCCGGAGATGGATCCCATCGTTCGGGCCCTGAACGTGGGCGAGGAAGGGCACGGCGTGATGACGTGCCCGGAAAATTATCCTGATCCCGTGATGCGCGGACGCGAAGTGCAGCTCGACGTGGTGCTGCGGCGCATTCAGAAGGAAGTACTGCCTCCGCTCACCGACGAGACGGCGCAGAAGCTCGGCTTCAAGACCTTCGACGAGCTGAAGCACGAAGTGTGGCAGCAGACCTTTGCCGCGCACATGCGTCAGATTCAGCGCGAGGGCAAGCGTCAGCTCATGGAAGAGCAGCTGAACGGACGTGATTTCCCGCTGCCGGAAAGTCTGGTGATGCGCTTTTTCCGTGAGCATCAGCGCGACGTGGAACATTATCTGAGAAAGCAGCACGCCGACGACGAGACCATTCGGGAGACGCTTGCTCATCTGCACGAGGAATCTCTGGCCTTTGCGCGCAAGAAGGCCAAGGGACACACGTTCCTTCTGGCGCTCGCCGAGCGTGAAGGCATCCGCGTGACCGGCAAGGAAGCGGAAGAGGCCGTGCGCTCCATGACCAAGGGCACGGGGCAGAATTACGAAGATCTGCGCAAGACCATCTGGGAAGCCGGCGTCGTCACGGCCATGCAGGAGCGCATGATTGCCGATCGCGCGCTGGACAGGCTCTACGGCGCGGCCCGCAAGGTCATGGCCGAATCGCCGGTGCTCAAGCCGTTTTCCGAAGTCAGAAAGGAAAACGCCTGACGCGTTTGACTGACGAAACAAAAAAAGCTGTCGGAGAAGTTCCGGCAGCTTTTTTTGTGGATGCGTCCGGCGCGGAATCGCGGGGCGCTGTTTTGAAGCGTTAGTTCAGCTGACGTATGGTTTTGGCGAGCGCGAGAATGGTGTGGGCGTAGATGTCCATGGCGTTGTAGGAACGCAGCACTCTGGTCTGCTGCGCCACGCTCATGCCTTTTTTCCAGCCGTTTCTTTGCAGATAGTTGCTCAGGCTCGCCACGGCGTCTTCCGCGGTGAACAGATTGATCACGCCGTCGCCGTTGCCGTCCAGAGCGTAGCGGGAAATGTTGCTGGGCATGAACTGGCACAGACCTATGGCTCCGTAGATCGAGCCCTTGATCTTGAGAGGATCCAGATTGTTGGCGTAGCAGTAGGCGAGCAGGGCCTTGAGTTCACGGTAGGCCCAGTCCGCCTTGACTTCCATCTTCTCCCGTATCCACGGCAGATGCTGCCCGGAGCCCGGAAGCTTGGCCAGATATTCGGGAATCTCGGAAGGATCTCTGGTCACGGACATGCTGGCCAGCATGTAGAAGGCGTTGTGCTTGCCGAGGTAGCCGCCGAGGCGCGTTTCCACAAAGAGCAGAGCCGCCGCCACTTCCGAAGGCACGCCGGAATTGAGCTCGGCCCGGGCAAAGGCGACGGCGTGCTTGTCCATGAATTCCCGGCAGGCTCTGGCGTTGGCCGTGGTCACCACGCCCTTGAACCAGGGGCCGGGAATGCCGAGCTTGGTTTCAAAGGACTTGCGCGGCTTGGCCTTGGGCTTGGGAAAAAACTTGTTGGAGTAGAGCTCCTTGACCTTGACGCCCATGGGCACGGAGGACGGCGGCAGATCGAGTCTGGCGAAAAGCTCGGAGGTGCGGACTTTGTCCAGACCGTCGTGCTGAAGTCTGGCGGAGAGGCTCTGCCAGTTGTCGGGCTGGTGGTTGTTCATGGAAACGGCCGGACGCATGTCCGTCTGCACGACGGGGCGAGGCTGCCTGGTGGAACAGGCGGCAAGCGAGAGCGCCAGAATTCCGAGAAGAAGGAGAGAAAGTTTGGGTGAACGCATGAACATATCCTTGTTTGCCGGTATGATGACTTGCGTGTGACGGGAGGTCATTAAAGTCGGGCGGACCGGTCGTGTCAAGCCGGAAAAGAGGGGGAGCCGTGTTCGGAAAAAGGCAGGGAGCGGTGAGAAACGGGAGGCGGAGAATCGTGCAAAGCCGTTGCCGCAATCGGTCGGCTTCGGTCGTCCATCTTGTCGGAACGGAGGATTTGCGTTATAGAAAGGGCACTTTTCAGGCTTCCAGCATCAGGATTTTTCATGAAAAAAACAGTCGCCGCCGTCGTTGTCAGTTGCATGATTCTTTTTCTTCCAGCGCCGTGGAAGGCCGGCGCGGCCGTTTCGACATCGGAGGGCGTGAAAGCCGCGAGTCCGAGCTGGGAAGACCGCTATGTGAAGGAAGCCCGCATCACCATAGAAAAAGGCGTGATGAGCGTGATGAACGGACTCAGGACGCCCGAGCAGCTTCAGGAGTCCGTGAATTATTTTTGCCGCACGTGGAACGATCACTGGGCGGATTCGCAGCTGTTCATTCTTGAGGACGAGAGGGATATCGACGTGTACGGCAATCTGTATTCCCTGAAGGTGCTGTGCCGGACGCTGAGGCTTGCCGCGGACGACTGGCATGCCGCGGAGCGGAGTTCCCGCTCGGAAGAGACGCTGGAAAAGGCGCTCTGGCTGGAAAAGCAGAGCGAACTGCTGGCCTCGCCGGTGGGGGAAATCATATCTCGGCAGAGCTACAGCGACTATCTGCCGAGGCGCGTGGCCATCATGCAGGAACAGTTCCCGTATGTGGATGAATTTTATAAACTTCACTCCTTTCGCTCCGTGCTGCGCTGAGCGTGGGAGAATCAGGGAGACAGCGGTATGAGCACAGGTCTGCACCATGTGGCCATGGCCATTCAGGATAACGACGTGTATGAGCGCACGGTAACATTTTATCGGGAAGTGCTCGGGTTTGCGCTGGTGAGAAGCTGGGTCAATCCGCCGCGCCGTGTCACCATGCTTGACATGGGCAGCGGCATGCTGGAAATCGTGTACGGCGCAACGGGCTCCGGGGAAGGCGTGTTTTCGCACCTTGCGCTTCGCGTGGAGAGCGCCGCCGAACTCGACGCCCTGCTTGAGCGCTGCGTGAAGGCCGGATGTACCCTGACCCGTCCGGCGAGAGACGTGGAGGCCGTGCAGGACGACGGCGGAACCTTCCGTTTCCGCAACGGCTTCTGTCAGGGGCTCGCCGGGGAGAGTCTTGAGTTCTTCTGCGAATACTGATCGGCGGAGAGCGTGAGTTTGTAACGCGTCTGCGGATTTGTCTGTTGAGGAGTCGGCATGGCACAGTTTTTTGCATGCCGGGCGCGTGACAGGTCGCGGATTCGCCGACTGTTGCCGTACGGATATTGAGCGGACGAAGCATCGTCGCGCATGAAAGGAAAGGCCGCTTCCGAGATACGGAAGCGGCCTTTTGACGGAGCTGTTGTAGTCACTCCGAACGGGTGAACGTCAGGCGACATGCCGGAGCGTTCGCGTCATAGCCGGTGGTCGGAATATCCGTGCCGACCGGTCGAATGTTTGTCAGGCGATGCGCTTGATCCAGCCCTCGGGAGCTTCGATGCGGCCCATCTGGATGCCGGTGAGCGTGTCGTACAGCTTGGTGAGCACGGGGCCCATGGCGTCCATGCCGGAAGGCACGCAGATTTCTTCGCCGTGATTGACGATCTTGCCCACGGGAGAAATGACGGCGGCCGTGCCGCAGAGGCCCACTTCAGCGAAGGAAGGCACTTCCGTCAGAGGCACGACGCGTTCTTCGACTTCCATGTTGAGGTAGTGCTTGGCCACGTAGAGCAGAGAGCGGCGGGTGATGGAAGGCAGAATGCTGTCGCTCTTGGGGGTGACGAGCTTGCCGTCCTTGGTGATGAAGATGAAGTTGGCGCCGCCGGTTTCTTCCACGTTGGTGCGGGTGGCCGGATCAAGATACATGTTTTCGGCGTAGCCCTGACGATGGGCGTCCATGATGGCATGGAGGCTCATGGCGTAGTTCAGGCCGGCCTTGATGTTGCCGGTGCCGCGGGGCGCGGCGCGGTCGAAGTCGCTCACGCGGATGGTGATGGGCTTCATGCCGCCCTTGAAGTACGGGCCGACGGGCGTAACCAGAATGCGGAACTGATACTCGTCGGCAGGCTTGACGCCGATGACGGCGGAGCTGGCGAACATGTAGGGGCGAATGTAGAGCGTGGCGCCGGAGCCGTAGGGAGGAACCCAGGCAAGGTTGGCATGCACGGTTTTCACCACGGCGTCGACGAAGCGCTCGGTGGGGAAGACGGGCATTTCCAGACGACGGCAGGAATCTTCCATGCGCTGACCGTTGAGGTCGGGACGGAAGCAGACGACGTGGCCGTCTTCGGTGGTATAGGCCTTCAGGCCTTCAAAGCAGGACTGAGAGTACTGGAGCACGCCGGCGCATTCGGTAATGACGACCTTGTCGTCGTCGGTAAGCTGACCTTCATCCCACGCGCCGTTCTTGTAGTTGGCCACGAAGCGCTTGTCGGTCTTCATGTAGCTAAAGCTCAGATTGGCCCAGTCCAGATTCTTCTTTTCCATGGTACACATCTCCTGACAGCGTACACGATTTGAAGTTCGTGTATATAGGGCCGGCCTTGCGGTCGGGAGCCTTCATGCCTGCCGGAATGTTCTTTTTGGATTTTCGACAGGAACGCATACACTTTCGGCAAACTCTGGCATTCTCCGGCAGGCTCGTCAAGTCCCGGCGAGGGGGTAATTGCGCATTTTTTGGCGTTTTTTCCGTGGAGATTTGCCTGCCGCAGGGATGACAATCCTGTAAAAAGAAAAAACGGCGGAGTCGGGAAGCCTTGCCGCGCAGGGCGAGGCGGACTCGGCGGACGCAAGGGGGGGGCGAACGCAGAGCGGTTCTTTTTCGTGTCGCGCGGTACAGGGATGGGCTGCGCGGACGACGCATCGGGAGAAGCATGCCGTGCTGCCGGGCATCGGCGGGGCGTCGGGAGCGTGAACAGGTTTTTCTTGTGCTCCCCCGGGATTCAGGCTATATTAATTTTTACCTGCGCGGTTTTGTCACCTGCCGCGAGGATTCACCTGTAGAAAAGAGGATTCGTTTCCATGTTGAATAAAGTCATGATCATCGGCCATCTCGGCGCTGACCCTGAACTGCGCTATACCCAGAGCGGTTCTCCCGTGACCACGCTGCGTATTGCTACGGATGAATCATATACCGACAGGGACGGCAATCGCGTGGAGCGCACGGAATGGCATCGCGTTGTCGTGTTCCAGCGCGCGGCGGAAAACTGCAATCAGTACCTCCGCAAGGGCAGCTTGGTGTACGTGGAAGGCAAGCTTTCCACCCGCAAGTGGCAGGATCAGAACGGTCAGGACCGCTACACCACGGAAATCCGCGCCGACCGCGTGCAGTTCCTTGATCGTCGCAACGGCGGCGCTCCCGCCGACGGCGACAACATGGGCTATGCGCCCCGGCAGTCGGCTCCCCGTCCTGCGCAGGCTTCCCGCCCCGCTCCGCAGCGTCGCGCGCCTCAGCAGCAGCCGCAGCAGCAGGACAGCTACGAAGATCTCGGCCCCGCCTTCCCGTCGGAAGCGAGCACCATGGACGACATTCCCTTCTAGTCGTCGGTTGTGATCCGGCCTGAATCCGGACATCGTTTTTGCAGCGCAGCGCGGCTTCGGTCGCGCTGCGTTTTTTTGCGCCCGAACATCGGACAGCGTTTCTCCGTCTGCCTGAGTTGACGGCAGATCATGCGTTTCGACTGAGGCGCGGCTGCCGCGCGTCGTTAGCGGCAATCATGCAAAGAGCAGAGTCGTTTTGCCGGTCAACAACCGAAGTTCAGAGCCGACGCGGAAGCAGGGAAACATCCAGGCAACGCGCCGACCGCAGTATGAGAGAATCTTGGCTGTCTGCCGAAGGTTGCCTGTTATGAGGGGGCAGGCGCGATGCCGCACCTGTTCCGACGGGGGCTTCGCAGTCGTCCGGTGACGCTTCCGCGATGGCGGCGACGTCGGGAGTCTTTCAGTAGTGATTTTTTTCGGCACGACGGGGAAAGAAGCTCGACAATCCGTTGTGCCGCGCTGGAGCATCATTGCTCGGGAATGGCCCTGCGCAGGGCGTGCGCGCGGGCAAGGGGGGGGACGCTTCCGGCATCGGACAAAGAAAAAGCCCCATGCTGTTTTGCAGCATGGGGCTGATATTCTTTATGGTGTCACCAACGGGATTCGAACCCGTCTTGGAGGCTTGAGAGGCCTCTGTCCTAACCGGATAGACGATGGTGACCTGTCGTTCACTCGACGGATGGACTTTATAGGGAGAGTCCTGTCGTGTCAAGCATTATTTTTCGCTTTTGAACCAGGACGCCAGTTCCGGGGCCTGCAGCAGCAGAGAGGCGATCATGTCGTTGCCCGCGGGGCCGGGATGCACGCCGTCGGAGAGGTCCTTCACGTAGTCCATGTTCAGAAGGGGATGGAAGATGTCCACGAAAGGCACGTCGATGGCGCGGCAGATGGAGGCGTAGGCCGTACACAGGACGTCGAGGCGCTGACGGTGTTCGTCGTCAGCCACGGGGGGCGCGCTGACGAGAGCCGTGCAGCCGTACGTTTTGGCCTTCAGAAGAATTTCGCGGGCGTTGGCGGAGGATTCGCCCACCGGAACATTGGGAGAACCCTTGGGAGCGGCCATGTCCACGGTGCCGAAGCAGAACAGCAGGCAGGAAGGCACGCCGTCGATGACTCTTGCCTTGAATTCGGCTTCCCAGCGATCGAGAATCATGCGGCTGGAGTTCTTGCGAACGCCCATATTGTAGAAGGTGTCGGGCGGAAGGCAGAGTCCTGCCTCGGCGGCCTTTTTGGCCAGACGGGCCACCCAGCCGCCCGCAGGGGCGTCGTTCACGCCGAGCGTGACGGAATCGCCGAAGAAATGAAAGATCTTCATGGAACATCCTTTATGGTTGGGAACGTGCGTCTGCAGTGCAAAGCGGCCCTGCGTCCGAAGTGCAGGCCGCGCATGCTGCAAGCGGTTTAACTAGCATGTTCCCCGGGCGCTGCCAAGAAGAGCGGCCCGGCCTCGCTCCGGCAGGCCGATGCCCGCCGGAAAACGAACGGACTTGAAAAGGGCCTGCCTTGCTGCTACGTTCCTTTTCCCGAAAGAAGACAGAAAAGAGGCAGGAGGCAGCCATGGAAGGCGATAAGAACAAGGATTTGCTGAAAGAGCTTGCGGAGTACAGAAGCGGACTTCAAAACCTGCTGGCGTCGGAAGCCGTGAAGGCCGGATTTCTGAAGGATGCCGTGCGCAGCATTCCGGAGCTCACGGGACTGGTGCGCACGTTTTTTGAGCACTGCATCCGGGAATATCACTCGCTGTACGATCATGTGGAGCCGCTGGCCGTGCTCGGCTCCTGCTGCTTTGCTGGGGCCGCGGCCGCCAATTTGTGGGAAGCGGTAGGGGAAGAGCTGCTGAAGAGCAATCTTTTTGCGCTGCTTTCCCGCGAGCGCGGCATGAAATTTCTTGACGATACGGCGCTGGAGCTTGCCGGAATGCCGGGCGGAACGCCTGCCGGAGACCGGCTGGCGGCGTGCATCAAGGGCAACTGGAGCATCATGGCGCTTGCCACCTGGAGCGGAACGGTCAAGAATCGTCAGCCCGAGGAGGCCATGCTGTTTCTTCAGGCCACGGCGCAGGTGCTGTTCATTGTTGGCGAAGCCGTTGTGCTGGCCGGAAAGGAGAACTGACATGTCGATGTCTCCTTCCATGCTGCTGCGCGCCGGAGTGGACAAGCTGCTGAAAAGCGACGCCGTGATGGGCGCGCTGCGTCGTCAGGCGGGGCGCTATGTGGACGTGCTGGATCTCGGCTGCGCGACGGGCGGCGTGACGGCGCTGGTTCGGCCTCTGGGCTTTGAGGAAGAGGTGTGCATTGTGCTCAGCCGTGCCGAAGTGGACGAGCAGGGCGCATGGATACGTCCCACGGAGATTTCTGCGGATCGGGAAAGCGTAGATGCGCTTCTCCGGGATTTCGTGCTGGGAAGGACGTTTGCGCTCCCCGCCATGGCAAGACCGTTTGCGGGCATGCTGCGCAAGCTGCTCGGCGACTGATCGCCGGGCCGGACTCGCCGCGCCCGGGTCGATGCCTGACGAAGCTAGCGGATGACGATGGAGATGGTTCGTCTATCCCTCTGAACGACGTTGCATTCTCCGGGCTTTTCGCTCAGGGGAAAGGTGAGCACGGTGTTGCCGTTGCGCACGTCCGACTGCATGTCTTTGATGAGCGTTGTCTGCGGATGCCGGTTGGAAACGTTCCACAGTCCCTGCATCGTGACTTCATAGCGCAGCGGATCGGAAAGAAGCTGACCTTCCGCCGTGAGGGAAGAGCCTTCCCCCGCAATGTCGAGCTGCATGGAGTCTTTTTTCAGATCCATGGAAGTCCAGGTCTTTTTCGCCCGCGCCGGAGCTGCGGCGCTGCGAGGCGAGTCGGCGGAAACGTGGCCCGGGGCGTTCTTTGCCTGGGGCGCGGCGTTTGCCGGGGCGGCGGGCGTCTGACCGGCGGCCGCGGCATCTTTCGGCGCTGCGGGCTTGGGCGTATTATCCTGCGTTTCTGCGGCGTTGGCGGAGGATGGCGTCTGATTTTCGGGCGCAGGCGGCGTCAACGTCGATGACTTCGGCGACTCTCCGGCGTTTTTCTTATCTTCCGCGGCCTTTTGCGCAGGTTCCGGCAGAGATGAGGCGGTTACGCCGCTCATGGCTCCGCTGACGCTGCCTTTCGGCGCATCGACCTCGCACAGGGCTTCGGCGGGATAATCGCAGAAATTTTCCAGACGGATGCGCGAGGCTTCCAGGGAGGCCCGCAGCTCACGATTCTGGCGCTCCAGCCTTTTTCCCTCTTCCCAGGATTGAAAGAACAGCCAGGAGCCGCAGGCTACGGCAAGGACAAGGGCGGCGACGCTTGCTCCGACGAGAGTAATGAAAATCCTGTTCATGATGGGCAGATCCGGCGTTTTTGCTTGCTTTTTGATGGGGCGGTCGAGAGCGTTTCTCCCTTGCGTCAGGGAAGTTTTTCATTTCCGGCGCTCCGGTCGGCGGAGTCTTCCTGATGCGCCGCCACCTGACGGAGATATTCCCGGGTTTCGGGGAACGGCGGAACGCCGCCGTATTTCTCCACGTTGGCCGGGCCTGCGTTGTAGGCGGCAAGGGCCAGCTCCAGCGAGCCGAACCTGTCGAGCTGACGGCGCAGATAGGCGCTTCCGGCCATGACGTTGGCTTCGGGATCATAGGGATTTTCGAGCCCCAGCTCCTTCTGCGTCTCGGGCATGATCTGCATGGCTCCCCGCGCTCCCTTGGGGGACACTGCGTGCGCCTGAAACGCGGATTCCGTGCGGATGACCGCGGCAATGAGCGCCTCGGGCAGCGCGTAGGCCCGGGCGGCCTTGCGGATGATGCGTTTCCATTCTTCCGGAGCCGTGTACACCCTGCCGCTTTTGAGCGCGTCGGCCAGTTCCGGCGAGATCATGGGCCTCGGCATGGCGAGCAGCCGCGCCGAAGGCGAAAGACTGGCCACATCCATGCTGTTGATGAGAAATTCGTGCTCCGTCTTTCGTTCCAGCGCGCTGGTCTCCGTTACGCTGACCTCTTCCGAAAGAATGCGGCCGGCCTGCGCCGGACAGGGCTGGGCAGCGGCGGCGACAAGCGTCCAGAGTGCGCCTGCCAGGGCAACGCGCAGCCGTGTTTTACGTCCGGAGCAATCGTTCGTCGGCACGGGTCAATCCTGTTCGGGCAGGGAGAAATAGACGTCGATGCGGTTGGCGCCGTCTTCCCGGGAGTAGGCCTGATGCGTGGTCACGTTGCGGATGAGGTAGATGCCGAGGCCCCCGATGGGACGGCTTTCCGCATCCAGCGAGATGTCGGGCGAGGGCGCTTCGGCAAAGGGATTGAAGGGCGATCCCCAGTCTCTGACGGAAAAGCAGAGCATGTCCTCTCCGTCGAAAAACACCTCGCGCAGGGCGATTTCCGCGTTCCCGGTGGTTCCCTCGGGGTAGGCGTAGCTGAACACGTTGACCAGCAGCTCTTCCGTCACGAGTTCCACGTTGAGAAGGGCGGGAAGAAAGCGGGGAGGAATGTTTTCGGAAAGAAAGCTGTTGACGGCGGCAAGCTGTTCCAATCGTGCAGGAACATGAAGCTGTGGCATGAGGCCTCCTGCGGCATGGATGATGGCTGGGCTTGCAGAACGCGCGCCGCACATGCGGCGACGAGGCGTTCTGTGCGCAATGTTGAGAACGAAAACAAAGACTCAGCGCATGCCGGCCAGGGCTTCGTCGAGGGTGGGATACACCTTGAGAATGGAAGTGAAGCCGGAAAGCTTGAACATGTCCGCCACCATGTTCTGCATGGAGCAGAAGGCCAGCGCCGTTCCCGCGCTCTTGCAGGCCTTGCCCATGGTGAGTATGCCGCGGAGCCCTGCGGAGCTGATGTATTCCAGCCCCTCGAGATCAATGATGATGCGCCCGGAGCCGGACTTCAAGAGCTTCTGGCATTCCTCGTTGAATTCCGTCACGGTGGTGGCGTCCATGCGGCCGGAAATCTTGGTGACGGACACGCCGTCCTGAATGGTGGTATTGATCTGCACGGGAAACCTCCGTTGATTACTGATAACTGAGCAGCAGGCCCTGACTGATTTTCAGCCAGCCGTCAAGCGTGACGAAGAGCAGCAGCTTGAAGGGCAGGGAAATGGTGGTGGGCGAAACCATCATCATGCCCATGGCCAGCAGGATGTTCGAGATGATGAGGTCGATGGCCACGAAGGCCAGATAGAGGACAAAGCCTATCTGAAAGGCCTTGGTGAGTTCGGAAATGGTGAAGGCCGGAATCATGATGAGCAGGTTGTCCCTGCTTATCAGGTTGTGGCGCTCCGCGGGCCAGATGCGCTTGGCCGTGCCCATGAACATGTTGGTGACCTTTTCGTCGGAATTGGCGGCAAGAAAGCGCTTGAGCGGCGGAGAGGCCTGTTCGGCCACGCTCAGCACGTCCGCAAAGCCGGGCTGAGGCGGCAGCGTGATGTTTTTGACGATGTCGGCGGTGTCCATGGCCACGGGAGCCATGATGAACACGCTGAGAATGATGGCGAGCCCGTTCATGACCATGGTCGGCGGCACCTGCTGCACGCCGAGAGCATTGCGCACGAGCGATGTGACCACCACGATTTTGACGTAGGAGGTCACCATCATGAGGAAAAAGGGGGCCAGTCCGAGCAGGGACAGACCGGCCATGAGATACAGCGGATTGATGTCGGGCATGGAACGCGTCCGGGCGGCCTTACAGCGTTTCAGTGATCTGCACGCCCAGCGTGCCGTTCATATCGACCAGTCGTCCGCGGGCGACGGCCTTGCCGTTGGCCCGGATGGTGACGGGCGACGAGGGATCGCTTTCCAGCGCGAAGGCGTAGCCGGGAGCCAGCGCTTCCAGATCGCCCACGGTGATGAGGCGGCGTTCCAGTTCAAAGGTGAGACGGATGTCGATGTCTTTCAGCTCGGTGTTGTCCATGGACGGTTCCGGTTCTTCGGATAAGGGTGTGGAAAGAATGGCCTGACCGTTTTTGACGGAACACGCGGCCGTCAGGCTTGCGCCGTGCCCGCGCCGGAGCCTCAGGGTCAGCGTGTCCGGCGCCGTCCAGGCTTCGGGCAGCAGCACGTCTTCCGGGGCCAGCGCGGCGACCTCATCCGGTTTCAGCAGAAGATAGCCCGATTCCAGGGTGACTTCAAGAGGAACGGTCGGCAGGATGTCGCGCAGGGGGCCGCTCTCGCGCACGGGAAGGGTGCGGAGCAGCGCCGAGAGGCGGCCGGCTTCTTCGGCGCGCAGGGGTGAGAGTCGCAGAAACAGCGTTTGGGCTGGCAGCCCGTTGCATGCGGAGAGAGAAGCCCTGAGCCCGATGGAGAAGGCCGGAGATTCGCTCGAAGGAAGAAAGGCGGCGTTCTGCACGGTAAGCGGCCTGTTCAGCGCGCCGCGCAGGGCCGAGAACAGCGGATGCAGCAGCGATTCGAGCAGCGCCCGGCGCACTTCCTCTGGCAACGTGCGCTCGTCGAAGGCGGAGGCGTTGCCTTCCGAGGCGAAAACGTCGTGACGCAGCAGCGCGGAGGTGTCGTCCGCTTCGAGCAGCCAGGCGTCGCCGTCGATATCGACGGAGAGCGTGCAGGCGGCAGGGAACGTAGGCGATTCCGGCAGAGGTTCGACAACGATATCGCCGGAGCCGAACGGCGCGCGCCAGGGGCCGGGGCGGAGAATGAGAGCGTTTTGCAGCAGCGCCTTCTCGCGGGCGAGGAAGGGAAGTTTGAAGGAAGGAAGATAGGCTGGTTCCGCCATGGCAGTATTCCGGTTTCAAAAGCGTTGTGTGTTGAACGTTGCGGAGCGCTCCGGCGAAGGGCCGGATTGCCCTGCCGCGCTGAGGGCCCGCCGCGCGGCGATCAGTCGTTGCCGAACGTCGCTTCCATGTAGCCGCGCGAGCGGCGGTTGGCGTCGTTGTCCTCTCTGTCCGCCTCTCTTGTCACGGTGACGCGCACTTCGTTGTTTTCCATGTTTTCCAGCATGGTCTTCAGCGTTCCCTGGGAGGCGACGAGCGTTTGGAACGCCGAGGCGTCGGTGCTGGCAAGCGTGACGGAGAGCAGGCCGCCCGCGTCGCGCTGAAGAATGATTTCCGTGCCGGGAAGCGTGTGACTTCCCAGGGAAAGCCGCACCTCGTGGCCGCCGTTTTCCGGCGTGGAAACGAGAATGCGCTCCACAAGCTGCGCAAGCTCGGCGCCGTCGGTCTCGGCCGGGGCAGGGGCGGACGAGGCGCTCTGCACCTGCTCCATGCGGCCGGAAAAAAGGCTTTCCAGCGGACTGGTCATGCCGCCGAGAGGCGAGGCGTCGCTTTCGGGGGCGCTTTGGTCGTCGTGTCTGGACTCGCCGCTTTCAAGGTCGTGCCTGCCGGAGCTCCTTTCTTCCAGTTTTCTCAGAAAGAGGTCGGAACTTTCCTTGTCGCAGGGCAGGGGAGTCTGATCGCTGCGGTCGGCGCGGACGCTTTCCTGCGCGGATGAAGGTTCGGAAAATCGCACATGAAGGTTGCTCATGCTGTACTCCTTGGGAAGCCTCAGGCGTCTTCGCCCTCGGCTTCGGCGCCTTTTCTGGAAATGGGACGGAATTCCTCAAGTTCGAGATCTTCCTGATGTTCCGCCTCCTTTTTGGCTTCCTCTTTCCAGATGTCCTTGTGGGCCTGAATTTTGGAGGTGTTTTTGCTGGCGGTCTTGACGGCCTCCCGGGCGCGGGTCAGCTCGTCGCGGCGCTGCGCTGCGCTTTTTTCGGCGTCGGATACGGCCTGCCTGCGAGCGTCTTCCTCCACGGCCAGAAGCGCAAGGCCCGCCTTGAACGCATCCAGATCTTCGAGGCTCAGGGCCTTGTTCATGATGGACGCATAGCGGCGGTCCTCTTCTTCCTTACGCCACGCGCGGTACTCTTCCAGCTCCTTTTTTCTGGTTTCCACGGCCTGCTCGGCCTCGCGCAGCTTCTCTTCCGCATCCCGCACCTGGCGTTTGGCGCTTTCCTCGCGGTACTCGCGAACGGTGAGCAGGGCTTCAAGAGGATACGGTTCCACGGTCAGCGCACGGCCTCGAACAGTCCTTCCAGCGTCTGCTCGAAGGTGCTTTTTTCACCAAGGCCCTGCTTGAGAAAGGCGTTTACCTTGTCGATGTGGGCCAGCGCGTCGTCGGCCTCCTTGTCCGCGCCCTTCTTGTATTCTCCAATCTGCACCAGAAGTTCCACTTCTGCAAATTTTGCCAGTATCTGACGCAGGCGCTGGGCCGCCTTCTTGTGCTCCTTGCTCACGATGGAGTTCATCACGCGGCTTACGCTGGCCAGCACGTCAATGGCCGGGTAGTGGTTGCGCGAGGCAAGCTTGCGCGAAAGAATGATGTGCCCGTCGAGAATGGAGCGCGTTTCGTCGGCAATGGGTTCGGTCATGTCGTCGCCTTCCACGAGCACGGTGTAGAGCGCCGTGATGGAGCCCTTGTCGGAATTGCCCGCGCGTTCCATGAGCTTGGGCAGCTCGGAAAACACTGAAGGCGGAAAGCCGCGTCTGGTGGGCGGTTCGCCTGCGGCCAGACCGATTTCACGCTGGGCGCGTCCGAAACGGGTGACCGAGTCCATCATGAGCAGCACGCTTTTGCCCTGATCGCGGAAATATTCGGCAATGGCCGTGGACGTGTAGGCCGCCTTGAGTCGCTCCATGGAGGAGCGGTCGGAGGTGGAAACCACGAGCACGGCTTTCTTGCGTCCTTCTTCGCCGAGGTCGTTTTCAATGAATTCGCGCACTTCTCGGCCGCGTTCGCCGATGAGGGCCAGCACGCACACTTCGGCGGAACAGCCCTTGATGATGCTGGAGAGCAGCGTGGACTTGCCGCCGCCGGCGGCGGCGAAAATGCCCATGCGCTGCCCTTCGCCGCAGGTGAGCATGCCGTCGATGGCGCGCAGACCGAGCGTGAGGGGGCGGCTGATGATTTTTCTGGTCATGGGGTTCGGCGCTTCGGCAAACACGGGATAGTGATGCCGCGTCTTGAGCGCCGGACCACCGTCGATGGGCTGACCGAGGCCGTCCAGCACGCGGCCGAGCAGCTCCTCGCCTACGGGCACGGAAAGAATTTCTCCCGTGGGAATGACTTCGGTGGCCGGAGACACGCCCTGACAGCTTCCCAGCGGCGAGAGCAGCGCCACGTTGCGCACGAAGCCCACCACTTCGGCCTTGAGCGTGAAATCTTCCCACGGATTGCGGAGAATGCACAGCTCTCCCACCTTCACTCCGGGCACGACGGCCCGGATGATGGTGCCTATCACCTGTTCCACGCGGCCGCGCACGTCCACGGGGGTGGTTGTCTGCACCGCTTCTTCGAGAAGCGCTCCGATGTATTCAAAGGCCATGGTCACTCCGCGCGTTACTGACGTATCTTGCTGTGAAAGGCGTTTTCGAGGGCTTTCAGCTGGGTTTCAAGGCTGGCGTCCACCACGCCGAGCTCGCTTTCCAGAATGCAGGAATCGCGGGGAAGACGGGCGTCGGCCACAATGGTGAGAAAGGCCGTGCCGGAAGAGCCTGCGGTCATGGCGGCCAGGGCCTGCGTTACGGCTTCCTCGTCGGCGGGAGCCACGCGCACGGTCACCCGTTGCTGACCGCGCACCGTGTTCAGGGCGTTGCGCACGATGCGCACGATGCGTTCCTTGTCGTCCATTTCGCCGATGATCTTGCGAATGGCCTGATTGACCACGCTGACCAGCGTGTCTTCGATGCCTTCAATGAACTCCACGGAACTCAGGATGGTTTCCATCATTTTTTCCGCGTGTTCCATTTTTCCTTCTTCTATGCCGTCGCGGTATCCCTCTTCCTTTTTCTGTTCATAGGCCTCTTCGGCCTGTTTTTTCATGAGGGCGGCCTTTTCCCGGGCGGCGGCGAGCAGGGCGTCGGCCTCAAGAAAAAGGCCGTACTCCTCCGCCTTGATGATTTTCGAGCCCGCGGCGGGGCGCACGGAGTCTTCGCCTAATCGAAACATGGAGCCCATTGCGGCGCGACCTCCCTGAGAAGAAGTTTTTTCATGGTGAACCACAGCGCCGTGCGCTGTTCCCGGCGAAGCGACGGAACAAAGGCCGCGTCGCTTTGGCCTTTTGGCGCGGAGAAGCAGGGCGGAGCCAGGGCGCGCAGCTCTTCCGGCCAGCCTTCGCCGACAAGCGCGGGCAAGGCGCTGGCCAGCAGGTCGATTCTTTCGGCCAGAGCGCCGAACGAGGCCGGAACAAGAAGCGGAGCGCGCAGCCCGGAAACCTGATAGCGGCCTCTTTTCAGCGCGTAGGTCACGACGTCTGCGCCGAGACGGCGGCGCAGTTCCAGCACCTGCGCCCTGGCGATGACCTGCGAAAGTTCCTCGGCATGCACGGCGGCGCTGAAAAAGAGACAGAGCCGCTCCACGGTGTCTGCGCCGATCAGCGCCATTCTGCGGGATTCCTCGTAAAAATTCCAGTAGCCCTGCGCAGGCTGATCGGGCAGAGGCCAGGCTCGGCGAAATTCCGGGCGGCTCCAGAGACCGGCCCAGGGCTCGCCGAGTTCGGCAAGCTCCGGCGGAAGAGCCGCGGAAAAAGGCTTGTTGAACGAGAGCACGGCCTTGAACAGCTGCGGTTTTCGTTCAATGATTTCAGCGAGAAACCGGTAATCCATGGATTACTGTTCCCTGTTTTTGTTTCGGCGCGCGTACATGATGGCCGCGCCCGCCAGACCGATGCAGGCGAGCGCCAGCAGTCCGGCAACTCCGGCGGCGATATAGAACTTGCGATTGTCGGTTTCGGCCGCGCTTTGATCGGGCATGGGCACGCTTACGGTTTCCCGCACGGGAACCAGCATGACGGAAACCTTGTCCTGCATGAGGCCGGGAACGGCGTTGGCGGCCAGTTCCCGGATGTAGGGAATAAGTCTCGTGGCCTGGGATTCCGGCGTGTGCCGCAGGAACACGGCGGCGCTCGGCGGGGTGACGTTGCCGGTTCCGAGGTCGGTCTGACCGAGCACCACGTGAACTCTAGCGGTGAGCACGCCGTCGATGCGGGAGAAGGTGTCGGCGAGCTCCTGAGAGAGCGCGTAGGCCAGTCTGGCCTGTTCCTCGGTGGTGGAGGAAATCATGCCCTGGGCGGAAAAGACCTGTCCCAGACTCTGGAAGTCTTCGCGGGGGAGACTGTTTTCCCGCAGAATTTCCAGCGCCTGCACGATCTGCTTTTCTTCCACGGCAATGCTGAAATCGCTTTTGGCGGCCACCTTTTCCGCGGAAATGCCGTGTCGCAGCAGCACGGAAAGCATGGTGTTGGCCTGATTCTCGCTCAGTCCCTGATAGATTTCGGTTTTGCATCCCGCAAGCAGAAGGGCGGCCAGAACGCAGACAAGGCAGAGGGCCCGGCGGAGGGCGGAACAACAATGAGAACGGAAGAACGACATGGCATTTCCTTGTCAGGACTGATTGCGCAGCAGAGAATCGAGGCCCTGCGAGGTCTTCTGGGCGACTTGGGATCCGGTGTCGAGCTCGTGGCGGAGCATGGCCACCTGAAACTGCAGACGGTAGAGTTCCGTGGGACTCGGCAGCGGCGTTTCGGCGGGAGCGGCTGCGGCTGTTTTCCCGGAAACGTCGCTTCCGGCGTCGATATGGAGGGAATTTTCCTCCCGGGGCAGGGACGCCGCCTGCGTTTCGGCGGCCTGCCCGGACCGCAGCGGGTTTTCGGCGGACGCCTCGGGCTGGTCCATGAGACTTTCAAAGGCACGGGCCAGAGAGTCCGGCACGGGAGACGGACCGGAACTGACCAGTCCTTCCCCTTGGGAGACTCCCATGCGCTCAAGCGCTTCCAGCAGGCGGCCGGAAGAGGCGACGGAAACGGCGTCCATGAGCTGTCCTTAGAAAAAGGGCGCGTCAGGCGGCGTCCATGTTTTCCAGAAGCGAGCGGGCCAGCTCGGCGTTTTGTCCTCCATTTTCGACCAGAGGACTGAGCACGGCCCTGGCTTCTTCCTTTTTGTCGGCGAGGCAGAGGCACAGGCCGAGCATGGCCTTGGCGTCGGCGTCGTCGGGGTGTTCGGAGAGAACGCCGTCGCAAAGCAGCTTTTCGGCCTCATCATATTCTCCGATGACGATATGGCTGAGCGCCTGTCCGATGAGCGCCGGAACATGACCGGGACGGACGGCGAGAACGCCGTCGTAGATGGCGCGGGCCTGAAGCACCAGACCTTTGTGGCAGCCGGCGTTGGCAATGTCGAGCAGGCGGGTTATCTGGGAATCGGTAAGCATGACGACTCCATGCGATTGACGGTTCACGGCGCGCCGCCTGTTCCGGGGAGGCGGCGCATGCGCGCGGTCTGCGGAAAAAGCGGCGGGGCGTCTCCTTCGCGTGCGAAGGCGGCGCAGAAAAAACGGGGCGGTCCCGGAACGCTCGTTCCTGAGATCGGCGCGGAAAACAGCGGTCTCAGCTGGAGCGCTGGGCGAGACTCTTCATCATGTCGGTCATGCTCTTGGTCACGGTGGAGAGCGCCTCCATCATGGCGTTGTACTGACCGATTTCAAACTGAAGGGAAATCATCTGCTCGTTGCTCAGCTCGGAGCCTTCGCCCAGGGCTTCCATCTTCGCGTTGAGATCGGAACCCTTGGTGCTGATGCCCTGAAGGGTGTTTTCAAACATCTGGGAAATGTTGAATCCGCTGATGGAATCCATAGTGTCCTCCTGAAATCATGCAAAAAGCTTGTCGAGAATGTCGGCGGCGGCATGCACGGCCGAACGGGCCGCCTGCGCCGTCTTCATGTCCTCCGGCGTGAGGCCCTTGTCCATGGCTCGCCTGAGATCGGCGTCCATGGCGGCCACTTCATCGCGCACGGCGGTCTGCGCTCCGTAGGGGGCGTTCTCCATAATGTCGAGAACGGAGACGAATTCACTCATGGGAACCTCGCAATGGATAGGTGATGGTTTGATTGTTTCTGCTCAGGGTGAGCGCATCCACGGAAATGCTTTCCAGCCGGTATCCGCCGGGCAGATCGCCGCCTTCAAACACCCGTTCGCCTCCGGCCAGCGTGATGAACTTCAGGGCGCCCATGGAAACCGAAGTCACGCTGAAGCCCGTCGCTTCGCGCGGCTCGGGTGCGGCGGGAGCGGCGCGCCGCGGCTCTTCCCTTGCGTAGATGTTGTCGCTTTTGGCCGGTTGCAGCGTCTCGGAATCGTTGACGATGTCGAAGCGCACCGGAACGCCGAGACGTTCCTGCACGGCGGCCACCGTCTTTTCCAGCGAGGACCTCGTCTGCGGCGTGAATGCGCCGTGCAGCACGATGCGCCCCGGAAGATACTCCGTCTTCACCGTCTCAAGTCCGGCCGAAATCAGCGCGGGCGCGAGAAGAATCTGCACGTCCGTCTCGTGGCGGATGTCGCGGAACAGGGCCAGCTTCGGCTTGCCCGTGGTGGGCGACGTCTGCAGGTCGGGCACGTTGCGCACGGCCTCCGAGAGCGCCTGTTCCTCCAGCACGCCGTTTTTGATGTAGCCCTTGACGAGCAGCCCCGGATGCGCGGAAGGCGGCAGCTCCGTCACGTCGGGATACAGTCCGAGCGTGTTGAAGGAGGCCCTGACGGCGTCCGCGGCGTCGGAACGAACCGTGACGTCCAGATACACGGGGAACTGCAAAAACTGTGCCAGCCTGAGCAGCCTGCCGCGTTCCCTGTCGGAAGCGATGCGCCCCGTCACGGTGACGCCGTTTTCCGTGCCGACCACGGTCAGGTTGTGGTAGCCCGCCTCGTCGAGCAGGGCGCGCACGCGCTCTTCCGGGGAAAGTCCGCCGTCCGACCCCTTCCAGGTCAGGGAAAGCAGACCCAGCAGCACCACGGCAAGGGCGACGCCCGCCTTCCGCAGAAAACGGCCGGATCTGCGCGGCGGCTCGGAGGCTTCTTCCGCAGGCGAGTCTTCTTCCATGGAGAGCGGCGTTGTTTCGTCGGTGATGCCAGCATTGTTGGCATCGGGAGCGGCGGCTGCCGACATCGTTGCCGCAGCCCGGGCATTGTCTGGAGTCGGGGTTTCGGCAGGCTTGCGGGCGCGTGCCATGACGTCTTCCACTTCCTGCCAGGCGGCGTTTCCGGCGGACGCGGTTTCCGTCCAGGAAAAGAGCACCTGGCCGAGACTGAAGGGCCGCCGCGGCAACACCGGCTGTTCCTGCTGCAGCGCTTCGCCGTTCAGTGTTACGGGGCCGTCCAGCGGCTCCACGGTCACCTGCGGCCCCTTTTCCGAAGAGGTGACGCGCAGCACGGCATGACGGGCCACCAGAGAGGAATCCCCGAAAATGAGATCGCAGGAATCGTCGGAACCCATGACGTACGCGCCGTCTTCCAGTTCTATTTCCGCGCCGAGGTGAATGCCGGAAAACACGCGAAGGGTGACGCCGTTCATTTAGAGCGTCCTTTCCGCGCCGGAAATCGTGGAGACTTTCGGCGTGCTGGAGGCACGGGAGCAGCCCGCGCCCCGGGGCTGAACAGGCTCGCGGGGAGCGTAGTCGGCCTGGGTGGCGTCGCGATGGAAGGACGGATCCTCCGCCTGCACGGGCACGTTGGTCTCGTTCAGCTGCACGATGCGGGGGGTGATGAGAATGAGGCGCTCCATGCGCTTGCTCTGCTTGGACTTGGCCTTGAACAGGTTGCCCAGCACGGGAATGTGCATGAGCAGGGGAACGCCGCTTTCTCCGGCTTCCTTCTGCTCGTAGTAGTAGCCGCCGATGAGCAGGCTCTGCCCCGCGTTGACGATGGCCTGCGTGTTGATCTTGGTCTGCTTGATGGGCGGCACGCCCGTGGCGGTTGAAACGGTGCTCGTGCTGTTGTCCTGATCGTCCTGCACGCTGACGGCCAGCTTGATGGAGGTTTCGCCGTTTTCCCTGATGATGTGGGGCGTCACGCGCAGCACGGTGCCGGCTTCCACCTTGTAGAGATCCACGGCCTGATAGCCCTGCACTTCCACATAATAGGTGGTGGTGTTTTCCAGCGTGGCCTGAATGTTGTCCACCGTGAGCACGGAGGGACGGCCGAGCACGCGGGCTTCGTTGTTTTCTTCCAGCGCCTGAATGCGCGCAAGGAAAAAGTCGCTGCCGTGGGTATAGATGGTGGAGAGCGTCATGCCGGCGCTGTCCACCACGCCGGGCGAAGGCATGCCCGTGCCGCCGGAGGTGTTGCCGGAAATGGTGCCGCCGCCGCTCCAGCCGTTGTTGTTGTACCCTGCGCCCTGGAAGGAAATGCCGAGGTCGCGCTTGAAGTCGGTGTCGATGTCCACGATGGCGGCGTGGATTTCCACCAGCTCCACGGGTTTGTCCAGATCCTTGATGACCTGGGCGTAGTAGGGCATGCGGTAGGCGGCGTCGCTCACGAGCACGGCGTTGACGCGCGGATCGGCCATAATGCTGATGCTGCCGGTGCTGACCGGCGTGGGCGAGGCCGGAGTCTGCGGTTCGGAATTGTCGTCGGCGCCGAGAGCGGCCAGTCCCTTTCCGCCCAGCTTTTCCACGGTGGCCCGCTCCTGCGTCACCTTGGTGCCGGAAACGGTGGTGCCCATGACCATGGCGCGCAGAATGGAGGCGATGCCGGGCACGGTCACGGTTTTGTCCATGCTGCTTACGGTCATGTCTTCGGCCCAGGCGTGCTTGAGCGGAAAAACCCGCATGACGATCTGCTCCGTCTGCGAGGCTTCATAGGCGGCTACGGCGCTGCGGATCTGATCCAGATAGGACTGCGGACCGGATACGGAAATGACGTCTCCGGCGGCTCCCAGCGAAGGGGGGAGCTGCGGAGAGAATACGGCGGAGTTTCGGAGCGCGCTGTAGAGCTGCTGCGCCGTACCGGTGCGCGGAGAAATGAAGATGCGTTTTGTTTCCGAGGCGTTGTAGAAATGCAGCGTTTTGCCGAGCGTGTACCAGTACACGTCGAAGGCGCTGCGCATGCCGTCGAGAAAGGTGAGGGGCGGAACGTCCTGAAATCTGCCGCTCACCTTGCCCTTGACCGCCGGGGAAACGGCGGCTGTATAGCCTTCGGCCTGCGCAAAGTTCATGAGTACCGTTCCCAGTTCCTGTCGATCGGCATAATAGGAGAAATTGCGGCGGAAGGGCCCTGCGGCCGAGGCCTGGGCGCAGAAAACAAGAAGGCACAGGCAGGCGACAAGCGCCAGTCTGAGCGTGCTGGACGGGAAAAGCCGGGAAGCGGAGATCCTCATAGTCATCCTTGGAAGGAATCGGCGGCAGGCCAGGCGCCGAACGAGAAGCTGAACGGAGACGGCCGGACGCCGGCAGAATCGGCGGAACCGGAAATCTGCCGTTTCCACCAGGCAAGATCGTTGAGAAAATCCCGGACTTCGGCAACGAGCGCAGTTTCGGTCGCTGTGGCGAGGCGGAAGGAGCGGTGGAGCTCAAGCCCGCTCTCCCCGATGCCGAACACGGAACGGCGTTTTTTCAGGGATCCCGCCGCCAGCGCCGCCAGACGCTGAATCTCGCTCTCGGCCTGAGTGTCGTCTCCGGAAGGGGCGGCTCCGAGCTTTGCCAGCAGAATGCCGGTCGAGCTGTCCGGCGAGAACAGTTCAAAATCCAGACCGCCTTCCAGCGAAAAACGGAAGACGCCGTCGCCGTCGGGAGAGGCGTTGTTCCATCCTGCAGCCCGGGTGATGATGTCGACGGTCTGCTGAAGAGACGATGTCATGACGAGCTCCTGAATTTTTTCCACTTTAGTGACTTTTGCAGAGGTCTGTCAAATGTCCTGTGCGTTGTGCCGGGCGCTTTTTCAGCCTGAAAGGGCCCCTTTGTCCGGAGAGAGAAAACTCCCTCCGAACGAAGGGATCAGCCAAGAATTTTGGTTCTGGTCTGGTTGATGTTCTGCTGAATGGCGTCCTGCGAGCTGAGGGACTTTTGAATGAGGGCCTTCAGAGCTTCATCCAGACTTTCCAGATTCTGCTGCTGGGCGCGGATGCGTTCCACGTCGCCTTCCAGTTCCTTGAGCTCGGCGTCGTACATGGTGCTCACGCACTGACCGATGCTGCCGAGAATGCTGTTTGCGCCGCCCATGCCGGAGTTGAAGGCCTGCACTCTGGAATTGAGCACCATGTCGGCCTGCTGTCTGGCCAGCGTGGAGGCGTTGTTTGCCTTGTCCAGCGCTTCGTTCATGGCCTGTTCGCCGACGATGGGCCTGGTGCCGCCGCCCGTGGAGGATTCCATGGAAGAATTGTACGTGTTCTTGGCGGTCTGTTCGTTGGCGCTGATGCCCTTGGCCGTCATGGAAACGGAGGCCAGGCCCTGCGCGATGCTCAGCGCGCCGGTCACGACGCCGGTGACAAGCTGCACTATGGCCTTTTTACGGATGGTATCGGCCTGGTCCTCAATCTTGGAAGCCATTTCCTCCGTCTGCATGGCGCGCATTTCGGCATTCTGACGGCGCTGTTCCGAGGAGAGCTCGGTAATCAGGGCCAGATAGCTGCTGCCGAAGGAGGGCACGGCCCCCAGAGAGGAAACATTGAGGGTTCCAGTCGGCTTGGGCAGAAGGTCGCGTATTTCGTCCACGACGTCCATGAAGGAGAGCTTGCCGTTGTCCGAAACGGAGAGGACCAGCGCTTCAAAGTCGCTTTCGGTCTTGCCGGTGGACTTGATGTAGGACGTCTTCATGTAGTCGTAGAGATACTGATCGAACCCTACGAGATCATTGACACTGTTGATGGTGGCCATGGAGAACTCCTTCTTCGCTCGTTTCCGATCAGGCCATGGCGGGGGAGGCGCCCAGAATGGTGCTCTGCGTTTCCGCGCATTCCCCGACGATTTCCCTGACCTTGGTCATGAGGTCGTTGGCCCGCGTCATTTCCGCTTCCACGAGATCCCTGTCCATCTGGATGGCCTCGCGCAGACGTTCCAGAATGGCTTCAAGTTCCTTGCTGTCCGCCTGACTGCTCGAGATCTTGTAGTCGATGACGGCTCCGGCAATGGTGGCTGCGCCCGTGGCGGTGTTGGTGATGCCGGAGGCGATGTTGGTGATCTTGGAGGCCAGAGACGTGATCTGTGCGGCCTTCTGCGCGGCCTGACTGCCGACGCTGGCCAGGCTTCCGGCGCTGGAGGCAAAGCCAGCACCGAGGCTGACGCCTATGGAGACCAGCATGATGGCCATGTTCATGCCGAAGCCGAACCACTGGGCGGCTTCGTCGCTCATGCCCAGTTTTTTGCCGAGTTCCGTGAAGCCGGCGGCGATGCTGTACTTGCCGTCGGACGCGAGGGATACCACGCTGTCCACGGTGGTGACCAGGCCGACCGCGCCCGCGGCAATGAGCAGCGGGTTGGCCGTCAGCGCGCCGGCCACGATGCTCGCCACGGAGGCGATGGCTCCCACGATGGCGCCGATGATCTTGAAGGCCTTGAGAAAGCCGTTGAGCACGGATTTCTTCTTCATTTCTTCCAGACGGTCGGCAATTTCCTGCAGTTCCTTTTCATTGACTTCCGCCTGCTGTTCCGCCTTGAGCTCCAGGCTGGACACGCCGTCGCGGCAGGCCTGACGGCGCACGTCGTCGCCGAGGGCGTTGATCAGCGTGTCGAGGGAAAGCGGGCTGGAGGAGAGGGGAATCTCGGGCAGGCCGAGTTCGGCAAGAAGGTTCTGAAGTTCCTCGTTCTTAGGGTCGAGGACAAGGGGGGAGTCGGTGCCGGAAGCTCCGGTGGCTTCGGTTTTCTGGGAATTTACCCCGCCGGTGGAAGAGAGCGGATTATAGGAGCTGATGGGATTGAAATCGACCATGATTTACTCGCTTGCATTGAGCATGGTGAGCAGCGCGCGGGCCTTCTTGTGGCAATCCGCGTGTGCGGGATTGTTTTCATCGCCCAGCGTGAGCAGACCCTTGAGGGCGCCCACGGCGTTTTCCCTGTCGCCGAGCTGAATGTAGCATTTGGCGGCAAAGAGGAAGGGCGTGGGATCGGCCAGCAGACCGGCGGTTCCGGCCATGGCGTAGGCGTCGACGGCTCCCTTCAGATCTCCCTGCGCCTGACGGCAGCCGGCAAGTCCCATCCAGAAGCGGACTTCCTTGTGCCGGTACAGGCACAGAGCCTGAAACACGGTTCCGGCGTCGGCAAAGTTGCCGGAGGTATAGAGATTGTAGGCAAGCGCATAGAGAGATTCTATCTGTTCGTCCGTCACGTTGCACACGTCGCCGATGCTGGCGCCCTTGTTCAGAGCACTGATGATGGTGGCGATGTCGCTGTCGCTGAGGGGAGTGTTGTCGGCCATGGCGTGATCCCTTTTTAGGGTAAGAAGGTTAACTTGAGAAAAAGGCGTCGGAATCGGGGCGGCCTACTGACCGCGGGCCAGATTGGTCAGGGTCTGGTTCGCGTTGGAAATCTGGGTGTTTGCGCCCTGCAGATAGGAGTTGTACTGCCCGATGAAGTCCTGCAGATACACCATGAGGGTCTGCGTCTTGTTGCCCACGGTTTCCTGATAGTTGGTCAGCGATTTCAGCGCGTAGTCCCACTCGTCCTTGCCGAGGATGTAGTCCTTGTCGTTGTTGGGAAAGCTGAGTCCGCGCTCATTCATGAAATCGACAAGTTCCTGCGACATGGGGTAGCAGTCCTTGCCGGTGGTCTTGGTGCCGCTGATGCTGGTTTTGCCTACGCCTTCGCCGTTGCTGCCCATCTGCTGACAGTTGCGGGCCTGTTCGATCATTTCGGCGCATTCTTTCTGTTCGTTCTGAATTTCCTCGATCTGCTTCATGTAGTCCGTGGCCTGCGCCTTGCAGATTTCGGACTGCGCGAGCTGGAGCTTGGCGAACATCATCTGAACGCTGCCGGTGGGACCGAGGTCGATGGCGTCCATGATGGAGGAAAGAGAATTGGTTCCAGATACCTGTGACATGATATCTTCCTGTTGTTCTCAAAAGTTGTGAGCGGATCAGGCCGCGTCTGAAGCCGGATGCGGAAGCGAAGCGGCCTACTGCCCCCGGGCCAGGCTGGTGAGGGTCTGGTTGGCGTTGGAAATCTGGGTGTTCGCACCCTGCAAGTAGGAGTTGTACTGTCCGATGAAGTCCTGCAGATAGACCATGAGCGTCTGCGTCTTGTTGCCTATCTGCTCCTGATAGTTGGTCAGCGACTTCAGGTTGTAGTCCCATTCGTCGGGGTTGTGGGCCAGATCGTTGCCGGTGGTGTCGTAGCTCAGATTATGCTTCTTGAAGTAGTCCGCCATTTCCTGGGGCATCATGGACGCCTTTTTGTCCCAGGGGCAGTTGCCCTTTCCGGTTTTGGCGTCGTTCTGGAGCTTCCTGGCCTGTTCGATCATTTCGGCGCATTCTTTCTGTTCGTTCTGGATGTCTTCGATCTGCTTCATGTAGTCCGTGGCCTGCGCCTTGCAGATTTCGGACTGCGCAAGCTGAAGCTTGGCGAACATCATCTGAACGCTGCCGGTGGGGCCGAGATCGATGGCGTCCATGATGGAGGAAAGAGAATTGGTTCCAGATACCTGTGACATGATGCCTTCCTGTTGTTCTCAAAAGTTGTGAGCCGATCAGACCGCGCCCGACGTCGATTGGGGAGCGGGGCGGCCTACTGTCCGCGGGCCAGGCTGGTGAGGGTCTGGTTGGCGTTGGAGATCTGCGTGTTCGCGCCCTGCAGATAGGAGTTGTACTGCCCGATGAAGTCCTGCAGATACACCATGAGGGTCTGCGTCTTGTTGCCTATCTGTTCCTGATAGTTGGTCAGCGACTTCAGGTTGTAGTCCCACTGATCGGCGCTGTGCTTGTTGTCCTTGCCGTCCGTGTCGTAGGACAGGTTATGATCATCGAAATACTTCACCATGTCGGCGGGCATTTCGGTGTTCTTATTGTCGGCCTTGGCGGTATTCTGGAGCTCTCTGGCGCGTTCGATCATTTCGGCGCATTCTTTCTGTTCGTTCTGGATGTCTTCGATCTGCTTCATGTAGTCCGTGGCCTGCGACTTGCAGATTTCGGACTGCGCGAGCTGGAGCTTGGCGAACATCATCTGCACGCTGCCGGTGGGGCCGAGGTCGATGAGGTTCATGATGGAGGAAAGAGAACTGGTGCTGTTTACCTGAGACATGATATCTTCCTGTCGTTTTTCAAAAGTTGTGAACCGGGCTGTTGTGACCGCATCCGTGCTTCCGCTGAGGGAAGCGCAGGCGGTCTATTGTTCTGTGGACTGCCCGCCTGTATCCTGCAGATGGGCGCTGTACTGCCCGGTATAGCTCTGCAGAACGTTTATGAGAGGCCGAGCCTTGTCGGCAAGCTGATTCTGATAGCTGGTCAGCGATGTCAGGTTGGCGTTCCACTGAGCGGCGTCGCACGTGTTGCTGTTGCCGTCAGCGGCACAGGACAGACCGTGCTCCTTGAAGTACTGCACCATGTCGGCGGGCATTTCGGTGCTTGCGCCGCTGGCCTGGGCCTGGCTCTGCAGTTCCCTCGCCTTTTCGATCATGGTGCCGCAAGCCTTCTGTTCGCTCTGGATTTCCTCGACGTCGTGCATGATGCTTTCGATGAGCTTCTTGCACTTTTCGGCCTGCGCGAGCTGAAGCTTGGCAAATATCGTCTGCGCGTCGCCGGTGCCGAGGTCGATGTTGCCCGTGATGGAGCCGAGAAGGCCGGAACTGGTAATTTTCATTATTGTATTGCCTTTCTGACGCCCGGTTCAGATTCGTACCGCGCCCCGGCGTCCGCGACCGGCGCAGCAGCTGCCGGAATTGGAGGTCGTTCTGGCCTGGGCGGCTCTGGCTTCGCCTTCGCGCTTTGCGCGTTCGGTGGCTTCGGCCATGGCGCGTTCCAGTTCGGGCGTCATTTCCGAAGCGTCAACGGTGACGGGCTGATCTTCGGCAAAGCCGAGGATTTTTTTCTGCTGGGCGAAGACGGCGTTGAGTTTGGAAAGTTCGTCGGCAAGGCGGGAGATTTCCTGCTGCTGATTTTTCAGATCCTGTTCGGTAAAAGCCATGATGAACTCCTTAAGTATGGGCACCGCTTTTGCATGTTTGCGGTTCGCTAACTATTATGCAAGAAGCATGCCAAAATGGGAATGCGGCCTGTCGGCGGGAGGATGGAGGAAAGGTGCTCGTCGGCTCCATGAGGAAATGCCAATTTTTTTGGCGTTCATGGGAAAAGAGTTGCCATGCACCCTCGTTTTCGACATACTACCAAAGGCGCCGACCGGTTGCAATCGCAAATGCGCCGAGCATAAATGAGCGCAACACTGCTTTCTGGCACGATACTTGCATTGATAAGTATATACAGGAGCGCACAGCATGCCTATAAATTCCATATCAGGGGCCTTTTCTACGGCCGAACAGGTTCGACATACGGAAAGCTCCGCAGCGAAGGGCGCCTTTATGGGGAACGCCGTTGTTCAGCAGCCCTCGCCTGAGTCTCTTTTGGCCGATGCCGCGGAAGAACTGACGTTCTCTGCCGACACGACGGACGATTTCGAGCTTGAAGAACGCAAGGAGCGGGACAAGATAAAGAAGTCGGAAGAGGATCGCGTCAAGCTTTATCAGGAGCTCATGCACGAGGCCGGCAAGAGCGAGCAGCTCAATCAGCTGCGCGACAGTCTGCACACCCGGGCGGATTCGCGTCGCGCGCTGGACAAGGTGCGGGAGTATTTTCCCGATCCCTCGGACGCGTGGGCGGCTCTCAGGCAGATGCAGGAAGAGCTGCAGAGCGAGGGAGCCGACGAGGCGTTGCGCAGGGATGTGGACGCCGCCGTTGCCGAGCTTGAGGAGCGGGAAGGTCCGGCCATACGGGCGGGCGTTCAGGGCGCGCTGGCGTCGGCGAGATTCAGGGATCTCGGCGGCAGCGACGAAATGCGCGATTTTTACCGCCGCACGGTGTGCGAGTTTGCTTCGGTCAACGAGGTGTTCGCCCACGTGATGGAAAAGTACGGCGGCGATTTCGACAAGGCCATGGACTTTCTTTTTTCCGCGCTCAGTGCGGATATGGCGTCCGACGAGCCGAGCATGGGAGTACGGCATCTGGAGAGCGTGCATGAAACGCTCGGCAAGGTGCGGCTGACGCAGAGCGCCTATCGCCTGTGCGAGACCATGATGGATCGCTGGCACAGGGTGCATGGCGTGCCGCCGCGCGAAGGCGGACTCACGGCCATGGATCTGCTCGGGAGCATTGTGGGACTTCGGGAAATGCGCTTCATAGGCGCTGCGCAGATAGAAAGCATTCTTGCCAAGGCCGGAGCGCCTGATATAGAAAGAGAAGTGCTCTTTTTGCAGGAGCTTCTGAGCACGGCGAGAAAGTTTCCCTCGGCGCTTTTCGACGACGATCAGGGCCGCATGAAGGTGCTCGACGCCGTACAGGAGGCCGTGGACCGGGCTATTGAGCGCGAAGACGAGTACCTGGCCAAACAGGAAGGATGACGCCATGCTGGACTATGAAATAGAAGCCTTCGGCCGCAGACTCGGTCTGGAGCGCCTTGCGCTGTCTTCGGAAGGCGTCGCGCGGCTGGACATCGAGAACGTGGGCAGTCTTTATCTGGAGCGTCAGGAGAAGGCGGGAGCGGGCGAGCTCCTTGTGTATGTGGCTGCGCCGCTGCCCGTGCCCGACGGGGGCGCGACGAGGCGTCTGCTGGAGCTTTGCGACTACAGGCACGGCTATCCCATGCCGGTATTTGCCGGAGCGTTTTCCGGCAGGGCCGTTCTGCTCACGCGCATGGAGGAGAACGCCGTCACGTCGGCGGGTCTGGAGAACGCGCTGCGTTTTCTGGCGGAACTTCTGCGCGGGGCGCTGTAGGCCGGTTTCGCGATTTGTCTGGAGGTGCATGAATTATGCCGTTACCTGTCAATCTTCTTGATTCGTCTCTGGGCATTCAGCATGTCATGGACATGCCGGATCCCGACAATCTTCCGCGGGCGAGGGAGCTGGCTTCCAACGCGCTCAGCGAACCCGGCCTTGAGGAGCTCTATGCGCCGAACAACGCGTGGCAGCTCATGGAACGGGCGCTCTGCCCGGATGTGGGCGACGGCTCCATGCTGAGCCCCGAGGCGTTTTCCGAATCCCTGCACGAATGCGTGAAGGATCTTGCGGACAACTCTGACCCGGCCGTTCGCGAAATGGTGTCGAAGGAGCTGGAGCCGCTGCTTCAGAACGGTCAGCTCTTGCAGGCCTATCTTGGTCTGATGATAGGAGGCTGAGCCTGTCGTGCTGAAGGAAAACGAGAAGAAGACGCTTCACGTGCTGGCGTACATGATGCTGCGCATGGGGCAGGAAGAGCGCGCCGGCAGAATCTATGCCGCGCTGGCCGCGCTTGCGCCTCGGGAGCATCCCGACAGGCTGGCGCTTGCGGGCGTGGCGGCGGTGGCCATAAGCGCGGGCGACGGCGCGGCGGCGCTCGAAGCTCTGCGCGGAGCCATGAGCGGCGGGCCGCTCTCTTCCCGTCAGGCGGTGCTGCATCTCATGAAGGCGCAGGCCTTCTGGCTCGAAGGCAGAAAGGAAGAGGCCCGCGCGGCGCTTGATGAATATCTGTTCCTCGCCGGAGGAGGAAAGAACGCATGAGTCTGATGGACAAGGCCTCGCTCGGGGTCAGACTGATGACCCGTCACAACGACATCACCATGGTGATGCTGCTGGTCGTCGTTGTGGCGCTTATGATCGTGCCCCTGCCCACGCCCCTCGTGGATACGCTCATCGGCGTGAACATGACCCTGTCGTTTCTCATGCTCATGATGTCCATGTACGTGAAGACGGCGCTGGATTTTTCCTCGTTTCCCACCATGCTCCTGTTCACCACGCTTTTTCGCGTGGGTCTGAACATCACGACCACCCGTCTTATTCTGCTTCAGGCCGACGCGGGCGAGATCATTTTCACGTTCGGCGACTTTGCGCTCGGCGGCAACTTCGTGGTGGGCGCGGTGGTGTTCGTCATTCTCACCATCGTGCAGTTTCTCGTCATCGCCAAGGGCGCGGAACGCGTGGCCGAAGTGGGCGCGCGCTTCACGCTGGACGCCATGCCCGGCAAGCAGATGTCCATCGACGCCGACATGCGCGCCGGCGTCATAGACATGGAAGAGGCGCAGGTGCGGCGCAACCGCGTGCAGCTCGAAAGCCAGATGTACGGCGCCATGGACGGCGCCATGAAGTTCGTCAAGGGCGACAGCATCGCGGGCATGATCATTGCCGTCATCAACATTGTGGGCGGCACCATCATCGGCATCACGCAGCACGGCATGACGGCCGGCGAGGCCCTGCACACCTACGGCATCCTCACCATCGGCGACGGTCTGGTTTCGCAGATTCCGTCGCTTCTGGTGTCCATTTCGGCCGGCATTCTCATCACCCGTTCCGGCGACAGCGACGACAACGTGGGCGCGCAGATAGGCCAGCAGTTCTTTGCTCAGCCCAAGGCGCTGCAGATGGCGGGCGGACTCATTTTCCTTTTTGCGCTCATTCCGGGATTCCCCAAGCCGCAGCTTTTCACCCTGGCGTTTGCCGTGGGCGGCTTCGGCTACGTGCTCGAACGCCTGGCCTCGGCCCCCGAAAAGCCGGACGGCAAGGCGGAACTGGCCCGTTCCCTGGCTCCGGCGGCGGAGAAGAAAAAGCCCAGATCCGCTTCCGGCCCGCAGGACGATTTTGCGCCCACCATTCCCATCATTCTGGACATCGCGCCGGACATCGGGGAATCCATGGATTACGATTCGCTTAACAGCGAACTTTCCGGACTTCGCCGCGCGCTGTACTTCGATCTCGGCGTGCCGTTCCCCGGCATCAACATCCGTCCGAACCCTTCGCTTCCCTCGCTGGGCTACGTGCTCAATCTCAATGAGATTCCCATGGCGCGGGGCAAGCTGGAAAAGGGCATGGTCATCGTGCGGGAGAAGAAGGTCAATCTGGACCTGCTCGGCGTCTCGTACCGGGAAGGCGAGCCCTTCCTGCCCGACGTGGATCCGCTGTGGGTGGCCGAGGCCGACATGGCGCGTCTGGACCAGGCGGGCATAAGCTGCATGCCGCATGCACGCATTCTGGCCTATCATCTTTCTCTGCTGCTTTCGCGGCACGCGTCGAGCTTCCTCGGCATGCAGGAGAGCAAATACCTGCTCGACCGCATGGAGGAACGCGCTCCCGATCTGGTGCGCGAGGTGACGCGTCTTCTGCCCGTGCAGCGCATTGCGGAAATATTCCAGCGTCTGGTGCAGGAACAGATTTCCATCCGCGATCTGCGCAGCATTCTTGAGGCGCTCATTGAATGGAGCCCCAAGGAAAAGGACGTGGTCATGCTCACGGAATACGTACGCAGCGCCCTCAAGCGTCAGATAAGCTATATGTATTCTCGCGGGCAGAACATGCTTCCGGCCATACTCATGGATCCCTCGCTGGAGGAAACCATACGCAAGGCCATCCGGCAGACGTCGGCGGGCGCGTTCCTGTCGCTGGATCCGAACACGTCGCAGCGCATCGTTCAGGCGGTGGGCGAGGCCGCGGGCAAGTACAAGGGCAGCACGCAGAAACCCGTGCTCATGGCGTCCATGGACATCCGGCGCTATGTGCGGCGTCTTATCGAAAGCAAGTATTACGAGCTGCCCGTCATGGCCTATCAGGAAGTGACGCCGGAAATTTCGGTGCAGCCCGTGAGCCGCATCAGAATATAGGGGAAAGGGCATGAACAGCATTGCCATGGATTATGCCTCGCAGGCGCTGTATCTGGTGCTTGTGATTTCTCTGCCGCCCATCGTCATCGCGTCGGTCATCGGCATTGTGCTCAGCCTCGTGCAGGCGGTGACGCAGCTTCAGGAGCAGACGCTCACCTTCGGCGTGAAGCTCATTGCCGTGGTGCTGACGCTGTTTTTGCTGGGCGGCTGGATGTCGGGGCAGATACTGCGCTATGCGGATGAAATCTTTACCCGTTTTTATCTGCTGTGAAGGGTGCGGCGTCTGATGCGCGGCTCGGAAAGGGCGCGGCAGTACCGGAAGGGCCACGCTGCGGGCAGAGCGGCGCTGACGGCCTTCTGACGTGAGGCGCAGACGGGCGCGCGGGCGCAGAAGCCGGAAAAGTTTGGGGAGCGAGGAGTTTTGGATACCGGTCTGTTCTGGGGATATTCGCTGCAGGAGCATCTTCTGGCGTTTCTTCTGGGAACGCCGCGTCTTTTCATGCTCATGCAGACGGCGCCGTTCATGGGCGGCACGCTGGTGACGGGGCAGCTTCGCTTCACCATCGTGCTGGCCTGCTACCTGGTGCTGCACCCCATGCTGCTGGCTCAGATTCCGCTCTGGGAAGGGCTGTCGCTCGCTTCGGGCCTGCATGTGGGGGCGCTCATTGCCAAGGAAGTGTTTCTCGGCATGCTCATGGGCTTTCTTGTGGGCATGATGTTCTGGACCATCCAGTGTGCGGGCTTCTTCATCGACAACCAGCGCGGCGCGGGACAGGCCACGGAAACCGATCCGCTGGCCGGAGAGCAGACGTCGCCCACAGGTTCCTTCTTTTTTCAGAGCGCCGTGTACGTGTTCTTCTCCACGGGAGCGTTCCTGACCTTTCTCGGCGTGGTGTACGCCAGCTATGAATTCTGGCCGGTCGCGTCACTGCTGCCGTCGACGTTTTTCCAGCAGCCGACGCTGCCGCTCTTTTTTGCGAAAAAGGTGAGCGATCTTGCCCTGGACATGGTGCTGCTTTCCGGGCCCGTGGTGGTGGCCTGTCTGCTCACCGACATTTCGCTCGGCCTCATCAACCGCTTCGCCTCGCAGCTCAACGTGTACGTGCTGGCCATGCCCGTGAAGAGCGGTCTTGCCTCTCTGCTGCTTATTTTCTATTTCAGCATGCTCATGACCGGAGCGGTGAGCATGTTTGACTCCTTCGGTTCCGATTTGCGCTATCTGCAGGTGCTGCTGCCATGAGCGACGAAAAAACAGAACAGCCGACACCGAAACGATTGCGCGAAGCCCGGGAAAAGGGCGATGTGTGCCGGAGTCAGGACATTGCTCCCGCGCTTACCACACTGGCGGTCGGGGTCTATCTTGCCGCCAATGCGGGGAACATTTTTTCTCTGCTCAGGGACATGGTGCTTCTGCCCATGGAGTTCATCACGCTGCCTTTTCATGAGGCCATGGCCAGGGCGGTGCCTCTGGTCGTGCATTCCTCGGTCATGCTGGTGGCTCCGGTGGTGGGCATAGTCATGGGCGTGGCCCTGGCGGGAACGCTGGCGCAGACGGGCGTGCTCTTCGCCTTCAAGGCCGCCATGCCCAAGCTGGAAAACCTGGATCCCAAGAAGTGGTTCCAGAAGGTGTTTTCCATGAAGAACCTGTTTGAGCTCGTCAAGAATCTCATCAAGGTGGGCGTGCTCGGCGGCGTGGTGTTCTTCATTCTTAAAAAGTACCTGCCCATGCTGTTCGGCATGCCCGAAAGCGGCATAGGAGCCATGTGGACCGTGGTCGGCGCGGCGGTCAATTCTCTGGTGCTCACCGCCGCCGGAGCGTTCTGCGTCATTGCGGCGCTGGATTATCTGTATCAGCGTTACAAGTACAATCAGAATCACATGATGAGCAAGGACGAAGTCAAGCGGGAATTCAAGGAAAGCGAGGGAGACCCGCACATCAAGAGCAAGCGCAAGCAGCTTCACAAGGAAATGCTTGCCCAGAACTCTCTCGACAACGTAAGAAAGGCGAAGGTGCTCGTGACCAACCCCACCCATTATGCCGTGGCCCTGGATTATGAAAAGAACAGAACGCCGCTTCCCGTGGTGCTGGCCAAGGGCGAAGGATTGCTGGCAAAGCGCATGATGGAAGTGGCAAAGCAGGAGGGCATTCCCATCATGCGCAACGTGCCTCTGGCCCGGGCGCTGTATCGGGACGGCACGGAAAATGCGTATATTCCCCAGGATCTCATAGGTCCTGTGGCCGAAGTTCTGCGCTGGGTGCAGAGCCTGGAACAAAAATAAGGAGATTGTGACGGTGGAGGAAAAGAAGACGGACTGTCTGCTGCCGTTGCTGACGGATCTTTGCGGGGCGCTGGCTCTGGGACAGCATGCCGATACGGACAGGCTCTTTGATCTTACGCGCGCGGGCTCCGGCCCGGACGAGCTGGTGCGTCTGGCCGAGGCCTTCGGCATGATGCTGGTGCGCGTGGAGGCTCGTGAGTTTCAGAATTCGCAGCTCATTCAGCAGCTCAGAACGAAGAACGCCGAACTTGAGGCGCTGCACAAGGTGCTCGTGCAGAAGAACGACGAGCTGCAGAAGAGCGTGGAAGCGCTGTATTCGCCGGGAAACGGCATCATCGGTCAGAGCGAGCCCATGCGCCGGGTGTTCGAGCTCGCGCGCTCCATTGCGCGTCGTCCCATCAACACGCTCATTCTGGGGCCGACGGGCACGGGCAAGGAAGTGCTCGCCCGATACCTGCATCATCAGTCGCCGCGCAGCCGCGGGCCGTTCATTGCCGTGAACTGCACGGCCATACCGGACACGCTTTTTGAAAGCGCCATGTTCGGTATAGAAAAGGGCGTGGCCACGGGAGTTTCCTCCCGTAAGGGGCTGATAGAGGAAGCGAGCGGCGGCACCCTGTTTCTCGACGAGCTTGCGGAAATGAGTCTTGCCAATCAGGCCAAGCTGCTGCGCGTGCTGGAGCAGCGGGAAGTCGTGCGCGTGGGCAGCGCGCATCCTGTTCCCGTGGACATTCTTCTGGTGTCCGCCACCAACGTCAATCTGGAACAGGCCGTGAAGGAAGGGCGTTTTCGCGAGGATCTTTTCTATCGCGTCAACGTGGTGGAGCTGCGTCTGCCGCCGCTTTGCGAGCGCGGAGACGACATTCTGCTGCTGGCGCAGTCTTTTCTTGAGCGCTACTGCGCGGAAATGGGCCGGGAGCGGCTTTCGCTTTCCCCGGCGGTGCAGGGTCTTCTGCTGCGCTACGCCTGGCCGGGCAACGTGCGTGAGCTGAACAATGAAATGAAGCGCGCCGCCGCGCTCACGCCGGGCAACGTGGTGGAGCTTTCCCATTTGTCCGGCCGCATTCTGGAGTCGGAAGCGGGCAGGGAATACCTGTGTCGTCAGGAAAACGCCGTCAGGCGGGGACTCGAGGAGCTGCCGCTCAATCTTCAGAAGGCGGAAGCGATGCTCATTCGCCGAGCGCTGGAAGAGGCGGGCGGACGCAAGGTGAAGGCTGCGGAACTGCTCGGCATCACCCGCGAGGGACTGCGCAAGAAGCTCCAGCGCATGGCGGAGGAAAATTTATGAACTTTTCCCTGCGCAGCAAGTTGTTTCTTCTGGTCGGGGCGGCCATCAGTCTGGCGGCCGTGCCCATCATACTGTTCAGCCGGGCGAGCCTGCTGGAAAGCGGCATGGAGAGGGAAAGAGAAGCCTTTGTCAACACCGTCATGCTGGTGGAGGACGGGCTCAGCGTCCGGTATCTGAACCTGTTGACTTCCGAGGTGGAGTCAGTGCTGCAGTCAAAGAAGGATCTGCGTCAGTATGCCGTCATGATGCGCGACATGCTGTTGCAGGAGCACGGCAACGGGGAAAAGATCAGTCTTGAGCGCTGGAGCGCGGCGCTGAACGCCGAGGGGCTGAGCCTTGCCTTTTACGACATGTACGGCCGGGCCGAGCTCGGGGGCAGCCTGACGGATCTTGTTCTGGCAGACGGAAGGCAGGATTTCAAGGGGCAGTCCACGCGTTCCATGCTGGCGCATCGCGAGGCGGTGGCAGACGGTCAGTTTGCGGTTGTGCGCGTGCCCGGGGAGGGCGGACAGGAATTGCCCGTGCTTGTCTGCTTCATGCCTGTGCGGAACAGGGGCACGCTGGTGCTGGCTGCGCCCGTGGCCGACGCGGAAAAGAGTCGGAAGCAGTTGGAAAGCCGCATGGCACTCGGCATTCAGGAGCGTCTGGACACGCTGGAGCTGAGTCGGGGAGCGTCCATTTCCGTGGTTTCGTCCGACGGGCGCGTGCTGGCGGGCAAGGGCGAGCCCATGCAGCTCTCGTCGATTCCCAGGGCTGTTCTGGAGCTGGCGGGCAGGGGACAGGCGCAGGAAGGCGACACGGAAGGCTCGGAAAATCCCGTGCTGTACCGTCTGGCTTATTTCAAGGCCATGGACTGGTATGTGGCGGCGGCCATTCCGCTGAGCGCCATCAACGGCCCTGCGGAAATGCTGACCCGTCATCTGTTTGCGGTGGCGGCCGTGCTGCTGGCGCTGAGTCTCATGCTCATGCTGGTGCTGACCATGCGCATCATTGCGCCGCTGCGTCTGCTTACGCGCAGGGCCGGGGAGATAGCCCGCGAGGATTTCAGTTCCGAACGCGGCGTGGGCTTTTCCGACGACATCGTGGAAGGCCTGCCCGTGGACAGAAAGGATGAAGTGGGGCAGCTTGCCGGAGCCTTTGCGCACATGGTCAAGGCGCTGGATGAGAACATCCGCCGCCTGGTGGACACGCTGGCCGTTCGTCAGCGGTTGCAGGGCGAGCTGAACGCCGCCCACGACATTCAGATGGGCATACTGCCTCCGCCGGACGGCGCGCCGAAAAGTCTCGGCTACTCGGCGGCGGCGTTTCTGGAGCCGGCCAAGGAAGTGGGCGGAGATCTGTACGACTTCTTCACCGCGCCGGATGGTCGGCAGGCCGTGGTCATCGGCGACGTGTCGGACAAGGGCGTGTCCGCGGCGCTGTTCATGTCCATGACGGTCACGCTGGTGCGTTATGCGCTGGCGGAGGGCCTGTCATGCTCGGAAGCCATGCTGCGCATCAATGAGCGCCTTGCGGAAAATAATCCTTCCTGCATGTTCGTCACGCTGTTCATCGGACTTTTTGATCCTGCAACGGGGCGTCTGGACTACGCCAGCGGCGCGCATTGTCCGCCCTTTGTGGTGAATCCGAATGCCGACGTCCCGGTGCGCATGCTCACGGAAACCAGCGGCCCGCTGGTCGGCGCGATGCAGGGACTCGACTACGAGGCGTGTCACGCCGTGATTGCGCCCGGCGAATATTGCCTGCTGTACACCGACGGCGTTTCCGAAGCCATGAACGAAAAGCTGGAACTCTTTGGTGAAGAGCGCATTGCCGCCACGCTGGAACAGTTGCGCGGGGCTTCTCCCGACGAGGTGCTGCACGGCGTGATGACGGCGGTGAAGAAGTATCGCGGCAAGGCCCCGCAGTCGGACGACATCACCATGCTCTGTTTCCGTCGCGCGCCCGAGTGATCCGGCAGAGCTCGATTCTTGCGGCAAAAGTCGGAGCGGCGGGGAAAGTTGTCTTTTGATGGAAGGCACGGAGAGCGGCGTCGCTCTCCGTGCCCGCCGAAAAAGGCTGCGCTCCGTCATTGTGCGGCGCAAGGGCGGGATGGGCTCGCTGCGGCCGGGCCGACGCGTCGGGACTTTTTTGCGTAACCAGTTCTGGGGAGTAGTTTTCCAGCTCAGTCAGGCAAAGTCGGGCCCTCGTTTGGCGAGAAGAGCCCCGGAGCGCGGACAGCGGCCGCACAAGTTTTCGCGCGTTTTTGGCGCGGGTGGGGTGCCGCAGACGCGGCGTTGCCGTTCTGCCTGTTTCGGGGAAGCAGAGCGGCGTTTTCAGGAGAAGATGAGAGGGCGATACTCCACGGCGGCGTGTTCGCCGTCCGGCAGCGGGCGCACGGCCGTGCCGGCAAGTCCGGCCTTCAGCAGCTCACAGCTGCGCGCCGTGTCCAGCGCGTCGGCAAGTTCCGGCTCGGCGTCTTTTGCAGGAGTGCCCCCGCTCATGAGAATGTAGCGCGGCTTGCCGCCGTATTTCAGGGCGAAACCCCGGAGGTACAGGCCGAGACGGATATGGAGTCGGAGACTGGCGGCGTTCCCCGGCCACACCGTAGACATGGAAATGGTGCGGCCACAGTGTTCGGTGAGACGCATGTTTTCGCGGATCAGTCTTTCCGCCAGTCCTTTCCCGCGGATGTCCGGTCGGACGAAGACCGATTCCAGATGCCGCACGTCGGCCAGCGCGCTTTCGGGAAGAGACATCGAACGGCCGAGATTTTCCGGATCGTCGGGAGCGGGAAAGCGTATGACGCTTGCTCCGGCGAGTTTGTTTTCGCCGTCAAAGGCAAGAAGAATATGACCTGCGCCCTCGATGATGGGTTCGTAGAATTCCCTGTCGTCCGTGGCAAACATGTCGCGGCTCGGCAGGCGCTGTTCCACGGCCTTTTCCAGACGGACGAGTTCGTCCAGATCGTCGGAACCGGCGCTGCGTATGAGAAAATCGTTCATGAGTCCTCCTTGACGAGAACAAGTCCCTGCGACGAGAGCGCCCGGGAAAGCGCGTGGTAATCCAGACCGAAGGAAAGAGTCATGCCCTCGCGCACGCGTTCCGGGCAGTTCGTGACGTCGAAGGCGGCGTATGCGGAGGATGCCCCGGCGTACGCCATGTCGGGAAAAGGCGGAATCAGGCATTCCGGCGCGGTGTGAAAGGTGCCCGTATCGACGAGCGCCATGAGGCGGCCTTTCTTGACGCGGCATTCCAGCACCGTGGTTTCCAGACGGAAGGCGTCCTGTCTGGCGTCGGGAACGGCGTGGCCGGAAAGCGGATACAAGCCGAGCGTTACTCCGGTTCCGCAGCGGATTTCCCGCACGTCCGGGGGAAGACTGTCGTGTTCGGCAAATTCCAGCATGTCCGTGCCGCCTGCGGAAATGTCGGCGTCCGGCAGGCAGAGGGGACGGATGGAATCGAGCGCGTTGAGGGCGCAGGCAAGCTGTGCCTGTCCCGGCGCTTCCGAGCTCAGGCAGGCGAAATTGACGCTGATCCCGCGCAGGGGAAAGCCGCAGCGCCTGATTTCTTCGCTCAGGGCGGGAAGCTCTTCCGGCAGAACTCCGTCTCTGCCGTCTCCGACTTCCAGCGAGATGCGGAACTGCGGCGTGCGACGTCGCGCCTGCGCCAGCGTTCGGACGACGAAACGGGAATTGACGTACACGGCGTCGCATTCGGATGCCTCGGCTGCACACAGGGGAGAGGGCGCATAGACGTGATGGATTTCCACGCCGCTTGGTCGGGGAAAGGCGTGATGCGGCCAGGCCACAAGGCCGAGCCTGCGCACCGAGCTTCCACGAAGGATGTCGGCGACAAGCTGCGGATGCAGCGGCGCTTCCTTGAATACGAACATGCACGAGGCTCCCGCCTGATGGCAGCGTTCGCTGACCACGGCGAGATTATGCCTCAATGCGGCGGGACGTATGAACAGACGGGGCATCAGGATTCCTGTGAATGAGTCTTGCGGGAAAAGCTGAGCGCCGCAAAAAGCAGGGCGCAGCAGAGCGTGAAGACCGCAAGAATGGTGAGACCGGTTTGCGCGTTCCACACGGACATCATGATGCCGAGGCTCAGGGGGCCGAGTACCTGTCCCACGCGCATGGCCACGTTGTAGAAGCCCATGGTGCGGGCTCGGCCGAAGCGCTGCGCCGCAGGAAGCGAAAGGGCGTAGGGGCCCTGGCCGTTGGCGGCGATGGAGGTGTTCAGGGCAAGAAGCGCCATGCTGATCACGGCGGCGGCAATGCCGTGGAAGACCACCAGCGCCACGACGCTGAGCGAAACGATGAGCATGGAAAGAAAGAGCGGACGTTCCATGCGTCTGGTTTTGTCGAGCAGCGATCCCAGGGCCGGTCCGGCGAACATGACGATGATGCAGTAAAGGAGAAACACTCGGCCGATGGTGGCAGGAGACGTTCCGGCCTGACTCAGGGAGAGAGGCATGAAGAACTGGAACAGGCACACGGTGATGAGCGCGTTGGGAATAATGAAGAACGCCAGAAGCGCGCCCATGCGCCGGTCGAAGAAGAAGGAGAGCGTTTCGCGCAGGCTGAGGCGGGCGGACTCGTTTTCTTCGCTCTTCCACGGTTCGCGGGGAAGAAGTCGGAACAGGGCGACTGCGGTAAGCGCGAGCATGACGGCGGAGGCAGGGAACACGGCGTGATAGCCCAGTCGGTCGGCGATGAGTCCGCCCATGGTGCTGCCGCACAGGGAACCCGCATAGAGCCCTGCAAACATGAAGGCCAGATTGCGGGCCCGGCTGTCTTCCGAAGAATGCGCGATGACGAAGACCTGCGCGGAAAGGTTGATGAAGCCGTATCCGAGGCCGGACATGCCGCGGGCCAGAATGAAGGGCAGGGCCGAGGATGAAAGCCAGCTTGCGCAGGAGCCGAGGCATGCCAGCGCGAGACCGGCGAGCAGCATGGGCCTCCAGCCGGACTTCTGACTCCAGAATCCGCCCGCAAACATGGCAAGTCCGGCCATGAACAGTTCGCAGGATACCGGCAGCCCGGAAACCACGTCGGGCGGCAGGCCGAAAAGATCAAGTCCCAGCTCGCCGATGCATATGGGCACGTAGGACATGGACATTTCCGTTGCGAACAGACACGCGAAAATGATGGGCCGCATGAATTCCGGCGATCGGGACATGGCGGTTGCGCCCTTGCGGCTCATGAGCAGCAAAAACAGCAGTTCGGAGAGAAACAGCGCCGCCACCACCGTCATGGTCAGGTTGTCCAGCATGACGGAGCGCAGATTGGCGGTTGCCGTGGCGGGATTCATGATGACCTGCACGCTGCCGATGGGCGCGCCGTCGTCCGGATGGCGCATCACAAGCGTTACAGGCGCGTGCTCGGCGCTGCGTTTTTTCCATTCCCCTTCGGAAAGAGTGCCCTGCGCGTCAGCCGCGGCGTGCAGTTTTCCCGTAACGTCGAACACCGCCATGCCCAGGGTGGAAATCTGCTTCTGGCGCTCCATCATCCAGGAATCAAGGCCGTGTACGCCGCTGACGGGGAGTCCCATGCCGGCAAGGCGTTCCAGATCCCAGGTCATCTGACGGGCGAGCTGCGTTCCGGCATGCGTCATTTCCGTTTCGTACAGCCGTGACAGGGGCGAGTAGAGCAGACAGAGAATGAGAATCTGTCCGGCCACAAGGGGAATCATGAAGCAGGCGCGCAGAAGAACGGAAAACTTTTTGGGAGAGGAGTGCTGCCTGGGGAAGGCAAAACGATGCAGGAGCAGGGCAAGCAGCAGGCATTCTCCCAGCGTGACGCCGAAAAAGAGCGCGAGCTGCCCGCGGGCGGCCTCGGAGAGCAGTGCGGAAATGCGAGCCTTGTCGAGAGCCATGAACACATGACCGCTCACCACGCCGTTTCTTCCCCTGATGGGACAGGAGGTCCAGAAGTCGTCGTCGGTGGAAAACTTGCGCACCTCTCCGAACACGGGGGAAGCTCCGGCCGGCACCGTCAGAGTGGAAGAGCCGTCGTCCTTCCACTGATGAATGATCCGGCCCGAAGCATCGGCAACGGCGATGTTGTCCGCTTCGGTTCTGGTGCGGTAGTGCGAGAGAAAGCGTTCCACGGTCTGTGGGCGCAGACTCTTGCCTACGCGCACGAGAAGACCGAGATGATCGGCGATGTCCTGACAGACGAGGCCGTTGATCTGAAACACCGGCTCTTGGTACTGTTTGTAGAGCGCGGAGAGCATGAGCGCTCCGTACAGAAGCTGTGCGCACAACAGCGCGAGAACGCCGCCGGCAAGAATTCTGCGAAGGGGAAGCTGCGTCATTATCGAGCCGCCGGAATCTGCTGATAGATTTCATCAACGGCGGCGAGAATGTCCAGAGGGGGATTCCAGCCTATGCGCATGGCCGTTTTCAGATTGATGGCAAGTCCGAGTTCCGGCTCAAAAATCTGATTGACTTCACGGGGCTTTTTGCCGTGAACCACGGCGGCGATGGATTCGGCCTCAAACTGCCCGATGTCGGCAAAGCTGGCCTGGGCCAGACTCATGAGCACGCCGTATTCCACAAGCTGCGGACCGGCCTGCGCAAAGGACGGAAGTCCGGCTTCAATAATGGGCTCCATGAGTTCGGGAATCTTTTCCATGGGCGTTGAGGTATAGGTGAGATAAATGGCGTCGGATTCTTTGGAAAGCTCTTCAACGCATTGCTTGAGATTGCGGAAGGCCTGATCTGCGTCGGGCAGATCGAGCGGCGCGGAACGGAGCACCAGTTCTATGCCCAGCTCGGCGGCCGTCTTTTCGATTTCTGCCATGGCGGCGGTGTTGCGGCCTTCCGGGGTGTCCTCAAAAGGCACGCCCAGCTTTTTGAAGTGGAAGATTTCGTGAAACATGGAAATCTGGCGGCGGAAGCGTCCGGGTTCGAGCTGGGCATGCACGTTGTCTTTGCCGGAATCGTCGGCGGACTTCACAATACCTGCGGTCACGGCGTCGGTCACGCTCATGGAGAAGACGGGCACGCCCAGATCTTCCGAGCTCATGTCGAGGCCGCTCCACGTGCCCATGGCAATAATCATGTCCACGTCCTTGCGGTTGCGCACGCGGTCGATGATGGCTTCCTTCATGTGCTGACGGGCCGAGGCGTCCCAGTCGGCGGAGTAGTGCCCGTCGCGGAGAAAGCGAATGCGTCCCCGGGCGTTGTCGGCCAGCCACAGCCACATCTCGGTGGTCGATTCCGTATTTTCCGGCACGGCAACCTGACCGTTGTCGATAAGTCCCAGCTTTTCCAGTCCGCGGGCCGTCTGGGCGAGCGTCTGCTGATAGTTGGAGAAGGGGCCGCCTTCCACGTAAATGACCCGCCATATTTTTTCCTGCGCCCGGGCTTCTCCGCCCACGGAGAGAAAAATAATGACAAAAATAAGCAGCAAAAAGCGGAGGGTACGGAAAGATGCAGTCATGGTGCGACCTCGTGAAAGATGGGGAGAATATACGCAATCCGCTCGAAAAATACAATGTTTCCCGCAGGGCAAAAGCTCGGGAAACGTTGGCGCGTCGACCGGAGATGGAGAATTTCGTTGTCTTTCGAAGGGGAAATGGCATGTGACGTGATATTTTCAGGAGAACTTGACGCCAGAAACGGCGCGGTCGTCGGCAAGTTTCTTATGTTCGCCCGTGGCGGAAGGCGTGTTATCCGGTATTATTGAGCGATGCGAACAGGAAAGAGCTGGACAACATCTTGCAGAATATGGAGCAGTGCGAAAATGCCGATACGGCGCACCCCCTCCGGCATGCCGTGAGTTTTGGGGAAGTCTGGTCAGGAAGAAGGGGAGAGAGCCAGGCGTGACGAGGAGGCCGTTGAAACAGCGCGCATGGTTCCGGTGGGGGAAAAACGGCATATCCGGCGACGCCAACATCTGATTGCCGAAAGCCGCGTCTCTCGATGCGCCGACCTTTTGGTGCGGCAGCCCTTCGTGCGGCTGAATCGTTTCGAGCATCGTGGAAAAGCCCCCAAAACATTTTTCCAGGGCGCATCTTCCCCTCTTTTTTGCAGACAGGATTGACTTTTCCGCAGACACCGGGGCTGACGAACAAGGGCATGCAGAAAAAGACAGGCAAGGAACGACGCAACGCGTCCGCGGGAAGCGAGGCGCGAGATGACTCTGAGAGGCCCTGCGGCACGAGAAAAGACGGCGCGGCGGGAAGAGAGGCCTGAGCGGAAAAATTTTAACAGAAAAGGGAGCCGTGACTCACCATCACAGCTCCCTGAAATTCTGGTCGGGATGACTAGATTTGAACTAGCGACCCCTTGAACCCCATTC